>NZ_BCZP01000015.1 GCF_001598795.1 Delftia acidovorans NBRC 14950 | reverse complement strand
CTTGGACAGAACGGTAGCGATAGCAGCCGTCAGGGTCGTCTTGCCGTGGTCCACGTGACCGATGGTGCCAACGTTGACGTGCGGCTTGTTCCGCTGGAATTTTTCTTTTGCCATGATTTCTCCGAAAGAGCAAAACCTGTGTGATGTTTAAGGTCTGCACCCCATTGCTTGGTCGCCCCGCACAGGTGACAGGGCGGCATGGGATCGCAGACCGGCAAAAACCGCAGCACCCCGGCGCCAAAATGCCTGGGTGCTGCGATTCAAAAGCCTTCAATTATACAAAAAAGCTTACTTCGAGCGAGCAGCAACGATGGCTTCGGCCACGTTACGGGGAGCTTCAGAGTAGTGCTTGAACTCCATCGTGTACGTAGCGCGGCCTTGCGTCTGCGAGCGCAGCGACGTGGCGTAGCCGAACATTTCCGACAGAGGCACTTCAGCCTTGATGGACTTGCCGCCGCCGGCCATGTCGTCCATGCCCTGCACCATGCCGCGACGCGAGGACAGATCGCCCATCACGGTACCGGCGTAGTCTTCAGGCGTCTCGACTTCCACAGCCATCATGGGTTCCAGGATGACGGGGCTGGCCTTGCGGGCAGCTTCCTTGAAACCGAAGATGGCGGCCATCTTGAACGCCATTTCGTTCGAGTCCACATCGTGGTACGAACCGAAGGTCAGCGTGACCTTCACGTCCACGACAGGGTAGCCAGCCAGCACGCCGGAAGTCAGCGCTTCGATCACGCCCTTCTCGACTGCGGGGATGTATTCGCGAGGAACCACACCGCCCTTGATGGCGTCGACGAACTCGAAGCCCTTGCCGGGTTCCTGGGGTTCGACCGTGAACACCACGTGGCCGTACTGACCCTTACCACCGGACTGGCGAACGAACTTGCCGTCCACGTCCACGACCTTCTGACGAATGGTTTCGCGGTAGGCAACCTGGGGCTTGCCCACGTTGGCTTCCACGTTGAATTCGCGCTTCATGCGGTCAACGATGATTTCCAGGTGCAGCTCGCCCATGCCGGCGATGATGGTCTGACCCGATTCTTCGTCGGTACGCACGCGGAACGACGGATCTTCTGCAGCCAGGCGCGACAGGGCAATGCCCATCTTTTCCTGGTCGGCCTTGGACTTGGGCTCCACGGCCTGTGCAATCACGGGCTCGGGGAAGACCATGCGTTCCAGCACGATGGGAGCGTCCACGGAGCACAGCGTTTCGCCGGTCGTCACGTCCTTCAGGCCCACGCAGGCAGCGATGTCGCCGGCGCGGATTTCTTCGACTTCCACGCGCTCGTTGGCCATCATCTGCACGATACGGCCGATGCGTTCCTTCTTGCCCTTGACCGAGTTGAACACGGTGTCGCCCTTGGTCAGGACGCCCGAGTACACGCGCACGAAGGTCAGCTGACCGACGAACGGGTCGGTCATCAGCTTGAAGGCCAGTGCCGCAAACTTTTCACCGTCGTCGGCCTTGCGGCTGAGCTTGGTTTCTTCGTTTTCGGGATCGGTACCGGTGACGTCAGGGATGTCCACAGGCGCCGGCAGGTAGTCGATCACGGCGTCCAGCATGCGCTGCACACCCTTGTTCTTGAAAGCGGTACCGCACAGCATGGGCTGGATTTCGGTAGCCAGCGTACGAGCGCGCAGGCCGGCCTTCACGTCTTCTTCGGACAGAGTACCTTCTTCCAGGTACTTGTTCATCAGCTCTTCGCTGGCTTCAGCGGCGGCTTCCACGAGGTTCTCACGCCACTTGTTGGCGGTCTCCACCAGCTCGGCGGGGATCTCGTGGTATTCGAACTTCATGCCTTGCGAGGCTTCGTCCCAGATGATGGCCTTCATCTTGACGAGGTCGACCACGCCCTTGAAGTTGTCTTCGGCGCCGATCGGGATCACGACGGGCACGGGGTTGGCCTTCAGGCGCAGCTTCATCTGGTCAACGACCTTGAAGAAGTTGGCGCCGGTACGGTCCATCTTGTTCACGAAGGCCAGACGGGGCACCTTGTACTTGTTGGCTTGGCGCCACACGGTTTCCGACTGGGGCTGCACGCCGCCCACGGCGCAGTACACCATGCAGGCGCCGTCCAGCACGCGCATGGAACGCTCCACCTCAATGGTGAAGTCCACGTGGCCGGGGGTGTCGATGATGTTGAAACGGTGTTCGGGGTAGGACAGGTCCATGCCCTTCCAGAAGCAGGTCACTGCAGCGGAAGTGATGGTGATGCCGCGCTCTTGCTCTTGCTCCATCCAGTCGGTCGTAGCAGCGCCGTCGTGCACTTCGCCCAGCTTGTGGGTCACACCGGTATAGAACAGGATACGTTCCGTGGTGGTGGTTTTGCCTGCGTCAATGTGGGCGGAGATACCGATGTTGCGGTAGCGCTCGATGGGGGTCTTGCGAGCCATGATGGATCCTTGATCGTATGGAGGGAGTCTCTGCCCGTTCCAGCCTCATGGTGCAGACGGACAGCAGTCTTATCTGGGGATGCTCCTAATCGAGACAAGGCCGCAGGCAAAAATGCATGCGGCCTGTCTGATCGGGAGCGAAGCGCTCTTAGAAGCGGAAGTGGCTGAATGCCTTGTTGGCTTCGGCCATGCGGTGAACTTCGTCACGGCGCTTCATGGCGCCGCCACGGCCTTCGGTGGCCTCGAGCAGTTCGTTGGCCAGGCGCTGGGCCATGGACTTCTCGCCGCGCTTGCGGGCGGCTTCCTTCAGCCAACGCATGGACAGGGCCAGGCGACGCACGGGGCGCACTTCGACGGGCACTTGGTAGTTGGCACCGCCAACACGGCGGGACTTCACTTCGACCATGGGCTTGACGTTGTTGATGGCAACAACGAAGGCTTCCAGCGGGTCTTTGTCAGGGTGCTTCTTTTGAATCAGGTCCAGGGCACCGTAGATGATGCGTTCTGCGACCGCCTTCTTGCCGCCTTCCATGATCACGTTCATGAACTTGGACAGCTCGACATTGCCGAACTTGGGATCCGGCAGGATTTCACGTTTGGGGACTTCGCGACGACGTGGCATTTTTTACCTCTATCTTGCTTCAGTTGGCATCTTTTCAGACACCGCGAGAGTCAACAGGACTCCCACTTACTCGACCCGCGCAAAACACTTGCGTTTGGGGTCACTACGCTGAATCTCGCGCCACGCGGGATACAGCACCTTCCTCGAAAAAACGCAGGGCTTACTTGGCCTTGGGCTTCTTCGCGCCGTACTTGGAACGGGATTGCTTGCGGTCCTTGACGCCTTGCAGGTCAAGGGAGCCACGCACGATGTGGTAACGCACACCGGGCAAGTCCTTCACACGGCCGCCGCGCACCAGAACAACGCTGTGCTCTTGCAGGTTGTGGCCTTCACCACCGATGTAGGAGATGACCTCGAAGCCGTTGGTCAGGCGCACCTTGGCAACCTTACGCAGAGCGGAGTTAGGCTTCTTAGGCGTCGTGGTGTACACACGGGTGCACACGCCGCGGCGCTGAGGGCAGTTTTCCATAGCAGGGCTCTTGGATTTGACAACTTCGACCGTGCGGCCCTGACGCACGAGTTGGTTAATGGTTGGCATTAATAAACGTCCCTAAACGTGAATTGCTTGCGAAAAGCGAAAACGTGAATCCCTTCGGAAATTCCGAAAAGCCCTCGACTGTACCAGCTTGCGGGAGATCGCACAACTGCACCCTCTCCAAGCCAGTACGCGAGGGCCTGCGCGACAGGCGCGGGGCTTACTTGATCCAGAGGCGGATCGCATCCCAGGCCCGGCCGAAGAAGCCTGCCTGCTCCACGCCTTCCAGCGCCACCAGCGGCACTTCGGCCACGGTATCGGCACCCATCTTCACCTTGAGCGTGCCCATGGCCTGGCCCTTGGTGAACGGGGCGATCAGCGGGTCCTGGCGCACGACTTCGGTGCTCAGCTTGCCGCCGCTGCCGGCCGGCACGGTGACCACGATGGGCGTGGTGCGGCCGATCTTGACGGTGTTCGCCTTGCCCTTCCAGACTTCGGGCGTGGCCACGGCCTGCTCGGCATCGAACAGCTTGACCGAATCGAAGGCCGCATAGCCCCAGTTCAGCAGCTTCTGGCTTTCATTGGCACGCGCGTTCTCGCTGGCCGCGCCCAGCACGATGGAGATCAGGCGGCGGCTGCCCACGTTGGGCAGGTCGCGCTTGGCGGTGGCCACCAGGCAGTAGCCGGCGGCGGCCGTGTGGCCGGTCTTGAGGCCATCGACGGTCGGGTCGCGGAACAGCAGCGAGTTGCGGTTGGTGCCGTTGGAGGCCGGCGTACCAGGATAGAAGTACTTCTTGGTCGAGTAGTAGTGCATGTACTCGGGGAAGTCCTGCATCAGGCGCTGGGCGAGGATGGACAGGTCGCGCGCCGTGGTCAGGTGGCCGGGCTCGGTCAGGCCTTCGGGGTTCTTGTAGCTGGTGTTCTTCATGCCCAGCGCCTTGGCCTGCTCGTTCATGAGCCGCACGAAGTTCTCGGCCGAGCCGCCCACGCCTTCGGCCAGGGCCATGGTGGCGTCGTTGCCGGACTGCACGATCATGCCCTTGACCAGGTCATCGACCGGCACCTGCATCTTGGGGTCGATGAACATGCGCGAGCCGGGCATCTTCCAGGCGCGCTCGCTCACGGGCAGGCGCTGCTCCAGCGTGATCTTCTTGGCGCGCAGCGCGTCGAAGACCAGGTAGCCGGTCATCAGCTTGGTCAGCGAGGCCTGCTCGATGGGCGCATCGATGTCCTTGGCGCCCAGCACCTGGTTGGCGGTGACATCGACCAGCAGATAGTTGCGCGCCGCGATTTCGGGCGGCTGGGGCGGGGTGATCTGCGCCAGCGCCAGGGCCGGCGCCATGGCGGCCGCCAGTGCCAGGACTCGCAGCGTGGAGGAAAGTGGCTTCATGAGGAAAACTCTCGCTAAAGGGCAGGGAATGCAGGAAAGGCGAAAACATGCCCGCCCGATGGGGCAGGCCTGTTGAGCAGCGGCGCGGGCCGCTAGGGGAGTGAGCGCAAATGGCGGACCACGAGGCTTTTGAGCAGCGGCAATTGTCCGTGAAAGAAATGACCGCCCCCGGGCACGACGGTAACAGGCAGTATCTGCGGGCGCGCCCAGTCCATGACGGCAGACAGAGGCACCGTGTCATCGGCTTCGCCGTGCACCACCAGGGTCCGGTCATGGGCTTCGGGCGGGACAGGCGCCACGGTGAAACGGCTGGCCGCCGTTCCCACCAGCACCGCCTTTTCCACCCGGCCGTCGTTCCAGAGCCCCGCCAGCACATGGCTGGTGACGAAGGCTCCGAATGAGAAGCCGGCCAGCGAGATCGGTCCTTCGGGGGCGACCTGGCGGACCACGGACAGCATGTCCTGGGCCTCGCCGACGCCTGCGTCGTGCTCGCCGGCACTGGCGCCCACGCCGCGGAAGTTGAATCGCACGGCCGTGTAGCCGCACTGCACGAAGGCACGCGCCAGGGTCTGCACCACCTTGTTGTCCATGGTGCCGCCGAACAGCGGATGGGGGTGGGCGATGATGGCCACGCCGCGCGGCGGTGCATCGGCGGCCGGCGCATCGCGCAGGGCCTCCACGGCCCCGGCAAGGCCGGTCAAGGTCAAACGTTCGGTCTGCGCATTCACAATCGCTATCCTAGTAGTAGCAGCCAATCCAAGCTGACAAAGCACTGATGCCCGGAAAGGCCCAAAGTTCCAGCCGGTGCTCAGCGGCCCACGTCGGGCGGCAGCAGCAGGCGCTCCACGGGCTGGCCGTTCTTGAGGTGGGACTCGACGATCTCGTCGATGTCGGACTCGTCCACGAAGGTGTACCAGGTGCCTTCGGGGTAGACCACGGCCACGGGACCGCCCGCGCAGCGGTCCAGGCAACCGGCCTTGTTCACGCGCACCTGGCCCTTGCCGGCCAGGCCCAGCTGCTTGACCTGCTTCTTGCAGTGGTCAAAGCCCGCCTTGGCGCCGTGCAGCGCACAGCAGTCCTCGCCGTTGGGCCTCTCGTTGAGGCAAAAGAAGATGTGGCGCGCATAGTAGTTGCCTGCGCCTTGCTGGCCGCTGTCGGCCCCGGGACGTGGGTGTTCGCTCATGGAGCGGATTCTAGGCCTGCGGCACTGCAGGCGCCGGGGGCGGCGGCGGTGCCGCATCGCGGCGCGCCAGCCTGAGCAGCACATAGACCAGGGTCGCATAAGGCCACAGCCAGCCCAGCCACTGGCCCAGTCCGTAGAAGCGGATGAAGCGGCCCTGCTCCCAGGCCTGCAGCGTTTCCGAGAAATAGGCGCTGGTGGGCGCCTGGTTCAGGATGCTCAATTGCAGCACCAGCACCAGCAGCAAGAGGGCCGCACAGGCCCGGCGCGGCAGCGGCATGGCCACCATGGCCAGGCCCAGGCCACCCCACACGCCCATGCGCACCGGCAGGTCCACCCACTCCCAGGCATGGGCCGGCCCCCAGCTCAGCGCGGCCGACAGTGCCGAGACACCGATGCCGATCACCACCGCAGAGCCCGCCAGCATGGCGCGCCGGCCCATGTGGCGCATCACGCAGTAGGCCAGCAGACAGGGCACCCACAGGCCCAGCATCACGCACAGCATCTCGGTCACGGGCGACAGCGGCGTCAGCGCGGACTCGCGCAGCGGCAGCCACATGAGGAAGGGCGTGCCTTCAAGCAGATCCAGCAGCCCCTGCTCCAGCCGCTCCAGCACCTGGCCCAAGCCAAAGGGCACGGCGGCGGGAAAGAGCAGCGCCCAGGGCCACAGTGCCAGCAGAACCATGGCGCCGCCGCCGTCCTCGCCCAGCCAGTGGGTGCGAAAGGCGCTCCAGCGCGCCAGCGCGCCCAGCCGCTCCAGCAGCAGCGCCACCAGCGCCCCCAGCAGGGTGCCGCCCGCATTGAGCACCAGATCCAGGTTGGAGGGAACGCGCCGCGGCAGGTAGATCTGCAGGAACTCCATGGACAGCGACAGCAGCGTGCCGGCCAGCGCCGCCAGCGGCACGGCCGCGCGCGGGCTGCCGCTGCGCACCAGGGCCAGCGCCAGGAAAAAGCCCAGCGGCGCGTAGCCGACGATATTGATGTTGATGTCGAACCAGGTCCAGTACGGCGGCGGGATCTTTGCCGTCAGGAAGACCAGCGGGTCAATGCCCTGGGCACGCCAGCCATCGAAAGGAAACAGGCTGGCGAAAACGATGAGCACCGCATAGACCAGTGCCAGCGGCCAGGCCGAAGTCTTTTGCACCACGCCCTGCCTCCCTCTTCGTTGGATCGGTTTCTCAGAAAGGTTTGACGACCACCAGGATGACGATGGCCACCAGCAGCAGCACCGGCACCTCGTTGAAGAAGCGGAACCAGCGGTGGCTGTGCTGGTCCCGGTTGTCGATCAGCTTGCGCAGCAGGCGCGCGCAGGCGTGGTGGTAGCCGATGACCAGCAGCACGCCGGCCAGCTTGGCATGCATCCAGCCGTTGCCCGGCCCCTTGCCGATGCCGTAGCCCAGGTACAGCCACAGGCCCAGGCCCAGTGCGGGCACGGCCAGCAGCGTGGTGAAGCGCAGCAGCTTGCGTGCCATCAGCAGCAGGCGCTCGCGCTCGGCCACCGAGCCGGGCGTGACCATGGCCACGTTGACGAAGATGCGAGGCAGATAGAACAGGCCCGCGAACCAGCTTGCCACGAAAACGATATGAAAGGCTTTGACCCACAGCATGCGGGCAGTGTACGTGCGTACAGGGGTGCGCCAGGCTGCGCAGGCGCAAAAGCCGAGTCCCGCGTGCCGGCGTCGTCGCCAGGGTTGCGGGGCCTGCGGCGGGAATGGGGCACAATTTTCGGCATGCATCTGTCCAGCCCCACCCCCTTCCCGCACAACCGCCCTCGCCGCCTGCGCCGCGACGCCTTCACGCGCAATCTGGTGCGCGAGAACGTGCTCACGGCCCATGACTTCATCTACCCCGTGTTCGTGCACGAAGGCACGAACCAGCGCGAGGCCGTGCCCTCCATGCCCGGCGTGGACCGCCTGAGCCTGGACCTGCTGCTGCCCGTGGCCGAGCAGTGCGTGCAGCTGGAGATCCCGTTCCTGGCGCTGTTCCCCGCCATCGAGACCTCGCTGAAGACGCCCGACGGCAAGGAGGCGCTCAACCCTGATGGCCTGATCCCGCGCGTGGTGCGTGCGCTCAAGAAGGAGTTCCCGCAACTGGGCGTGATGACCGACGTGGCCCTGGACCCCTACACCAGCCACGGCCAGGACGGCATCCTGGATGAGTCCGGCTACATCATCAATGACGAGACCGTGCAGGTCCTGGTGGGCCAGGCCCTGAACCATGCTGAGGCCGGCGTGGACATGGTGGCGCCCAGCGACATGATGGACGGCCGCATCGGCGCCATCCGCGAGGCGCTGGAGGCCCACGGCCACATCCACACACGCATCATGGCCTACAGCGCCAAGTACGCCAGCGCCTTCTACGGCCCGTTCCGCGATGCCGTGGGCACGCGCGGCGCGCTGGGCAAGGCCGACAAGAACGTCTACCAGATGGACCCCGCCAACACCGACGAGGCCCTGCGCGAAGTTGCCCAGGACCTGGCCGAAGGCGCCGACATGGTCATGGTCAAGCCCGGCATGCCGTACCTGGACGTGGTGCGCCGCGTCAAGGACGAGTTCGGCGTGCCCACCTTCGCCTACCAGGTCAGCGGCGAGTACGCCATGCTCAAGGCCGCCGCCGCCAACGGCTGGCTGGACCATGACCAGGTGATGATGGAATCGCTGCTGGCCTTCAAGCGCGCGGGTGCCGACGGCATCCTGACCTACTTCGCCATCGACGCCGCGCGCAAGCTGCGCGGCTGAGCGCATGCAGCCGGTGATGCCGCCCGCGGGAGCCGCTCCCGCCGCCAGGAACATGCGCATCTTCCACCTGCAGCCGGGCGGCGCCACCGAGCTGGCCGCCCTGCCCGACCAGGCGCCCGCGCAGGGATTCGTCTGGATCTCCTGCACCCGCGCCACCTTGCAGGAGCGGCTGGCCGAGGTGCAGCGCACGCTGCAGCTGCTGTCGGGCCAGCAGCTGGTGGACCTGCATGTCTCGGACCTGCTCAACGCCCAGCTGCCCTCGCGCTACGACTACACCTCGCAGTACGACCTGCTGGTGTTTCGCCGCCTGGCCAGCGGGCAGGCACGTGCTGCCCCGCAGGCCGGCACGGCCTCTTCGCCTGCGGCGCAGGCGGCGCCCCCCTCACCTCCCGTGCGCCGCACAGGTCCGCCCGTGCTGCGCAACATCGACACCAGCCCCGTGGGCTTTGCCATGTTCGATCAGGTGCTGCTGTCCGTGCACCCCGACGACTGCACCGTGCGCGACGCCTATGCCGCGCGGCTGCTGGCCGCCGTGCCCAATGACCCGCGCGAGGGACGGCTGAACCCCACCTCCGGCACGCGGCTGCCTGCCAGCCCGCCCGACCTCATGCTGCGCGTGGTCAACCTCATCGTGGACGGCTTCCTGGACCTGCGCCGCGAACTGTCGCGCCAGCTGGACCACTGGCAGACCGAGCTGCTGCGCCCGCGCACGCGCTTTGCCAACTGGAGCGCCCTGCTGGACGCACGCCTGGCCCTGCACGAGCTGGACGAGGTCTGCGAAGACCAGCGCGCCGCCGTGCAGGACTGGACGGACGCGCTGGAGACCTGGGCGCCCCCTGAAGATGCGGCGGCGCTGCGCGAGCTGGACCTGCTCAAGGTGCGCAGCCGCGACGTGCTGGAACACATAGAGCGCGTGGTCCACCACGTGCGGCGGCTGGAGCAAAGCACCGAGACCGTGGTGCAGATGCATTTTTCGGTGCAGAGCAACCGCACCAACGACATCATGCGCACGCTCACCGCGCTGACAGCCGTCTTCCTGCCGCTGAACCTGATTGCCGGCATCTTCGGCATGAATTTCGAATTCATCCCCCTGGTGCACAAGCAGGACGGCTTCTGGTGGGCCATGGGCTCGATGACGACGATTGCCGTGGGCCTGACCGTGTTCTTCTGGCGCAAGCGCTACATGGCGCGCACGGCGCAGGACTAGGGCCCTGCCCGCTCCAGCGGCATCCACAGCGTGAAGCGATTGCCGCCGGCCAGCGGCGCCCAGTCCAGCCGCGCCTGCAGCGCCAGCGCGCGCGTGCGCATGTTCGCCAGTCCCTTGCGGCCCTCGGTGGGTGCCTGGGCGCGGTCGAAGGGGTGGCCGTCGTCCTCCACCAGAACCTGCACGCCGGCCCGGCCTTGCAGCGGGGCCTGGGCCGTGCGCACCGTGATCTCGCGCGCGCCGCTGTGCTTGATGATGTTGGTCAGCACCTCCTGCAGGATGCGCAGCACATGCAGGGCGGCCTGCGCGTCCAGCCAGGGCAGCGCGGGCAGGTCGCTCACCTCCCAGTGCAGCCGCAGCCCTGCCCCCTCCAGGCGCGGCCCCAGCCGGTAGCGCAGCCCGGCCAGCAGCGCCAGCAGGTCGCAGTCCAGCGGCTCCAGCGAGTCGATGGACAGCTTCAGGTCATCGATGCACTCCTGCAGCAACTGCACCAGGTCCACCGTGCCGGCCTGGTTGAACTCCACCACGCGCAGCGCGCTCATCAGCGAGGAGCCCACGCCGTCGTGCATCTCGCGCATCAGGCGCTGGCGCTCCTGCATCAGCGTCTGCTCGCGCTCCACGGCCAGCAGGCGCTCATGGGCCTGGGCCAGCTCCGCCTCCTGGGCCTTGAGCCGTTCCGCCAGATGCAGGTTGGCGTTCTCTGCCACGGCCAGCGCGCCGTTGTAGCGCCGGTAGGCCACCAGCAGGAACAGCGTGAACAGCCCCAGGTACACATAGGGCGTGAGGTAGATGCTCTCTATGCTGATCAGGTAGCTCTGCAGCGCCAGGTCATGGAAGCCGATGGGAAACGACAGCAGCATCCACACCGCCAGCATGGTGCTGCCGCCATCGCGCATGCGCCAGGCGCCCGCCACGGCCATGCACAGCACCAGGATCTCCGGCGGCACCATCAGCAGCCGCAGCAGCGGCAGGATGGTCTCGTGCGCCGGCCCCCACAGCGGCACCGCCACCAGCAGCACCGTGCCCACATAGCCCTGCAGCACCCGGGCCAGCCAGGGCCGGCGCCTGCGCTGCATCAGGCACAGGAAATGGAAGGCCGCCACCGTGGCGCCCATGAGGCCGGCCAGCGTCAGCCAGGAGAACCAGCCGTCCGACAGGGCCAGCCCCTCGCCGTCCACCATGAACTGCAGCGAGCCCAGCAACTGGCACAGCGACATCAGGAAGAACAGCAGGAACACCACATCCCCGCGCCGCCGCTGCAGCGTCCACAGCGCCAGCGCGAACAGGCCCAGCACCAGGTAGGAGCCCGCCGTGTAAACCACCAGATCGGCCTGGAGCAGGCTGCGCAGCCGCCAGGACAGGCGCAGCGACTCGGCCGGCCCCGCCCACAGGCTGGACAGCGCCCCGCCCACGCCCTGCTGGCTGGCCATGCGCACATGCACCTGCAGCGGCCTGCCCGGCTGCGCCAGCCCGCCCAGGTCCAGCCACACCGGCCGGTTGAAACTGTTCCACACCCGGCTGCCGCGCGTCTGCCAGGCCAGCGCCCCGTCCACATACACCGCCACCGTACCCACCGTCTGCCAGCGCGGGATATACAGGCGCGCGCCCTGGGGCGTGGGCGCCAGGGCTTCAGGCGGCACCACGGCGCGGAACCAGCGCACCTCTGGCGGCGCCGCGGCCAGGTCGTCGCTGCCCGACACGGCCCTGTCGCCCCCATAGGGCAGGTCCACATCGCTCCACGGCGTCGATGCATCCAGCACCGCGTCGTCGGCCGACGCAAGCGCCGCAGGCGGCGCCCAGTGCGGGCTGTCCGACCGCCACAGCTGCGCCTGGCGCAGTTGCACCGCTTCGCCTGCGGCGGGGCCACGCAGCCCGAACGCCCCCGCCAGCAGCATCGCCAGCGCCACCAGCCCCGCCGAAACCAGCAAGACCCTCCCCTGCAGCAGCGGCTGCGTCATCTGCCCACCCTGGCGGTGCTCATTGCCGCCCCTCGGCCAGCCAGCCGCGCTGCAACGCCACATGCATCATCTGCGTGCGGCTGGACACCTGCAGCTTGCCGTAGATGCGCCGCACGAAGGTGCGCACCGTATGGCGCGACACGCCCAGCTGGCGCGCCACCTCGTCCAGCGTATGGCCGCGCGCCACCAGGCGCAGCACCTCCAGCTCGCGCGCAGACAGCGCCTGCGCGGCGGCCTGCGGCTCCACAGGCCGTTCCAGCCCGGCCACCGCCCCGGCCCGCTGCTGGCGCAGCAGCAGCTTGCGCGCCACCATGGGATTGATGGGGCTGCCGCCCGCGTGCAGGCTGCGCACTTCCTCCAGCACCGCGTCGGCGGCCAGGTCCTTGAGCAGATAGCCCATGGCGCCGGCCTCGATGGCGGCCAGCACATGCTGCTCGTCGCCAAAGATGGTGCTGACCATCACCGCCGCCCCGGGGTGGCGGGTGCGCACGGCAGCAATCACCTCCAGGCCGCTGCCGTCGGGCAGGCCCAGGTCCACCAGCATCACGTCCATGGCACCGGCCCCATCGGCCCGGCCGAGCTGGTGCAGGGCCTCCGCGCGGCTGGCTGCCGCCCAGCACAGGACCATGTCCTTCGCAGCATTGATCACGCCCACCAGGGCGTGGCGGCAGGCGGCATCGTCCTCCACCACGGCCACGCGGATGACTGTGGCGCCACCCGTCGCGGCGGCAGAGGAAGGGTCTGTGTGCGTGTCCATGGAGGTGGAGTGCGTGGAGAGGGCCGCATGTTCACATGGAACAAGACCGCTGTCATGTCGCCCGGATAGGTGACATGGGCGGCATGGCGGCCCCGCCCCTCTCATCGGCCATGTAGCCCGAACGGGGGACATACAGAAAGCCGGACACCCCATAGATTTGCCCTCTTCAGCACATCACCGAGATGCTGTGCCTACCGAGGGGGTCCGCCATGTCCATCATCCACCCGTCTGCTGCAGCCGACGTACCACCCATACCCACGCCTAGCCCCTGGGGCCGGACATTGCCGGGCCTGGCGGGCGGGTTGGCACTGGCCCTTGCCGGCGCCGCGGCCCAGGCCGCCACACTCACCGTCACCACCGCCGGCGAGATTGCAGACACCGAGCCGCTGTCTCGTGCGCAATGCTCGCCTGCCGCAGGCGACCGCAACTGCGACACCCTGCGCGACGCCATCAACCATGCCGCCGATGGCGACACCATCGTCTTCGGCGCGGCCCTGGATGGGCAGACCATCTCGCTGACCCGCTTTACCAACTGCCTGGACACCGGGCAGGCCGCCGGCGCCACCTGCCTGCCGCTGGCCAGCTGGCCCGGCTACGTCTCGCAGTTCGGCCCCAGCGCCTTCTTCATCAGCGGCAAGCGCATCACCGTCGACGCCACCGCGAATGGCCTGACGCCCCAGGGCGTGAGCGTGCAGCGCCTCGGGACCGCACCCGGTTTCCGGCTGTTCGACATCGATGCGCAGGGTGGACTGGTCCTGCGCGGCCTGACCCTGGCCGGGGGGCAGGCCACAGGCGGCTCCAGCCGCTTTGGCGGCGGCGCGCTGGGTGCGGGCGGTGCCATCTTCAATCGGGGCCAACTCACCATCGAACGCAGCACGCTCACGCGCAATCACGCACAAGGGGGGCAAGGAGGCAGGCTTTCCTTGAACTCTTTTGCAGGTGCCGGCGTGGGCGAGGATGGGACTTTGTCCCCGGGGGGACGGCCGAACGCTGGCGGCCCGGACGATGGCGGCCTGGGCGGTGGCAGTGGCAGCGCCAGCGGCAAGAACGGCGGCTTCGGTGGCGGCGGCGGCG
This sequence comes from Delftia acidovorans NBRC 14950, assembly GCF_001598795.1. Lineage (GTDB taxonomy): Bacteria > Pseudomonadota > Gammaproteobacteria > Burkholderiales > Burkholderiaceae_C > Comamonas > Comamonas acidovorans. The sequence goes on along the minus strand of NZ_BCZP01000015.1, from coordinate 137,492 downwards.
GCTCCGGCGGTGGCGGATTTGGCGGTGGTGGTGGCCGTCGTGGCAGCGGTGGCGGCTTCGGCGCCGGCAACGGTGGCGGCGGCGCCTTCGACGCTGGCGGTGGCGCAGGCGGCATGGGAGGGGCCATTTTCAACAACGCAGGCACCTTGACGCTGAACCAGGTCACCCTCGCTGGCAACGGTGCACACGGTGGGCTGGGCAACAGCAGCGGCGGCGGCGCCGGCCTGGGTGGCGCCGTTTTCAACTACAACGGCGTGCTCACCATCCGTTTCTCCACCCTGGCCGGCAATACCGTGCAGGCCAATGGCGACGACAACCCGGCCGCGCAAGGCGGCGCCATCTACAGCCTGGGCGATTCCCAGGCCGCCTGCAGTGCGGGTGGCAACATCAGTTGCACCCGCAGCGGAGCCTCGCTGGAGATGCAGGCCAGCATTGCCCAGGGCAGCGTGTTCGAGCCGGCCACCAAACAGCCCGCTGGCAGGGACGTGGTGCTGGACCTGCGCAATGGCGGCACCAGCGATGCCAGCGGCAGCAACAATCTGCTGGGCCTGGCGCAGGCCCTGAACAATGCCGACATCAGCGCCCTGGCCTTCACCACGGGCAACCCGCAGCTCGGCCCCCTGGCCAGCCACGGCGGCCCTACCCAGACCATGTTGAACGGCACCGGCAGCCCGGCACTGGACGGGGTGGCCTGCACGGCCGCACCCGGCACGGACCAGCGCGGCGTGGTCAGGCCCCAGGGTGCGCGGTGCGACATCGGCGCCGTGGAGGCGAACGTCTTCCAGACGGCATTGACCGTGCTGGCCAGCGGCGCGGGCGGCGTATCGGCGCAGGCCTCCCCGCCTGCGGCCACGGGTGCCGTACAGGACTGCGGCCGCCCAGGCGGCCTGTGCCAGGCCGGCTATGGCTACTTCGAAGGCGCGCCCACCCTGGTGACCCTGGCCGCCACGCCCGACGCTGGCCATGCCTTTGCCACCTGGGGTGATGCCTGCAGCGGCAGCACGTCCACCTGCAGCGTCACCATCGATGCAGCCAGGAGCGTACAGGCCAGCTTCACGGCCTTCAGCGTCACGGCAAGCCTGCCCTCCGGCACCTACGGCACGGCCTACAGCCAGCCGCTGGCGCCCGTGCCCGGCGGCGGCGTGGGGCCGTTCAGCTACAGCGTGGGCAGTTTGCCCGCAGGCTTCAGCCAGGCCGCCGGCACCCTCTCGGCCCCAGCCACGCAGGCGGCAGGCAGCTACAGCTTCACGCTGACTGCCACCGATGCCAACGGCGCCACCACCGAACCCGCAGCCGTGACCGTGGTGATTGGCCCGGCAGCCACCAGCGCCCACCTGTCGGCCTCCCCCACTGCGCCAGGCCATGGCCAGAGCGTGACTTTCAGCGCCCAGGTCACGCTGCCTGCCGGCGCCAGCGGCACCGTGGATTTCTTGAACGGAACGCAGGTGCTGTGCGCCAGCGTTCCGGTGACCGGCGGGCAGGCCAGCTGCAGCGTGCCCCGGCTGCCACCGGGCACGGCCACGGTGCGGGCGCGCTATGTGCCCGGTGATGGCAATACCTCCGGCTCGGACAGCAACACCGTGACCGTCACGGCAGTCGCTGCGGCGCCCATTCCAGCGCTGGGCGCCGGGGGGCTTGCGCTGCTGGGCCTGCTGACCGCAGCGGGCGCGGCGTTGTCGCGCAGGATGGGCACTTCACGGAAAATCGGCGCTGGCAGATCGCCACGCACCCCCAGGAGTTCCTCATGACCGCATCCGCAAGCCGGAGCCCGCTTTCACGCCGCAGCCTGCTGGCCGCCAGCGCAGCCACCGGCCTGGCCCTGTGCGAAAGCGCCCTGGCCGCCCCCGCCGCCCCCGGGAAAAGCACCGAAGCCGCCGTGCTCACCATCAGCGGCCCCGGCGTGCGCGGCAACCGGGGGCCGCTGGACCCGGTGGCCGACCTGCTGCTGAAAAACCATGGCCTGGCCTTCGACTCGGCCTGGACCACAGGGGCCGGTGCGCTGGAGCGCCTGCCCACGGTGGAGATCACGCCCCATATCGAATACGACGGCCAGCCCCACCGGCTGCGCGGCCCGCTGCTGGCCACCGTGCTGCAGGCGGCCGGAGTGGACAGCGCCGCCGCAGCGGCCAAGGGCCAGTGGATCACCCTGCAGGCCATCGACGGCTACCGCGCCCAGCTGCCGCTGGCCCAGGCCCTGCAATGGCGCATGCTGCTGGCCACGCACATGGACGGCCGGCGCCTGGGCCTGGGCGGCCTGGGCCCGCAATGGGCCATGTACGACGCCGACCGCATTGCGGAGCTGGCAGGCAAGCCCCTGAAGGAACGCTTTGCGCAGGCGCCCTGGGGGCTGTACCACATGGGGCTGCACGCGCAGCAGCCGCAGGGCTGACCCCAAGGCCGCGCATGGTTCCGTTTCGGCGGGGCTGTGCAGGACCTCCGCAAGGGGGTGCCGGCTCCTTTGCCCGGCCCGCCAACCTGCACAGCCCTGCCACCCGTTGGCGGCGGCAAGCTCAGCATAGCGTTGACCACATTGCAACCCGGCCTGCGGCGCGCATTTGGAGTACCATTTCACGATCCCTTCGGGGATACGGGCTTGGCGGCCCGGAACAACGTAGGCGCAGCAGCCGCACGCCTTTTGATGAGGCAGCGGCTTTTTCATCTTCCCGGTGCTGCGCCGGGCACGGTTCCGTTTTTGGCGGGGCTGTGCGGGACCTCCGCAAGGGGGTGCCAGTTCATGCCAAAGGAGCCGCCATGTCTGACCTCGATGCACTCAGCGGAGCACACGCCTCCCCGCCTTTCTTCTCTTCCCCGCAAGTGCCGAGGGAAGAGACCGGCCTGTACTACCCCATTTCCGAATACGAGGTCTATCGCATCAAGGACTGCATGCACCAGATGGGCCTGGTGATCGACCTGTGCTGCATGGCCGGCCCAGACCAACAACTGAGTGACCTGGGCGGGCTGATGAGCTTCCTGACCGCGCAGCAGCGTGCGCTGCGGGGCACGTTGCAGACCGTGCAGGCGCGCAAGGCGACGCCGGGGCCGGCATGTGATCCGGACCCCGGGGGTTGATCAGGCCAGTTGCGGACACTCGCGCAGCACCGGTCAACCCGGCCTGGCGCCGTCCGCATCCCGGCGAATGGATGGCCATTGCCTGAGCAATTCAGGCAAGGCCGTCTGTACGGTGTCCCACACCAGATCGAGGTTGATGTCGAAATAGCCATGGGCGATGCGGTTGCGCATACCGCGCATGTTGCGCCATGGCACTTGCCCGTGTGTCTGGGCGAACTCGGCATAGCCATCCATGACCTTCGTGACAGCCTCGCCGATGATGATGAGGCTCATGATGACGGCCTGCTGGGTGCGCTTGTCCTCCAGGAAATCCTCCTTGGCCAAGCCCTCCACGAAGCTACAGGCATCCGTTGCGGCCTGCTGTATGTGATCGAGGTAATCGGGAAGGCGATGCCCGTTCATATCGGCTGCGCCTCCGCAAGCACCTGGGCCCGGAACTTCAAAGGCAGGTCGCCGGGCGTCAGCAGATCAACGCGAAGGCCGAGCAGCGATTCCAGCTCGACCTGCAGGCCGCCCAGGTCGAACAACGTCGCGCCCGGCAATGCATCGACCAGCAGGTCGAGGTCGCTGCCGTCCCGGTCGGTGCCATGCAGCACGGAGCCGAAGACGCGCGGGTTCGCAGTGCGGAAACGGCTGGCCATTTCACGCACTGCGCTGCGATTCATGTCGAGCACCACGGACGGTCGCATGGACATCCTTTCCTGTTGAGACTTCTGGAAAGCCTATTGCATCAGGCACCGGGTTTCAAGCAGCACTCCCGGAAATCCCGATGCCTGGATTTTCCATGCCGGGCCACGCCCGGCACGGCAGATCAGGCAAGGTGCTGGTCGAAGAAGGCCAGCGTGCGGTCGCGCGCCTGCAGGGCGCTGGCCTCGTCGTAGGCGCTGCGCTGGTCGCAGTTGAAGCCGTGGTCGGCGTCGTACAGGTGCACCTGCACATGCTTTTGCGCCTGGGCGAAGGCCTGCACGGCGTCCACGGGAATGTGCGTATCGCGCCGGCCGAAGTGGGCAATCACGGGGCACAGCGGCTCGCGGCCCATCTCCAGCGGCGTGGTCATGCCGCCGCCGTAGTAGCAGGCCGCAGCCGACAGGCTGGGCAGGTTGCAGGCAGCGCGCCAGGCCCACAGGCCGCCCCAGCAAAAGCCCACGATGCCCACCTTGCCGCCGGGCACCAGCGTGGCGGCATGGGCGATGGCGGCCTCGATCTCGGGCAGCACGCCGGGCTGGGGCAGCGCCTCGGCGGCGGATTTCAGCGCCATGCCCTTGGCACGGTCGGCGTCGCCGTAGCCCAGGTCCACACCGGCCTCGACACGCGTGAACAGCGACGGCGCCACGGCCACATAGCCGCGGGCAGCCAGGCGGTCGGCCACGGCGCGGATATGGGCGTTGACGCCGAAGATCTCCTGCAGCACCACGACGGCGCCGCGCGCGGGCACATCGGGCCGCGCCACCCAGGCCGGCGAAGCCGTGCCATCCAACGAAGTCAACTGCACAAAACTGCCCATGTCCGCGTTCCTTTCTGTCTGAGAACCTGTTGTGATTTCCCGGTGGGCGGACGCGCCCCGCAATGCTGTAATGGCGGCGGGCCGGCCCGTGCGGCAATTCTTTCACAGGAGACATTCGATGGAACGAAAAGTCGTGCGTACCGGCAAGCGCCGGGCACAGGTGGGCGGCGGCAACCTACAGGGAATGCGATGGACCTCAAACCGCTGATCACGCTGGTGGCCATCATCAACCCGCTGGCCATCGTCCCCTTCTTCATCCACTACACCGAGGGATTCAGCGCCCAGCAGCGCCAGCAGACCATTCGCACGGCGGCGTTGGCCTCGTTCTGCGTGATCGCGGCCTGCGCCATCATCGGGCTGCAGGTGCTGGACTTCTTCAACATCTCGCTGCAGAGCTTTCAGGTGGGCGGTGGCCTGCTGCTGCTGATCAGCGCGATGAACATGCTCAACGCCCGCCCGGCCGAGGAACGGCCCAACGCGCCCACGCTGGTCGCTGGCGCGGAAAAGGCCGCCATGGGCAACAGCATTGCCGTGGTGCCGCTGACGATTCCGCTGCTGACGGGGCCGGCCTCCATGTCCACCGTGGTGATCTACGCCGACCAGGCACGCACCATCTGGCAGCACCTGGCCCTGGTGGGCTATGGCGTGGTGGTGGCGCTGGTGGTGATGGTCTGTTTTTCGCTGGCGGACCCGATCGCCCGCGTGCTGGGCAAGACCGGCATCAACGTGATGACGCGGCTCATGGGCCTGATCCTCGCGGCCCTGGCCGTGGAGGTGATGGCGGGCGGGCTGGTGAAGATCTTCCCCATCCTGGCATCGCCCGCGATCGTGCCCTGAGCGGGCTGGCTGACTGGTGGCCTTACTGCCGGTTCAGATCGGTTCAGGCCGGATCAGGCCGGCACGGCCCGCGCGCGGTCGGCGCTGCCGTCGCAGGCACCGCCGCAGCCCGTGATGGGCTGCTCGGGCAAGGCCTCAGGGTGCGCCAGGGAGCCCGTGGCGGGATCGAAGCCCGCACTGCGCAGATGCAGGGCCAGCGCCGCATCCATGGTCTGCGCATGGTGCACGAACCAGGCCGCCAGCTCGCCCGCCATGCTGCGGATCACGGCCAGATCACCGGCCGCCGCCTTGGCCGCCCCCTCGCGCATCACCTGCAGCACCACCTTGTGCTGCAGGCTGTGGCAGTTGGTGCTGGTGAAGCGCGTGGACTGCATCCAGCGGTCTTCCTGGTCGAAATGCACCTGCGTATGCGCGATCAGCTCATCCCAGCGCGCGCACAGCTGCGCATCATCGGCCGCCTCCACCTCGGCCAGCAGCAGGACGAACTCCTGATGCACCTCGTCCATGGCCGGCAACTCCAATGCCAGCGCTCCGCTCCATTCCAGCACGGCCATATGCTTCTCCTGCCTTCATCGTGAAAGCCTGCAGCTTAGGAACAGCACCGCCCAACCCGTTTGACCCACATCAGCCAACCCGAAAACAGCAAAGCCCCGCGAGCGGGGCTTGGTCAAGGCGGATAAAACTGGCGCGGCCCAACATCAGGGACGCCAAGCAAGAGCCGCCTCGCGGCGAGGGCGTCGTCCCCCTCCCTCGCGTAGCGAGTCGAGAGGGGGAAGCGGCGTCAGCCGCTCAGGGGGAGCTTACTGTCCAAACTTCCGCTTGGCATCAGCCACGCAGGTGTCCTTGGCAGCGCCGCTCATGGTGTCGCAACGGGCCTTGGCAGCCTTGTAGTCGGCTTCGCGGGTTTCCTCGGCAGCGTCCTTGCGGGTTTCTGCCACGTTGGCAGCCTTGGCTGCGGAGTTGGAAGCGGGCTCGGCCTGGGCCTTGTTCACCTTGGCGGCTTCCACGGCGTGCACGTGGGCGGCCTTGGCATCCTTCACGCAGACATCCTTGGCGTCGCCCTTGAGGTCATCGCACTTTTCCTTGGCGATGTCGTAGTCCGCATCAGCCTTGGCCTTGAGTGCCTTTTCGCTGTTCTTGGGCGAAGGATTGCGGCGCGATTCCAGTTCGGCCTTGGCCACATTTTCCTGGCCCTTGGCCTGCTTCTCGCAGACGTCCTTGGCGTTGTCCTTGAGCGGCTTGCACTGTTCCTTGGCAGCCTTGTAATCGGCCTCGATCTGGTTCTTGGCGGCCGTGTGCTCCGCATTGGTCATGGCCATGGCGCCGGAGGCCATCAGGCCCAGGGCGACGGCGGACAGCATGTGGCGAAAGCGTTGCGGTGTTTGCATGATGGAACTCCTTGTATTTGTACTGAACCGGCCCTTGGTGCCTGCGGCGGCGGGCCATTGGTGCGTGCCCTCAGGCACGCTGGCTGTCGAGGAGCGGATGGCGGCGCCGGCCAGGGCGTCCAGCCCATCCGCAGTCCACCCTCGTCAGTCTTCGAAGCGGAAGTCGGGGTTGCGCTTTTGCCAGTCGGTCAGCTGCTTTTCGGCAGCGTCGCGGGCCAGGCCCTGGCGCTCCTGCAGCTTGCCCAGGAATTGCTCGCGCTTGCCGGCGATCACATCCAGATCGTCATCGGTGAGCTTGCCCCATTGCTCACGGATCTTGCCGGTGAATTGCTTCCAGTTGCCCTTGATTCGGTCTTCATTCATGGCTTGGTCCTTTCAGTGATGTTGAAGTAGCGCTGTGCAATCAGGCCTTGTTTTTTCAAAGCCGCGATCTGCATCAGCGACGGTTCCACTGTAAAAAACCTGGGGGCTGCGCGCCGTAGTCTGGACCTAGTGTTGACGGTCGTCCCAGGGGCAGCCGAGACGGTGGGATCGGGACTACAGCCCCTGACGGACGCGCGGGAAGCGCTGGGTCAGGCGCGGCCCGCCCCTGCCCCGAATACCCGGCCTTTTCCCCGTATGTCCGCGCCTGCGTCGTGGCGGTTGAGCAAGTGCAATGACAGCCGGAGAGTGGGCCGTTCGATGAAGCATCGCCGAGCAAAGATGCTTAAGGCCCCATCGCAAAGCATCGTCGCTAAGATTCATTCAACAGGAGCCTGCCATGCTTACCAAAGAACGCACTGACATCAACACCGAAGTGCTCAGCCTGAAACAGGCCAGCATGTCGCGTGCACTGATGGCTGCCCGCAAGGCGGTGAACACCGGCCTGCTCCGCACGCGTAGCAGCTCCAGCAAGGTGGCCTACACAAGGGAGTTGAGGGTCAAATCCTCCTGATTCAGGCGTAAGGCCTTCGCCCTGCCAAAGCCCAGCTCTGCTGGGCTTTTTGCTTGAAGGAGCGCGGTCAGGCTCACAAGCGCTGCAATCGCCCTGACGTGGCCTCGCCAAAGCGGCTCGAACCTGAGTCCACTCCACGAAGAAACAGCCGAACAGTGCAGTGCACCAATCGGCTGTTGTTGAGAGGGGAAGAAAGGAAAAACGGCGGGCTGGCGGCCAAAGCTACCGCTCAGTGCCCCTGCTGCCCCAGCCACGCATCGATCTGCGCAATGGCGGCATCGGCCGCCGTCGCCAGCGCCTTCGCGCCGCCTGCGGCATCGCCCGAAGCTGCAGGACTGCGCACCTCGAAGAGTTTTTGGCCCAGCAGGCGGTCCACGGCACCGCTTTGCTCGACCAGGGTGGCGCGCAGGCGCACGACGCCGGCACTGGAGCCGGGCGCGTCAAAGACCTGGCTGAACTCTTCGATGTCCACGCGCAGCAGCGTGGGCACGGCGCCCTGCAGGCGCGGCTGGGCCACGCTTTCGCTGCTGGCCAGCACGGGGCGCTGCAGGCCCAGTTGGCTGCGCAGGCGCTGTTGCAGCAGCAGTGCAGGAGGCTGGCTCCAGCGCGCCAGCTGGTAGGGGCGCAGTTCCTGGCCGTTGGCATAGGCCAGGCGGTAGAACATGGCTGTGCTGCCGTCAGACAGGGCGGGTGCCTCCACATCGGCCAGCGCCAGCGGCGTGCGTGCCTGCGGGGGGGCGGATGTGGCGGACTGCGCGGGCGCGGACAGCGGCGCCAGGCCGAAGTCATAGCGCGCGGGCTGGGCGGGGGGCTGCGGCAGGGCCGAGCAGCCGGCCAGCAGGATCAGGGCGGCGGCCAGTCCAGCGCTGGCCACGGCGGTCTTGCGAAATGGGGACATGGGGGTTCCTCGGTCAGGGCTGGGTGGCTGCGGACGGGGCGACGAAGCCGGGCTCGCCCGGCCCCGGACGGGCCTGGCCCGGCCCGTAGATCACGGCCTGCGGGTTGTCGCTGAAGCGGCTGGCCGCCGTGCCCATCTGGCGCGCGGCGCGCGAGACATCATCGGCCGCGCGGTTGGCGTGCGGCACCGTGCTGCGGCCCAGGGAGTCGGCCATGCGGGTCAGTGCGCGCGTGCTCTGGGCGATCTGCTCCAGCGGCCCGTCCTGCGCGTTCACGCGGCGCACGGTCTGCTGCAGTTCGGAGGCCACGGCAGAGGCGCCGTTGCTGGCCTTCTCCAGCGACTGCAGGGTGTTGTGGGCGTCGGCGGCGAGCTGCGGCACCTGGGTGGACAGCGTGCGGTCCAGGTTCTGCGTGAGCTGCTGCACGCCTGCGGCGGCGGCCGCAATGTTCTCCAGCGCCTGGCTCACGCGCTTTTGGTTGTCGGTGTCCAGCATGTCGCTGAGGCGGCGCGAGATTTCATCGGCGCGCTCCAGCAGCACCTGCCCCTGGTCGGCCAGCATGCTCAGCGGCGACGAGCGCAGCGGCAGGCGCGGCAGGCCGCTGGGGCCGGGCGGCAGCTGGGGCTGGGGCTGGTCCGCATCATCGAGCTGCACATGGGCCAGGCCCGTGACGCCCTGGTAGCCCAGCACGGCGAACGTGGTGGGCGTGATGGGCGTGTTCACACCGATGGCGATGCGGATCAGCACATTGCCATTGGTCTGCGGATCGAACCCGATCCGCGTGACCTTGCCCACCGCCACGCCCTTGTAGCGCACGGCAGCCTGGGCCTGCAGCCCGCTGATGCCGTCCTTGGTGGACAGTTCGTACTCGTTGTACTGCCGCGTATCGCGCGTCAGCCAGATCGCCAACCCCGCCAGCAGGGCCGCCACGACCAGCACGAAAATGCCGGCCGCCATGGCATGTGATTTGTTTTCCATATCAATGGTCCATAACGTTGAGCCCAGCAAAACAAGGCATGGGGCCACAGCCCCAAGGGCCAGCACTCAGAGCGCGGCCTTCAAAACCGGCGCACCCCAAGGCGAGGGACACCGAGCAAGGGCCGCCCCGCCGCGAGGGTGTCGTCCCCCCCCGCAAAGCGAGAGGGGGGAAGGCGCGAAGCGACTCAGGGGGGCTTCTCATACCGTGCTCATCGCGCGCCTGCCGCGCTCCCCCTGGAAGAAATGCTCGATGAACGGATGCTTGAACTCGGCCACCTCGCGCGGCGGGCCGCTGACCAGCACCTTCTTCTCGGCCAGCACGGCCACGCGCGAGGACAGGGCGAACAGCGTGTCCAGGTCGTGCGTGACCATGATGACGGTCAGGCCCAGCTCGGCACGCAGCTCGCGCAGCAGTTCGCAGAATTCGTCGGAGCTGGTGGGGTCCAGGCCGGCCGTGGGCTCGTCCAGCAGCAGCAGGGGCGGGTCCATGATCAGCGCCCGCGCCAGCGCCACGCGCTTGATCATGCCGCCCGAAAGATCGGCCGGCATGCGCGAGGCATGCTCGGGCTTGAGGCCCACCATCTGCAGCTTGACCAGGGCCGCGTCGCGCACCAGTTCGTCGGGCAGCGTGCCCTGCTCGCGCAGCGCGAAGGCTACGTTGTCCAGCACGCTGAAGGCCGAGTACAGCGCCCCATGCTGGAACAGCATGCCCACGCGGCTGGCGGCGCCCTCGCGGCCCATTTCGCTGGCCGGGCGGCCCAGCACTTCGACACGGCCCTTGGTGGGCTCCAGCAGCCCCAGCATCTGGCGCAGCAGCACGGTCTTGCCCGTGCCCGAGCCGCCGACGATGGACAGCATCTCGCCGCGCTGCACATCCAGGTCCAGGTCCTGGTGCACGGCAAAGGCGTTCTCGCCTTCGCCGAACACGCTCCACAGCCCGGCGATGCGCACGATGGGCTCGTCGGCTGCGGGCGTGGAGGAGGTTTCGGTGTCCATGGCCATCAGATTCCGACATCTTTGAAAAGAATTGCGAAGATCGCATCCACCACGATCACCATGGTGATGGCCGTCACCACCGAGGCCGTCGTGCCCTTGCCCAGGCTCTGCGTATTGGGCTCCACGCGCAGGCCCCAGTGGCAGCCGATGAGGGCGATGAGGGCGCCGAAGACCACGGATTTGCCCATGGCGATCCAGAGGTTGCCGATCTTCACGGCGGCAGGCAGGGCCTCGGCAAAGTAGGCGCCCGTGACGCCCATGGTGAGGTCGGCCGCGAGCATGCCGCCGGCCAGCGCGGCCAGCGTGGTCCACAGCGAGACCAGGGGCATGGCGATGGCCAGCGCCAGCGCGCGCGGCAGCACCAAGCGAAAGCCGTGCGGTATGCCCATGACCTGCATGGCATCCAATTCCTCGGTCACGCGCATGACGCCGATCTGGGCGGTGATGGCCGAGCCCGTGCGGCCCGCCACCAAAATGGCCGCCAGCAGCGGACCCAGCTCGCGGATCAGCGAGATGCCCAGGATGTTGACGATGAAGGATTCAGCCCCGAACTGGCGCAGCTGCAGCGCCATCAGGTAGGCCAGCACCACGCCGATCAGAAAGCCCACCAGGGCCGTGATGGGCAGGGCCGTGGCGCCCATGGAATAGAGATGGCCGGAGATGTCGCGCCAGGGCCCCCGGTGCGGCGCACGCGCAAAGCGCAGCAGGTCGATCAGCAACTGGCCGATGAGCCGCGTCATCTGCGCGAAATGGCCGCAGGCGTTGATCACCAGGCACCCCAGGCTGTCGATGCGCTCCAGCAGGTTCGGGCGCGGGGGCGGCGGCGCAGGTTCCTTGGAGAAACGGCCCACGCGTTCGAGCATGGCGCGCTGCGCATCGCTGGCCGCCAGGCGCGCGGGCAGGCGACGGCCCCAGTGGTTCCACAGCAGCTGCGCGCCCACGTGGTCCAGCCAGTCCAGCCCTTCGAGGTTCCAGCCCAGGTCATCGCCCTTGGCATCGGCCAGCTGCGCACGCAGCCTGCGCCATTGCGCCCGCCGGCCCAGCTCGGCCGCGCCCCAGGAGCCGGTCAGCAACGCCCACTGGCCGTCGTTGTCGCGGCGCAGGCTGCATTGGGGGGGATTGTTGAGGGCAGACAAGTGCGGAAAGTCCTTGGGGGTTGCGAAGGCGGGGCGCGCAGGCAGGGCCGGGCGGCATTGCAGCCAAGACCGCAGGATAACCGAGCGGCACGGGCCGCAGATTGCCTGGCGGCGCCGTGCGGACGACAGCTTTGCCCTACGCGTGCAATTTTTATCAAAAAACCAGCGCGACAGCCATGACTGCTGCATGCGATGCTGCAAAAAAAGGAGTCCAGCGCGCTTTCCCTCTCGACAGTGCGCATGCCGTCCGCACAATGGGCCGAAGCACCAACCCCGGCTCCCAAGGACGTTCCGGCCCGCAGCGGACGCCCGCCCATCTCCATGAGCAACACCACCTTCGACTACATCGTCATCGGCGCCGGCACGGCGGGCGCCCTCCTGGCCAACAGGCTTTCGCGCGATGGCCGCAGCCGCGTGCTGCTGATCGAGGCAGGCGCCAAGGACGACTACCACTGGATCCACATCCCCGTGGGCTACCTGTACTGCATCGGCAATCCGCGCACCGACTGGCTCTACCAGACCGAGCCCGACGCAGGGCTCAACGGCCGCAGCCTGCGCTATCCGCGCGGCAAGACGCTGGGCGGCTGCTCCAGCATCAACGGCATGATCTACATGCGCGGCCAGGCCCGCGACTACGACGGCTGGGCCGAGCTGACCGGGGACGACGCCTGGCGCTGGGACCAGGTGCTGCCGGCCTTCCGCCAGCATGAAAGCCATTGGCGGCTTGATGCCGGCGGCAACGCCGATGCGGGCTTTCGTGCCCTGCACGGCGGCACGGGCACAGGCGGCAGCGCCGAATGGCGCGTGGAGCGGCAGCGCCTGCGCTGGGACATCCTGGACGCCTTTGCCGAAGCCGCGCAGCAGGCCGGCATTCCGGCCACCGAGGACTTCAACGGCGGCAGCAACGAGGGGGTGGGCTACTTCGAGGTCAACCAAAAGGGCGGCCTGCGCTGGAACACCGCCAAGGCCTTCCTGCGGCCCACCTGCTATGGCCGCCCCAATTTCGAGCTGTGGACCCATGCCCAGGTCAGCCAGCTGCTGTTTGAACAGCTGCCCGCCGGCGGCCTGCGCTGCAGCGGCGCCCAGGTCTGGACCGGCTCGGAAATGGTCAACGTGCAGGCAAGCCAGGAGGTGCTGCTGTGCGCGGGCGCCGTCAACTCCCCGCAGATCCTGCAGCTGTCGGGCATCGGCCCGGGCGCGCTGCTGCAGAACCACGGCATTGCCGTGCGCCACGACCTGCCCGGCGTGGGCGAGAACCTGCAGGATCATCTGCAGATCCGCTCGGTCTACAAGATCAAGGGCGCGCGCACGCTGAACACCATGGCCAATTCGCTGTGGGGCAAGGCCGGCATCGGCCTGGAATACCTGCTGCGCCGCAGCGGGCCGATGAGCATGGCGCCCTCCCAGCTGGGGGCCTTCACGCGCAGCAGCCCGCAGCAGGAGCACCCCAATATCCAGTACCACGTGCAGCCGCTGTCGCTGGACGCCTTCGGCGAGCCGCTGCACGGCTTTCCGGCCTTCACGGCCAGCGTCTGCAACCTCAATCCCACGAGCCGGGGCACGGTGCGCATCCACAGCGGGGACTTCCGCCAGGCGCCGGCCATTGCGCCGCACTACCTGTCCACGCCCGAGGACCGGCAGGTGGCCGCCGACAGCCTGCGCGTGACGCGGCGCATCGTCAGCCAGAGCGCGCTGGCGCGCTTCGTCCCCGAGGAATGGAAGCCCGGCGTGCAGTACCAGAGCGACGAGGATCTGGCGCGCCTGGCCGGCGACATTGCCACCACCATCTTCCACCCCGTGGGCACGACGAAGATGGGCCGCGCCGACGACCCCATGGCCGTGCTGGACAGCCGCCTGCGCGTGCGCGGCGTACAGGGCCTGCGCGTGATCGATGCAGGCGCCATGCCGCGCATCACCAGCGGCAACACCAACAGCCCGACGCTGATGATGGCGGAGAAGGCCGCCGGCTGGATTCTTGCGGACCGGCAGGGACAGGGCCAGGAGACCGCACGGGAGAGCACGGAACCGGCCGTTGCGCTGGCCGCCTAGGACTGCTCCTGCAGCAGCGGCGGAATCGCCGCCAGCAGCGCATCGATGGTCACGCGCAGCCGGTAGGGCAGAAAGCGCGTGCGCGGCCACAGCACATGCAGGGGAATGCGCGCGGCCGGCACGTCGGGCAGCAGGCGCACCAGCGCCCCGCTGTCCAGCGCACTGCGCACCCGCCACAGCGGCATGTGGGCCAGGCCCGCGCCCTGCAACGTGGCCGTGGCAATGGTTTCTATGTCGTCAAAGCCCAGCGCCGGCTCCAGCACGGGCGAGGCCAGCGATCCATCCTCACCTGCCAGCCTCCAGGGGGCGGCGCGGCCGCTGCGCATATAGGCAATACAGCGATGCCCGGCCAGGTCGGCCACGCTGCGCGGCGCGCCATGGGCCTGCAGATAGGCGGGTGATGCGCACAGCACCATGGTTTGCATGCCAAGGGGCCGCGCAACCAGCCAGTCGCTGTCAGACAGTTCCCCGCTGCGTATGGCCAGGTCGATGCCGTCATCGGCGAAGTCCAGCTGGCGGTCGGTGAAGCTGGCCTCGATGCGCAGGCGCGGATGCAGCTGCGCCAGCTCCAGCAGCAAGGGGGCCACGTGGTGGCGGCCGAAGACCACGGGTGCGCTGATGCGCAGCCGTCCCACCACTTCCCGCCGCCCGGCTTCCAGCATGTGCCGGGCGGCATCCAGGTCCTCCAGCGCCTGCGCGCAGCGCTCGTAGAACATCTGGCCGTCCTCGGTCAGCCCCAGGCTGCGCGTGGTGCGCACGAACAGCCGCGCGCCCAGGCGCTCTTCCAGCCGCGCCACGGCCTTGCCGACAGCCGAGCGCGTAAGGCCCAGGCGCTCGGCCGCCTGGGCGAAGCTGCCGGCCTCGGCCGAGGCGACGAAAGCGCTGACGCCTGCCAGCCTGTCATTTGCAATTGGTTCCATAAATTCTACAAACCATAGCCTCAATTGAATCAATGCAATTATGAAGGAATCAATAGACTGAAGTCCTGTTTGATACCTGCCTCGAAAGGACCGCCTTCCATGACCGTGCCTGCGTCTTCCCCATTCATGCAGCAATGGCAACTGCCCGCTCTGGGCCACGAAAACCTGCAGCTGGTGCAAGTACCCATTCCCGAGCCCGGGCGGGGCCAGGTACTGGTGCGCGTGCATGCGGCATCGCTGAACTACCGCGATCTGATGATCCTGCGCGATGGCATGGGCATGGTGCCGGCCCTGCCCCTGGTACCCGGCTCGGACATGGCTGGCGAGGTGGTCGCCCTCGGCCCGGGCGTCTCGGAGTTCGCGGTTGGCGACGCCGTGATCAGCACCTTCTTCGCCGGCTGGCAGGACGGCGTGCAGCCGCGCACCAGCCTGCCGCTGGGCTCGCCCGGGCCGGGCATGCTGTCGGAATACGTGGTGCTGGGCGAAGACAACCTGGTCGCCGCACCCCTTCGGCTGGACTTTGCGCAGGCCAGCACCCTGACGTGCGCGGGCGCAACCGCCTGGTTCGCGCTAGCCGAGTCCGCGCCCACGCGGCCCGGCGACACGGTGGTCATCATGGGCACGGGCGGCGTGGCGCTGTTCGCCATGCAGATTGCCCATGCGCAGGGTGCGCGCGTGGTGGTGGTTTCGGGCAGCGACGACAAGCTGGCGCGGGCTGCGCAGCTGGGTGCAGACCACGGCATCCACCGCCACCGCACGCCCGACTGGGCCGCCGAAGTGCGCGCCCTCACGGGAGGGCGTGGTGCCGACCATGTGCTGGAACTGGCCGGGGGGGATAACTTCGGCCGCTCGCTATCGGCCCTGGCACAGGGCGGTCGCGTGTCGGTGATCGGCAATCTGCAGGGCGATGAGCTGCGCGGCTCGGTCTATCCGCTGCTGCTGGGGCGCGCCACCGTTCAGGGCATCGGCGTGGCACACCGGCGTGCGCTGCAGGATCTGGTGCGGGCCGTGGACTGGCTGAAGCTGCAACCTGTGATCGACAGCGAATACGCGCTGGCCGATCTGCCGGCAGCCCTGGAGCATCTGGAGCGAGGTGCTTTCGGCAAGCTGGTGCTGCGCATGCGCTGAACGTCCGGCAACCGACAATCATCGCTCCAGCCCTTTGCTGGTGCAATCCCGCACTTTTGCGGTAACTGCGGGAAATCCCCGATGCACCACCCAGGTGCGGCCATTAAAGTCCACCCACTCTCGCGGCACCACAGTGCTGCACAAGAGGGGCCGAGGAGACAACTCGTACACAACCAGATCAACATTCATAAATAGCATCTCAAGATGCATTTCCCAGAGCGCCGGCAAGTCCGGCGCTTTTTTTATGCCTGCGGCCAGCCTGCTGCGGCACCTGGGCGGTGCGACAATCGCCGCCCTATGGAATGGATCATCGTCTCGCTGGCCTCGATGCTGGCCGGCTTCGTGGACGCCATCGTGGGCGGCGGGGGCCTCATCTTGCTGCCCGCGCTGTTCGCCACCTTCCCCACCGCACCGCCCGCCACGCTGCTGGGCACCAACAAGAGCGCCTCGGTCTGGGGCACGGCCATGTCCACCTGGCAGTACGGCCGCAAGGTGCGGTTGCCCTGGCGCGCGATGATGCCGGCGGCCTGCGTGGGCATGGCGGGCTCCTTTGCGGGCGCCTGGGCCGTCACGCAGATCTCCCCCGATTTCCTGCGCCGGCTGCTGCCGCTGGTGCTGCTGGGCGTGCTGGTCTACACGTTGGCGCGCAAGGATATGGGCCGCCACCACACCCCGCACTATTCGGGCCGCGCCGAGACGCTGATCGCCTGCGCCATCGGCCTGGTGATTGGCTTCTACGACGGTTTCTTCGGCCCCGGCACGGGCAGCTTCTTCGTGTTCCTGTTCGTGCGGCTGATGGGCTATGACTTCCTGAACGCATCGGCCTCGGCCAAGCTGCTGAACATGGCCACCAACCTGGCGGCGCTGGCGCTGTTCGCGCTCAAGGGCCATATCTGGTGGCACTTGGCCGTGCCCATGGCGGTGGCCAATGTGCTGGGCGCCATGCTGGGCACGCACATGGCCCTGCGCCATGGAACGGGCTTTGTGCGCGGCATTTTCATCGGCGTGGTGAGTCTGCTGATCCTCAAGACCGGCTACGACGCCTTCATCGCCTGAGCACGGGCCAGCGGCGTTCGCAACACCTGCCATCGGCGTTGGCGACGGCAACCTTCTATAATTGCCGACTTTTCGCCTTGAGCTGCGGCGGCTGGTGCATGTCGCACCCCTGCCAGCGGCCGTACCCGACCAGCCGACCAGCCGCAAAAAACCGGCCCCGCCGTCCATGGCCCATGCACTGATGCGTGCCTTGGCGCTTTCTTCATGCTGCGGCGCCGGGGTCAGGTCTTGAGCGACAGCCCAGGAGTTCCATGAAACGCTTTACCGTCATCGCCGCCGCCGCGCTGGCCCTGTGGACCGCCGCCGGCGTTCAGGCCCGCCCCTTCGACGCCATCCAGAAGGAAGGCACGCTGCGCCTGGCCACCGAGGGCTACTACGCGCCCTTCGCCCATTTCGAGGGCAAGCAGTTGACCGGCTTCGAAGTCGAGCTGGCCCAGATGATGGCCGCCAAGATGGGCGTGAAGTACGAGTGGAAGACCATCAGCTTCGACGCCCTGCTCACCGGCCTGCAGCAGGACCGCTGGGATCTGGTGATTTCCTCGCACGGCATCACGCCCGAGCGCGAGAAGGCCGTGACCTTCACCCAGCCCCACTACTGCTCTGGCGCCATCGTGATGTCGCTGGACCCGGCCATCCGCTCGGCCAAGGACCTGGCGGGCAAGACGGTGTCGGTGCAGACCGGCACCACCTATATGCAGTACATGGAGAAGAACCTGCCCGGCATCAAGCGCCTGGTCAACTTCCCCACCAACGAGGCAGCCCGCAATGCGCTGCTGTCCAAGCGGGTGGACGCCTGGGTGACCGAACGCTTCATTGCCAAGGAACTGCAGCAGAAGAACCCCAATGCCCAGCTCAAGCAGGGCGAGTTGCTGCTGGTCGAGCGCATTGCCGCCGCCGTGGCCAAGGACAACAAGTCGCTGGCCGATGCCTGGAACAAGGCCTTCAAGGAAGCCCTGGCCGACGGCAGCTACGCCAAGCTGTCGCAGAAATACTTCCACGAAGACATCCGCTGCCCTGACTGAGGCCCCGGGCAGATCTGCCCGACCGGCGCCCACTTGCAGGGCGCCTTTTTGTTTCTAGCCCACCTATGCTTACCGTCCTCTGGCCCGCCCACTGGAGCCGCTCGCAGCGCAGCAACGCCACCCTGGTCACGGCCCTGCTGCTGATGGTGCTCGTGGTTTCGCTGCTGGGGCAGTTGCTGTCCCTGCTGCCCGAGCCCATAGGCTCCAATGCCGACACCTTCGCCGAAGGCGCGCGCACCACGCTGTACCTGACGCTGGTCAGCGGCGCCGCCGGCCTGGTGCTGGGCATCGCCGCCGCGCTGGCGCGCACCTCGCGCACGGCCGCCCTGCGCTGGGCCGCGGGCTTTTATGTCTGGGCGATCCGCGGCACGCCGCTGCTGGTGCAGATCCTGTTCATCTACTTCGCGCTGCCGGTGCTGATCCCGGGCCTGAACCTGCCCGACTTCGCCGCCGCCTGCATTGCGCTGGCGCTGAACGTGGGCGCCTACAACGCCGAAGCCGTGCGCGCCGGCCTGCAGGCCGTGCCACGCGGCCAAGCCGAGGCCGCACGCGCCCTGGGCCTGCCGCGCATCTGCGTTTTCATGGACGTGGTGTTCCCGCAGGCCTTCAAGATCTCGCTGCCGCCGCTGGTGAGCAACTTCGTGGCCCTGCTCAAGGATTCGTCGCTGGCGTACGCCATCGGCGTGGTGGAGTTGACCAATGTGGGCAACCGCATCCAGTCGGCCACCTTCCAGCCCGTGGAGACCCTGGTCACCGTGGGCGTGACCTACCTGGTGCTGACCACGCTGGTGACCCAGGTCACGGCTGCCGTGGAGTACCGCTTCGACGTGGAGGGCCGCCACAAATGAGCGCCGACAAGCTGGCACGGGGCATGCCCTACATCGTGGCCGAGAAGGTCACCAAGTCCTTCGGCAGCCACCAGGTGCTCAAGGGCGTTTCCACGCAGTTCTGCACGGGCGAGGTGACGGTGATCATCGGCGCCTCGGGCTCGGGCAAGTCCACGCTGCTGCGCGCCATCAACCGGCTGGAGCCGCATGATGGCGGGCGCATCACCATCGACGGCGTCGAAGTCACCGACAACGAAGCCACGCTGCAAAAGCAGCGCTGCGAAGTGGGCATGGTGTTCCAGCAGTTCAACCTGTTCGGCCACATGACGGTGCTGGACAACGTGACCCTGGCGCCGCGCCGCATCCACAAAACGCCGCGCGCCCAGGCCAATGCCAAGGCCATGGCCCTGCTGGAGCGCGTGGGCATGCAGGCCCATGCCCACAAGTACCCTTGGCAGCTGTCGGGCGGCCAGCAGCAGCGCGTGGCCATTGCCCGCGCCCTGGCCATGGAGCCGCAGGTGATGCTGTTCGACGAGCCCACCAGCGCGCTGGACCCGGAGATGGTGCAGGAAGTGCTGGACGTGATGCGCGAGCTGGCACGCGGCGGCATGACCATGATCGTGGTCACCCACGAAATGGGCTTCGCCCGCGAGGTCGCCGACCGCGTGATGTTCTTCGACCAGGGCTGCATCGCCCACGAGGCCCCACCGGCCGAGTTCTTCGGCAACCCGGCCAGCGAGCGGATCGCGGCGTTCATCGGGCGCATGGGGCATTGAGGCCTGGGCCTGCGCACGCAGGCTGCTCAAGAAAACAAAGAGCCGGCAATGCCGGCTCTTTTGCTTTCTCAATCCTCCAGCTCGCCAGCAGACGGCGGTGGCAGCGCGGCAGCGCGGTTGGATGCCACGGGCGCCGATGCCTCGGGCGGCTCGTAGCGCGGCAGGCCGGGCAGGTTCACGGTTTCTGCGTCCAGCGTGATTTCGGAGACGCGGCGCGGGGCGCCTATGGGCACGCCAGCCTGGCCCTTGCGCATGGCGGCCATGTCCTCCAGGCTGGGGTAGCGGCCCAGCAGCCAGTAGTCGAACACGCGGCGTGCCAGCGGCGCGGCGGCGGCGGCGCCAAAGCCGGCGTTCTCCACGATGACGGCGACGGCGATGGTGGGGTTGTCGGCCGGCGCGTAGGCGATGTACAGCGAGTGGTCGCGCTGGAACTCGGACAGGCGCGAGGCGTTGTACTTCTCGTTCTGGCGCACGCCCACGGCCTGGGCCGTGCCGGTCTTCCCGGTGGAGGTGTAGGGCGCGTTGCCGAAGATGCCGCGCGAGGTGCCCTCCACCGTCACGGCGGCCACGGCGGCGCGCACGGCTTCCACGTTCTCGGGCTTGTAGCCCATGCTGGTGCCGGGGTCCTTGTTGATGGCCGAGAACTGCTGCGTCACGGCATCCACACGGCCCACGGCCAGGTGGGGCCGGTGCTTGACGCCCTTGGCCGCCAGCGTGGACATGGCGTTGGCCAGCTGCAGGATGGTGAAGTTGTTGTAGCCCTGGCCGATGCCCAGCGAGATGGTCTCGCCCGCGTACCACTTCTTCTGCTCGGGCCGCTTGTAGGTGTTGCGCTTCCACTCGGTGCTGGGCAGCACGCCGCGCGCCTCGCCGCGCACGTCGATGCCGGTGATCTGGCCGAAGCCCAGCGGCTTCATGTAGTCGTGGATCATGTCCACGCCCATGTCGTTGGCCAGCATGTAGTAGTACACGTTGGACGACTTGATGATGGAGCGGCGCAGATTGGTCGGCCCGTTGGGGTGGCCCGAGCGGAAGGTGTGGCCGCCGAAGGTCCAGCTGCCGTTGTCCATGATGGTGGTGTCGGGGCGGCGCTTGCCCGACTCCAGCGCGGCAATCGCCATGAAGGGCTTGTAGGTGGAGCCCGGCGGATAGGTGCCCCGCAGCGCGCGGTTGAGCAGCGGGCGGTTGATGGATTCGTTGAGCGCGGTCCAGCTTTCCTGGTCGATGCCATCGACGAAGAGATTCAGGTCGAAGGTCGGGCGGCTGACCATGGCCAGCAGCTCGCCGCTGCGCGGATCGATGGCCACCAGGGCGCCACGGCGGTCGCCGTACAGCTCCTCCACCATGCGCTGCAGCTTGATGTCCAGCGACAGCACCAGGCTGTCGCCGGGCGTGGCGGGGCGGCTGCCGAGCTTGCGCACGGCATGGCCGCCGGCCGAGGTTTCCATCTCTTCCCAGCCGGTCTGGCCGTGCAGGTCGGTTTCGTAGCTCTGCTCCACGCCCAGCTTGCCGATGACGTCGGTTCCCCGGTAGTTGGCGGCGTCGTCGGAGTCTTCCAGTGCTTCCTTCTCGCGCTGGTTGATGCGGCCGATGTAGCCGATGACGTGGCTGGCCGTGTCCTGCATGGGGTAGGTGCGGAACAGCCGCGCCTTGATGTCCACGCCCGGGAAGCGGTAGCGCTGCGCGGCGAAGCGCGCGACCTCGTCATCGGTCAGGCGCGTGCGGATGGGCAGGGAGTCGAAGCTGCGGGAATCGTCCACCAGGCGCTTGAACTTGCGCCGGTCGCGTGGCGTGATCTCGACGATCTCGGCCAGGCCGTCGATGGTCTCTTCAAGGTTGCCCGCGCGCGAGGGCATGATCTCCAGCGTATAGGCCGAGTAGTTGGTGGCCAGCACCACGCCGTTGCGGTCCAGGATCTGGCCCCGGTTGGGCACGATGGGCACCACGGCCGTGCGATTGCTTTCGGCGCGCTCGGCCAGCTCCTCATGGCGCTGCACCTGCAGCACCAGCAAGCGAGCCACCACCAGCCCGAAGGCCAGCAGCACCACCACGCTCATCACCCATGCGCGCAGCCTGAATCGCTGCAGCTCGGCTTCTGTATTGCGGATTTCCATCACGCGTCAAGCCTCACAGAGGACGGTTCTCGTCACTGTCCGGCGGGCGGCGCTGAGGTGCCAGCAGCAGGCCGCTGACCAGGGGCCACAGCAGGGCCTCGATCAAGGGAGCCAGCACCACCAGCGGGCCGGGCACGATGCCGCCGGCCACCATGCGCAGCAGCACCTGCAGGCCATGCACCACGGCGAACAGGGGCAGAAGGTGCAGCGCCTGCACGGGCGTGGAGAACCAGGACAGGCGCCGGCCCATGGCGCCGGCCGCGAACACCAGCAGCGCATAGGCCAGCGCATGCTGGCCCAGCAGGGAGGAGCGGTCCACATCCATGCACAGGCCCAGCAAAAAGGCCACGCCCATGCCCACGCGCTGGGGCTGGTTCAGCGCCCAGAAGGCCAGCAGCACCATCAGCAGGTCGGGCTGCCAGGCCTGGCGGCCCAGCGGCAGCATGTTGAGTGCCAGCGCCGCCAGCAGGCTGACGACGATGAACAGGGGGTTGACCGGCAGCAGCAGCTGCTGGCCGCGCGGCATGATCATGCGGGCTCCTTCCTGGCGGAGGCGGGTGCGGCGGGAGCAGCGGGTGCTGCAGGCGTGGCCGGTGCATCTGTCTTGCCGGCCTTGCCGCCGTCCCTGGAGGCTTCCTTGCCCTTGCCGTCCTTGGCCTTGTCTTTTTCCTTGCCCTTGCCGGCGCGCAGGGGTTCGGCGGCGCCTTCTGCCTCGGGATGGGTGGCGCGGTCCAGCGGCTTGAGCACCACCACGTGGCGCACGCCCTGCACGCGGCCCACGGGCTCGCAGTAGATGCGCGAGAAGGCCGAGTCGGCGCGGCGCTCCACCGAGACCACCTTGGCCACGGGCAGGCCCGGCGGGTACAGGCCATCGACGCCGCTGGTGGTCAGCAGGTCGCCTTCCTGGACATCGGCATTGCTGGGCATGAAGCGCAGCTCGATGCCGCCGGTGCGCAGCGGCGACGGATCGCCATAGGCCACACTGCGCGCGCCGGTGCGCGGGTTGAAGACGGGAATGGCCTGGTCGCGGTCGATGAGCAGGGTGACCTCGGCACGCAGCGGATACACGCGCGTGACCTGGCCGACCACGCCTTTTTCATCGAGCACGGGCGAGCCCTGGTCGATGCCATCCACCTGGCCGCGGTCGATGACCACGCGGCGCGTATAGAGGTCGGGGCTGTCGTAGACCACCTCGGCAGCGGTGCCGGGCGTGGTGAGGCGATCGCGCAGCTGCAGCAGCTCGCGCAGGTGGTCGTTTTCCTGGATCAGCTCGTCGGCCAGCGATGCACGCTGGGCCATGGCCACCAGTTCCTTGCGCGCGGCCTGTTCGCGGGCCTGGGCATCGTCCAGCGAGCCCAGGTAGCGGCTGGCGTCGTGCACGGCCTGCACAGGCTTGAGCATCACCCATTGCACGGGGTACAGCACGGTGGCCACGGCCACGCGCACGGGATCGGTGATCCTGAAACGCGCGTCGGCCACCATCAGGAACAGCGCCAGGGCGCTGTACAGGGCCAGTTGCGAGACCCGCGAGGGCCGCCGCTTGAACAGCGAGGGCGCCGAGTGGTCCAGGGTATTGGGATTCATGCCGCCCTCCCGCGTGGCAGGGCCTGCCCTGCCGCACTTGCTGCAGCCTGGAAAGCACGGGCCGGTCCCGGTGCGAAGGAAGGCAGGGCAAGCATGCAGGTCACCACGGAAGGGGGAGAAAAATCGTTGCAGTCAGACGGCTGCGGCCCCGGGCCCGCGACAACGGGCCCCGGCCTGCGCCGCATCAGTCGCTGGTGAAGATGCTGCCCTGGCGGTCCATGGTCTCCAGCGCCATGCCGCAGCCGCGCACCACGCAAGTCAGCGGCTCTTCGGCCACCAGCACGGGCAAGCCGGTTTCTTCGGCCAGCAGGCGGTCCAGGTCACGCAGCAGCGCGCCGCCGCCGGTGAGCATCATGCCCCGCTCGGCAATGTCGGCGCCCAGTTCGGGCGGTGTCTGCTCCAGCGCGTTCTTGACGGCGCTGACGATCTGGTTGAGCGGATCGGTCAGGGCTTCCAGCACCTCGTTGGACGAGATGGTGAAGCTGCGCGGCACGCCTTCGGAGAGGTTGCGGCCCTTGACTTCCATCTCCTTGACTTCGGAGCCGGGGAAGGCCGAGCCGATGTTCTTCTTGATGGACTCGGCCGTGGGCTCGCCGATCAGCATGCCGTAGTTGCGGCGGATGTAGCTGATGATGGCTTCGTCGAACTTGTCGCCGCCCACGCGCACGGAGCCCTTGTAGACCATGCCGCCCAGGGAGATCACGCCGACTTCGGTGGTACCGCCACCGATGTCCACCACCATGGAGCCCGAAGCCTCGGACACCGGCAGGCCGGCGCCGATGCCGGCAGCCATGGGTTCCTCGATCAGGTAGACGGAGGTGGCGCCTGCCGCCTCGGCCGCGTCCTTGATGGCGCGGCGCTCGACCTGGGTGGAGCCGCAGGGCACGCAGATGATGATGCGCGGGCTGGGCGTGAGCACCGAGCGCGGATGCACCATCTTGATGAACTGCTTGATCATCTGCTCCGTGATGACGAAGTCGGCAATCACGCCGTCCTTCATCGGGCGGATGGCCTCGATGTTGCCGGGCACCTTGCCCAGCATGGCCTTGGCCTCGCGGCCCACCGCCTGGATCACCTTCTTGCCGTGCGGCCCGCCTTCGTGGCGGATCGCGACAACGGAGGGTTCGTCCAGAACAATGCCCTTGTCGCGGGCGAAAATCAGGGTGTTGGCTGTGCCAAGATCAATGGCAAGGTCGGTGGAGAAATACCGACGGAAAGCTCCGAACATTACGAGAGTCCTCTCAGGCACGGCATGCTCGTCGGCCTGCCATCGCCGGGATGAAAGTTAGGGAGTCTGGATGGGGTTGGCTTTTCGCACAATGACCGGCTCGGAGAGGGTATTGCGGCAAAGCCGAGATAATACCGTATCCCCTGTGAATAACTTCTACTGCCGGGGCTTGAAATACGGGTTTACATCCCGTTGCCCCCTTCAAAAATCCTATGGCACTGAACGCACAAGACATCGCACGCATCGCGAACCTGGCACGACTTGAGCTCTCCTCCACCGAGAGTGAGCGCATGCTAGGCCAGCTCAATGATTTTTTCGGCATCGTGGAGAAGATGCAGGCTGTGGATACTTCAGGCGTCAGCCCGCTGTCACATCCGGTCGCCGCCATCCAGGACATTGCCCTGCGTCTGCGCGAGGACATTGCCAGCGAGCCCGACCAGCGCGACGCCAACCAGCGCAGCGCACCGGCCGTCGAGCGCGGCCTGTTCCTGGTCCCCAAGGTGATCGAGTAAGCGCCGCGCGCCCTCGTCACTGGCATCCGTCCCCGTTTTCCGCACCCCATACATGACCCAGCAAACCACTGATCTGCACACGCTCGGCGTGTCGGCCCTGTCGGCCCTGCTGCGCGAGCGCAAGCTCGGCGCCGTCGAAGCCGCCCAGCATTTCCTGGCCCGCGCCCAGGCGCACCAGAACCTGGGCGCCTTCGTCAGCATCGACGAAGAGGCCACCCTGGCCCAGGCCCGCGCTGCCGACGCCCTGATTGCCCAGGGCAAGGGCGGCCGCCTGGCTGGCGTGCCCATTGCGCACAAGGACATCTTCGTCACGCGCGACTTCCCGACCACGGCCTCCAGCAAGATGCTGGCCGGCTACCGCTCGCCCTTCGACGCCACCGTGGTGACGCGCCTGGCCGAGGCCGGCGCCGTGACGCTGGGCAAGCTCAACTGCGATGAATTCGCCATGGGCTCGGCCAACGAGAACTCGGCCATCGCGCCCGTGGGCTTCGATGCCCCTGCGCCCGTGCGCAACCCCTGGAACACGGACCGCGTGCCCGGCGGCTCCTCGGGCGGCTCGGCCGTGGCCGTGGCCGCCGGCCTGGCGCCCGCCGTCACCGGCACCGACACGGGCGGCTCCATCCGCCAGCCCGCATCGTTTTGCGGCATCACCGGCATCAAGCCCACCTATGGCCGCGCCAGCCGCTACGGCATGATCGCCTTCGCCTCCAGCCTGGACCAGGCCGGTCCCATGGGCAAGAGCGCCGAGGACTGCGCCCTGCTGCTGTCCGAGATGTGCGGCCCCGACCTGGACCGCGACTCCACCAGCCTGGACGTGCCCGCCGAGGACTTCACGGCCCGCCTGAACGACAGCATCGAAGGCCTGCGCATCGGCATCCCCGCCGAGTTCTTCGGCGAGGGCCTGTCGGCCGACGTGCGCGCCGCCGTGGATGGCGCGCTCAAGGAATACGAGAAGCTGGGCGCCCGCCTGGTGCCCATCTCGCTGCCGCGCACCGAGCTGTCGATTCCCGTGTACTACATCCTGGCCCCGGCCGAGGCATCGTCCAACCTCTCGCGCTTCGATGGCGTGAAGTTCGGCCACCGCGCCAAGGACTACACGGACCTGGTGGACATGTACAAGAAGACCCGTGCCGAAGGCTTCGGCGACGAGGTCAAGCGCCGCATCATGATCGGCGCCTATGTGCTGTCCGAGGGCTACTACGACGCCTACTACCTGCAGGCGCAGAAGATCCGCCGCATGATCGCCGACGATTTCCAGGCCGCCTTCCAGCAGTGCGACGTGATCGCCGGCCCCGCCGCGCCCACCGTGGCCTGGCAGCTGGGCGGAAAGAGCGACCCGCTGGCCAACTACCTGGCCGACATCTTCACGCTGCCCGCATCGCTGGCCGGCCTGCCCGGCATGAGCGTGCCCGCTGGCTTTGGCGAGGCCGGCATGCCCGTGGGCCTGCAGCTGATCGGCAACTACTTCAAGGAAGGCCAGTTGCTCAACGCCGCCCACCGCTTCCAGCAGGCCACCGACTTTCACCTTCAAGCTCCGAAGGGCATCTGATCCCCCATGACCGCGAAACTCATCCAGGGCTATGAAGTCGTCATCGGCTTCGAGACCCACGCCCAGCTGGCCACCCAGTCCAAGATCTTCAGCCGCGCCAGCACCGCCTTCGGCGCCGAGCCCAACACCCAGGCCTGCGCCGTGGACATGGCGCTGCCCGGCACGCTGCCGGTGATGAACAAAAAGGCCGTCGAGTGCGCCATCCGGCTCGGCCTGGCGCTGGGCTCGCACATTGCGCCGCGCAGCATCTTCGCGCGCAAGAACTACTTCTACCCCGACCTGCCCAAGGGCTACCAGATCTCGCAGTTCGAGATTCCCGTGGTCCAGGGCGGTGAAGTGTCCTTCTTCCTCGGCGACGAGAAGAAGACCATCCGCCTGGTGCGCGCCCACCTGGAGGAAGACGCCGGCAAGTCGCTGCACGAGGACTTCATCGGCCAGTCGGGCATCGATCTGAACCGCGCCGGCACGCCGCTGCTGGAGATCGTGACCGAGCCCGACATCCGCAGCACGGAAGAAGCCGTGGCCTACGCCAAGACGCTGCACCAGATCGTCACCTGGATCGGCATCTGCGACGGCAACATGCAGGAAGGGAGCTTCCGCTGCGACGCCAACGTCTCCGTGCGCAAGCCCGGCCAGCCGCTGGGCACGCGCCGCGAGATCAAGAACCTCAACAGCTTCAAGAACATGCAGCTGGCCATCGACTACGAGATCCGCTGGCAGATCGAGGAAATCGAGGACGGCCGCCGCATCCAGCAGGCCACCGTGCTGTTCGATCCCGACACGGGCGAGACGCGCTCCATGCGCACCAAGGAAGACGCGGCCGACTACCGCTACTTCCCCGACCCGGACCTGCCGCCGCTGGTGGTCGCGCCCGAATGGGTGGAACAGGTCAGGGCCGACATGCCCGAGCTGCCGCGCGCCATGGCCGCGCGCTTTGTCGAGCAGTACGCCCTGCCCGAGTACGACGCCACCACGCTGACGCAAAGCCAGGCCATGGCCGCCTACTTCGAGGACACGGCCCGGGCCTGCAATGCGCCCAAGCTGGCCAGCAACTGGATCATGGGCGAGATCTCGCGCCGCCTGAACACCGAGGAAATCGGCATGGAGGCCGCCAAGGTCTCCAGCGCCCAGCTGGCCGCGCTGATCCAGCGCATCGGCGACGGCACCATCTCCAACAACGCCGCCAAGCAGGTCTTCGAGGCGCTGTGGAGCGGTGAAGGCAGCGATGTCGATGCCATCATCGAGGCCAAGGGCCTCAAGCAGATGAACGACACGGGCGCCATGGAGAAGATCATCGACGAGGTGATCGCCGCCAACCCGGCCAACGTGGAGCAGTACCGCGCAGGCAAGGACAAGGCCTTCAACGCCCTGGTCGGCCAGGTCATGAAGGCCTCCAAGGGCAAGGCCAACCCGGCGCAGGTCAACGAGCAGCTCAAGGCCAAGCTGGCCTGACCGGCCGCAGCGGGCACCCCCACGCGCTCCGGGGGGCGCCTGCCTCAATCCACCGAGGCGCCTGATTGCCGCACGGCCTGGCCCCACTGCGTGATCTCGGAGGCCACAAAGGCATCCATCTCGCGGGGCGTGGTGGGCGCAGCCTCCGAGCCACGGTCACTGATGAACTTGCGCATCTCAGGGCTGCGCAGGATGGCCACGGCCTCGCGGTTGAGCCGGTCGATCACTTCCTGCGGCGTGCCCTTGGGGGCCATCAGCCCCAGCCAGCCCACGGCCTCGAAGCCCCGGAACTCGGGCAGGCCCGATTCGGCAATGGCCGGCACCTCGGGCAGCTGGCTGGAGCGGGCGCTGGAGGTCACACCCAGCGGCACGGCCTTGCCCGCCTGGATATTGGGCAGGGCGGCCGTCACCGAATCCACCATCAGCGGCACCTGGCCGCCCACGAAGTCCGCCTGCGCGGGGCCGCTGCCCTTGTAGGGGATGTGCTCTATCTGTATCTTGGCGCGCGCCTTGACCATCTCGGCGCTCAGGTGCTGGGTGCCGCCGATGCCGGCGCTGGCGTAGTTCCAGCGGCCCGGCTCGGCACGCGCCTTGTCCACCAAATCTTTCATGGACTTGATGCCAGCCCCCGGGTGCGCCAGGAACACCAGCGGCACCTTGGCGATCAGCGTGATGCCCACCAGGTCGGTGCGCGGGTCGAAATTCACCTTCTTGTACAGCGTCTGGTTCACGGCCATGGCACTGCCGGCCACGAGCAGCGTATAGCCGTCGGCCGGGCTGCGCACCACCTGCTCGCTGCCGATGTTGCTGCCGGCCCCGGCCTTGTTCTCCACCACCAGCGGCTGGCCCAGCTTCTGGGCGAGCTTTTCGGCCAGCGCGCGCGCAAAGATGTCCGTGGCCTGCCCGGGCGGGAAGGGCACGACCAGGCGGATGGGCTTGTCGGGATAGGCGGCGCTGGCCGGCATGGCAAAGGCGGCGGCTGCGCAGGCTGCGGCGGCCAGAATGATCTGCTTCATGGTGTCGTTGTCTCCTGCGGGCCAGTTTAGCGGCGGCATGCCCGCTGCACCCGCACGCCGCTGTCCCGCAGCCAACAGCGCACCAGGCCATCTGCCGGAACAATCGACGCACACCACAGGAGACTCCATGACCGCCAGCACCGACCGCCTGCACATCCCCGGCCTGCCCTGGGCCGACTCCCCTGAAACCGTGGGCCTGGGCAGCGCGCGCCTGGCGCGCCTGTCGGCCCGGCTGCAGCGCGGCGTGGACACCAGCGAGATCCCGGGCGCCGTGGCCCTGGTGGCGCGGCGCGGCAAGCTGGCCTACCTGGAGAGCTTCGGCCTGCTGGACCCCGAGGCCGGCACGGCCATGCGGCCCGATGCCATCTTCCGCATCGCCTCCATGAGCAAGCCCATCACCTCGCTGGCCATCATGATGCTGGCCGAGCAGGGGCGGCTGTCCATCATCGAGCCTGTGGAGCAGTACCTGCCCGAGCTGGCCGCGCTGCGCGTGGGCCTGGAGCGCGCGCCGCTGGCGCGGCCCATCACGCTGCAGGACCTGCTGCGCCACACCTCCGGCATTCCCTATGGATTCGCCGGCACCGAGCACCCCGTCAAGAAGATGTACCTGGATGCGGGCCTGTTCAGCGGCAAGTTCACCAATGCGCAGTTCATCACCAAGCTCGCGCAGTTGCCGCTGGTGGCCCAGCCCGGCGAGACCTGGGAATACGGCATGTCCACCGACGTGCTGGGCCGCGTGGTCGAGGTGGTCAGCGGCCAGACGCTGGCCGCCTTCGTGCGCGAGCACATCACCGGGCCGCTGGGCATGGCCGACACGGGCTTTCATGCGCCCGACAGCGAGATCGCACGCGCCGCGCGGCCCCAGCCCGAAGGGCCGCAGAAACAGATGCCGCCCATCCCCCCGGTCACGCGCGCCATGATGTTCGAGTCGGGCGGCGGCGGCATGGTCTCGACCATGGCCGACTATGCGCGGCTGTGCCTGTTCTGGTGCAACGGCGGCACGCTGGACGGCGTGCGCCTGGTCTCTCGCAAGACCGTGGAGCTGATGACCACCAACCACCTGCCCGCCAGCGTGCGCATGGGGCCGGACATGGCCTACTTCGGCGCCCAGCTGCCCTCGCCCGAGGTGGGCCAGGGCTTCGGCCTGGGCTTTGCGGTGCGCACGGCGCCCGGCCTCAACCCGCTGCCGGGCAGCGTGGGCGACTTTTCGTGGAGCGGCATCTACGGCACCTTCTTCTGGGTGGATCCGAAGGAGGACCTGTTCGCCATCCTCATGATGCAGTCCATGGCCCAGCGCATTCCTTACCGCTGGGTGATGCGCGAGGGCGTGTACCAGTCCGTGGTGGACTGAGCCGGCAGGCGCGCCGCACCGAAAGGGTGCAAAGCCCATGCTACCAGCAAGAGCGGCGTCCCTTCCTAAAATGACGCGCTTTTGCAGCCCTCCCCCGGGGCCGCGCAGGCAAAGACAAAAAGACAACAAGGCCATGGGCTGGAACAGAAAAGCATGGGGGCCGGTGGTGCCACGCCCCGCGCCTGCGGACATGTGGCGCGTGGCCATGGGCTCCATCGTGGGCATGGGGCTGGCGACGGCCCTGGTCTGGCTGGCGCATGCGGGCACCTGGGATCTTCCCCTGCGCCTGTTCGCGCCACTGGGCGCCACGGCCGTCCTGTTGTTCGCCGTGCCCACCAGCCCGCTGGCCCAGCCCTGGTCCTGCGTGGTGGGCAATACGGTGTCGGCGCTCTGGGCCCTGTTCGTGCTGCAGTGGTGCCCGCCCCAGCTGGCCCCTGCACTGGCCGTGGGCGGCGCCATAGGCTGCATGCTGCTGACGCGCTCGCTGCACCCGCCAGGTGGCGCCATGGCCCTGCTGACGGTGCTCAACGCCAAGGCCTCGCTGGCCGCCGGCTGGATGCTGCCCTTCCTGCCCGTGGGTGCGCTGACTCTGGGGCTGGTCCTGGCGGCCACGGCGCTCCACCGCGCCACGGGCCGGCGCTACCCCCACCATGCCGACACGGCGCCCAAGGCCGCGCCCGCCGATGCGGCCCACCGCCATGCCTCGCGCCTGGGCCTGTCCCATGCCGATCTGGAGGGGCTGCTGCTGCGCTTCGGCCAGGAAAACAACCTGGAAGCCGACGACCTGGCTGAGCTGCTGGCCGCCGCCGAGGAAACCGCCATCGAGCACCGGCTGGGCGGTGTGCGCTGCGCCCAGCTGATGACGCGCGATCCCGTGAGCTGCTCCATGGACGACGACGTGCACGCCGTGGCCGCACGCTTTCGCGCGCACCCGGCCAAGAGCCTGCCGGTGCTGGACGCCGATGGCGGCCTGGCCGGCACGGTCTCCCGTGCCGAGCTGTACGAGTGGCTATGGATGAGCCCCGTGCGCCCGGCCGAATCGGCGGCAAAACCTTCTTTGTTGAACTGGCTGGGCCAGCGCCTGCCCGGCAAGACCCGGGCCGCGCCCCGCCTGTCGGAGCTGCCCCAGCTGGTTCATGCGCCTGAACTCAGCGTGGACGAAGACACGCCCGTGGGCCAGTTGCTGGACGCCCTGGCCCGGCACAGCGTGCCCTGCATTCCCGTGATGAGCGAAGGCCGGCTGACCGGCCTGATCACTCGCACGGATCTGATGCGGCTGCTGCTGCAGCCGGGCAGATAGGGCGACCCGGCAATGCGCCAGTTTCAGGAAGTGCGCCCAAGCGCAGCATCCTGAAACCTGGCCATCAGAACAGCACGCGGCAGCGGATGGTGCCCGGAACCTGGGTCAGCTTTTCCACGGCCAGACCCGAGGACTGGGCCGCCAGGTCGATCACCACATAGCCCACCTTCTCGTCGGTGCGCAGGTACTGGCCGGCGATGTTGATGCCGTTCTCGGCAAACACCTGGTTGATGGCCGACAGCACGCCGGGCTGGTTGTGGTGCACGTGCAGGATGCGGTTCTGGCCGGGGTGGGCGGGCAGCGCCACTTCGGGGAAGTTCACGGCCGAGGTGGTGGTGCCGTTGTCGCTGTACTTGACCAGCTTCTCGGCCACTTCCAGGCCGATGTTGGCCTGGGCTTCCATGGTGGAGCCGCCCACGTGCGGGGTCAGGATGACGTTGTCCAGGCCGCGCAGGGGCGAGACGAATTCATCCTTGTTGCTGCGCGGTTCGGTGGGGAACACGTCGATGGCGGCGCCCAGCAGCTTGCCGGCCTTCAGGGCCTCGGCCAGCGGCTCGATTTCCACCACGGTGCCGCGCGAGGCATTGATCAGGATGGCCCCGGGCTTCATGGCCGCGATTTCCTTGGCGCCGATCATCCACTGGGTGGAGGGCAGCTCGGGCACGTGCAGGGTGACGATGTCGCTGCCGGCCAGCAGATCGGCCAGCGATGCGGCCTGGCGCGCATTGCCCAGCGGCAACTTGGTGGACACGTCATGGAACAGCACCTGCATGCCCACCGACTCGGCCATCACCGACAGCTGGGTGCCGATGGAGCCGTAGCCCACGATGCCCAGCGTCTTGCCACGGATTTCGTAGGAATTCTCGGCGCTCTTGAGCCAGCCGCCGCGGTGGGCGGAGGCGTTCTTGGCGGGCACGCCGCGCAGCAGCAAGATGGCCTCGGCCAGCACCAGCTCGGCCACCGAGCGCGTGTTGGAGTAAGGCGCGTTGAAGACCACCACGCCACGCTCGCGCGCCGCGTCCAGGTCCACCTGGTTGGTGCCGATGCAAAAGCAGCCCACGGCCACGAGCTTTTGCGCGGCGGCGAACACGTCGGCCGTCAGCTGCGTGCGCGAACGGATGCCGACGAAGTGCACGTCGGCGATCTTGCGCTTGAGCTCCTCGCCTTCCAGCGCGCCCGTCACGGTCTCCACATTGGTGTAGCCCGCGTTGCGCAGCACTTCGAGTGCGGAAGGATGGATGCCTTCGAGCAGAAGGAACTTGATCTTCGATTTATCCAGCGACGTTTTGGTCATGGGCGAGCCCTCTCTAGTCAGTCAGAAATCAGAGCGAGCATTACAGCGGATTCAGGAAGCCGCTACAGCCGGTAGGCCCAAAGCCTGCGCGCCCGCAAGCGGGAGAACCATGCGCTCTGCGGCCATGAACGCCCCGCCATCCGGAAGGCACTCATTGCAGGACGGTGCATGCCACGGGAGCACATGCACACTTCGAGATTGGCGCGAAATGTAAAACATTGAGAACCGGTGCGCCCGTGCACGGCAGCCTTCCTAGAATTCGCCCGTCTGTGTCCGGCGCTTTCAAATCAATAGCAACAGAACTGGCCTGCAGGCGGGCCGGACGCGCCCTTGTTTTACGAACCAACCGAGGATTCCGATGATTACAAACATGCTGCGCAGGATCGAGGACCTGCTGGTGCAGGTGGTGCGCGTGGTGCTGCTGGTGTTCTCCCTGCTCGTGCTGGTGGGCATGGCACTGTGGACCTGGGAGAGCTTCAGGCCCGGCAAGGCCGAGGCGCCCCAGGCCGTGGCCCAGGAATTGAACTGGAAGGACGCCAGGCCCGACCTGCAGTTCGTCGTGGACGAAACCAGCCGCGACCTGGGCGCGGGCGGCGGCGAACCCGCCATGGAAAAGCGCCTGGCCGATCCGGCGCTGCGCCCTGCCTTCCAGAAGGCCGACGCCCTGGTGCGCGCCTACGTGAACAAGGATCCTGCGCGGCGCGAGCGCACCGAGCGGGACAACCAGGCCCGGGGCCTGGCGCCGCTGCACCCGCTGCTGCAAGGCGACGCCCTGCCGTCCGAGGCCGATGTGCAGCGCCGCATCCAGGAACGCGGGCAGCGCGAAGGCGATGCCGGGGCCGTGGATGCGGCTGCCGATGCAGCGGCTGCCGCAGCAGCCTCCACCGGCGAGGAAGACGGCTGGATGGTCGAGCCCGTGGATACCGCCGCCGCCATCCATGAGCGTGCCCAGGCCGCCGAGCTGGAACACGGCAAGGGCACCTATGCGGCCTATGTGCAGGGCCTGCCCGCCGCGCTGGAGCAGGTCTTCGGCAATGCCGCCCTGGAGCCGCGGCTGCAGGCGCAGACGGCCCAGCAGATCCTGTCCACGGTGCTGCTGAACTACACGCTGTCCCTGGACAATGCGGCGCGCGCGCTGCGCGGCGAGGACAGCCTCGGCAGCAGCTCCTGGAAGGAGCGCTTCGGCGCCGTGGAGACGGCCTTCTGGAGCATGCTGATGTCATTCCTCGTGCTGGTGGTGATGGTGCTGGTCTTCATCCGCATGGAGCGCCACCTGCGCGTGATCAGCCAGCAGCATGGCCAGGCACCGCGCCAGCCCTGAGGCCTTGCGCTATCGTTGCCGCTTTCCTTTCTGCTTGCCGCCTATCCGCATGACACGCAACACCACCACTCCCATCCATCCGCAATTCCTGGGCCGCATGTCGCCGCGCGCCTTCAAGCCGGAGGCACTGAGCCAGGCCCAGATCGAGCAACTGGCCGACGCCGCGCGCTGGGCGCCTTCGGCCAGCAACAAGCAGCCCTGGCACTTTGCCTATGCGCTACGCGGCGATGCGAACTGGCAGGCCTTCAGCACCATTCCCAACGAGTTCAACCGCCGCTGGTGCCTGGAGGCGGGCGCGCTGATCGTGCTGATGTCCGACCGCCAGGCCTCGCCCGGCAAGCACAGCTTCGACGCGGGCTGCGCCTGGGGCTACCTGGCGCTGGAAGCCCACGCCATGGGCCTGGCCACGCACGCCATGGGCGGCTTCTCGGCCGACGCCGCACGCGAGGTGCTGCGCCTGCCCGAGCACCTGGAGCCCGAGGTGGTGATCGCCGTGGGCTGGCGCGGCGATGCGGCCACACTGCCCGACGATCTGCGCGAGCGCGAGGTGCCCTCGCCCCGCAAGCCGCTGGCCGAAGTGCTGAGCGCAGGCCCCGTAGCCACGGGCGGCTGACGGCGGGTTCCAAGTCCTACGCCGCTTTGCGGGGATGCCCCGGATGGCCGCTCCAGGCCCCGGGGCTACACTGGTCCACAGGCCTGCGGCGCAGCAGGCGTCCATGACCCCAAGGAGTTGCCATGACCCCATCCACCAGCCCCAATCTCGACAAGCTGCGCAACATCGTCCAGAAGTTCGGCGCCAGCTCCTTCACCACGGACCAGGTGGCCAGCGAATACGACGACGCCCCGGCCACGGCGGAAAGCACCGAGCAATTCGACGCCCTGCTGCAGCGCCACGCGGCCGTGCTGGGCATCCATGCCGTGCCCGGAAGCGGCGGCCAGGGCCACGGCGCCACCGTCTGGCAGCCGGCCTGAGCGCGCAGGCGGCGCAAAGCACGGCGCCGCTACACTCGCTGCGGCCGGCACGGTGCCGGCGCGCAGTTTCCTTTTGATGTCCTCACTCTCCCCCCATACCTGGCTGCAGCTGTCCGTGGCAGCCAGTGCCCTGCTGGTGCTCGCCTCCATCGGCTGGGTCTGGCACGGCACGCGCGCCCTGCCCGCGGATTCGCGCGATGGCCGCAGCGCCCGGCGCATGGCGGCCTTGTTCGCCCTGGGGGCGCTGGCCTGGCTGGCCTACGGCCTGTACACGGGCTATGCCGCGCTGTGGAAGGCCGACGCGCTGATGCTGTTTGCCCAGCAAGGCGCGCTGCTGCGCCTGCCGTTTCTGATCGGCGGACTGGCCTGGGTGGCCGCTCTGCTGGTCACGCGCGTGCTGCGCATGCTGGGCCGGACCGGATCGGCATGAGCCGGCGCAGACCCCCACGGCGCTGAGCGCTCAGGGCGCCGCCACCTCCTTGGGCAGCACATAGGCGCGCACGCTGTCCCCGGCCTTGGTTCCGGTCGAACCATGCCCACCCGCCACCACCACCAGGTACTGGCGCTGATCCGTGCCCAGATAGGTCATGGGCGTGGCCTGGCCGCCAGCAGGCAGGCGGTCCTGCCAGAGCTGGCGGCCGCTGTCCACGTCATAGGCGCGCACATAGTTGTCCAGTGCCCCCGAGTAGAAGGCCACGCCGCCAGCGGTCATCACCGGGCCGCCAATGCCGGGCACGCCCATGCGAAAGCCCAGCGGCAGCGGGCTCAGGTCACGCGGCGTGCCGTTGCGGCGCTGCCAGACGATCTGGCCCGTGCGCAGGTCGGCACCCGCCACAAAGCCCCAGGGCGGCGCCTGGCAGGGAATGCCCAGCGGCGAGACAAAAGGCTTGAGCCGCACCGCAAACGGTGCGCCAAAGTTTTCGTTGAGCGCGGGCAGGCCGTCCTTGGGCGGGCCGCCATCCTGCACCAGCAGCGAGGTATCGTCCGCACGCGGCACCAGGGTGGAGACGAAGGCCAGCCGCGTGGGCGTGGCAAACACCACCTGCCGGCGCGGGTCCACGGCCACGCCGCCCCAGTTGAAGACGCCGAAATTGCCCGGATAGATCAGCGAGCCCTGCTCCGAGGGCGGCGTGAAGCGCCCCTCGTAGCGCAGGCGGCGAAAGGCCAGCCGGCACCACAGTTGCTCGAAGGGGCTGGCGCCCCACATGTCGCGCTCGGTCAGGGCCGGGGGGTTGAAGCTCAGCTGCGAATGCGGCTGCGTGGGCGCCGTGCGGTCGCCGCGTGCCGCGCCCTGCGGCGCAGCCACCTCGGTGACGGGCAGCAGCGGCTGGCCCGTGCGCCGGTCCAGCACGAACAGCTCGCCCTGCTTGGTGGGCTGCACCAGGGCGGGCACGCTGTGGCCGCCGATCTCCAGGTCGATCAGGCTGGGCTGCGAGGGCACGTCGTAGTCCCAGAGATCGTGGTGCACGGTCTGGAACACCCAGCGCACGGCGCCCGTGGCAATGTCCAGCGCCACCACCGAGGAAGAATACTGCTCGGCCTCGGCGCTGCGCCGCCCGCCCCATTGGTCGGGCGGCGCATTGCCCATGGGCACGAAGACGAGGCCCAGCGTCTCGTCCACGCTGGAGATGGACCAGCTGTTGGGCGAGCTGGGCACATAGGTCTGCCCCTGGGGCAGCGGCGTGCTGTTGCCTGGCCGCCCCGGGTCCCAGGCCCACAGCAGCGCACCCGAGCGGATGTCGAACGCACGGATCACGCCCGAAGGCTCGCGCGTGGAATGGTTGTCCAGCACCGTGCCGCCCACGATGATGCGGTCGCGCGCCACCACCACCGGCGAGGTCGAGTAGTACGAGCCCGGCTTGCGCTCGGGCATGCCCTGCCAGAGGTCGATCTGGCCCTGGCCGCCCGCCACATTGCTGCAGGTCTGGCCATCTGCGGGATTGAGCGCGACCACCTTGCCGTCGGCCGTGGCCATGAACAGCTTGGCGGTGCAGCGGCCGTCATCGCCAGGGGCTGCAGAAGCAGAAGCCGAAGCCGTGGATGCGGCGGTGGGTGCAGGCACGACCTGCGCGCCGGACTTCCTTGCAGCCGGCGCCACCGCCGAATGCGTCTGCCCTGCCGCCGCATCGAACTGCGCGGCCGCCTGCGCCGACTGGTAGGACAGGCCCCGGCAGGTCAGGTGCTGCAGCGCCAGCCCCTTGGGCATGGGCAGGTCGCGCCGCCACAGCTGCTTGCCCGTGGTGGCATCGAGCGCAATCACCGACTGGTGGGGCGTGCACAGGAACAGGCGCTCGCCGATCTTCAGCGGCGTGACCTCGAACGTGGTTTCTTCGGGATCGCCGGGTTTGCCGCGCACATCGCCCGTGCGGAACTCCCAGGCCAATTGCAGCAGCCGCACGTTGTGCGGGCCGATCTGGCGCAGCGGCGAATAGCGCTGGCCCGCTCCGGTGCGGCCATAGGCATGCCATTCGCCATCGGGCACGGCATCGGTGGCATCGCCCTGCAGCACCGGCGGGCTGCGCAGGCCACCGGCATCGGAGGCCACCATGGACATGTTCTGCACGGCCGTGACCTGGCCGTCGGCGGGCAGGTCCGACGCGGCGGCGGCCGCGCCCGCAAACTGGCCCTGGGTTTCATGGGCATCGCGCTGGCGCCCGAATGACAGGCCCGCAAGAATGGCCGTGCCCAGCACCACCAGCGCAAGCGCCGCATGGGCTGGTGCCAGGCCCCGGTTCTGGCCCATGTCGGGCTCATGGCGCAGCGCACGCACCGACCAGGGCAGCACCAGCAGCAGGCCCATCAACCAGGGCACACCCAGGCGCCCCGCCAGCGGCCACCAGTCCAGCCCTATCTCCCAGACCGCCCACAGCGCGGTGCCCAGCAGCCACAGCGCAAACAGCCACAGCGCAGCCGCCGAACGGCGCGCCACGCCCAGGCCCACGGCCAACAGCAGCGCACCTGCCACCACGTAGTAGCCGCTGCCCCCGGCCCACAGCAGCTGGGCGCCTCCCCAGGCCAGCCAGGCACCGGCGGCCCACAGCCACAGCACCGTCAACCATCGCCATGCCGTCATGCATGCTCCCTTCTCGCGGCGGCCCGGCACCTGTGGCTGCAGCGCACACCAGCAGCCAGGCCTTGAGGGCCCGGGAAAATCCGTGGCCGGGAATGTAGTGACAGCCTAGACCGCCGCAATGGCAGCGCTTGCAGGACGAATCCGATTCACGCGCACCGGGCGTGCGGCAGGCCGTTCGCGCCAGAGGGGAAAGACAGGGGGCAAGGGCCGTTCAGCGGCCCGTGGGAGCCGCAGCGGCGGCAGCCGCGCTCCACAGCGCACGCAGCGGCACGAGCTCGGCATCGAAGCGCTGGTTGATGCGGCTTTTTTCCTGCTCCTGCTGCTGGATGAAGCGCTGCTGCTCTTCCTGGCTGCTGCGGTTTTCATCGAGCTGGCGGCGCAGGGAGGCGGGGGCCTTGGACGGGTCCTTGCGGTAGAACTCCATCTCGCCATCGATCTTGACGCGCTGGGCCTGCAGCTCCTGTATGCGCTGGCGCGCCAGGTTGGCGACCTGGTCGGTCTGCGACAGGGCCTCGGCGCGTTCGGCGTCGTGCGCGGCCTGGTTGGGATAGCGCGCAATCAGGGCGCGCTCGCGCGAGCGCTCCTCGCGCACACGGCGCTGTTCGGCCTGCTCGCGGCGGCGCTGGGCATCGAGTTCGGCGCGCTCGTTGTCAGTCAGCGTGGGGCCAACGCGGCGCAGCTCCACACCGGAGCTGCCCAGCACACGCTGGTCGCGGTCCACGCATTCGGCAATCGGGCGGTCTGCCGTCAGGCGCCGACCCTTGGCGTCGGTGCATGCATAGATGCCGGCCGGCACGCCGGCATCCAAGGCGCAGGCAGGGCCAGCCGCGGCACCAGCCAGGGCGCACCACAGGAACCGTGCATGCAACGCCTTGTTCATCAAACCCTTATTCCTTGTCGTTGACTCCGTAACGCTGGCGGTAGGCCAGCACGCGCTCATGGTGGCCGCTGCCTTCGCTGCCACCTTGAATCTCAAGATAAAGCAATAAGTCTGCCAGTTTTGCAATGGTGCAGACCTGCATGCCCAGCTGATTGCGCACGTACTGCACGGCGCTGTGGGGCACGTCCTGGCCATTCTCGGTGGCCATTTCCTGGCGGTCCAGCGCGATCGCCACGGCATGCGGCGTGGCGCCTGCGGCGCGGATGATGGCGATGGACTCGCGCGCGGCCGTGCCGGCGCTCATCACGTCGTCCACGATCAGCACGCGGCCCTTGAGGGGCGCGCCGACCAGGGTGCCGCCCTCGCCGTGGTCCTTGGCTTCCTTGCGGTTGTATGCAAAGGGCTTGTTCAGGCCCATGCGGGCCAGCTCCACGGCCACGGTGGCGGCCAGCGGGATGCCCTTGTAGGCGGGGCCGAAGATCATGTCGAACTCGATGCCGCTGGCTGCGATGGCTTTTGCATAGAATTCGGCGAGACGGCCCATCTTGCCGCCGTCATCGAACAGGCCGGCATTGAAGAAGTACGGGCTCATGCGCCCGGCCTTGGTCTTGAACTCGCCGAAACGCAGCACCCCTGCGTCAACGGCGAATTGCACAAATTCCTGCGCCAGACGGCCTGTGTCATCGGCCTGCAGATTACTCACCACCATGGATT
This sequence comes from Delftia acidovorans NBRC 14950, assembly GCF_001598795.1. Taxonomy (GTDB): domain Bacteria; phylum Pseudomonadota; class Gammaproteobacteria; order Burkholderiales; family Burkholderiaceae_C; genus Comamonas; species Comamonas acidovorans. The sequence goes on along the minus strand of NZ_BCZP01000015.1, from coordinate 97,616 downwards.
CATCCTTGTTCAAATTGACCAGCCTCAACCTCAACGGCATCCGCTCGGCCTCGACCAAGGGCGTCGAAGCCTGGATCGAGGCCACTGCGCCGGATTGTATTTGCGTGCAGGAAATCAAGGCCCAGGCCGCCGACATGACCGGACGCTTCGAGCTGCTGGCCGGCCTGCGCGGCCACTTCCACTACGCCGAGAAGAAAGGCTACTCGGGCGTGGGCGTCTACAGCCGCCACGAGCCCAGCGACGTCGTGGTCGGCTTCGGCTCGCACGAGTTCGACGCCGAGGGCCGCTACGTGGAGGCGCGCTTCGACACGCCCGCGCGCAAGCTATCCATCATCAGCGCCTACTTTCCCAGCGGCAGCTCGGGCGAACTGCGCCAGACGGCCAAGTTCCGCTTCCTCGCCGAAATGCACGATCACCTGATGCGCATGAAGGGCGAGCGCGAGTTCATCCTGTGCGGCGACATCAACATCGCCCACCAGCAGATCGACCTCAAGAACTGGCGCAGCAACCAGAAAAACAGCGGTTTCACGCCCGAAGAGCGCGAGTGGATGACAAAGTTGTTACACAAAACTGATCCCACGGGCGGTCTTGTGGACGTTTATCGCCTGCTCCAGCCCGACACCACGGACACCTGCTACACATGGTGGAGCAACCGCGGCCAGGCCTATGCCAACAACGTGGGATGGCGCCTGGACTACCACCTGGCCACCCCGGCCACCGCCGCACTGGCGCGCACCGAGCACATTTACAAGGATGTGAAGTTCTCGGACCATGCGCCGGTCACCATCGGCTATGACATGAAGGTGTGAGCGCAAGGAGCGGCTCGCGCCGCCCCTTGTCCCTTGTGCTCCACGCAGCACCTCACTCCAGCGCCTTGCCCATGTCCTCCACCACCTTCTTGGCGTCGCCGAAGACCATCATGGTCTTGTCCATGTAGAACAGCTCGTTGTCCAGGCCCGCATAGCCGGCCGCCATGGAGCGCTTGTTGACGATCACCGTCTTGGCCTTGTAGGCCTCCAGGATGGGCATGCCGTAGATGGGGCTGCCCTTGACGTGTGCGGCGGGGTTCACCACGTCGTTGGCGCCCAGGATGATGGCCACGTCGGCCTGGCCGAACTCGCTGTTGATGTCCTCCATCTCGAAGACCTGGTCGTAGGGGACCTCGGCCTCGGCCAGCAGCACGTTCATGTGGCCGGGCATGCGGCCGGCCACCGGGTGGATGGCGTACTTCACCGTCACGCCGCGCTCGGTGAGCTTGTCGGCCAGCTCCTTGACCGCGTGCTGGGCACGCGCCACGGCCAGGCCGTAGCCGGGCACGATGACCACGGTCTCGGCATTGCCCAGGACGAAGGCCGCATCGTCGGCGCTGCCGCTTTTCACGTTGCGCTGCTGCTGGGAGCCTGCCGCCGCGCTAGTGGCCTCGCCGCCGAAGCCGCCCAGGATCACGCTGAAGAACGAGCGGTTCATGGCCTTGCACATGATGTAGCTCAGGATGGCGCCCGAGCTGCCCACCAGCGAACCCGCAATGATCAGCATGCTGTTGTTCAGCGAGAAGCCGATGCCCGCCGCCGCCCAGCCCGAGTAGCTGTTGAGCATGGACACGACCACCGGCATGTCCGCGCCGCCGATGGGAATGATCAGCAGCACGCCCAGCAGCAGGCCCAGGGCGATGACCAGCACGATGTCCATCCAGCTTTGGCTGTGCCAGAAGCCGAAGACGAAGAAGGCTGCTGCCAGCCCCAGCACGGCGTTGAGCGCATGCTGGCCCTTGAACTGCACGGGCGCGCCCTGGAACAGGCGGAACTTGTACTTGCCGCTGAGCTTGCCGAAGGCGATCACCGAGCCCGTGAAGGTCACGGCGCCGATGAAGGCGCCCAGCGCCAACTCCACGCGGTTGCCGCCCGGGATGGCGCCACCCTTGGCCGTGATGGCAAAGGCCCAGGGCTCGGCCACGGCGGCCACGGCGATGAACACCGCCGCCAGGCCGATCATGCTGTGCATGAAGGCCACCAGCTCGGGCATCTTGGTCATCTCCACGCGCTGGGCCATGACCGCACCGGCCGTGCCGCCGACCAGCAGGCCCAGCAGCACCCAGCCCAGCCCCAATGCATTGCCGCCGGCCAGCTGCACGATGAGCGCCGCCGTGGTCAGCACGGCGATCACCATGCCGGCCATGCCGAACAGGTTGCCGCGTATGGAGGTGGTGGGATGCGACAGCCCCTTGAGCGCCTGGATGAAGCAGACGCTGGCCACCAGGTAGAGCAATGTGACGAGGTTCATGCTCATGACTGGCCCTCCGCCTTGGCGTCCTTGCTGTCCTTGGCCGGAGCGCTCTTGCGCTCTTTCTTGCGAAACATCTCCAGCATGCGCCGCGTGACCAGGAAGCCGCCGAACACGTTGACCGCAGCCAGCGCCACGGCCAGCACGCCCATGGTCTTGCCCAGGCCCGTTTCCGTGAGCGCCGCCGCCAGCATGGCGCCGACGATGACGATGGCCGAGATGGCATTGGTCACCGCCATCAGCGGCGTGTGCAGCGCGGGCGTGACGGTCCAGACCACGTGGTAGCCCACGTAGATGGCCAGCACGAAGATGATGAGATGGATGATGGTGGGGGATACGGCTTCCATGTCATTTCCTCCGCAGCTGGCCTTCATGGGCCATCAGGCACGCGGCCACGATGTCGTCCTCCATGTCCACATGCAGGGCGCCATCCTTGTTGATGATGAGCTTGAGAAAATCGAGCACATTGCGTGCATACAGGGCCGAGGCATCGGCCGCCACCATGGCGGGCAGGTTGGTCAGTCCCACGATGGTCACGCCATGCGTGACCACGGTCATGCCGGTCTGGGTCAGCGGGCAGTTGCCACCGCGTTCGGCCGCCAGGTCCACGATGACGGCGCCGGGCTTCATGGCCTGCACCATCTCGGCCGTGACCAGCACGGGAGCGGGCCGGCCCGGGATCAGCGCCGTGGTGATGACCACGTCGGCCTGGGCCACGCGCTTGGCCACCTCGGCCTTCTGGCGGTCCAGCCAGCTTTGCGGCATGGGGCGCGCGTAGCCGCCCACGCCTTCGGCGGCCTCCTTCTCCTCGGCGGTCTCGTAGGGCACGTCGATGAACTTGCCGCCCAGGGATTCGACCTGCTCACGCACGCTGGGCCGCACATCGCTGGCCTCGATCACGGCGCCCAGGCGCTTGGCCGTGGCAATGGCCTGCAGGCCGGCCACACCCACGCCCAGCACCACGACGCGCGCGGCCTTCACCGTGCCGGCCGCCGTCATCAGCATGGGAAAGAAGCGCTGGTACTGGTTGGCCGCGATCATCACGGCCTTGTAGCCGGCGATATTGGCCTGGCTGGACAGCACGTCCATGCTCTGCGCACGCGTGGTGCGCGGAGCCGCCTCCAGCGCATAGGCCGTGATGCCCGCATCGGCCAGGCGCTGCAGGCCTGCGGGCTGGAACGGGTCCAGCATGCCGACCAGCGTTGCACCCTTGCGGATGCCGGGCAACTCGTCCTCCGAAGGGATACGGACCTTGAGCACCAGGTCGGCGCCCAGGGCGCCTGCCACATCGACGATCTCCGCGCCCGCCGCCTCGTACAAGGCATCGGGCACGCTGGCCGCCACTCCCGCCCCCGCCTGCACGCGCAGCACATGGCCTTGCGCACGCAGCTTCTTGACGGTCTCGGGGGTCGCAGCCACCCGGGTTTCTCCTGCCATGGTCTCGGCAGGCACGCCAATCAACATACCGGTTCTCCCTCGCGTGATGCCGGTACCCGCCCTACATTGCGCAGGTGGCGGCCCGGCCCATCCTCGAAAAAATCCTTGCGTGCCTGCATCGGGGGCAGGCTGGCTCGGCGGCACGGCTAGCTTGTAACACGGCGGCGTTGCCGCAGCCACGGGGTCTGCCCGCGAGGCTGTCTCCTGTCCGTCACAGGACCTGGATTGCCACGAGATGACAGCCACATTAAATGATCGCCATCCACGGCCCGGCGGACCGCTGCCGTGTCCCAATGCGCCTTTGAACGACTGCAGCGGCGCATCCGCGCAGTGCGAAGGAATACACCATGGGACTCTTGCAAAGACTGTTCGGAAATCATTCGCGCGGCGGCCACCACAGCGGCAGCGCATACCGTGCCGCAGCCGTGGCGGCGGTCTGCCCCGGCTGCCATGCATCGATCGCCGCCAGCTCGCGCTTTTGCCCGCAGTGTGGCGGCGCGGTGCTGCCGCAGGCCTGCAGGAACTGCAACGCCAGCCATCCGGCCGGCGCGCGGTTCTGCGGGCAATGCGGCCAGCCGACCACCTGACGGCGCAAGCGGGGCGGCCCTGCGCTGCCATCAGGGGAAGGAGCGGGAATAATGGGCGCTTTCGCCAGAAGCACCCACGCCGCCCATGCTCCAGTACCACACCATCCCCGTCACCGCCTTCCAGCAGAACTGCTCGCTGGTCTGGTGCGACCAGACCATGGAAGCCGCCGTCATCGACCCGGGCGGCGACCTGGAGCAGATCGGCTGGGAGATTGAGCGCCTGGGCCTGGCGCTCAAGGCCATCTGGCTCACGCACGCCCACATAGACCACGCGGGCGGCACGCGCGAGCTGGCCGATGCACAGCAGCTGCCCATCATCGGCCCCCATCCCGGAGACCAGTTCTGGATCGATGCGCTGCCCCAGCAGGGCGCCATGTTCGGCTTCCCGCATTCGGACCCCTTCACGCCCACGCGCTGGCTGCACGATGGCGACACGGTGAGCATCGGCCAGGAGACGCTGCAGGTGCGCCACTGCCCCGGCCACACGCCCGGCCACGTGGTGTTCCATGCGCCGCAGATCGACCGCGCCTTCGTGGGCGACGTGCTGTTCGCGGGCAGCATCGGCCGCACCGACTTCCCCCAGGGCAACCACCAGCAGCTGATCGACAGCATCGTCCAGCGCCTGTGGCCCATGGGCGACCAGACCGTGTTCATCCCGGGCCACGGCCCCGAAAGCAGCTTCGGCCGCGAGCGCAAGAGCAACCCCTACGTGGGCGGGACCTGAGCCGTACAGGAGTCCCCTACAGGACTCCGCGCGCCTGCGCCCATCGTGCATCATGCCCGGCACAGCCGGCGGCGCCCCCGGACCGCCTCCCATTCCAACTAACGGAGACAGCTTCATGAGCACGCAAGAGCACCTGCAGTTCTATATCGACGGCCAATGGGTTCCCCCGGTCGTGCCGCGCACGCTGGATGTGATCAATCCGTCCACCGAGGAGGTGGCGGCCCGCATCAGCATGGGCTCGGCCGCCGATGTCGATGCAGCCGTGGCCGCCGCACGCCGCGCGTTCGACGGCTTCTCGCAGACCACGCGCGACGAGCGGCTGGCCCTGCTGGACAAGGTGCTGGCGGTCTACATGCGCCGCATCGACGAGGTGGCGCAGACCATCTCGCTGGAGATGGGCGCGCCGCTGTGGCTGTCGCGCGCGGCCCAGGCCACGGTGGGCGCGGGGCACCTGAAGCAGACCCTGCAGGTGCTCAAGGAATTCGAGTTCGAGAGCGTGCGCGGCACCACCGGCATCGTGCATGAGCCCGTGGGCGTGGTGGGCATGATCACGCCCTGGAACTGGCCCATCAACCAGATCATGTGCAAGGTGGCACCGGCCCTGGCGGCGGGCTGCACCATGGTGCTCAAGCCCTCGGAGATCGCGCCGCTCAATGCCATCCTGGTGGCCGAGATCCTGCACGAAGCGGGCGTGCCCGCCGGCGTGTTCAACCTGGTCAACGGCGACGGCCCCTCGGTGGGCGAGGCCATGTCCGTGCACCCCGGCATCGACATGATGACCTTCACGGGCTCCACGCGCGCGGGCATTGCCGTGGCCAAGGCCTCGGCCGATACCGTCAAGCGCGTGACGCAGGAGCTGGGCGGCAAGTCGGCCAACATCGTGCTGGACGACGCCGACATCGAAAAGGCCGTGACCCAGGGCGTGAACGCCTGCTTCACCAATTCGGGCCAGAGCTGCAACGCACCCACGCGCATGTTTGTGCCGCGCGCCCTGCATGCGCGCGCCGTGGCCGCGGCCAAGGCCGCTGCCGAGGGCATGAAGGTGGGCGATGCACTGGCCGACACGGGCGCCATGCACATGGGCCCCGTGGTCAGCGAGGCGCAGTTCCGCAAGATCCAGGGCCTGATCGAGGCCGGCATCGCCGAAGGCGCCACCCTGGTGGCCGGTGGCACGGGCCGCCCCGAGGGCCTTGCGCGCGGCTACTTCGTGCGGCCCACGGTATTCGCCGACGTGCGCAACGACATGACCATTGCGCGCGAGGAGATCTTCGGCCCCGTGCTGGTCATCCTGCCCTACGACACGGAGGAGGAGGCCATCGCCCAGGCCAACGACACGCCCTACGGACTGTCGGGCTATGTGCAGTCAGGCAGCCTGGAGCGCGCACGCCGTGTGGCATCGCGCCTGCGCACCGGCATGGTCCATCTCAACGGTGCAGGACCGGACTTCGGCGCGCCGTTCGGCGGCTACAAGCAGTCAGGAACGGGCCGGGAATGGGGCGAGCACGGCTTCAAGGAGTACCTTGAAGTCAAGGCCGTCATGGGCTACCAACCAAAGCAAAAAGCCGCCGCCTGAAGGCGGCTGCCTACCCGCGCCGTGCGGCCTCGTAGAGGCCTTCCACGCGCGGGATGTTGCGCTCCAGCTCGCGGATGCGCTCGGGGCCTGCGGGGTGGGTGGACAGGAATTCCAGACCACCACGGTCGCCCGTGGCCTGGCCCATCTTGCGCCACAGCGAGACCGAGGCCTGGGGGTTGTAGCCGGCGCGCGCGGCCAGCTCCAGGCCCACGAGGTCGGCCTCGCTCTCATCGCCCCGGCTGAATTTCAGCGACAGCAACTGGCCGCCCAGGCGGGCCGCCGCATTGCCCAGGTCGCCCAGACCCAGCAATTGGGCGCCCAGCGAGATGCCGATGCTGGTGGCCTGGTTCTTGGCCAACTGCTCGCGCGAGTGCTCGCGCAGCGCATGGGCCATTTCGTGGCCCATGATCATGGCGATCTCGTCGTCGGTGAGCTGCAGCTGGTCGATGATGCCGGTGTAGAAGGCGATCTTGCCGCCCGGCATGCAAAAGGCGTTGATCTCCTTGCTGCCGATCAGATTCACCTCCCAGCGCCAGGCATTGGCGCGCGGGTTCCATTGGGCGGTGTACGGAATCAGCCGCCGGGCAATGGCGCGCAGCCGCTGAAGCTGCGGGTTGCTGTCGCCAGCCAGTGCGCCCTGGGCGCGGGCCTTGGCCAGCAGTTGCTGGTACTGGTCGGTGGCGGCGCCTTCCAGCGTCTCGGCCGGCACCAGCTTGCGCAGGCCCGAGGCACCGCCCACCTGCACCTGTGCCGCCACCGGCGCCGTGGCCAGCCCCATGGCCGCCGCGCTGCCGGCCAGCAGAAAACCGCGACGCGCGCGCCAGGGCGCGCAGGCACAGCCCCAGGCGGACGGGGCACAGGATTCGGAGAAGAGATGGGATGGCTGCTGCATGCCGCCAAGTCTAGCGGCCACGCATGCCTGAAACATGCGGAGAACAGCGCATCGTGAAGAGCGGCGCCGGCCTACAAAGAGTTACGCCATCTGCGCGGCCATCACGGCCCGCTGCGCCCGCATCTCGGCGCCGATCACCAGCATCAGCCCCGCCAGCACGGCCAGCAGCCCCAGCCACGATTGCAGCGGCTGCCGCTCGCCCACGACCCACACCGCCAGCACGAAGGCCGCCACGGGCTCGATCAGGCTCAGCGTCACGCCCGTGGGGCCCGAGATGCTGCGCAGCCCGATGGAAAACAGCATGTGCGCCAGGCCCGACACCACCACGCCCAGGTAGACCACCACCAGCACGGCCGCCAGGCTCCACTGCGGCAGGCCGCTTTGCACCAGCGCAATCGGCACCGCCATGCAGGCCGCCCCGGTGAAGACATAGAAATTCACCACGCGCGGCGACATGTGGGTGACCAGGCGCTTGTTGATCAGCGCATAGCCCGCGTACGACAGCCCCGCCAGCAGGCACAGGGCCAGGCCGCTCCAGGACAGCGTGGCACCGCCCCGGGCCATCACCATGGCCGCACCTCCCGCCACGCTCACCAGCGTGCCGGCCCACCACAGGACAGACAGGGGCGCGCGCAGCACCAGCGCCTGCATCAGCCCGGCCCAGATGGGGCCGCTGCCAATGGCCACGGCCGTGCCCACGGCCACGCCCGTGAGCGTCACGCCCTCGTAGAAGAAGATGCTGTAGCCGCCGATTCCCATGGATGCCAGCACGAACCAGGCCGGGCGCAGTCCCAGGTGCATCGGGTTGGGCAGCAGCGGCTGGACGGGTGCCCCGCCCTGCCCGGCCCGCCCGCGCAGCCTCCAATGGGAAACCGCCAGCAGCGCCCCCAGAAACAGGCTGGAAACCGCCAGCTGCGCGGCGCCCACCCAGAACGGCGAGAGCCCGCCCGCGCCCAGGCTTTGCGCCGTGCCCGTCGTGCCCCAGAGCACGGCGGCCACCGAAACGAAGGCGATGCCGACGGCGGAGGAAGAAGCGGAAGAATTGCGAACCATGGCGCCATGTTGCGCCGGGCGCGGCCGGGCATTTGTCGAGAAACGCTCGTAGTCCGGAGACTGTGAACGGGCTAGCCGCGCAGCTGCCGCGCCGTCACGCCCCGGTCGCGCCGCAGCGCATAGGCCAGGGCGCTGGCCGAGGCATAGCCGCAGCGCAGCGCCGTGGCCTCCAGGGGCAGGCCCCGCGCCAGCCCGCGCTCGGCCGCATCCAGGCGCAGGCCACGCAGCCAGGCCTGGGGCGGCTGGCCCGCCAGCTCCACAAAGCGCGCGTGAAAGCGCTGGGCGCTCATGTGGCACAGGGCGGCCAGCCGGGCCGTGGGCCAGTCCTCGTGCAGCGCGGCCTGCACCTGCGCGGCCAGCCCTTGCAAGTCCAGCCCCCGGCGCGCCAGCAGGCCGGGCGCCTGCAGCACCTGGGCCAGCTGCTCTGTGGCCGGGCCTTCCGACTCCCGGCCGCGCAGGGCCGGTGGCACGGAAAAGCGCCGCATCCGGTCCAGCCCCGGGCCGCTGGGCGCATCGATGACGAACACGCGCGAGCGCGGCGCCGCAAGGTAGCCGTGGTCCACGCCGGCGGGGATGAGCATGCCGCTGACGGCGTCCACAAAGGCGCTGCGCCCGCCCACTTCCAGCTCCATGCGGCCCTGCAGGGCATAGAGGATCTGCGCATGGCCGTGGGCATGGGCCTGGTGCTCGCCGCTGTAGCTGCGCACCGAGCTGTGCGGCGCGAAGGCGGTATCGGTGGCATCGGCCGCGCCGTCTTGCGCGGCGGCATCGCTGTGGAGGGAAGAGAGGGTGTAGGCCATGGCGGCATCCTGTGCCCGCGATGGTAGCGCGCGCCAGTCCGCGCCACCATGGGCCCGATAATGGCCGCAGCCTGCCGCAGCACAACATGACCGAGCCGTCCACCACCCCCTCCTCCGCCCCCTCCACCGCCGCCGAAACGCCCCGCCGCAGTTGGGGCCAGACCCTGCGCGTCTATGCCGAGCCGGCCAGTCTGCGCATGCTGGCCCTGGGTTTTTCGGCAGGCCTGCCGCTGCTGCTGGTGCTGGGCACGCTGTCGTTCTGGCTGCGCGAGGCCGGCGTGGACCGCACCACCATCGGCTACCTGAGCTGGGTGGGCCTGGCCTATGCCTTCAAGTGGGTCTGGTCGCCGCTGGTGGACCGCATGCCGCTGCCGCTGCTCACGCGCTGGCTGGGGCGGCGGCGCGGCTGGCTGCTGTTCGCGCAGATGCTCATCGTCGCCGGGCTGTGCGGCATGGCGTTCAATGATCCGCGCGTCTCGCTCACGCCGCTGGTGTGGTGCGCGCTGGCCGTGGCCTTCGGCTCGGCCACGCAGGACATTGCGCTGGACGCCTACCGCATCGAATCGGCCGACACCGAGCGCCAGGCCGCGCTGGCCGCCACCTACCAGACCGGCTACCGGCTGGCCATGATCTGGGCCGGCGCCGGCGTGCTGTGGCTGGCCGCCCGCGCCGAGGTGGCGGGCACGGCGGGCTACCAGAGCGGTGCCTGGCAGGTGGCCTACCTGGCCATGGCCGCCTCCATGGCCGTGGGCATGCTGACCGTGCTGCTCTCGCCGGAACCGGTGCCACGCCCGCTGGCGCCTGCCCGCAACGCGGCCGAGTGGCTGCACAGCGCGCTGGTCGAGCCCTTCGCCGACTTCCTGGGCCGCTACCGCTGGCAGGCGCTGCTGGTGCTGGGCCTGATCGCCATCTACCGCATCAGCGACGTGGTCATGGGCATCATGGCCAACCCCTTCTACGTGGACATGGGCTTCACCAAGGACGAGGTGGCCGCCGTGACCAAGGTGTACGGCGTGATCATGACGCTGGCGGGCGCCTTCCTGGGCGGGGCGCTGGCCATGCGCTGGGGCGTGATGCGCGTGCTGATGCTGGGCGCCGCGCTGTCGGCCGCCACCAACCTGCTGTTCGCCTGGCTGGCCACGCGCGGCCATGACGTGAATGCGCTGGTCTGGGTGGTGAGCGCGGACAACCTGGCCGGCGGCATCGCCTCGGCGGCCTTCATCGCCTACCTGTCGGGGCTGACCAATGTGCAGTACTCGGCCACGCAGTACGCGCTGTTCAGCTCCATGATGCTGCTGGCGCCCAAGTGGCTGGCCGGCTTCTCGGGCGCCTTTGTCGATGCGCATGGCTACGTGAGCTTCTTCCAGGCCACGGCCCTGCTGGGCCTGCCCGTGCTGGTGCTGATCGCGCTGGCCTCGCGCGTGCATGCGGTGCGGCCCGCGCAACGCGGCAGTTGAGCGGCTGGCCGCAGGCTGCGCTGTTTTACCGAACTTTACGCAAGCGACAAGCACGGCTGACGGGGCGCTGCGAGCATCGTCGCAATACGACGCCAGGCCCCAGCATGAATACACTGCCCTCCATGAGTACGCACCATCTTCTGATGATCGAAGACGACACCCGCCTCGCGCAGATGGTGGGTGACTACCTGGGCAACAACGGCCTGCAGGTCACGCACATGGGCGATGCCCGCAGCGGCCTGGAGCAGCTGCAGCCCGCCGACGGCGTGGCCGGCGCCGACCTGCCCGACCTTGTCATCCTCGACCTCATGCTGCCCGACATGGACGGCCTGGAGGTCTGCCGGCGCATCCGCGCCCTGCCCGGCCCCGCAGCCCAGGTGCCGGTGCTGATGCTCACGGCCAAGGGCGACCCCATGGACCGCATCATCGGCCTGGAGATCGGCGCCGACGACTACCTGCCCAAGCCCTTCGAGCCGCGCGAGCTGCTGGCGCGCATCCGCGCCATCCTGCGCCGGCGCGGCGGCGGCGAGGGCACGGCCGCCGGCCAGCCGACCACGGCACTGCGCTTCGGCAGCCTGGAGATCGACCGCGACGCGCGCAGCGTCACCGTGGCGGGCCAGCCCTGCGAGCTGACCTCCTACCAGTTCGATCTGCTGGTCACGCTGGCCGAGCGCGCGGGCCGCGTGCTCACGCGCGACCAGATCATGGAGGCCGTGCGCGGCCGCGAGCTGGAGGCCTTCGACCGCTCCATCGACGTGCACATGGGCCGCATCCGCGCCGCTATCGAGGCCGACCCCAAGGCGCCCAAGCGCATCCTCACGGTGCGCGGCGTGGGCTACGTCTTCGCCAAACAACAAGACTAGCCAAGCGAATGAAGCTGCTGTCCCTCTTCTCCCAGCGCCTGTACCTGCGCATCTGGCTGGCCGTGGTGGGCGGCGTGGCCGTGCTCACGCTGACGGTGGCATGGGCCTGGCAGATCGCGGCCGAGCAGAACGCGCAGAACGTGCAAAGCGCCAGCTCGCCGCCCTCGCGCGACGTGGCCATGCGCGACGGCCAGGGCAACGTGATCGCCCAGGGCCGTGCGCGGCGCGTGCCCGGCCCGCCTGAGGAGGGGCTGCGCTTCGAGATCGAAGGCACGGACGGCCAGACCTACATGCTGCACATGGCGCCGCGCCCGCCGCGCGGTGACCGCCCGCCGCACGACGGCGCAGCCGCCTTCTGGCTGCGCCCGCCCTTCGGCTTTCTGTGGCTGCTGGGCCTGGTGGGCGTGGCCGTGGCCGTGGGCGTGTTCCCCATCATCCGCCGCCTGCTCAAGCGGCTGGAGAATCTGCAGCGCGGCGTCAAGCGCTTTGGCGAGGGCGACCTGTCGGTGCGCGTGCCCGAGCACGGCAGCGACGAGGTGGCCGACCTGGCCCACCAGTTCAACGCCGCCGCCGCGCGCATCGAGACCCTGGTGACCTCGCACAAATCGCTGCTGGCCAATGCCTCGCACGAGCTGCGCTCGCCGCTGACGCGCATCCGCATGGGCCTGGAATTCATGGGCGACGACCCCGCCAGCGCCCGCGCGCGCGCCGAGATCCAGCGCAACATCAGCGAGCTGGACCAACTGGTGGACGAGATCCTGCTGGCCAGCCGGCTGGAGACCTATGAAGGCGACGTGGGCACGATCGAGCCCGTGGACCTGATCGGCCTGGCCGCCGAGGAATGCGCGCGCGTGGATGCCGACCTGGACCTGCAGTCCACCGACGCGCTGGAAGTGCCCGGCATCTCCAAGCTGCTGCGCCGCGCCGTGCGCAACCTGCTGGAGAACGCGCGCCGCTACAGCCAGGGCGCCATCACGCTGGAGCTGGCGCGCCAGGACGCCATGGCCGAGATCCGCGTCTGCGACCATGGTCCCGGCGTGGCCCCGGCCCACCGCGAGCGCATCTTCGAGAAGTTCTTTCGCCTGCCCGGCGCCAGCGAGCGCTCGGGCGGCGTGGGCCTGGGCCTGGCCCTGGTGCGCTCCATCGCCCAGCGCCACGGCGGCAGCGTGCACTGCGAGGGCCGCGCCGACGGCCAGCCGGGCGCCTGCTTCGTGCTGCGGCTGCCGCTGGCCTAAATTCGGCTGGACCGGCAAAACGGCTGAACCTATCCGCCGGCCATCGGCTGCGTGGATTCCGTTCCAAGAAGCCCGCGAGGACTCACATGGTCTCCATGCCTGCCTTCCTCTTGCAGGGCCCGGGGCATGCCGCGTTCCAGCATTCCCCCATAGGGAAGAGAAGACATTGATGCCTACAGCTCCATTGACGTGCCTTGCAACAGGAACTCCAGCAGGCAACTCACTTCTGGCATTTCCCATGCATTGGATGTTTTCATATTTGCAGCAGAAATAGACCGGCAAAAGTCAGGAACCCCATTGCACCCTCAATACAAGAAATTGCGTTGCACCATGAAATACCCATGAAAATCCCGGGCATTCCTTATTGCATTCCCTTGGGTTGATCAAAATCCTCAACTTCAATGGCCATGCAATGAGGGAGAGAGATCAATATGACGACGCACAAGACCATGATGGTTGATGAAAAGACTGACTACGTATTGCTTCCAGTACGTGGCATGCATTCAGAAGCCATGTCCACACTGGGATTGGCAAGCACAAGCTTTGGCCGCACACTGCGCTCCCGCCTGAAAGCCAGCAAGAATGCCACTATGGAAATCACCCCGAAAGGGGTCGATATCGTTCATTCGGTTTCTCCTACCGGGGCCAAGCTCGTTGCGGTGACGCCCCAGGAACTTGCGGCCCTGCGTGTGGAAGCGCCCGGGGTTCGCGCGGTTCCCGTGGTTGTCTACGACCTCATGCGCAGCCCACGGCTGAAAGCGGTAAAGCGAGCGAAGAGTACGAAAACGGGCCCCGGCATCTCTTTGCGTCTCAAGGTCGAAGACGGGGCAGGCAATCCCCTCCAGGGCGCTCTCGTAGTGGCATTCACTGATTTCGCCGCCGGGGTGGGCGGTGACAGCACCAGCAATGCCAAGGGCGAGGCCACGTTGAAGCTGCAAGACGGCCCCATGGTCGAAGTGCTGGCCGTCTATGCGGATATCACTGGCCATTGGGGATTGGTGCAGCGCCATATCACCCTGGTTGATGGCTATACCGTCAAACTGGATGCAGTGGATCTGAGCCAGGACGACTTCGTCACGCGCCTCTATGGCAAGCCCAAGGCCACTGACGGCCGCAATGTGGTTGTCGGCGTGGTGGACACTGGCGTCGACGGCACGCACCCGGATTTGACAGTGCAGCAATCACGTGCCTTCGTCTATCAGGAAAAGGATGCCGGCGACGGTTCGCCACGCGCCCGTGATGGGGAGCATGGCACGCATGTGGCAGGCCTTGTTTCCGGCCGGGGCCAAGGCTCGGCCAGGCACCATGCCGGCCGGGCTCCTGCCGCGACGCTCAACTCCTACCGTGTGTTCCCGCAGGCAGGCGGAGGTGCGCTGAACTACGACATTCTGCGGGCCATCGAAGCCGCCGTGGAAGACGGTTGCGATCTGATCAACCTGAGCCTGGGCACCCCATCACCCGATGAAGCCGTCAGGGACGCCATCAAGGAGGCTTTCGACCGCGGCACAGTCTGCATTGCCGCAGCCGGCAACAACGGACGCAAGCCGCTGCTGTTTCCGGCACGGTGGTCGGAAGTGATCTCGATCACCGCCATCGGCGAAAAAGGCACCTACCCCGACCACTCCACGGAGACCCTGGACGAACTGGACCCGTACACGGCACTGACGGCGGACTCGCTGCACAAGCGACGTTACGCAGCGAAGTTCACCAACATCGGGCCGGAAGTCATTGCAACAGCGCCAGGGGTTGGCATCGTTTCGACACTTCCAGGAACAGGCTACGGCGCAATGAGTGGAACCTCCATGGCAGCGCCGGTGGCATGTGGCTTGCTGGCTGCCGAGCTATCCCGCAATCCACAGATCCTCACCATGGCCCGAACACGCCAGCGCGCCATAGAGATCCAGCGCCTGTTCTTCTCCATGTGTGTGGTGGCCGGCTTTGCCAGGGATTTTGAAGGCCAAGGCTTGCCCAAATGAACGCTTGCGCTAGAGTCCCGTTCATGAGCCATGTGATCCTTCGCAAGACCAAGGACGCCGCCGTGTCTGCGGCCGACGTGGTCACGCTCGTCACAGATGCCACCACACGGGGCCGCATCTTGAGCCACAGCGGCAACAATGTGCTTGCCGACGTACCCAGCGGTCAGATCGATATGCTGGCGGCACGGCTGTCGGGCTGGATCGTCTCCGAGCAAGGACCGGCAACTCCTGTGCCCGACTCCCGGATGCGGGCACGCAAGCGTTAGGGCCTGCCCTCGTGCGGTTGCTGCGGGCCATTGGCCAGCCGCAGCAGCCACTGAGTCGGCCCACGCTGCGCCAGTCAGCCACCGCGCCGGTGCTGCCACTCCACACGTTCCACCAGGTCCCTGAGCAGGTCGAAATGCCAGCGGGTGCGCTTGAGCAGGCGGCCGTAGCGCGAGCGGGGGAAGCGGTAGGCGCCATCGGCCAGTTCGATGGCGCAGGACGCCAGGTGCCACTGCTGCTCGAACGCCTGGTGGCTGTCCGGCGGGTCGGCGCGCATGCGGCGTATGTGCGCCAGCGCCAGCTCCACCGCGCATTCCACGTCGAACTGGCGGGCCTTGCGGTCGGGCTTTTTGCCACAGACCTCGGCCAGGGTGACCAATCTCCCCTCGATGACGACCAGACAGACATGCATGGCCTGCCAGGCGCTGGGCCAGTCGGAAGGCCTTGCGGCTTGCGGCCGCTTGGGCAACGGCTGCGCCTGCACTGCCGCGTCGGCAGTGTTTTTGCGGGATGTCATGGGGTCAGCCCTCCTGATAGAGAAGAGGGCTGGAAGGGGCAAGCGCAGCGCTGGGGCTGGCAAGGATGGGGAAGGTCATGGTCTGTTTTCCTACGAGATCACAGAAAACCACCGGTTGAGTTTCTACGCACAACAGGTGGGCGTGGTGGTTAGAAACACGTCCGTAGCCGTGCGGGCGTCCTTGCGGATAGCCCCCACCACGCCCGAAACCATGCGGACAGGCGCAAGCAAATGCGCCAATCCGACGAGATAAGGCATGACAAAGCCCCGCTTTAAGGTGGGGGCTGCAACCTAACGGAAGGTGTTTCTACGCACCGGGCCTTTCGGCTTGCGGGCAGTTTAACGGGACCAGAGCGGGCCGGCCAGCCGCGCGCTCAATCCCGGCCCAGGTGCTCGCACAGGAAGTCGATGAACACACGGGTCTTGCGCGGCAGGTGGCTGCTGTCGGGAAAGACCACGCTGATGGGCTGGGGCGGCAGGGCGTGGTCGGGCAGCACGCGCTGCAGCACGCCGTCGGCCAGGTCGTCCTCCACAAACCACGCAGGCAGCACGGCCACGCCCAGCGAGGACCGGGCCAGGGCGCGGATGGCGGTGGAGGAGTTGGATTGGTGGGCCGCCCGGCCCACCACGTCCACGCCCTGGCCACCGGCAGTGCGCAGCGTCCAGGCCGTGGGGTGGGTGAGGTTGCTGTTGGCAATCCAGGGCAGGTCTGCCAGGTCTTCGGGCCGGCGCACGGGATGGCTGCGCAGGAAGGCGGCCGAGGCCACCAGCACGATGTCGTAGCCGGCCAGCCTGCGGCTTTTGAAGCTGGAGTCCGCCAGATGGCCCAGGCGCACGACCAGGTCCAGCTTTTCGGCCACCAGGTCGCTCAGCGAAGAGTTGACGTCATAGGCCACCGAGATGCCCGGGTAGCGCTCCAGGAAGGCCGGGATCAGCGGAAGAATGTACTTCTCCCCGTATTCGCTGGTGGTGCTGATGCGCAGCCGGCCCGCGATGCGGTTGCCGCTGTGCATGGCGTTGTCGAAGGCGCTGCCCACGTCGCGGACGATGCCCTTGAACTCGTCGTAGAACTCCCGCCCGGTTTCCGTCAGGGCGATGCTGCGGGTGTTGCGCACCAGCAGGGCCACCGACAGCGCCTCTTCCAGCGCCTTGACGTGCAGGCTGGCCATGGCCTTGCTGATGCCCAGAAAGTCCGCCGCCCTGGTGTAGGAGCCGAAATCCACAACGGCCAGAAACGTCTGCGCGCGGTGGAGCAGCGTGTGCATGGCCGGGCTTGTGGGGGTCATTGTTCAATCCAGTCAAACAAAGAGTCCAGCATAGCCCCATCGACGTGGCCGCCCGCGCTCTTTAGTCTTGCCCCTCCTGAAAGCGCAAGATGACATACCGATACCGCCTGGCCACCGTTTTCCTGATGGGTTTCTTCGTCGACTGCATCAACATCTTCATGCCCGCCGTCGCGCTGCCCACGATTGCGGCCGAGTTCCATGTGGGCATCTCGACCGGGGCCTGGGTGGCCAATGCCTACATGCTGGGATTGACGCTGGCCATTCCCCTCGCCCCCTGGCTGGCCGACCGCTGGGGCGCGCGCGGGCTGATGGCGGGCTCCATGCTGGCCTTCGCCCTGGCCGCCTGGGCCTGCGGCGAGGCGGGCAGCTTCGGCCAGCTGGTGGGCTGGCGCTTCATCCAGGGCATGGCGGGCGGGCTGGTGATTCCCGTGGGCCAGGCCCTGGCCTTCAATCGGTTCCAGGGGCCGGAGCGCGCGCGTGTCTCCACGCTGGTCATGGCCGTGGCGCTGATCGCACCGGCCCTCTCGCCCTGGCTGGGCGGGCTGATCGTGGACCACGGCTCCTGGCGCTGGGTGTTCCATTCCAATATTGCGCTGGCCCTGGCCGCCGCAGGCCTGGCCTGGCTGTGGGTGCGCGATGCACCGGCCACGGCCCGGCAGCGGCCGGACCTCAAAGGCCTGGTGCTGGTCAGCGCCGCGCTGGCCGCCTGGCTGCTGGGCATGTCGCTCTATGGCGCAGGCCAAGGTTCGGGCCAGGGCCTGGCGCTGGCCTGGCTGGGCATGGCGGCGGGCCTGGCCTTCACGGTGCTGTATGCCATCCATGCCCGCAAGACGGCCCACCCCATTGTGGAACTGCAACTGCTCAAAAGCCCGCGCCTGCGCATGTCGGTGGCCGTCTACCACGCCATTCCCGGCGTGTTCACGGGCGTGAACCTGCTCAACATCTTCTACCTGCAGGACATGCTGCACCTGAGCGCGCAGGCCACAGGCCGATTCATGATGGTCTACGCAGGCGGCGCCCTGGTGTCCATGCTGGTGGGCGGCCGGCTGTACAACCGCGCGGGCGCACGGCCCCTGTTCATCGCCAGCATGGTGCTGCACAGCCTGGGCATTGCGGCGCTGGCCGCCGTGGCGGCCCCTGCCGACCCCTGGCTGCTGGCGGCCGCCTACGGCCTGATGGGCCTGGGCGGCGGCCTGGGGGCCAATACCGCGCAGACGACGGCGCTGCTGGACTTCGACGGCCGGCAGACGCAGCAGGCCAGCGTGATCTGGAACATCAACCGGCAGATGGCCTTCAGCGTGGGCGCCGCGTTTTTCCTGATGATTTTCAACACGCTCGCCACCCGCCTGGACGCAGGCCGGGCCTATCACATGACGTTTCTGATCGCATCGCTGGCAGGGCTTGTACCCCTGCTGCAACTGCGATCGCTGCACACCCTCAAGGACCACCATGCAAGACAACAAGCCCATCGACCGTGACATTGACATCGGCATCGCCGAACGCAGCATCCACCGGGTGCACGAGCTGATCCACACCGTCTTCACCCAACCAGCGGGCGCACAGGAAGCGCTGCAGGCGCTGATGCCCCAGTTCAGCCCGGAGTTCAGCATGGTGACCACCACGGGCAGGCTCGTCGGCCTGGACGATGTGGAACAGATGTTCCGGCGCGCGGCCGGCCAGCGGCCAGGGCTGGAGATATCCGTCTCCGACATGCAGCCCGTATGGCGGGACGCGGCCGGCCTGGCCATGCGCTACCTGGAAACCCATCGCCTGGACGGCGTGGAGACTTCGCGCCGATCAGTCGTGATCCTCAAACGTGCGGGCCAAGGGGTGCTGTGGCATTACCTGCATGAGACGGCCCTGGGCTGATGGCCCAGTCCGCGCTCGCCGCTCAGCCCCGCAGATAGCGGTCGGCGATGCTGCCGGGCACGTAGAGGCCGCGCTCCAGGTACAGGTCCAGCTTCTTGCGGTCGGGCGCGCGCAGCTTGATCAGCGGCACGGGCGCCTGTTCGGTGCGCGAGAACATGAGGCGGATCTTGAGCGGGGTGCGGCCCCAGCGGCCCAGCACGTGCAGGAAGAAGGGGCCGTCCTCGGCCTTGGCCAGCCGCAGGCGGTAGCTGCCGCCTGCGCGCAGCACGCGCTGCATGGCCAGGTGCATGCTCAGGTAGGAGGGCATGTCGATGCCCTGGCGCAGTTGCTCGTATTCGCCGGCCTGCTGGAGCTGGGCGATATAGGCCTCGCCCGTCTGCGGCAGGACCTGCTCCACGTATTCCTTGTGCAGGGCCGCGATGAAGGCGCTGCCCGGGGGCGCGGCCATGAGCCAGTTCTCGACCACGGGCACCTGCGGGTCGCGGGTGTAGCGCTCCAGGTAGTAGGCGACGAGGTCGGCGCCGCTGCGCTGCTGCTGCTCCAGCAGCCAGTCCAGCGGCTCGGTGAGGATGGTGCTGGCGTCCAGCCAGATGCCGCCGTGGCGGTGCAGCAATTCCAGGCGCAGCCAGTCCGAGCGCTTGGCCACGGGCAGCTGCTGTAGGTTGGCGGGGAGTTGCGGCACGTATTGCGGCAGTTGCGCGTCGTTGAGGATGCGCAGGCTGTAGCCGGGGTTCAGGCGGGCCCAGTTGTCAAAGCAACGCTGTATGAGCAGCGGCACCGAGTCGCCGTTCCAGTAGGCCCAGATGATGCGGGGAATGGGCGTGGAGACGGGCACGGGCGCCGCAGGCCCGATGTCATGGCTGCGAAAGTCAGGCGCCGGGCCCTGCTCCAGGCGGCGTGCGAAGGTGGCGTAGAAGCGGCGCATGCCGGCCGCCAGCCACAGCTCGCCCCGGGTTTTCAGTTTCAGGCCGCTCATGCGTGGGCTCCCGGTGTTCCCAGTTGCTGCGCGCGGCGCTCCCAGCTGCGCAGCTTCCATGCGCGCAGCCACCAGCCGCGCCGCAGATAGGCCTGGCGCAGGGCGGGCAGGGACAGCGGGGAGATGCGGCCGAAGTCCGCCAGGAACTGCTGGGCCAGTTCCTGCCGCTGCGCTGGCGGCATGTCCCGCTGCCGGTCGAGAAAGCGCAGGGCGCCGATGAGGTTGCGCGCAGCCTGGTGCGCCCAGGCGAAGTGCAGGCGCCCGTCGTTGCGCAGCGCATCATCCTGCAGGGCTTGCACGGCCTGCGCCAGGGGCCACAGGGCGGCGGACTGGTCTGCCGCCTTGGCAGGCGTCATGGACGCGAGGATGGAGTTGGCACGCTGCCGGTAGGCCACCCAGGGCTGGGGGCAGTAGTAGAAGCTGCTGCAGCGCAGCGCCATCTGCGGCATGGTCATCATGTCTTCGAAGTAGCGGCCTGCAGGAAAGCGCAGGCCGGCATCCCACAGGCTGCGGCGCGAGATCTTGGACCAGGCATGCAGCTGGCCCGTGCGCAGCAGGCCGGCCAGCAGGGCGCCGCGGTCCTGCGAGCGCTGCAGCGTGGGGCCGTGGAAGCTGTGCCGGTGCGCCTCGCCGCGCAGGCGGTGCTTGAGGCGCGGGGCCTCGCGCCAGACGGAGAAGTCGCAGAGCACGGCATCGGGCGCGTGTTGTTGCACGATGGCCGACAGCCCGGCAATCGCGCCGGGCAGCAGCTTGTCGTCGGAGTCCAAAAACCACAGGTAGTCGCCCGTGGCCGCATCGATCATGGTGTTGCGCGCCGCGCTCAGGCCGGCGTTGCGCTCGTGCTGCATGAGCTGCAGGCGGCCGGGCCAGCGCTGGTCCAGTTGCTGCATCAGGGCCCAGGAGCCGTCGGTGGAGCAGTCGTCCAGCACCAGCACCTGCACGCCGGCATCGGCCTGGTCCATGACGGACTGCAGGCATTCCTCCAGGTAGGGCAGCACGTTGTAGACGGGCACCAGGATGCTGAGCCAGGTCACGGACGCTCCCCCTGCAGCAGGCGTGCGAACAGGTCTTCGTACTGGCCGGTCATGCGCTGCAGGCTGTAGTGCGACAGGGCTTCCTGCCGCGCGGTGGCGGCCATGCGCACGGCGGCCTCGTCATCCTGCAGCGCCTGCTGCAGGGCGTCGGCCAGCGATTCAGGGTCGGCGTGCCCGGCCAGCAGGCCGTTGTCGCCGGGCCGCACCACTTCCTGCACGCCCACCACGCGGCTGCCCACCACCACGCAGCCCGCCGCCATGCCTTCCAGCAGGGACAGGGGCATGCCCTCGTAGTGCGTGGACAGCACGCAGACGCGGTGCGCACGCAGCAGGCCGGGCACGTCGTTGCACATGCCGATGAATTGCACCTGGTCCTGCAGACCCAGCTCGGCGCTGAGCCGCTGCGCCGCCTGCTGGGCGCGCGCCTTGCCGCCGCCGGCCAGGGTCAGCGTGGGCTTGAGGCCGCGCTGGCGCAGCACGGCCAGCGCGCGCAGCAAGGTGGCATGGTCCTTTTGCCGCGCAAAGCGCGCGGCCATGACGATGTCCGGCCGGCGCTGCAGCAAGGGGGGTGGCTCCTGCAGATAAGGCTCGGGCCGGATGCCGTTGCTGATGGCCATCAGCTTGGCGGCAGGAAATCCACGGTCCTGCAGGCTCTGGCGCACGCCTTCGGAGCAGCCGACGATGGCGGCCGTGCGCTCGGTCAGCCACAGGGCCTGAGCCAGCCGCCAGCGCGTGTAGCGCTCGCGCGAGTTGTGTTCCACATGCACCAGGCAGGGCACGCCGGCCCACAGCGCGGCAAAGCGGCCCCAGAGGTGGTCGCTGAAACCATGGGCCACGACGATGTCCGGCCGAAAGTCCAGGCAGATGCGGCGCAGCTGCCAGACGGTGGCGGCATGGGACCAGCCGGCCACCACGTCGACATCGATGCCGCCGTCGCGCAGCTTTTGCACGCGTTCATCGGAGGTATTGCGCTTGCGCCGCAGCACCAGTCTGGCGTCGAAGCGGCCCGACGCGCGGTGCGCCGACACCAGATCCACCGCCACCTGGGTGGCACCCGAGAAGCCGCCCGTCACGAAGTGCAGCACCCGGGGCCGGGCCGTGGTGGCGCGTTCCGTCACCGCACGGCTCCGCTGGCCCTTTCCAGGCCATGCAGCGATGACCACAGGGCCACCACGAGGAAGACGAAGAAGACGATGCCGCTGTTGTGCACGAAAAATTGCTGTGACATGCCGAACGCCAGGTACATGGCTGGCATCAGGCTGCCCAGGATACGCAGCAGCAGGGCCTCGCGCCAGGGGGTGCTGTCCGCAGGCCACAGCGCCATGCGCCGCCGCGAGGGCCAGAACAGCCACAGCAGCGAGGCGAACAGCGCTGCCTGCAGCAGAACGCCCGGCACACCGAGCTTGACCCAGATGTCCAGGAAGTCGTTGTGGATGAAGTTGTATTCGCGGATGGACTGGCCATAGCTGCCGGCGTCCACGCGCCGGTGCATCTCGTCCACATAGCCCTGCATGCCCCAGCCCAGCAGTGGCTTCTCGCCGATCATCTGCACGGCCAGCCGGTACTGCTCCAGCCGGGTGCCCAGCGAGGTATTGGAGTTGCCGGCATGAAGGTAGGTGCTCACATCCAGGTAGACCTCATCCACGCGCTCGCTGACGCGCGGGATGAAGGCCATCACGGTGGCCAGCGCCACCAGCAATGCGGCGCAGCCCAGCAACAGGCGGCCGAAGTACTGCGGACGGTACATGCGCACCAGAATCGTCAGCATGAAGAACATCGGCAACAGCGCCAGCCACCCGCCGCGCGAGCCCGACAGCAGCGAAGCCAGCGCCCCCAGCGCGGCGGCCGCCAGCACCAGCAGGCGCCAAAGCAGGGAGCGCTGGTGCCAGAAGGACATGGCATAGATGCAGGAGAAGCAGCCCAGCAGCAAGGCCATGTTGCCCCACTGGATGGCATTGGTGTAGCCCGTGGCCCGCTCCATGCCCAGCACCCAGACCTGCCACAGGGCCATGAAGCCCGCGCCTGCGCTGCCCAGTGGAATGCCCCACAGGAAGATCCGCGCCGTGGGCGGGTAGCACATGGCAAACAGCAGGCTGACGGCGCCCAGGATGAACTTCACGGGGCGGTCGAACTGCCCGGTGCCCCCGTCCAGCACGGACAGGTGGTACCACATCACCGCCATGCCCATGAACAGTGCAACCAGCAGCCAGGTGCCAGGTGACTGCCTGTACCGGACCCAGCGGGGCAGAAAACACAGGGCGCCCAGGGCCATGAGGCCCGCGCCATAGGAATAGCCCGAGCGCAGCCACAAGGCCAGCCCGGGCACCAGAACAGCTGCCAGGGTCGTGAGGACTCCTGGCAGCTTCGACTTGTCAAATCTCATCAAGACCGCAACTTTCTGCCCCAAAATGCGGGCATTCCGCTTTCCATCCGCTCATGAAAAAAATTCCTGCGGTCTTATTCAGGCTGCTCCATCGCTGGGCGGCGCCTTCCAAAATCGGCGCAGATTACACCATGCCTGCGCCCTTGCAGCTGCCCCCATCGCCCCCGGCAGCCGATGGTCTTGCAGCGGAAATCCCGAAAACGATCTGGACGTACTGGAACCAGTCCGGCCTGGATCCCTTCGTCCAGCAGTGCGTGGACAGCTGGCGGCGGCAGTGCCCGGATCACCAGGTCATCGTCGTGACGCCAGAGAACCTGGGCCAGTACGTCGCCCCCGGCGACCTTCCTGCGGCGTTTGCCGAACTCCATCCCACCAAGCAATCGGACTGGCTTCGCCTGTACCTGGTGGCACACCATGGCGGCTACTGGTTCGACGCCACCACGCTGCTGACCGCGCCGCTGGACTGGATGGGCGCCTGCCCCGGCGCAGGCGCTGCCGAGCTGGCAGGCTTCTACCTTGAGGGCTTCACCAGGGACAGGCGCTACCCCGTGATCGAAAGCTGGTCATTCTGCGCTCCGGCCGGCTCGCGCTTTGTATCGGAATGGCAAAAGGAGTTCCACCAGGCGCTGATCGTGGACGGCCCCGAGGCCTATCTGCAGCGCCTGCAGTCGCGGCACGACGCCGCCGAGGTGCTGCAGGGCATTCCCGATCCAAATTACCTTCTGATCCATGTGACGGCCCAGCAGGTGATGCGGCGCCTGCCCGATGCCCGGCTCACGCTGTTCAAGGCCGAGGACACGGCCTTCTTCTATCACTCTGCCCTGCGCTGGAAGTGGTACCTGCTCTACCCCCAGCTGTGCCTGGCGAAGGCGCCGCAGGTGGCGGCGCCCATCGTCAAGCTGCGCGGCGGGGAGCGGCGCCACTTCACGGACATGCTGGCTTTGCACGGAGGTGCTGCGCCCGGCAGCATCTGGAGCCGCGCGCTTTCGGCGCGCTGAGACACACAAAGCGGGCCGAGGCCCGCTTTGTTCAATGCCCGCCTGCGAAGACTTCGCCGGCTTTCAGGCGGTACAGCGTGCCGCAGTAGGGGCACTTGGCTTCGCCGGTGTGGGCCACGTCCAGGTAGACCTTGGGATGGCTGTTCCACAGCTTCATGTCGGCCTTGGGGCTGGGGCAGAACACGCCGCCCTGGGCGTTGAGGTCCTTGGCCGCCAGTTCGACGGTGGCATTCGTTGTCATGCTTGCTTATCTCTTTCGTGGGTCTCTAGGGATGTTCAGACCCGAGTCAGCCAATGGGCGTACTTGGGGTTGCGGCCGTTGACGATGTCAAAGAAGGCCTGCTGGATCTTTTCGGTGAGGGGGCCGCGGCTGCCCGCGCCGATCTCGATGCGGTCCACCTCGCGGATGGGCGTGACTTCGGCGGCCGTGCCGGTGAAGAAGACTTCATCGGCGATGTACAGCTCGTCGCGCGTGATGCGCTTTTGCACCACTTCCAGGCCCAGGTCCTTGCAGATGTGCATCACGGTGTTGCGCGTGATGCCGTTGAGCGCGCCGGCCGACAGGTCGGGCGTGTAGACCACGCCGTCCTTGATGACGAAGATGTTCTCGCCCGAGCCTTCGGAGACGAAGCCCGAGGCGTCCAGCAGGATGGCCTCGTCGTAGCCGTCGTCCAGTGCCTCGGTGTTGGCCAGGATGGAGTTGGTGTAGTTGCTCACCGCCTTGGCCTGGCTCATGGTGATGTTCACATGGTGGCGCGTGAAGCTGGAGATCTTCACGCGGATGCCGCGCTGCATGCCTTCTTCGCCCAGGTAGGCGCCCCAGGCCCAGGCCGCAACCATCAGGTGGATGGTGTTGCCCTTGGGGGAGACGCCCAGCTTGCGGTCGCCGATCCAGGTCAGCGGGCGCAGGTAGCACGATTCCAGCTGGTTGGCGCGCACGACCTCGACCTGGGCCTGGTTCACCGCTTCCTGGGTGAACGGGATCTGCATGCGCAGGATCTTGGCGCTGTTGAACAGGCGCTTGGTGTGGTCTTCCAGGCGGAAGATGGCCGTGCCCTGCTCGGACTTGTAGGCCCGCACGCCCTCGAATGCGCCGCAGCCGTAGTGCAGCGTGTGGGTCAGCACATGGATCTTGGCATCGCGCCAGTCCACCAGCTGGCCATCCATCCAGATCTTGCCGTCACGGTCGGCCATCGAGGGAACAACGGGGCTCATAGGAACATCCTTGGGGGTATTGAACAGAACACCAACCCGGTATTTTAGGGCGCAGGGACTGCATCGGGGGCCGCAGGTGCCTCTTGCTCCGCCTCTGGCGTGGGGCGTACCAGGGTCCACTTCATGAGACGGCCACTCTTGAACTCGCAGGTCACATGCGACTGCGTGCCGTCGGTCCAGCGGTAGATCTCGGGCTGCTGGCCCTCCTCGGACAGGCGCTCGCCCAGGGAGCGCGTCATGGCCACCACGTGCATCAGCGAGACCTTGGGCTTGAGCTTGACGTTGAGCATGACGGCGCTGCCCACATAGCCCATGGGCCGGTCCGAGGCCTTCCTCATGATGGACATCAGCCGCGTGAAATGCAGCAGCAGCCACATCATGATGCCGCCGCCCACGGCGACCACACCCATCCAGCCATAGGACTGGTGCGCAGCCACCAGCAGTACGAGCAGGCCCAGAGGAATCAGGATATTGCGCAAATTCATGGCGCCGATTGTCTTATGGAGGCGCCGCAGGGCCGCTGCGGACAGTGCGTATGCCCCCGCAATGCGCTCGGCATGCGCGTCAGCCCATCCCTCGGACGATATTCATGGCCTCGTCCACGCGTTCGACGGCATGCACGGTCAGACCGGCAATAGCCTTCTTGGGCGCATTGGCCTTGGGTACCACGGCCATGGTGAAGCCCAGCTTGGCCGCTTCCTTCAGGCGCTCCTGGCCGCGCGGCGCGGGGCGGACTTCGCCGGCCAGGCCCACTTCGCCAAAGGCGAGGAATCCCTTGGGCAGGGCGCGGCCACGCAGGCTGGAGGTGATGGACAGCATGACGGCCAGATCGGCCGCAGGCTCGCTGATGCGCACGCCGCCCACGGCGTTGACGAACACATCCTGGTCCGCGCAGGCCACACCCGCGTGGCGGCTGAGCACGGCCAGCAGCATGGCCAGCCGGTCGCGGTCCAGGCCCACGGACAGGCGCCGGGGCGCGGGGCCGCCCTGATCGACCAGGGCCTGTATCTCCACCAGCATGGGGCGCGTGCCCTCCAGCGTGACCAGCACGCAGGAGCCGGGCACGGGCTCGCTGTGCTGGGACAGGAAGATGGCGCTGGGGTTGGTGACGCCCTTGAGGCCCTTCTCCGTCATGGCGAAGACGCCGATCTCGTTGACGGCACCAAAGCGGTTCTTGATGGCGCGCACCAGGCGAAAGTTGCTGTGCGTGTCGCCCTCGAAGTAGAGCACCGTGTCCACCATGTGCTCGAGCACGCGCGGGCCGGCCAGTGCGCCTTCCTTGGTCACATGGCCGACCAGGATCACGGTGATGCCCGTGGTCTTGGCCGCGCGCGTGAGGTGGGCCGCGCATTCGCGCACCTGGGCCACCGAGCCCGGCGCCGAGGACAGCTGGTCCGAGTACACGGTCTGTATGGAGTCGATGACGACCACGGCCGGCTGGGTGGCCTCCATGGTGGCGAGGATCTTCTCCAGCTGGATCTCGGCCAGCACATTGACCTGGCTGGCCTCCAGCCCCAGGCGGCGCGAGCGCAGCGCGACCTGGGCACCGCTTTCCTCGCCCGTGACATACAGCGTGGGCAGGCCGACGCGGTGCAGCGCGTCCATGGCCTGCAGCAGCAGGGTGGACTTGCCGATGCCGGGATCGCCACCAATCAGCACCACGCCGCCTTCGACAATGCCGCCGCCCAGCACGCGGTCCAGCTCCTCGATGCCGCTGGGCGTGCGCGCCACGTCCTGGGCCTCGATGGCCGACAGCGGCATCACGGCCTGGACATTGGCCAGGCCCGCATAGCCCTGGGGCTGGCTGAGCCGGTTCTTGCCCGCGCTCGCAGGCTCGGCAACGGCCTCGATCAGCGAGTTCCAGGCCCCGCAGGCCGGGCATTTGCCCAGCCAGCGCGGGCTGGTGCCTCCGCAGGCATTGCAGATGAACGTGGTTTTGTCTTTGGCCATGGGGTGAGCACTATACCGAGGGGTGGCAGCCGCCCTGGCACGCATGTTTCGCGCCTATCGCAGTTGCGTGACGGAAAGATATCGGTTATAGTTCACTTCTTCGCTGCAGAAAATGCAGTGAAAACGAAATTACTGCGGATTACCGCGCGATGGAGCAGTCTGGTAGCTCGTTGGGCTCATAACCCAAAGGTCGGAGGTTCAAATCCTTCTCGCGCAACCACCACGAAAAAAAGCCCACTTCGGTGGGCTTTTTTTCGTCTGTACTTCCGTTCTTTTCTCCAGGAAGGTCAGCTGGGATCGTTCAGGTCTTCATGGTGGTCGGCCGTGCCCTGCTTCCAGTAAGAGGCCACGCGCATGCGCTTGGGCGATGCGCCCTTGGCCAGCAGCAGGCGACGCAGCTCGGCCATGGCACTGTGCTCGCCCGCCGCCCAGATGTAGCCGTCGTCCTGGGGCAGCTCCAGCGCGTGCACGGCATCGGCCAGCGATTCGACCCAGTCGCAGTCCAGCCGGGCCGTGCTGCTCCACTGACGGCGGTCGGCCGGGTTGCGCAGCTGCACGCGCACCACGGCGCGGCTGCCGGCGGGCAGTTCGGCCAGGCGCCGCTCGATGGCGGGCATGGCGGTCTCGTCGCCGAACAGCCAGTGCCATGGCAGGTTGGCCGAGATCACCAGGCTGCCGCGCGGACCGGCCAGGCCCACCCACTGGCCCAGCGGGGCGGTCAGCGCCCATTCGGTGGCGGGGCCGGCATCGTGCAGCGCGAAATCCATGATGAGGTTCTGGCGCGCGGCGTCGTAGCGCAGCGGCGTGTAGTCGCGCAAGGTGGGGCGTTCGTCCTCCACGAAGGTCGGACGGCCATCGAGCAGCACGGGAAGCGCGGGCAGTTCGCGCCCGGCCTGCGGCAGGATGAGCTTGACGTGGTCGTCAAAACCGGCGCTCACGAAGTCCTCCAGATCGGGGCCGCCCAGGGTCAGGCGGACAAAGCCGGGGCTGGGCTGTTCGCGCGAGAGCAATTGCACATGGCGGGCGCGGAAGGAATGGCGGACACGCTGGACGACGGGGGCCGGTGTCACGGCAGAGGTGGCTGGATTGGGCAAGTTCATTGGCGAAGCGGCCTGCGACGGCCTAGAATGTTGATTTAGTCCACCAATTCTCTGTCATCCGTTGACTTTGTCAACGTATTTCTACAAGACCCTGCCATGAATGCCTCCCTGCCCGCCGATATCTTCGAGGCCATGCACGAGCTGCTGCACCTGTTCCGGTCGCGCATGCGCGAGGACATGGAGTCCATGGAGCCCGGGCTGACGCCCAACGAGGTGCGCGTGCTGATGTACGTGGGCCGGCACCCGGGCCGCACGCAAAGGGATCTGGTCGACCACAGCCACATGGACAAGGCCCAGCTCGCGCGCATGCTGGCGCAGCTGCAGGAGCAGGGATGGCTGGACCGCGAACCGGACGCCCGCGACCGCCGCGTGCGCTGCCTGAGCCTCAGCCCCCAGGGGCAGGCCCTGTTCGACCGGCTGCGCCAGTCACGCCAGGCGCTGGCGGCCCGGCTGCTCAAGGATTGGGAGCCCGCCGCGCAACAGCAGTTGATGGCGCTGCTGGAGCGGGCCAGGGACAGCGTGGAAGCCGCGCCCTGATCAATCGACGGTCTTGTTCACGCGCGGCGCGACGGCGCACATGAGTTCATAGCCCAGCGTGCCTGCGGCCTCGGCCACCTCGTCGATGGGCAGCACCGCGCCGTTGCTGGCGCGGCCCCACAGCGTGACCTCGCTGCCCATGCCGGCATCGGGCACGGGCGTCAGGTCCACGGCCAGCATGTCCATGCTCACGCGGCCCAGGGTGCGGGTGCGCACGCCGTTCACCAGCACGGGCGTGCCCGTGCCGCAGTGGCGCGGATAGCCGTCGGCATAGCCGCAGGCCACGGTGCCCAGGCGCAGGGGGCCGTCGGCCGTGAAGCGCGATCCATAGCCCACGCTCTGCCCCTCGGTCAGTTGCTGCACGCCGATGATGCGCGAGCTCAGCGTCTGCGTGGGCTGCAGGCCCCAGTGGGCCGCCGTGTGCTGCGGATAGTCGGGGGCGCTGCCGTAGAGCACGATGCCCGGCCGCACCCAGTCGCAGCGCACCAGCGCGTCGTCGCCCTGGCGCAGCGTGGCTGCGCTGTTGCCCACGCTGCGCTCGCCGGGCAGGTCGCGCGTGGCGTCATGAAAGCGCTGCAGCTGTGCCGAGATTCCGGGCTGTCCGGCCCCTGCGTCGGCATCGCTGAAATGGGTCATGAACGAGATTTCCTCCACCTGGGGCAAGGCGTTCAGCCGGGCCCAGGCCGCGCGGTATCGCTCGGGCGTGAAGCCCAGGCGGTTCATGCCGGAGTTCATCTTGAGGAAGACGCGGTGGCCGTTCTGCGTCTTGTGCGCGGCCAGCCAGTCGATCTGGGCGTCGCAGTGCACGGCATGCCAGATGGACAGGCGCGAGCACAGCTCCAGGTCGCGCGGCTCGAAGACCCCTTCCAGCAGCAGGATGGGGCCGCGCCAGCCCAGCTGGCGCACGCGTTCGGCCTCGGCCAGGTCCAGCATGGCGAAGCCGTCGGCGCCGCGCAGGGCCTCGAACACGTTCTCGATACCGTGGCCGTAGGCGTTGGCTTTGACCACGGCCCACAATTTGGCATCGGGGACCGCCTGCCGCACCCGCTCCAGGTTGTGGCGAAGCGCGGCGGAATGGATGGTGGCAAGAATGGGACGCGGCATGGTTTTCACTCAGTCAGAAGCTTGGGATTCTGGCACTGCCAGCCAAAGGCCGCGTGATATAACCGCCAGTCACTTGCCACGGGGTCCTTATTTAACTGGTCAGCAGCCCTGCAGCTGACCCCATCTGCCTATCCATGAAGCGCGGTTTCTACACCATCATGTCAGCGCAGTTCTTCAGCTCGCTGGCAGACAACGCCCTGTTCGTGACCGCCGTGGAACTGCTGCGCACCAATGGCGCCCCCGAGTGGCAGCGCGCCGCCCTGGTGCCCATGTTCGCGCTGTTCTACGTGATCCTGGCCCCCTTCGTCGGCGCCTTTGCCGACGCCCTGCCCAAGGGGCGGGTGATGTTCATCAGCAATGCGATCAAGATCGTGGGCTGCCTGATGATGCTGTTCGGCAACCACCCGCTGCTGGCCTACGCCGTGGTGGGCCTGGGCGCAGCGGCCTACTCGCCGGCCAAGTACGGCATCCTCACCGAATTGCTGCCCGCCTCCCAGCTGGTCAAGGCCAATGGCTGGATCGAGGGGCTGACCATCACTTCCATCATCCTGGGCGTGCTCGTGGGCGGACAGTTGCTGAGCCCGGGCATCTCGGCCCATCTGCTGGACTTCGATCTGCCCTGGATAGATACCGGCGTGGACACGGCCGCCGAAGCGGCGATTGCCGTGCTGGTCGGCGTCTATGCGCTGGCCGCCTGGTTCAACCTGCGCATTCCGCTGACCGACACCATCCTGCGCCCGCTGCGCCAGGACCCCAGCAAGAGCCTGCTGGCCAACACCCTGGCCCTGCTGCCCGACTTCTGGACCTGCAGCCAGCGGCTGTGGGGGGACAAGCTGGGCCAGATCTCGCTGTCCACGACCACGCTGTTCTGGGGCGTGTCGGGCAACCTGCGCTACATCGTGCTGGCCTGGGGCGCGGCGGCTCTGGGCTACGGCACCTCCCAGGCATCGGCCCTGGTGGGCGTGGTGGCCATCGGCACGGCCGCAGGCGCCATCCTCGCGTCCATGCGCATGCGGCTGGACAACGCCACGCGCGTGATTCCGCTGGGCATCACCATGGGCCTGCTGGTGATCGCCATGATCTTCATCAAGAGCGTGTGGGTGGCCATTCCCTTCCTGATCCTGCTGGGCGGCCTGGGCGGCTTCCTGGTCGTGCCCATGAATGCGCTGCTGCAGCACCGCGGCCACAACCTCATGGGCGCGGGCCGCTCGATTGCCGTGCAGAACTTCAACGAGCAGGCCTGCATCCTGGCGCTGGGCGCCTTCTATGCGCTGTCCACCAAGTTCGGACTGTCGGCTTTCGGCGCCATCACGGTGTTCGGCCTGGTGGTGGCCGGCATCATGTGGCTGATCGGCCGCTGGCACGTCAGCAACGTGCGCAACCATCCCGAGGAAGTCGAGCGCCTGCTGGTGATTGCCCGCAAGGATTGCCATTGAGACTACCCCCTGAAGCGCTTCGCGCCTTCCCCCAGGGGGGGGGACGACACCCTCGCGGCGGGGCGGCCCTGGCTCGGTGTCTCTCGCTTTGGGCCTCGCCAGTTCCATAGGGCGCTATCGATTGATAGGCCTGGTCTAAATGGTCTTCTCGTATTGTGTTCGGTGCGGGCTTTGCCTGACCGGGCACTTTTTCGTGGTTTTATGCATAGCCCGCTCCCCGTTCTCGCCCTGCTGTTCAACACCCTGGTCTGGGGTCTGGCCTGGTGGCCGTTTCGCGCCATGCACGAGGCTGGCCTGCATCCGCTGTGGGCCACGGCGCTGATGTATGCCCTGGTGCTGGCGGGGCTGGTGGCGCTGCGCCCGGCCAGCCTGCGCCAGGCGCTGCAGTACCCGGCGCTGATCCTGCTGGGCGCCTGCGCGGGCAGCAACAACATCGCCTTCAACTGGGCCGTGACCATTGGCGATGTGGTGCGCGTGGTGCTGCTGTTCTATCTGATGCCGGCGTGGTCAGTGCTGCTGGCCTGGAAGATCCTGGGCGAGCGGCCCACGCCGGCCGCGCTGACGCGGCTGCTGCTGGCCTTCGGCGGGGTGGCGCTGGTGCTGGTGCCCGAGGGCACATTCAGCGGCGGCTCGCCCGGGCTGCTGCGCGGTTTGTCGCTGGCCGACGGCCTGGCACTGTTCGGCGGCTTTACCTTTGCGCTGACCAACGTGCTGCTGCGCCGCCTGCAGGCCGTGCCGGCGCAGGCGCGCATGCTGGCCATGTTCAGCGGCTGCATGGCCATGGGGCTGGCCAGCGCCTTCGCGGGCAGCAGCGTGGGGCTGGTGCCGCCCATGCCTGCGCCGCAGGCTGGCTGGATGCTGATTGCCGCCGGCCTGGCCGTGCTGCTGATGCTGGGCAACTGGGCGCTGCAGTTCGGCGCCGCGCGCCTGCCGGCCGGCGTGACCGCCGTGGTCATGCTGGCCGAGGTGGTGTTCGCCAGCGTCTCCTCGGTGTTGATTGCAGGCGAGGTGCTGACGCCGCGCACGCTGCTGGGCGGCGCCTGCATCATCGCGGCCGCGCTGCTGTCTGCACTGGCGCATGCACGGCGGCGTGGGGCTTGACGCCCTGCCCGTACTCACGCTGCGCAATCAGCCCGTGAGCTGCCCCGCCAGCAGCAGGTAGCCCGGCAGCCAGCCCGTGAGCACGCCCTGCGCAATGCACAGGGCGCCCGTCACGCGGCCGATGTTGCGGCCCAGGGCCAGCAGCACGAAGAACATGGCCCACAGCACGGCCCAGGCCGCCCAGTTGGCCGCCATCCACCAGTCGATGGCGGTGCGCGCGCCCAGCAGGGTGTCGATGGCCACGGGCACGGCGGTGATGGCCACGAACAGGCTGAACCAGCCCAGGCCCCGGCCATCGGCGCCCGTGAAGCGGTTGATGGCCACCCACAGGTAGGTGAAGGCGAACAGCAGGGTCAGCGCGCCGGTCTTGACCGAAGCCGCATCAGGCTCGGGCCCGAAGGCGGAGGCCAGGCCGATGATCAGCGAGACCAGGCCCGCGAACACGTTGATGACCCAGATCTCCCGGTCGGCGATGCGCCCCAGCATCCACAGGCCGTTCAGGCACAGCACGGCGCCCACGTAGAACAACGACAAACCCAGCCACATCGCAAGTCTCCTTTTGCTTTTTTGCTTTGAAGTGCCTTGCGCGCCGTGTTCATTTCCCGGAACGAGCGCGCACGGCAAGGCGCCGCCGCCCCGTGGCCGGGTGCAGCGGCGTCCGTGAAACAGTTCATCCCCGGGCCCGCCCCTGGTGGGCATCTGCGTGCTGGCGGAAGGGTCCGCTGCAGAGATGCCGCCTGTGATCCAGGGCAGGTGCACCGGCGCGGCCCTTGCCGGGCACGCGGCGGTGGAGTGTGCCGGCAGGCGGTGCTGCCGGTCTTTGGCGCCGGTCCTTGGTGCCGGTCCTTGGTGCCGGTCCTTGTGCCTCAGGCCGCCTGCGTCTGCAGGCGGCGGCGGGCGCGTTCCAGCTGCTGCGCCACCTGGCGCGGGTTCATGCCGTACATGTCGGCAAAGCCGGCTTCGGAGGTCTGGCCGCTGGCCTCGAAGGCGCGCAGCAGCGCCTCGTCGCGTGCGGTGCGCGCATCGGCCTCGGCCAGTGCCTCGGCCACCAGGGTGTTGGTGGCCTCGTCACGGCCCTGCACACGCGCCGCGTAGTCGTCGCGCGACAGGCCCGATGCCTCGTAGGCCGCGATGATGCGGTTGCGCAGCTTGGGCGCCAGGTCTTCGGGCGAGCGGTGCTGACGGCGGCGGAAGACTTCGATCAGCGCATGGTGCACATGCTCGGGCGCCATGGCCTCGACCGACTGGCCCTGCAGGTCATGCCGGGCCTGGCCGCTGGCCACCACGGTGAGGTAGCGGCTCGAGCGCGTGTGCTGGGACAGGGCCAGCTTGAGCTGGTCGCGGTCAATGGCTTCAGGATGGGCGGCCAGCAGGTCTTCGAAGATGCCGCGCTTGAGCGGCAGCGGCTGCTCGCCAAACAGGTTCGGATGCCATTGGGCCAGTTGCGCCAGCAGCGGGTGCTGGGTGCGCACGGGCCTGGAAGCGTTGGCCTCGGCACTGGCGGCCGTGCCGGATGCGGCATCGGCGGCAGGCTCGGTGGCCTTGCCCTTGTTGCGGCCACGTCCGCCACGGCGCGAGCGCTTGCGGCCCTGGCCATCGGCGCTGGCTGCAGCCTGCGGCTCGGTGCCGGCAGCGGCGTCCGCCGGCAGCGCGGCGCTCTGTTCTTGCGGTTCAGACACGGATTCAGTCATGGCGGAGCACGTGGGCTTGGAGAAAACGAAACCCCGCATCATGCCAGCATTGCAAAGGCTTGCGCGGGCATAGGCCCCACGGCGTCGCGCTGGAGGCACAGATGCGCAGTCGGTACGCGGTGGGTCTCAGGCCAGCAGGGCCTCGTCCAGCACCTCTATCCAGTGGCGCACGGGCAGGTCCGTGCCGTTTTGCAGGTGGACGATGCAGCCCATGTTGGCCGAGAGGATGGCGGCGGGCCGCCGGGCATCGAAGCCTTCGGTCAGCGCACCGATCTTGCGGTCGCGCAACTGGTGCGAGAGTTCGGGCTGCAGCACCGAGTAGGTTCCCGCCGAGCCGCAGCACAGGTGCGATTCGGTGCGCGCCACGCGCAGCTCGAAGCCCAGCCTGGCCAGATGGGTTTCCACGCCGCCGCGCAGCTTTTGCCCATGCTGCAGCGTGCAGGGCGGGTGGTAGGCCATGGGCGCGGCCGGTGCGCGCACCCTGCCCTGCAGGCGCTCGGCAAGCTCGGGCAGGAGTTCGGGCAACAGCTCACTCAGGTCGCGCGTGAGGGCGCTGATGCGGGCTGCCTTGTCCGCGTACTGCGCATCGTCCTTGAGCAGATGGCCGTATTCCTTGACGGTGACGCCGCAGCCCGAGGCATTCATGACAATGGCCTCCACCGCGCCGCTGTCCACCTGCGGCCACCAGGCGTCGATATTGGCGCGCATCTGCGCCTTGCCGCCTTCCTGGTCGTTGAGGTGGAATTTCACGGCGCCGCAGCAACCGGCCTTGGGCGCGATCACGGTCTGTATGCCGGCCGCATCCAGCACGCGCGCGGTGGCGAAGTTGATGCGCGGCATCATGGCCGGCTGCACGCATCCGGCCAGCAGCAGCACCTTGCGCACATGCTCGCGCACGGGCCAGGCGCCGGCATCCTGGGGCTGGGGCACTTTCTCGGCCAGGACTTCGGGCAGCAGGCCGCGCACGGCCTGGCCCAGCTTCAGGGCCGGGGCGAACAGCGGCGAGTTCAGCCCCTCCTTGAGCGCCCAGCGCCTGGCGCGCTCGCCGAAGGGGCGCGGCACCTGTTCCTCGACGATCTTGCGGCCTATGTCCACCAGGTGGCCGTACTGCACGCCGCTGGGGCAGGTACTTTCGCAGTTGCGGCAGGTCAGGCAGCGGTCCAGATGCTGCTGGGTGGCGCGCGTGGGCGTCTCGCCCTCCAGCACCTGCTTGATCAGGTAGATGCGGCCACGCGGCCCGTCCAGCTCGTCGCCCAGCAATTGGTAGGTCGGGCAGGTGGCCGTGCAAAAGCCGCAGTGCACGCACTTGCGCAGAATGGCTTCGGCCTCCTGGCCCTCGGGCGTGGCGCGGTACTGGGGTGCGAGTTGGGTCTGCATGGTGGGGCTCTTGTTGTATGGGTATCGGGGAACGGTCAGGCACGGCAGCCGGACGCGGCGGTCACGCGCGAGGCGCGGCCCGCCGGCCCAGCAGCAGGGGCAGCCGCGCACGGTCGGCCCACAGCGGCGGCAGGGACAGCAGGCACAGCACCACGGCCAGCGGCACGACGAACACAAAGCCCAGGTGCCGGAAACCCAGCGCACCCGCAATGCCGCCCAGCAGGAACATGGACAGCAGCCCTGCGAACAGCCGCAGCCGCACATGGTTGGCGTGGACCCTGTGCTCGGGCGGGCTGCCGTGGCGATTCCAGTAGAGGGCTCGACCCAGCTCCATGCCCAGGTCCGTTATCACGCCCGTCATGTGTGTAGTGCGGATCTGCGAGGACGACATCTTGGTCACCGTGGCGTTCTGCAACCCCATGATGAAGGACAGCAGCAGCACGGCCAGCGGCACGGCGAACGGCGTGGGCCAGGCCAGCATGGCCGCGCCCAGCACGCCGAAGAGCAGCATCAGCGCGGCTTCCAGCAGCAGCGGCAGCGCATAGCTGCTGCGCAGCCGGTGGTGGCGCGCCCAGTTGACCAGCAGCGATGTCGCGGCCGCGCCGCACAGAAAGGCCAGCAGCGCGCCGCAGGCACTGAGCACCAGCGCCGTATTGCCCAGCACGAGGTTGTCGGCCAGCAGCGAGACAAAGCCCGTCATGTGCGAGGTATAGGAGTGCACCAGCAAAAAGCCGCCCGCATTCACCGCACCCGCGTTGAAGGCCAGCAGCAGGCCCAGCGTGCGGTTGCTGGCCACCGTGCGGTGCCGGTCCGTGAGCAGGTGCAGGTGGTGGCGCATGCGCATGGGCGGAGCCAGGCGTTGGCCCGGCCTACCAGGCGGCGGCCAGCCGGCCGCGGTTGAAGATGCCCGCAGGATCGAAGGCCTGCTTGAGCCGCGCATGCAGCGCGGCCGTGGCGTCGGCCGCCTGGGCGTCGAAATCGGGCTCGGCGCCGGGCTGGTCTGCGGCCTCGGAGCGGAACAAGGTGGCCGATCCGCCCGCTGCTTTTGCCAGCGCGCGCAGCGCATGGCCCAGCGCACGCGGCGCCTGTACCCAGCGCAGTGCGCCGTGCCATTCGATCAGCGGCCCCGTGCAGCCGTCCGGCAGCGCCAGTACCGGAGCCGTCTGCGGCACGGACAGGCGCCACAGCGCATGGCCCGGCGCGCGTGCGGTGAACCAGGGCAGCTGCTGCTCGCGGCAGGCCTGCCAGTCGGCAGCGACATGCACAGGGTCCATGCGCTGCACACGCTCGCCACCCAGGCGCTCGCAGGCCGCCTGCACGGCGGCACGTGCGCCGCGCAGGCGCAGGTACAGCACGCCCTGGGCTGCGCCCTCCTCCTGCAGCCAGCAACTGGCATTGAGCGGCAGCGGCTGCCCGCCCCAGGCATTGAGCCAGTCCAGCGCCTGCTGCTGAGTGCATTCGAAGCGCAGCGTGGCCTCGGCCGGCGCCACGGGCAGCACCTTGAGGCTGACCTCGGTGATCAGGCCCAGCGCGCCCCAGGAGCCCGCCATCAGCCGCGAGACGTCGTAGCCCGCCACGTTCTTCATGACCTGCCCGCCGTAGCGCAGCAGCTCGCCCTGGCCGTTGATCATCTCCAGCCCCAGCACGAAGTCACGCACGGCGCCCACGCTGGCACGCGAAGGCCCGGACAGGCCGCTGGCCACCATGCCGCCCACGGTGGCGTTGCGGCTGTCTCCATCGAAATGCGGAGGCTCGAAGGCCAGGCACTGGCCCTGTGCCGCGAGCAGGGCCTCGACCTCGGCCAGCGGCGTGCCGGCGCGCACGGTCACGACCAGCTCGCTGGGCTCATAGCTGACCACGCCGGCCAGCGCCCGCGTGTCCAGCAGCTCGCCCTGCAGGGCCAGGCCGTGAAAATCCTTGGTGCCGCCGCCGCGTATGCGCAGCGGCGTGGCGTCGGCCGCAGCAGCGCGCACGCGCTGGGCGATCTGGAGGAGGTGGCTTTGGGCTGAATCCATGGCCTGCATCGTAGCGGCTGGGCCCTTTTGCGCCTCGGTACGGACCCGTGAATTTTTTGAACGGTGTGCTTGAAGTTCTGCGGGCGGCGCAAAACAGCCGGGACGAAAAAGCAAAGACGCTATCTCTGCAGCGGCTCCAAAGCAAAAAAGGCCCCGGTGCAAGCACCGAGGCCAATCCGCAATGAACTCCCTGAAAACCGATCAGCGGTAGTACGCCACCTCGCCGTGCGTGGTGATGTCCAGGCCCTGGCGTTCGGACTCTTCGCTGACGCGCAGGCCGACGACCAGGTCGCAGATCTTGTAGGAGATGCCAGCCACCACGCCAGACCAGACGATGGTCAGCAGCACGCTCTTGACCTGCACCCACACTTGATGACCCATGTTGAAGTCTGCGGGCTCGATGCCGCCCAGGCTGGAGGCGCAGAACACGCCGGTCAGGATGGCACCCAGGATGCCGCCCACACCGTGCACGCCGAACACGTCGCAGACATCATCGACCTTGAGCAGCTTCTTGAGGCCCGACACACCCCACAGGCAGACGGGACCGGCGATCAGGCCCATGACGATGGCGCCCATGGGGCCCACGAGGCCGGCCGCCGGGGTGATGACCACCAGGCCGCCCACGGCGCCCGAGGCGGCGCCCAGCATCGAGGCCTTGCCCTTGTGCAGGGCTTCGGCGGCCAGCCAGGAGATGGTGGCAGCGCCCGTGGCGACGATGGTGTTGATGAAGGCCAGGCCGGCAATGCCGTTGGCAGCGCCTGCCGAGCCGGCGTTGAAGCCGAACCAGCCGACCCACAGCAGCGAGGCACCGACCATGGTCAGCGTCAGGCTGTGCGGAGGCAGTGCCTCGCGGCCGAAGCCGATGCGCTTGCCCAGCATGTAGGAGCCCACCAGACCGGCGATACCGGCGTTGATGTGCACCACGGTGCCGCCGGCGAAGTCCAGCGCGCCGTCCTTGCCCAGCAGGCCGCCGCCCCAGACCATGTGGGCCATGGGGATGTAGCTGAAGGTGAACCACAGCACCGAGAACAGGATCACGGCCGAGAACTTGATGCGCTCGGCGAAGGCGCCGACGATCAGGGCCACGGTGATGGCGGCGAACGTGGACTGGAAGGCCACGAACACGTACTCGGGAATGGTCGGCAGCGCGCCGGCCAGCGTGTCGGGCGCGATGCCCTTGAGGAAGATCTTGCTGAAGCCGCCGAAGAAGTTGCCTTCGCCCGCAAAGGTCAGCGAGTAGCCGTAGACGGCCCACAGCAGCGTGATCAGCGAGAAGATCACGAACACTTGGCAGAGCACGGACAGCATGTTCTTCGTGCGCACCAGGCCGCCGTAGAACAGTGCCAGGCCCGGGATCACCATCAGGATCACCAGCATGGTCGAGGTCAGCATCCAGGCCGTG
Organism: Delftia acidovorans NBRC 14950; assembly: GCF_001598795.1. Classification (GTDB taxonomy): domain Bacteria; phylum Pseudomonadota; class Gammaproteobacteria; order Burkholderiales; family Burkholderiaceae_C; genus Comamonas; species Comamonas acidovorans. The sequence goes on along the minus strand of NZ_BCZP01000015.1, from coordinate 58,484 downwards.
TCACCGGCGCTGAGTGCGGGGGCCGGCGCCTCGGCTGCGGCCGCGGCGGCGGGGGCAGCTGCAGCGGCCGCATCGGCAACGGCTGCAGCGGCGGCGGGCTCCTGTGCCAGGGCAGCGGCGCCTGCGGCCAGCAGGCCCAGCCCCAGGCCCATGGAAAGAAGTCGTTTGGTCATGGCAGTCTTTCGGGAAACGAGGGGTTGAAACTCACAGTGCGCTGTCGCCGGTCTCGCCGGTACGGATGCGGACGGCCTGCTCGATGGGCAGCACGAAGATCTTGCCGTCACCGATCTTGCCGGTGCGCGCAGCGGCCTCGATGGCATCGATCACCTGGTCCACCAGCGCATCGGGCACGGCGGCCTCCAGGCGCAGCTTGGGCAGGAAATCGACCACGTATTCCGCGCCGCGATACAGCTCGGTATGGCCCTTTTGGCGGCCGAAGCCCTTGACTTCGGTCACGGTGATGCCCTGCACGCCGATGTCGGAGAGCGCCTCGCGCACCTCGTCGAGCTTGAAGGGCTTGATGATGGCGGTCACCAGTTTCATGATGCTTTGCTCCTCAGGTCCGGTTACAGGGTCTTGGTCAGCGTCACGATCAGGCGCGCCTTGTTGACGTCACCGAAGTACGACTTCTTGTTCGCACCCGTCACGGCCGCGCCCAGCGACACGCCGTCGCCGAAATCGTAGGCGCCGCCCACGCTGTAGTCCATATAGTTGGGCACGCCCAGGCCCTTGATGTCGCTGGCAAAGCGGGTGAAGCCCAGCGATGCCTTGACCGTCACCTTGGGCATCACTTCCTGGGTGAAGCCCAGCCACAGGTAGCCGGTGTTGCGACCCGACAGTCCCGAGCCGGCCTTCTCGCCAGCCCAGCCGAAGTAGTCCTTGGACACGGTGTGCGAGTACTTGGCCGTGAACGGTCCATAGGTGGCCGCGCCATACAGCTCGGTGGTGTTGCCACTGGAATTGCCCGAGTACAGGTACTGCAGCGCGCCGAAGTCCAGGTCCACCTCGCCGGCCTTGAACTTGTAGCCGCCGTAGAAATCGGTTTCCAGCGAATTGCGGGGGAGCCAGTCCACGCTGGAGTTCCAGTTGCCGATGTACCAGCCGCTGTCGCCGAAGGTGTAGTCGAAACCGCCTTGCAGGGCAGGCTTGACGGCCTTGTTGCGTCCCGTGTCCTGGTCCTGGCCACGGAACTTGTAGTTCGTGGTCAGCGACACATTGGCTGTGAGCTGGGCGTGGGCCCAGAGCGGAGCGATGGCGACACAGGCGATGGCGAGCGACTTGAGGCTGGCACGGGACATGGGATCCTCCGGTTTGAAAAATTTCGTGACAACCGGGTTAAGCACGGACCGTGCCAGTCTTTTTTGCTCGGTGGTGCGCCTTCCGACTCACCAATGCGGCACCGCAGCATCCTCGCATGCACCGGCTTTGTGCAGAAATTCTGCACCGTTACGGTGATAGCGGTCGCTCACATGGCTGCAATGGCGTATTGCACCAAAACAGTGCAGCCAGATCCGATGTGCTTGCCGGCAGCGCCAGATTGACGCGCATCAATGCCACCCCCCACAATTGCGGCTCCCTCCTGGCGTGGCACTCGATCCAGTTGGTGTGGGCGTTTCCCAGACGCACTGCCGGCTTCAGGTTTTCCAGTCCCGATCTCCGCGCCTTCGTGCGTCCGCACGTCTGTTTGCCAGCCCCCACCACGGCTGGCGTCATCCCCTGTCTACGGGTCGCCTCCATGCGTGCCGGTGCGCCGGCATGCAGGCCTGCGCGCGCCCGCCCATACGGAGTTCCTCATGTTTATTCGCCTGTCCAAATCCGCCATGGTGCTTGCCATGGCCTTTTCCGCGTCCCTGGTCGCCTTCGGCAACATCACCGACTACGCAACCAACTTCGCCTTCGTGCACCACGTCTTCCTGATGGACACGACCTTCCCCGGCAACGGGATCATGTACCGCGCCATCCAGACGCCCTGGGTGCACCATGCGGGCTATATCGGCATCATTGCACTGGAGACGACGACCGCCGTCCTGTGCTGGATCGGCGGCTGGCGGCTGCTGCAGGCGCGACAGGCCGGCACCCGGGCCTTCCGCGCCGCGAAGTCATGGGCGGTGGCGGGGCTGACCCTGGGCTTTCTGACCTGGCAGGTCGGCTTCATGTCCGTGGGCGGCGAGTGGTTCGGCATGTGGATGTCCAAGCAGTGGAATGGCGTGCCCGATGCCTTCCGCTTCTTCATCACGCTGCTGCTGGTGCTGGTCTATTTGACGATGGACAACGACGCCATCCAGGAAGAAGACAAGGCGGCGCAAGGCTGAGCACCACCTACTTGCTGCCTGCGCCGTCCGGGCCTCAGAAGGTGGCCGAAGGCAGATCCTGCCGACTGAACACCAGCGACACCTTGGCTTCTTCCGGAATGGGCGGCAGTGAAGCATCCCATTGCTGCCAGGCCTGGCGCAGTTCAGCCAGGCGCTGGGGCTCGCGGTCGCGCAGGTTGGCGCGTTCGCGCGGGTCCTGGGCCACGTTGAAGAGGTATTCCACGCCTTCGATCTGCAGGTATTTCCAGTCACCGCGCACCAGGGCGCGCTGGGCACGGTGCTTCATGCGCCAGCACAGGTCGCGCTCGGGGTTCCAGGTGCCGTCTTCCATCAGGGGCAGCAGGCTGATGCCGTCCAGCGGGTAGTCGGCGTGGCCGTGCACGCCGGCGGCGGCCAGGAAGGTGGCTGACCAGTCCATGGTGAGATTGGGCGTATCGCTGACGATGCCCGACGGCATGCGCTCGGGCCAGCGCGCCACCAGGGGCACACGGATGCCGCCTTCGAGCAGGTCCATCTTCTGGCCGATGAAGGGCCAGTTGTTGGAGAAGCGTTCGCCGCCGTTGTCGCTGGTGAAGACGATGAGCGTGTTCTCGGCCATGCCCTTTTTCTCGAGCGCGTCCAGCACCCAGCCAATGCCTTCGTCCATGTGGTGGATCATGCGCTGGTAGGTCTCGATGGTGCCTCCGTCGGTGTGCTTGCCGAAGCCGCCGATGCGCCGCGATTCCTCCAGGTCGTCGCGCGTGAGCCAGGGCCAGTGCGGGGCGCTGTAGTGCAGGGACAGGTAGAAGGGCTTGTCGGCGGTCTGGCGCTCGACGAAGTCCACGGCGCGGCGGCTCAGCAGGTCGGTGAGGTAGCCCTCTTCCTCGTGCGGCTCCTCGTTGATCCAGAAGTCGGGGCGGCCGCGCGGGTCGCAATGGGCGAAGTAGTCGGCGCCGCCTGCGTGAAAGCCGTAGAACTCCTCGTAGCCCGACATGCGCGGGCCGAAATGCGGCGGGTAGCCCAGGTGCCATTTGCCGACCAGGGCGGTGGCGTAGCCGGCGTCGCGCAGCAGCGAGGCCACGGTGGGATGGTCGGGCGGCAGGCCCAGCACCTTGTCGCCGTGGACGCTGGCGATCGGCTCCTCGGCCGCGCCGCGCAGGCGGTACTGCCAGCGGCCCGTGGCCAGGGCAAAGCGCGTGGGCGAGCACACGGCCGAGTTGGAATAGCCGCGCGTGAAGCGCATGCCCTGCGCGGCCATGGCGTCCAGGCGGGGCGAGACATCGGTGGCGCGGCTGTGCGCATCGCGCGCGCCCGTGCAGCCGAGGTCGGCATAGCCGAGGTCATCGGCCAGGATGAAGATCAGATTGGGGCGCTGGGTTGCCATGGGAGCCAGAAGACAGTGGATGCGTTGGGAAAGGGAGTATCGCCAAAACGGCGGTGCCTCAGGGCCACAGGCCCTAGTGGCGGCTTCAGTCGTTGGTCAGGTGGATGCGCTTGACCAGGGCGGCCCACTGCGCGGACTGGCCCTTGGCGCGCGCTTGGGCCTCGGCCACGGTGGAGCCGACCATCTCGATGTCCAGGGCCTTGGCGCGTTCCTTTTGCTCGGGCGCGCGGATGGCCTCGTTCATGGCATCGACAAAGCGCTTTTGCACAGCGGGCGGCACGCCCTTGGGTGCGGCCAGCAGGATCCAGAAGGTGCCGTCGAACTCGGGAAAGCCCGATTCGGCGATGGTCGGCAGCTCGGGCGCCAGCGCCGAGCGCGTCTTGCCCGAGGTGGCCAGGGCGATCAGCTTGCCGCTCTGGACCTGGGGGAAGACCGTGGGGCCAGCCAGGAAGCCGCAGTCCACCTGGCCGCCCAGCAGGTCCTGCATGGCCGGCGCCGGTCCCTTGTAGGGTACGTGGACCATCTTGGCGCCCGAGGTGGCCAGCAGCGATTCCATGACCAGGTGGCCCGGCGAGCCCGCGCCGCCCGAGGCATAGGTCAGCTCGCGCGTCTTGCTGGCGGCCACCATGTCCTTGACGGACTTGAAGCCCGTGCCCGGGCCGCAGACCAGGGTCTGCGAGAAGCGCGCGGCCACGACCAGGGTTTCCAGCGCGTCGGCCTTGTAGCCCATGTTCTTGTAGACATGGGGGTTGACGGTGAGCACTGGGTCCATGGCCCACAGCCAGGTGTAGCCATCGGGCGCGGAGCGCGCGACCTCGGCCGCGCCGATGTTGCCGTTGGCGCCGGGCTTGTTGTCCACGACCACGGCCTGGCCCAGCGCCGCCTGCATGGCGGCGGCCACGGGGCGCAGCGAGATGTCGGACGGGCCGGCCGGCGGATTGGGCACGACGATGCGGATGGGCTTGGCCTTGGGCCATTCCTGGGCCAGGGCGGGCGCCGCGCACAGGCCGGCGGCGACCAAAGCCAGGGCGGCACGCGCCAGGGCTGCGAGGGGGCTGGGCATACTTGTCTCCTTGTCGTTGTCTTGCGGCCAATGTACGCAGGCCGCCGACAATGCATCTAATCCATCATCCCTAGCGTAAACCCGAAACCGGCCCGCGAGTCCATGACCGACCTCCACCGCTGGCGCCACCCCGCCGTGCTCGACGACATGTTCCTCTACCACCTGGCGCGGCTGCAGGCGGCCGCTGGCAGCCGCGTGGTGCGCCTGTGCGAGGGCCGCTACGGCATTACGCGGCGCGAGTGGCGCATGCTCTGCCTGCTGGCCGAGGCCGGGCAGCTGCAGCCCTCGCAGCTGGCCGAGCAGGCGCAACTGGACCGCACGCGCACCTCGCGCGCGGTCACGGCGCTGCTGGCCAAGGGGCTGTTGTGGAAAGAGAGCCAGGTGGGCGATGCGCGCCGCGCGCTGCTGCGCCTGAGCGACACGGGCCGCGCCCTGCATGCCGAGCTGTTCCCGCAGGTGCAGGCCATCAACCGCGAGCTCATGGACGCCGTGCCCGAGCCCGAGCTGCAGGCCATGGCCAGCGCCTTTGCGCGCATCCGCACGCGGGCGCGGGAGCTGGAGGCCAGCAGCCCGCCGCCCAAGGCGCCGCGCAACCGCAAGCGCACGGCTTCGACCTGACAGGGCCGACAGACAAGCATGCTCCAATGGCACGCAGATCAACTCTGCGGCCTTTCCCATGAAAGCTCTACTCCTCGGCCTGGCGGCTGCCATCTGCGCAAGTACCACCATGGCCGCACCGGCCACGGCCGTCCTTGGCGAAAAGCCGCTGCAGGCAACGGGGCCACTTGACCCACTGCGGGGAGTTCTGCTGACGCCGAGCCAAAGCGCGCCGCCGGTCGTACTGATCGTCCCCGGCTCAGGCCCCACTGACCGCAACGGCAACAGCCCGTTCGGCCTCAAAGCCTCGACCTACCAACTGCTCGCACAGGAACTGGCCACCCAGGGCATTGCCACCGTACGCATCGACAAACGTGGCATGTTCGAAAGCTACAAGGCCGTGGAGGACCCCAATGCCGTGACCATCCAGGCCTATGCCGAAGATGTGCACCACTGGGTGGACGCCATCCGCAGCGAGACCGGTGCCCAATGCGTCTGGGTGCTGGGACACAGTGAAGGTGGACTGGTCGCTCTGGAGGCTGGCCAGGGCCGCTCCGATATCTGCGGACTGATATTGGTAGCAGCTCCTGGTCGCCCAATGGGGCAGACGCTTCGGGAACAGCTCAAGGAAGACCCCGCCAATGCACCGATCCTGGACCAGGCGTTACCGGTCATCGATGCTCTGGAAGCAGGCAGGCGCGTGGATACCCGCCAGATGGACAGGCCGCTCAACACCATGTTCCATGCCAGCGTACAAGGCTTTCTCATCAACACCTTCGCGCTGGACCCCGCTCGCCTGATAGCGGGCTATTCCAAACCCGTGCTCATCATTCAAGGTGAGCGCGACCTGCAGATCAAGCCAAAGGATGCTCAGCGTCTGGCCAAGGCTGCACCGAACGCCAAGCTTGTGCTGTTGCCCGCCACCAACCATGTGCTCAAGAAGGTGGAGACCAACGATCGCGCTGCCAATCTTGCAACCTATGACAAGGAGGGGCTGCCGCTAGTGCCCGGGGTTTCCAGCACCATTGCCCGGTTCATAACGTCAGCCACCGTGAAGCGATAGGCGAACCGTTGGCTCACCCCTGCAGGTACACCACATGCGTGTGCGTGTACTCGTACAGGCCGTGCTTGCCGTCGGCCCCGCCCACGCCGGACTTGCGCACGCCCGCATGGAAGCCCTGCATGGCCTCGAAGTTCTCGCGGTTGATGTAGGTCTCGCCGAAGTCGATCTCGCGCATGGCCTGCATGGCCTTGGACAGGTCGCGCGTGTACAGCGACGAGGTCAGGCCGTACTCGCAATCATTGGCCAGGGCGATGGCCTCGTCCAGGTCCTCCACCACCTGGATGGGCAGCACGGGGCCGAAGATTTCCTTGCGCATGATCTCCATGCCGGCATGGCAGCCGGCCAGCACCGTGGGCTGGAAGTGAAAGCCCGCGCCCAGGTCTGCGGCCTGCCCGCCCGTGACCAGTTGCGCGCCGTCGGCGATGGCCTGGCGCACCTTGGCCTGCACGCTGTCCAGGCCCTTTTGGTTGATCAGCGGGCCCATTTCCACGTCGGGCCGCGCAATCGGGTCGCCGTAGCGCGTGGCGGCCATGGCCTGGGCGATGCGGGCCGTGAACTCGTCGGCCACCTGGCGCTGCACGTAGACGCGTTCGGCGCAGTTGCAGACCTGGCCGGTGTTGATGATGCGCGAGTCGCGGATGGCGCGCACGGCCAGGTCCAGGTCGGCATCGGCCAGCACGATGGCCGGGGCCTTGCCGCCCAGCTCCAGGTTGAGCTTGGTGATGTGGGGCGCGGCGGCTGCCGCGATGCGCTCGCCCGTGCCCACGCTGCCCGTGAAGCTGACCATGTCCACGCCCGCATGGCCGGCCAGCGCAGCGCCCGTGCCGCCCTGGCCATAGACCACGTTGAACACGCCGGCCGGCAGCTCGCACTGGGCCAGCAGCTCGGTGAAGGCGTGGCAGTTGATGGGCGTTTCCTCGCTGGGCTTGATGACGATGGTGTTGCCCGTGAGCAGGGCCGGCGCCATCTTGCGGGCGATCAGGAAGAAGGGAAAGTTCCAGGGCAGGATGCCCGCGACCACGCCCAGCGGCTTGCGCAGCAAAAAGATCTGCTCGTTGGCCCGGTCGCTGGTGATGACCTCGCCCTCGATGCGGCGCGCCCATTCGGCCATGTAGTCCAGATAGTCGGCGGTGAAGTTCACCTCCACCTCGGCCAGGCCCAGGACCTTGCCCTGCTCCTCGGTGATGGTGCGGGCAATGCGCGCGGCGTTGTCGCGGATGCGGGCCGCCACGCGGCGCAGGTACTGTGCGCGCTCCACGGCCGGGCGGCGCGCCCAGGCCTTGTGGGCGCCACGCGCGGCGGCAATGGCACGGTCCACATCGGTCTGGCTGGACAGGGGCGAGCGCGCCAGCACCGCGCCCGTGGCGGGGTTGGTCACCTCATGCAGTTCGGCGCTGTCGGTGAAGCTGCCGGCGATGAAATTACGCAGCACAGGAAGGGATGCCATGGAGTTCTCCTTGGTGTCAGTAGGTGCGGGATGCCGAGGTCGGCTGTTCGGTGCCGCGATAGCGGCCCAGGTTGGCCAGCGCAGCCTGGCGCAGCAGGCTGATATCGATGCCCACGGCGATGAAGCGGCAGCCCCAGTCCGCATAGCGGCGCGCATCCTCCTCGCGCGGCGCGAGGATGCCGCAGGCCTTGCCGGCGGCCAGCGTGGCCTCGACGGTACGGCGTATGGCGTCCTGCACCTCGCCCTGGCTGGCGTCGCCCGCATGGCCCATGCCCGTGGACAGGTCGGCCGGGCCGATGAAGACGGCGTCCACGCCATCGACGGCCGCAATCTCGGCCGCATGGGCCACGCCCCGGGGCGATTCGATCTGCACGATCAGGCACAGCTGTTCATGCGCCGTGCGGATGTAGTCGGGCACGGCATCCCAGCGCGTGGCCCGCGTCAGGCCGCCGCCCACGCCGCGCACGCCGTGGGGCGGGTAGCGCATGGCGCGCACCAGTTCGCGCGCCTGTTCGGCCGTCTCCACCATGGGCACCATCAGCGTCTGCACGCCCACGTCCAGCAATTGCTTAATGAGCACGGTGTCGCCCTGCACGGCGCGCACCACCGGGTGCGTGGCGTAGGGCGCCACGGCCTGCAGCTGGCCCAGCAGCGTGGGCACGGTGTTGGGGGCATGCTCGCCGTCGACCAGCATCCAGTCGTAGCCCGTGGTGGCGATGATCTCGGCCGCATAGGGCGTGGCAAAGCCGGCCCAGATGCCGTACAGCGGCTCGGCGCGCCGCAGCGCGGCCTTGAAGGGGTTGGCAGGCAGTTGCATGGCGGGCTCCTTCAGTGCGTGTACGGGCGGTGCAGGGCGCACTCGGGATTGAGCTCCACGCCGAAGCCAGGCCTGTCCAGCGCCGACAGGCGCATGCGGCCGTTGACGGGCACGGGCTCGCCCAGCAGCTGCGGATGGAACATGGGCACGACCTCGTCGGCCTTGGGGGCCATCATCAGGAACTCGGCAAACGGGCTGTTGTGGCGCGTGGCCACGAAGTGGTAGCTGTAGACGCTGGAGCCATGCGGGATGACCAGAGCCTGGTGGGCATCGGCCAGGGCCGAGATCTTGAGCAGCTCGGTGATGCCGCCGCACCAGCCCACGTCGGGCTGGATGATGTCGCAGCAGCCCATCTCCAGCAGCTGGCGAAAGCCCCAGCGCGTGGCCTCGTGCTCGCCCGTGGTCACCAGCATGCCAGTGGGCACGTTCCTGCGCAGGGCCGCGTAGCCCCAGTAGTCGTCGGGCGGCAGGGCTTCCTCGATCCACTTGAGGCCATGGGCCTGCGCACCATGGGCCAGGCGCGTGGCGTAGTTCACGTCCAGGCTCATCCAGCAGTCCAGCATGAGCCAGAAGTCCGGGCCCACGCGCTCGCGCATGGTGGCCAGTTCCTGCAGATTGCGGCGCAGGCCCTCCTCCCCTTCGGCCGGGCCGTGGTGCAGCGGCATCTTGCCGCCGATGAAGCCCATCTTCTGTGCCAGGTCGGGCCGCGCGCCCGTGGCGTAGAACTGCAGCTCGTCGCGCACGGCGCCGCCCAGCAGCTGGTGCACGGGCTCGCCGCGCACCTTGCCCAGCAGGTCCCACAGCGCCAGGTCCACGCCCGAGATGGTGTTGATGACGATGCCCTTGCGGCCGTAGTACAGCGTGGACAGGTACATCTGGTCCCAGATGCGCTCGATGTCGGTCACCCGGGCGCCTTCGAGAAAGCGGGCCAGGTGCTTTTCGACGATGTAGGCCGCAGGCTCGCCGCCCGTGGTCACGGCAAAGCCCACGCGTCCGGCGCTGTCCTCGATCTCCACCACCAGCGTGCCCAGCACGTTGATGCCGAAGCTGCGGCGGCTTTGCCGGTACTCGGGGTACTTGGCCATGGGCGTGGCGATGTGGTCGTCGATCCAGTGGCCGTCGGACTGGTCGTGGTAGTCGGCACCGCCGCCCTTGAGCGTGAAGGCGCGCACCTGCTTGATGGTGGGGATCTGTGTCATGGGATGGCTTTTCTCCGTGTGCAAGTGGTTCAGGCGGCCGACGGTGCGGCCAGGGCCGGCGCCAGGCGTGCGCGCACGCCCAGCACCAGGGCCGCAGCCAGCAGCGTGGTGCCGGCCAGCAGGTACAGGCCGGCCGCCGGGGAGTGAAAAAAGCCCTCGGCCCAGTTCTTGACGATGGGGGCGATGAAGCCGCCCACGGCGCCGAGGGAGTTGATGAAGGCGATGCCGCCAGCGGCCGCAGCGCCGGCCAGCGTGTTGGCGGGAAAGGTCCAGAACACGGGCTGCACGGCGATGAAACCGGCCGCCGCCAGGCACAGCGCGGCCACACCCAGCAGGGGGCTGGAGAAACTCACCGATGCAGCCATGCCCACGGCAGCCATCACCAGCGTCAAGCTGGCGATGCCGCGCGGCTGGCCTGTTCGCTCGGCATGGCCCGGAATCCACCAGGCGGCCAGCAGCGCGCACAGCCAGGGAATGGCCGAGACCACGCCCACCAGCAGGCCCACCTTGGTGCCCAGCAGGCCCGCCACCTGGCTGGGCAGGTAGAACACCACGCCATAGACGCTGGCCTGGATCAGCAGGTAGATCAGCGCCAGGTAGAGCACGCGCGGCTGGCACAGCGCGGCCAGCAGGCTGTGGCCGTGGCCGCCCTTGGCGCGCTCTTCGCTGTCGAGAATGTCCTGCAGCAGCGCCTTGTCCTCGCGGCTGAGCCAGGTGGCGTCGGCGGGGCGGTTGTCCAGGTGGAAATACGCCCAGATGCCCACGGCCACGGCCATCAGCCCCTCCACTGCGAACAGCCACTGCCAGCCGTGCCAGCCACCCATGCCGTCCAGCTCCAGCAGCAGGCCCGACAGCGGGCTGCCGAAGATGAATGCCAGCGGCGCGCCGAAGTAGAAAAAGCCCATGGCCTGCGCGCGGTGCGCTGCCGGGAACCAGTAGGTCAGGTACAGGATGACGCCGGGGAAGAACCCCGCCTCGGCCACGCCCAGCAAAAAGCGCAGCACGTAGAACGTGGTCTGGTCGTGGGCGAACATCATGGCCGCCGACACCAGGCCCCAGGTGACCATGATCCGGCACATCCACATGCGTGCGCCTACGCGGTGCATGATCAGGTTGCTGGGCACTTCCAGCAGCGCATAGCCCGCGAAGAACACGCCCGCGCCAAAGGCGAAGGCCGCATCGCTGATGCCGGTGTCGGCCTGGAAGGCCACCTTGGCAAAGCCCACGTTGGCCCGGTCCAGGAAGGCCATGATGTACATGAGCAGCAAAAAGGGCAGCAGGCGCCAGGAGATCCTGGCCAGCAGGGGAGCGGGGAGTTTTTTCATGACTTTCCTTGCAGGCAATGAGAGGCCACCACGCCCGGTCGTCCGGAGCGCTGAAGGCGTGCTTTGTGAAGGTGCGAGCGCGGCCGCGGCGTTGGTGCCGGCCGCATCAGCGCGTCATGAAACAGGCGATGGGCTGTGCATGTCTTGTCTCCTGGATTGGGTCTGTTTTTTCTTGTCGCAGGGCCAATGTACGGCGCATGATCGATGCTCAACAAATCGAATTTCGGTCACATCCGATACCTTGTGCTTATGCCTGCGAACACGCCCGAATCCGACCCGCCCGTGCTGCACCGCAGCCTGCTCAACCGTCTGCGCTACAAGCACCTGCACATGCTGGTGGCGCTGGGATCGAGCCTGAACCTGCACCGCGCATCGCTGAGCCTGGCCATGTCCCAGCCTGCGGCCACGCGCATGCTGCGCGAGATCGAGGACATGTTCGGCTGCCAGCTGTTCGAGCGCCTGCCGCGCGGCATGCGGCCCACGGCGCTGGGCGCGCAGCTGGTGCGGTTTGCCGAGGCTTCGCTCAACAGCCTGGACCGCTGCGCCGAAGACCTGGCCGCGCGCCGCCAGGGCGGCTACGGCTACCTGTCCATCGGCACCATCATGGGCGCCGCACCCGACCTGGTGATGACGGCCGTGGCCCGCATGAAGGCGCAAAGCCCGCAGCTGCGGTTACGCATCATGGGCGACACCAGCGACCAGGTGCTGCGTCTGCTGGACCAGCGCCGCATCGACATGGCCATTGCGCGGCGCAGCCCTGCGGCCCACAGCAGCAGCTACAGCTTCGAGGAACTGGGCAACGAGCGGCTGCTGGTCGTCGTGCGCAGCGGCCATCCGCTGACACGCCGGCGCAAGCTGGGCTGGCAAGAGCTTGTCGGCGACTGGCCCTGGATACTGCAGCCGGCCACCAGCCCCGCGCGCATCGCGCTCGACCAGCTGCTGCAGCGCCTGGAGCTGCCCGCGCCCGCCGACATCATCGAATGCAGCTCGGTGTACTCCATGCAGCAACTGGTGCAACTGACCGACGCCGTGATGCTGCTGTCCGAATCCGCGCTCAAGGACTATCTGCGCATGGGCCTGGTCAGGGCGCTGCCGGTCTGCATCGACGTGCCCATGGCGCCCTTCGGCATCCTCACCCGCACCGATGACGCGCCCACGCAGGAGCAGCAGCGCTTCATCGCGCTGCTGCGCGCGCAGGCCAGCGGACACTGAGTTGGCGAGCCGGTTGCAATGACAAACCCGCCTCAGGGAAAGGGCACCCAGGTATCCCAGTCAACGCGCGCAATTCGAGGATCCGGATGTGCATGCATGCGCAAGAAAGACTCTCGCTTGAGACGTACTTCTGCGACCGGAAGAAGGCCAGACATCTGAGGTTTCAGGTCAAGTGCTTCGGTGGACCCGGGCTCAAGATCTTCCATGATCTCGATGAACACTCGGCGTACGCTCGCCTCCTGTTCCCTGAGCTCCGTTCCCGTGAGCATGGAAATCCTTGGTGCATAACCAGGATAGGACCTCAAGCCGATACGGACGACGGCGCCCGCACCATGCGGAAAGGAGTCCAGAGCGGCGGTATGCCAGGCAACACGGGGAATATGGACGTCGGCATCCAGACGCTTCAAATCCCTGTTGACCAGATTGAGGCTCAGGACATCCTTTCTGCTTTTCAGTTCGTACAGCCCCTCGATTCGTGCATCCAGGTCGACGGACGGATTTCCCTGCGGATAGGCCTTGCCCCACATCTGGCCCATGGCCATGGTTCCCTCCATCCAAAAGCCCTTGAAGTGCCCAGGATGCAAAGAGCCAATGAATGCGCGCTTCCTCACTTCGATATCTCCGCAGGGGTCAGGCCCAGCGGCGCCCCCCGCGGACTCCTTGCCCTGTACGCATGCGGGCACCACGCTGATCAGGGCAGATCCCTTTTTCCTGATTTCCCGCTCGATCTTCTTGAGCTCCTCATCGGGATCGAAGATATCCAAGTTGCCCACCACCGGCTTTATCGCACTGACCAAGCCACTTTCAGACAGCTTCTTGAGTCCGGAATCCGTGACATAGAGAGCCATGTGGCCCGCAGCACCACGCCAAACCGCCGCAGGGATGTACTCGCCCTCGATCCCAGCAAGAATCTCTTCTTGCTGGCTCCTGAAAGCCGGCTCGGGACCCTTCTTGAGAGCCTGGCTCGAACCTGCCACCTCCATGGTGACCAGTACATGCATGTAGCTGCCCACCAATGGCTCTTGCTGGCGCGCCAGGGGCTGCAATATTGAAGATGAGTCCGTTTGGCCCGCCTGGACTGGAGCCATTGCACAGGCTGCGAGGAGCCAGGCCAGCAGCAAGAAATATGGGTTTCCGCGCATCTTTCCGTCCAGTCATCCGCCTGATCAATACGAATACCCTGATCCAGGCGCAGCTTGGCCTGTTCCTCGGGCAACGCGTTACTGTACTCGGCCGTCTGCTGCCAGCACCTGCCCCATCGCGGCCTGGAACCTCGGATCGAGCATGGCGCTGACGTTGCACCGCGACCAGCGCGAGACGGCCGAGGGATCGACGTGGAAGACACGGCCCGGCGCCATGCTGAGCTTGCGCGGCACCAGTTGCTCGGCCAGCCGCAGCGAGTCCTGCACACCGGGGAAGGCCACCCACAGGTACAGGCTTTGCGGGCTGCGCGCAAAGACCTCGCAGCCGTGGGCATCGAGCCAGCCCAGCGCCTGGGCCGTGGCCTGGCCCAGCTTGTGGCGCAGGCGCACCAGGTGGCGCTCGTAGTGGCCCTCGCGCAGCATCACGTCCACCATGCGCTCGCAGTACTCGGAGCCGCTGACGTGGATCAGTGCCTTGAGGTCGGCCAGGTCGCTGGCCAGCGCATCGTTGCAGGCGATGAAGCCTACGCGCAGCGCGGCCGAGAAGGACTTGGAGAAGCTGCCGATGTAGATGGTGCGCTCCAGCTGGTCCAGCGTGGACAGGCGCACGGCCGAGGTGGGCTTGAAGTCGGCCAGCGGGTCGTCCTCGACGATGAGCAGGTTGTGGCGCTCGGCCAGCTGCAGCACCTTGTAGGCCTTGGCGGCCGAGATGTCCGAGCCCGTGGGATTGTGGGCCAGCGACTGCGTGAAGAACAGGCGCGGCCGGTGCTGGGCCAGCAGTGATTCGAGCGCGGCCACGTCGGGCCCGTCGGCCAGGCGCGGCACGCCGACCACATGGGCGCCGGCCAGCCTGAGCTTGCCGAACAGCGGGTAGTAGCCGGGCTCGTCCACGAGCACGGTGGCCCCCGGCGGCACGAAGTAGCGGATGACCAGGTCCATGGCCTCGTTGGCGCCGTGGGTCAGCACCAGCTGGCCCGGCGTGGCCTGCAGGCCGAAGTCACCCGGCTTGCGCACCAGGCTGTCGCGCAGCGGCGCATAGCCGTAGCGGCTGCCGTAGCGGAACAGCGATCCCAGCCCCGTGCGCACCACCTTCTGGTGGTAGCGGTCCAGCCGCATGTCGGCCAGCCATTCCACGGGCGGAAAGCCGTCGCCCACGCCCACGCAGTCGGGCTGGGTCTTGAGCTGCTCGCGCATCAGCCAGACGATGTCCATGGCGCGGCCCAGCTGGCCCGCGTCCTCATCGGTGCGCTGGGCACCGCGGCCCGAGCCCAGCACGTAAAAGCCCGAGCCCCGGCGCGGCTCCACGATGCCGCGCGAGACCAGCAGATCGAAGGCCGAGACCACGGTGTTCTTGGCATAGCGGTGCAGCTGCGCCAGCTCGCGCAGCGAGGGCAGCTTGTCGCCAGGGCGGTACACGCCGTCGGCGATCTGCTGGCCGATCAGGTCGGCCAGCTTCTCGGCAATGGGGGCCGAGCGCCCTCTGGTGTCTGCCATGCGCCCTCCGTTCATGTTGCAGTGCGATGGTACTGTTCCCCGAAACTGTACCTTTTGAAAGCGGTACAGTTTTCCTACAGTCCGGCGACCAGAGTTTTGATCCGAGGAGATGTCTTCCATGGTTGCCGATTCGCGCCTGCCCAATTTCCGTGCCCTCACCCCGGCCCAGCGCCTGGATTTCCTGACCGATGCCTGCGGCCTGTCCGATGCCGAGCGCGCCCTGCTCGCCGCCCCCGGCGCCCTGCCCCTGGCGCTGGCCGACGGCATGATCGAGAACGTGTTCGGCAGCTTCGAGCTGCCGCTGGGCGTGGCGGGCAACTTCCGCGTCAACGGCCGCGACGTGCTGGTGCCCATGGCGGTGGAGGAGCCCTCGGTGGTGGCCGCCGCCTCGTACATGGCCAAGCTGGCGCGCGAGGATGGGGGCTTTCAGACCTCCAGCACGCTGCCGCTGATGCGCGCCCAGGTCCAGGTGCTGGGCGTGACCGATCCGCACGGCGCGCGCCTGGCCGTGCTGCAGGCGCGTGCGCAGATCATCGAGCGCGCCAACAGCCGCGACAAGGTGCTGATCGGCCTGGGCGGCGGCTGCAAGGACATCGAGGTCCACGTCTTCCCCGACACGCCGCGCGGCCCCATGCTGGTGGTCCACCTGATCGTGGACGTGCGCGACGCCATGGGCGCCAACACCGTCAACACCATGGCCGAATCGGTGGCGCCCCTGGTCGAGCAGATCACGGGCGGCAGCGTGCGGCTGCGCATCCTGTCCAACCTGGCCGACCTGCGGCTGGCCCGCGCCCGCGTGCGGCTCACGCCGCAGACCCTGGCCACGCAGGAGCGCAGCGGCGAGGAGATCATCGAAGGCGTGCTGGACGCCTATACCTTCGCGGCCATCGACCCCTACCGCGCGGCCACGCACAACAAGGGAATCATGAACGGCATCGACCCCGTCATCGTGGCCACGGGCAACGACTGGCGCGCGGTCGAGGCCGGCGCCCATGCCTATGCCAGCCGCAGCGGCAGCTACACCTCGCTGACGCGCTGGGAAAAGGATGCCGGCGGCGCCCTGGTCGGCAGCATCGAGCTGCCCATGCCGGTCGGCCTGGTCGGCGGCGCCACCAAGACCCATCCGCTGGCACGCCTGGCGCTGAAGATCATGGACCTGCAGTCCGCCCAGCAGCTGGGCGAGATCGCCGCCGCCGTGGGCCTGGCGCAGAACCTGGGCGCCCTGCGCGCCCTGGCCACCGAAGGCATTCAGCGCGGCCACATGGCCCTGCACGCCCGCAACATCGCCCTGGTGGCCGGCGCCACGGGCGACGAGGTGGATGCCGTGGCGCGCCAGCTGGCCGCCGAGCACGACGTGCGCACCGACCGCGCGCTGGAAGTGCTGGCCGCGCTGCGCGCCAGGGCCTGACCAGCGCGCGGCCCCACAAACAAAAACCCAAGGAGACACACATGACAAGCAAGGATCCCGCCGACTGGCGGCTGGCCGAGGTCTGGGGCGACACCGTGGACCTGCGCCACCTGGCCTGGGCGATTGCCATCGGCACCGGCATCAGCGTGCTGGGCTTCTACCTGGCCAGCCGCTGGCTGGCCACGGTGGTCGAGTCGCGCCAGCTGGCCCACGCCTACGCCATGCTCGCGGGCCTTGCCGGCTGCGTGATCGCCGGCGTGATCTGCGCACGCGCCTTTCCGCCCAAGCGGGAAGTGACCGAGCTGGACACCTCGAACGACCCCGAATGGCGCCGCGAAGTGCTGGAGGAACTGGCCCGCCAGCCCGGCGGTCTGGGCACGGTGCAGGACCTGCCGCCCGCCGTGGTGCAGGAACTCAAGGAGCTCAAGCTCTACGAGCTGTTCGCCGACAAGGCCGGGAGGGCATGAGATGGAAACCCTGCTGACCAATGACATCGCCGTCGCAGCCGCCATGGGACTGATAGGCGCCGTGGTGTTCGCCGCCATCGGCCTGGTCTCCGGCACGGACGAGACCACCACGCTGGCCCCGCTCACCCTGCTGGTGGTGCTGCTGGGCGTGCCGCCCGCCGGCGTGTTCACCTTCTTCCTGGCCGGTGCCGTGGCCAAGCACATGACGCATGCCGTGCCCACGGCGCTGCTGGGCATTCCCGGCGACACGCTGGCCACGCCGCTGCTGCAGGACGCCAACATGCTGCGCAAGCTGGGCGTGCCCCACATCGCGCTGCGCAAGATGGTCTCGGGCGGCATCGTCGCGGCCTTTGTCGCCGTGCCGCTGGCCGTGCTGTTCGCCGTGATGCTGGCGCCCTTCGGCAGCATGATCACCAAGACGGCGCCCTGGATCTTCCTGGCCGCCGCCCTCCTCATCGCCTACTTCTCGGCGGGGCGCTGGGCCTCGGTGATGCTGCTGATTCCGTTCGTGGTCGTCATCATTGCGCTGCAAAGCCTCACCGCCAAGTACGAGGTCAAGCTCAGCATCAGCTACTTCCTGGGCATTGCCATCGGGCCGCTGATCGCCGACCTGTTCACCGTGATCTCGCCGGCCGGCCGCCAGCGCATGCTGCGCGACAAGGTGCGCCAGTTCAACCTGGCGCCCGACGTGAAGGGCTGGTCGGGCTACTTCCCCAACCCGCTCAAGGTGCTTGACCGCGTGCAGACGCGCTGGACCCTGGCCACGGCCACCATCTCCAGCGCCACCTTCGTCTTCAGCCCCGTGGCCATGACCGTGGTACTGGGCGAGCTGGTGGGCTCGCGCATCAAGCATGCCTACCACCGCCTGACCACGGTGCTGAGCGCGCGCAACGGCGTGACCGAGGCCACCTACATCGCCGAGGCGCTGATCCCGCTGATCGCCTTCGGCCTGCCGCTGAGCCCGGTGGCCGCCGGCCCCGCCGCGCCGCTGTTCAACGCGCCGCCGCGCTTCACCGTCGATGCCGCCACGGGCCAGGTGAACAACCTGCACAACCTGCTCAGCCACTGGGAGTTCCTGGGATACGGCATGCTGGCCGTGCTGCTGGCGGCCCTCGTGTCCTACCCCTTCGCCATGAACTTCGCGCGCAGCGCGGCGCTGTTCGTCTCGCGCCGGGTCAGCCACGAGGCCATCATCGCCACCTTCGTGGGCCTGATCATCGTCATCAGCGTCTGGGAAGGCCAGTTGCTGGGCCTGCTCGTGATCCTGACCATGGGCCTGCTCGGCGGCCTGCTGTCACGCGGCTTCGGCTTCAACACCGGCGTGCAGTTCATGGGCTACTACACGGCCGTGCTGAGCGTTCCGGCGCTGGTGAAGCTGTTCTGATTTTTGCGCCGCAAGGGTCAGAACATTCTGAGATTTGGGGGCAGCGCCGCACCCGCCGCCCACAAGGTCCAAGGCCGTTGCCATACTGGGTCACCGAGGCCGCCGCACCGCTGGCGGCCTCTTCCTTTGTGTCTGGCTTTGTGTCTGTCGTTTCTGCGAGGTGCCCATGGGTCTGGCCCTGGTTCAAAGTCGTGCGCTGCTGGGGCTGGCCGCCCCGCGTGTCACTGTGGAAGTGCATCTGGCCAACGGCCTGCCGTCGTTCACGCTGGTGGGTCTGGCCGATGTCGAGGTCAAGGAAGCGCGTGAACGCGTGCGCTCGGCGCTGCTGAACTCCGGGCTGGAGTTCCCGAGCAACAAACGCATCATCGTCAACCTGGCGCCCGCCGACCTGCCCAAGGATTCGGGGCGCTTCGACCTGCCCATTGCTCTGGGCATTCTCGCGGCCAGCGGCCAGATCAATGGCGATGCGCTGGCCGACTACGAATTCGCGGGCGAGCTGTCGCTGTCGGGTGCGCTGCGGCCCGTGCGCGGCGCGCTGGCCACAGCCCTGGCCCTGCACCGCCAGCAGGACGGCGCCCGCCTGGTGCTGCCGCCGGGCAGCGCGCAGGAGGCGGCCTTCGTGCCGTCGGCCCAGGTTTTCTGCGCGCACCACCTGCTGGACGTGGTGCGCCGCTTCATCACTCGCTCGGCCAATGCCCTGGTGCAGACGGAGCAGGACACGGACGGTGCCGACGACACGGACAACGGCGAGGATGCCGATGGAGTCGATGGCGCCCATGACATCGACAGCACCGACGATCTGTCGGCAGCCAGCGATGTCCGGTCCTGCCCCGGCCCGGGCTGGCATGCGGTGCAGCCTCAGCCCGCTGCCCCAGTGCGCAGCAGCCTGGACCTGGCCGAGGTGCGCGGCCAGGCGCAGGCGCGGCGCGCGCTGGAAATCGCTGCGGCCGGAGGCCACGGCCTGCTGCTGGTGGGGCCGCCGGGCTCGGGCAAGTCCATGCTGGCCCAGCGCTTTGCCGACCTGCTTCCGCCCATGAGCGATGACGAGGCGCTGGAGGCCGCCGCCATCGCCAGCCTGGCCGGCCGCTTCACGCCGGAGCGCTGGCGCCAGCGCCCCACGGCCAGCCCGCATCACACGGCCAGTGCCGTGGCCCTGGTCGGAGGAGGCTCGCCACCGCGTCCCGGCGAGATTTCGCAGTCCCACCACGGAGTACTGTTTCTGGACGAATTCCCCGAGTTCGCGCGCAGTGCGCTGGAGGCGCTGCGCGAGCCGCTGGAGACCGGCCAGATCACCATCGCCAGAGCCGCCCAGCGCTGCGAATTCCCCGCGCGCTTTCAGCTCGTCGCGGCCATGAACCCCTGCCCCTGCGGCCATTGGGGGTCGACGGTGCAGCGCTGCCGCTGCACGCCCGACAAGGTGGCGCGCTACCAGGCGCGTATCAGCGGCCCGCTGCTGGATCGCATCGACCTGCATGTGGAAGTCGGCGCCCTGCCCCCGCAGGAGCTGCTGGCCGCGCGCTCGGGCGAAACCAGCGAGGCCGTGCGCGGGCGCGTGGTCCAGGCCCGCGCGCTGGCCGTGCAGCGCCAGGGCAGTGCCAACCACCAGCTCCAGGGCCAGGCCCTGGACGACCACCTGGGCCTGTCGCCCGAGGCCCTGGCCTTCGCCCACAAGGCCGCCGCACGCCTGGGCTGGTCGGCCCGCAGCACCCACCGCGCGCTCAAGGTGGCGCGCACCATTGCGGATCTGGCGGGCAGCGCGGCAGTGGAGACCGGGCATGTGGCCGAGGCCATGCAGTATCGGAGGGTGTTGCGGTTGCCGTCATGAGCCGGCAGGCACCAGGCCTTGCGCATCGACAGCCGCAACCCCCTGGTCGATCCCCAGCACCTCCACGCACGCATGCAGCGCAGGCGACCAGCCCTGGCGCGCGGGCACGACGAACCAGGTTTCCACGCGGGCGACTTCCTGGGCGAGTGCGCCGGGCAGGGCCGTGATGTGCACGCCGAAGCGGTGCTGCTGTGCCTGGACCACGCTGCGCGGCAGCAGGCCGTAGCCCATGCCGGCGGCCACGCAGCCGAGGATGGCGTCCAGCGATCCCATTTCCATGATGCGTGCCGCTACGCCGCGCGCGGCCAGCAGCAGTTCGATGCGCTGGCGGTAGCTGCAGCCCTGGCGGAAGGCCAGGAAGGGCACGGCGCTGAGCTGGGCGGCATCGGGAAAGCGCGGCAGCGCGAAGGCGGTGACCAGGACCAGTTCCTCCTCGAAGACGCGCCAGCCCTGCAGGCGGGACTGGGGCGGCATGCCGGAGACGAAGGCGCAGTCCAGCCGCCCGGCAAGCAGATCGGCCAGCAGCTCGGCCGTGGTGGCCGTGCGCAGCTCCAGGTCCAGGCCGGGCTGGGCCTGGTGCAGGCGCGCCAGCAGCGGCGGCAGGCGCAGCGCGGCCGTGGTTTCCATGGAGCCTATGCGCAGCGCGCCTGCGGCCCGGGCGCTGCCTTGCAGCAGGGCCAGCGCCTCGTCATGGTCGGCCAGCATGCGCCGCGCGTATTGCTCCAGCAGGCGGCCGGCAGGCGTGGCGTGCACGGGCGCGCTGCGTTCCAGCAGTTGCACGCCGGCCTCGTCCTCGAGCTTTTTCACATGGGCCGTCACGTTGGACTGCACGGTGTGCAGTTGCTGCGCGGCGGCGCCGAAGCTGCCGCTGTCGCAGACGGCCAGGAACATGCGCAGGGACTTCAGTTGCATCGCGGCTCCAGTGACATCCATCTTCAATCGAGATCGACGCCATCATTTTGAATCATTGGACATGATGGGCGGCAGCGCCTAATGTATGCCCATCCTCCCCGCATGGCGCCCACTCCCGTGATCCAACGCAACGAAACTTCCCTGCTGCTGACCGGCTTCATGGCCACGCTCAGCGGCGTCGGCCTGGCGCGCTTTGCCTACACGGCGCTGATGCCGCAGATGGTGCATGCCGGCTGGTTCAGCGGCGAGCAGGTGGCCTACCTGGGTGCGGCCAACCTGCTGGGCTATCTGATCGGCGCGCTGGCCGCCGCGCCGCTGGCCGAACGCCTGGGCGCGCTGCGCGTGCTGCTGTGGTGCTGGGTGGCCCTGGCGCTGAGCTTTGCGGCCTGCGCCTGGCCGCTGCCCATGCCCTGGTTCTTTGCCTGGCGCTGCATCTCGGGCATTGGCGGCGCCATCCTGATGGTGCTGGGCCCCTCCGTGGCCCTGGCGGCCACGCCCGTGCAGCGGCGCGCGGCCCTGGGGCCGCTGATGTTCTGCGGCATAGGTGCCGGCGCCCTGCTGTCGGCCACGCTGATACCGCTGCTGGCGCGCCAGAGCCTGGGAGCCGTCTGGTGGGCGCTGGCGGCGGTCTGCGCCTGGGCCGGCTGGCTGGGCTGGCGCCATGTGCGGCGGCTGCCGGTGCCTGCGCCCATCGCCATCACGCCCCATGCCCGGCCCTCGCCCGCCGCCCCCCTGTGGACGCTGCCCGTGGTGCTGGTGATGCTGGCCTATATGACGGACGCCTTCGGCTTTGTGCCGCACACGGTGTTCTGGGTGGACTACCTGGCGCGCGAGCTGCAGTTGGGCGATGCCTATGCCTCCACGCAGTGGGCCGTGTTCGGCCTGGGCGCCATTGCCGGGCCGCTGGTGGCCTCGCTGTGCGCCACGCGCTTTGGCTGGTGGGGCACGACCACGGGCGCCTATGCGGTCAAGACCCTGGCCATTGCCATGCCGCTGTTCTGGGTGGGATTTGCGGGGCATGCGACCTCGTCCTTTCTGGTGGGCGCCTTGTCGCCGGGCATGGCGGCCATCACCTCGGGCTACCTGATGCAGCTGATCGGCCCCGCGCAGCACAAGCGCATGTGGGGCTATGCGACGGCGGCCTTTGCTCTGATGCAGGCCGTGTCGGGGTATTTCATGGCCTGGAGCTATGCGGGCCTGGGCTCGTACCAGCGTCTGTTCGTCATCGGCAGCGTGTCGCTGCTGCTGGGCACGCTCATGATCGCCGCCAGCCGCGCCAGCGCGCGCCGACAGGCCGCCGCATGAGTGCGCGGATTCGAGACAGGAAACAAGGAGTCGTATGAGCACCGCAAAGACCGCATGGATGGCCCGACTGGGCATGCGCCATCCCATCATCCAGGCCCCCATGGCCGGCACGTCCACGCCCGCGCTGGCGGCAGCCGTCACCGATGCGGGCGGCCTGGGCTCGCTGGGCATTGGTGCCAGCGGCACGGAGCAGGCACGCCAGCAGATCGTGCAGACGCGCGCGCTGACCTCAGGCGCCTTCAACGTCAACCTGTTCTGCCACCGGCCGGCCCGGGCCGATGCGCAGCGCGAGGCCGCCTGGCTGGCCCATCTGGCGCCCGAGTTCGCACGCTTCGGCGCCGCGCCGCCTGCCACGCTGAACGAGATCTACGCCACCGCCGTCGGCAACGCGGCGCTGCAGGCCATGCTGCTGCAGGAGCGGCCCGCCGTGGTGAGCTTTCATTTCGGGCTGCCTGAGCAGGGCTTCATCGACGCGCTGCGCGCGGCCGGCGTCGTGACCCTGGCCAGCGCCACGTCGCTGGACGAGGCGCGCCAGGTGGAGCAGGCCGGTGTCGATGCCATCGTGGCCCAGGGCGTGGAGGCCGGGGGGCACCGCGGCACGTTCGATCCCGCGCAGGACCGCATGATGGGCACCTTCGCCCTGGTGCGTGTGCTGGCCCGCAACACGGCCCTGCCGGTGATCGCAGCGGGCGGCATCATGGACGGCGAGGGCATTGCGGCCGCGTTGGGCCTGGGCGCCTGCGCGGCCCAACTGGGCACGGCCTTCATCCTCTGCCCTGAATCGTCCGCCAGCCCGGCCTACCGTGCCGAGCTGCGCAGCGAACGCTCCCACCACACAGGCATCACCGCCGCCATCTCGGGCCGGCCGGCGCGCGGCATGGTCAACCGACTGCATGCGCTGGGCGCCAGCCATGGCCAGCCCCTGCCCGACTACCCGCGCGTCTACGACGCAGGCAAGGCGCTGCACCAGGCGGCGTCCGCCCAGGGCAGCTCCGACTACGCAGCCCACTGGGCCGGCCAGGGTGCGCCGCTGGCGCGCGAGATGCCGGCCGCCGCGCTGGTGCAGACGCTGGCCGGCGAGCTGGCGAGCGCTCAGGCAGGCCGCTAGAGCGTGTTATCCACTAAAGTGCCGCCAGCCCCTGCTCCAGGTCGGCGATGAGGTCGCGCGGCGACTCCAGGCCGATGTGCAGGCGCACCACGGGCCCGCGCGCACTCCAGTCGGTGACGCTGCGCGCCTGCGCCATGTGCGCGGCCGTCGCCAGGCTTTCGTAGCCGCCCCAGGAGGCGCCGATGCCGAAGAGCCGCAGGCCGTCGATGAAGCGGTCTACGGCGGCCTCGGCGGTGCCGGGCTGCAGCTCCAGCGACACCAGGCCGTTGGTGCCCTGGCAGTCGCGCAGCCACAGCGCATGGCCGGGATGCGTGGGCAGCGCGGGGCAGAACACGGTGGCCACGGCCGGGTGCTGCTGCAGCCAGTGCGCCACCTCCAGCGCATGCGCCTCATGCATCTGCAGCCGTGCGGCCAGCGAGCGCATGCCGCGCAGCACCAGCCAGGCATCGTCGGGGCTGACCGCCATGCCGAAGGCATCGCAGCGCGCGGCCAGCGGCTCCCAGGCGGCCTCGGTGGTGGCCACCGTGCCCATCATCACGTCGGAGTGGCCCGACAGGTACTTGGTGGCTGCCATCACCGAGACATCGGCCCCCAGCGCCAGCGGCCGGTACTGGCAGCCCGACCCCCAGGTGTTGTCGGCCACGACCAGGGCGCCGCGCGCATGGGCCATGGCGGCCAGCGCGGGCAGGTCGCACATCTCGTAGACCAGCGATCCCGGGCATTCGGCATAGACCATGCGGGTGTTGGGGCGCATGCGCGCCTGGGCGTCGCTGCCATCGGCCGCGAAGAAGTCGTACTCGATGCCATAGGGCCGCAGCCATTGCCCGGCCAGGTGGCGCACAGGCTGGTAGGCGCTGTCGGTCAGCAGCACATGGTCGCCGGGGCGCAGGTAGCTGAGCAGGGCCATGCCGATGGCCGCCAGGCCGGTGGGCAGCAGCCGCGTGCGGTGGGCGCCTTCCAGCTCGCTGACGGCATCTTCCAGCGCAAAGCCGGTGGGCGTGCCGCGCGCGCCGTAGCTGAAGATGCGCTCGCCGGCGCGGCGCTCGCGCATCTCGCGCTGCTGTGCCGTGCTCTCAAACAGCACGGTGCTGGCGCGCACCAGGGGCGGGTTGACGGCCGTGCCGCCCGCATAGGCCGGGCGCTTGCCCGCATGCAGCAGCCGGGTCTGCAGGTCCAGCGCGGGGGCGCCAGGCACGGGGGCGTGTTCGGCAGCCATCAGTCGATCTTCGCGCCCGAGAGCTTGACCACGCGCGACCAGCGCTCCATGTCCTGGCGCAGCTGGGCGGCAAAGGCCTCGGGCGTATTGGCCACGACTTCGCTGCCGCCATCGACGACGAGTTTGGTCACTTCAGGCAGTTGCAGGGTGCGCACGATGGCGTCGTGCAAGAAGGCAACGCGCTCGGGCGGCGTGCCGGCGGGAGCGAAGAAGCCGTACCAGTCCTCGAAGCGCGCATTGCGCAGGCCCAGTTCCTCCAGCGTGGGCACCTTGCCGAACACGCCGATGCGGCGCGGGCTGGTGACGGCCAGCGCACGCACCTGGCCCGCCTGGATCATGCCGGCCACGGACGAGGTGGAGGTGATCAGCACATCGACCTGCTGGCCCAGCAGATCGTTGATGGCCGGCCCCGCGCCCTTGTAGGGCACATGGGTCATGGGCACGCCGTTTTCCTTGGACAGCACCACGCCCACCAGGTGCGACAGCGTGCCGTTGCCGGGCGTGGCATAGGTGACGCGGCCCGGCTCGCCCTTGCTGCGCGCCACCAGGTCGGCAAAGCTCTTGAGGGGCGAGGCCGAGGCGACCACGATGGCCAGCGGAGCCGCGTTGATCTGCGTGATGGGCACGAAGTTCTTGAGCGGATCGAAGCCCGGCGCGCTGTAGAGCGCGGGGTTCACCGCCATCAGCGAGACCTGGCCCGTGAGCACGGTGTAGCCATCGGGCTTGGCCTCGGCCACGGCCTTTGCGCCGATGTTGCCGCCTGCGCCGCCCCGGTTTTCCACCACGGAGGGCTGGCCCGTGGCCTCGGTCAGCCGCGTGGTGACCCAGCGCGTGCTGGCGTCGTTGCCGCCGCCCGGCGGGAAGGGCGAGATGAAGCGGATCGGCTGGCCCGGATAGCCGTTGCGCGCAGCCAGCGGCTCGGCCGTGGCCTGCGAGAGCATGGCCAGGGCCGCGAGGCTGGCGGCCAGCATCCTGGCAAGGTTGAGAGTTGCGAACATGTCTTGTCTCCTGTCGTTATGTGGTGTTGGGCTGTTCGGATGCTCTTTGCGTGGATCAGGACATTGCCGGCTCCGGCAGGCGGAAGGCGGCCAGTTCCTGCGCGTCCAGTTGGGGCACCAGGCCCGTCTCCCAGGCCAGGTAGCGGCGTGCCGCTTCCTTGTTGCCGTCGTGGCGGTCGTGCACGAAGAACAGGTAGTCGATGCACTCGGCGTCGGTGGGGCTGTCGGGCGTGGCCTCGACGGGCAGGCCGGCCTGCTGCCATGCGGCCAGGCCGCCTTCGAGCAGCAGCGGCGCGGCGCCCTGCAGCTCCAGCGCGGCCCATTGCGCCATGCCGGGCTCGTCGGCCACCAGCACGATCTGGCGCGTCTCGCCGGCCAGATCGCTGGCAAGGCACGGGCGGATGGACCAGCGGGCCCCGGCGATGTGGCCTGCGCGGTACTTCATGCCCGCGCGCAGATCGACCACGGCCACCTCGCCCTGGCGCATGCGCTCATGCAGGGCCTGCGCCGTGATGCCTGCCAGTGCGGGGACCTGGAGCGGCTGGGCCGGTGCCAGGTCCAGGCCGCTTTGCAGGCCGCCCCGCAGCACGCAGGCGTCATGGCCGAGCTGGCGCAGCCAGCTGGCCACCACGGGGGCGCGCACGCCATCGCTGTCGAACAGCACCAGGCGCGCACCGCGCACGCCCACGTACTGGTCGCCGGCCTGCATGAGCTGGCCGCCGGGCGTGTGCTGGGCGCCGGGCAGCGAACCGGCCTTGAATTCCTCGGGCGTGCGCACATCGCACAGGAACAGCGTGCGCGCAGCATCCTGGCTCCAGGCGCGCACGGTGTCGGCATCGACCTCGGGCACGTCGAAGCGTTCGGCCAGGGCGCGGGCCTGGGCTTGCAGCGCGCTGCTGGCCGAGTCGTCGCCATAGCGGTGCGTGCCGCCGTGCTCCAGCGGCAGGTCGGCCAGGTACCAGCCCTGGGTGCCGTTCTCCAGCGCGTAGACGGGGTTGGGAATGCCCAGGTTGATCAAGGTCTGCGCGCCGATGATGGAGCGCGTGCGGCCCGCGCAATTGACCACGATGGGCGTGGCCGCATCGGGCACCAGGCGGCTCACGCGCAGCGCCAGCTCGCCATTGGGGCAGCAGATGGCGCCGGGGATGTTCATCTTGTGGAACTCGGAGACGGGCCGGCCGTCCAGCACCACCAGGGGCAGGCCCGCCGCCTGGCGCGCCGCCAGCTGCTGTGCCGTGATGCGCGGCGTGCCATAGGCGTGTTCGGCCAGTTCGCCAAAGGTCTTGGAAGGCAGGTTCACGCCGGCGAACAGCGTGTAGCCCGCAGCGCTCCAGGCCTTGGCACCGCCTTCGAGCACGGCGACATGGGTATAGCCCAGGGCTTCGAGGCGGCGCGCGGCACGCTCGGCCACGCCCGCGCTGGCATCGCCCTCGCCACCGTCGTAGGTGACGACGCGTACCTGCCTGCGCGGCACCAGGCGGGGCACATCCAGCTCCAGCCGGCTGTAGGGCAGGGGCGTGGCGTAGAACAGGTGCGACTCGCCGTACTGGCCGTGCTCGCGCACGTCGAGCAGCGCGATCTCCTGGCCGTCGTGCAGCCAGGATTTGAGGGTGTGGGCGTCAATGGATGCGGTCATTGCATGCGGTCCGGGAAAAAGATCGGCAAGGAATTTCGGGCAAAGCCGTGCCACGCGCGCCCCGTGGGGCGCGCTGCGGCATGGACAGTGAAAAGGCAGGAAGCGGAAGGTAGCGGCCGGAAGGCCTGGGCTCAGCGGCGCGTCTGCACGCCGATGGCCATGGTCTGGCAGGTGCCGGTGGCCAGGTCGTAGCTGGTGCGCTCGTTGAGCGTCTCCAGCGCGCGGCCGTACATGTGCAGGTGGCGGATGACCTGCTCGCCCTGGATCTCCACGGAGTGGATGTCCTCGGGCATGAGGGCGATGCCCTGGCCTGGTGCGACCACCACAAGTTCCGTCTCGCGCAGCGTGCCCTTGCCGGGGACGGAGCCGTCGTCGGTGCGCTCGTAGACGCGGTTGTGCTCCGTGCCTTCCACGGCGGCAATGCAGGCCCAGGTCGTGTGGTTGTGCGGCACGATGCGCTTGCCCGGGCGCATGACGTTGAGGTACAGCGCATAGCTCTGGTCGGCGTCCTCGGCGATCAGGTAGCGCGCCTGGTGCTCGCCCTCTTCGGGCGCAGCGTAGTCGGCCTGCTGCCAGAAGTCGCGGCGCGCGGCCAGGCCCAGCAGTTGCTGGAGCACGGCGTCCAGGCTGGCGCGCGTGGCCGCGTCCTCGCCAATGGCCTGCTTCATGCTGTCGATGGCTGCTGTCACGGCGGCGCTGCGCTGTTCGGTGATGGTGTTGGTGATGGTGTTCAAAGGGGGCTCCTTGTCGTCGTTGAAGTCCACTGTAGTGAGGCGCCCGGCCCGCAACAATCCACGCATGCCCAATAAATACTTCAATAAAATTGAAGTATGGAGACGCTTGACCTGGACCTGCTGCGCACCCTGGCCGCCATTGCCAGCCACGACAGCTTTGCCGCCGCCGCCGTGCAGATGGGGCGCACGCAATCGGCCATCACCCAGCAGATGCAGCGGCTGGAGGAGAAGATCGGCCACGCGCTGTTCGAAAAGCAGGGCCGGCAAAAACGCCTCACCGATCATGGCCAGCGCCTGCTGGGCTATGCGCGCCACATGCTGGCCATCCACGACGAGGCGCTGCGCAACCTGCAGCTCCGCCAGGTGCAGGGCCTGGTGCGCATTGGCGCACCCCACGACGCGGCCGACAACATGCTGCCGCCCGTGCTGCAGGAGATTGCGCTGAACTTTCCGGGCATGCAGATCGACATCCATGTGGGGCGCAGCCCGTTCCTGATGGAGTCGCTCAAGCAGGGCGAGCTGGACCTGGCCATCTCCAACCGGGAGGATGAAGGCTTCGAGGGCTTTGCCCTGCGCTCCACACCCACGGTGTGGCTGTGCGGCGCGGGCTATGCCCATGACCCGGGCAAGCCCGTTCCCCTGGTCATGGCCGACGGGCCCAGCATCTTCCGCCGCCTGGGCTGCGATGCGCTGGATGCGGCCGGAATCGCCTGGACGCCGCGCCACACCTGCACCAGCCTCGTGGGCATACGCGCGGCGCTGCGCGCCGGCCTGGGCGTGACGGCGCGCGGCGTGGAGCAGCTCGACCCGGGCCTGCGCGTGCTGGGCGCGGGCGACGGCATGCCGCCGCTGCCGGACCTGGCCTACCGCCTGTACATCCGCAGCCATGTGATCAGCCCCGTGACACGCCAGATCTTCGAGAACCTGCAGGCCCGCATGCGCCAGCCCGCGGGCTGAGCGCCGGGGCGCTTGGCGCGCGGCAGCGCTGGATGTGGCGGCGCACTTGACTGCACCGCTTGTAATGGGACTTATTCTCAAATAACATCCGCGCCACCGCCGCCCCCTCCGGCCAGCGTTTTTCGAGCCTTTTCAGGCCCCGTGCCATGCCATCTCCCACTCTTGCCCGCACCCATGACTGGTTCCGTGACTACGGGCCGCTGATCTCCCGCATCCTCGCCGCGCTGTTTGGCGGCTACGCCGTGGCGGCGCTGGCCAGCGTGGCCGTGCTGGCCCTGCCCGCAGACCGCACGCAGGCGGCGATCTCGGGCACCTTGCTGAGCTTTGCCGTCTATGCGGGCGCGGTGATCTGGGTGTTTGCCGTGCGCAGCGCCCGGCGCGCCTGGGCCGGGCTGCTGGTCGCCGCCCTGGTGCTGGCGCCTGCCGCGTGGTGGACCTGGGGCAAGGGGCTGGGCGCATGAGCACGAACACCACGAACACCACGAACACGGCAGGCAAGCCCGCCAAGCCCGCGAAAGCCGCCAAGGCGCCCGGCATCCGCCAGACCATGTCCGACCTGCACACCTGGGTCGGCCTGCTGCTGGGCTGGTTCCTCTACGCCATGTTCCTCACGGGCACGGTGAGCTATTTCAGGAACGAGATCACGCAGTGGATGCAGCCCGAGCAGCCGCACCAGAGCCAGGCGAGCGAGCCCGCGCTCGTGGCCCAGCGGATCGGCGACGCCATGGCGCATGTGGCGCCGCAAAGCCCGCAATGGCTGATCAACCTGCCCGATGCGCGCAGCACGGTGGCCACGGTGTTCTGGAGCCCGCCGCAGACCGAAAAGGGCGCCAGGCGCCGCTTCGAGAACGGCCGCTTCGACCCGGCCACCGGCACGCGCCTCGAAGGCCCGGTGCGCGAGACGCGCGGCGGCGAGTTCTTCTACCGCTTCCACTTCCAGTTCCACTACATGCCCGTGCTCTGGGGCCGCTATCTGGCGGGGCTGTGTGCCATGTTCATGCTGGTGGCCATCGTCAGCGGGGTGATCACGCACAAGAAGATCTTTGCCGACTTCTTCACCTTCCGCTGGGGCAAGGGCCAGCGCTCCTGGCTGGACGCGCACAACGCGCTGTCCGTGCTGGGCCTGCCCTTTCACCTGATGATCACGTACACCGGCCTGGTGACCCTGGCCCTGATGTACATGCCCTGGGCCAATCTGGCCACCACCATGACGCCCGAGCAGCGCGTGGTGGCCGGCCAGCAGCTCAGTGCCTTTGTTCCCGCTGGCAAGCCCTCGGGCCAGGCCGCGCCCCTGGCACCGCTGGCCGACATGGTCCGCCAGGCCGAGCAGCGCTGGGGCGCGGGCCAGGTGGAACGCCTGAACGTCAACCTGCCCGGCGATGCCAATGCGCGCGTGACCGCCATCCGCGGCGAGAACGGCCGCGTCTCCATCAGCCCGCAGTTCATGATGTTCGACGGCGTCAGCGGCCAGCTGCTGCAGGCACAGGACAGCGTGGGCGCCGCCGCCGAGACGCGCGGCGTGCTCTATGCGCTGCACATGGGCCGCTTCGGCGACCTGCCCACGCGCTGGCTGTACTTCATCGTCAGCCTTGCGGGCACGGCCATGGTGGGAACGGGACTGGTGCTGTGGAACGTGAAGCGGCGCAGCAAGCTGCCCGACCCGGACAGGCCGCATTTCGGCTTCCGGCTCGTGGAACGGCTGAACATCGCCACCATCGCCGGCCTGTCCATCGGCATGGCCGGCATGCTCTGGGCCAATCGCCTGCTGCCGGTGGAGATGGCGCAGCGCGCCGAGTGGGAGGTGCACGCCATGTTCATCGCCTGGGGCGCCACCCTGTTCTGGGCGATGGGCCGGCCCGCCAAGCGGGCCTGGATCGAGTTGCTGTGGGCCGGCGCCGCCGCCCTGGCCCTGCTGCCCGTGGTCAACGCGCTGACCACGGAGCGCGGCCTGATCACCAGCCTGCGCGCGGGCGACTGGGTGTTCGCCGGCATGGACCTCATGCTGCTGGCCCTGGCCGCACTGCATGCCCATCTGGCCCTGCGCACCCAGCGCCACCAGCCCAAGGCCAAACCGCTGCGCGCCGCCCGGCCCGCGCCTACGGCAGCCGCCACTGCAGCAGCCGTCACGGCAGTGGCCGCCACAGCAGCGGCCGCCGCAGCGGAGACCAGCGCATGAGCATGGCCCATCTGTTCTGTCAGCTGCTGGCCCTGGGCGCCTTCGCCTGCCTGGCCCTGGCGATGGACCGCCACCAGAGCGACCTGTTCGGCAAGGAACTGCCACCCGCCCGCACCCGGCGCCTGCGCGCGGCCGGCTGGGTGCTGCTGGCGCTGTCGCTGTGGGCGGCGCTGCAGGTGGAGCCCTGGTCGCTGGGGCTGGTGGCCTGGTTTGGCCACATCGCCGCAGCAGCGGCCATCGTGCTGCTGTCCATGGTGGCGCGCGAGCGCCTGCGCTGACGGCCCTCCCGGCGCCTTCAGAGAAACATGCCGCCCGACGCCTCGATGCGCTGGCCCTGCACCCAGCCCATGCCGGGCTGCAGCAGGGCGGCCATCACGGGGCCGATGTCGTCGGGCTGGCCCACGCGGCCCAGTGCCGTCTGGCTGGCCAGGGCCGCGCCGACCTGTGCATCGTCGCGCACACGGCCACCGCCAAAATCCGTGGCAATCGCGCCCGGCGCCACCGTGTTGACGCGAATGCCGCGCGCCCCCAGCTCGCGCGCCAGGTAGCGCGTCAGCACCTCCACCCCGCCCTTCATGGATGCATAGGCCGCATAGCCCGGCTGGGTGAAGCGCGTGAGGCCGCTGGACAGATGGATGATGCTGCCGCCGTCGCGCAGCAGGGGCAGCAGGTGCTGGCTCAGGAAGAACGGCGCCTTCAGGTGGATGGCGACCAATTCATCGAACTGCGCCTCGGTGGTGGTGGCGAATGGCGCGTTGATGCCGATGCCGGCGTTGTGCACCAGCGCATCAAGGCGGTCGGCCTGCCAGGTATCGGCCAGCGCCTGGCGCACGCGGGCCGCAAAGTCCGCAAAGCCCGCGCTGCGCGCCACGTCCAGCTGCAGGGCGGCGGCCCGCCCGCCCAGCGCCTCGATGGCGGCCACGGCGGCCTGGGCCTCGTCGGCACGCTCACGGTAGGTCAGCACCACGTCCAGGCCCTGGCGCGCCAGGTGCTCGGCCGTATTGCGGCCCAGGCCGCGGCTGCCGCCCGTGACGAGGACGATGCGGCGGGCGGCAGGGGAAGAAGCGGTCGAAGGAGAAGCTGTCATGGCGGACCTCGTTAGGTGGTTTGCAATGACAGCGACTGTATTGAAGGTCTATTTTTGGATAAATTGGCTGTTTCTGATTTATTTGTTCACCCCATGCAAACAATCAAGCTTCTGGAGCAGATGCAGATCTTCAGCCGCGTGGCCGAGATGGCCAGCTTCACGCGTGCGGCCGACAGCATGGGTTTGCCCAAGGCCAGCGTCTCCCAGGCCGTGCAGCAACTGGAGGCGCGGCTGGGCACGCGGCTGCTGCACCGGACCACGCGGCGCGTGCAGCTCACCCAAGACGGCCAGGCCTGCTACGAACGCTGCCAGGACCTGCTGGCCGACGTGGACGAGTTCCAGGGCCAGTTCCAACAGGCCGGCGACGCGCCGCTGCAGGGCAAGGTCCGGCTGGACATGACCACCGGCCTGGCGCGCCACGTCGTCATGCCCTTGCTGCCGCAACTGCTGCAAAGCCATCCCACACTGGAGCTGGAACTGAGCTGCACCGAGCGCCGCGTGGACCTGGTGCGCGAAGGCTTTGATTGCGTGCTGCGCCTGGGCCCCGTGGACGAGCCCCGCCTGGTGGCACGCCCGCTGGGCCTGGTGGCGCTGGCCACCTGCGCCAGCCCCGGCTATGTCCAGGCCCACGGGCTGCCCGCCACGCTGCAGGATCTGGGCGGTCACCGGCTGGTGCACTACCAGCGCACGCTGGGCGCGCGGCCGCTGGGCTTCGAGTACGAGGAGGATGGCCAGCCCCGGTACCTGCCGATGACGGGCGCGCTCACCGTGAACAACGCCGAGGCCTATCTCGCGGCCTGCCAGGCCGGCCTGGGGCTGATCCAGGTTCCGCGCCTGGCCGTGCAGCCGCTGCTGGACGCAGGGGACCTGGTCGAGGTGCTGCCCCGCCACCCGCCGCCGCCCATGCCGCTGCACCTGATCTACGCCCAGCGCCGCCAATTGCCGCGCCGCGTGCGCGTGCTCATGGATTGGCTGGCCGAAGCGGTCCTGCCCTGGACGCTTGGCGCTGGCCCGGCCGAAAAGCCCTAGCGAGCGCTGCAGCGATTCAGCCAGCGTCATTTTGCTTATCACTAATCCGTATCAAGACAAAGGTTCGCGCCTGCCCCTTTTGACGCCATTTACCGGACAATAGCGACCTTGCCCCGGTCACCGGCCGCCACGAAGCAGCGGCAACGCGCACACCGCGCCTGCCCCCTGTGCTTCCCGCCACCGCGTGCCTGAATGGCACTGACCTCTCATTGCAACGTCCCGGCGGGCACTGCCTGCCCCGAATTCACCGTATTGCCAACATGAGTGCTTTTCTTGAAGAACGCGTGCTGTCCGTCCACCACTGGACCGACCGCCTTTTCTCCTTCACCACCACCCGTGACACCGCGCTGCGCTTTTCCAACGGCCATTTCACGATGATCGGGCTGAAGGTCGACGGCAAGAACCTGCTGCGTGCCTACTCCATCGCCAGCCCCAACTACGAGGAGCACCTCGAGTTCCTGTCGATCAAGGTGCCCGACGGTCCGCTGACCTCGCGCCTGCAGAACATCCAGGTCGGCGACACCATCCTCGTCGGCAAGAAGCCCACGGGCACGCTGCTGATCGACTACCTGCTGCCCGGCAAGAACCTGTATCTGATCGGCACCGGCACGGGCCTGGCCCCCTGGCTGGCCGTGGCCCGCGACCCCGAGACCTACGAGCGCTACGAGAAGGTCGTCGTCGTGCACGGCGTGCGCCACGCCAGCGAGCTGGCCTACCAGGAGCTGTTCGAGAAGGAACTGCCCGAGCATGAGTTCCTCGGCGAAATCGTCAAGGACAAGCTGGTCTACTACCCCACGGTGACGCGCGAGCCCTTCCGCAACCAGGGCCGCATCTCCAACCAGATCACGGCCGGCACCTTCCCGCAGAACATCGGCCTGCCCGAGCTCAATCCCGAGACCGACCGCGTCATGCTGTGCGGCAGCCCCGCCATGCTGAACGAACTCAAGGAGCTGCTGGAGCACCGCGGCTTCAAGGAAGGCAACACCACCACGCCCGGCGACTTCGTGGTCGAGCGCGCCTTCGTCGAGAAGTAAAGCCCACGACACCCCGTGGCGGGGCGGCTGCCGATAATCGGCGCATGCCGCCCTCCCGCACCCCGCCGCCCCAGCCCGGCGACGATGACCGCAACTTCATCGTCGCCCTGGCGCGCGGCCTTGATGTCCTGTCCTGCTTTCGCTCCGGCGAAAAGCTGCTGGGCAACCAGGACATCGCCAGGCGCTGCGGACTGCCCAGGTCCACGGTTTCGCGCCTCACGCACACGCTTACCACGCTGGGCTACCTCATCCACGTGCCCGAAGAGGGCAAATACCGCCTGGGCACAGCCACGCTGGCCCTGGGCAGCGCCATGCTCTCGCGCCTGGACGTGCGCCAGATCGCGCGCCCGCTGATGCAAAAGCTGGCCGCCACCACCGATGCCGAGGTGGCCCTGGCCGCACGCGACCGGCACAACATGGTCTACATCGAGCACTGCCCCAGCGCGCGCTTCACGCACCGCGACCTGGACATGGGCTCGCGCATCCCCCTGGCCACCACGGCCGTGGGCCGCGCCTGGCTGGCCGCCAGCCCCGCATCCGAGCGCCAGCGCGCGCTGGACTACCTGCAATCGCATGCCCCCGAGCAATGGGCCGCCGCCCAGGCCCAGCTGCCGCTGTGGCCCGGTGCCAGCACCCATCCGCAACCCTGGCTGTCGTGCTCGTTCGGCGACTGGCAGCCCGAGGTCAACGCCATCGCCCTGGCCTTCTCGCCGGGGCGTGGCCTGCCGCTGATGGCCGTCAGCCTGGGCGGGCCCTCGCGCTTCGTCACGGCCGATGCGCTGCGCCAGGACGGCGTGCCTGCGCTGCAGCGCATGGTGCGGCGGCTGCAGCAGGACATAGACCGCGCCTGACCGCAGACCGGGCCTGGCCGGCTGTCCCGCAGGCGCCCGCACAGTAGCCAAGACGACAGCGCGCGCCGCACTGCCGCCCTAGCATGGAGGGCGTTGCTCAACCATCAGGAAACCAAGGCAGGAGACACCCAGCATGAGCGTGAAAGCACTGTTCAACCTCACCGGCAAGACCGCCCTCATCACCGGAGGCTCGCGCGGCCTGGGCCTGCAGATGGCCGAGGCGCTGGGCGAGATGGGCGCCCGCCTCGCCATCACGGCGCGCAAGTCCGATGAACTGGCCGAGGCCAAGGCCCACCTGCAGGGCCTGGGCTACCAGGTCGAGACCTTCACCAACGACCTGCAGAAGTTCGACACCATCCCCGCCCTGGTCGACGACGTGCTGGCGCGCTGCGGCGACATCGACATCCTCGTCAACAACGCCGGCGCCACCTGGGGCGCCAAGGCCGAGGAATACCCGGACGAGGCCTGGAACAAGGTCATGAACCTCAACGTCTCCGCGCCCTTCTTCCTCACCCGCGAAGTGGCCAGGCGCGTGATGATCCCCAAGGGCCAGGGCAACGTGATCATCACGGCCTCGGTCGCGGCCTTCAAGGGCACGCCGCCCGGCATGAACACCGTGGCCTACAACACCTCCAAGGCGGCCGCCGTGCACCTGGCGCGCACCCTGGCCTCGGAATGGGGCCACTACGGCATCCGCGTCAACTCCATCTGCCCGGGCTTTTTTCCCAGCAAGCTGGCCAACGGCCTCATCGACAAGCTCGGCGACCAGCTCATCGCCCGCGCCCCGCTGCGCCGCATCGGCGGCGAGGAGGACCTCAAGGGCGCCGTGGTCTACCTGGCGTCCGATGCATCGCGGCACATGACGGGGCAGGCGTTGGTGCTGGATGGTGGAGCGAGCTTGTTGTAAGGCGCATCGCGCTGACCACAGAGGAGCGCCGAGGCGCTCCTTTTTGTTTCAATAAAAGCCTTTGTATGCCAAGGCCGAGCAAACAAACTCCTGCCCAAGGACATCCGAAGGAGTTGACCATGGTGAAGTCCCTGAAGGCCCTGCAGGCAATGGACACGGAAAAGCTGGCCCAGGCCATCGAGGCCGACGCGGGCGAGGCGGTTCCCGGCCTGCGTCAGGCGCTGCAAGAGGCCAAGACAGGCCAGTTTGCCGCCGTGCACACGCCCGAGCAGATT
This sequence comes from Delftia acidovorans NBRC 14950, assembly GCF_001598795.1. Lineage (GTDB taxonomy): Bacteria > Pseudomonadota > Gammaproteobacteria > Burkholderiales > Burkholderiaceae_C > Comamonas > Comamonas acidovorans. The sequence goes on along the minus strand of NZ_BCZP01000015.1, from coordinate 22,141 downwards.
GCCTCGCGCAAACGGGGCCGCCCGCAAGGCTCGGTCAAGGCAGATGCCAAGATCGCCACCAACATCCGCTTCGACCCCGACGTACTGCAAGCGCTCAAGGCCACCGGCCAGGGCTGGCAAACACGCGTCAACGAATTGCTGCGCGCGGATATCGAATCCGGGCGCCTCAAGCGCAGCCTCTGAGGCCAAGAGGCCGTACGGCGTAATTTCAAGCCTGCAGGGCAAACGGTTCGATGGACTCCAGATCGTCGCCGATGGACTTGCGTGCCATGTCGGCGTCGTACTGGCTTTGCAGATTCATCCAGAACTCCACGGACGTGCCAAAGAAGCGCGCAAGGCGCAGCGCCGTATCCGCGGTGATGGAGCGGCCGTTCTTGACGATGGCCGCGATGCGTGTCTGCGGGACATGGATGGCCTGGGCCAGGCGGTATTGCGTCAGGCCCATGGGCTCCAGGAATTCAGTGGCCAGGATTTCGCCTGGCGTGGGGAGGTTCAAAGGTTTGTTCATGGTCAGCACTCCTGCGCCAGATCCAGGATCAACGCTTTCGCTTCAGTGGTAATCGACGATCTCCAGCTCACTCGGGCCTTCATGGGTCCACACAAAGCACACGCGCCACTGATCATTGATGCGGATGCTGTGCTGCCCCTTGCGATCCCCCTGTAGCGCCTCCAGCCGGTTTCCGGGCGGGACCCTCAGGTCCTGAAGCACATGAGCGGCATGCAGCATCCGAAGCTTGCGCAGCGCAACCACTTCAATGCCGCTCCACCGACGAACCCGCCTCTGCTGGAACAGTTGCTCGGTGTCGGGGCACTTGAATGACTGGATCGTCATGGAAGCAAATAATAACGCACCGCGTCAGTAACGTCAAACGTAAGTAGCGGACAACTGAGTCCACAAGAAAGCGCCTGGGCCAGATCAAGCTGGCACCAGGCGCTTTCGGTCGAAAAACTGAGCGGCGCTCTACTTGTTCGCAACCGTCATCACCGCCTCAATCTTGCCGTCGCGCACAGCGGCGCCGCGTTCCGTGGTCAGGGTGCCGCCGCGCTCATCCACGCCCTTGACGCCGCCGGGGTTCACGTCGGGGCGCAGGGATTTGTAGGCTTCGTCGAGCTTGGCGTGGATGGCCTTGGTGTCCGAGGCCGAGCCGGCCAGTTGCATGGCCTTGACGGTGGCGTGCACGGCCGTGTAGTTCCACTGCGCCTCCGAGCCGGGGATGCGGCCCGGGTAGACCTTGCCGAAGCGTTCGACGAAGGCCTTGTTCTCGGGCTTGGTGTCCTCGGACACGGGCATGACGCCGATGGCGCCTTCCAGCGGCGCATAGCCGCCGACCACGCGGGCCATTTCGTCGAGCTTGGCCTGGTCCATGACCACGAAGCCGCCCTTGAAGCCCAGCTCGCGCGCCTGCTTGACGACCAGGGCCGTGGGCTCGGAGGCACCGCCCACGAAGAGCACGTCGGGCTTCTCGGCCAGGGCCTTGCTCACGCCGCTGTAGAAGTCGGTGGCGCGGTTGTAGCTCATGGCGTTCTCGGCCACCACGGTGCCGCCCAGCTTTTCCCAGCCGGGCTTGAAGGCGGCGACCCAGGCCTTGGCGTAGTCGTGGTCGGCGCCCACCAGGGCCACCTTCTTGCCGAAGCGGCCCATCACGTACTTGGAGAACGGGTCGATGTACGAGGTGAACTCGGGCGGGATGCGCAGGGTCAGCTTGTTGCCCCGGTTGGTGATCTGCGGCACCGAGCTGTAGGCCAGCACGATGAAGTTGCTGCGCTCGTTGGTGGTCTGCAGCGCGAAGATGCCGCCCGAATGCGGCACCAGGATGGCCGCCGTCTTGTGCTGCTGCACCAGGCGCTGGGCGTTGATCGCGGTCTCGGACGGGTTGTACTTGTCGTCCAGCGGCACGATCTCGATCTTGACCTTCTTGCCACCGATCTCGGGAGCTGCGGCATTGATCTCGGAGACGGCCATCTGCATGCCGTCGAGCACGTTCTTGCCGTACTGGGCAGCGCCGCCCGACAGCGGGCCGGAGTAGCCGATCTTGACGACTTCCTGGGCCAGCGCAGGGCCGGCAGCGGCCACGGCGGCGCAGGCCAGGGCCAGCGTGCCCACCCTGCGGCGGGTCAATGGTGCGAATGCTGTCATGTCTGTCTCCTTGGATAGTGAAGAACGAATCGCTGCTGACGCAACGCATAAATCCGGCGCAGCCCAGACCAGGGACGCCGAGCAAGGGCCGCCCCGCAGCGAGGGCGTCGTCCCCCTCCCTCGCGAAGCGAGAGAGAGGGGGAAGCCGCGCAGCGGCTCAGGGGGTGCAGTGTCATGTCATGCACCGATGTAGGCTTTTCGGATGGAGTCGTCAGCCAGCAGCTCGGCCGGCTTGCCCTCGCGCACGATGCGGCCGCTTTCCATCACATAGGCGCGGTGCGCGATCTTCAGCGCCGCATAGGCGTTCTGCTCGGCCAGCAGCACGGTGGTGCCGGCCGCGTTGATGCGCTGTATGGCCTCGAACATCTGCTTGATGACCAGGGGCGCCAGGCCCAGCGAGGGCTCGTCCAGCAGCAGAGCCTGGGGCCGGCCCATCATGGCGCGGCCGATGGCCACCATCTGCTGCTGGCCGCCCGACAGCGAGCCGGCCGGGTCATGCTGCTTCTCGCGCAGGATGGGAAACAGCTCCATCACCTCCTGCAGCGTCTTCTGGCTGGGGCCGGGGTCGCGGCGGTGCACGTAGGCGCCCAGTTGCAGGTTGCGCAGCACCGACATCTGGGGAAACAGCTTGCGCCCTTCGGGGCACTGCACCAAGCCGGACTGCACGATAGCCGAGGGCTTGCTGCCGGCCAGCTCCCTGCCATTCCAGACGATGGAGCCGCCTGCGGCCTTGTGGATGCCGCTGGCCGTGAGGAACAGCGAACTCTTGCCCGCGCCGTTGGCGCCCAGCAGCACCACCAGCTCGCCGCGGTCGGCATGCAGGCTGACCCCGTCCAGCGCCAGGAAGCTGCCGTAGCGCAGCGACACGTTCTCAAACTTCAGCATGCTCGCTCCCCAGGTAGGCATCGATGACGGCGGGGTTGCGGCGGATTTCCTCGGGCGTGCCCTCGGCGATCTTCTCGCCGTAGCTGAGCACCAGGATCTTGTCGGCCAGGCTCATGATCATGCCCATCTTGTGCTCGATCAGCGCCACCGTGATGCCATGGCGCACCAGCTTGCGGATCAGCTCGGCCAGGCCCTCGGTCTCCTCGGGGTTGACGCCGCCGGCAGGCTCGTCGAGCAGCATCAGCTTCGGGTCGGTGGCCAGGGCCAGCGCGAAGGCCACGCGCTTGCGCTCCTCCTGCGTGATGTCGCCCGCAATGCGGCCGGCCACATGCGACAGGCCCACGAAGTCCAGCGCGTCGCGCGCCTTCTCGCGGCACACGCGCTCTTCCTCGCGCAGGCGGCTGGAGCCGCGCAGCACGTCCCACAGGCCTGACCGCGTGCGCAGCCGGTGGCCCACGATGAGGTTGTCCAGCACCGTGGCGCGGTCGAACAGCGCCGTGGTCTGGAAGGTGCGCGCCACGCCCAGTTTCGCCACCTGGTCGGTGCGCAGCGAGGTCACGTCCTGGCCGTTGAAGGTGATGGTGCCCGAGGTGGGCTTGTGCACGCAGCTGATCAGGTTGAAGAACGTGGTCTTGCCCGCGCCGTTGGGGCCGATGATGGCGTTGATGCGGCCTTCCTCGATCACGGTGCTGACATCGCTCACGGCGGCCAGCCCGCCGAAGGTCTTGGTCAGGCGGTCAATCTTGAGCATGCGGCTTGCCCTCCTTGGCATTGCGGCGCGCGCGCCATGCGGTGAAGCTGCCCACCACGCCGTAGGGCATGAAGATCACCAGCATCACGAGAATCGGGCCGAAGACGATGAAGCGGTACTCCTGCAGGAACTGCAGGTACTGCGTGATCCAGGGCATGCCGATGGCGCCCAGCAGCGGCCCCAGCACCGTGCCCATGCCGCCGACCATGGCGAAGATCATCATGTCGAAGGTGTGGTGCACGCCGGCCATGTCGGGACCGATGAAGCGCACGAAGCCGGCGTACAGGCCGCCGGCCACGCCCGCGTAGACCACGCTCAGCATGAAGGCCAGCACCTTGTTGCGCATGAGGTTGATGCCCAGCGCCTCGGCCAGCTCGTCGCTGTTGCGGATGGCCATGAAGGTGCGGCCCAGCAGCGACCGGACGATGCGCCGCATCACCCAGACCGAGGCCACGAGGAAGGCCAGCACCAGGTAGTACAGCGCCAGCGGCGACTCGAAGCTCAGCGCGCCCAGGGCCTCGGGCGCGGGGATGCCCATGATGCCCACCGTGCCGTGGGTCAGGCCCTCCCACTTCTCGATCACGAGGAACATGATGTAGCCCACGCACAGCGTGAAGATCGAGAAGTAGTGCCCCTTCAGGCGCAGCGAGACGATGCCGATCAGGTAGCCCAGCACCGCGCACACCACGCCCGACATCACCAGCCCGCCCCAGAACGGCCAGCCATGGTCCACCGTGAGGATACCCACGGTATAGGCGCCCGCGGCCATGAAGCCCGCATGCGCCAGATTGAGCTGGCCCGTGTAGCCCGTGATCAGGTTCAGGCCCAGCGTGGCGATGGCGAAGATGTAGGCCGTGCTCATCACCGTGAGGTGGTAGTCATTGCCCGCCAGCCAGGGAAAGGCGATGCCGGCGGCCAGCAGCAGGCCCCAGGCGATGCGGGAGTCGATGAATCCGTTCATTCAATGACTCCTCTTGGCGAACAGGCCCTGCGGGCGCAGCGACAGGATCACCACCAGCAGCACGAAGGCGATGATGTCCTTGTAGTCGGTGGAGATGTAGTAGGCGCCGAAGCTCTCGGCAAAGCCGATGATCAGTCCGCCCAGCACGGCGCCCGGGATGCTGCCCATGCCGCCCAGGATGATGATCACGAAAGCCTTGGTGATGACCAGGTGGCCCATGGCCGGATAGACCAGGTTGATGGGCGCATACAGCGTGGCCGCCACGGCCGCGAGCACGCCCGAGATGGCAAAGGTCAGCATGGACACGCGGTTGGCGTCGATGCCCACCATCGATGCGCCCTCTCGGTTCTGCGCCATGGCGATGATGGTCGCGCCCGTGATGGTGCGCGTCAGGAACAGGTGCAGGGCCACCATCAGCGCAAAGGCCGCACCGATGATCAGCAGGCGCTGCGCGGGCGCCGTGATGCCGCCCATCTCCACGATGGAGGTGTAGGGCGTGGGCATGCGCTGGAAGTCCGCGCCCCACAGCGCCTGGGCACCCGCCTCCAGGAACAGCAGCAGCCCGATGGAGGCGATCTTGGGATGCAGGGGCGAGGCCTTGCGCAGCGGATGGAAGATCAGCCGCTCGCTGACGATGCCCAGCACCGCCACCGCGACGGCTGCGGTCAGCATGGCCGCCCAGTAGCCCCAGCTCCAGGCCACCATGGCCTGGAAGGCCACGAAGGCGCCGATCATGTAGAAGCCGCCGTGCGCGAAATTGGGCACGTGCAGGATGCCGTAGACCAGGGTCAGGCCCAGGGCCACCAGGCCGTAGATGCCGCCCAGGGTCAGGCCGTTGAGCACTTGCTGCAGAAAAACGTCCATTCAACGCCTCCTGCGGAAAGGCGCGGCTCGGCGCCCGGCCAGGGTCTGTGCTTGCATTGTCTTGTCTCCTTTGCATGGCCGGCCGGCGCGGCGCGACAACGCATGCGGCAGACAGGCAAGGCCAGCTTAGGAGGGGGGTGGCGCCACGATCAACCCGAAGATTCCGCACAGCGGAATTCACCTGGGAAACCCCGAGACCCTCAGGCCCCCGCCAGTAACCTAGATGACAGCCGCGCTCAGATGGACAGGGCCGGCAAGTTGGCGGGCAGGCCCTGCATGGAGCGCTGCGTGTGCTCGGCCACGAAGTCCAGGAAGCTGCGCACGCGCGCCGGCATGAACTTGCGCGTGGGCAAGGTGGCGTAGAGCGTGAAATGGCCCGTGGTCCACTCGGGCAGCACATGGCGCAGGCGGCCCGAACGCAGGTGGCGCGCGATCAGGTCCAGCGGCTGGGTGCTGATGCCCGCGCCGTCCAGCGTGGCACGCAGCAGCGTGCCGGTGTGGTTGGCCACCAGCACGGGCTGTACGGCCACCTCGGCCTCGCCCGCATTGCCATCGAGCCGGCGCAGGCGCAGCACGTCGGAGCGGCCCTGGGCGCGGCGGCGCAGCAGGCACTGGTGGTCCGCCAGATCCTCGGGCACGGCGGGCACGCCATGGGCATCCAGGTACTCGGGCGAGGCGCAGGCCAGGCCGCAGGTGGTGACGATGGGCCGCGCCACCACGTTGCCGTCATAGCCCTCCTCGGCGTTGAGGAAGGTGATGTCGTACTCGCCCACGGCGGCCTCGCTGGCCGACTCCACGAAGACCTCGATGCAGATGCGCGGGTGCAGGCGGTGGAAGTCCGCCACCAGCGGCGCCAGCACATGCTCGGCAAACACGGGCGGCGTGAGCACGCGCACGGCGCCCGACAGCTCCAGCGTGTGCGCCTGCGCCAGGCTGAAGGCATCCTCCACATCGGCCAGGATGCCGCGCACGCGCTCCAGATAGGCCTCGCCGGCCTCGGTCAGCGACACGCTGCGCGTGGTGCGCTGCAGCAGCCGCGTGCCCAGGTGCTGCTCCAGGTCGGCCACCAGGCGCGTGACCGTGGGCACGGACATGTCCAGGCGACGCGCCGCCGCCGAAAACCCGGCCTCGTCGGCCACGGTCTGAAACACCCGCATGGTCTGCAATCGGTCCATGTTGTCCTTGGCCCCGGGCCTCGGTGCCCGGGGACTTTCGCTGCATTGTTCCACTCCCAAACGCCCTGCGCCGCGGCTTTGCGGGCCGCGGCGCAGGCGTTCATCTTCGTCGAAATGCAGCCGCTCAGCCCTTGCCGTCCGAAGTGTCCCTGGCCTGCGCTGGACCGGCGGGCGGCGCCCAGCGGATGGGGTGGGTGAAGCGCACCTCGGCGTCGCTGAAAGCCTTGGCCGTGGCGGCCGACAGCAGCAGGATGGCCGACGAGAAATAGATCCACATCAACAGCACCACCAGCGAACCCGCCGCGCCATAGGCCGAGACCACGGCCGCCGTGGACAGATACCAGGCCAGGGCCTGCTTGCCCAGCGTGAACAGCAGGGCGCCGACGATGGCGCCGAAGATGAGATAGCGCAGCCGGGGCTTGGGGCCGCTGCCGATGCGCATCAGCCCCACGAAGAGCAGCACGGCAATGCCGAAGGACACGCATTCGTTGATCAGGCTGATCAGCGGCCCCAGCGGCTGCATCTGCAGCTTGGTGCCGGCCCAGTTGGTGATCAGCTGGATGGCCGTGGACAGGGCCATGGACACCAGCAGCAAGAAGCCCAGCGCCAGCACATAGGTCAGGCCGCGCAGCCGCAGCGCAGCCATGCGCCACCACACGGCCTTGGGCGGCGGTGGCTCGCCGTTCGAGGTCCAGAGCTTTTCCAGCGCGGACTGCAGCTCCACGAAGACACCCGTGGCGCCCGACATCAGCAGGATGAAGCCGAACAGCGAGGCCAGCCGCCCCTCGTCGGGCCGCTGGGCGCTTTCCAGCGCGCCGCGCACCACCTGGGCACCGCGCTCGCCGATCACGTCCTGCACCTGGTCGATCAACTGGTGCTCCACATAGCTGCGGTCCACCCACCAGCCCAGCAGGCCTACCAGCAGCAGCAGCAGCGGCGCCAGGCTCAGGATGCCGTAGAAGGACATGGCCGCGCTCATGCGCAGGCCATCGGCGTCCAGCCACAGCTGCACGGCATTCCACATGGCGCGCAGCGGGTTCAGCTCCATCAGGCGCTGCAGGCGTGCGGACCAGGACGAGGCGGGGGGAGTTTCCGGGGTATCTGAGGGCATGGCCCCCATTGTGCTCAGCGGCGCACCAGCGCCCTGTCAGCCTGTGCCGACAGGGGCCTGTGCGCGCGGCTCAGGTCACGGGCGCTGGATTGAACAGCACCAGGGCGTTGTGCAGCTTCCACTGCTCCGCCCAGGTCTTCTTGCGGCCGCTGGCCACGTCCAGCATCAGGCGGAACATCTCCCAGCCCACGTCCTCGATGCTGGCCTGGCCTTCGGCGATGCGGCCCGCGTTCACGTCCATCAGGTCATGCCAGCGCCGCGCCAGGTCGCTGCGCGTGGCCACCTTGATCACGGGCACCTGGGCCAGGCCGTAGGGCGTACCCCGGCCCGTGGTGAACACATGCAGGTTCATGCCGGCGGCCAGCTGCAGCGTGCCGCAGATGAAGTCGCTGGCCGGCGTGGCCGCATAGACCAGGCCGCTTTGGATGCCCCGGTCGGCCAGCCGCTGGCCCGGCGACAGCACGCCGGTGATGGGCGCCGTGCCGCTCTTGATGATGGAGCCCATGGCCTTCTCGACGATGTTGGACAGGCCGCCCTTCTTGTTGCCCGGCGTGGTGTTGGCGCTGCGGTCCACGCGGCCCTTGTCCAGGTAGGCGTCGTACCAGGCCATCTCCTCGATCATGGCCTGGGCCACCTCGGGGCTGGAGGCGCGCGAGGTGAGCTGGTCGATGCCGTCGCGCACCTCGGTCACCTCGCTGAACATCACGGTGGCGCCTGCGCGCACCAGCAAATCGGTGCAAAAGCCCACGGCCGGATTGGCCGTGACGCCGCTGAACGCATCGCTGCCGCCGCACTGCACGCCCACCACCAGGGCGCTGGCCGGCACGGTCTCGCGCCGGCGCGCGTTCAGCCGCTCCAGATGCACCCTGGCGCTGCCCATGATGGAGTCCACCATGGACATGAAGCCCACATGCGCCTCGTCCTGCAGGCAGACCACGTCCAGCGCGGGCTCGCGCTCATCGACGATGGGGAAGGACCCCGGCGGCAGCAGCCGCTCGGGCTGCAGCTTCTCGCAGCCCAGGCTCACCACCATCACCTCGCCGCCAAAATTCGGGTTGTGGCTGATGTTGCGCAGCGTGCGCTGCGGAATCTCGGCGCCCACGGCATCGATGGCCACGCCGCAGCCATAGCTGTGCTCCAGGCCCACCACATCGTCCACATTCGGATAGCGCGGCAGCAGCTCGGCCTTGATGCGGCCCACCGCGAAATCCAGCACCCCGGCCACGCACTGCACCGTTGTGGTGATGGCCAGGATGTTGCGCGTGCCCACCGTGCCATCGGCATTGCGGTAGCCCTCGAAGGTGTAGCCCGTCAGCGGCGGCAGCTCGGGCGGCTGCACCGTGGCGATGGGCAACCCCTCAAGAGACAGCGCCCCCGGCATGCGCAGCAGCCGCTCATGCACCCAGCTGCCCGCGGCAATGGCCTGCAACGCATAGCCGATCACCACGTTGTAGCGGCGCACCTCGCCGCCCTCGGCAATGTCCACCAGCGCCACCTTGTGCGCCTGCGGCACCTTGTCGACCAGCACCAGGCCCCCGGGCATCACCGTGCCCGCAGGCAACCCCCCGTCATTGGCCACGATGGCCACGTTGTCGGCCGGATGCATGCGGATGGAAAGAGGAAGTGGGGTACTCATGGCAATGTCTCAATTTTCTAGGGGCCTGTCGCAATCGGAGTGCAGCCCTCGCAACCGTCACGTCCCCACTCAGGAACGCCGAGCAAGAGCCGCCTCGCGGCGAAGGCGTTGTCCCCCTCCGCGAAGCGAGAAGGGGGAAGGCGCGAAGCGCCTCAGGGGGTCATTCCACCTTTATTCCAGCAGCCTTGATCACCTTCCCCCACTTGACCACTTCGGCCTTCTGGAACTCGCCCAGCTCGGCCGGCGTCATCTGCGAAGGCAGCATGCCGAAGTTCTTCAGGCGCGCCTGCACCTCGGGCGTGGCGACGATCTTCATGATCTCCGCATGCAGCCGCTCCACGATGGGCCCCGGCGTGCCTGCGGGCGCGAACACGGCCTGCCAGGAGCCCATGTCGAAGCCCTTCTCGCCCGCCTCGGCGATGGTGGGCACATCGGGCAGGGACTCCAGGCGCCGCGAGCTGGTCACGGCAATGGGGCGCAGCTTGCCGGCCTGCACATGGGGGCCGACGACCAGGGCGGTGTCGAACATCATGTCCACCTGGCCGCCGATCACGTCCTGCACGGCCGGGCCGCTGCCCTTGTAGGGCACGTGGGTGAACTTCACGCCCGTCTGGTAGCCCAGCAGCTCCAGCGCCATGTGGTTGGAGGTGCCGCTGCCCGGCGAAGCCGAGGTCAGGCCGCCCGCCGCCGCCTTGGCCTTGCTGGCGGCCAGCACGTCGGCCAGCGTCTTGTAGGGGCTGGAGGCCGGCACCACCAGCACCAGCGGGCCCGAGCCCAGCATGGCGACCGGCGTGAAGGACTTGACCGGGTCGTAGTCCAGCTTGGCGTACAGGCTCACATTGATGGCGTGCGAGCTGATGGTGCCGCCCAGGATGGTGTAGCCATCGGCCGGTGCGCGCGCCGCAATGGCCGAGCCCACGCTGCCGCCCGCGCCGCCCTTGTTCTCGATCACCACGGGCGTGCCCAGGGCCTTACTCAGCGGCTGGGCGATCACGCGCGCCAGCGTATCGGTATTGCCGCCAGGCGGGAACGGCACCAGGTAGGTGATGGGCTTGCCCGTGGGCCAGTTGCCCTGCGCGGCGGCGGGCATGGCGGTCAGGGCCGTGCCCAGCAGCAGGGCGCTGGCGAGGGAATGTTGGATGAGTGTGCGGCGTTGCATGGTGCTTGTCTCCGGGAAGGGCTTGTCGTTGGAATGGTGTGAAAGCGGGTTCAGAAGCGCGGCTGGTGGCCGGTGAACGCGGGGTCGTACTTGCGCATCTGCCCCAGGTCGTCGCGGTTGCGAATGCCGCAGTGCAGGTAGTTGTCATGCAGGCGTGCCAGGGCCTCGCGGTCCAGCCGCACACCCAGGCCGGGCGCCGTGGGCACGCGCAGGCTGCCCTGCTCGAACTGCAGCCGGCCGCCCTCGACGACTTCCTCGTCCTGCCAGGGGTAGTGCGTGTCGCAGGCATAGGTCAGCAGGGGCACGCTGGCGCACAGGTGCGTCATGGCCACCAGGCTCACGCCCAGGTGCGAGTTGCTGTGCATGGACAGGCCCAGGTCGAAGGTGCGGCACAGCGTGGACAGGCGCTGCGTGGCGCGCAGCCCGCCCCAGTAGTGGTGGTCGCTGAGCACGATCTTCACGGGGCAGCCCATGTCGGCGTTGCGGCGGAACTCGGCAAAGTCCGTCACCACCATGTTGGTGGCCAGCGGCACATCGCACTCGCGTGCCACGGCGGCCATGCCGTCCAGGCCGGGCGCCGGGTCCTCGTAGTACTCGAGCACGCCCTGCAGCTGCTGCACGATCTTCAGGCTGGTCTCCACCGTCCAGTTGCCATTGGGATCGATACGCAGCGGCGTGCCCGGAAAGGCATCGGCCAGCGCCAGGATGCCGGCCGCCTCCTGCTCGGGCGGCAGCGCGCCGGCCTTGAGCTTGATGCTCTGGAAACCGTACTGCGCAATCATGCGCCGCGCCTGCTCCACCAGCTGCTGCGGCGCCAGGGCCTCGCCCCAGGCGTCGGGCGAAGAATCTGGTCCATAGGGCCTGTCGATGTGCTCGGCGTACTTGTAGAACAGGTAGGCCGAGAACGGCACGCTGTCGCGCGCGGCGGCGCCCAGCAGGTCCACGATGGGGGCACCCGCCATCTGGCCCTGCAGGTCCAGCATGGCGACCTCGAAGGCGCTGACCACCTTGGCCACCGTCTTGGACACATGCGTGCCCGGCGCCAGCGACACCTGCTGGCCCAGGAATTCGGACGCCGTCAGCGCAGGCGGCGCCACCAGGGCCGCGACGCGGACCTCCATCTCGTTGAGCGCCCAGGGCGACAGCCCCACCAGAGCGGGCGCGGCCTTGGCCAGCGCATCGAGCATGGGCTGGTCGCCATAGCTTTCGTTGATGCCGACCAGGCCCGAGGCCGTCTCGATCTCGATGATGGAACGCAGCGCCCAGGGTTCGTGGATGCCGGCCGCATTGAGCAGCGGCGGATCGCGGAAGGCAATGGGCGTGATGCGTATGTGGCGGATCGCGTGGGTCGCGTGGGTGGTGCTCATCTGGAATGCGGGTTCAGGAGGATCAGAAAAACTCGATGGCGCGGACGTCTTGTGATACGTTGTCGTACAACTTGGAGCGATTATGATCAGCACCATGGAAAGTTCGGCAAAGGGATTTCCCGCATCACCCCCAACGATCGAGCTTCCCCTGCGAGGAAAGTCCGGTCGCAGCGGCCGCAATCTGGCCGCCCTGCTGTTCGACGAGTTCGCGAGCAAGATCCGCAACGGCCTGCTGGCCGAAGGCGAGAAGCTGCCCACGGAGTCGTCGCTGGTGCAGACCTACGAAGTCAGCCGCACCGTGGTGCGCGAGGCGCTGTCGCGCCTGCAGGCCTCGGGCCTGGTGGAGACGCGCCACGGCATAGGCACCTTCGTGCGCGCCGCCCAGCCCGCATCCACGCTGATGCTCAATGCCGACGAGCTGACGGCCGCCGTGGACGTGATGGCCGTGCTGGAGCTGCGCATCAGCCTGGAGACCGAAAGCGCCGGCCTGGCCGCGCTGCGCCGCAGCCCCGAGCAGCTGCAGGGCATACGCATGGCGCTGCAGGCCTTCGAGATCGCCTTTGCGCGCGGCGAGGACACGGTGGCCCATGACCTGGCCTTCCACACCCAGATCGCCGAGGCCACGGGCAACCGCTACTTCGGCGACATCCTGCGCCACTTCGGCGCGCAGCTGATTCCACGCACGCGCATCGCCTCCATCCACCAGCCCCAGCGCGACCCCGACTACCTGCGCCGCGTCAACCGCGAGCATGAGGAAATCCTCGCCGCCATCGAGCGCCAGGACGCCGACTCGGCCCGCGCGGCCATGCGCATCCACCTGACCAACAGCCGCGAGCGCCTGCGCCTGGCGCAAAAGACCAGCGCCACCTGAGTGCTCCCATGGGCCTTTCGGGGCCAATGGCTTTGCCACGGGAATTCAGACAACCAAGGGAAAACCCTTTATCACTGCTTGCAGATCTCGGTTAAAAATCGACTTCAGTTGTACGACAACTGACAACATAAAACCTGGAGACAAGAGCATGACCCTGAGCCGAAAGCAGTTCCTGCGCGCCGCTGGCGCCACCGCCCTCGTGGCCACCGGCGCCGGTGCGCTGGCCCAGAGCAACTGGCCCACGCGCCCGCTGCGCCTGGTGGTGCCCTACCCGCCCGGTGGCAGCTCGGACATCATTGCGCGCGCCATCGGCCCGCTGCTGTCGGCAGAACTCAAGCAGCCCGTGGTCATCGAGAACAAGCCCGGCGCCAACGGCAACCTGGGCGCCGACATGGTGGCCAAGGCCCAGCCCGACGGCCACACGCTGATGCTGTGCGACCTGGGTGCGCTGGCCATCTCGCCCTCGCTCTACACCAAGCTGTCCTTCGACCTGTCCCGGGACCTGCGCGGCACGGCCATGCTGGCCTACTCGCCCCATCTGCTGGTGGTCCACCCCTCGGTGCCGGCCAACAACCTGCAGGAGCTGGTGGCCCTGTCCAAGAAGGAAGACCTGAGCTTTGCCGTCACCGCCACGGGCAGCGCCCCGCACCTGGCCGGCGTGGAACTGGCGCGCGCCACGGGCGCCCGCTGGGAATACGTGCCCTACAAGGGCGGCGTGCAGTCCATCCAGGACACGGTGGCAGGCCAGACCCAGGTGCTGATGAACGGCATGCTGGCCACCTACCCCCATGTGCAAAGCGGCAAGCTCAAGCTGCTGGGCCTGTCCAAGGGCACACGCATGCCGCTGGCCGCCAACGTGCCCACCATCGCCGAGCAGGGCGTGCCCGGCTTCGAGACCGGCACCTGGCAAGGCGTGGTCGTTCCGGCCAAGACGCCCGAGGCCGTGGTCCAACGCCTGCATGAGGCCCTGATCACCGCCATCCGCTCGCCCGAGGTGCGCGCCCGCCTCACGGGCCAGGGCGCCGAGGTCGTGACCATGAACCCTGCCGAGACCGCGCGCTTCCTGACCACCGAGCGCCAGCGCTGGCAAAAAGTGGTTCAAACAGCCGGTTTGAAGCTCGACTGATTCCACCCCTTTTTCTTTCTTCCCCACCCTTATTCCCGAGAGCACCATGACCCCCCAAGACCTCAAAGACGTGATGAGTTCCGGCCTGCTGTCCTTCCCCGTGACGGACTTCGACAGCAACGGCAACTTCAATGCCAAGGGCTATGCGGCCCGCCTCGAATGGCTGGCCCCCTACGGCGCCAGCGCGCTGTTCGCGGCCGGCGGCACGGGCGAGTACTTCTCGCTGTACGGCGAGGAATACGGCCAGATCATCAAGACCGCGGTGGACACCTGCCGCGGCAAGGTGCCCATCATCGCGGGCGCCGGCGGCCCCACGCGCACGGCCATTGCCCATGCCCAGGAAGCGGAGCGCCTGGGCGCCCACGGCGTCCTGCTGCTGCCCCACTACCTGACCGAAGCCGGCCAGGAAGGCCTGATCGCCCATGTGGAGCAGGTCTGCAAGAGCGTGAAGTTCGGCGTCATCGTCTACAACCGCGACCGCACCCGCTTCACGCCCGAATCGCTGGCCATCCTGGCCGAGCGCTGCCCCAACCTGGTGGGCTTCAAGGACGGCATGGGCAACATCGAGACCATGTCCGCCATCTTCATGAAGATGGGCGACCGCTTCGCCTACCTGGGCGGCCTGCCCACGGCCGAGGTCTATGCGGCCGCCTACAAGGCCCTGGGCACGCCGGTGTACTCCTCAGCCGTCTTCAACTTCATCCCCAAGACGGCGATGGCGTTCTACGAAGCCGTGCGCACCGACGACACGGCCACGCAGCACAAGCTGCTCAAGGAATTCTTCATGCCCTACCTGAAGATCCGCAACCGCGTCGAAGGCTACGGCGTGAGCATCATCAAGGCCGGCGCCAAGCTGGTCGGCCACGACGCAGGCCCCGTGCGCGCCCCGCTGACGGACCTCAAGCCCTCCGAGCTGGAAGAGCTCAAGGCCCTGATCGACAAGCTCGGCCCGCAATAAGCCACAAGACCGGACGCAGGGGCCAGTCCGGCCCTTGCGCCCCCCAGGAGACAAGAACATGAAGAAGATTCTGATCACGCTGGGTGCCGCACTGGCCCTCACGGCGCAGGCGGCCGGCAGCTTTC
The DNA here is from genome assembly GCF_001598795.1 of Delftia acidovorans NBRC 14950. Lineage (GTDB taxonomy): Bacteria > Pseudomonadota > Gammaproteobacteria > Burkholderiales > Burkholderiaceae_C > Comamonas > Comamonas acidovorans. Next base: position 7,015 of record NZ_BCZP01000015.1, on the reverse strand, counting down.
CGGACAAGGCCGTCAACATCATCGTGCCCTTCCCGGCCGGAGGCTCCACCGACACCGTGGCGCGCGCCATGGCCCTGAGCATGGGCGAGCAGCTGGGCAAGCCCTTCGTGGTGGAAAACCGCCCGGGCGCCACCGGCACCATCGGCGCGGGCGCCGTCAAGCGCGCACCGGCCGATGGCTACACGCTGCTGGTGGCCTCGCTGGGCCCCTTCGTGGTCACGCCGCACCTGGTCAAGAACGTGCCCTATGACGCAGGCAAGGACTTCGACTACATCACCATCCCCGTGCAGGCGCCCAACGTGCTCGTGGCCAGCCCCGCGCAGAAGGCCCGCACCGTGGCCGAGGTCATCGCCGCGCTCAAAGCCAACCCCGGCAAGATCAGCTTCGCGAGTTCGGGCAACGGCTCCTCGGACCATCTGTCGGCCGAGCTGTTCTGGCAGCAAAGCGGCACCGAAGGCATGCACGTGCCCTACAAGGGCGGCGCCCCGGCCATCACCGACCTGATCGGTGGCCAGGTGGACTTCTCGTTCCAGAACGTCAACGCCGTGCTGCCCCATCTGCGCAGCGGCAAGCTGCATGCGATCGCCGTGACCGGCAGCCAGCGCTCGCCCGTGCTGCCCGATGTGCCCACGCTGGCCGAGGCCGGCGTCAAGGGTGCCGAGGTCTACTCCTGGCAAGGCCTGGCCGCGCCCAAGGGACTGCCCGCCGATGTGAAGGCCAAGCTGGCCAAGGCCGCCATCGCCTCCGTGCAGCAGCCCGACATCCGCAAGCGCTTCGTGGAGCAGGGCCTGGAGATCGTGGGCAACACGCCCGAGGAATTCACGCGCTACCAGGCCCAGGAATCGGAGCGCTGGAAGCAGCTGATTCAGACCCGAAAAATCACCGCTGATTGAAATGAGGCACCCCCTGAGTCGCTTCGCGCCTTCCCCCTCTCTACTTGCTTCGCAAGGGAGGGGGACGACGCCCTCGCCGCGAGGCGGCTCTTGCTCGGCGTCCCTGATGTTGGAGTGCGCCAGTTTTGAACAGATTTTTCTACATTGAGCACAGGGGATAGCTGAGATAAATCCGGGTTGGCCTCTGGTCATCTCCGCAGGCCTGCCACCACGCAGGCCCTTTTCACCGGGGCTTCCAGCCCCTGCAAGTTCCAAGGATTCCAAGGCATGGCGACCTCCCGTCCACGCGTTCTACAGTTCGGCAAGATGCCGCTGCCCCAGCTCGATGCCGAACTGGCCCAGGCCTATGAGGTGACGCTGCTGTCCGAGCAGCCCGACCGCGAGCGCTTCCTCGCCGAGCACGGCGCGCAGTTCGAATACCTGGTCACCTCGGCCGCCATGGGCGTGCCCGCGAGCGTGGTGCAGGCCCTGCCCAGGCTGCGCTTCGTGAGCAGCTTCGGCGTGGGCTTTGACGCGCTGGACCGCGAGTCCCTGCTGCGCCAGGGCGCCCGCGTGGGCTACACGCCCGGCGTGCTGGACGACTGCGTGGCCGACATGGCCTTTGCCCTGCTGCTGGATGCGGCGCGTGGCCTGAGCGAGTCCGACCGCTTCGTGCGCCGGGGCGACTGGAGCCGAGGCCGCTTCGGCATCCGCACGCGCGCCAGCGGCAAGCGCCTGGGCATCTTCGGCATGGGCCGCATCGGCTCCACCGTGGCGCGCCGCGCGGCCGGCTTCGACATGGAGGTGGCCTATCACAACCGCCGCCCGGTCGTGGGATCGCCCCACCTCTACCAGCCCTCGCTGCTCGAACTCGCACGCTGGAGCGACTTCCTCGTCATCACGGCCGCAGGCGGCGACGGCACGCAGCACCTGGTCAACGCCGAGGTGCTGGACGCGCTGGGCCCGCAGGGCTTTCTGATCAACGTGGCGCGCGGCAGCGTGGTCGACGAGGCCGCACTGGTCCAGGCCCTGCAGCAGGGCCGCATCGCAGGCGCGGGCCTGGATGTGTTCGAGGACGAGCCACGCCCCCATGCCGAGCTGCTGTCGCAGGACAACGTGGTGCTTGCGCCCCACATCGCCAGCGGCACGCATGAAACCCGCCGCGCCATGGCCGACCTCGTGCTGCGCAACCTGGCGCAGTTCATCGCCACGGGCCGGCCCGAGGCCGAGGTGCCGTGGTCCGCCGCGCAGCAGGCGGCCACTGCCGCCGCATAGCCTTTTTTCCCAGAGACCGATCCAAACGATCCAAGAGCACGCCATGTCCTCCACCCCGACCATCACCGAGATCGAAGTCATTCCCGTCGCCGGCCGCGACGGCATGCTCATGAACCTCAGCGGCGCGCATGCGCCCTACTTCACGCGCAACATCGTGCTCGTGCACGACAGCGCGGGCCACACCGGTGTGGGCGAGGTGCCTGGCGGCGAAGGCATACGCCAGGCGCTGGAGGACAGCAAGGCGCTGCTCATCGGCCAGTCCGTGGGCAACCACCTGAAGCTGCTGCAGAACCTGCAGCAGGCCCTGGCCGGCCGCGACACGGGCGGGCGCGGCCTGCAGACCTTCGATCTGCGCATTGCCGTGCATGCCGTCACCGCCGTGGAATCGGCGCTGCTGGACCTGCTGGGCCAGCACCTGGGCGTGCCCGTGGCGGCCCTGCTGGGCGAAGGCCAGCAGCGCGACCGCGTGGAGATGCTGGGCTACCTGTTCTTCACCGGCCCCACCGACAGGACCGACCTGCCCTACGTCCAGCCCGGCGAAGACCAAAGCGGCAGCGACGACTGGACGCAGGTGCGCCACATGACCGCCATGGACCCGGCCGCCATCGTGCGCCAGGCCGAGGCGGCGCACGCGCGCTACGGCTTCAACGACTTCAAGCTCAAGGGCGGCGTGCTGGCCGGCGAGCAGGAGGTGGAGGCCGTCACCGCGCTGGCCAGGCGCTTTCCGCAGGCGCGCGTCACGCTGGACCCCAACGGCGGCTGGCTGCTCAAGGACGCCATCCGCCTCATGCGCGACATGCACGGCGTGCTCGCCTATGCCGAAGATCCCTGCGGCGCCGAGAACGGCTTCTCGGGCCGCGAAGTCATGGCCGAATTCCGCCGCGCCACCGGCCTGCCCACGGCCACCAACATGATCGCCACCGACTGGCGCCAGATGGTGCATGCGCTGTCGCTGCAGTCCGTGGACATCCCCCTGGCCGACCCGCATTTCTGGACCATGGCCGGCTCCGTGCGCGTGGGCCAGACCTGCCGCGACTGGGGCCTGACCTGGGGATCGCACTCCAACAACCACTTCGACATCTCGCTGGCCATGTTCACCCACGTGGCCGCCGCCGTGCCCGGCAAGGTCACGGCCATCGACACGCACTGGATCTGGCAGGACGGCCAGTACCTCACCCAGAACCCGCTGCAGATCAAGGGCGGCTTCGTCGAGGTGCCCAAGACCCCGGGCCTGGGCGTCACCGTGGACCGCGCCGCGCTGCAGCGCGCCAACGCCCTGTACCTGGAGCACGGCCTGGGCGCGCGCAATGACGCCATGGCCATGCAGTACCTGATTCCCGGCTGGACCTTCGACAACAAGCGCCCCTGCATGGTCCGCTGACCCCTTCCTTCCGTTACCCCTTTCCCGGAGCACCTCATGTCCCGCTACGACAACCTCATCAACGGCCAATGGAAGGCCGCCGACGGCTACAGCGCCAACACCAACCCCAGCGACCTGTCCGATGTGATCGGCGAGTACGCCCAGGGCAATGCCGCCGATGTGGAAGCCGCCATCGCCGCGGCAGCCGCGGCCTTCCCCGCCTGGAGCACCTCGGGCATCCAGGCCCGCCACGACGCCCTGGACAAGATAGGCAACGAAATCCTGGCCCGCAAGGAAGAGCTGGGCGACCTGCTGGCGCGCGAGGAAGGCAAGACCCGCCCCGAAGCCATTGGCGAAGTCGGCCGCGCAGGCCAGATCTTCAAGTTCTTCGCGGGTGAATGCCTGCGCCTGGCCGGCGAAACCCTGCCCTCCGTGCGCCCCGGCATCGGCGTGGAAATCACGCGCGAGCCCGTCGGCGTGGTGGGCCTGATCACGCCGTGGAACTTCCCCATCGCCATTCCCGCCTGGAAGATCGCCCCGGCCCTGGCCTTCGGCAACTGCGTGGTCCTGAAGCCTGCTGACCTCGTGCCCGGCAGCGCCTGGGCGCTGGCCGACATCATTCACCGCTCGGGCATTCCGGCCGGTGTCTTCAACCTCGTCATGGGCCCGGGCCGCGTCATCGGTGATGCCCTGGTGCGCCACAGCGACGTGGCCGCCATCAGCTTCACCGGCTCCGTGGGCGTGGGCCGCGGCATTGCCCGCGCCTGCGTGGAAAGCGGCAAGAAGGTGCAGCTGGAGATGGGCGGCAAGAACCCGCAGATCGTGCTGGACGACGCCGACCTCACCCAGGCCGTGGAGCTGTCCGCGCAAAGCGGCTTCTACTCCACGGGCCAGCGCTGCACGGCATCGAGCCGCCTCATCGTCACCGACAGGATCTACCCCGCCTTCATCGAGGCCCTGCAGGCCCGCATGGCCAGGATCAAGGTGGGCGACGCCCGCGCCGCAGGCACCGACATGGGCCCCGTGGTCAGCCAGGCCCAGCTGGAGCAGGACCTGAGCTACGTGGAAATCGCCAAGGCCGAAGGTGCCGTGCTGGCTGCGGGCGGCGCAGCCGCCGCCTGCCACACCGGCAGCGGCAACCAGGGCTACTACATGGCGCCCACCCTGTTCGTGGACACCCAGGCCGCCATGCGCATCAACCGCGAGGAAGTCTTCGGCCCCGTGGCCAGCGTCATCCGCGTGAAGGACTACGAGGAAGCCCTGGCCGTGGCCAACGACACGCCCTTCGGCCTGGCCGCAGGCATTGCCACCACCAGCCTCAAGCACGCCACCCACTTCAAGCGCCACAGCCAGGCCGGCATGGTCATGGTCAACCTTCCCACGGCCGGCGTGGACTACCACGTGCCCTTCGGCGGCCGCAAAGGCAGCAGCTACGGCCCGCGCGAACAGGGCCGCTATGCGCAGGAGTTCTATACGACGGTGAAGACGGCGTATACGCTGGCCTGAGGCTGGACCCAAAGCAGCCGCCAGGTGCTGGCGACTGCTTTCATCACTGACGCCATCCGCAACAAAACGATGCGGATGGCGTTTTTTCATTCGTCATTGCGCCCACAGTCAATTCTCGTGCGCGAAAGTGCAGACCGCACCGTCCATTGCACCAGGGCCTTGCATAGCATCTTCCCCAACGTGAGAGCCGGCTTCAGCCGGCCGGCGTCCATACCGGAGGGAGACCATGGCAACAACTGCAAGAATTTCCGGTCCCGTGGGGCGGGCGGCAATGAATCATCCCAAAGACGTGTTCACTGTCCAGCAATTGCTCAACGGACATATGCAGCGCGATCCCTGCCGCAAACTGCTGCGCGAGGACGGCAGATGGTCCCGGGCGCTGGAGCGCTCGATCGCCACCTTTCAGCAACTGTCCGGCTCGCCCGTCATGACCCAGGGCCGGATTGCACCAGCGACCCGCATGTTCGAACTGCTGGCCCAGCCTCCGGCAATCTTTGGCTATGAACGGCGTATGGCGCAATTCATGGGGTCGGAGCCGATGATCGAGGAGCCTACGATCGAGGTGTTCATTTACGACGCACTTCTCACCAGGCCGGGATCACAGTGGGGACATGCTGCAATCGATATTGATGGAAAGACCTACAGTCAGGCTCCAACAAGATATGCTGTACTGGAGCGCGAGCAATATCTTTCATCGAATTTGGCAACCGTCAAAAGAGATGTCACTGGCTTGGTGCTGAGAGTGTCTCGCGAGGAAAAGACGAAAATCAAAGCAGAACTTGAAAAGCGGGTTGCTGCTCAAAAACCGTACAGCCTTACCGAAAATAGTTGCTCAACCAATGTTGCAGAGGTATTGGAGTCAGTTGGGATTCTGGCACACGACCCGCGGTTTCAAATGTCGCCATCTACTTCCCGCCTGGTTTCACCAAAGGAGTTATTGATCATAATCTCAAGATCCAATAGAATTTTGAGAAGAATAAATTACCAGAAGAATCCATGAAATCAAGAGCTTTCGCAGCATATGCAACAGCCTGCATTGCCACCATACTGAGCGCATGCAGCAACCCCGACGAATACATGCCGGCAGGGCAATGGGAAGCAACAGAAGATTTGTATGTCTACACTACAAATGACCATCCGTTGAAAATTGCATTCGTTATAGAAAAAGGTGAGATTTGCGCTGTAAGTAAAAAACCCGTTATCAGAAAAGACTTGGGCTATTTACAGGTCTCATGCGCAAAGGGGAGTGGATGGGAGATAACAGGAAAATTCAAGAAATTGAGTGAATAGGATGCTATACCTGGGCAGCCATCAAAAAAATATAGCGGTCACTCAAAAATCAGACAAAAGTGCATGAAGTCAGTTCGAAATTGAATAGTCAAAACAATAGAACCAACCTTAGGGAGATTATTTAATGAGAATAATCACCAACACTACCAGAATCATCTCCGCAATAGCATTGACCGCCTGCAGTTATGAGCCAACGGGCCAATGGGAGGCAATGGATACCGTGGATATTTATAAAAACAACAATCATCCATTGATTGTCGCCTTCGTGTTGGAAAAAGGAGAAATATGTGCCATCAGCGAAGACATCATCCTAAGAAAGGATCTTGGATATGCACAGGTCTCCTGCGAGAAGGGCCGGGGATGGGATAAATCAGGAAGGTTCAAGAAACTAACTGACCTGGATTGATTTGCAGAAACCCGGGGCGCAATGCCCCGGCAGGCCTGTCACAAGAAAGCCTGAATCAGCGCTGGAACGCCACCGCAGCAGCCGCCATTCGCCGCAGATACGCCGGGTCTTCCTGCAGGCAATGCACGTAGCTCACCTCGTCCTCCACCAGCTCCTCCATCCGCTGCGCAGCCCCGCAAATGGCCTGCAGCGCATTGGCCACCACCTCCAGATTGCGATGGCCCTCGGGCCGCTCCAGCCAGGCCAGCGCCAGCTGGCCCAGCGAGTACACCTCGCTGCTGCCCTGCAGCGTCAGCCGGCCGATTT
>NZ_BCZP01000014.1 GCF_001598795.1 Delftia acidovorans NBRC 14950 | reverse complement strand
GCTGCACCTGCCGCAAAGAAGGCCGCTGCTCCTGCCAAGAAGGCTGCTGCTCCTGCTGCCAAGAAGGCCGCTGCTCCCGCTGCCACAAAGGCTGCTGCACCTGCCGCGAAGAAGGCCGCTGCTCCCGCCAAGAAGGCTGCCGCTCCTGCTGCTGCCAAGAAGCCCGCTGCAGCTGCCAAGCCTGCCGCAGCGCCCGCCAAGGCCGCAGCAGCTCCTGCCGCTCCCGCCAAGAAGGCTGCAGCCCCGAAGAAGGCCGCTGCCCCCAAGAAGGCCGCAGCAGCTCCCGCCGCTGCCGCGCCTGCAGCTCCCGCTGCCGCACCCGCGCCCATCGCGCAAACCCGCCTGGCTCCCCAAGCCGCATGGCCCTTCCCCACAGGCAACAAGCCCTGAGACTTTTCCGGTCTCAAAGCAAAAAGCCCGGCTCTTTGGAGTCGGGCTTTTTTCATCGCCGGGCCGCCCCAAGATGAAAAAGTGCCCCCTCGGGGGGCAGCGGTCCTTGCGCAGCGAGGCAAGCGTGGGGGCCATCTTTCATTGTGAAGACCGCGGCTGCGCCGCCGGCCGGTGTTCCCGGCTTCAGGGCTGGGCGAAGTCCAGCACGTAGTTCTGCGGGCCACGGCTGGCAATCTTGAGCGCGCCCAGGCGGTTGCCCAGTTCGGCGCAACGCACCAGGTCCCAGCCACGCTCCAGGCCGAACAGCATGGCGCCACGCCATGCGTCGCCACATCCCGTGGGATCGACCACGGCGGCGGGCTGCACCGGCGCCACCAGGGTCTTGGCGCCTTGCACCCAGACCTCGCAGCCCTCTGCCCCCAGCGTCACCACCAGGCCTTGCACCTGCCCGGAAATCTGTTCCAGGCTCCAGCCCGTGCGCTCGCTGAGCATGCGGGCCTCGTAGTCGTTCACGGCCACCCAGTCAGCCTGCTCGATGAAGCTGCGCAGCTCCTGGCCATCGAACATGGGCAGGCCCTGGCCCGGATCGAACACAAAGGGAATGCCGGCCGCCTTGAACTGCTGGGCATGCTCAAGCATGGCCTGGCGGCCATCGGGTGCAATGATGCCCACGCGCACCTGCTCCTTGAGCTCTGGCGTGATGCGGTTGCCGTGGGCCTGCATCATGGCACCCGGGTGGAAGGCCGTGATCTGGTTGTTGTCACGGTCCGTCATGATCATGCACTGGGCCGTGTGCGTGTCCTGCAGCTGGCCGATGTGCGCGGTCTGCACGCCCAGTTCGTCGAGGCGCTGCACATAGTCGGCGCCGTCGCTGCCCACCATGGCCATGGGCCAGGCATCGCCGCCCAGCAAGCGCAAAGCGTAGGCGATGTTGCCCGCGCAGCCGCCGAAATCGCGGCGCAACGTGGGCACCAGGAAGGACACATTGAGGATGTGCAACTGGTCAGGCAGGATCTGGTCGGCAAACCTTCCCTCGAAGGTCATGATGTTGTCGAACGCAAGCGATCCGCAGATGAGAGCGGCCATGGTGTGTCTCGGCTTTCTTGAAAAGTCAGGGGGATTCAGGGATAAAAAACCAGGGCGCGATAGCCGGCCACGGCCGCCTCCAGGCCTTGCACTTCGACCGGGGCCGTCACGCTCCACTCGCCATGGCCCTCGATCTGCGCGGGCGCGCCGAACTGGTCAAGCCGGATCACGCGCCGCAGCAGCAGCTTGTCCTGGGCATCGGTGAGCGTGAGTTCGACAGCGGGCATGGCAACGGGGAAGTCCGAGCGGTTCTCCAGGCTCAGGCTCCACTGGTACTGGCCGTTGCGCGGCAGCTGCCGAAAACCCGAACTGCCGATCACCACATCGCCGATCTGGCGGCGTGGCTGCAGCTCGCAGCCCGCCATGGCGCACAGGGCCTGCAGCGCGGGCGCCAGCGAAGGATGCTGCACGGCCAGCGCATCGCGCTGGCCCCACATGACCTGGCCTGCCAAGGCGCCCACGCCCAGCAGGCTGCCCAGCACAAGCGCCACGCGCACGGCAGGCCGGCGCCAGAAGGCCTTGCGCCGCGCCTGGCGCACAAAGCCGGGCTCGGCCTCGGGCAGCGCGGCAGCAGCCTCACCGCTGCCTTCGCCATCGCTGTCCGGCCAGCGGGAAAACTCCGGCGAAGGCACGGAGGCCTGCGCCTGCGGCTCCGATTCCCGCAGCAGGCCGGTTGGCACGGACGGCGCAGGCGCATCGGACGACTTGTCGGATGGCTTGTCGGATGGCTTATGGGGCCGTGTGAACGGCGCGCCTTCCTCATCCTTTGCCGGTGCGGGCACAGGAGCCGCAGTGTCAGGCTCGGGTCCGAGCAGGCCGTCAACGGCCTGCTCGGCATGGGCGGCGAGCGGGGACTTCGGCGCTGCCCGGGACGCAGCCAGGATCTCGTCCACCAGCGACGCTCCAGGCAGCGCGCTGCCCGACTCTTCGGCAGCGCTGGCGGAGGGGTCCTTCGCGGTCACAGGGGGCGAAGGCGGAGCCTCTGGAGCCGGCACCTCGGCCGGCGGCATGGACGGCGAAGGCTCGGCACTGGCAGCGGCAGCCGTGGTTGCGGTGGATACCGCAGGTGCGGCAGGTGTGGCAGGTACAGAGGGCGCAACAGGTGCAGCAGGCCCCGATGCGCCCCGCCCCGGCAATCCGCTCGGCGCCGTCGGCAGCCACATGGATTCCCTGAATTCGCGGATGTCATCGTCCTCGAATTCGGCCGGGTTGTGTGATGCCCCGCCGGCCACCGGAGTGCCGGCCACCGAGGTGCCGGCCGCATTCACAGGTGCCGTGGGCAGGGGCTGCAGGTCCTCGGAGGCATCGAACACTTCATGGCAGACGCCGCAGCGCACCCACCCCTGCGAAATTCGCAGCTGGTCGGCCACCACTTTGAAGCGGGTTCCACAGGCAGGACAGCGGGTGACTTGGCTCATCAGCGATCGATTGTAGGCAGCTGCTCGCGGCCCGCGCCACGAAGGCGGGGCCGCGCGGGGACTCGGGCCGGAAATCAGGCCGCGCGGCGCGCGGTCATCAGGATCCAGCCATCTTCGCTGTCGGCCACTTCCAGCGCCAGGTACGGCGCATAGGCCTCCTTGAGCTCGTCGGCCTGGCGCTCCAGGATACCGGCCAGCACCAGGCTTCCACCCGCTGCCACGCGGCCGCACAGCAGCGGCGCCAGCACCTTGAGCGGCGTGGCCAGGATGTTGGCCAGCACGGTGCGGTATTCGCCGTTTCCGGCATCGGGCAGGCCCGCCTTCAGTTGCACGGCGTTGGCATCGGCGTTGTAGCGCGTGGACTCCACGGCTGCCGGGTCGATGTCCACCGCGTCGATGTCGGTGGCACCGAACTTGGCAGCGCCAATGGCCAGGATGCCCGAGCCGCAGCCGTAGTCCAGCGTGCGGCCAAGACTGCCTTGGGGCTGGCGGGCGATCCAGCGCAGGCACATGCGCGTGGTCGGGTGCGTGCCCGTGCCAAAGGCCAGGCCCGGGTCCAGGCGGATGCTCACGCGCGCCTCGGGCGGCAACTCGTGCCAGGTGGGAACAATCCAGAATTCGGGCGTGATGTCCACCGGGGCGAACTGCGACTGCGTCAGGCGCACCCAGTCCTGCTCCGGCACCTGCTTGACGGCGATGATGCTGCAGCCCTCGAAGAAGTCCTGGGGCAGCAGCAGATCACGCGCCTCTTCGGCCGCTTGCTGCGAGGGGAACAGCGCCACCAGGCGGCTGCGCTGCCAGCCGTCCTTGGGCGGCGGCATGCCGGGCTCGCCGAACAGGGCTTGCTCGGCCTCAGTCTGCGCGTCGGCATCCTCCACCGATACGCTCAGGGCGTCCAGCGCATCCAGCGCATCGCTGACGGTCTCAACCCGGTCTTCCGGGCACAGCAGGCTCAACTCGAACATGGGCCCATCCTTTTCTATGCAATAAATGAAAATGCTGGCCGCCGTCGCCGGGGGCCAGCATGCAGGGTCAATCGGGCGACCTGCTCAACGCTTGTTGGCGTTGCGGTGCGCCAGCCACTCTTCCAGGTAATGGATGTTGGTGCCGCCTTCCATGAACTTGGCGTCCACCATCAGATCCTGATGCAGCGGGATATTGGTCTTGATGCCTTCGACCACGGTCTCCAGCAGCGCCGTGCGCATGCGCGCCAGCGCCTGCTCGCGCGTGTCGCCGTGGACGATGATCTTGCCGATCATGGAGTCGTAGTTCGGCGGCACGAAGTAGTTGTTGTAGACGTGCGAGTCCACGCGCACGCCGGGGCCACCGGGGGCATGCCACATGGTGATGCGGCCCGGCGACGGCATGAAGTTGTAGGGATCCTCGGCATTCACGCGGCACTCGATCGCATGGCCCTTGAGCTGGGCATTGATCTGGCGCTGGGTGAAGGGCAGCTTCTCGCCTGCGGCCACCATGATCTGGGTGCGCACGATGTCCACGCCCGTGATCAGTTCGGTCACCGGATGCTCCACCTGCACGCGGGTGTTCATCTCGATGAAGTAGAACTCGCCGTTCTCAAAGAGGAACTCGAAGGTGCCGGCGCCACGGTAGCCCAGCTTCTTGCAGGCAGCGGCGCAGCGCTCGCCGATCTTCTCGACCAGGCGGCGCGGAATGCCCGGAGCCGGAGCTTCCTCGATGACCTTCTGGTGGCGGCGCTGCATGGAGCAGTCGCGCTCGCCCAGGTAGACCGCGTTGCGGTGGTTGTCCGCCAGGATCTGGATTTCCACATGGCGCGGGTTCTGCAGGAACTTTTCCATGTAGACGGCCGGATTGCCGAAGGCCGCACCGGCCTCGGCCTTGGTCATCTGCACGGCATTGATCAGCGCCGCCTCGGTATGCACCACGCGCATGCCACGGCCACCGCCGCCGCCTGCGGCCTTGATGATCACCGGATAGCCCACGGCCTTGGCGATGCGGCGGATCTGCACGGGATCGTCAGGCAGCTCGCCATCCGAGCCGGGCACGCAGGGGACGCCCGCCTTGATCATGGCCTGCTTGGCCGAGACCTTGTCACCCATGGTGCGGATGTTCTCGGGCGTGGGGCCGATGAAGGTGAAACCGCTCTTTTCCACGCGCTCGGCAAAGTCGGCGTTCTCGCTGAGAAAGCCGTAGCCGGGGTGGATGGCCTCGGCGTCGGTCACCTCGGCGGCCGAGATGATGGCCGGCATGTTGAGGTAGCTCAGCGGCGAAGGCGCGGGGCCGATGCACACGGCCTCATCGGCCAGCTTGACGTACTTTGCGTCACGGTCGGCCTCGGAATACACCATCACCGCCTTGATGCCCAGTTCACGGCAGGCGCGCTGGATGCGCAGGGCAATCTCGCCCCGGTTGGCAACCAAAATTTTCTTAAACATGAAGGTCCTCGCGACTTGGTGCCTGCGCCGGTACGCAGGCCGAAGCCGTCAGTTGAGCCAATTGCTCTGTCGCGCCGCGGCATGCGTTCGCGCCAGGGCGTCGTGCCGCTTGCGGCATCGCTCGCCTGCAGGTTACTCGATCACGAACAGGGGCTGGCCGTACTCTACCGCCTGGCCGTTTTCGCCCAGGATGCGCGTGATCGTGCCGCTCTTGTCGGCTTCGATCTCGTTGAGAATCTTCATCGCTTCGATGATGCAGATGGTCTCGCCTTCCTTGACCTGGTTGCCCACTTCCACGAAGGGCTTGCCGCCAGGGCTGGAGGCGCGGTAGAAAGTGCCGACCATGGGCGACTTCACCACGTGGCCGGAGACGGCTGCCTCGGCCGGTGCCGCCACGGGCGCTGCGGGGGCAGCGGCGACGGGTGCCGCCATCGGCGCGGCCATGGGAGCCTGCATGGGCGCTGCCACATAATGCTGCACCACGGCGCCTTCGCTCTTGACGATCCGGACCTTGCCCTCTGCTTCGGTGATCTCCAGTTCCGACACGTTCGATTCGGACACCAGATCAATGAGGGTCTTGAGTTTTCGCAAATCCATGGGAGCTCCAGCGGCTAACAACTAAATAGGGCGCGAATTTACTCCAATTTCGCCCTTCTGCGTGCTTTGAGGCATATTTTTCATCAACGTCGCCATGGAATTCAGGGCATTTCCTGAGCTTTCACAGCTTCGGCGATGCGAAAAATCAGCCTTTTGCGCTCCAGGAAGCCAGATCTTCGGTAGTAAGCTCACCTATTTTACGTTGCTGCACCATGCCATCTTCGCCGAGCAGCACGGTGAAGGGCAGTCCGCCCTGCAGATTGCCCAGCGAGCGGGTCAGGCCCAGACCGCCTTCCACCGCCAGCGCCACAGGGAAACGCAGGGGTGTGCGACCCAGGAAGCGCTGCACGGCCTCCGGCTTGTCCACGGCCAGGCCAATGACCTGAATACCATGCTGGTTTTGGCGCGCCGAGAAGGCATCGAGCATGGGCAGCTCGCGCACGCAGGGCGGGCACCAGGTGGCCCAGAAATTGACCAGCACCGGCTTGCCGCGCCAGCGCGACAGCGTCATGGCCGAGCCATCGGGCGTGATGAAGCGCTGCTGCCACAGTTGCTCTTCGGCACTGGCATCCATGGCGTGCGGCTGAAAACGCCACCACGCAAACCCTGCCCCACCCAGGCCTGCGGCGGCGGCAACGCCGCCCATCAGCCAACGGCGGCGGGAAGATGTGTTTTGCCCTGCATCCACTGAATCAGCCACGGTCGGCCTCCTCTTCATCCTGATCCAACAGCCTGCGCAGCGCCTCGGCGCTGCCGCGCGGGCTGCGCCCCTGGCCGTCGGGCTTGAGTGCGCCACGCAGATCATCATGGTCATACACCAGCAGATGCACGCCCACGGACTCGTTCAAAGGGCGGCAGAAGGCGTGGATGCTCAAGGCCTCCACGGCCTGCCCCGTAAAGCCGGTGACGGTGCTGGGCTCGTACTCCACATGCTGGTTGATCAGCGCGATCTCGGCCGACTTGGGGTCGTCGCAGAACAGCTGCAGGTAAATATCGGACAGGCGGGTGGCTGTGCCGCGCCAGACGGCGCCGGCCAGATGGGGTCGGAACTCGGCCAGGCGGTCCATCCATTGCAGGGCCAGTTCGCGCAGGGCCTGCAGTTCCTGGGGCTGGGTGTCGGCGCAGAACAGGGCAATGTATTCGCGCACGGCCTCTTCCACCAGGTCGTTTCCCGGCAGCGCGGTGCGCGCGGGCAGCCCCAGCTGGCGAAGTGCGCGGTGCTTGGCAGCCCCCCATTCCAGCCCTTCCTCGACCACGAGGCGGGCCGCGGTCTGGGCAATTTCGGCAGTGGCTTGGTCCATGGCTTTCCGATCCGCTGTATCCCTACATATATATAAGAGGCCTTCCCTGCGGATGGCCCCGGGCCATTGTGACCCAAGCCGCGGCACCGCCGGCCGCAGACGGGCTTTGCACGTTCCCGCCAGCGCCTTGCAACGGCGATTTCGCAACCTTGTGTTTCCGGGACCCCGCGCCTGCTGGGCCGCAAGCTCCTGTTTTTGCAGGACAGCCCTCCCGGACATGACGGCAACCGTAGAATGCCCGGCCATGCACATACATATTCTGGGCATCTGCGGCACCTTCATGGGCGGACTGGCCGCACTGGCGCGCGAGGCTGGGCACCGCGTCACAGGCTGCGACGCCGGCGTCTATCCGCCGATGAGCGATCAGTTGCGTGCACTGGGCATCGACCTGATCGAGGGCTACGGCGCCGACCAGATGGCCCTGCAACCCGACATGTATGTCGTGGGCAACGTGGTCAGCCGCGCGCGGCTGCCCGACGGCAGCCCCAAGTTCCCGCTGATGGAGGCGATTCTTGAAAGCGGCGCTCCCTACACCAGCGGTCCGCAATGGCTTTGCGAACAGGTGCTGCACCATCCGTCCTGCCCGCGCCATGTGCTGGCCGTGGCCGGCACCCACGGCAAGACGACCACGACGTCGATGCTGGCCTGGATTCTCGAATGCGCAGGCCTGGCTCCCGGCTTTCTGGTCGGCGGCGTGCCGCTGGACTTCGGCGTCTCGGCCCGCCTGGGCGCATCCAGCCGACCGACGCCAGGCCAGGGGCCGGCCGGCGCGGAGCCCGTCTTCGTCATCGAGGCCGATGAATACGACACGGCCTTCTTCGACAAACGCAGCAAGTTCGTGCACTACCGCCCGCGCACGGCCGTGCTCAACAACCTGGAGTTCGACCACGCCGACATCTTCGAGGACCTCGGTGCCATCGAACGCCAGTTCCACCATCTCGTGCGCACCGTTCCCGCCTCCGGGCGGCTGGTGGTCAACGGCATAGAGGAAAGCATCACCCGCGTGCTGCACCAGGGCTGCTGGAGCGAGGTCTCCAGCTTCGGTGCGGTGGTCAGCGATTTCAGTGCCCAGGGCGATCCCGGCGCCTTCGACGTACTGCACCGTGGCCACAAGGTCGCGCGCCTGGAATGGGCACTGACCGGAGAGCACAACCAGCTCAATGCGCTGGCCGCCATTGCAGCGGCCGAGCATGTGGGCGTGACGCCGGCGCAGGCCTGCGAAGCGCTGGCGCGCTTTCAGAACGTCAAGCGACGCATGGAGCTACGCGGCATGGCGGGTGGCGTGTCCGTCTACGACGACTTCGCCCACCATCCCACGGCCATCCGCACCACGCTGGACGGCCTGCGCCGCAAGCTCGCCAGCCAGACGCGCATCCTGGCGGTGTTCGAGCCGCGCAGCAACACCATGAAGCTGGGCACCATGAAGTCGCAACTGCCCTGGGCCCTGGAAAGCGCCGATCTGGTGTTCTGCCACACGGCCGGCCTGGACTGGGATGCTGCCGAGGCGCTGCGCCCCCTGGGCGTGGGAGCCGGTCACAAGGCGCAGGTGGCTGCAGACATCGATACGCTGATCGGGCAGATCCGCGCAGCCGCCCGCCCCGGTGACCACGTGGTGTGCATGAGCAATGGCGGCTTCGGTGGCATTCACCCCAAGCTGCTGGCGGCGCTGCAAGCCACAGGCTGAACCGGGCACGGCCCCCAATGAAAAAAGCCCGGGTCATGCCCAGGCTTCTTTGCTGTATCTCGATCTGTCCGTCGTCAGTAACTGATGGACATGGCCGGCACATCGACACGGATCAGCGGCTTGGACAGCACGGCCTGGGCGGCCACGGCATAGCTGTTGCGCCATTGCTCGTCGTCGAACAGCCCGGAGCGCGAACGCGCCGCACGCGCCACCACCACCAGCTTGTCGGCCAGCAGAACCTTGCCGCTGGCGCGCAGGGGTTCGCAGTCCATGGAGATGAACTGCTGGTCCAGCCAATGCCGTCCTTCATCGGAACTCATGGGGGTGAGCCCGCTGGTGTCCGTGCGGTACTCTTGTCCGGCATCCAACACCACAATCACTTCGCTGCGCATGGAACTCCTCTCTTCATTACGGGATACGACCCTGTGCCTGCTCATGCAGACAGGGCTGTCACTCATGCCCTGAGCTTAACCGCAAGCGCCTTTTCCACACCCCGGGCAAGCTGACATGCCTCAAGTGCCAGAGACTGGCACCGGCGCTGGAGTCGGCACTGCCGCCAGCAGGTGTTTCAAGGCCTGCCAGCGCCTGCCCAAAGGTGCAAACGTACAATGGCCGACAAATTTGGCCCCGTTTTTTCATGGACCTCACCGCATGACAACCGACACCACGCACCAGAAACTGCTCGACCAGTTGCAGCAACTCGAAGACGAGTTGCGCAGCCAGAGCCTCTGGTCGGCCGTGGCGCCCAGCCCTGAGGCCATGGCATCGACCATGCCGTTCATGTACGACACGCTCAAGCTGCAGGAATGGCTGCAGTGGGTTTTCCTGCCCCGGCTGCGTGCCGTGGTCGATGCCCGCGGCCAATTGCCCTGCCAAAGCCACGTGCATCCACTGGCCGAGCACGAATGGAGCCAGCCCGTGGCATTCGACAAGCGCCAATTGCTGGTCCTGCTGCTGGGCATAGACGACACGCTGAACCAGGGCGGACTGACCCCGCCGGACGCCACGCCGCCACACTGAACAAGCAAACCGGGACATGGAAAAAACGGGGCATGCATGCCCCGTTTTCTTTTCCGGCTCAGGCGGCAACCAGGGCCGCAGCCGGCTCGGGATGCTTGACGCGGCGCTGCTGCACGGCGTCGGACAGCTCGGCCAGCGTTGCCAGGGAATCATCCCAGCCCAGGCAAGCATCGGTGATGCTCTGGCCATAGGTCAGCGCAGCCACCTCATCCTTGCCGGGCGTGAACTTCTGGGCGCCGCCCACGAGATGGCCTTCGATCATCACGCCGAAGACGCTGCGCGAGCCGCCGCTGATCTGTCCGGCGATGTCGCGTGCCACATCCTTTTGGCGCTCATGCTGCTTGGAGCTGTTGGCGTGGCTGCAGTCCACCATCAGCGTGGGAGGCAGGCCGGCCTTTTCCAGATCCTCGCAGGCAGCGGCCACGTTGGCCGCGTCGTAGTTGGGGGTCTTGCCGCCGCGCAGGATGACGTGGCAATCCTGGTTGCCCGCCGTGTTCACGATGGCAACCTGGCCATTCTTGTGCACGGACAGGAAGTGGTGGCCGCGGCTGGCCGACTGGATGGCGTCGGTGGCGATGCGGATGTTGCCGTCCGTGCCGTTCTTGAAGCCGATGGGCGCCGAGATGCCCGAGGCCAGTTCACGGTGGACCTGGCTTTCCGTGGTGCGCGCACCGATGGCGCCCCAACTGATCAGATCGGCAATGTACTGGGGCGAGATCACGTCCAGGAACTCGCTGGCGGCCGGCACGCCCAGGCGGTTGATGTCGATCAGCAGTTGCCGCGCAATGCGCAGGCCTTCGTCGATGCGGTAGCTCTGGTCCAGGTAGGGATCGTTGATCAAACCCTTCCAGCCCACGGTGGTGCGCGGCTTTTCGAAGTACACGCGCATCACGATCTCCAGCGTGTCCTTGTACTGCTCGCGTATGGGCGCCAGGCGGCGTGCGTACTCGATGGCGGCTGCCGGATCGTGGATGGAGCAGGGGCCGACGATGACCAGCAGGCGATCATCCTCGCCAGCCATGATGTTGTGGATGGTGCGGCGGGTGTCGCCGATCAGGGTTTCCACGGCCGTACCGCGGATGGGGAAGAAGCGAATGAGGTGCTCGGGAGGGGGCAACACGGTGATGTCCTTGATACGTGCGTCGTCGGTTTGGCCAGTCTTTTGGGAACCGCCGCGATACCAGGAATCGGCGAGGGAAGCTTGATGAGCAGTCATTGCTTGCTTTCGTGAGGAAAGATGGATCGTGGAAAACGGAGCGAAGAATCGGGAGGGAAAAACAAAAAACCGCCGGGCTTTACAGCTTCGGCGGTTTTGAGGGAGGTTTGTTCGGGTGCGCGCGCTTACCTCTCTTCCGCCGGGGAGGAGAACCAAAAGTAAAAGTAGAAGGAGGCACGGGCTTGCATGGGGATCGAATGTAGCACAGTCATTTTTCGCAGTGCAACATGGACATGAGGGCGGGGAAGCAGCCCTTCACCGTGCCACAGAGAGAAAGCACAAAATCATTGACGCAAAAAAACTGCTTTTTTCTCAGTTTCACGCAAAAATTCTTCAGGCATATGTAGAAAATCACGTTGCCATGCAGTTTTATTGCCATCAGCCATGAAAACGTGCAAACCCCGGGAAATGATGCATCTGCGCGTCACGCAGGGGCGCGATCAACGCCGCAGCAACGCGTCACGCAGCCTGCGCAGGGCCAGGCGCACGGCGCTCAAGGGTTGCCATCGGCGCGCCTTGTAACCAGACAGGATGGAAGTCACATCGGCTTCGCCGGCCACGGCAGCGGATTCGGCAAACATGTCCGTCAGCAGGCAGGCATCGCCCAGCAGACGCCAGCCCAGGCGCTCGCAGCGCCGGAAGTGCTCGGGCTCCTGGGCATCGCCCACCAGCACGGACTGCTGCCAGGCGTGGACGGCCTCCCTGAAGCCTTTGAGCAGACGCTGGTAGGCAGGAAATTCGTAGAGGGCATGCCAGCCCGTGGCCAGCGTGGTGAGAAAGTGCTGGTGGTCCAGCACCGCCAGGTCAAGCTGCTGTATGGCGTCTTCCACCGCGGGGCGCGGGCTGCCCGCATAGCGCACGCGCACGGACTCGTCCAGCGCGACGGCCAGCAAGGCCAGTTGCTGGTGCATGGGCTGCAGGTCGCCCACGATCAGCTCATGCTGCCAGAAGCGGCTCAGCCGCGACTCGCCGGCCCAGGCACGCCATTGCTTCGGCAGGCTGCGCAGGGGATGGACGGAGGTCCGCGGGCCTGGCCGGGAGGAAAAGGAAAGCTGGGTCATGGAATCGGCGCCGGGCGGCGCCCACCGAACGCGGCGGGCCGCGTCAGGCAGGACAGGGCCCGGCCTGCCGTGCAGGGCGCGGGCATGGGACCGTCAGGCCGTGCCGCCCACCGTCAGGCCGTCGATGCGCAGCGTGGGCTGGCCCACGCCCACGGGCACGCTCTGGCCTTCCTTGCCGCAGGTGCCCACACCGCTGTCCAGGCGCATGTCGTTGCCGATCATGGTGATGTGCTTGAGCGATTCCGGGCCGCTGCCCACGATGGTCGCGCCCTTGACGGGGTACTGGATCTTGCCGTTCTCGACCCAATAGGCCTCGCTGGCGGAGAACACGAACTTGCCGCTGGTGATATCGACCTGGCCGCCGCCGAAGTTGGTGGCGTACAGGCCCTTCTTGATCGAGGCCACGATTTCCTGCGGCTCCCGGTCGCCACCGAGCATGTAGGTGTTGGTCATGCGCGGCATGGGAATGTGGGCATAGCTTTCGCGGCGGCCGTTGCCCGTGGGCTTGACACCCATCAGGCGGGCATTCATCGCGTCCTGGATGTAGCCCTTGAGGATGCCGTCCTCGATCAGCACATTGCTCTGGCTGGTGCAGCCTTCGTCATCGACGTTGAGCGAGCCGCGGCGATCGGCCAGCGTGCCGTCATCCAGCACGGTGACGCCCTTGGCAGCCACGCGCTGGCCGATGCGGCCGCTGAAGGCGCTGGCGCCCTTGCGGTTGAAGTCGCCTTCCAGACCGTGTCCCACGGCTTCGTGCAGCAGCACGCCGGGCCAGCCGGGGCCAAGCACCACGGTCATCTCGCCAGCCGGCGCGGGACGGGATTCCAGGTTGGTGAGGGCCGCGCTCACGGCCTCGTCCACGTACTGGGTGATCTGCTCGTCGCTGAAATAGGCCAGCCCGAAACGGCCACCGCCGCCGGCAGAGCCCACCTCACGCCGGCCCTTTTGCTCGGCGATCACGGTAACCGACAGGCGCACCAGCGGCCGCACGTCGGCCGCCAGCGTGCCATCGGCACGGGCCACCAGCACCACGTCGTACTCGCTGGCCAGGCCGGCCATGACCTGGACCACGCGCGGGTCCTTGGCGCGGGCCAGTTTCTCGACCTTGCCCAGCAGCTCGACCTTGGCCGTGCTGTCCAGCGTGGCGATGGGGTCCAGACCGGGATACAGCGAGCGGCTTTGCGCAATCTTGGGAGCATTGGCGCGCACGCGCTTGCTCTGGGCCGCGCCCGAGATGGAGCGCACGGTGCGCGCGGCATCCAGCAGCGAGGCTTCGGAAATATCGTCGGAATAGGCAAATGCCGTCTTCTCGCCACTGACCGCACGCACGCCCACGCCCTGGTCGATGCTGAAGCTGCCGGTCTTGACGATGCCCTCTTCCAGGCTCCAGCCTTCGGCGCGGGTGTACTGGAAGTAGAGGTCGGCGTCGTCGACCTGGTGGCTGCGGATCTCGGCCAGTGCGCGCGCGAGATGGGTTTCATCGAGCCCGAAGGGCTCAAGCAGCAACTGGCGCGCTGTGGCCAGGCGTTCAATGGTGGGTTCGCGGGAGATCATTCACGCATTGTAGAGAGCCGGCCATGCCCTCGCCGTGCAACGGCTGCGGCCAGCGGCTTGCCAACCCACAAAAAAGAACGGAATGCCGCTCCACCAGGCTGAGCGGCATTCCGTAGGCATGCATCCGCGTGGATGGCGAACATGCTGGCCCATGTCCGCACCTGCTTTGTAGCCTGCCCTGGCGGCGGTGGCAAGTGAGCAGACTCCCGCAGAAGCTATCAAAAAAGGAGCAACCAGCGCTTTTGGCGTCTCATTTTCCAAGCCAAATCGCAGGAAGGAATGCGACGCCCGATACCGCAGGCATCCAGACTCTTTGACATTTGCGGGCACCTTTGGCGCCGCAAAGTGCGATTCAGAGCGGCCCGCCGCCCTCGCCCGGCAGCTGCCGCTGCGAGCGCGCCACCGACATCAGCACGCCCAGCGCCAGCCCCAGCGTGACCATGGCCGTGCCGCCATAGCTGATGAAGGGCAGCGGCACGCCGACCACGGGCAGGATGCCGCTGACCATGCCCATGTTCACGAAGGCATAGGTGAAGAAGATCATGGCCACGGCTGCCGCCATGAGCCGCGCGAACAGCGAGTTGGCCTGGATGGCGATGGCCAGCCCGCGCCAGACCAGCAGCAGGAAGGAGACGATGATGAACAGGTTGCCGACCAATCCGAACTCCTCGGAATAGGCCGCGAAGATGAAGTCGGTCGTGCGCTCGGGGATGAACTCCAGGTGGGTCTGGGTGCCCGCCATGAAGCCCTTGCCCCAGACGCCGCCCGAACCGATGGCGATCATCCCCTGGATGATGTGGAATCCCTTGCCCAGCGGATCGCGCGTGGGGTCCAGCAGGGTGCAGACACGGGTTTGCTGGTATTCATGCAGCACGGGCCAGCGCACGCCGTCGGCGCATAGCTGGGGCTCGTACAGCACGATAAGCGTGATGCCGATGGCGCCGGCCAGCACGGGCGGCACGATGAGTTTCCAGGGCAGGCCCGCGAAAAAGATCACGGACAGGCCTGCGGCCATCACCAGCAGCGAGGTGCCCAGGTCGGGCTGCTTCATGATCAGCCCCACGGGCACCAGGAGCAGGACCATGGCGATCACGAAGTCCGTGCCGCGCAGCTGGCCCTCGCGGCGCTGAAACCACCAGGCCAGCATCAGCGGCGTGGCGATCTTCAGCAGTTCGCTGGGCTGGATCACCACACCCACGTTGACCCAGCGCTGCGCCCCCTTCTTGGTGATGCCGAACAGCGCCACCGCCACCAGCAACGCCACGCCCAGCATGTACAGCGGCACGGCCACCTTCATGAGCTGCTGCGGGGGAATCTGGGCCACGACAAAGAGGATGGCCGCCGCGATCAGCATGTTGCGCCCATGGTCGGTGAAGCGCGTGCCGTGGTCGAAGCCCGAGGAGTACATGGCGATCAGCCCCGCCGACGCCAGCATGCCCACGAACAGCAGCAACCAGAAGTCAAAGCCCCGCAGCAGCGGGGCAACACGTTGCCAGAGGGAGGGCTTGTCGAATTCGGTCACGGGGATGGTCGGTCGCGGGCACGGGCCGCCATTATCCCGTGGCGCATGCGGCCCAGCCCGGCGCAGGGTTGCCCACGGAGGCGGTTGTCATCCAGCTGTCGGCCCGGGCCTTCCCTGCTGGGCGCCGCCTGCCGCAGCGGCCACAATGGGCCATGAGCCGTCCGGGCCGCATCCCGCGCCCGGCCCCAGCAACGCAAAGGAGAGCGCCCGCCATGACCACCACCCATTTGCTGTACCTGCACGGCTTTCGCTCCTCTCCCCAATCCAACAAGGCCCGGCGCCTGGCCGAGCATGTGGCCACGCGCCATCCCCATGTGCGCTGGTGGAGCCCACAACTGCCCCCTTCCCCGCGCGAAGCGGCTGCCCTGATTGCCGATGGCATCGGCAGCTGGCCGCGCGAGACCATGGCCGTGATCGGCTCCTCGCTGGGCGGCTACTACGCCAGCTGGGTGGCCCAGCTGGCGCGCTGCCGCAGCGTGATGATCAACCCGGCCGTCAACCCGGCGCGCGATCTTGAAAAGTACATCGGCGAGCAGACTTCCTGGCACAACCCGGAGGAGCGTTTCTTCTTCCGCCGCGAATACATCGAGGAGCTGCGCGCGCTGGACACGCGCCATATGACACCGGCCGCCCCCGAAATGCTGCTGGCGGCCGAGGGCGACGAGGTGCTGGACTGGCGCGAGATGAGCGCACGCTATCCGCATGCACTGCAGATCATCCAGGAGGGCGGCGATCACGCGCTGAGCAACTTCGAGGAGTACTTGCCTCAGCTGGACGAGTTCCTGAATCTGGCCTGATGCCGCGCAAGACTGCGCGGCAGCTGCCAGCCGCAGCATGGGAGAATGTCGGGCTATGCACGCATTGTTTGAAGAATCCGGCAAGTTCCTGGCCGGCCGCATCCTCTCCGAAGCCGACACCTCCGCCCAGGTGGAGCTGGACTCGGGCAAACGGGTCAAGGTCAAGTCGGCCAACATCCTGCTCAAGTTCGACAAGCCGGCGCCTGCCGAACTGATCGCCCAGGCACAGGCGCAGGCCGCCCAGATCGATCTGGACCTGGCCTGGGAATTCGCCCCCGAGGAGGAATTCGGCTTTGCCGACCTTGCACGCGACTATTTCTCGGACAAGGCCACGCTGGCCGAGCAGGCCGGCGCGCTGTTCCGCCTCTACGACGCACCGCACTACTTCCGCCGCTCCGGCAAGGGCCGCTTCAAGAAGGCGCCGGCCGAGATCCTGCAGCAGGCGCTGGCCGGCATAGAGAAGAAAAAGCAGATCCAGGCCCAGATCACGGCCTGGGCCGAACAGCTGGGCGCCGGCGAATGCCCCGGCCCCATCCGCGAGCAGCTCTACAAGATCCTGTTCCGCCCCGACAAGAACGCCGCCGAATACAAGGCCGTGGTCGAGGCCAGCCGCGCCACGCGCCTGGCCCCGCTGGACCTGCTGCACAGGGCCGGCGCCATTGAATCGGCCTACGAGTTCCACTGGAAGCGCTTCCTGTTCGACCACTTCCCCAAGGGCACGCAGTTCCCGGCCCTGCAGGCACCCCAGCCACCGGCCGACCTGCCGCTGGCCGAGGTCCAGGCGTTTTCCATCGATGACTCGGCCACCACCGAAATCGACGATGCGCTGTCGGTGCGCGGCCTGGGCACGGGCACGGTCACCGTGGGTATCCACATTGCCGCGCCCGGTCTGGCCATCGTGCCGGGCACGCCGCTGGACCAGCTCGGCCGCTCGCGCCTGTCCACCGTCTACATGCCCGGCTACAAGATCACCATGCTGCCCGACGAGGTGGTGCAGATCTACACGCTGGACGAAGGCCGCGCCAACCCCGCCGTATCGCTGTACGTCACCGTGGACGAGGCCACGCTGGAGACCACGGCCAGCGAGACGCGCCTGGAGCGCGTGCCCGTGCAGGTCAACTTCCGCCATGACAAGCTGGACCACATCGTCACCGAGCAGTGGCTGGCCGACCCCTCCTTCGAGGTCGAGGGCACGCCCGAAGTGCTGCAAGGCAAGCGCGCCGAACTGACGTTCCTGCAGCGCTGGGCCAAGCACCTGAAGGCCGGGCGCGAACTGGTGCGCGGCAAGCCCGAGAACTTCAACCGCCCCGACTACAACTTCCGCCTCGTGGGCAACGGCGGCGCCGAGCCCCGCGGCAACGAGCAGGTGGAGATCAGCGTGCGCAAGCGCGGCGCGCCGCTGGACCTGATCGTGGCCGAGGCCGCCATCGTGGCCAACAGCACCTGGGGCGGCTGGATGGCCGAGCTCGGCGTGCCCGGCATCTACCGCAGCCAGGCCAGCCTGGCGCCCGGCATCAAGGTGCGCATGTCCACCAAGGCGCAGCCCCATGCAGGCATCGGCGTCAAGAGCTATGCCTGGGCCACCTCGCCGCTGCGCCGCTACGTGGACCTGGTCAACCAGTGGCAGATCATTGCCTGCGCGCGCCACGGCAAGACCGCCGCCCTGGCCGCGCCGTTCAAGCCCAAGGATGCCGAGCTGTTCGGCATCATCAGCAGCTTCGACGGTGCCTACAGCGCCTACAACGGCTACCAGGCCGGCATGGAACGGTTCTGGACGCTCAAGTACCTGCAGCAGCACGCCATCACCGAGCTGACGGCCACCGTCATCAAGGAAGGCATGGGCGGCGGCCTGCTGGTGCGCGCCGATGACCTGCCCCTGGTCTTCCCCGTGCTGGGCGTCACCGGCCTGCCGCGCGGCGCCCATGTGCGCGTGCGCCTGGGCGAGATCGACGAGATCGCGCTCGATGTCTCGGGCACGCTGATCGAGCGCCTGGATGGCGATGCGGCGGCCGCTGCCGACGGCAACGAAGACAGCGCCGAGGATGACGAGGAAGCCGTGGCCGGCCCCATCGCCATCGCCGTGGACATGAACGAGACCGATGGCACACCGGCGGCCGACCCCGCCCAGCCCTGACCTGCCTCACATCCGAGCAACTGCCCCAGATCTGACGTGAAACTGCCTACCGCCCTCCGTTCCCTGAGCACGCTGCAGTTGGCACTGGGCGTTTCCATCGCCCTGCATGCCGGGTTGTTCTCGTTCCGGTTCATCGACCCGGAGCGCTTCGACCGCGTGTTCCAGGACACGCCGCTGGAAGTCATCCTGGTCAATGCCCGCGCCAACGAGCAGCCCGACAAGGCGCAGGCCATAGCGCAGACCTCGCTGGCCGGAGGCGGCGAGGCCGACAAGGGCCGGGCCTCCAGCCCCATGCCCTACTCGGCACTCACGGCCGTGGGCGACGACTTCGAGGAACGCCAGCGCCAGATCGACTCCATGCAGGAGCAGCAGACCGTCTTGCTGACGCAGTTGCGCAAGCAGGTCGCGGCCCTGCCGCCGCTGGACCCGCGCGAGGCGGCCAAGCAGACCAAGGAGCAGCAGGCCCAGCAGGAAAAGCGCCAGCAGCTGGTCAAGCTGCTGGCCGAGATCGAAAAGCGCATCAACGAGGAAAACGCCCGCCCCAAGAAGCGCTATATCAGCCCGTCCACGCGCGAGGCCGTCTACGCCATCTACTACGACGGCCTGCGCCGCAAGGTCGAGGACAAGGGCACGGAAAACTTCCCCGAGCAGGCCGGCAAGAAGCTCTACGGCGAGCTGGTCATGATCCTCACCGTCAACCACGACGGCCGCGTGCTGTCCACCGAGATCGTGCAGGGCTCGGGCAACCGCCTGCTGGACACCCGCGCCGAGGCCATTGCGCGTGCGGCCGGCCCCTTCGGCCATTTCGGCCCCGCCATGCGCGCCAAGGCCGACCAGATCGCCGTGGTCTCGCGCTTCAAGTTCACCCGCGAGCAGACGCTGCAGACGACCGTGCAGTAGCGCCCTCCTCCTCTCTTCGCGCACCCTCCTTTTCCGACATGACTTCCGCCGCCACCTCATCCGACCGCTACTGCGTCATGGGCAACCCCGTCGCGCACAGCCGTTCGCCCTGGATCCATGCCCGCTTTGCCGAACTGTGCGGGCAGGACCTGCACTACGAGCGCCAGCATGTGGAGCTGCAAGGCTTTGCCGAGGCTGTGCGCGGCTTCGTCGCGGCAGGCGGACGCGGCTGCAATGTCACCGTGCCCTTCAAGCTGGAAGCCGCACAGCTGGCCACCACCTCCAGCGAGCGCGTGCAACTGGCCGGCGCCGCCAACACCCTGGTGCTGGCGGCGGACGGCATCCATGCCGACAACACCGACGGCCTGGGCCTGGTGGCCGACATCGTGCGCAATGCGGGCGTGCCGCTGGCCGGGCGCGACCTGCTGCTGCTGGGCGCGGGTGGCGCCGCAGCCGGCGCACTGGGCTCGCTGCTTGCCGAGCGCCCGCGCCGCATCGCCGTGGTCAACCGCACCTTCGAGCGCGCCCAGGCCCTGGTGCAGCGCCATGCCGCCATCGCCGCGCACCATGGCGTGGAACTGGTGGCGCTGGAGCAGCAGGCCGTGGATGAGGATTTCGACGTGGTCATCAACGCCACCGCCAGCAGCCTGGCCGGTGCCGAGGTGCCCGTGCCGGCCCGCGTGCTGCGGCCTGGCAGCCTGGCCTACGACATGATGTACGGCGCCGCAGCCCAGGGCTTCCTGCAATGGGCCGAGCACCATGGCGCCCAGGCCCGCGACGGGCTGGGCATGCTGGTGGAGCAGGCCGCCGAATCGTTCGCGCTGTGGCGCGGCGTGCGCCCCCCGTCGGCCCAGGTGCTGAACGAGCTGCGCGCCCATATTGCTCAAGGCGGCTGAGCGCTTTATGAAATCCCTGGCACGCGCCCTGCTGCTGGTGCTGT
Organism: Delftia acidovorans NBRC 14950; assembly: GCF_001598795.1. Taxonomy (GTDB): domain Bacteria; phylum Pseudomonadota; class Gammaproteobacteria; order Burkholderiales; family Burkholderiaceae_C; genus Comamonas; species Comamonas acidovorans. Next base: position 134,032 of record NZ_BCZP01000014.1, on the reverse strand, counting down.
GCGCCGGCCTGCTGCTGCAGCTGTTCTTTGTGCTGCGCATTGCGCTGATGGTGGTGGTCGATCCTGAATCCACGGCCTTTCAGCGCTCCGAGGCCTGGCAGATGCTGCGCAGCTCCGAAGGCCTGCACTGGAGCCAGCAATGGCTGCCCTACGACCGCATCGCGCCCACGCTCAAGCGCGCCGTCATCGCCTCCGAAGATGATAGCTTCACCGAACACCACGGGGTGCAATGGGAGGCCATCGAGAAGGCCTGGCAGCGCAACCAGCGCGCCGAAGCCCGTGCCCAGAAGGCAGACAACGGCAAGGCGCCCAAGATCTACGGCGGCTCCACCATCACCCAGCAGCTGGCCAAGAACCTGCTGCTGTCGGGCGAACGCAGCCTGCTGCGCAAGGGCCAGGAACTGGTGCTGACCCAGCTGCTGGAACTGATGCTGAGCAAGCAGCGCATCCTGGAGATCTACCTCAACAGCGTGGAATGGGGCCAGGGCGTGTTTGGCGCGGAGGCTGCAGCCCACCACTACTTCCGCAAGAGCGCCTCCCAGCTCAGCGCGGCCGAGGCCGCACGCCTGGCCGTGATGCTGCCCCAGCCCAAGCGCTTCGAGAAGCTGCCCAACTCCGGCTATCTGCTGCAGCGCACGCGCACGGTCATGCAAAGAATGCCCAGCGCCGTCATCCCCTGAACGGCTACAGTCACGCCATGCGCATTCTTGGAATCGACCCCGGGCTACAGACCACGGGATTCGGCGTGATCGACGTCGACGGCCACCGCCTGGCCTATGTGGCCAGCGGCACCATCCGTACCACCGGCATCGCGCTCGGCGACCTGCCGGGCCGGCTCAAGCTGCTGTTCGACGGCATCTCGGAAGTCGCCAGCCGCTACCAGCCCGACACCTCGGCCGTGGAAATCGTCTTCGTCAACGTCAACCCCCAGTCCACGCTGCTGCTGGGCCAGGCGCGCGGCGCCGCGCTCACGGCCCTGGTCAATGCAGGCCTGCCGGTCGCCGAATACACGGCACTGCAGATGAAAAAGGCCATGACAGGCCACGGCCGCGCGGCCAAGAGCCAGATCCAGGAAATGGTGCGCCGCCTGCTGCAACTGCCCGGCCTGCCCGGCACTGACGCAGCCGACGCCCTGGGCCTGGCCATCACCCACGCCCATGCGGGCGCCGCCATGTCGAAGATGGCCGAGGTCACGCAGCTGCAGCGCCGCCAGCATGCGGTCTACAAGGGCGGCAGGGTGTATTGACTCCCCCTGAGGGGGACGACAGCCTAGCTGCGGGGCGGCCCTTGCTTGCTGTCTCTCGCCTGAGCGCGCCCCCCGCAAGCGCCATGGTCTCGATCTCGCTATCGCAATTGCGTTGGATGGGATGCGAGTCAGAGCTGCCCTCAGACGATGCGGCCGAAGAACAGAACGGCGAAGAAGGTCACGCCGGCAATCACGGTCCACTTGAGGATGATGAAGCCCCAGCGCTTGTAGTGCGGCAGGCCCGTGCCCAGGTAGAACGCGAAGGAGACGGCCGAGGCCAGCAGCAGCAGGGTGGCCAGCCAGCGGAAGATCAGCATGGCGGCGCTCGCCTCACCAGGCCCGCGCGGGCTGGGCGAAGCCCTTGGGTGCCTGGCGCTCGCTGTCGAAGCTGACCAGTTCCCAGGCGTCGGGCTGGGCCAGCAGGGCACGCAGCAACTGGTTGTTCATGCCGTGGCCCGAGCGGAAGGCGCTGTAGGCGGCCAGCAGCGGCCTGCCGATCAGGTACAGGTCGCCGATGGCGTCGAGGATCTTGTGCTTGGCGAACTCGTCGTCGTAGCGCAGGCCGTCGCTGTTGAGCACCTTGTAGTCGTCCATGACGATGGCGTTGTCCATGCCGCCGCCCAGCGCCAGGCCATGGCTGCGCAGCATTTCCACGTCCTTGGTGAAGCCGAAGGTGCGCGCGCGTGCGATGTCGCGCGTGTAGTTGTCCTCGCCCATGTCGAACTCCACGCACTGGCCCGTGGAGTCCACGGCCGGATGGGCGAAGTCGATCTCGAAGCGCAGCTTGAAGCCGTGGTAGGGGTCGAAGCGTGCCCACTTGAGGTTCTGGCCCTCGCCCTCGCGCACCTCGACGGGGCGGATGACGCGGATGAAGCGCTTGGGAGCCTTTTGCAGCTCGATGCCCGCGCTTTGCAGCAGGAACACGAAGGAGGCTGAGGAGCCGTCGAGGATGGGCACTTCCTCGGCGGTGATGTCTATATAGATGTTGTCGAGCCCGAGGCCGGCAATGGCCGACATCAGGTGCTCCACGGTATGCACCTTGGCGCCGCCGGTGCCGATGGTGGAGGCCATGCGCGTGTCGGTGACGGCTTCGGCCGAGATCGGGATGTCCACAGGCTCCGGCAGGTCCACGCGACGGAACACGATGCCGGTGTCGGGCTGCGCGGGTCGCAGCGTCAATTCGACGCGCTGGCCGCTGTGCAGGCCCACGCCAACGGCACGGGTGATCGTCTTGATGGTGCGTTGTTGGAGCATCCGGCTATTTTAGAACGCGGCAGCCGTGCGCAGGGCATGGCCCTGGCACGGCTTTCGCTATCACGGCTATGCAGCGACCGTATGGGCCGCTGCTCAGTCAGCCTGCTTGCGCAGGAAGGCCGGGATTTCCAGATCGTCCATGCCGCCGGAGGCCAGGGCATCGACGCGGGCAGCGGCCTGCGTGCGGTTGGTACGCCAGACGCTGGGGACCGACATGTTGTTGGCATAGTCGGCACCGCCGGCGGCACCGCCGACCAGGCCGCCGGCTGCCGTGGCGGCACCCATGGAGGCCGAGGGCAGCTGGTAGCTCATGTTGTCGGTACCGGTGCGCAGACCGCCCTGCACCACCTGCATGTTCTGGCGGCGTGCGCTGGGGCGCGACAGGCCGGTGGCGACCACGGTGACGCGGATCTCGTCGCCCAGGGTGTCGTCGTAGGCGGCGCCGTAGATCACGTGCGCGTCGGGCGAGGCATAGGCATTGATGGTGCTCATGGCCAGGCGCGACTCGGACAGCTTGAGGCTGCCCTTGGCGGCCGTGACCAGCACCAGCACGCCCTTGGCGCCCGACAGGTCGATGCCTTCCAGCAGCGGGCAGGCCACGGCCTGCTCGGCGGCGATGCGCGCGCGGTCGGGGCCGGCGGCCTTGGCCGTGCCCATCATGGCCTTGCCGGGCTCGCCCATGACGGTGCGCACGTCTTCGAAGTCGACGTTCACATGGCCGTACTCGTTGATGATCTCGGCAATGCCGCCCACGGCGTTCTTGAGAACGTCGTTGGCATGGGCAAAGGCCTCGTCCTGCGAGATGTCGTCACCCAGCACGTCCAGCAGCTTCTCGTTGAGCACGACGATCAGCGAATCGACATTGGCTTCGAGCTCGTTGAGGCCGCTGTCGGCGTTGGCCATGCGTCGGCCGCCTTCCCACTCGAAGGGCTTGGTGACCACGCCCACGGTGAGAATGCCCATTTCCTTGGCCACGCGCGCGATCACGGGCGCAGCGCCCGTGCCCGTGCCGCCGCCCATGCCGGCCGTGATGAACAGCATGTGCGCGCCTTCGATGGCGGTGCGGATGTCGTCCTCGGCCATTTCGGCAGCCTCGCGGCCCTTGTCGGGCTTGCTGCCCGCGCCCAGGCCGCTGCCACCGAGCTGGATGGTGCGGTGGGCGCTGCTGCGCAGCAGCGCCTGCGCGTCGGTGTTGGCGCAGACGAATTCCACACCCTGCACGTTGCGCGCAATCATGTGCTCGACGGCATTGCCGCCGCCGCCGCCAACGCCGATCACCTTGATCTGCGTACCCTGGTTGAATTCTTCAACTTCAATCATGTCGATGGGCATGTTGGTTCTCCTGTAGCTCTCTGTAAGTGGTCACCACCGTCTGGGGAAAATTCTGTCTTCTGTCCGGTATTCGGAAGCCGGTGGGCGGGCCGGTAATGCGCAGTCGATGAAAGCACATATCAAAAGTTCCCCACGATGAAGTCTTTGAAACGGCCAAAAGCGGTCTTCATCGACCCACTCTTTTGTGCCACCTTGAAACCGCGCAGGCGAGCCAGGCGGGCCTCTTCGAGCAATCCCATCACGGTGGCGGCGCGGGGTTGGGCCACCATGTCTGCCAGAGCGCTCGAATACTTGGGGATGCCGCGGCGCACGGGCTTGAGGAAGATGTCCTCGCCCAGTTCCACCATGCCCGGCATGACGGCGCTGCCGCCGGTCAGCACGATGCCCGAGGACAGAACTTCCTCGTAGCCGGAATCGCGCACCACCTGCTGCACCAAAGAAAAGATCTCTTCCACGCGCGGCTCGATCACGCCGGCCAGCGCCTGCTTGCTGATCATGCGCGGGCTGCGGTCGCCCAGGCCCGGCACTTCGACCTGGGCATCGGGGTCGGCCAGCAGTTGCTTGGCATAGCCGCTTTCGACCTTGATGTCCTCGGCGTCCTTGGTCGGTGTGCGCAGCGCCATGGCGATGTCGCTGGTGATCAGGTCGCCCGCGATCGGGATGACGGCCGTGTGCCGGATGGCGCCGCCCGTGAAGATGGCCACGTCGGTGGCGCCCGCGCCGATATCGACCACGGCCACGCCCAGCTCGCGCTCGTCGTCGGTGAGCACGGCCTGGCTCGATGCCAGCGGGTTGAGCAGCAGCTGCTCGACCTCCAGGCCGCAGCGGCGCACGCACTTGATGATGTTCTCGGCCGCGCTCTGCGCGCCCGTGACGATGTGGATCTTGGCCTCCAGGCGGATGCCGCTCATGCCGATGGGCTCGCGCACTTCCTGGCCGTCGATCACGAATTCCTGCGGCTCGACCAGCAGCAGCCGCTGGTCCGAGGAGATGTTGATGGCCTTGGCCGTCTCCATCACGCGCGCCACGTCGGTGGCCGTGACTTCCTTGTCCTTGATGGCCACCATGCCGCTGGAGTTCAGGCCGCGGATGTGGCTGCCGGTGATGCCGGTGCACACGCGCTGGATCTTGCAGTCGGCCATCAGCTCGGCCTCTTTCAAGGCCTGCTGGATGCTCTGCACGGTGGCGTCGATGTTCACCACCACGCCCCGCTTGAGTCCGTTGCTCGGGGCCACGCCGAGGCCGGCGAGCTTGAGTTCGCCGTTGTACAGGACCTCGGCGACCACGACCATGACCTTGGCCGTGCCGATGTCCAGTCCGACGATCACATCTTTGTATTCTCTTGCCATATCAGCATCCGCCCCCGGTTGGTTCTGTCCTGTCGCTGTGTCGCTGCATGGTGTGCGTGTACATAGGTCTTTCCTCCCTCGTCTTCAGCGTCGGGGACGCACTGCAGCCGGCGCCTTGGCCGTGCCGGTGGTCACACCGCGCAGCCTCAGCGCATATCCGTCTTCGTAGCGCAGGTCGGCCGACTCGATGGCGTCGGCCTTGCGCTTGTATTGGGTCGTGATCTGGGGCAGCGTGCGCACGAAGCGCTGCACGCGCTGCAGCACGGCTTCCACGCTGCCGCCACCCAGTTCGATCTGTGCATCATTGGCCAGCCTGAGCTGCCAGCTTCCGCGCGCATTGAGCGTGAGCCCATCGATCTCCACATCCAGCGGCCCCAGCGCCGGCACCAGCAGCCGGTACATCTGCAGCATCTGCGGGGCGCTGTCCTCGGGGCCCTGCAGGCGCGGCAGGCCGTCGCGGTCGAGCTCGCCCAGGTTGGCCTCGAAGACCTCGCCAAAGCTGTTGATCAGGCCGGTGCCCGAATCGGGGCCCCAGAAGGCCTCGGCCACATGCTCGTGCAGGATGACGCGCAGGCTGTTGGGATAGTCGCGGCGCACCTGCGCCTCGCGCACCCAGGGCACCTGCTCGAATGCCGCCTTGGCCCCCTTGAGGTCCACGGTGAAGAAGTTGCCCGTGAGCACGGGCGCCACGTTGGCGCGCAGCGTCACCGTGTTGTTGTGCACCAGCTCGCCCTCGACCACGATGCGGCCGATGTTGAAGGCCGGGTGGCGCAGCGCCCACCAGCTCACCGCTGCCAGCCCCAGCGCAGCCACGCCCACGAACAGGACCGTGGCGGTCACGTTCATGAGCTTGACGTCGAAGGGGGCCGGCAGGGAGTAGCTCATGCGTGCTCCTGCTCCGGTTGCGCGGCGTCCAGCGCGGCGCTGGCCAGGATGCCCAGGCAGAGGTTTTCGTAGCTCACGCCGATGGCGCGGGCCGACATGGGCACCAGCGAGTGGCCCGTCATGCCCGGCGAGGTGTTGATCTCCAGCAGGAAGGGCTTGCGATCGCTGGCGCGGATCATGATGTCGGCGCGCGACCAGCCGCGGCAGCCCAGCGTGCGGAAGGCCCGCACGACGATGCGCCGGATCTCGGCCTCTTCCTCGACAGGCAGTCCGCTGGGGCAGTGGTACTTGGTGTCGTCGGTGAAGTACTTGTTCTGGTAGTCGTAGTTGCCTTCGGGGGCGACGATGCGGATCACGGGCAGCGCATGGGCGCCCTCGCCGGTGCCGAGCACGGGGCAGGTGGTCTCGTCGCCTTCGATGAACTCTTCGCAGAGCACTTCGGGGTCGTAGCGGGAGGCCAGCACATAGGCCTGCTCGCATTCCTCGGCCGTCCAGACCTTGGTCAGGCCGATGGTCGAGCCCTCGCGCGAGGGCTTGACGATCATGGGCGCGCCCAGCGCCTGCAGCGCGGCGCGCGTCTCGTCTGCGCTGGCGACCAGACGCCAGTCCGGCGTGGGCAGGCCCTCGAAGCGCCAGATGCGCTTGGTCATGATCTTGTCCATGGCGATGCTGGAGGCCATCACGCCGGGGCCCGTGTACGGGATGCCCAGCAGCTCCAGCGCGCCCTGCACCGTACCGTCTTCGCCGTAGCGGCCGTGCAGCGCGATGAAGCAGCGGTCGAACCCGTCCTTCTTCAACTCGCCCAGGTCACGCTCGGCGGGGTCGAAGGCATGGGCGTCCACGCCATGCGACAGCAGGGCCTTGAGCACGCCCGTGCCCGACATCAGCGAGACCTCGCGCTCGGCCGAGCGGCCGCCCAACAGCACGGCCACCTTGCCCAGGGCCTTGACATCGATCTGGGTGCCGAAGCTGCTCATTGCGCAGCTCCCTGCTGCGCCTGCAGCTCTTGTTTCTGAAGCATTTCAACCAACTTTCCGGGCACGGCGCCAATCGAGCCTGCCCCCATGCACAACAACACGTCGCCATCGCGGGCATTGACGGCAATGGCCGCCGGCAGCTCGGCAACGTTTTCCACAAACACCGGCTCGACACGACCGGCCACGCGCAGGGCGCGTGTCAGCGAGCGGCCGTCGGCCGCCACCACGGGCGCCTCGCCGGCCGCATAGACCTCGGTCAGCAGCACGGCGTCGGCCAGGCCGATGACCTTGACGAAATCCTCGAAGCAGTCGCGCGTGCGGCTGTAGCGGTGCGGCTGGAATGCCAGCACCAGGCGACGGCCCGGGAAGGCGCCGCGCGCGGCGGCCAGCGTGGCCGCCATCTCGACGGGGTGGTGGCCATAGTCGTCGATGACGGTGAAGCTGCCGCCGTCGGCAGTCGCCAGTTCGCCATAGCGCTGGAAGCGCCGGCCCACGCCCTTGAAGCTTTCGAAGGCACGCAGCAGCGCGTCGTCGGAGATCTCCAGCTCCATGGCCACGGCCACGGCCGACAGCGCGTTGAGCACGTTGTGCTCGCCCGGCAGGCTCAGCACCACGTCCAGGTCGGGATAGCTCTGGCCGTTGCTGCGGCGCACCGTGAAATGCATGCTGCCAGCTTCGGCGCGCACGTTGAGGGCGCGCACCTGTGCGTCCTCGGCAAAGCCGTAGGTGGTCACGGGGCGGGCCACCTGGGGCAGGATCTCGCGCACGGCCGGGCTGTCCACGCAGACGATAGCGCGGCCGTAGAACGGCATGCGGTGCAGGAAATCGACGAAGGCGCCCTTGAGCCGGCCGAAGTCATGGCCGTAGGTTTCCATGTGGTCGGCGTCGATGTTGGTGACGACGGCCATCACGGGCAGCAGGTTCAGGAAGGAGGCATCGGACTCGTCGGCCTCGACCACGATGTAGTCGCCCTGGCCCAGCTTGGCGTTGGCGCCCGCGCTGTTGAGCTTGCCGCCGATGACGAAGGTCGGGTCCAGCCCGGCCTCGGCCAGCACGCTGGTCACCAGGCTGGTGGTCGTGGTCTTGCCATGGGCACCCGCGATGGCGATGCCCTGCTTGAAGCGCATGAGCTCGGCCAGCATGAGCGCACGCGGCACGACGGGAATCTTGCGCTCGCGCGCGGCCAGCACCTCGGGATTGTCGGACTGCACGGCGGTGGAGGTGACGACGGCGTCAGCCCCTTCGATGTGCGCGGCCGCATGGCCGACGTGGGTGGCGATGCCCAGGCCGGCGAGCCGGCGCAGCGTGGCGCTGTCGGACAGGTCCGAGCCCGAGATGGCGTAACCCAGGTTGTGCAGCACCTCGGCGATGCCGCTCATTCCGGCGCCGCCGATGCCGACGAAATGGATGTGATGAATGGCGTGCTTCATGCGGCCAGTTCCTCACAGGCGGCGACCACCTCGGCGGTGGCATCGGTCTTTTGCATTTTCTTGGCTTTTCCAGCGCGCTCCAGCAGCGTCGCACGCTGCATATTTTGTAGCATTTCGGCCAGGCTTTGGGCAGTCAGTGCGCTTTGTTGCATCAACCATCCACCACCGGCATCGACCAGGAAACGCGCGTTCGTGGTCTGGTGGTCGTCCACGGCGGACGGGAAGGGCACATAGATGGCTGCGGCGCCCACGGCCGCGATCTCGGTGACCGTGCTGGCGCCAGCACGGCAGACGATGACATCGGCCTCGGCAAAGGCGCGCGCCGTATCGTCAATGAAGGGCGTCAGCTCGGCCTGCACGCCTGCCGCCGCGTAGTTGGCGCGCAGGGCATCGATCTGCGCGGCGCCGCTTTGGTGCAGCACGACGGGCCGCACATCGGCAGGAATCAGGGCCAGCGCCTGCGGCACGATCTCGTTGAGCGCCTTGGCGCCCAGGCTTCCGCCCACCACCAGCAGGCGCAGCGGACCGCTGCGGCCCGCAAAGCGCTGCTCGGGCGCGGGCTGCTCGGTGAAGGCCTGGCGCAAGGGGTTGCCGACCCAGCGGCCCTTGGGGAACACGTTGGGGAAGGCGGTGAAGATGCGGTGGGAGACGCTGGCCAGCACCTTGTTGGCCATGCCGGCCACGGAGTTCTGCTCATGCAGCACCAGGGGTTTGCCGGCCAGCACGGCCATCATTCCACCGGGGAAGCTGATGTAGCCACCCAGACCGACCACCACGTCGGGCTTGACGCGGCGCACCACGGCCAGCGCCTGCCAGAAGGCACGCAGCAGGCGCATGGGCAAAAAGGCCAGGGTCATGATGCCCTTGCCGCGCACGCCCGAGAACTCGATGGTCTCCAGCGGGAAGCCCTGGGCCGGCACGATGCGCGACTCCATGGAGCCGGGCGCGCCCAGCCAGCGCACGTTCCAGCCGCGCTCGCGCAGGGCCTGGGCTACGGCCAGGCCCGGGAAGATATGTCCGCCCGTGCCGCCGGCCATGATCAGGGCCGTGCGCTGGCGTTGCGTGCCTTGGGAGATGGGCTGCTGTGTCATGCATGCCCTCCCTTCATCAGCAACTTGTTCTCGTAGTCCACCCTTAACACCACCGCTATCGCTATCAGATTCATCAAAATGGCCGAGCCCCCGAAACTCATCAGGGGCAGCGTCAGCCCCTTGGTCGGCAGCGCGCCCAGGTTCACGCCCATGTTGATGAAGGCCTGGAAACCCATCCAGATCGCAATGCCCTCGGCCACCAGGCCGGAGAACACCCGGTCCAGCGCAATGGCCTGCCGCCCTATGAGCATGATGCGGCGCGTCAGCCACAGGAAGGTGACGGCGATCAAGAGCACGCCGACCAGGCCGAATTCCTCGCCGATCACGGCCAGCAGGAAGTCGGTGTGCGCCTCGGGCAGCCAGTGCAGCTTCTCGACGCTGCGGCCCAGGCCCACGCCGAAGATCTCGCCGCGACCGATGGCGATCAGCGCATGCGACAGCTGGTAGCCCTTGCCCAGGGCATGCTTTTCGTCCCAGGGATTGAGGTAGGCAAAGATGCGCTCGCGCCGCCATTCGGAGGTGGCGATGATCAGCACGAAGGCCAGCACCACCAGGGCCGCGATCAGGAAGAACATGCGTGCGTTGACACCGCCCAGGAACAGGATGCCCATGGCGATCACCACGATCACCATGAAGGCGCCCATGTCGGGCTCAGCCAGCAGCAGCACGCCGACCAGCACCACGGCCAGCCCCATGGGCAGCACGGCGCGGAAGAAGCGCTCCTTGACCTCCATCTTGCGCACCATGTAGTCGGCCGCATAGATGAGCACGGCAAACTTGGCCAGTTCGGACGGCTGGAAATTCATGATGCCCAGCGACAGCCAGCGCCGCGCGCCGTTGACCACGGTGCCCACGTGCGGGATCAGCACGGCCACCAGGAGGACCAGGGACACCAGGAAGAGCTTGCGCGCCATGCGCTCCCAGGTGGCCATGGACACCTGGAAGGCCAGCAGCGCGCCGACGAAGGCCATGCCGATGGACATGGCATGGCGCATCAGGAAATGGGTGGGCGCGATCTTGCCGAAGCGCGGGTTGTCCGGCATGGCGATCGACGCCGAATACACCATGATCAGGCTCCAGGCCAGCAGGCCTATGACCACCCAGATCAGGGCCTGGTCCAGGCCGAGCACGCTGGCCGGCGTCTGCGTGGGCCGGTGGTACTGGGGACCGCCCAGGCGCACGGGCAGCACGTCGATGGCCTTCTCCTGCGCACCTCCGAACCAGGAGCGCATGCGGCCCAGGACCTGCGATACGGCGGTCATGCAGCACCTCCGAGTTCATGCCCGGCATCCAGCGCCAGCGCGCGCACGGCATCGACGAACTGGTGGGCCCGGTCCTCGTAGTTGCGAAACATGTCCAGGCTGGCACAGGCGGGCGACAGCAGCACGGCATCGCCCTCATGGGCGCGCGAGGCGGCCAGCTCCACGGCGTCGGCCATGGTGGTGGCATCGACCAGGGGCACGCCGCAGTCCTGCAGGGCGGCGCGGATGCGGCCGGCGTCGCGACCGATCAGCACGGCCGTGCGCACATGGCGCGACACGGGCGCGACCAGCGGGGAGAAATCCTGGCCCTTGCCATCGCCACCCAGGATGACCACGATGCGGTGGTCAGGTCCCAGGCCGGACAGCGCGGCCACGGTGGCGCCCACGTTCGTGCCCTTGCTGTCGTCGTAGTACTCCACGCCGTTGACGCGGCCAATGGGCTGGACGCGGTGCGGCTCGCCCCGGTACTCACGCAGTCCATAGAGCAGCGGCGCCAGCGTGCAGCCACCCGCGCTGGCCAGGGCCAGGGCGGACAGGGCGTTGATGGCGTTGTGCCGGCCGCGGATGCGCAGTGCGTCGGCAGGCATGAGGCGCTGGATGTACAGGTCTTCGGCGTTCTTGCCCTTGGCGGTTTCGTCGGCCTCATGGGCGCGCACCAGCCACGTCATGCCGCTGACCACTTCCAGGCCGAAGTCGCCGGGGCGGCGCGGCATGTCGCCGCCGAAGGTGATGTGGGCGCGCTGCTGGGGCTTTTGGCGCTTGCCCGGCGGCACCACGGGCGCCGGCAGCATGCGCATGACCTCGGGGTCTTCGCGGTTGAGCACCATGGTGCCGCTGCTGCCGAAGATGCAGGCCTTGGCATCGGCATAGGCGCGCAGGCTGCCGTGCCAGTCCAGATGGTCCTGGGTGATGTTGAGCACGGCGGCGGCCGTGGGCTCGAACATCTGCACGCCATCGAGCTGGAAGCTGGACAGCTCCAGCACCCAGGCCTGGGGCAGCGTTTCGGCATCGATGGCCTGGGTCAGCGTGTCCAGCAGCGTGGGGCCGATATTGCCGGCCACGGCCACGCGCAGGCCCGCATGCTCCAGCAGTTGGCCGGTCAGCGAGGTGACCGTGGTCTTCCCATTGGTCCCGGTGATGCCCAGCACCGTGGGACGGTAGCCATGGGCTGCGGCCAGGGCCTTGAGCGCCATGGCGAAGAGATCGAGTTCGCCGCCCACGGGCAGGCCCTGGGCGCGCGCGGTATCGACCACGGGCGCCACGGCGGCCGGGCTCAGGCCGGGCGAGCGGTAGACCAAGCCCAGGCTCTGGCCGTCCACCAGCTGCGCCGTGAACTCGCCGGGCACGAAGCGCACCTGAGGCAATTCGGTGGACAGCTGCTGCAGCTGGGGCGGCGCCTGGCGCGTATCGGCCACGATGACTTCGGCGCCGCAGCGCACGCACCAGCGTGCCATGGCCAGGCCCGAGGCACCCAGACCCAGCACGAGCACGCGCTGGCCCTGCAGGTGCTGGACCTGCTCGCCGGGCCAGCCGGCAGCCACGGGCGGCAGCACCTGTTCGGATTCAACCGCCTCTTCGGCGGCAAGGGGCGTGACCTCGGCATCGGACGAGTCGGAGATGCTGGGGTCCGCAAAGATCTGGGCCACGAAGGCCGCAGCATCCTTGGCCGCCGTCAGCGTGGCGATGTCGGGCACGGGCTCGGCAAGGGCCACAGGCACCTGCGGCGCCGGCGGCACCTCGGCGGCCGGAGGCTCCGCCTCGCCGTCGCCAACTGGCACGGGAGCCGGTGAATCGTCCAGGACCGGGTCCGCAACCACCTGCCCCTCGGGAGCGAGGCCCGGCATTCCGGCCGGGTCCGCCAGCTCGACAAGCTCGGCAGGGGACGCCGGAACGGCGGGCTCGGTGGCCGGCAGTGCGTGGAGGTCGGTCTTGAAGTCTTCGGTGTTCATGCACTCACCTCAGCTTCAGCGTGGACAGGCCCAACAGGCACAGCAGCATGGTGATGATCCAGAAGCGGATCACGACCTGGGTCTCCTTCCAGCCACTCTTTTCAAAGTGGTGGTGCAGCGGCGCCATCTTGAGCAGGCGGCGTCCCTGGCCGTAGCGCTTCTTGGTGAACTTGAACCAGGTGACCTGCAGCATCACCGACAGCGCCTCCACCACGAAGATGCCGCCCATGATGGCCAGCACGATTTCCTGGCGCACGATGACGGCAATGGTGCCCAGCGAGGCGCCCAGCGCCAGCGCACCCACGTCGCCCATGAACACCTGGGCCGGGTGGGCGTTGAACCAGAGGAAGGCGAGGCCCGCGCCGGCCATGGCCGCGCAGTACACCAGCAGCTCGCCCGAACCCGGGATGTGCGGGAACAGCAGGTACTTGGCGTAGCCGGCATTGCCGGTGACGTAGGCGAAGATGCCCAGGGCCGAGCCCACCATGATCACGGGCATGATCGCCAGGCCGTCCAGCCCGTCGGTCAGGTTCACGGCATTGCTGGCGCCCACGATGACCAGGTAGGTCATGATCACGAAGCCCAGCACGCCCAGCGGGTAGCTGACTTCCTTGAAGAAAGGCACGAGCAGGCCCGCCTTGGGCGGCAGGTCCAGCGCAAAGCCGGACTGCACCCAGGTGACGAACAGCTCGAAGACCTGGGCATTGGAGTTCTCGGAAATGCAGAACACCAGGTACAGCGCGGCCAGCAGGCCGATGACGGACTGCCAGAAATACTTCTCGCCCGAGCGCATGCCTTCGGGGTCCTTGTTGACCACCTTGCGCCAGTCGTCCACCCATCCGATGGTGCCAAAGCCCAGCGTGACCAGCAGCACGATCCAGACGAAGCGGTTGGACAGGTCGAACCACAGCAGCGTGGAAACGGCAATGGACAGCAGGATCAGCGCCCCGCCCATGGTGGGCGTGCCGCTCTTGGCCAGATGGGTCTCCATGCCGTAGCCGCGCACGGGCTGGCCGATCTTGAGCGAGGTCAGCATGCGGATCAGGCGCGGCCCGGCCAGCAGTCCGATGACCAGGGCCGTGAGCGCGGCCATCACGGCGCGCATCGTGAGGTACTGGAAGACGCGCAGAAAGCCGAACTCGGGGGACAGGCCCTGCAGCCATTGGGACAGCATCAGCAGCATGCGGCCTCCTGCTTGCAACCGTCATCCTTGCCGGCCGCCTCGACCGCCTGAACCACCTGCTCCATCTTCATGAACCTCGAACCCTTGACCAGAATGCTGCCCACCTCGGGCAGCGCGGCACAGGCTGCCTGCTGCAGCGAGGCCATGTCTTCGAAATGCCGCGCACCTGCACCGAATGCGGTGGCGGCGAATGTGCTTTGCGCGCCCAGCGTGAACAGCCGGGCAATGCCCAGGCTGCGCGCCAGCGCGCCAGCCTCGGCATGGAATTGCGGCCCCTGGTCGCCGACCTCGCCCATGTCGCCCAGCACCAGCAGCTGGGGAGCGGGCAGTTCGCGCAGCACCTCGATGGCCGCGGCCACCGAGTCGGGATTGGCGTTGTAGCTGTCGTCGATCACGGTGACCGTGCGGCCCTGCACCGAAACGCCCAGTGCGCGCGAGCGGCCCTGCACGGGCTCGAACACGCTCAGGCCGCGTGCAATGTCGGCCAGCGGCACACCGGCTGCCTGGGCGCAGGCCGCAGCGGCCAGCGCATTGCGCACGTTGTGGCGGCCGGCAATGTGCAGGCGTACCGGGGCCTCGCCCTCGGGCGTGACCAGGGTGAACTGCCAGGCATCGCCCAGCCACAGCGCATCGCGCGCATGGACCTGGGCGCCATCGGCAGACTCGCCGAACAGCAGGCACTGGCGCGCAGCGGCCAGCTCGCGCCACAGCGGCGTGTAGGTGTCGCCGGCCGGGAACACGGCCACGCCGTCGGCGGGCAGGGACAGCAGCACGCTGCCGTTCTCGCGCGCCACGGCCTCGACCGTGTGCATGAATTCCTGGTGCTCGCGCTGCGCGTTGTTGACCAGAGCCACCGTGGGCTGGCCGATGGCGGCCAGCTCGGCAATCTCGCCGGGATGGTTCATGCCCATCTCCAGCACGGCCACGCGGTGCTGGGCGGTCATGCGCATCAGGCTCAGCGGCAGGCCGATGGAGTTGTTGAAGTTGCCGCGCGTAGCCAGGGCCGCCTCGCCCGCGTGGGCGCGCAGGATGGAGGCCACCATCTGCGTGACCGTGGTCTTGCCGTTGCTGCCGGTGACGGCAATCAGCGGCAACGCAAAGCGCGCGCGCCAGGCCGTGGCCAGCGCACCCAGGGCGGCCAGCGAATCGGGCACCTCGATGCCGGACAGGCCTGCGGCCTCCAGGCCGCCATGGGCCAGGGCTGCGGCAGCGCCGGCCTCGCGGGCCTGGACCAGGAACTGGTTGGCATCGAAACGCTCGCCCTTCAAGGCGACGAACAGATCCCCGGCCTGCAGCGTGCGGGTGTCGGTGTGCACGCGCGTGAGCACGGTCTGGCCGTTGCCGACCAGCCGTGCCTGGGGGATATGCGACTGGATCAGCTCCAGCGCTTGTTGCAAGGTCATCATGACCGCTTCTTTCCTTCGCGGGCCGCCAGCGCCTTGTGCGCCTCGGCCATGTCGGAGAACGGATGGCGCTGGCCCGCCGTCTCCTGGTAGTCCTCATGTCCCTTGCCGGCGATCAGCACCACGTCGCGTTCGCTGGCGTGCGCAATCGCCTGGGCGATGGCCGCTGCGCGATCGGCCTGGGACTGCAGGTTTTCGCCCGGCTGCATGCCGGCCAGGATCTGGTCGATGATGCGGTCGGGCACTTCGCTGCGCGGGTTGTCGCTGGTGACCAGCACACAGTCGGCATTCTTCTGGGCGGCCTGCCCCATGAGCGGCCGCTTGGTGGCATCGCGGTCGCCGCCGCAGCCGAACACGCACCACAGCCGGCCACGGCGCTGCTCGGCGGCCGGGCGCAGGGCGCGCAGGGCCTTGTCCAGCGCATCGGGCGTGTGGGCGTAGTCCACGGCCACCAGCGGCTGGCCGGGCTGAACGATCTGCTGCATGCGGCCGGGCACGGGCTCCAGGTGGGCGCAGGCCGCAACGGCCTGGTCCAGGGTCAGGCCCAGGCAGCGCAGCGCGGCCAGCACGCCCAGCAGGTTGGATACGTTGTACTGGCCCACCATGCGCGTGTGCATGCGCAGGCTGTGGCCGGCCTCGATCACGGTGAAGCTCAGGCCCTCGGCACCCAGCGCAATGTCCTTGGCCTGCAGGCGCGCCGCGCCTTCGATGGAAATGCTCCAGACGTCGAGCGCGGCAGGCTGCTTGCGCGACTGCAGCGTGGCCCACAGGCGTGCGCCATGCGCGTCGTCCACATTGACGACGGCGCCCTGCAGGCCGGGCCAGTCGAACAGCGCGGCCTTGGCATCCCAGTAGGCCTGCATGCTGCCGTGGTAGTCGAGGTGGTCCTGCGTGAAATTGGTGAACAGCGCCACGCGGATGCGCGTGCCGTCCAGCCGGTGCTCGACGATGCCGATGGACGACGCCTCGATGGCGCAGGCCGCCAGGCCCGCATCGGCGTACTCGCGGAACGCACGCTGCAGCCGCACCGGGTCGGGCGTGGTCATGCCCGTGGATTCCATGGCGGGCGGAATGCCCACGCCCAGCGTGCCCACCAGGGCGCAGCCGCTGCGTTCCTGCAGCTTCACCTGGGCCAGCGCGTGCGCCAGCCACCAGGCGGTGGTGGTCTTGCCGTTGGTGCCGGTCACGGCCAGCACGTCGATCTGGGCGCTGGGATGCTGGAACCACTGGTCGGCGATCAGGCCCGTAGCGGCCTTGAGGCCGGGCAGCGCCGCGATGTGCTCGCCGGAAAAACCGAAGGCTTCGACACCCTGCGCTTCGACCAGGCAGGCCATGGCACCGCGCTCCAGGGCCGAGGCCACATGGGCGCGGCCATCGGTGGCCGCGCCGGGCCAGGCGATGAAGGCGTCGCCGGGCCGGACCTTGCGGCTGTCGGTCTGCAGCGTGCCGCTGCCTTGCAGGCGGGCGGCCAGCCATTGGACAGCCTCGGTGGCCGTGGACAGCACCCGCAGGGCTTGGGAGGAACTCATAGCGAGGGCTCCTCCACGGGGTTGGCGACGATCAAGGGCTTGACTTCCATATCGGGCTGCACGCCCATCAGGCGCAGCGTCTGCTGCACCACTTCACTGAACACGGGTGCCGCCACGGTGCCGCCGTAGATGGTGCCGGCACTGGGCTCGTCCACCATCACGGCGACGATGATGCGCGGGTTCTCGATGGGCGCCATGCCCGTGAACCAGGCGCGGTACTTGCCGGCGGCATAGCCCTTGCCCTGCTGCTTGCGGGCCGTGCCCGACTTGCCGCCCACCGAGTAGCCGATGGTCTGGGCGCGCTGGCCCGTGCCACCGGGGCCGGCCGCCAGGGCCAGCATCTTGCGCACCTCGTTGGCCGTGCGTGGAGAGAACACGGGCACGCCCACGGGCGGCTCGTCGGTCTTGACCATGGTGGCCGGGATCACGCGCCCGCCGTTGGCAAAGACGGTGTAGCTGCGCGTCATCTGCAGCAGGCTGGCGGACAGGCCATAGCCATAGCCCATGGTGGCCTGCTCCACCGGCCTCCAGGTCTTGTAGGGACGCAGGCGACCGCTGGCGGCGCCGGGGAAGGAGATCTGCGGCTTCTGGCCGAAGCCCACGGCCGAGAAGGTTTCCCACATTTCCTTGGCCGGCATCTGCAGCGCGATCTTGGTCGTGCCCACGTTGCTGGACTTCTGGATCACGCCGGCCACGGTGAGCAGGCCGTAGTTGTGGGTGTCGGAAATCGTCGAGCCCGTGACGTTGACGCGGCCCGGCGTGGTGTCGATGGGCGTTTCCGGCTTGAAGCGGCCCGACTCCAGCGCCAGGCCGATGGTGATGGGCTTCATGGTCGAGCCGGGCTCGAAGGTGTCGGTGATGGCGCGGTTGCGCAGCTGCTCGCCCGTCAGGTTCTTGCGCTTGTCGGGCACGTAGCTGGGGTAGTTGGCCAGCGCCAGCAATTCGCCAGTGTGCGCATCCATGACCACCACGCTGCCCGCCTTGGCCTTGTGCGCGATGACCTGCTCCTTGAGCTTCTGGTAGGCGAAGTACTGGACCTTGCTGTCCACGGACAGCTGGATGTCGCGGCCGTCCTGAGGCGGCACTTCCTCGCCCACGCCCTCGACCACGCGGCCCAGGCGGTCCTTGATCACGCGGCGCGAGCCGGGCTTGCCGCCGAGCTCCTTGTCGAAGGCCAGCTCCATGCCTTCCTGGCCATGGTCTTCCACATTGGTGAAGCCCACGATGTGGGCGGCCGATTCGCCTTCCGGGTACTGGCGCTTGTATTCCTTGCGCTGGTAGATGCCCTTGATGTTGAGGGCATGGATCTGCTGGCCAACGTCCCAGTCGAGCTGGCGCTTGATCCAGACGAAGGTCTTGTCCTCGTCGGCCAGCTTTTCCATCAGCGCGGGCAGCGGCATCTCCATGAGCGCGGCCAGCTGCTTGAGCTTGGCCTTGACCTCGGGGTCGTCCTGCTCGACATCTTCGGGAATGGCCCAGATGCTGGCGGCCGGCACGCTGGAGGCCAGGATCAGTCCATTGCGGTCCAGCAGGCGGCCGCGGTTGGCCGGCAGCTCCAGCGTGCGCGCAAAGCGCACCTGGCCCTGGCGCTGAAAGAAGTCGTTGCCGAACACCTGCACGTAGGCTGCGCGCGCGCCCAGGCCGACAAAGCCCAGGCCCAGCATGGCCACGATCATCTTGCTGCGCCACAGGGGTGTCTTGGACGCCAGCAAGGGGCTGGAGGTGTAGAGCACGCTGCGCGTCATGGAGCCACTCCGGTGCGCGCATCGTCATTGACGTACTGGGCGATGGCCGGCGTGGCCGGCTTCATCTGCAGGCGCTCGCGCGCCATGACCTCGATGCGCTGTGGCGTGGCCTGGGCACGCTTTTCCACCTGCAGGCGCTGCTGCTCGGTGGCCAGGCGGCGCGACTCGGCCACGGCGCGGTCCAGTTCGGTGAACAGGCGGCGCGATTCGTACTGGTTGTGCACCAGGAAGATGGCGCTGGCCATCACCGCCAGCAGCAGCACGAGGTTCAGGCGCAGCATGCCACGCCCTCCTCTTGCGCCAGACGGTGCATGCGCTTCATGCAGGCACCCCGGTGCGGCGGGCCACGCGCATCACGGCCGAGCGCGAGCGCGCATTGGCGGCGACCTCGGCCTCGCTGGGCTTGATGCGGCCCAGTGCTTCAAGGCGCATGGGCGTGGGCACGGCAAAGGGTGCGCGCCGGTCATAGACTTCCTTGGAGTGCTTGGCGATGAACTGCTTGACGATGCGGTCCTCCAGCGAGTGGAAGCTGATCACCACCAGGCGTCCGCCCGGCGCCAGCACGCGCAGGCTGGCCTCTAGCGCCTGTTCGAGCTCTTCAAGCTCGGCATTGATGAAAATCCGAAGAGCCTGGAATGTGCGTGTCGCTGGGTTCTGCCCAGCCTCGCGGGTCCGGACCGCGCCAGCCACGAGCTCGGCAAGCTCCGCGGTGTTGCGAAGGGGCCCCTGGCTTTCGCGCCGAGCAACAATCGCCTTTGCAATGGGGCCAGCAAACCGTTCTTCGCCGTAGTCACGTATCACCTCCGCAATCTGCTGGGCATCGGCTTCCGCCAGCCAGTCCGCCACGCTCTGGCCGCGCGTGGTGTCCATGCGCATGTCCAGCGGACCCTCGAAGCGGAAGCTGAAGCCACGCTCGGGGTTGTCGATCTGGGGAGAGCTCACGCCCAGGTCCATCAGCACGCCCTGCACGCTGCCGGCCGGCAGCTCGCTGAGGTGGCGAAACCCTTCGTGCCGAATCGAAAAACGCGCATCGGTGATGCGCGCTGCCTCTTCGATCGCGTCCGGGTCCTTGTCGAACGCCAGCAAGGCCCCATCCGGCCCCAGCCGCTGCAGGATGCGCCGGGAATGCCCGCCTCGCCCGAAGGTCGCGTCCACCCATTGCCCGGCAACGGGCTGTGCGGCGCCGTCCAGCAGCGCATCGACGGCCTCGTCGAGCAAAACGGTGATGTGTTGCAACGGCTGATTCAAGAAAACGCCTCTTTCCTAGAAAGCAAAATCCTGGAAGGCCGCAGGCATTTCTTCCTGCATGGCCTTCGCTTCATGTGCCTCATAAGTGGCCTTGTCCCACAGCTCGAAATGGTTACCCATGCCCAGCAGCACGACCTCCTTGGTCAGACCCACGGCTTCACGCAGCTCGGGCGACACCAGCACGCGGCCGGTGGCATCCATGTCCACGTCCATGGCGTTACCCAGGAAGATGCGCTTCCACCACTGCGCCGACATGGGCAGCTGCGCGATCCGCTCGCGAAACTGCAGCCACTCCGTGCGCGGGAACAGCATCAGGCAACCGTGGGGATGTTTGGTGAGGGTGACCTGGCCCTGGGCCATGGCCACAAGGGCGTCACGATGCCGGGTCGGCACAGACAGCCGCCCCTTTCCATCGAGATTCAGCGAGGACGCCCCTTGAAACACGGTCAGTCACCCCGGTCGGTTGGAGCCATCGCGTCCCGGAAATCGGGGCACAAAGGCAACTTTCACCACTTAATTGCACTTTTTTGCACTGTAGCAGCAATTTGGTGTTTCACAACCCGGGAATGGACAATTATTTGCAATGAAATCAACAACTTAGAAGCCGAATGCAATGTGAGTGGTGACAAAAATCCCTGGCTTTACAAGTACTTAGAGGACTGACTGCAAGTGATCTCTCAAAGCCTGCACGCAATTGCAACGATTCAATTCGCCGGCGACCGGTTGCAACTCGGGCAACCCTCCTACAAAAAGTGACTGCCCGGCAATGCGGGCAGTCACTTCGGTGGCGGCTGCGCGGCAGCCGGCCCGTTTCAGAGGATGAAGCGCGAGAGGTCTTCGTCCTGGCTCAGGGACTGCAGACGCTGGTCCACGTAGACCGCGTCGATGGAGATGGTCTGGCCCGACAGATTGGCCGCGTCGAAGCTGACCTCGTCCAGCAGGCGCTCGAGCACGGTGGACAGGCGGCGCGCGCCGATGTTCTCGGTGCGCTCGTTGACATCGAAGGCGATGCCGGCGAGCCGGGTGATGCCTTCGGGCGTGAATTCCAGCGTGACGCCTTCGGTGGCCAGCAGCGCCTGGTACTGCTTGACCAGGGAGGCATGGGTCTGGGTGAGAATGGCCTCGAAGTCCTGGACCGACAGCGAGTCCAGCTCCACGCGGATCGGGAAGCGCCCTTGCAGCTCGGGGATGAGGTCGCTGGGCTTGGACAGGTGGAAGGCGCCCGAGGCGATGAACAGGATGTGGTCGGTCTTGACCACGCCGTACTTGGTGGAGACGCTGGTGCCTTCGACCAGGGGCAGCAGGTCGCGCTGCACGCCCTGGCGCGAGATGTCGGAGCCGCTGGTTTCCTGGCGCGTGGCCACCTTGTCGATCTCGTCGATGAAGACGATGCCGTTCTGCTCGGCATTGGCGATGGCGCGGGTGCGCACGTCTTCCTCGTTGACCAGTTTTGCCGCTTCCTCGTCGGTCAGCAGCTTCATGGCCTCGGCAATGCGCAGCTTGCGCGTCTTGCGCTTTTCCTGGCCCATGTGGCTGAACATGCCGCGCAGCTGCTCGGCCATCTCTTCCATGCCCTGGGGACCCATGATCTGCACCTGGGGCGGCGCGTCGGCGACATCGATCTCGATTTCCTTGTCGTCGAGCTGGCCCTCGCGCAGCTTCTTGCGGAAAACCTGGCGTGCCGTGTTGTCGGCGGCCACCTCGCCGCTGCGGGCCTGGGGCACGAGCACGTCGAGGATGCGGTCCTCGGCCGCGTCTTCGGCGCGCAGGCGCAGCTTCTTCATGTCGGCCTCGCGCGTCTGCTTGACGGCCACCTCTGCCAGGTCGCGGATGATGGCATCCACGTCCTTGCCCACGTAGCCCACTTCGGTGAACTTGGTGGCCTCGACCTTGATG
The DNA here is from genome assembly GCF_001598795.1 of Delftia acidovorans NBRC 14950. Lineage (GTDB taxonomy): Bacteria > Pseudomonadota > Gammaproteobacteria > Burkholderiales > Burkholderiaceae_C > Comamonas > Comamonas acidovorans. Next base: position 112,253 of record NZ_BCZP01000014.1, on the reverse strand, counting down.
AAGGGCGCATCGGCCAGCCGCGCCAGGCGGCGCGCGATCTCGGTCTTGCCCACGCCTGTGGGACCGATCATGAGGATGTTCTTGGGCGTGATCTCCTGGCGCAGGCCGTCGGCCACGTTCTGGCGGCGCCAGCGGTTGCGCAGCGCGATGGCCACGGCGCGCTTGGCGCCAGCCTGGCCGACGATGTGGCGGTCCAGTTCGGAGACGATCTCCTGGGGGGTCATGGCAGAGGACATGGTGTGTATTCGATGCATTGCGCCGCCAGCCCCGTTGCCTGGCCGCTGGCGACTGTGAGTTTCAATGCCGTGCGTTTCGATCGCCGGCCTGCTGGGCAAGCCGGCGCCGCGCGGGTGTCAGAGCGTCTCGACCGTGTGGTGCATGTTGGTGTAGATGCACAGCTCGCCGGCGATGGCCAGCGACTTGCGCACGATCTCCTCGGCCGACAGCTCGGTATTGGTCAGCAGCGCCTTGGCCGCCGAGTGCGCATAGGCGCCGCCCGAGCCGATGGACACGATGCCCTGCTCGGGCTCCAGCACGTCGCCGTTGCCGGTGATGATCAGCGAGGCCGATGCGTCGGCCACGGCCAGCATGGCCTCCAGACGGCGCAGCACGCGGTCGGTGCGCCAGTCCTTGGTCAGCTCGATGGCTGCCCGCGTCAGGTGTCCCTGGTGCTTTTCCAGCTTGGCCTCGAAGCGCTCGAACAGCGTGAAGGCGTCTGCCGTGGCGCCGGCAAAGCCGGCAAGCACCTTGCCGTGGTAGAGCTTGCGCACCTTGCGTGCCGTGCCCTTGACGACGATGTTGCCCAATGTGACCTGGCCATCGCCACCGATGGCGACCTGCACGCCTTCGGGGGTCTGCCGGCGCACGCTGATGATGGTGGTGCCGTGATACTGTTCCATAGCGGTGCCAGATGAGGGCGAAGGCGGCCTTCTCAAGGGTCCGCTCAAAGAATGCCCACGCGCTCTTCGCGGCGAGCGCGCCATCCTGCCGGAAGGGGTGTGGCGCAGCCGCTGCGCGGCAGGATCAGTCGCGCCGTGGAGTGACCTGCGCGTGCTCGTGGATGCCGATCACGTTGAAGAACACCGCCACCAGTTGGTGCAGCTGGCCGAACTGCAGCACATGGCCCAGCGACTGCATGTGGGCAGCCCAGTTGAGCACGGAGCCGGCCGCCGCAAAGTCCATGCGCACCAGTTGGGTACAGTCGATGAACACGGGCTCGCCCAGGCTGGCCCCCTCCTGCACCGGGTCCAGCCAGGTGGAGGCATCGCCTTCAATGGTGCCGGCCAGCGCAAATCGCACGGCGTCCGCCGTGGCAGCAATGCCTGCCTGCAGGGGCGCATCCGCGCCCTCGGTTTCGATGGCTTGCGTCAGGCACTGGCAGACCGGGTCCACCCACGAGGGAGGCGATACCTCATAGGTGACGCAGTAGTCCAGCGCCACCAGCTCGAAATCATCCTGCCGGTTCATCAAACGCAGCACCGCCATGCGCAACCGCCACCACAGCGTCTCCACGCTGGAATCGCCCGAGGGAGCCAGCGTGCCCAGCAGCGCCAGCAGCCGGTCCGCATTGAGCAGCACGAACACACCCTGTGAGCCCGCCCATTGCTGCAGCAGCGCCTCCAGGGGCGTGGCCGCCGCATCGTCGATGCCGGCCACGGCAGCCCAGTCCAGGCTCCAGGGGCTGGAAGCCTTGGCCTGGGAGGCCTTCAGCGCCGTCACGGCACTCGGCGTGATCTGCGCAGGTGCGCTCCAGCGCCAGCCACGCCCGGCCGCTGCGCCCGGCATGGACACCACGGGGGCGGTGCGCTGTTGCGGCATCGCAAACCATTGGGGAGCGGAGCGGCCGAAGCGCGCCGCGAATTCGATGCCCGCCTTGTCGAACTGCAGCGGGCGGTCGGCCGCACGGTACAGGTCCAGCAAGGCCAGCCAGACCGGCAGCTGTGCGGGAACATCGCGCCGGTCGATCAGCTCCAGCATGCCCTGCTCGGCACCATCCACATCGCCATTGGCAAAGAGGATGGCCGGCTCTTCCAGGTCGGGATCGTGCTCGAACACCACGAAGCAGGGCGGCACCATGTCCATGGGCTGCGGCGGAGAGACCTCGGTGGCCGCGAAGGCGGGCAGGAAATCGGTCGCCCCCTCCAATGGCCGCAGGGGGCGGGCCATGGGCATGGGGTCAATGATGGGAGCCGTCGAGACGGAGGGCACCTGCGGCGCAGGTGCCAGGCTCATGGGCAAGGTGGTGGCAAAGGCTGCCACGTCGCCGGCCGAGGCAATGGCCGGCGGCACCACGTCGCTGAGCATGGGAATCTGCCCAGACGGCGGCGGCTGCTTGCGAAACGAGGCCGGGGCCGGATTGCCGCCCGCAGGCAGCGCCATGGGAATGGTGGTTGCATCGGCCGCCTGCTTGCCCCGCCACCATTGCTGGGACATCTGGGCCTCGATCTCGTCGATCTTCTTGAGCGTGACGGCGCGTTCACCGGAGGATTTGGAGCTCAGCAGGCTGCTGAGAAATTGCGAGCCCTGCGCGGCGGGGCCAGGCACACCGACCGGTGCGCTCCCCGGCCTGGAGGCCTGTTGCAGCTCGGCCTGGCGCAGGCGGCGCAGCTGGTCGAACTCGCGCTTGCGCACGAAATCGTTGCGTCGCTTGCGCTCGATCATTTCCTTGAGCGCCTGCTTGCTGTACTGGCTTTCCTGCTCCCCGTCCAGGCCGTCGAGGTCGGACCAATTGACCGTAGGGTGGCGCACAAAGCGCACCACCTTGGACAACAACCCCCCCGATTTGCTGCTCTCTTCTTTTGCCATGGCGAGTCAGATTAGCACCGACGGCCTGCAGGCCGTTGCTGCAACTCAATCCCCATACATCTTCTGCTTGAGCTCACGGCGCTGCTGGGCTTCCAGCGACAGCGTGGCCGTGGGGCGGGCCAGCAGGCGGCCCACGCCGATGGGCTCGCCGGTCTCGTCGCAGTAGCCGTAGTCGCCTGCGTCGATGCGTGCAATGGATTGCTCGATCTTCTTGAGCAGCTTGCGTTCGCGGTCGCGCGTGCGCAGTTCCAGCGCATGCTCTTCCTCGATGGTGGCGCGGTCGGCCGGATCGGGAACCACCACGGTGTCCTCGCGCAGGTTTTCTGCCGTCTCACCCGCGTTGGTGTGCATGTCGTGCTTGAGAGTGAGCAGCTTGAGGCGGAAGAACGCCATCTGCTTCTCATTCATGTATTCGTCATCCGACATGGCCAGCACTTCGGCATCCGTCAGTTCTTCCACCGACTTGGTCTTCCAGGCATTGGCCAGCTTGGGGTCTCGTTTCGTCGATCCCGACGAAGGCGTTTGCGTAGTGGTAGGCATAGTGTTGGTTTCGCTAACTTAGTCCGCGCCGAGGGCTTCGGACGGGGCCATGGATGGTACTGTCAATCGGGGCGCCCGGGTCGAATGCCGTGTAGGACAGCCGATCGCCGCAGTTGCGGAACCTGCCGGCTTTCCCGTACGGCGGGGTGCGGCAATCCAGGCCGTGCGGCGGCCGTGCGTGCAAAGAGCCCTTTTGCGGTCAGCAAGGGACACCAGGTCGGCAACGCCGACCGCAGTGCGGACCGCGGCCTTCTGGCTTGCAGCCGGGGCCGGTGCGGCCACTGACGGCTTCTTGCTGGATTCGGCGCTCACTTGCTGTCTCCTCACGGTATGGGCGACCCCTGCGGGGCAGTCCATTGGGCTTGGGGGCTCTCTTCAGGGGCGCGATTGTATCGATGCTCTACAGGAGCGCAAGCCGTTGCACATACCCCACAGGAATGCAAAGGGGCCACCCACGCATGCGGGCGGCCCCTGTGTCATTCAGATGTCAGCAAGAAGCCATCCGATTGCCCACAAAGGTTCACAAAAAACTCAGACCAGGCACTGCTCCAGGCCCTGCAGGAAGATGTCCTGGGGCAGGTCGATGCCAATGAAGACCATCTTGCTCTGGCGCTTTTCGCCCTCGGCCCACTGCGGTCCCAGGTCGCTGCCCATGAGCTGGTGCACGCCCTGGAAAATGACCTTGCGCTCCGTGCCCTGCATGTTCAGCACGCCCTTGTAGCGCAGCATGCGCGGGCCGTAGATGTTGACGATGGCGCCCAGGAAGTCCTCCAGGCGGGCAGGGTCAAAGGCACGGTCGGCACGGTAGACGAAGCTCTTGACGTCGTCATCGTGGTGATGGTGGTGCGGATGCTTGCAGTGCTCGCCATGCTCGTGGTCATGGGCGTGGTCGTGCCCGCAGTTCTCGTCGTGCTCATGGCCATGGTCGTGGCCGCAGTGCTCGTCATGCTCATGCTTGTGGCCATGGTCATGTCCGTGGTCGTGGTCGTCTTCCTTGAGGAAGTCGGGATCGATGTCCAGCTTGGCATTGAGGTTGAAGCCGCGCAGGTCGAAGACTTCGTTCAGGGGCACTTCGCCGAAATGCACGGCGCGGATGGGCGCGCGCGGGTTCATGTGCTTGAGGCGGTGGATGAGCGCGTTCTTCTCGTCCTCGCTGACCAGGTCGGTCTTGGACAGGAACAGCTGGTCGGCAAAGCCGACCTGGCGGCGCGCCTCCTGGCGGTCGTCCAGCTGCTGGTTGGCGTGCTTGGCATCGACCAGGGTGAGGATGGAGTCGATCAGATAGGTCTCGGCGATCTCGTCGTCCATGAAGAAGGTCTGGGCGACGGGGCCGGGATCGGCAAGGCCCGTGGTCTCGATCACGATGCGGTCGAACTCCACCAGGCCCTTGCGGCGCTTGGCGGCCAGCAGCTGCAGGGTTTCGCGCAGGTCTTCGCGGATGGTGCAGCAGATGCAGCCGTTGCTCATCTGCAGGATCTGCTCCTTGGACTCCGTCCTGAGGATGTCGGTGTCGATGTTCTCTTCTCCGAACTCGTTCTCGATCACGGCGATCTTCATGCCGTGGGACTCGCTGAGCACGCGCTTGAGCAGCGTGGTCTTGCCCGAGCCCAGGAAGCCGGTGAGGATGGTGACGGGAATCAGTGCCATGGGATTGCTTTCAGAAAATTCAGCAAAGGGAAGCGGCAAGGCCCGTCCACCATGGACGGGCCTTGTCGAAAAGACGTTCCGAATAAGTTTAGCGAGCCTGTCAAGTGCTGTTTTGCCAGAGGGCTTGGCCTTTTTTATCGGAGGCTGCCCTTTTCATCGCTATCTCCATTGCCATCGCCACTGTCGCTGCCGCCCCCACTCTGGCGCCGCGCGCGCGGATGGGCGCTCTCGTAGGCCTGGGCCAGATGCTGGAAATCCAGGCGCGTGTAGATCTGCGTGGTCGAGATGCTGGCGTGGCCCAGCAATTCCTGCACGGCGCGCAGGTCCCCGCTGGACTGCAGCATGTGGCTGGCAAACGAATGCCGCAGCACATGGGGATGGACACCGGCCGTCAGCCCGGCCTGCTGGCCGCGCTGGCGCAGCCGGGCCCAGACCGACTGCGCGCCCAGGCGTTCGCCGCGCCGGCCGATGAAAAGTGCGGGTTCGTGATGCGCAGCCTGCGCGGCCGCGCCAGCCAGGCCCGTCTCCCGCAAGGCCAGCCAGCGCTGCAGCGCCTGCAGCGCGGCGGCGCCCACGGGCACGGTGCGCCGCTTGCCGCCCTTGCCCTGCACATGGGCATCGGCGGCCTGCAAATCTATCCAGCCACGGCCCTGGCGCTGCGTGTCCTGGCCGGGCGCCACGTCCAGGCCCACCAGCTCGCCCACGCGCAGGCCGCAGCTGTAGAGCAGTTCGGTGATGGCGGCGTCACGTGCCTCGATCCAGGGGTCGGCGTCGGCGTTGCTGAAGGCGGCCAGCTGCACGGCGTCATCCACGCCCAATGCCTTGGGCAGGGGTTTGGGGGCCTTGGGACCGCGCACGCCCTCGACGGGATTGAAGGGCACCAGCGATTGCTGGGCTGCCCAGCGGAAGAAGCTGCGCCAGCCAGACAGGATGAGCGCAATGCCGCGCGGGCTGCGGCCCCGGGAATGCATCTGGGCCACGAAGCGGCGGATGTGGGCGGGCTGCAGCGCCAGCAGCTCCTGGCCGGCGTCGCGGGCCATGGTGCAAAGCCGGGCCATGTCCAGCGCATAGAGTGCGCAGGTGCGGTCGGCCAGGCGCTTTTGCACGCGCACATGCTCCAGATAGGCATGGACGGCGGCGGGGAGCATCGCCAGGTTTTCTGCCGCCAGGTTCTCTGCCACCAGATCCTCTGCCGGAAGGTCGCCTTCCGGGAGCCCGTCCCTGTCCGATGCTCCCGGCATGGGCTTTCAGCCGGTCAGCCGCGCGCCAGGGTCAGCGGCACGGGCCGCATGCGCGACAGGGCAGCGCTGGCCAGCGCCGAGATGCGCGAGAGGAATTCCGTGCCCATGGTGGCCTCGAAGCGCAGCGGATCGGGAGACCCCAGCACCAGCATGCCGAAGGCATTGGCGGGGTTGATGCTGTCGCCGTCATGCAGCGTGAGCAGGGCCAGGGACTGGGCCGCATCGGGATCGACCAGCCAGCCGCCGGGCTCGAAGCCCATGTTGGGGCCGCAAAACGGCATGGTCAGCGACGCCGCGAAGGACTTGGCGTCCTCGCTGACGCCCATGGTGTAGATGCTGCTGGTCTGGGCGCCGGAGACGTTCCACAGGCGCAGGGCCACCTGGGGCACCTCGAAGACATGCTGCAGGCTGGCCGTGAGCGCGTGGGGCAGCTCGCGCAGGTCCTGGACCTTGGCCAGGGCGCAGCTCCAGGCATGCAGCTTGTCGCCGATGGAGGCGTTCTCGCTGCTGTGGCGCATCATGTCCATGATGCGGTGCTCCAGGCCCTTGATCTTCTCGCGCAGCATCTCGGCCTGGCGTTCCTGCAGGCTGACGGTACGCGGGCTGTGGCTGCTGACCAGCTGCACACGCGCGAGCATCTCGGCGTGGCGCTCGAAGAATTCCGGATGGTTCAGCAGGTAGTCGGCAATCGTCTCTTCGGTGACGGCGATATCGGTAGTGCTGTTCATGGCTGGTCGGGAACCTCGATCTGTCCTTCAAAAACAAACTCTGCGGGGCCGGTCATGCGCACTGCGCCGCCGTCCCACTCGATGGTCAGCCGGCCGCCGCGGGTGTGCACATCGACGCGCGCGTCGAGCAGCCCCCAGCGAATGCCGGCCACCACGGCCGCGCAGGCGCCCGTGCCGCAGGCCAGCGTCTCGCCGGCACCGCGCTCGTAAACACGCAGCCGGATCTGGCCGCGATCGACGATCTGCATGAATCCCGCATTGACGCGCTGGGGAAAGCGCGCATGGCGCTCGATCAGCGGGCCCCAGGTGGCCACGGGGGCATGGTCCACATCGTCCACCAGTTGCACCGCATGCGGGTTGCCCATGGAAACGGGGGCGATCCAGACCGTGGCCTCGTCGCCTAGCTGCAGGGGCCATTGCTGCGCCGCACCCAGCGGGCGGGGCACAAGGTCTGCACTATTGAAGGGCACCAGGGAGGGCTCCAGCACGGGCTGGCCCATGTCCACGGTGACGCGGCCATCGGCATGCAGCTCGGGAGCAATGAGGCCGGCCAGCGTCTGCACGCGGATGACGGACTTGCCGGTCAGGCCCTTGTCGTGCACATAGCGCGCAAAGCAGCGCGCGCCGTTGCCGCACTGCTCGACCTCTCCGCCGTCGGCGTTGTGGATCACATATTCGAAATCGATGCCTTCGGCGGGCGAGGGCCGCACCGTGAGGATCTGGTCGGCGCCCACGCCGAATTGGCGATGGGCCAGGAAGCGGTACTGGGCTGCGCTCAGGCCCAGCGGGCCGGCGGTTTCGTCGAGAACCACGAAATCGTTGCCAGCGCCCTGCATCTTGGTAAAGCGGATCTGCATCCGGCGATTATCCCCTGCACGGCAGCCTCATGGCGCAATCCGGGGCCATGCCCCGCAGCAGTACTTGCGTCTCTTGCGCAACAGCGGCGGGCGGGCCAATCCGCATAATGCCCCCATGACCCGCCCCAGCCAGCTCCTGCACCCCCAGCGCCAGCCCGTAGACACGCTCAAGGCCTCCACCGTCCTGCTGCTGCGCGACCGCGCCGATGGCCAGGGGCTGGAGGTGCTGATGACTCGGCGCTCGCCCAAGGCCAGCTTCGTGCCCAGCGCCTATGTCTTCCCGGGCGGCGGCATCGAGGCCCAGGACGCGGCCGAGGCCGCCCATGCCCGCGCCAGCACCCGCCCGGCCCAGGCCGGCGACGGACTGCGCATCACCCAGGCCATCGCCGGCCTGCGCGAGACCTTCGAGGAACTGGGCATTTTGCTGGCCCACGACGCCCAGGGCCGACCGGTATCTGCCGCCGAACTGGCCACGCTGGACCGCAAGGCGCCGCTGGTGCCCCAGTGCGAGGCACGCGGCCTGCGCCTGGCCGTGGATGCGCTGTGGTACCTGGCCCACTGGACGGCCGACCGCGACCAGCCCCGGCGCTTCGATGTGCCCTTCTTCGTGGCGCGCATGCCCGAAGACCAGGAACCCGACGCCGACGGGTCGGAACAGTTCGAGCCCATCTGGGTGCGCCCACAGGAAGCGCTGGAGCGCCACCGCGCGGGCAGCTTTCCCATGATCTTCCCCACCATCCGCACGCTGGACCGGCTCAGCCGCTTCACGGGCACCGAAGCCGTGTTCGCCGCCCTGCAAGGCGAGCAGCCGCTGTGGCAGTGCTGCCCGCGCACCGGCTTTCTCAATGGCAAGGAAGCCCGCCACATGGAGGACGAGGCCCCCTTCGGCGAGCTGGAAATGGTCTGCCCGGACGGCCAGATCCTGCACACGCTGGACTGGCAGAGCGAGCGCGCCGTGCCACTGCGCAAGAACCTGCTGCGCCTGACGGCACCCAACCCCGGCGTGATGACCGGCCCCGGCACCAACAGCTATCTGGTGGGCGATGCCGCCACGGGCTACGCCGCCATCGACCCCGGCCCGGCCGACGCCGCCCATGTGCAGCGCCTGTTCGATGCGGCGGGCGGCGACATACGCCACATCCTGTGCACGCATTCCCATGCCGACCACTCGCCGGGCGCCGCGCTGCTGCAGGCGCTGGCGGTGCAGGCCGGCAGGCCCAGGCCCGCCATTGGCGGCCTGCCCTCGGCGCCCACGGCCCGGCCGGCCAGCCGCTTCACGCCCGACTACGCACTGACCGACGGCCAGCGCATCGTGCTGCAGGATGCGCAAAGTGGCACCACCCACACCCTGCAGGCCGTGTTCACGCCCGGCCATGCGGCCAACCATGTGTGCTTTGTGCTGGAGGAAGACGCCCTGCTGTTCAGCGGCGACCACATCCTCAATGGCAGCACCACCATCATCGATCCGCCTGACGGCAACATGCGCGACTACATCGATTCGCTGGACAGGCTCGACGCGCTGTGCGCCGCGCACGATGCGCGCTTCATCCTGCCGGCCCATGGCTATGTGCTGGGCTTTGCGCGCCAGGCGATCGCCAAGCTCAAGGCCCACCGGCTGGCGCGCGAGGCCAAGGTGCTGGCCGCCATGCAAAAACAGCCCGACGGCAGCGTGCAGGACTGGGTGCGGCTGGCCTATGACGACGCCCCGCCGCAGCTGTGGCCGATTGCCGAGCGCTCGCTGCTGGCGCATGTGGAGCGCATCCGTGCGCTGTGCGGGCGGCAATGACCGGCAATGACCGACGACGCGCGCGGGGCCTGGTATCTGGTTAAGCTGCGCGCATGTCTGAATCTGAAAGCGTTCGCCTGGCCAAGCGCCTGGCCGAACAGGAACAATGCTCGCGCCGCGAGGCCGAACTGCATATCACCGCCGGCAACGTCCAGGTGGACGGCAAGGTCGTGCAACTGCCCGAGACGCGCGTGCGCCCCGAGCAGCAGGTCACGCTGCGCAGCGGCGCCCAGCCCGAGGCCGTGCCGCCCGTCACCCTGCTGATGAACAAGCCTGCGGGCTACACCCAGGGCCGGCCCTATGGCCGGGTGCGCAGCGCGCACTCCCTGCTGGGCGAAGCCAGCATGGCCAAGGTGGACACGCCCATGCCGCTGCTGGTGCTGGCCCAGCACTTCAAGAACCTCGAGTCCTTTTTGCCCCTGCCGCTGCCTGCCAGCGGCCTCATCGTCTACACCCAGGACAAGCGCGTGGCGCGCAAGCTGGGGGAGGAAGGCATGTGGCTGGAGCAGGAATGCATCGTCGGCGTCGAGGGCCAGATCCACGAGGACGGCCTGGAGCTGATGAAGGCCGGCCTGCCGATCGGCAAGCGCCAGCTGCCGCCCTGCCGCGTGAGCTGGCAGAACGAGAACCACCTGCGCTTTGCGCTCAAGGGCATCGCGCCCGACGAGATCGACGCCATGTGCACCGAAGTGGGCCTGCGCGTGGTCAGCCTGCGCCGCCTGCGCATTGGCCGCCTCTCTCTGGCCAAGGTGCCCGAAGGCCAGTGGCGCTACCTGATGCCCTGGGAGCGGTTCTAGGCCGGCATTGCCCGGTGCGCGGCGGGCAGCACATTCGGCAAATGAGAATCATTTCATAGAATGCGGGATTCCCGTGCTGCCTTCGGGCCTCCCGCATGCCTGCGCCCGCCTCTTCCTCTTCTTCCCTGCTGAGCACCTTCCAGGACAGCTACCACGAGCTGGTGCGCTTCGTGGCGCGCCGCGCCGGCCCGCAGGCCGCGCGTGACCTGGTGCATGACGCCTGGATACGCCTGGCCGAACGCCAGCGCGGCGAAAGCGATGCGCCCGCCGCGCCGGACAGTCCGCCAGGCGCCAGCCGCGCCTATCTCTACGCGGTGATGGAGAACATCGCCATCGACCACCTGCGCCATGGCCAGCGCACGGCCGAGCGCTTTGACACCAGCGCGAGGGAAGGCGAGCCGCCCTCCCCCCTCAGCCCCGATGTGGCCGACACCCATTCCTACCGCCAGGCCCTGGCCGGGGTCGAAGGCGCCCTGGCGCAGTTGCCCGCGCGCTGCCGCGACATCTTCCTGGCCGACCGGATCGAGGGCGCCTCGCATGCCGAGCTGGCCAAGCGCCACGGCGTCTCGGTCAAAACCGTGGAACGCGAGGTCATGCGCGCCATGGACAGCTTGGAAGCCTCGCTGCGCCGCTGGCGCGGAGACACCGCCGCACCCGCACCACGCACGGGCCGCCGCCGCGCCCTGTCCACCCTGCTGGGGATGGCGGGCCTGGGTGTCGGCAGCCCGGCGATGTGGCTGGCCTGGCGCCAGTGGATGCCGCAGTACCAGGTGCGACTGGCCACGGCCACCGGCCGCCTGCTGAACCAGCCCCTGCCCGACGGCAGCAGCTTGACGCTGGACGCCGCCAGCCGTGCCGAGGTGGACTTCTACGCCACGCGCCGCCAGGTGCGGCTGCTGGCCGGCAGCGCCTTCTTCGCCGTGGCGCGCGACACGGAACGGCCCTTCGTGGTCCAGGCGGCGGACGTACAGGTCACCGTGCTGGGCACGCGCTTCGAGGTGGCGCTGGAGGACGATGCGGTGCTGGTCGCCGTCGATGCGGGCCGCGTGCAGGTGCGCGACGGCAGCGGCGCCCGGCATGAACTGGGTGCAGGCCAGATGCTGCGCCTGGCGCCAGGCCAGACGGCCGCCGTGCAAACGGTTGCGGCTGTGGCCGCCTGGCGCGAAGGCTGGCTGGACTTCCAGAACACGCCGCTGGCCGAGGTAGCCCGGCGCCTGGAGCGCTACAGCCTGCAGCCACTGCGCGTGGAGCCCGACGCCGCCGCCCTGCCCGTGCTGGGGCGCGTGCGCATTGCGGCGGCCCAGGGCTGGCTGCGCATGCTCCCGCGCACCCTGCCGGTCAGCGTGCAGGAAGAGGAACAGGGCCCGGGAACCGGGCGCACCCTGGTCATCCGCCGCCGCAGCTGATGCGCTGATGCGCCCATGGCCCCGGAATGCACGGCGCATGCGCACCAGGCGTGAGGGAATGTCTGCGCCCGTTCGTATAGGCATGAGGACCCGGGAACGCGACGCATTCGCAGCCCGGGAATCGCCATTGCCCAGATCCGCCACGGGACCTTCCATGCCTTCATTCCCCTCCAAGCCTTCCCGCCTTGCCCGCCACCATGCCGTTGCCGCGGGCATCGCGCTGCTGGCCCTGCAGCTGTCTCCAGCCGCTCTGGCCCAGGCGGCACCGGCCACAGCCACGGCCGCCAGCACCGACTTCCACATTCCCGCCCAGCCGCTGGACCAGGCGCTGGCCCAACTGGCCCGCCAGGCTGGCCTGCAGCTGCTGGCCGCGCCTGAACTGGTACAGGGCCGCCGTGCGCCCGCCGTGGAAGGGCGCCTGAGCACCGCCGCCGCCGTGGCCCGGCTGCTGCGCGGCAGCGGGCTGGAAGGCCATGTGAGCCAGGGCACGCTGGTGGTGGAAAAGCCCGCCGGCACCGTGGCCCTGCCCGAAGTCACGGTCTCCGCCGTGGGCGAGACCACGACCACCGAGGGCTCGGGCTCCTACACCACGGGGCTGATGAGCACCTCGACCAAGCTGCCGCTGTCCATCCGCGAGACGCCCCAGTCCCTCACCGTGGTCACGCGCCAGAAGATGGACGACCAGGGCATGCTGTCCATCGACGACGTGGCCAACAGCGCCACCGGCATCACCATCAACCGCTGGAGCGACGACCGGGCGCGCTATTTCTCGCGCGGGTTCGTGATCGGCTCCTTCCTGCAGGACGGCGTGCCCGTCTCGTATGAAACCGACACCTCCACCTACGACACCATGGCCATGTACGACCACGTGGAAGTGGTGCGCGGCCCCACGGGGCTGATGACGGGCGTGGGCGACCCTTCGGGCACCATCAACTTCGTGCGCAAGCGCGCGCCGCGCACCACCCAGCGCTCGGTCACCCTGCGCGGCGGCAGCTGGAACCAGGCCGTGGGCGAGGTCGATGTGGGCGGCGCCCTCAACGAGGACGGCTCGGCGCGCGGGCGTATGGTGGCCTCGGCCCAGTCGCGCGACCACTTCATTGATGGCTATAGCAGCCGCCGCCAGCTGCTGTACGGCACCGCCGAGTTCGACCTGGGGCGCGACACCACGCTGAGCGTGGGCGGCTCCTATGTGAACGAAGACAACCCCGGCTCGCAATGGATGGGCGTGCCCATGGGCTTCGATGGCTCCTTCCTCGACATTGCGCGATCCAGGCGTTTCTCGCCCTCCTGGAGCAAATGGGACAAGAAGGAGGTCAGCCTGTTCGCCGACCTGGAGCACCGCTTCGACAACGGCTGGAAGGCCAGGCTGGCCGCGCGCGCCCTGCAGGCCAAGTCCGCGCTGGACGGCGCCTACCTGGTCTCGGGCGGCCTGGACGACCAGGGCCGCACGCGCTACGACGTGGCCGGCGGCCTGTACGACTACGACAAGCGCCAGCTCAGCCTCGATGCCTCGGCCCAGGGCCCCGTGCGCCTGTTCGGCCGCGAGCATGACCTGGCCTTCGGCGTCAGCCGCCGCACCATCCGCTGGAGCGACCAGGGCTACAGCTACCTGTCGCCCACGGGGGAATGGCTGATCGCCAATGGCGTCGATCCCTATACCTGGAACCCCGACTCGCTGGACCGCTCCGGCCTGCTGGCCGAAGACCTGTGGACGCGCCGCCAGAAGACCACGCTGACCTCGGCCTACGCCACGGGCCGCTTCCTGCTGGCCGAGCCACTGAACCTGATCGCCGGCGCGCGCCTGGACTGGTACGACTTCACCAACGTCCAGCGCCAGGGCAGCTGGAGCCGGGAGCGCGAATTCAGCGAGAAAGCCCATGCCACGCCCTATGCCGCGCTGACCTATGACATCAGCAAGACCTACTCAGCCTATGCCAGCTACACCAGCATCTTCCGGCCGCAGGATTTTCTGGATGTCTCGGGCAGCATGCTGGCGCCGGTGGAGGGCCGCAACTTCGAACTGGGCCTCAAGGGCAGCTACCTGGACGAGCGCGTGAACCTGGCCGTTGCCGTGTTCAACACCACGCAGGACAACCTGCCCCAGGCCATCGCGGACATCAACTCCTGCACGGTGAAGACCAATTGCTACCGCTCGGTGGGCAAGGTCAAGAGCAAGGGGCTGGACGTGGACATCAGCGGCGAGATCCTGCCGCGCCTGAACGCCGGCCTTGGCTATACCTTCACCCAGGCCAAGATCGCCAGCGACAGCACCGAAGGCGCCAAGGGCGCGCCCTATGCCAGCTACACGCCGCGCCACCAGCTCAAGCTGTCGGCCATGTACCACCTGGGCGGCGAGCTGGGCGCATGGCGCGTGGGCGGCGGCCTGCGCTACCAGAGCCGCACCACCTCCGAGTCGCTGACCAGCGCCGAAGGCTATGCAATCCGCCAGTCCGCCTATGCCGTGGCCGACCTGGTCATCGGCTATCGGGTGAACCGGCAGCTGGACCTGCAGATGAACATCAGCAACCTGTTCGACCGCCGCTACTTCGAGACCCTGGGCACGAACAACGGCGGCAACTATTTCGGCGTGCCGCGCAGGCTGCTGCTGACGGCCAAATACCAGTTCTGAACCGCCCATGAAAATGCCCCGCCAGTGGCGGGGCATGAAAGAAAGTGTGAAGCGCGCCGATAAGCCGGATTCTGTGCACGCGGTTGCCCGCATGTGACCGCCATTAATCTGGGCCGGGCGTCGCCGCCCGGCTCGGTGCTACCTACCCGCACACTCCGGGGGCCCCGTCAACGTGTGCCTACTTGGTATTGCTGCGCGTAGAGATTGCCCGTTTCACCTTGGACGGTTCCCGTCCAAGGTGGCTGTGGGTTCCATGCTTGCGCATGGACCGTATGGCTTGCGCCATCCGGTTCGGCTTTCGCCGACCCACAGAACACCCGGGGGGAATTGTTCCGTCCAAACTCGTCTCTGTTGCTCTGATCCTCACCTCACGGTGGACAGCCGTTAGCTGCTACGCTGCCCTGTGCAGTCCGGACGTTCCTCCAGTGCCGTGTTTCCACGATTGCACCAGCGGCGGTCTGGCGTGCTTCACGGGCGGCATTATCTCGCGGCTTGGGCCGGGCTGCAGGCAGATGGCGCAACAGCCTCACGGCGGCATGCAGAACTCGCGGCGGAATTGTTCGGGTGAGGTGCCGGCCTCGCGCTGGAACATGGCGATGAAGGCCGAGGGCGTGCTGTAGCCCAGGTCATAGGCGATCTGCTGCACGCTCAGGCCGGCCTCCAGCGCATCGATGGCCAGCAGGTAGCGCATGCGCTGGCGCCATTCGCCCAGGCCCATGCCCAGCTCGCGCTGGCAGTGGCGCGCCAGGGTGCGCTCGGTCATGTGCACGCTGGCGGCCCATTGGGCCAGGCTGCGGTGGTCCTCGGGCGCAGCGCGCATGCGGGTCAGCACTTCGACCAGGGCCGGGTGTTCGGCGGCCGGCAGATATCCAGGCTCCACGGGAACGGCCCGCAACTGGTCGTAGAGCACACGGGCCAGGCGCAGGTCAGCATCCGTGGCGGGAATGTGCACGTCGCGCACGGCAAAGTCGGCCAGGATGGCCTTGACGATGGCGCCGATGCGCATGGAGCACGGCTGCGCCGGCAGCTCCCTGCACAGCGCAGGCGCCAGGTAGACCGAGCGGTAGACCACGGCGTGCGCCACGTGGCAGCTGTGCACCACGCCGGGCGGCACCCAGACGCCGTACTGCGGCGGCGAGACCCAGCGCTGGCCTGCCGTGTCCATGCACATGCTGCCGTGGGGGGTGTAGTTCAGGTGTCCCCAGCTGTGGCTGTGCGGCGGCACCTCGGTGTCGGCGCCGAATTCGTCGTAGCGGAAGTAGTACTCGCCCGGCACATCCTCGACGTTCTGGATGTGCATGGGCTTGCTGGGACGGGGCATGGCGGATGGTCCGGGTTGCGCTATCGATTGTCCGAAACCAGGGATGCACTCCAAGTCGGACAGAAAGATCATAGGACCAGTCTTAGGAGTCTTCCAATGGGGTCTTACCTTTTCCCTTTGATCGCCGTGCTCATCTGGTCGGTCAATACCGTGGTCAGCAAGATGGCGGCCGACAGCATCGGCGCGGCCGAGATCGGTTTCTACCGCTGGCTGGTGGCGGCCGTGCTGTTCACGCCTTTCCTTTTGCCGTCCATCTGGCGCCAGCGCGCCGACATCCGGCCGCTGCTGCCGCGCCTCATCGTGCTGGGGATGCTGGGCATGGTGATCTACCAGAGCCTGGCCTATTACGCGGCCCATATGACATCGGCCACGCACATGGGCCTGATCGGCTCGCTCACGCCCATGATGGTGCTGGGCCTGTCCACCGCCATGCTGGGCCAGGCGCTGAGCCGGGGCGCCGTGCTGGGCTGCGTGCTGGCGATTGCGGGCGTGGCCCTGGTGGTGTCTTCGGGGCAGCCTGCCACCTTGCTCACCCAGGGCCTCAATGGCGGCGATGCGCTGATGTTCGTGGCCATGCTGGCTTATGCGGTCTACAACATCCTGCTCAAGCGCTGGCCCATGCCGCGCCTGGCCACGGTGCAACTGCTGTACCTGCAGATCCTGGTGGCCGTGATCGCGCAGTTGCCGCTGTTCCTGATGGCGCCGCGCACGGGGCTGAACGCGACCAACCTGCCGCTGGTGGGCTTTGCGGGCATCATGGCCTCCATCGCCGCGCCGCTGCTGTGGATGATGTCGGTGGCGCGCATCGGCCCGGGCCGCTCCAGCATGTTCTTCAACCTGGTACCCATCTTCACGGCCGTGATCGCCTTCATGGCATTGGGTGAGCCCCTGGCGGCCTACCACGCCGTGGGCGGCGTGCTGACCATTGGCGGCCTGCTGCTGGCCGAGCTGTGGAAGCAGCCTTTGCGCGCACCGCGTGCCGCCGCCACCGCCTGAAAAAATCAGGGTTTTCCCGAGCGCAAATGGTGCACGCATGCTGCATGCCGGTGCGGCGCCCGCACCAGCTCTGCCCATAAGAATTTGCATTCAGGCCTGCTCATAATTTCTTGTTGGACAGCCCTGTCCCGCCTTTCGATACTGCCGCCACAGGAACAGCTCCAGACGCCCGGCCGGTCTCACTGCAGACCCGCCAGCGCCTGAAGCCCCTAAGACACACGGGCCCCGCCCCGGTCCGTGTGCCCGCTGCACCGTCGAAGACAGGAGACACCCCATGAGCAGTCCGGCATCCGCCGCACATTCCCCCGCCCACGGCGCCGGCCAGGCATCGCCGCCCGACATGGACGCCACCTACCGCAAGATCGCCTGGCGCCTGATTCCCTTTCTGGTGCTGCTCTTCATCCTGGCGTGGATAGACCGCGTCAACGTCGGCTTCGCCAAGCTGCAGATGCTGGACGACCTGCAGTTCAGCGAGGCCATCTACGGCCTGGGTGCCGGCATCTTCTTCATCGGCTACTTTCTGTTCGAAGTGCCCAGCAACCTGCTGCTGGAGAAGATCGGCGCACGCAAGACGCTGGCGCGCATCACCATCCTGTGGGGCGCGGCCTCCATGGCCATGGCCTATGTGACCACGCCCACCATGTTCTACGTGCTGCGCTTCATCTTGGGCGTGGTGGAGGCCGGCTTCTTCCCCGGCGTGGTGCTGTACCTGACCTACTGGTTCCCGGCCCGCCACCGGGCGCGCGTCAACGGCCTGTTCATGACCTCGTTCGCCATTGCGGGCGCCGTGGGCGGCCCCATTGCGGGCGCCATCATGAATGGCATGCAGGGCGTGGGCCATCTGTCCAACTGGCAGTGGCTGTTCATCCTGGAAGGCATTCCTTCGGTGATCGCCGGCTTCTTCGTGCTGCTGTACCTGCCCGAGAAGCCCGCCAACGCCAAGTGGCTGAGCGCGTCCGAGCAGCGCGCCGTGACCGCCGCCGTGGAGGCAGAGAACCAGGGCGGCCACAAGCATGTGTCCTTCCTGGACGCCTGCCGCAACTACCGCGTGTGGCTGTGCGCTGCCGTGTACTTCTGCATCGTCAGCGGCAACGCCACCATTGCCTTCTGGTCGCCGTCCATCATCAAGGAGATCGGCATCCAGAACACGCTGCAGATCGGCCTGATCTCGGCCATTCCCTTCCTGGCCGGCACGCTGGCCATGGTCTGGAACGGCATGCATTCGGACAAGACCGGCGAGCGCCGCATGCACTGCGCCCTGTCCGCGCTGATCGCGGCGGCGGGCCTGATCCTGACGGGCCTGTTCCTGCACAACGCCGTGCTCGCCCTGTGCGCGCTGACGCTGGCCTCCATCGGCATCCTCGCGGCCTTTCCCGTGTTCTGGTCGATTCCTGCCGCCTTCCTGGCCGGCACGGCGGCGGCCGGCGGCATTGCGCTGATCAACTCCATCGGCAACCTGGCCGGCTTCGTGGCGCCCTACATGATCGGCGCGCTCAAGACCAGCACGGGGTCGCTGTCCTCAGGCCTGTACTTCGTGGCCGCGCTGGAATTCATGGCCGCCTTCCTGGTCGTGCTCTTCGTCAAGAAGCAGTGATGCCTGCGCGCCGCACCGCGCGCGCCACTGCCCCCTCCTCTTTCCCACCGGGGCCTGCGGCCCCGCCTTTTCCCTGGATCGCCTGCCATGCAACTGCAGTTCACCACCCCCGAGGGCCAGACCTTCGCCCCTGAATTCGACACCCTGATCGTCGCCGGCTGGGCCGGCCGCGACCGCGAGGCCATCGAGCACCACATCGAGGAGCTCGCCGCCATCGGCATCCCGCGCCCCAGCGCCGTGCCGCTGTACTACCGCATCTCCAGCAACCAGCTGAGCCAGCGCAGCGCGCTGCAGGTGCTGGGCCCGGACTCCTCGGGCGAGGTGGAGGTCTTCGTGTTCACGCACGAAGGCGAGATGTTCGTGAGCCTGGCCTCCGACCACACGGACCGCAAGCTCGAGGCCTACAGCGTGGCCTTTTCCAAGCAGGCCTGCGTCAAGCCCGTGGCCACCCAGGCCTGGCGCTTTGCCGACGTGGCCGGCCACTGGGATGAGCTGGTCGTGCGCTCGTGGATCGTGGAAGACGGCCGCGAGGTGCTCTATCAGGAAGGCACGCTGGCCAGCCTGCGCACGCCCCAGGACCTGATCGCAGGCTTCACGGGCGGCAAGGATCTGCTGCCCGCAGGCTGCGGCATGACCTGCGGCACGGTGGGCGCCATCGGCGGCATCCGCCCCTCGACGCAGTTCTCCATGGAGCTGTACGATCCCCGCAGCCAGCGTTCCATCCGCCACAGCTACCGCAGCGAACTGCTGGACGTCGTGGCCTGAGCCGCGACTCCGATCCGCCCACGCCCGCCTTCACCCACAGGACTTCCCACATGACCCAAGCCCTCCCCCTGCCCAGCCTGGAACTGGCATCACAGCGCCTGCATGGCGGCGAAACCACCTCGGTGCAGCTGACCGAGCAGGCCCTGGCCCGCACCATGTCGGGGGAAGGCCCCAAGGTGTTCACGCGCGTGTTCCAGGGCGCGGCCCTGGCCGAGGCCCGTGCCAGCGACGTGCTGCGTGCGGCCGGCCTGGCGCGCTCGCCCATCGAGGGCCTGCCGGTCTCGGTCAAGGACCTGTTCGACATCGCCGGCTTTCCCACGCTGGGCGGCTCGCGCCTGCTGGCCGATGCGCCGCCCGCGCAGCGCACGGCCGAGGTGGTGCAGCGCCTGCGCCAGGCCGGCGCCGTCATCGTGGGCACGACCAACATGACCGAGTTCGCCTACTCGGGCCTGGGCATCAACCCGCACTACGGCACGCCGCGCAATCCCTGGCAGCGTGACGAGGACGGCGGCCGCATCCCGGGCGGCTCGTCCTCGGGCGCGGCCATATCGGTCACCGACGGCATGGCCATGGCGGCCATCGGCTCGGACACGGGCGGCTCGGTGCGCATTCCTTCGGCGCTGTGCGGGCTCACGGGCTTCAAGCCCACGGCGCGCCGCGTGAGCATGGAGGGCGTGCTGCCGCTGTCGGCCAACCTGGACTCCATCGGCCCGCTGGCCCCCAGCGTGCGCTGCTGCGCCACGCTGGACGCCATCCTCAGCGGCGAGCCGCTGGGCGAGCTGCATGCCGCGCCGCTGCAGGGCCTGCGCCTGCTGGCTCCCACCAACGTGGTGCTGGACGGCATGGACGCCACCGTGGCCGCCGCCTGGGAGCGCGCCCTGTCCCTGCTGTCGCAGGCGGGCGCCCACATCACCCATGCCGTGGTCGCGCCCTTCGGCGAGCTGGCCGACATCAATTCCAAGGGCGGCTTCACGGCCGCCGAGGCCTGGGCCTGGCACCGCCACCACATCGCCACGCGCCTGTCCGAGTACGACCCGCGCGTGGGCACGCGCATCCTGCGCGGCAAGGACATCAGCGCGGCCGACTACATCGACCTGCTGGCACGCCGCAGGCAGTGGATTGCCGCCGTGAGCGCCCAGATGGCCGACCATGACCTGATCGTCATGCCCACCGTGCCCGTGGTCGCCCCGAAGATCGCCGACCTCACGCAGAGCGACGAAGCCTACTTCGGCGCCAACGGCCTGATCCTGCGCAACCCCACGCTGATCAACTTCCTCGACGGCTGCGCCATCTCCCTGCCCTGCCACCGCGCAGGCGAGGCGCCCGTGGGCCTGAGCCTGGCCGGCCTCGGCGGGCAGGACCGGCGACTGCTGTCCGTGGCCCTGGCCGTGGAGCAGCTGCTGGCTTCGGCGCAGGGCTGATCGACCAGGCGGCCTCGGGCCTAGCCGCCCAGGCCGCTGCCCGGCAGCCGCGCCACGGCCTGGCCGTGGTTCAGCGCAAAGGCGGCGGCGGTCTCCTCGGCCGCGCGCGCCACCACTTCGGTCAGCGGGTTCTGGTGGTCATTGCGAAAGCAGGCCACCAGCGGCAGCGAGGGGAACTCACGGTCCACGCGCAGCAGGCGCAGGCGCTGCTCGGCCAGCTCGCGCTGGATGATGGCCGGCGGCACGGCGGCCACGCCCAGGCCGTCGCAGACCACGCGGATCATGGTCGCCACCGAGGCGATGCAGTTCAGGTGCACCGAGGCGCTGCTTTCGGTGGAGAACAACTGCTCGATCACCGCATACGGCTCGGAGCCGCGCGCAAAGCACATGATGGGAAAGGCCGCCAGCTCGGCCAGGCTCAGGGTCTCGTCGCCAATGCCCAGCTTGGGGCTGCCTACCCAGGCCATGGGAAATTCACCCAGCGACAGATGGCCCACGCCGGCCGCCGTCACGGGCTTGGCCTGCAGCGACAGGTCCAGCTGGCCCTTCACCAATTGATCGGACATGTGCAGCGTGGTGTCGCAGGCGATCTCCACCTGCAGGCGCGGATAGCGCTGCTGCAGCAGCGCCAGAAAGTCGGGAAACCAGCTGTGCACGATGGACTCGATGGCGCCGATGCGGATCACGCCCGCATAGGCCTGCTTGTCCAGCATGTCTTCGCGCATCTCGCGCATGAGGCGCAGCATGCGCTCGGCATGGACCAGGGCCTTGGCGCCGTCGGCCGTCAGCGTGACCTCGCGCACGCCACGGTCGAACAGGCGCACGCCGAACTCCTGCTCCAGCGTGGCGATGCGGCTGGAGACGGCGGCCTGCGTGGTGTACAGCCGCTCGGCCGTCATGCGGAAATTGCGCAGCTCGGCCAGCAAGACAAAGGTTTCCAGGAACCGTAGATTCATGCGGCGATGTTAGCCGTCCAGGCCATATCGATATAGCCCATGCATAGAACAGCTGCGTGCACAATGAATGCCTGGTTTTCGCGCAGCGTCTGCGCGCCACCCCCGACTGTCCAACCACCACCCCAACTCGCGGAGGTCCGATGAGAGCTGACAACATCCTGCAAACGATTGGCAACACGCCCCATGTGCGCATCAACCGCCTGTTCGGCGCCGGTGCCAATGTGTGGATCAAGTCCGAGCGTGGCAACCCCGGCGGCTCCATCAAGGACCGCATCGCCCTGGCCATGGTCGAGGACGCCGAGAAGTCCGGCGCCCTGCAGCCCGGCGGCACCATCATCGAGCCCACCAGCGGCAACACTGGCGTGGGCCTGGCCCTGGTGGCCGCCGTCAAGGGCTACAAGCTGGTGCTGGTCATGCCCGAGAGCATGAGCATCGAGCGCCGCCGCCTGATGCTGGCCTACGGCGCCAGCTTCGACCTCACGCCCAAGGAAAAGGGCATGAAGGGCGCCATCGCCCGCGCCCAGGAACTGGCCAGCCAGACGCCCGGCGCCTGGATTCCCCAGCAGTTCGAGAACCCCGCCAACATCGACGTGCATGTGCGCACCACGGCCCAGGAAATCCTGGCCGACTTCCCCGAAGGCCTGGATGTGCTGATCACCGGCGTGGGCACGGGCGGCCACCTGACCGGCGTGGCCAAGGTGCTCAAGGCCAGGTTCCCCCAGCTCAAGGTCTTTGCCGTGGAGCCTGCCGCATCGCCCGTGATCTCGGGCGGCCAGCCCTCGCCCCACCCCATCCAGGGCATTGGCGCAGGCTTCGTGCCCAAGAACCTGGACACCAGCCTGCTGGACGGCGTGATCCAGGTCGAGGCCGAACCCGCGCGCGAGTACGCACGCCGCTCGGCCCGCGAGGAAGGCATCCTGGTCGGCATCTCCTCGGGCGCCACGCTGGCCGCCATTGCGCAAAAGCTGCCCGAGCTGCCCGCAGGCGCCAAGGTGCTGGGCTTCAACTACGACACGGGCGAGCGCTACCTGTCGGTGGAAGGCTTCCTGCCGGCCTGACCGGCGGCAAGCCCCGTCCGCTGCAGTGCACTGCACTGCGGCATGAAACACAAGGCCTCGCAAGAGGCCTTTTTTGTTGCCGCCAGCGGCATGCTGCATTCCCCATTCGCGCACAACGAAGCGGCACCGGACGCGGACAATCTTCCCCACGGCGCCGTGTTCCCCCTGCACTGAAATCCGGGCGCGAACCCACGCGTAGGACAGTTGTGTGGAGATTTCTTACAAAACATGTTGCGGCCCAAGGTCATGCTGAACGCGCATCGGGCAAACCCGACTCTGGCCTACGATGGCCTGACCAAGGAGTAAAAAAATCTTGTTCGGTTTCTTTGAAAAACGCGTTCCGCCCTATCCCAGCGTCGAGCCCACGGTCCCTCCCAAGGGCTTTTTTGCCTTCATCTGGGCCTGCACGCAAGGCATGCGCGGCTGGATCGCGCTGCTGACCTGCACCTCGGCGCTGCTGGCCGTCTACGAGGCGGCGCTGTTCGCCCTCATGGGCCATGTGGTGGACTGGTTGTCCACGGTGTCGCCGGCCGGTTTCTGGGCAGAGCAGCGCGGCACGGTGTGGGGCATTGCCGCCGTCCTGCTGTCCAGCGTGCTGTTGCTGGCCTTTCACACGGCGGTGATGCACCAGGTGCTGGCCATCAACTTCCCGATGCGGCTGCGCTGGGTGTTCCACCGGCTGATGCTGGGCCAGAGCATGTCGTTCTATGCGGACGAGTTCGCGGGCCGCATCACCACCAAGATCATGCAGACCGCGCTGTCGGTGCGCGAAGTGGTGTTCATGGTGGTCGATGTGCTGGTGGGCGTGAGCGTCTACATGATCGGCATCCTGATCCTGGCGGCCAGCTTCGAGTGGCGGCTGATGATTCCGTTTGCGCTGTGGCTGGCCGCCTACATCGGCGCCTGCTGCTACTTCGTTCCACGCCTGGGCAAGATCGGCAAGGAGCAGGCCGATGCACGCTCCATGATGACGGGCCGCGTGACCGATGCCTACACCAACATCGCCACCGTCAAGCTGTTCGCCCACACGCGCCGCGAGGCCGAATACGCGCGCAATGCCATGGAGGCCTTCAAGTCCACGGGCTATGCGCAGATGCGGCTGGTCAGCCAGTTCGAGATCGTCAACCACCTGATGATCACGATGCTGCTGGTGGGCTCGGCGGGCACGGCGCTGTACCTGTGGTCGGCCGGACAGGCCAGCGCAGGCGTGGTGGCGGCCATCATCGCCATGGCGCTGCGCCTGATGGGCTATTCGCACTGGGTGATGTGGCAGATGACGGGCCTGTTCGAGAACGTGGGCACCATCCAGGACGGCATCCTCACGCTGACCAAGCCGCGCACCATCGTGGATGCGCCCGACGCCAGGCCGCTGCAGGTCACGCACGGCGCCATCGCCTTCGAGGACCTGAGCTTTGCCTACAAGGACGGCGGCAAGCAGGTGATCGACCACCTGAACCTGCACATCCGCGCCGGCGAGCGCATCGGCCTGATCGGCCGCTCGGGCGCGGGCAAGTCCACGCTGGTGAACCTGCTGCTGCGCTTCCATGAAGCCCAGGGCGGGCGCATCACCATCGACGGCCAGGACATCCGCACCGTCACGCAAGACAGCCTGCGTGGCGCGGTGGGCATGGTCACGCAGGACACCTCGCTGCTGCACCGCTCCATGCGCGACAACATCCTCTACGGCCGCCCCGACGCGACCGAGCAGGAAATGCTGGCCGCCGCGCAGAAGGCCGAGGCCTCGGACTTCATCGCCACGCTGACCGACCTCAAGGGCCGTGGCGGCTATGACGCCCAGGTGGGCGAGCGCGGCGTCAAGCTGTCGGGCGGCCAGCGCCAGCGCGTGGCGATTGCGCGCGTCATGCTCAAGGACGCGCCCATCCTGCTGCTGGACGAAGCCACCAGCGCGCTGGACAGCGAGGTCGAGGCGGCCATCCAGCAAAGCCTGGACAGCCTCATGCACGGCAAGACCGTGATCGCCATCGCCCACCGCCTGTCGACCATCGCGGCCATGGACCGGCTCATCGTCATGGACCAGGGCCACATCGTCGAGCAGGGCACGCACCAGCAACTGCTGGAGCTGGGCGGCATCTACGCCAAGCTGTGGTCGCACCAGAGCGGCGGCTTCCTCGCAGAGCAGGGCTCGGAAGCTGCCAACGCCAACGGCTAGACGCTCGCCAGATCCCGGTCCAGCTGCGTGTGCAAGGTGTAGCGGCTGGCCGGGTGCAAGGTCACGCTGAGGTCCATCAACTCCCCATCGGTATCCAGATAGCGGCGCACGATCTTCAGCGCCGCTGACCCGGCCGGGGCCTGCAATTCCTCCGACAGCGCATCCGGAATGAGCGCTCCCACCACGGCCTGCCGCACCCGCGCGATGCGCAGGCCGTATTGCTGCTCCAGCAGGCTGCTGACCAGCAACTCGGGCGCGGCGCGCACGCGCTGGGCCAGTTCCTGCGTGTCAAAGCGCTGCGCATCCACATAGACCACGGTCCAGGCAATGGGCAGGTGCGGCGCGGCGCCGTCGCGGCGCAGGCTGCAGATGGCCAGCCAGCGGCTGCCGGCCGGGCAGTCCAGCTCGGCGGCCAGGTCCTGGTCCAGCACCACCTCCTCGATGCGCCGCACCTCGCGCACATGGGTGGCGCCGAACTGCACCAGGTCCTCCAGCGAGGTCAGCGCCTGGCGGTAGTGCGCATGGGGCTGCGCCGCCTCCACGCGCGTGCCCACCTTCTTGCGCCGCGATACCAGCCCTGACTGCTGCAGCTCGGCAATCGCCGCGCGCACGGTGTGGCGGCTCACGCCATAGCGGTCGCACAGCTCCAGCTCGGTGGGCAGCAGGGCGCCCACGGCGTATTCACCCGAGGCAATGCGCTCGGACAGGTCGCGCGCCACCTGGGCATAGCGTGTCTCAGCCATGGGCGCAGGCCCTCACCCCAGGCAAACCCGGATGTTCGTAATGTACGTACATAAATAAAAATATCGATATGTCCGAACTTAATTGCAATTGCGCACCATGACCCTTCCGTCCTTCACCTCCAGCACCGCCATCGACTCGCTGCTGTTCCGCGACGCCTTCGGCACCCCCGCCATGCGCGCCATCTTCGCCGACAGCGCGCTGGTGTCGCGCTACATCGAGGTCGAGGTCGCGCTGGCGCGCGCCCAGGGCCGCTGCGGCGTGATTCCGGCCGAGGCCGCACACGAGATCGCGCAGCGCTGCAGCCTCGAAGCGCTGGACTTCGAGCTGCTGCGCAAGGAAACCGACATTGTCGGCTACCCCATCCTGCCGCTGGTGCACCAGCTGGTGAAACAGTGCGGCGACGCAGGCCGCTACATCCACTGGGGCGCCACCACCCAGGACATCATGGACACGGCCACCGTGCTGCAGGTGCGCGATGCGCTGGACCTGGTCGATGCCGACATCGCCGCGCTGCGCACCATCCTGGCCGACCTGGCAGAACGCCACCGCGACACGCCCATGGCCGGCCGCACGCACCTGCAGCACGCCCTGCCCATCACCTTCGGCTACAAGGCCGCCATCTGGCTGGCCATGTTCGACCGCCATGCCCAGCGCCTGAAGGAACTGCGCCCGCGCGTGCTGGTGGGCCAGTTCGCGGGGGCGGCAGGCACGCTGGCCTCGCTGAGCGGCCGGGGCCTGGAAGTGCAGCAATTGCTCATGGAAGAACTGGGCCTGGGCGTGCCCGCCACCACCTGGCATGTGGCGCGCGACGGCTTGGCCGAAGCGGTGAATTTCCTGGCCCTGGTCACCGGCTCGCTGGGCAAGATCGCCTACGACGTGATGCTTCTGTCCTCCACCGAGTTCGGCGAGGTGTTCGAGCCCTTCGTCACCGGGCGCGGCGCCAGCAGCACCATGCCGCAAAAGCGCAACGCCATCTCCAGCGAGCTGATGCTGGCCGCCTCCAAGGCCGTGCGCCAGCATGCGGGCCTGATGCTGGACGCCATGGTCCAGGACCTGGAGCGCGCCACCGGCCCCTGGCACGCCGAATGGGTGGCCCTGCCCGAGAGCTTCGTGCTCTCGGCTGGCGCCCTGCACCAGGCGCGCTTCATGCTGGGCGGCCTCATCGTCGATCCCGAACGCATGGCCCGCAACCTGGACATGACCGACGGCCTGATCGTGGCCGAGGCCGTGATGATGGGCCTGGCCCCGCACACGGGCCGCCAGCAGGCGCACGACATCGTCTATGCCGCCTGCCGCAGCGTCAACGCCGAGGGCGGCACGCTGGCCGATGCGCTGGCCCGCCTGCCCGAAGTCACGGCCCATTTCGACCGCGCGGCGCTGCAGCGCCTCACCGACCCGCGCAACTACCTGGGCGAGGCCCCGCAGATGGTGGACCGCGCCCTTGCGCTGTCGCGCGCCCATACAGCCAGCGGCCGCTGACACCCCGGCCCAGGACAGAACACAGCACTACAGGAGACAACACCATGCCTTTCCATCTTCCCCGCCTGCCACGCCTGGCCCTTGCCCTGGCCGCCACCACCTTCGCCCTGGCCGCGCACGCCCAGGGCGGCTACCCCGCCAAGCCGCTGACCTGGATCGTGCCCTTCGCGGCCGGCGGCCCCACGGACGCCATGGCGCGCGACATCGCCCAGCGCACCAGCACCCAGCTGGGCCAGCAGATCATCATCGAGAACGTTCCGGGCGCGGGCGGCACCATCGGCGCGGCCAAGGCGGCGCGCTCGGCGCCCGACGGCTACAGCTTCCTGGTCGGCCACATGGGCTACATGGGCGCGGCGCCGTCGCTGTACAAGAAGCTGGCCTATGACCCGGTCAAGGACTTCGAGGCAGTGTTCCGCTTCCCCGACACGCCGCTGGTGCTGCTGGTGGGCAAGAACTCCCCCTACAAAACGGCCGAGGAGCTGGTGGCCTTCGGCAAGCAGAACCCGGGCCGGCTGAACTTCGGCAACGCGGGCGTGGGATCGACCTCGCACCTGGTGGCGGCGCTGTTCGCCAGCCGCGCGCAGATGGAGATCACCCAGGTGGCCTACAAGGGCGCGGCACCGGCCATGACCGATGTGATCTCGGGCCAGGTCGATGCCATGTTCGACCAGACCAACACCGCCCTGCCCCAGCTGGCCGGCGAGCGCATCCGCGCCATCGCCCTCACCTCGGACAAGCCCATGCCCCAGTTCCCGGGCGCGGCAGCGCTGGGCCAGAAGCTGCTGCCCGGCTTCGAGACCGCCACCTGGTACGGCATCTACGCGCCCAAGGGCACGCCGCGCGACGTGGTGCAAAAGGTCTACCAGGCCTATACCAAGGCCCTGGCCGACAAGGCCTGGACCGACAGGATGGCCGCCCAGGGCATACGCCTGCTGCCCGCAGATCAATACGCCCCCGAAGCCCTGGCCCGCCACACAGCCGCCGAGGTGGAGCGCTGGCGCAAGGTGGCGGCCGACGCGAAGATCTCGCTGGACTGAGCCCATGGACCAGACACGCACCCAGGCCCAGGCACAGACCCAAGCTCATACCCGCATCGAGCACGATGCCTTCGGCCCCGTCCACATCCCTGCCGACCGACTCTGGGGCGCGCAGACCCAGCGCGCGCTGGAGCTGTTCACCATTGGCGAGGAGCGTTTTCCGCAGGGCCTGTACCGCGCCTTCGGGCTGCAGAAGCTGGCGGCAGCGCGCGCCAACCGGCGCCTGGGCGTGCTGGACGACGAGCGCGGCGCAGCCATCGAGGCCGCGGCCACCGAACTGCGCGACGGCCTGCTGGACGCGCATTTCCCGCTGACCATCTGGCAGACGGGCTCGGGCACGCAGACCAACATGAATGCCAACGAGGTCATCGCCAACCGCGCCAACCAGATGCTGGGCCAGCCCCCGGGCACGCGCAGCCCGGTCCACCCCAACGACCATGCCAATGCATCGCAGTCGTCCAACGACAGCTTTCCCACGGTGATGCACCTGGCCACGGCGCTGGAGCTGCGCGACCACCTGCTGCCCGCCCTGGAGCGGCTGCAGCAGCGCCTGCAGGAACGCGCCCTGGCCTTTGCCGGCGTGCTCAAGGTGGCGCGCACGCACCTGATGGACGCCGTGCCCATGACGCTGGGCCAGAGCTTCGAGACATTCGCCCACCAGGTGGGCCACGGCATGGACCGGCTGCGGGACACCCAGCCCCGGCTGTGGAGCCTGGCCCAGGGCGGCACGGCGGCCGGCACGGGGCTCAACGCGCCGGCCGGATTCGACCGGGTCTTCTGCGAGGAGATACAGGCGCTCACGGGCCTGGCGGTCACGCCCAATCCCTGCAAGTTCGAAGGCATGGCCGCGCACGATGCGCTCATCGAGGTCTCGGGCGCACTCAACGTGGTGGCCGGTTCGCTGGCCAAGATGGCCAACGACATCCGCCTGCTGGGCTCAGGCCCGCGCTGCGGCCTGGGGGAGCTGGTGTTTCCCGACGATGGGCTGAGCTCCTCCATCATGCCGGGCAAGCGCAACCCGACCGTGGCCGAGGTCGTGGTCCAGGCCGCCTACCAGGCCATGGGCCACCACCTCACCGTCACGCTGGCGGGCTCGGCCGGGCACTTCGAGCTCAACGTGGCCAAGCCCGTGCTGATCCACCACCTGCTGCGCGCCATGCGCGCGCTGGGCGACGCCAGCCGCGTGTTTTCCGAGAAGCTGGTGGCCGGCCTGCAGGCACACACCGAGCGGCTGGAGCAGCAGGTCAGCCACTCGCTGCTGCAGGCCACCGCGCTCAACCCGGTGCTGGGCTATGACGCCGTGGCACGCATCACGCGCGAGGCCATGGCACGCGGCATTGCGCCGCGCGAGGCGGCCGTGGCGCTGGGGCTGGTCACGGCGGCCGAGTACGACCGGCTGGTGGACCTGCGGGCCATGGCCGGGCTGCCGCCCGCGTAGCGGCCTCAATCCTCCAGGCCTATGTTCTGCACGATCTTCTTCTCGTCCTCGAACGCCTTCTTGGCGAACGCCGTGTACTCCTGGCTGCCGCGGAACTGCGTGCGCACGCCGTAGTTGCCGACCACCTGGCGGAAGGCCGGGTCGTCCATGGCGGCCTTGATGGCGGCTTCGAGCTTGCGCACGATCTCTGGCGGCAGGCCGCGCGGCCCGGCAATGCCCAGGGGTGAGGGCACATCGAAGGCATAACCGGCCTCGCGGAACGTGGGCACGTTGGCAAAGGCCTCGGGCCGCACCTCGGAGGCCGAGGCCAGGGCGCGCAGCTTGCCCGAGCTCAGGTACGGCAGCACCGTGTTGGCGTACACGCCGGACTTGATGTGGCCGGCCATCAGCGAGTTCAGCGCCTCGGCATCGCCCTTGAAGGGCGCATGCGTGAAGCGTGCGCCCGTGGCCTGCTCCAGCAGCGCCATCACCACGTGGTTGGCCGTGAACTTGCCCGGCGTGCCGTAATCCACGGCGCCCGGATTCTTCTTGGCGAACTCGACCAGATCCTGCACCGTCTTGAACGGCGAGTCCTGGGGCACGGCCAGCACGAAGTCATAGGTCATGTACGTGGCGATGTAGCTGAGATCGCGCACCGGGTCGTACTGCACCTTCTGGATGTGGGGCTGGCGGAAGATGCTCACGGGCGCCAGCGTCAGGCGGTAGCCATCGGGCTTGGCCGTGCGCATCTCCATCACGCCCATGGACGCGCCTGCGCCGGGCTTGTTCTCGATCACCACGGTCTGCCCCAGCTGCTTGCCCATGCCCTGGGCCAGCGCACGCGCCACCACGTCGGTCACGCCGCCCGCGCCGTAGGGCACGACCAGGCTGATGGGGCGGCTGGGATAGCTGTCCTGCGCCCATGCTGCGCCCGTCATCAGGACCGATGCGCACATCCATGCGCCAAACACTCGTCTTTGCATTTCCATCTTCCTCAGAGGCTCACGACCATCGAACTTGCTGCTGTTCAATTTAGATGGATGCATGCCAACCATGGATTCGGGCAAGCCCGTAGCGTTGGGGCGTCTGGGGAAAACGCGCAGCGTGGGTGCGGGACTGATGGCTCTATAGCAGGGGGTGGCGTGGTTGCTTGGTTTGCGGGGGGTGGTGGGGTGTTTTTTCGCGCATTGGGGTGGGTGGGGCATGTCTTTGAGGCGACAGTCATGGGGCGTGTGCCCTCAGAGTGGCTGCCATTCAGGGATGCTTTTTTGTCCCTGCCGGGTGGTTGTTTTTCGAGGCCGGGTTTCGGCCCGGCGGCCGACCTACTTTCTTATCGCGCGATAAGAAAGTAGGCAAAGAAACGCGCCCAAATGCCCGCGACCCCTGCGCTTCGCTCCGGGGCAACCTGCGTCGTGGCGGTTGCGGGGTTCGCTGCGGAACTCGCTTTGCGCTTCGCGCGCCGCTCAGACAACCGCAGCGAGTCAGATCACGAAGCAGTCCTGTCCTTCGGCAGGACTGCAACCCCGCAACCACCACGCCGCAGGCGCTGACATACGGGGGAGTTTTTCGGGCCGTCGCTGCGCTCGGCCCCGTTTGAAGCCGAGTGGAGCGATGGCGCCGGCTGTTGGCTATCCCCGGCCTCCCCCCTTCTGCCAACGCAGGTCGCCCGCAGCGAAGCGAAGGGTCGTGGGCAGTTTGGGGCGCGCTTCTTTGCCCCGCTTTCTTGTCGCGCGACAAGAAAGCGGGTCGGCCGCCGGGCCGAAACCCGGCCTCGAAAAACAACCACCCGGCAGGGGCAGGCTATGGACCCCATAAAAGAAAAGCGCCACCAGCATCCCTGCCAGCAGCGCCTTCCTCAGTCAATCATCAGACCAAAATCAGCGAACGGTATCGCCCAAAACAAGCCCTTCACGGCGCGGA
Source organism: Delftia acidovorans NBRC 14950 (assembly GCF_001598795.1). Lineage (GTDB taxonomy): Bacteria > Pseudomonadota > Gammaproteobacteria > Burkholderiales > Burkholderiaceae_C > Comamonas > Comamonas acidovorans. The sequence continues at coordinate 80,939 of NZ_BCZP01000014.1, read as the reverse complement.
TCAGCCCCACCTTCCAGCTGCGCCTGCCCATTGCGCTGCACCCGCAAGATGGTGCCAATACCGCTGGACTGCGCACTGATGGACACCACATGGCCCAGGGCACGCAGGCCGCTGACCAGCGGATCGTCGTTGCCGCCATTGGCCGTGTTGATGTTGGGGTGCTCGCCGCCCACGTTGGTGGTCGGGCTGTTGGCCGCGCCGAAGTCCACCATCGACGTGGCCTGCTGCGCATCCAGACCCCAGTCCAGCGCGCCGACCAGGGTCTTGGTCACGTACTGGATGATGGTGCTGCCGCCCGGCGAGCCCGTGGCCATCTTGAAGTCGCCGGCGGTGCCGTCGGTCTTCAGGTCGAACACCAGCGTGGGCGCCATGGAGCTGCGCGGGCGCTTGCCGGGCTGAACGCGGTTGGCGACCGGGCCGTCGGTGGTGCTGGGGATGGCAGCGAAGTCGGTCAGCTGGTTGTTGAGCACGAAGCCGCGCGTGACGTGGAAGGAGCCCATGCTGGACTCCACCGTGGTCGTCATGCTCAGTGCGTTGCCCTTGGCATCGACGATGCTCATGTGCGTGGTGCCGGCCTCCTTGACATCGACCACGCCCTGCGAAGGCGTGCCGAAGTTGCCTGCCTGGGCCGTGCCCATGCTCTTGGTGGTGGAGATGAGGGCGGCGCGCTGGCGCAGGTAGCTCTTGTCCAGCATCAGGGCCGGCGAGCCGCCGGGCAGGGGCACGAAGTCGGTGTCGGCCACGTACTTGTCACGGTCGGCATAGGCCAGGCGCAGGGCTTCGCTGACCAGGTGCACGCCCATCACCGAAGGCTTGCCGCCCTCGCCATCGATGGCCGTGGGCGCATAGGCCTTGAGGTCGAAGTTCTCCAGAATGCCCATGGCCTGTGCCACGGCGATGCCGCCCGACGACGGCGGCGGCATGCTGCAGACCATGTAGCGCGCGCGGTAGGTGGTGCAGACGGCCTCGCGGCGCTTGGCCTCGTAGCTGGCCAGATCCTGCAGCGTGGTCTTGCCGGGGGTGATGGGCGCACCGTCCGAGACGGTCTGCGTCACGCCCACCTTGCTGACGATGGCCTGGGCCAGGTCGCCACGGTAGAAGGCATCGGCACCGCCCGTGGCGATGCTGCGCAGCGTGTCGGCATAGGGCTGGTTGACGAACTTGGCGCCCAGCGCCAGCGGCTTGCCCTGGGCATCGAAGTACAGCTTGGCGGCATCGGCATCGCGCGCCAGCTCCGTCTTGGAGCCCTCCAGCGCGGCGGCCATGCGGCCGCTGATGGGAAAGCCCTTGCTGGCCAGGTCGATGCCCGAATTGAACAGCTGGGGCCACGCGGTCTTGCCGTAGTCCTTGTGCGCGAGTTCCAGCATGCGCACCACGCCCGGCGTGCCGATGGAGCGGCCGCTGGAGCGCGCCGAAGGCTTGGGCGCGGTCTGGTCGGTGGCATCGTCCACGTAGCGCAGGTAGTTTTCCGTGGCGGCAGCCGGCGCGGTCTCGCGGCCGTCATAGGCCACGACCTTGCCCGTGGCCGCATCGCGGTAGAGCATGAAGGCGCCACCGCCAATGCCGCTGGACTGCGGCTCCACCAGGCCCAGCACCATCTGCACGGCCACGGCCGCATCCACGGCCGAGCCACCGGACTTGAGCACCTCGCAACCGGCCTTGGACGCCAGCGGGTTGGCCGTGACCACCATGTACTTGGAGGTGTGCAGGGCCTTCTTGCCGAGGCGGTAGCCCGACGAGGGTTCGGGTGCGGCCGGATCACCGGGCAGGCCCGAGCCCACGACCACGCTGCCATCGCCCGAGGTGATGGCGCAGGCCGCCAGGTCGTCCTGGCCCGATCCGCCATTGCCACCACCACCGCCGCACGATGCGAGGAACAGCGGCGTGGCGGCCGCAAGGCCGATCCACTGCCATGCGGGCAGGCGTTGCCTGGAAGGGGGTTGCTTCATGAAATGTCTCCTTGTGGTGCGTGGAATGCGTTGATCTTGTTCACCTGGGGCAGCACCCGCCCGCAGGCTTGCCGCGAGCTTACATCCGTTCCACCACCACTTCGCGCAGATGCAGCCACGCGGTGCAGGACGTCCGTCCGGCGCCTGAGCGACCGGGTATCCATGCAAACTTCATACCAAGTGTGTGCACTGTTTTCGACCCACCTAGGCCAGGGCATGACAACGCCCTTGAGACCAACGCGCAAACTAGCGGTAGCGGATGACCTCGTTCATTCCGATGCTCATGAAGCCATCGGTACACAGCCACCGGCTGTAAGAGACACCAGCGCACGGCCGCCTCGGAGGTACTACCGGCAGCGGTCACGGCCAGCAAGCGGGCATCGCAGACCCGATCCTCCTGCTCGAACTGCACGCGGTAGCGCCTGCCTGCTTCAGGCTGAAACCTCAGATACACAGGCCCGCAGCAAACGAAGCTCGTTATGCAGTCTCCCCGAACTCCCACACCAACATTACGCAAGTCACTCGTTTGGTGAAGCACTACTTTTCTTGGTGGCCGTGAGCATTGCCGCTCTCAAATAAAACCAGATACATGAGAGCACTACAAATGCCAGGAAGCCAGAATCTCCTTTTGAACTAATCAAGAGAAAAATACAAAGCACAATGGCTCCCGGCAATAATCCAGCCATCACACCGACCAACACGCATTTCCAGCCCGAAGAATTGTGGACGATATCCATATATTCCGAAGCTACATGAAACCCATGGAACCACGAATAATACAAAACACCCAAAGCGATAGGCACAAGAATATCTAAATCAAACATCGATCAATACTCCCATTTTCAGATCACTTCAAGCTCTAGACACGTCGCTGATATTTTTGACAATGGACCGGTATATATTAATACACCAGATTCCAAGCAAAACAACCTCAACCCCTCCTGTCATCACCACCTGCCCTGGATTTATCCCCATTCCTTTAATGTATGAATAAGTAGTATACGCATAGAAAATCAATGCAATGGGAATCAGAAAAAACATGTGCCTAAGAGTTACCACAAGGCTGATACTAAAGAATCTTGCAGAAAAATCCACGCCAGACGACCCTCCATTGGCACGGTAAGAAAAAACAGTTCCACAAAGGACAATAGAAATACTCAAAAAAGAGTCTACATAGTCCCAAAATCCCACTCGATCAGGATGAAGATAGCGAGTAATCTCCATCGCAACAATGCTCAGCAGCACGAAAATCAGAATATAAATAAATACCTGTTTTTCTGTTAGCTCGCGATGAATTAAAGCATTCTTGAGATCTTTTATTTTCCAGAAAAACATAAACCCTCCATTAATTTATCATTTAATCCAAATTATTACACAGCAATTACCAGATTAACGACCACTTCCGCCAAGAATGACTTCTGTTAGCAAACGATGGCCCTGGTACTGGAAAATATCGCTCCGCACCGCCAAGTGGTCTGGACGTCTTTGACACACCAAATCCAATATTTATCTAGATCTGCATTAAATACTGGAGAATTTTCATCAAAAAAATTCTTTAGTATTTACTGCGATCCAAAATATTTACACAATAATCATTTCCTATCTTTGTCCAGCTCTCTAGCCCAATCAGGATAATATCTATCCTCTTCTTTAAATTTCTCAGCCAACACCGAATTCTCAATAATATCTATCCAGCCATAGATTTCATCGAAGAATTTCAGATCAATTACCTCAAATGAACTATCAGATAAATAATTCAAACTAATCTCACCAAAACAATAGTGAGTATACTCTCCACCTGCAGCCGCAGAATATCTATCGCATATATCTTGCAGATTAAAATTCGGGATATATCCTGTAGCCATCATTTTCAACGGCCGGGAGAATTCCACGGTAAAATTAAGCCCTTTCACCCTACAAACACATGGAATAAATTTATTCTTAATAATACTTTCCATGAAGAAATTTTCCTCAAATTCAATATTTAAAATCATTTAACTCCACTCTTTTCTAGCAGCAATAAAATCACCAGACAATATTTTATTAGAGCTACAAATCTGGCTAAAATATTGCCATCCAGAAGACAACTGATCCAGTATTTCCACCACCTTTTGCCTGGCACCTTTAGTAGTCACACCATTTACAACAATGGAATGAAGAAGGCTTATGAACACCGTATGAACTACAGCCCCGGCGGACGAGGACAGATCAGCGGCGTGCCAGGTACTTCCCTTGGCTCATCAGGCCTGCTGATATCCACAATACGCAACCCGCACTTGCGCACGCCAGCCCAGACAAAATCCACACGGTAGACGCCATCAGCAGTGGGAGTGAACCGCTTGGTTACCGGCCCACAGGAACCTCTGCTGTACTGGTCTTGCCAGGAGGAAAAGCCTTTGACCTGCACTGGCGCATCTGCGGGCACCGCAGCCTCTCGCACAGTTGGAACGCCGCTGAGCTTGTTGCTCAACGCTGCAATCCAGGGCAGCAGCACGCTCTCGCCTCCATCGCGAACAGATCCTGCGAATTCAAAGCCTTCGCACGCCGTGCTGGCGGAGCTGATGGAAAAACCTGCCGACATGGGCATGCCTGTGGAGCGGAGATGCAATGTGGCGTCTTTGGGCTGTGGCATGTAGTTGCGGCGAGGTTCGATGGCGCAACCGGCCAGCGCAACGGAAAGACATAGGATCAAAAAAGAACGTTCGTCTTTCATGAGATTAATTCGAATTTACTCAAAGCAAATTAAATCAAATCTTGCCTTTATCCAAATCTTTGACCCAATCTGGCAAATCCTCATCAACAACCTCCACCAAAGAAAAATTCTCCAATATTTGGTGCCATCCAGATGTTTGATAAAAAAATCTAAGATCAGATATTTCATAAATATCTTGCGATACCTCTATCAAACTAATCTCCGCAAAAGAATTATGTGTATGTACCCCACCTCCATATGATGGAGCTCTAAGATTTATTTCCTCTTTAGAGAAATCTTTCACAGTACCTACTGCCTCAGGCAATGGAGAAAAAAATTCCACAGAAAAATCATTGCCTTTTATTTTACAAATGCAAGGAATATTTTTATTTTTAATAAAATACTCAAACCAACCATTTTTCTCAAATTTAATACATAGCTTCATAATTCACCAAATAGAAATTCTATAACCATTTAATGCGAGCGAAGATGCAATGTGGCGTCCCCAGGCTGTGCTGTGCTGTGCTGTGCTGTGCTGTGCTGTGCTGTGCTGTGCTGTGCTGTGCTGTGCTGTGCTGTGCTGTGCTGTGCTGTGCTGTGCTGTGCTGTGGCATCGGACCTTGTTAATCAGAAATTCTCAGATTTCTTCACAAAGACATCACACCAATCGGGGAAATACCCTTCCAAAACAAAGAAATCATCAATATATGAAAGACCTAATTCTTTCAAAAACACTATGCATTCTTCGGAATTCTCCGAACCGAAGAAAGGGCCAAGAGATATTAAAAACTCATCTTCATCAAATAATTTTTCAAAATTAAATTCCTTCAGTATTAAATCAATATCTATAGAATTAAGTGCAATGGCATCTTTTCTTAAGATGATACCAAAATCTTTAGAGACCTTCATTTCTTGCATCACTTTCTAAGTGTCGGAATTTCCATTCCATTAGGAACATGGATCTTTACATTATAAATAGGCGTACTTGACGAAGGCTGAAGAATTTGAAAATTGTTCGATGAATTCCCTTTACGCAGCATCGCATTTGGCACGGCAAAATCAATACGGATTTCCCCTTTAGCACCAGGAGGATATGGTGCGCCTCCCTCTGTAACATACACCTGAGGCGTCCCGTTTCTAGGGACATTTGCAGGAATGGCTGTGCCTTGGTTTTGCATCCAAAGAGCTGCCTCTTCTTTTGAAACCCATCGAGATACCGTTACATAGTCTTTAGGAACTGGCCCCTCAGAAGCTCCAGGGCCTCGAGGATATACAGCATAGGAATTTTCAGGAGGCGCTATTTTCGTCTCCCCAGAGCCTTTCACTTCTACTTTAGGCCCGTCTGTCGAAGATGATAAATCCTCATATTTCTCCGCACCATTTTTTGCAACGGGCCTTCTATTCTTTCCAATAAAAGCAGCCCCGGTCATTATCACATCCGCCACATCATTGCCACTAGATGCCGCCTGCAATTGCTTATAGGCACTCCAATACTGCTCATCATTGGTCTTACCATACAAGTACAGCAAATTATCCTGACCCAGCACAGTCAACTGTTTGATATTGTTGTCTGCTGCGTTGATCTGCCCCATCAGGTCAGCTCTGCGCTGAGGATCTGCAGTGGCCCCCAATTGCTGGTATAGCTGATCCTTGTACTTGGCAAGCTCTGTCACCACTGTGCCAAGGTCTTCTTGAATCTCCAGGTTCTGATCCACCGTCGCTGGAGCCAAACCTTTACGGATATCTTCATTGCGTTTAGCAGAACGCGCGTCCAGCTTGCTTACCTCGCCGCACGCCGCCTTGTCGCCCTTCTGGCAGGCGCTCTCACTCTTAGCCCGTTCCGTGAGCTCCTTGTGGTTGAGGAAGTTGTTCAGCGTGGCATTGGTCGAAGCCGCTGCCCCTGCTGCTCCACCGGCCACGGCCCCCACGGCCGTTCCAGCCACGGCGACCAGGGTGTTTCGCGCACCTTCGTCAACGCCCAACTCCTTCAAGGTTTCGTCCAGATGCGCGACAGCCACCTGGCTCAGGCCCGCGCCGGCAGCTCCTGCCAATCCCCCGCCCGCCGCACCAACCAATGCGTGCAGCGCGACTCGGCCAGCCCCACCTTCTTTCCATTTCTCGATTTCCGCCTCATCACCGTTGGCCATCGCCTCCTTGAGCTTGCTGTCGGCAAAGTCCCCCACCGCCTTGCTCGCACGTGAACCAAACTCCCGCGTGATCTCGATCTGCGCATTGACGTTCTCGCGCACCTTGTCCTTGTCGAAGATGGGCTTGAGGCCTGTCTCCTTGTCCCCCGTGCGCGCGCCGCTGTCACCCGCCACGCCGCTGATGCCGGCCTTGGTGGTGCTGCTGGCATTGCCGCTGTCGCTACCCACGCCGGCACTGCCGCCCGTCAGGCCCTTGCCTGTGTTGAGTGCGGCCTTTTTTTGTTCTTCCGTCTTGGCTGTGCTCTGGTCACCTGCCTGGAAGCCCACGCTGCCGCCTGCGCTCCAGCCGCTGGCGTCATATTCCGCATGGTTTTCAATGTCGCTGGTGGTCAGCTTGCCGCCGGTTTCAAAGCGGTTCTTGCCGTCGTCCATCGCCACCTGGGTGCTGGTGATGGCGCCGCCCTTGAGCGTGGTGTCGCCCTTGACCTTGACGTCAAAGCCACCGTCGCCAGCGCGGATGCCGCTTTGCTCGACCACGCTCTGGTAGTCGCTGTCGATGCGCGTGCGCCCGGCGCTGCCGCCCACGCTGGAGGGGCCGTAGCACAGGGGAGGCACGCACAGGCTGACGTTGAGGCCTGCGCTGCTGCTTTTCTCGTTGTAGGTGCTCTTGTCCTGCAGGCTTTCGATGGCGAGGTTGCCGCCTATGTCGGCCTTTACCGTGTCGGCCACGATGGTGGCGCCCTTGAGCGTGGTGTCGCCGCCGCTTTGCACGCTGGCCGTGCCGCCTGCCTTGATGTGGGTGTTGGTGTGGCTGAGGCTTTCACCGCTGCCACTGCCCTTGCCCTGGCTGAGCCCCACATTGACGCTGAAGCCGTTCTTGCTGCCCAGGGTGAAGGCCACGCCCACGCTGGCCGAGCTGCTGCTTTGGCTGTTTTGCTCGGCAAAGCGGTTTTCTGCCGCTTCCAGGACGATGTTGCCCTTGTCCGCAGCCAGGCGTACGTCCTTGCCGGCTTCCACGCTGCTGCCGCGCACGTGGACGTCACCCTGGGTGGCCGTGATGCTGACGTTGCCGTCGGCCTTGACCAGGGAGCCTACGGCGCTGTTGACCTGGTATTCGCTGGTGCTGCGGCTGGAGCTTTTGCCCAGGCTGAGGCTGATGCCTACGCTGGTGGCACTGCTGGGGTCTGCGATGAGCTGGCTGGCCTTGCCATAGGTTTCATAGGCCGCCATGCCGGCAGCGGCCGCACCCAGGGCCTGCATGCGAGCATCGCTGGTCTTGCCGGTCGCCCCGGCAATGCGGGCGACCGTCTCGCCGCCTTGCACGACATTGACCACGGGGTTGCTGATGCTGACGCTCAGCCCGCTCTGTTTGGCCCGCATCTCGAACTTGTCGCGCTCGAGCTCGCGCGCCTCGTTGATCTCAACGCTCTTGCCGACGATGTTCACATCGCCCTGAGCCAGCACGGCCGAGCCCGTCTGGCGGTACTGGTTGCCGGCCACGATGGAGGCGTTGCCGCCCTGCGCCTGCACGCTGGAGCCTGCCGCGCGCACGCTTTCGTTGCTGCGGTCGATGGTGACGGACTTGGAACCCAGCGTGATGCCGAAGCCGCCGCCGCTGAACAGGCCCGATTTCTTGGTCTGGCTGTGGCTGGTGGCGGCGGCGCTGTCCTGGCCCGCCAGCAGTTGCACGTCGCGCCCGGCCACCAGGCCCACGTCGCCCTGGCCCACCACGTGCGAGCCGGTCACACTGATGTCGCGCCCGGCCTGCAGGTAGATGTTGTTGGCGCTGAGCACGCTGCCTTCGCTGAGGCTGCTGGCGCCTTCCTCCACGGTGTGCGTGCTCTTCTTGCTCAGGAAGCCGCTTTTCTTGCTGTAGGTTTCCTCGAAGCGGCCGTGCTCGGTCTGCATGTCCTGCAGGTTGACGTCGCGGCTGGCGATGAGGCTGGCGTCGCCCTTGGCGGTGACGGTGGCGCCCTTGAGGGTGATGTCGCCCTTGCCTGCGTCGGCCTTGCCGTTCGCCACGATGCTCAGGTTGCGGCCTGCCTCGATTTCTCCGCCCGACAGGGATTCGCTGCGCTGGAACAGCGCATGGTCGTAGTTCTTGCGGTGCTCTTCCTCCAGGCTGCTGGACTTGTCCACCAGGGCTTCGACGCGCACGCTGGCGCCTTGCACCAGAACGTCCTCACCGGCCTTGATGTGCGAGCCCAGGGCCACCACGTCGCCCTTGGCCCGCAGCGTGACGCCGCCTTCGCCACCGTCGATGGTGGTGCCGGTGTGGGTCAGGGTGTCGGTGCGCCGCTGGGTTTCGCCGATCTTGATGCGGATCTCTGGGTTGGTGAGGTTGTTGTCCGCGTCGTAGTGCTGGGTGACGAGGATCTGGTCCTCTTTCTTGTGCGTGCTTTCGGCCTTGGCGGTGGCGCCCAGGCGGATGTCGCCGTCGGCATACAGGCCCGCGCCCTTCTTGCCCTCGACCTTGCTGGCGACCAGGTCGATGTTGCCGCCCGCGTCCAGCACGATCTTGCCCGCGTCGCTGACGAAGCGGCCATCGGTGGCGGCGATATTGCCGCTGGCCTGCAGATAGCCGCCGTCATGCGCGACGATGCTGCCGCGGCTGTTGTCGATGTCGCCCTTGAGGGAGGTCAGCAGGGTGCCGGTCTCTATCTTGCCGTCCCGGTTGTCGAGGCTGCCGCCGCTGAGGCTGGTGTAGCCGCCCGCGCGAATGCTGGCGCCGAAGTTGTCTATGCCTTCGGCGGCGCGTATGGCCAGGTTGTTGGTGACTTCGAGCTGGCCCCGGTTGATGAACTGGCCGTTGAGGTTGAGTTCCAGGTCGTTGGCGCTGATGCCGCCGGGCACGATCTGCATCTGCTTCCAGTCGGGCCAGGCCACGCTCTTGCCGCCGCCCAGCAGGGCGGCCACGCCGCCTTCGGGCGTGGCCAGTTCAGGGCGCGAGAGGTCCAGCGGCCTGGAGGTCCGGGGCGGCAGGCCTTCGTCGCCCGGGCCCTTGATGTCGCTGCCCTGGCCCTTGGTGTCGCCGGCGCCGATGCTGCCGGGGTCGCCGCCCAGGACCTTGAATTCCCTGGGCGCGTCGGCCTTGCCGGCATCGCCGGTCTTGACGTCGCCCTTGACGGCCTGTCCGTCGGGGCCCTTGGCCACCTCGCCGGGCTTGACCTCGCGGTTGCGGGCTTCCACGACCAGGGGCAGGCCCGTGGCGGGATCAATGCCGGGCCGTACGGTGATGGTGCCGCCATTGATGGTGATGGCATCGCCGACGATGGTGCCGGTATCGGGCCCGACCAGAGTGATGGTGGAGCTGCCGCTGCCGGTGTTCAGGCGCGGCACGCTGCGGGCCAGGCCTTCGACGGTGACGATGTCCCCGTCGGCGTTCTTGCCCTCCCAGGTGATGGTCTGGTTCTTCTTGCGCTGCTCGATGCTGCCGCCACCCACGCTGGCGTCCGAGGCCTCATTGACCAGGGAGCCGTCGAAGCCGCCGCCGATGTACAGCTGCGCGCGCTGCGCCACGTCGGTGTAGCCGATGACGCGCACTTCCTTGAGGTCGGCCAGCGCGGCCGGGTAGTCGGGCACCTCGTAGGTGCCGTCGCGCACGTCGGGTTCGCCGCTGCCCCTGCGCGTGCCCGTGGCTTCGTTGTGGATGGAACCGCTGGCACTGCCGGCGATGGCGACGCTGCCCTGGTTGCGCAGGGTGCCGGTCCAGGCGACGGAGCTGCCGCCATAGGACCAGCTTTCCGAGGCGCCCACGTTGATGCCGCCCACGTTGAGCTGAAGGTGGCCCAGGGCCAGCAGTTCGTTGCCGGTGGCTCCATAGGCGCCTGCCATGGTGAGGGTGGCGTCGCCCAGGCTGCCCACGGTGCCGCCGCTGTTGCTGTAGCCGCCGGACTGGATGTTGAGCTTGCCGCCCGCCACAAGTGTGCCACCGCTGTTGCTGAAGCCACCCGTGGTGTTGATGTCGATCTCGCCGGGCGCGCCGCCCTGGCCATAGACCGTACCCTGGTTGCTGAAACCCGAGCCCTTGATGCGGATGTCCTGGCCCAGCAGGTTGGCACCGTCGCCGTTGCTGACCGCGCCGCTGGCCTGCAGTTGCAGGCCGCCGCTGGCGGCCACCGTGCCGGTGTTGGCAATGCCGCCGGAGCTGGCGGTGAGCTTCGCATCGCCGCTCTTGGCCAGCAGCGTGCCCTGGTTGTCGATGCTGGCGGCGTTGATGGTGACGCTGCTGCCCTGGATCTGGCCGGTCACCCCTTCGGCCGGGGCGCCATTGCTGAAGGCACCGGCCGATGTGATGTTGACGGCGCCGCCTGCCTGCATCTGCCCGCCCGCGTTCTGCACGGAGGGGCCCGAGATGGTGAGGTCGCCACCGGCCGAGATGATGCCGGTGCTGGCGCCACCACTGGCGCCTGCGGAAGTGTAGGGGTCGTTGACGCTGCGCGTGTTATTGAGGCTGCCCTGGATATTGACGCTGCTGCCTGCGCTGACCACGCCCTTGTTGGTCATGCTGCCGACGTTGACGGTGAGCGCACCGCCCGCATGCACGGTGCCCGGGGTCTGGCTGTAGCGCCAGTCTTCAGGGGCGGAGCCCGCGCCGCAGCCGCTGGCCGAGACACAGCTGCGCGATTCGGTCAGCCCGTTGTCGAAGCTGCCGCCCGAGATGCTCAGGGAGCCCGAGGACTGGATCTGTCCATCGTTGCCTATGCTGCTGCCGCTGAGGGTGACGTCGCCGCCCGCCAGGGAGCCGCTGTTGGAGATGGAGCCGCCATAGACGCCGAGCGAGCCGCTGGCGCCTATGCTGCCGCTGTTGCTCAGGCTGCCATCTATGCCCACGCTGGAGCCGGAGATGCTGCCCGAGTTGCCGGTGGCGCCCAGGGAGATGCCCTGCGCACCGATCTGGCCGCTGTTGTCCAAGGCGGCCATGGTGATGGTGCTGGCGGCAATGTTGCCGCTGTTGCTGGTGCTGCCCGAGACGCCCAGGCTGCCCTGGGCATAGACGCTGCCGCCCTGGTTGCCCAGCGCGCCGTCGATGGTGATGTCGTCGGCCACGACGCTGCCGCTGCTCGACAGGGAGCCGGTGTGGGTGAGCTTGCCACCCGCCTGGAGGGTGCCCTGGCTGCTGGTGCCGCCGGCCGCCTGCAGCGCCATGTCCTGCCCGGCGCTGAATTTGCCCTGGCTGCCCAGGCGCGTGGCGCCCCCGGCCTGGACGGTGAGTTGGCCCGGTGTGACGATGCCGCCAGCGCGGGCCAGGTTGCTGTCGATATTGCGGGCGCGGATGGAGATGTCCTGCCGCGACTGGATCAGGCCTTCGTTGGAGAGATCGCCGCCGGTGTCGATGTCCACCGCCTTAGCGAAGGTCATGTCGCCCCGGTTGCGGATGGCACCGTTGTCCGCCTTGAGCCGGGCCTCGCCCAGGAAGAGGCTGTTGCCTTCAAAGCTCAGGTTCTGCGCCGCATGGGCGTCGAAGTCGCCGGCCACGTCGAGGTTGCCGCCAAAGCCGATGCTGCCAGCCTCGCTGCGGGCGGTGAGCCGGCCTTGCGCGACGGTGGCACCGCCAATGGCAATGTCACCCCGGGACTTCAGTCCCAGGTCCTGCTCGGCAGAGACCTTGCCTGCAATGGCGATGGCGCCGCCGGAGCTGGCAAGCTCACCCTTGCGCAGTTGCAGGTCGCCGCCCACGCGCACGCCGTCCGAGCCCTGCAGGCGCGCATCGCCCAGCGTGGCGAGGCCGCCGCCCACGTCGATGGCACCGGCCTTGGCCTCGATGTCCATGCCGTCGTTGACGCGCAGCTCCTTGCCCACGGCGAAGCCCTGGCCGGCGCTGGCATCGAGCCTGCCGGTGACGCGCATCTGCCCGCCCGCCTTGCCGCCCGAAGTCTCGCCGTAGCTTTGGCCCGCTCCGCTTTGCAGGCGTGCATCGCCCAGCACCAGGGTGTCGCCGGCCACGGCAATGCGTCCGCCGGCATTCGCGGCCAGGCCCTGGCCGAAGGCTGCATCTGCACCCACGGTGATGTCCGCGCCAGCGGCGATGTCGGCCGGTCCCTGGACGGTGGCCGCGCCTGCCACCTCGTGGCTGCCTCCCGCGCGGGCCTGGTAGGCGCCGCCGGTCTCCAGGCTTTGCAGGCGGATGTTGCCGCCCGCGTCGATCACGGCAGCCTGGCCGTCGGCCGTGCCGGCCACCACCTTGCCGGCCTCGGCATCGGTGCCGGCCTTGAGGCTCAGCGACCCTGGCGTAGCCACCGTGCCGGTGACGGAGATGGCACCCGTGCGCGCCGTGGCGTCGATGCCGGCGCCCATCAGGTCGCCCTGGATGCGCAGGGCATCGTCGGCGCGCAGCGTGGCCTGGCCCTGCGCCAGCACGCTGCGGGTGTGGACGGATGCAGCCGCAACGTCAAGATCGGCGCCGGCCTGCAGGCGTTCGGCCTTGAGGGCCTGTGCCGACCGGATGTCCATGGTGCCCATGGCCGCGATGTCGCCCGCCACCGTGATGTCACGGCCTGCGCGCAGTTGCAGGTTCTCTCCGGAGAGCACCGGCCCCTGGACGTCGATCTGGCCTGCGGACAGGGCGGTGATGCCCCGGTTGGCAACCAGCTGGCCCCGGCTGGCGATGCCGCCATCCCCGGCCTCCAGTTGCATGCCTCCACCGGCCTGCAGGCCCTTGTCGAGGCTGATGGAGCTGCCAGCCAGCGCCACGTCGCGCCCGGCGAAGGCATCGCCGCGCACGGTGGTATCACCCTTGGCGGCAATGCGCGCATCGCGCCCGGCATGCAGTGTTCCATCGACGAGTACATTGCCCGCCGCAGTCACGCCGGCATCGCGCCCGGCCAGCAGGTTGCCCGTTGCAATGCTGCCCGTCGAGGATTCCAGGCGCACGTCGCGCGCGGCCTGCGCCTGCTCCAGGGCGATGTTGCCCTGGCTGCGGATGTCGAGGTCTTCGTTGGTGAGGATGGACTTGGCGGTGATGCCTTCGGCGCCGGCGCTCAGGGTGGTGCTGCCTGCCGAGCGCAAGTCGCCTCCCAGCTGGAGCTTCTGGCCTGCCTTCATGTTGACGGCGCCCTGGGACAGCACATCGCCGGCGATGCGGATGTTGCGGCCCTCGACGGACAGGCCCGCAGCCTCCATGCCCTTGTCGGCAGAGAAGTCGCCGCCCGCACTCCATTGCTGGGAACCGGCCGAGCCCACCTGCCCGCCCAGGCGGATGTCCCCGCCCGCCTTACCCGTGATGCCGCCGCCCGCAAGGATGTCGCCGTGCGCCGTGAGGTTGCCTGCGGCATTGAAGCTGGCCTTGCCGCCCGATGTGACCGGGCCGGCCATGGTCAGGTCGCCACCCGCGCTCAGGCCCAGGTCGCGCCCGGCAGTGATGGCACCGTCGAACCGGGCGTCGCCCCCGCTGGAAAGATTCGCGCTGCCCGTGACACTGACATCGCCACGCGCATGCAGGGAGTCGCCGACGCGCAGGTTCAGGTCGCCGCCGATGGACAGGCCTTTTTCCATGCTGCCGAGATCGACCCGGCTGGCGTCCACATTGGTTTCGCCGGCCGAGATGTCACCGTTGATGCCCACGGTGCCCGCCTTCATGCTCAGCGACTGGCCCACCTGGGCACTGCCGATGAGGCCAACCGATCGAACACCGTCGAGCTGGAAGTTCTCGCCAACGACGCTGCGTCCCGTGACGTCGATGGTGTCGGCCGAAACCTTGGCGCTGCGGTTGACCTGCAACTGCCCCGACAGCAACGCACCTTGGCCGGCCCGCATGTCCAGGCTGCCCGCGACTGCGGTGACGCCGCCCAGGGACGCACCTTCGCCCGCGTCGATGGCCAGGTCGCCACCCACCAGCAGCTTGCCGGTCTGGTGGACGTTTTTGCCACCCAGTGTGGTGGCGCCCGCAACCTGCACGGTGCTTGCGCCAGAACCCATCTGCAGGTCGCCACCCGCACGCGCCTGCAGGCTGCCGGCGGTCACGAGATCGCCGCTCACGGCGATGCCGCCCTGCGCGCTTTGCAGCCGGATGTCGCCCTGCGCCTGAACGGGTCCGTTGAACTGCATGCCATCGCGGCCGCTGACCTGCAGTTGCTTGCCCGCAGAGACTTCTCCAGCAACGCTGACATAGCCATCGCTGTCGATGCGGATGTCCCGTGCCGAAGCCAGGGAACCCGTGCTCACGCGGCCAGCGCTCTGGATCTCCACGTCGCGCTGGTAGGCCAGAAGCGGGCCCTGCAGGTTGACGCCCATGCCGGCATCGGTGGAGATGACACGGATCTGGCCTGCGGTCATGGCCCCGAGGGCCGTGGCATCGATGGCCAGGGCCCGGCCCGACTGCGCTGGAGCCGGGGTCTGCGGGGACTGCGGGGATTCAGAAGCGGCACGCGCGGAGCCCGGCATGGCGGGCGTCTTGCCTGCCGTCAGGTTGATGCTGGAGATGTCCTGGTTCAGGTAGTGGGCGCGCAGGGGAGCGTCGATGCTCAGCATCTCGCCGATCAGGTCGAGCTGGCCCACGGTGCCCTCGATGCCGGTGCCGCGCACGTCGATGCGGCCGCCGTTCACGTCGAAGCCCTGCTTTTTCGCGTCCTGGAACGTGCTGCCCTGTCCGTTGGCATCCAGCCAGGTGGGCCGGCCCGTGCTCAGGGTGAGCCGGGGCGTGTTGACCACGCCGCAACCATCGCAGGTGATGCCGTTGGGGTTGGCGATGATGACGGTGGCGGGCGCGCCGAAAACCTCCACCGTGCCCCGCATCTGGCCGGGTGTTCCGGTGACGGTGACCTCGTTGACGATGGTGTTGGCCGTGCGTCCGCCGGACAGGTTCGGATTGGCCGTTGCCGTGCCGCCCAGCAGCGGGGTGCCACCGATGAGGCTGTTGTTGAGGACGACTCCGGACGTGGGCACATCGAAGCGTTCGTACTGGTTGAGCGAGGTCCCGGCCGCATTGGGCGCCGTGATGTTGACCAGGGCACCGCCACCCGGCAGCGACTGGATGCCGGGCTGGAAGGCCATCGGCGCGCGCGGGTCGGCAATGGGTCCGCCGAATGGGCCCGCGATTGGCCCGGCCGGCGGCTGCGGCTGGGCCTGAGCGGTACCAACCATGACCAGTTGCAGTTGAGTCAACCAGAAAACAGCGGCCATGAACGCCGCCGTGCGCCGGGCCCAACGAGGGGCGCGGTGCGCGGTTCTCGATTCCTCGGGCACAGGGGAGGACTGTTGGTTTTGCTGGCTCATGGTCGGTGCATGCATGCTGGGCTCCCTCTTCATTGCTCTGTCTTGTCTGTCTCTGTGTTGCTGCTGTCTTGCGGTCGGTGCGCCTGTGCGGGCGTTACAGCGCTAGAACTGGTAGGCCAGGCTGGCATTGACACGCCAGCCTGGCTTGGGCATTTCACTGGGTGTGCGCAACGGCTTGCCCGCGATCAGCTCGGCGAAGCCGCCCGCGAAGGCGATGCGCAGCCCGCCTCCCGCGCTGGCCAGGGCATGCGAGCGGCTGTCTGCAACGGTGGACAGCCGCGCCGCATCCACAAACAGGTAAGGCTCGTAGCGGATCTGCCCGCCCAGGATCTGGGGCGGCCGCTGCAACGCCCATTCATTGCGCCAGACCATGCCCTTGTCGCCGCCAACGGCCGATTCGGGAAATCCGCGCACGCTGCCCACGCCTCCGGCGAAGATCTGCTCGGACGAGTACAACGGATGCCGGCTCCATTGGCCCAACGCACGCGAGCGCCAGGTCAGGAGGCTGCCCAACGGCCGCTCGACCGATGCCGACAGCTCCAGCTTGGTGAACCGGTAGCGGGCGGCCTCCCGGGGCAGGTCGGCCGGGTCGCGGTTGGTGTCCAGCCAGGGCATGCCGCGCGAGATGCCCGCATCCACCGTCCACTGGCCCAGCCCCTGTCCGGCTTGAAAGCGCGTGAGGCGGTTGATGCCCAGGCGCAGCACGGCCTGGGTCTGCGGGCTGAGCGAGATGTTGTTGACGGAACGCTCGGACTTGCGGTGCGAGAAGCTCAGGTCCATGGCCGTCTTGCTGTTCTGGTCGCGCTGCAGCAGGCGGCTCAGCGACAGCGTGTAGGTCTTCGATGTGCCGTGGACCAGGGCGGTGTCGCCAATGAGGTTCTGGTATTCCGACACGGAAGCCATGGCCGACAGCGTGGCGTAGCCCAGCGGCACGGAGAAGGTGCCATACAGGGCGTTGGTTTCCGTGCTGGTGGTCAGGCCGGCGCCCAGCGACTCCATCAGGCCCAGCACATTGCCGGCATCCAGGCCCAGCTGCACGCGAAGGCGGCCGGTGGCGGCCGCGCCCTGGTTGTCCAGCGAGACGTTGTAGCGCGCGGCCTGGCCCGCCTGGTTGACGAACTCGACGATGGAGCCGCCCGGCTGCGTGCCCGGGCGGATCTGCACCTGCACGTTGTTGCGCCTGAGGCGGTTGAACTGGTCCACCGACTGCTCGATGTCGCGCAGGCGCAGCACGTCGCCCTGCTTCATGGCAAGGGCCAGATGCACGCCCAGCGCCTGATCGTCGCCGAGACCGACGGGGGTGCCGTTGAACAGCAATTGCTCGATGCGGCCCGGCACGATGGTGAGGGACAGCACGCCCTCCTGCAGGCTCTGGTTGCCCACGTAGGCACGCGAGGTGGTGTAGCCCGCAGCGATCAGGGCCCGGTTGACCCGCTCCAGCAGCACGTTGATGTGTTCGACCCCGATCGAGCGGCCGACAAAGGGCGCGGTGACCCTGGCAAAGACAGCCTCCGGCAGCAACGCCATGCCGTCTTGCCTGATGGTATGAATGGGAAAGGCCGGTCCCTGGGGCTGCAGGCCTTCGGGGAATCGGTCTTCCATGCCTGCGGCTGCGGCAGCGGGTTGCTCGAATTCAATGCTGGCGGGTGCGGAGCGGCGCAGCATTTCCTCGCGCAGTTTTTCCTGCTGCTCGCGGATGATCTGGTCGTTGGGGTCGCGCGCAGACACGGACTGTGCATGGACGAGCATCGGGCTGAGGGCCAGCGCGCAGATGCCCGCGGCGGAGATCCAGTGGCTCATGCGGTTCACCACCAGAAGATGCCGAGGTGGTCCTCGATGCGCACCGCATCTCGGGAAGGCTTGCGAATCACCTCGATGGCGCCGTCCACGCCTTCGGAGGCTTGCAACACCCCGCCATCCTGGTATGCCAGCCCCTTGAGAACCAGCCGTCCTTGCTGGACGGTGTAGCTGCCGCCCTGGTCCGTGGCATAGATCCTGGCCCAGGTGTCGCCGAACAGGGCCTTGAGGCCCTTGTCGCGCAGGATGACGGTATGCACGGGGCGCCCTCGCGCGATGATCTCGGGAGCCTCCAGGGTCATGCCCTTGCCTGCGTAGACCTGGCCGGCATCGTTGAGGATCTTCCCGCCAGCACGTATATCGACCGATTCGGCGCCCATGATCTGCCCGCCCACCAGCGCCTCGTTGGAGGAGGCTGTGCGCCTGCAGACGAACAGGAAGCAGCTTTGCCGGTATTCGAATCCGCCAATGCTGTGCGCCTTGGTCACGACGCTCTCTTGCGCCTCTATCTTGATGCCGCCCTGGTTGGAGAACACATGGCCGCCCAGGTTGGAGAAGTTGCGCGCCGTGACCTGCACATTGCCTTGCGCCACCCAGTAGGCCTGGTTGGCAGGATCGGCCAGCTCGCCCATGTCCACGCTGTAGCCTTTCCTGCGCTTGAAGACGCTGTGCGATGCCCAATCTTCCAGGCCGGCACCGGCGATGTGCACGCTTTCGTTGCGCACATCCGCAGCTCCCCGAATGACCAGATCGCTGTTGGATACGATGCGTGCGTTGATGGAATCCACGCCCTGCCCGCTGTCCAGCAGCACGGAGCCTTCCTTGCCGAAGATCAGCGCGGTTTTCGCGGCCCCCACGGGCGTCCTGTGCTCTATGCCGCCACCGGCCTTGAGCACGACGGCATGGGCATCCTCTGCCTCGCCCACGCCTTGCTGGCCGGAGATCTCGCCGCCCAGGTTGCGGATGGCCCCTTCGGCCTCGAGGCGGACACGGCTGCCGGCCGCCAGCAGGCTGGTCTCGTCGCCGCGCGAACCCAGCGCGATATCCCGGGAGCGTATGTCCACCTGCCCCTGGGCCTGCACCTTGCCGCCGATCTGCTCCAGCTGTCCCGTGCTGGTCAGCCGGAAATCCCCGGCCGAGGCCACCATCTGCCCCTGGTTGCGCACACCGGCGCCCTGGTCGGTCACCAGAATCTCGATACGCCCGGAGGTGACCTTGGAATCCGCATTCAGGTCCACCGCCAATGCGGTGCTGCGCGCCTTCCCTCCCTCGTAGTAGACCCATGGCGTCAAGTTGTCCGTTGGCGACGCCGCCGTATCGAACTGGGCCGTGGATTCCCCGGCCACCATGCGGACCAGGGCGCTTGATGATGAGAACTCGTTGGTGACGGCACCCTGCAGGGCAATGCTTTTGGCGATCATCTCCAGACGGATCAGATTGCCTGACACCCCTTGCTCGCCAATCACGATCTCGCCCTGCTTGGTATGGACATCCACCAGCCGCTGGACATAACCCGAGGGCTGCAATTGATCGCGCAGCGTCACGGCGCCCGTGGTCAGCGCAACGCTGCCGAAATTGACAAAGCTGCCGCCATTGACGCGGATGCCGTTCTGATTCGCAAAAATCAGATTGGCGCGGGGGCCATTGACATCGATGGTTCCTGTGATATGGGAGGGCGCAGCGGAGAACACCTCGGCCACGATGGTCCGTGCCTTGACGCCCTCATTCAGGAACGTGAGCCCGGCCTTGCCCACATCGAACTGGCTGAAGCCGTTGTATGAAACACCGTCCTTGACCTGGGCCGGCGTGACCTGAACGCGGCCGCCATCACCCATGTTCACCCGCGTGGCGGACTCTGGCAGGGCCGTGACCCGGGATACCACTTCCGACCGGACGGCACCCACCCCTGCCAGCCCGCAGGCGATGACTCCCAATGCGCCGCGGAGCGCGGCGCCTCCCATTGTTTTTTTCATATGGCGTAACCAGCCTCAATACCCGCGCACCCGGAATTGAGGCCAGCATGTCAATCTGGTTGAACTCCATTGCCCGCATATGGCTTCCCTTGCCGGCAACCCTCTCTTGAAAAAGCCCCAAAAGCTTCCGGCTATGCCCGCAGGAAACTGATGGAGGGATCAAATGATCCTGGAAATCGCCTCTCCAGCAAATACACCTTTTTTGACAATGGGATTTTCCTTCTAGGAATTTTCTGATTCTCATGGGGAGAATCAAAAGTTCGCCTATTGATTGGCATGCTATTGATATCACCAGCAAAGCGCCCATTGCAGTCATCGGGCACATGCATTCGCATGCCTTGCATTTCCCGCAAGCCTGGGCCAATGCATCGAAGGTTTGCGGCCCGGTCCCAGTCCCTTGGTGTTTCAGTGTTTCAGGCCCGCCGGCCGCCTGCCCCGCACGCACGCCCGCCTGGCCTTTGCGAACCCGAGCACGCTCCATGGATGTAGCCGCTGCCGCCTGTGCCGGGCGCTGCTTTGCCTTACCATCGCCGGCCCTCTGCTTGATAGGTACAAGCCATGATCCGCGTCTCTGAACTGAAACTGCCCCTGTCGGCGGTGCAATACCACCCCGACAGCCACACCGAATATCTGCCCCTGGAGCCGCTGCGCGCCCTGGCCGCGCGCCAGTTGGGCATTGCCGAGGAGGCCATTGCCTCCGTGCACGTGCACAAGCGCAGCTTCGATGCGCGCAAGTCCGAGCTGCTGGCCGTCTACATCGTGGACCTGACGCTGGCCGACGAGAGCCAGGAAGCCGCACTGCTGGAGCAGTTCTCCAGCCATGCCCATGTGAACCCCACGCCCGACATGCGCTGGCATGCCGTGGGCCAGGCGCCTGCCGACCTGCAGCGCCGGCCCGTGGTGGTGGGCTTCGGGCCCTGCGGCATCTTTGCGGCCCTGGTGCTGGCGCAGATGGGCTTCAGGCCCATCGTGATCGAGCGCGGCCGCTCGGTGCGCGAGCGCACCCAGGACACCTGGGGCCTGTGGCGCAAGCGCGAGCTGGTGCCCGAGTCCAATGTGCAGTTCGGCGAAGGCGGCGCAGGCACCTTCTCCGACGGCAAGCTCTACAGCCAGATCAAGGACCCGCGCCACCTGGGCCGCAAGGTGATGCAGGAGTTCGTCACCCACGGCGCACCGCCCGAGATCCTCTATGCCGCGCACCCGCACATCGGCACCTTCAAGCTGGTGAAGGTCGTCGAGGGCATCCGCGAGGAAATCATCCGCCTGGGCGGCGAGATCCGCTTCGGCCAGCGCGTGTGTGACATGCGCATCGAGGGCGAGGGCGAGGACCGCCATCTCACCGCCCTGGAGGTGCTGGACCAGGACAGCGGCGAGCGCCAGTGGCTGGAGACCGACCATGCCGTGATGGCCCTGGGCCACAGCTCGCGCGACACCTTCGCCATGTTCTACGAACGCGGCGTGCACATGGAGGCCAAGCCGTTCTCGGTGGGCTTTCGCATCGAGCATCCGCAGGGCCTGATCGACCGGGCGCGCTGGGGCAGGCATGCCGGCCACCCGCTGCTGGGCGCGGCCGACTACAAGCTGGTGCACCACGCCAGCAACGGGCGCGCGGTCTACAGCTTTTGCATGTGCCCGGGCGGCACCGTGGTGGCGGCCACCAGCGAGCCCGAGCGCGTGGTCACCAACGGCATGAGCCAGTACTCGCGTGCTGAGCGCAATGCCAACGCCGGCATGGTCTGCGCCATCGACCCCTCCGACTATCCGCGCGATGCCAAGAGCTTTGCCTGGGCCTTCGACGGCAAGACCCATGGCGTGGAAGACCTCAAGGACGGCGAGCTGCACCCGCTGTCGGGCATCGTGCTGCAGCGCCAGCTGGAGACCAAGGCCTACCTGCTGGGCGGACGCAACTACAACGCGCCGGGCCAGCTGGTGGGCGACTTCATCGCGGGCAAGGAATCGGCCGCGCTGGGCGAGGTCGAGCCCTCCTACCAGCCCGGCATCACGCTGACCAACCTGCACCACGTGCTGCCGGCCTACGCCATCGAGGCCATGCGCGAGGCCCTGCCCGCCTTCGGCAAGAAGATCCGCGGCTACGACATGCACGATGCCGTGCTCACCGGCGTGGAAACGCGCACCTCCTCGCCCGTGAAGATCGAGCGCGGCGCGGACTTCCACAGCCTGAACACGCGCGGCCTGTACCCGGCCGGCGAAGGCGCCAGCTACGCGGGCGGCATCCTGTCGGCCGGCGTGGATGGCGTCAAGGTGGGCGAGGCCGTGGCCTGCGCCATCCTGGGGCTGCCCCTGCCCTCGTCGGGCGCACGCGGCTCCGGTGGCGCAGCATGACACCGCGTCCGCACCGTTTCGCCGCCCCCTCGCGCACCCAGCTGCTGGCCGCCATTGCGGCCATGGGCGTGGTGGTGCTGTCGTCCAACATCCTGGTGCAGTACGCCATCAACGACTGGCTGACCTGGGGCGCCATCACCTATCCGTTCGCCTTCCTGGTGAGCGAGCTGGTCAACCGCAGCTTCGGCCCGCAGCAGGCCAGGCGCGTGGCCTGGGTGGGCTTTGCCGTGGCCGTTGCCGCCTCGCTGGTGCTGGCGCCGCCGCGCATCGCGCTGGCCTCGGGCGCGGCCTTCATTGCCTCGCAGTGGCTGGACATCGGCGTGTTCCACCGCCTGCGTGCAGGCCGCTGGTGGCGTGCCCCCCTGGTGGCCACGCTGCTGGCCGCCTGCCTGGACACCTTCCTGTTCTGGAGCATCGCCTTCGCAGGCGCCGCCGAGCCCTGGGTGACCTGGGCCCTGGGCGACCTGGGCGTCAAGCTGGTGCTGGGCGTGGCGCTGCTGCTGCCGTTCCGGCTCGCCATCGCCCGGTGGTGGAAAGGCCCATCGGCAATCGCTAGCGCCAAATAAAGCCGACGCGGTTCGCACGGACTCGATCTCAAGCCAGGGGCACCGAGCAAGGGCCTACGCCGGCCGCGCCGCCCCGCAGCGAGGGTGCCGTCCCCCTCCCGCGTAGCGAGAGAGGGGGCGCCGTGCAACGTGAAGCGGCGTCCGCCGCTCAGGGGGATTCCAATAACTATGGGTTGCGCTGCAAATAGTCCACGGCCAGCGCGGCCAGTGAGCGCGCGCCCGTGGGCAGTTGCTTCTCGTCGATGTCGAACAGCGGCGAGTGGTTGGACGGCGCCTTCGCGAAATCCTGGCCGGCCGGCGGCGCCCCCAGGAAGTAGAAGAAGCCCGGCACCACCTTCTGGAATTCCGAGAAATCCTCGGAGCCGCTGACCTTGGGAATCACCATGGCCTTGCCGCCCATGGCCAGCTTGAGCGCGGGCAGCGAGGCCTCGGTCAATGCCGCGGGGTTGGTGGTCACCGGATAGGCCACCGGGCCGAAACGCACCTTGGCCTTGGCGCCGCTGGAGGCCGCGATCTGCTCGGCCGTGGCGGTGATGCGCTTGTGTGCCTCCTGGCGCATGTCCTCGTCGAAGGTGCGCAGCGTGCCCTGCATCTCCACGTTGTCCGGGATGATGTTGTAGCGCGTGCCGCCCTGGATGGAGCCGATCGTCAGCACGGCCGGCTCCAGGCTGATGTTGAGCTGGCGGCTGACCACGGTCTGCAGGCCCAGCACCACCTGGCTGGCCGCGACGATGGGATCGACCGCATTCCACGGCGACGAGCCATGGCCGCCCCGGCCCTCGACCTGGATGCTCAGGCTGTCCGAACCCGCCATCAGCGGTCCGCTGCGATAGCCCACCATGCCCGAGGGCAGATTGGCCGTGATGTGCAGGCCGTAGATGGCCTGCACGTCCTTGAGCACGCCGGCCTCCACCATGGCCTTGGCGCCGAAGCTGGGCACATGGCCGTGGGCATCGGCCTCCACCGGGGCGCCTTCCTCGGCGGGCTGGAAGATGAACTTCACCGTGCCGGGCAGCTTCGCGCGCATGCCGGCCAGCGCCTCGGCCGCGCCCATGAGCATGGCCACGTGGGCATCGTGCCCGCAGGCATGCATGACCGAAACCTCCTTGCCCATGTACTGGGCCTTGGCCTTGGAGGCAAAGGGCAGGCCGGTCTTCTCGGCCACGGGCAGCGCGTCCATGTCGGCACGCAGCGCCACGGTCTTGCCCGGCTGGCCGCCGCGCAGCACGCCCACCACGCCCGTGCCGCCCACGCCGGTCTGCACCTCCATGCCCAGGCGGCGCAGGTGATCGGCCACCAGCTTGGCCGTGCGTTCTTCCTGCCCCGACAGTTCGGGGTGCTGGTGGATGTCGCGGCGCCATTGCACCATCTTGGGCGCCAGCGGCTGGATGGCGGTATCCAGGGCCGCCAGGCCCTGTGCATCGAGCCCCTGGGCGCTGGCCGCCAGTGGCAGGCCGCAGGCCAGCAGCCCGGCCAAAGCGATGGAGCGCAGGCCTGTGCGCGGGAGGGAGGAAGGCTTTGTCTCGGCGTTGGTGTGGAGCATCTTCGTGGTCCTGGAAAGTGGCACAAGCAGCCATGCTAAAAGTGAAGCACGTATGACGGGCACGTCAAAATCGCCATTCGAGGAGCCAGAACCGCCATGCCACGGACCTTCATCATCGAGCTGCCCTGCCTGGAGCACAGCGCCATCGGCCATGCCGCGCACCTGGTGGAGATGCTGCGCAGCGCCAACCTGGTCGCCAGCCTGCGCCTGGGCCGGCGTGCGCCACGCTTTGGCTGGCGCTGGGTCGATGGCCAGGGCCGGCCCCTGCCTGCCATGCCGCATGCGACCGAAGGCGCGGCAGCCGAGGGGCCCGCGCAGGCCGTCTTCGTGAGCGCGCTGCATTGCCCCGACATACCCTCCATCCGCGACATCGTCGCCGCGCATCCGGCCCTGGTGCGCCGCATCACCACGGCCTTCGACCAGGGCCTGGCCGTCTGCACGCTGGGCAGCGCCGCCTGGTTTGCGGCAGCGGGCGGCCGCTGCCAGGGCCGGCTTGTGGCCCTGCCCTGGTATTTCATGGGCGGCTTCGGCCTGGACTTCCCGGGCATCGAACTGGCCGAGGGCCAGCCCTTCGTGGACGACAGGCCCTGGCTCAGCGCCTCCCACCCCGAGGCCCTGGCACCCATGGCCGTCGCGCTCACACGCCATGCCTTCGGCGACGACCTGGCCGCAGCGCTGGCCGCCGTGCTGCAGCCCGATGCCCAGCGTGAACGCGCCACCCGCGCCGCCCTGCAGGACCGCCGCATTCCCGCCACGCGCAACAGCGTGCTGGCCCATGCCATCGCCTGGCTGGAGGCGCGCGTGGAGCAGCCCTATGACCTGCAGGCCCTCGCGCACGCGGCATCCACCAGCCCGCGCACCCTGCTGCGCCACTTCCAGCAGGAACTGGGCCACAGCCCGCTGGACCACCTGCACCGCCTGCGATGCGCGCGAGCCCGGGTGCTGCTGGAGATCACGCTCGAGAGCGTGCCGTCCGTGGCGCTGGCCTGCGGGTATGGGGATGCCTCTGCGTTTCGGCGGGTGTTCTTGCGGTATGTAGGGATGGCGCCTGCTGCCTATCGGGAAAGGCATGCGCTGAGGGCGCCCAGGAGGCGGTGGAGGGTGGGGGCTGCTTGATTGTTTTTGCCCCTGCCGGGGGGTTCTTTTCGAGGCTGGGTCTCGGCCCGGCAGCCGACTGCCCTTTCTTGATTCGCCAAGAAAGGTCAGATCAAAGAAGGCGACCCGAATGTCCGCGACCCTCCGCTTCGCTGCGGGCAACCTGCGTCGTGGCGGTCGCTGCGCTCGGCCTGGGACTTTGGCCTCGCTTTCATTCAAAGCCTCTATCATTCCGAGTGGCCCCCAGTACAGGGGCTGGTGCGTAAGAACACCTTTTCTCAAAGCGGTGCGGCCTCCCCGTTAACGAGGCCTTGTCACGTCTGCATTGCCGGATCGTGGGTGTACGCCCACGTCCCTACGGTTATGGACGGGATGGGGCTACCCGCAAGGGCGTCCGCACGGCTTTGAGCGTGTTCTTAACATCCCGTCCACCTGTCTGCGCGTAAGAACGCGGATTGGTGGTTTCAAGTCTCTCAAAGGAGCACGGAACCATGCATACAGCGCCGATGATTCAGAGCGCCCTCACATTCACATGGAGGGCCATGCCATGAAGCAGGAAGTCCGACCCAGCAGCGCCAGAACCACGCAACTGACCATGGCCGTCGCCGAGATGAACGGCATGGTTCAATCAGGCTGCAACGAGGTCTCTGCACTATCCCAGCTCGCGCAGTCATGGCTGCAGACGCCAGAAGGCCTGCGCGATCCGGATGTGGTGATCAGCGCCTTGCGCACCATCCAGCACAGCGCCGAACGGCTGGCCACCTCTATGGACGACGAAATCCACGTCCTGCGCAACACCGCCAGGCCCGAACCCTGACGCCGCACCAAACTCCATGAAAACAGCCGAGCGCACCAGTGCGCATCGGCTGTTTGTATTTCTGGCTGTTGGCTGTCCTTCAGCCTCCCCCTTCTGCCCACGCCTGCGTTGGGCGGGATGCGGGGTGGCAAGCCTGCCGAAGGACAGGCTTGCTTCGTTGTCTAGCTCGCCGTGATGTTTGAGTGAAGCGCGCAGCGCGCAACGAGTTTCACGGCGCACCCCGCATCCCGCCCAACGCAGGTCGCCCGCAGCGAAGCGAAGGGTCGTGGGCAGTTCGGGGCGCGCTTCTTTGCCCCGCTTTCTTGTCGCGCGACAAGAAAGCGGGTCGGCCGCCGGGCCGAAACCCGGCCTCGAAAAACAACCACCCGGCAGGGTCAAAAAAACAGACCCGAGAACAAGAAAGACTCAGTCCACCGTCACCTTCGCCTCCCGAATCACCCTCCCCCACTTCTCCGTCTCGGCAGCAATGAACCGATCGCACTCCTCAGGCGTGGACCCCTCCGCAAACGTCCCCATCACCTGCTCCAGCCGCTGCGACACCTCGGCACTGCGGATGATGCGCGACACCTCGGCGGACATGCGCTGCACGATCTCGCGCGGCACGCCGGCCGGCGCGATCATGGCTGCCCAGGTGCTGCCCAGCAGGCCGTCGTAGCCCTGCTCCACGAAGGTGGGCACGGCGGGCAGCGCGGCCAGGCGCTTGTCGCTGGCCACGCCGATGAGGCGGATGCGGCCGGCCTTGGCGGGCTGGATGAGGTTGGGCGGCGGGTCCAGGAACAGCGGGATCTGGCCGCCCATGAGGTCGGCCAGCGCAGGCGCCGCGCCCTTGTAGGGAACGTGGACCATGTCCGTCTTGGTGAGCAGCTTCATCAGCTCGGTGGTCAGGTGGGCGCTGGAGCCGCTGCCCGAGGAGCCGAAGCCCACCTTGCCGGGATTGGCCTTGGCATAGGCGATCAGCTCGGGCGTGGTCTTGAAGGGCGCGTTCATGGCCACGGCAGCGACCAGGGGCGAGACGCCCATCAGCGAGACGCCGACCAGGTCCTTCTTCGGGTTGTAGGGCAGCTTGGGATAGAGCGTGGTGTTGGCCGCATAGGCCGCGATGACCACGCCGAAGGTGTGCCCGTCCGGCGCGGCCTTGGCGATCTGGTCCACGCCGATGATGCTGTTGGCGCCAGGTTTGTTCTCCACGATGACGGGCTGGCCCAGGGCCTTTTGCAGGCCGACCTGCAGCAAGCGCGCCATCTGGTCGGTGAAGCCGCCTGCCGTGTACGGAACGATGATGCGGATGGGCTTGGAAGGCCAGGGGCTCTGGGCCCAGGCCGAGGGGGCCAGCACGGTGGTGGCTGCTGCAGCGGCGGCAGCGGTCGATTGCAAAAAGCCGCGGCGGGAAGTCGAAGGCATGGTGTCTCTGGGTTCTTCTCAGTTGAAAAATGGCCCCCACGCTACCCTTGCTGCGCAAGGTCCGCTGCCCCCAAGGGGGCCGCTTTTCATCTTGGGGCGGCCCGGCGATGAAAAAACGCCACGCAACAGCGCAGCGTCGGATGGAAAAAAGGGCTCAGTACCCCCGCGCCACATCCACAAGGTTGAGCAGCGGCTCGCCCGCGCGCAGACGGCGCAGGTTCTCCAGGCACTGGCGCGCCACGGTGTCGGCCGAGGCCTGGGCCGCGATGTGCGGCGTGACGAAGGCCTTGGGATGGCCCCAGACCTTGTTGCCGGGCTGGGGCGGCTCGTCGCGCAGCACGTCCAGCGCGGCGCCGGCCAGGTGGCCTTCGTCAAGCAGGGCCAGCAGGTCGTCTTCCACCACCTGCTCGCCGCGCCCCACGTTGATGAAGTAGGCGCCGCGCGGCAGCAGGGACAGGGTGCGGCGGTCCAGCAGGTCGCGCGTCTCGGGCGTGAGCGGCAAGGCGCAGACCAGGATGTCGCTGGCGGACAGCAGCTGCTTCAGACCTTCGGCACCGCTGTGCGTGGCCAGGCCTGCAATGCTCTTGGCGCTGCGGCTCCAGCCTGCGACGGGGTAGCCGATGGCCTGCATGGCGCCGGCCACGAAGCGGCCGACCTCGCCCAGGCCCAGGATGCCCACGCGGCAGTCTGCGCTGGCGCGCACGGGGCGGCGCAGCCAGTCGCCGGCATGCTGCTGGCGCGCGAACAGGTCCAGCTCCCGCGTGTGGCGCAGCGCGGTGCCGACCACGTACTGGGCGATCTCCACATGCTGCTGCGGATCGACGGTGCGCGCCACGGGCAGGCCGGCCGGCAGGTCGGGCACGGCCAGCAGCTTGTCCACGCCCGCGCTGGGTGCGCACAGCAGCTTCAGGCCCGGATAGGCCGGCAGCACGCCCGGCTTGAGGCTCCAGGCGAGCATGGCCTCGACCGCGTCGGCCGGTGCCTCCTCGCGGTGGCCCCAGACCTGCACGCCGGGCGCCAGCGCGCGCAGCGAGTCGACGATGGGCGCGCCCATGCTCGGGTGGATGTTGACCAGAATTCCCATGGTTTCCTTCAGTCCTTGTAAGAAGGGTCTATGCGGTCCAGGCGGCGCAGCAGGCCGGGCCAGGCCAGGCCTGCGCCCTTGCCCTTGGTGACCTGGCGCGACTGGTTGACCGCATCGGCAATGATGTCCTGCGGGATGCGCGTGAGCTCGCCGCCACCCGACTGCGCCAGGATCTGGATGCGGCAGGCCGACTCCAGCGTGTACATGGCCAGCACGGCCTCGGCCACGTTGCGGCCGCAGGTCAGCAGGCCGTGGTTGCGCAGGATGAGGAAGTTGCTGGCGCCCAGGTCATCGACCAGGCGCGGCTTCTCGTCGTCGCGCAGGGCCACGCCTTCGTAGTCGTGGTAGGCCAGGCGCGCCAGCGGGAAGATGGACTGCTGCGAGATGGGCAGCAGCCCCTCCTTCTGCGCCGAGACGGCCACGCCATAGCGCGTGTGCGTGTGCAGCACGCACTGCACCTCGGGGCGGCCGTCGTGGATGGCGCTGTGGATGACGAAGCCGGCCGGGTTGACGTCGTACTCGGTCTCCATCAGCGGCCGGCCCTCGTGATCGACCTTGACCAGGCTGGACGCAGTGATCTCGTCGAACAGCATGCCGTAGGGGTTGATCAGGAACTGGTCGGGCTGGCCCGGCACGCGCGCCGAGATGTGGGTGAAGATCAGGTCGTCCCAGCCGAAGTGGGCGACCAGCCGGTAGGCGGCGGCCAGCTCGATGCGGGTCTGCCATTCCTCGGCCGTCACCTGGCGGCGGACCTCGGACATCGTGGTGTCGTTGCTCATGGGGTGTACCTCTTGGTGGACATCGTGGTGGACATCGTTTGGAGAAAGCATCCGCCGGTTCAGCGCCCCGTCGCGTACTGGTCGCGCAGCTCGCGCTTGAGCACCTTGCCGATGGCGCTGCGCGGCAGCTCGGCAATGAAGCGCAGGTCCGCCAGGCGCTGGGTCTTGCCGGCCCGCTGGTTGTACCAGCCCATGATGTCCTCGGGCAGGGCCGGCTGCCCCGCGCGCGACACCACGTAGGCCACGGGCGTCTCGCCCCATTGCTCGGACGGCACGCCGACCACGGCCACGTCGTCCACGGCCGGGTGGGCGCGCAGCTGGGTTTCCAGGTCGCTGGGGTAGATGTTGAAGCCGCCGCTGATGATCATGTCCTTGCGGCGGTCGAACAGGGTGAGGAATCCATCGGCATCGAAGCGGCCCACGTCGCCCGTGCGGATGAAGCGCTTGCCCGTGGGGTCGAACCATTCGGCCTCGCGCGTCTTGGCAGGCTGACCGTGGTAGCCGGTCATCATGCTGGCCGAATGGCCCACGACCTCGCCATCCTCGCCCGGGGCGACCTCGCGGCCGTCCTCGTCGATGAGGCGGATGTCATGGCCCTCGGCGGGCTTGCCCACGGTGTGCAGCTTGTCCTGGTGCAGATGGGCTTCGAGGATGCAGGTGCCGCCGCCTTCGGTCATGCCGTAGAACTCGGTCAGGCTGCCGGGCCAGCGCGCCACCACGTCGGCCTTGAGCTCGGCCCGGAACGGCGCGCTGGTGCAGAACTTGGCGCGGAAGCTGGACAGGTCATGCTCGCCGAACTGCGGCAGCGCCATGATGCGCTGGTACTGCACGGGCACCAGCATGGTGTGGGTGACGCGGTGCTGCTGGGCCAGCTGCAGGTAGCGGGCCGCGTCGAATTTGGGCATCAGTACCACGCAGCCGCCGCTGCCCAGCGTGGGGAAGAACACCACCAGCGTGGTGTTGGAGTACAGCGGCGTGGCCAGCAGCGTCGTGCCCTCGGGGCCGTAGCCGTAGACGCTGCCCCGGTTGATGTGGGCCCAGCGCATGCCGTGCGACTGCACGATCCCCTTCGGAACCCCCGTGGTGCCCGAGGAATAGATGATGTTGAACGGCGCGGCCGGCTCCACGCTCACGGGCGCGGGCTGCGCGCCTTCGGGCGCCAGCCAGTCGTCAAAGGCCCGGCCGGGCGCGGCGCCGTCCAGCGAGATGCATTGCAGGGTGCCGTCGGCAGGCACCAGGTCCTGGGCCGCCTTGTCAAGGAACAGGTGGCGCGCCTGGGCATCGCGCAGCATGGAGGCCAGGCTGTCGGCCGTGGAGGACGGCGCCAGCGGCGCAACCACCACGCCCGCGCGCAAGGCGCCCAGGAACAGCGCGGCATAGCGCACCGAGTTCAACGCGCAGATGGCAATCGCCTGGCCAGGCTGCACGCCGTCGCGCTGCAGCGCGGCGGCCACGCGGTCCATGAGGGCGTCAAGCTGCGCGTAGCTCAGCGTCTGCTGGTCGTCGCGCAGCGCGGCATGGGCCGGCTGCTGGCGCGCGTGGCTGCGGATCAGTTCGGCCAGCGTGGTGAAGGGCGCATCGGGCGAAGGCAGGGAGACAGTCATGAGGGACTCCGTTTCACGAATTCACGAATCTCAAGCGGACTGCGCCCGCCAGCCCCCTGGCCCTGCGGGCGCATTGGAGGACAGGCCTACTTGGCGGCCAGGCCCAGGCGGTCGATCAGGACCTTGTCCTTGGCATAGGCCTCGCGCACCCACTGCGCATAGTCGGCGCCGGAGCGGTACCAGGCGTCCTGGTTCAGCTGCTTGAGCACCTCGATGTGGCGCGGGTCATCCATGGCCTTCTTGAAGGCGTCGTGCAGCTTGCGCACCACGGCCGGGTCCATGCCCTTGGGGCCGGCCAGTCCGTAGGGCGAGGTGGAGACCACGCCATAGCCCAGTTCCTTGGCCGTGGGCACGTCGGGCCAGCGCTGGGTGCGCTTTTCGCCGAAGGTCATGAGCAGGCGCATCTGGCCGCCATCCACATAGGTGTCCCAGCCCGAGGCATCGCTTTGCGCGGCCACGTGCCCGCCCAGCAGGGCCTGCTGCAGGTCGGCGTTGCCCTTGAAGGGCACGTGGTTGAGCGTGACCTTGGCGTTCTCGGCCAGCTCCTCCATCAGCAGGTGGGGCGAGGAGCCTATGCCGGTGGAGCCGTACTCGATCTTGCCGGGGCTCTTGCGCGCGGCGGCAATGTATTCGTTGAAGCTCTTGTAGGGCGAGTCCGAGCGCACCGTGAAGCCGAAGGTGTAGCCCGAGACGCCGATGATGTAGGTGAAGTCCGTGACCGGGTTCCAGGCCGTCTTCTGCATGTGCGCCATGCGCAGCATGGACATGGGGAACTGGGTGATGGTGTAGCCATCGGGCTTGGCCGTGCGGGACATGTTGCCCGGGCCCAGCGTGCCGCCCGCGCCGGGCTTGTTCTCCACGATGATGGTCTGGCCCAGCTGCTTGCCCGCGATGTCGGCCAGGGTGCGCATGTGGCGGTCGGTGGAGCCGCCTGCGGGGAAGGGCACGATCAGCGTGATCGGGCGCGTGGGAAAGTCGCTGGCCTGGGCCCATGCCGGTGCGCTGGCGCCCGTGGTGGCCACAAAGACAACAGCCGCAAGCGCAAGGCTGCGGCGGCCAATGGAAATCTGCATATCTGTCTCCTGCATCTCTGAACCAGGTGGGGCCGGGGCACATGCCTTGTGTGCCGCTCTGGCCAGGGCCCGGATACTTCACCCGGGCCCGTTGGCACCGCCTCCCGGTGCGGTGCCTTGCGTTCTTACAGCGACTGCACCAGCTCGGGCACGGCCTGGAACAGGTCGGCCTCCAGGCCGTAGTCGGCCACCGAGAAGATCGGTGCCTCGGGGTCCTTGTTGATCGCCACGATCACCTTGGAGTCCTTCATGCCGGCCAAGTGCTGGATGGCGCCGGAAATACCGGCCGCAATGTACAGC
Source organism: Delftia acidovorans NBRC 14950 (assembly GCF_001598795.1). GTDB lineage: Bacteria > Pseudomonadota > Gammaproteobacteria > Burkholderiales > Burkholderiaceae_C > Comamonas > Comamonas acidovorans. The sequence continues at coordinate 48,563 of NZ_BCZP01000014.1, read as the reverse complement.
TGGGGCGCGACGATCTTGCCGGTCTGGCCGACCTGCAGGTCGTTGGGCGCATAGCCTGCGTCCACCGCAGCGCGGCTGGCGCCGATGGCGGCGCCCAGCTTGTCGGCCAGAGGGGTCATGACTTCGTTGAACTTCTCGCTGCTGCCCAGCGCGCGACCGCCGGAGACGATGATCTTGGCAGCCGTCAGTTCCGGGCGGTCGTTCTTGGTGACCTCGCGGCCCACGAAGCTGCTCTTGCCGTTGTCGCCAGCGGCGGCCAGCTGCTCCACCTGGGCGCTGCCGCCCGTGGTGGCCGCTGCGTCAAAGCCCGTGCCGCGCACGGTGATGACCTTGATCTTGTCGCTGCTTTGCACCGTGGCAATGGCGTTGCCTGCGTAGATGGGGCGCTCGAAGGTATCGGCGCTGTCCACCTTGGTGATGTCGCTGATCTGGGCCACGTCCAGCTTGGCGGCCACGCGCGGCGCGGCGTTCTTGCCGCTGGCGGTGGCGGGGAACAGGATGTGGCTGTAGTTCGAAGCAATCGCCAGCACTTGCGCTGCAATGTTCTCGGCCAGGCCGTCCTTCAGGCTGGCGCCGTCGGCGTGGATGACCTTGGACACGCCAGCGATCTGGGCAGCGGCCTGCGCAGCGGCGCCGGCATTCTCGCCCGCCACCAGCACGTGCACGTCGCCGCCGCAGGCCAGGGCCGCAGTGACGGTGTTGAGCGTGGCGCTCTTGATGGAAGCGTTGTCGTGTTCTGCAATAACGAGGGATGTCATGTCTGCGAATTCCTTTAGATGACCTTGGCTTCGTTCTTGAGCTTGCTGACCAGGGTCGCCACATCGGGCACCTTGACACCAGCGCCGCGCTTGGCGGGCTCGGCCACCTTGAGCGTCTTCAGGCGCGGGGCCACATCCACGCCCAGCTCTTCAGGCTTGACGGTGTCCAACTGCTTTTTCTTGGCCTTCATGATGTTGGGCAGCGTGACGTAGCGCGGCTCGTTCAGGCGCAGGTCGGTGGTGATGACGGCCGGCAGGCTCAGGGCCAGGGTTTCCAGGCCGCCGTCCACTTCACGCGTGACATTCACCTTGTCGCCAGCGACTTCGACCTTGGAGGCGAAGGTGGCTTGCGGCAGGTCGGCCAGGGCCGCCAGCATCTGGCCGGTCTGGTTGGCATCGTCGTCGATGGCCTGCTTGCCCAGGATGATCAGGCCGGGCTGTTCCTTGTCCACCAGGGCCTTGAGCAGCTTGGCGACGGCCAGGGGCTGCAGCTCCTCTGTGGTCTCCACCAGGATGCCGCGGTCGGCACCGATGGCCATGGCCGTGCGCAGGGTTTCCTGGCACTGGGCCACGCCGCAGGAGACGGCGATGACTTCGGTGGCCACGCCCTTTTCCTTGAGGCGAACGGCTTCTTCGACGGCAATTTCGTCAAAGGGGTTCATGCTCATCTTGACGTTGGCGATGTCCACGCCCGTGCCGTCCGACTTCACGCGGACCTTCACGTTGTAGTCCACGACACGTTTGACGGGTACAAGGATTTTCATGAGAAAGCTCTTTCCTGGTTTTTGAAGTACGACTTACGCAAGAAGGAACAAGGCAAGCGGCTTGCCATGGGGCGCAGCACGTTGTCGCATCCTGTTTGCGTAAGCCCTGTGAAGATGGGCGGTCAGCGGGCCAGGCCGGCCAACCGCTCGTTGATCAGTGCATGGGCCTGGTCCATGATGCCGGAGATCAGCTGCTGGACCGTGGGCACGTCGTGGATCAGGCCGGCCACCATGCCACAGGACCAGACGCCTGCGTCCATGTCGCCGTCATGCATGATGCGCGGATAGACGCCGGCCACCTCGGGCGCGATGTCGGCAAAGGTGATGGCCGCGCCCAGCTCGCGCTCCTTTTGCAGCAGGCGCTCGGTGGCCGGGTTGGTCAGCACGCGCTCGGTGTTGCGCAGCGGACGCATGACCAGGCGCGTATCCAGCTCGCTGGCCGCGACGATGGCCTGCTTGACGTTGTCGTGCACGGGCGCTTCCTGGGTGGCGATGAAGCGCGTGCCCATGTTGATGCCCTCGGCGCCCAGAGCCAGCGCAGCCACAAGCGAGCGGCCGTCGGCCATGCCGCCCGAGGCGACGAAGGGAATCTTCAGTTCTTCGGCCGCGCGCGGCAGCAGGATGAAATTGGGGATGTCGTCCTCGCCCGGATGGCCGCCGCATTCGAAGCCGTCCACGCTGATGGCGTCGCAGCCGATGGCCTCGGCCTTGAGCGCATGGCGCACCGAGGTGCACTTGTGGATGACCTTGATGCCGGCTTCCTTGAGCGCGGGCAGCCATTTCTGCGGGTTGTTGCCCGCCGTCTCCACGACCTTGACGCCGCCTTCGATGATGGCCTTGACGTAGCCGGGGTAGTCGGGCGGGTTGACCGAGGGCAGGAAGGTCAGGTTGACGCCGAAGGGCTTGTCCGTCATCTCTCGGCAGCGCGCGATCTCGCGCGCCAGCAGTTCGGGCGTGCGCTGGGTCAGGCCCGTGATCAGCCCCAGGCCGCCCGCGTTGGAGACGGCGGCGGCCAGTTCGGCCAGGCCCACATGGTGCATGCCGCCCTGGATGATGGGGTGCTCGATGCCAAAGAGTTCGGTGATGCGTGTCTTCATGTCGATGTCACTCCACTGCAATGCCCTTGTCGCGGATCAGCTGGCCCCAGCGCGTGTAGTCCTGCTGGATGCGCTGGCCCAGCTGGGCGGGGTTCTGGTAGGCGGCGATGGCGCCTGCGTTGAGCAGCTTTTCCTGGATGTCCTTGTCGGCCAGGATCTGCTGCACTTCGCTGGCGATGCGGTCGACCACGGCCTTGGGCGTGCCCTTGGGCGCCAGCAGGCCGCCCCAGGAGACGGCGTCGTAGCCCTTGATGCCCTGCTCGGCAATGGTCTTGGTGTCGGGCAACATGGCCACGCGCTGGGGCGACCCCACGGCGATGGCGCGCAGCTTGCCGGCCTGGATGTGGGGCAGCGCGGCCACGAGGTCGGCATACATGATGGGCACCTGGCCGCCGATGGTGTCGGTGATGGCGGGCACGCCGCCCTTGTAGGGCACGTGCTGCATGTCGAAGCCGGCCATCTGCTTGAGCAGCTCCATGCTCAGGTGGCCGAAGCTGCCGGCGCCCGAGCTGGTGTAGTTGAGCGCGACTTTCTGCGCCTTGGCGTGGGCGATCAGGCTCTTGAGGTCGGTGACGTCGGGCAGCAGCGTGGGGTTGACCACGATGACGATGGGCAGGTCATAGACCGTGGCCACGGGCGTGAAGTCCTTGACGGTGTCGTAGCCGGCCTTCTTGTACAGGTGAGGCGCCAGCAGCGTGGGCGTGGCCAGCATCATCAGCGTGTAGCCGTCGGCCGGGCTCTTGGCGACCTGCACGGCCGCGATGGAGCCGGAGGCGCCAGGGCGGTTTTCCACCACCACGGTCTGCTTGAGACGCTCGCCCAGCTTCTGGCCCACGATGCGCGATGCCGTGTCGGTGGGGCCGCCCGCCGGGAAGGGCACGACCAGCCGCAGCATCTTGCTGGGCCAGCCGGTCTCGGCCAGGGCGCCGCCGGCCAGGCCGGCCAGCAGCGGGGCTGCGGCCAGGGCCAGAACGCTGCGCCGCGTGGGGCGTGCCGGGGATGCGGGATTGCGCGTGTACATGAAGTCTCCTCTCAAAGCTGTCTCAGCAGTCGTCGGTGGCGGCCCGCTACCGCGGGCCGGAAAAATCCAGTCATATCAGCTATCCATGGCGCTCGCGCCGCCTGCAGTCCATGAAACCGGCGCAGCCCAACCCCAGGGACACCGAGGAAGGGCCGCCCCGCACCGAGGGTGTCGTCCCCCTTTCAGGGGGAAGGCGCGAAGCGACTCAGGGGGTTCAATCAAGCTTCGCGCCGGCTTCCTCCACCAGCGCCTTCCAGATCGGCATGTCGCGCTGGTAGTTCTCGCGGAAGGCCTGCGGGCTGTTCATCAGCGGCATGAAGCCTGCGCCCACGGTGCGCTCCAGCACCTTGGGGTCCTTGGCGATTTCGCGCAGGTGGCCGTAGAGCTGGTCCACGATCTCCTTGGGCACGCCGGCCGGCGCGCCCATGGCCACCCAGCCGTAGATGGCATAGGCGTCGTCGGTGACGCCCTGTTCATGGATGGTGGGCAGCTTGGGCAGGATTTCCATGCGCTCCTTGCCCGTGACGCCGATGGCCTTGAGCTTGCCCGAGTCGATGAAGGGCTTGGTGTTGAGGGCGCTGGAAAAGCACATCTGCAGCTGGCCGCCGATCAGCTCCTGGATCATGGGCGCCTCGCCCTTGTAGGCGGCGTGGGTCATGTCGGCGTCCATGGTCTTGCTCATGTAGGCACCGGCCAGGTGGGCATACGAGCCCACGCCCCAGGAGCCGTACGAGAGCTTGCCCTTGTTGGCCTTCACGTAGGCCAGCAGCTCCTTCATGTTGTTGGCCGGCACCGAGGGATGGACCACCAGGGTGACGGGCGCCGCCGCGATCTGGGTGATCAGGGCGATGTCCTTTTGCGGGTTGTAGGGCAGCTTGGTATAGAGGAACTGGTTGATCAGCATGGAGGTGCTGAGCGAGACCAGCAGGGTGTGGCCATCGGCGGGCGCCTTGACCACGGCGTCCGTGCCCAGGATGCCGGCCGCGCCCGCGCGGTTGTCGATGACCACGGGCTGGCCCACGCGCCTGGCCAGGGCCTCGCCGATGGTGCGCGCAATGATGTCGGTGGCGCCGCCCGCGTTGAAGGGCACGACCACGCGGATGGGCTTGGTGGGCCACGCTGCCGGCTTGCCGGCCTGTGCGAGGGCGCTGGTGGCGCCCGTGGCCAGCAGGCTGGTGCCGCCGATGGCGGCCAGCCCTTGAAGAATGTCGCGGCGTGTGACTTGGTTGCTCATGGTTTTGTCTCCTGGGTATTGCTGTCTATGGGTGCCGTCTTGGTGCGGCATGCAAACCTGGCGGGTCGGGGGCCGGGCATCAATGGCCCCCGTGGAATCAGTCGCGTGATCGGTCCTCTTATCCCTGTTGCGCGGGGGTCTCGGGCAGGGTCAGCACGCCCTTGGACTGCAGCTGCTGCAGCTGCTCGTCGCTCATGCTCAGCAGCCGGTGCAGCACCTCGCGCGTGCCCTCGCCCAGCGTGGGCGGTGCATGGCGGATGGGCAGGCGCTGGCCGTCCAGGCGGTAGGGCGGCGCGAACACGGGCGTGGTGCCGACCACGGGGTGGGGCATGTCCTGCAGCAGGCCGCCACGGCGCGTACGCTCGCTGGTCAGGGCCTCGTGCAGGCCGGCCACGCGGCCGCAGGGGATGCCGGCGGCCGTCAGGCGCTCCAGCAGCAGATCGCGCGGGAAGGAGCGGATCAGTTCCTTGAGCATGGGGCCCAGCTCCAGGCGGTTCTTGGCGCGGTTGACGTTGGTGGAGAAACGCTCGTCCTCGACGATGTCGGGGCGCATCACCACCTGGCGGCAGAACTTGTCGAACTGGGCGTTGTTGCCCACGGCGATGATCAGCGGGCCGTCGGCCGCCTCATACATGCCGTAGGGAACGATGGAGGGGTGGGCATTGCCGTAGCGCTCGGGGTCATGGCCGAGCTGCATGGCATCCAGGCCGTAGTAGCCGGTGATCATGATGCCGCTGTCGTACAGCGCCATCTCGATGAGGCGGCCCTTGCCCGTGCGCTCGCGGCGGAACAGCGCGGCCAGGATGGCCTGGGCCGCGTACATGCCGGTCATGAGATCGACCACGGCCACGCCGAACTTGAGCGGCGGCGTGCCGGCCTCGCCGTTGAGCGCCATGAGGCCGGCCTCGCCCTGGATGACCAGGTCGTAGCCGGGGCGCTTGGCCTCGGGGCCGCTGCTGTCATAGCCGGCCACGGCGCAGTAGATGATGCCGGGCTTGATGGCCTTGAGCTGCTCGTAGCCCAGGCCCAGCTTCTCGGCGCCGCCGGTCTTGAAGTTGTGGATGACCACGTCGAACTGGGGCAGCAGGTCGTGGACGATCTTCACGCCCTCGGGGGTCTGCAGGTCCAGCGTGATGGACCGCTTGTTGCGGTTCATGCTGTTGTAGTAGGTGGTCTCGGTCTTGCCGATGCGCAGGCCCCAGTCGCGCGTGTCGTCGCCGCGGCCCGGGTGCTCGACCTTGACCACTTCGGCGCCGAAGTCGGCCAGCACCATGCCGCACAGCGGCCCCGCGAACACGCGCGAGAGGTCGAGCACGCGCACACCCTCCAGCGGGAAGTCGATGTCCTGGTTCTGATCGTTGTGGCTGTCGGCCATGTGCGTTGTCTCCTTGGAAAGTCTTTTAGGTCTTGAGCGGTTTCAGCCGCGCAGCTTGGTGAAGTCGGCAGCGCGCTTTTCGAGGAAGGCGCCAATGCCTTCGCGCGATTCCTCGCTCTCCTGCGAGCGCACCATGTACTGCGCCTCCAGCTCCAGCTGCTCTTCCAGCGTGTTGCGCGGCGCCTGGCGGCACAGGTCCTTGATCAGGGCCATGGCCTGGTCGGGGCCGGTGGCCACCTGGGCGGCCAGCGCCACGGCGTCGGCCTGGGCCTGGCCCGGTTCGGACAGGCGGTTGACGGGGCCCAGGGCATGCAGGCGCTCGCCGCTGATGCGCTCGCCGGTCAGGCACAGCTCGGTCAGCACCTGGCGCGAGACGAACTCGGCCAGGAAGGCGGTGGCGCCGCCATCGGGCGTGAGGCCGACCTTGACGTAGGCGACCGAGAACACGGCGTTCTTCGCCGCCACCAGCATGTCGCAGGCCAGGGCCAGCGACAGGCCCGCGCCGGCCGCCGCGCCTTCGACCGCGGCGATCACGGGCTTCGGAAAGTCGCGCACGCTGCGGATCAGGTCATGCAGGCCTTCAAGCTTGGCGCGTCGCTCCTGCACCGGCAGCTCGCGGCGCTTGGCCAGCTGGCGCAGGTCGCCGCCCGCGCAGAAGTGGCCGCCCTCGCCCGTGAGCACCACGGCGCCCACGGTGGGGTCGGTCGCCGCGCTCTTGAGCGCCGCCGAGACGGCCGCGTAGAACTCGGGCGACAGCGCATTGCGCGCGGCCACGTTGTTGTTGGACAGCACCAGCACGGCGCCTTCGCGGCGGATCAGCAGGACTTGGTTCGCTTCGGTCATGGCGGCTTTCCTTGGCTCAGTGTTGCGAGCCGAGTGCGATGTAACGCGACAGATGGTGGTCCTCGTCGCCGAACTGGTGGTCGATCATGACCAGGCGCTTGGCGTAGTGGGCCAGGGGCAGCTCCCAGGTCATGCCGATGCCGCCATGCATCTGGATGCTTTCCTCGGCCACCAGGGTGCCGATGCGGCCGATGCTGTACTTGGCGGCCGACAGGGCTTTCTCTCGCGCCACGCGGTCTTCGTCCGCAATGGCGGCGGCCGCGTTGATCACGGCCGAGCGCGCCTGCTCCACTTCCAGCAGCAGGTCGGCCATGCGGTGCTGCAGGGCCTGGAAGCTGCCGATGGGCACGCCGAACTGCTTGCGCGTGCGCAGGTACTCCAGCGTCTGGTCCTTGGCCACGTCCATGGCGCCCACGGCCTCGGCGGTCAGCGCCAGCACGGCGTAGCCGCTGACACGTTCCAGCAGGGACAGGCCCCGGCCTTCTTCGCCCAGCAGGGCGTCTGCGCCGACCTGCACCTTGTCCAGCACCAGCTCGGCCGCGCGGCCGCCCTCGATGCGGTTGTAGCCGCGCTTTTGGATGCCTGCGGCATTGCCGGGGACCAGGAACAGGCTGATGCCGGCCTCGTCGTACTGGCTGCCCGAGGTGCGGGCCGAGACCAGCAGCAGATCGGCCTTCTCGCCGAAGGCGACCACGCCCTTGGCGCCGTTCAGCACCCAGCCGTCGCCGCTGCGCACGGCCGTGGTGGCGACGTTGTTGAGCTCGTAGTGGCTGCCGGGCTCGTCATGGGCCAGGGCCGCGATGGACGTGCCGCCGATGATGGCTGCCAGCTGTTCCTTTTGCGCATCGCTGCCGGCCGCGATCAGAGCCTGGCCCACGACCAGGGCGCCCAGCAGCGGCTCGGCCACCAGGCCGCGGCCCAGGCATTCGAAGACCACGCTGATGTCGAAGCCCTGGCCGCCGAAGCCGCCAGCGTCCTCGGGGAACAGCGCGCCGATGGCGCCGATGTCCGCGAACTGCCCGTACAGCAGCGGGCTGTGGCCTTCCTCGCCATAGGCGACGTGGTTGCGCGCCTCGATGGCGTACTGCTCGGAGACGAAGCGGTTGAGGCTGTCCGCCAGCATGCGGCGGTCTTCGGTGTGTTCGAAGTTCATGTTCCGTTTTCCTTGCTGCCGATCACAGGCCCAAGATCATCTTGGAGATGATGTTCTTCTGGATTTCGTTGGAGCCGCCGAAGATCGACAGCTTGCGGTAGTTGAAGTACGCGGCGGCGGCCGTGGCGGCAGCCGCGTCGCCGATGGCGGGCTGGTCGTAGCCGGCCTGCAGGGCCTCTTCGATGAAGGGCGCGGCGTAGGGTCCCATGGCGCGGCGCACCAGGGACAGGATTTCCTGGCGGATCTCGGTGCCGCGGATCTTGAGCATGGAGCTTTCGGCGCCCGGCACGCCGCCGCCGGCCACGGCGGCGATCACGCGCAGGTTGGTGGTCTTCATGTTCTCCAGGTCGATCTCGACCTTGGCCAGGCGGGCCGCAAACAGCGGGTCCTGGGTCAGCGGCTTGCCATTGCGCAGCATGCGGCCGGCGACGGCCTTGAGCTTTTCCAGGCCGGCCACCGAGAAGCCCACGCCCGCGATGTTGGTGCGCTCGTAAGTCAGCAGGTACTTGGCGTAGGTCCAGCCCTTGTTCTCTTCGCCGACCAGGTTCTCCACGGGCACCTTGACGTCGGTGAAGAAGACTTCGTTGACCTCGTGCTCGCCGTCCAGCGTGATGATGGGGCGCACTTCCACGCCGGGCGAGTTCATGTCCACCAGCAGGAAGCTGATGCCCTGCTGCGCCTTGGCCTCGCGATTGGTGCGCACCAGGCAGAAGATCATGTTGGCGTGCTGGCCCAGCGTGGTCCAGGTCTTCTGGCCGTTGACGATGTAGTGATCTCCATCGCGCACGGCAGACGTCTTGACCGAGGCCAGGTCCGAGCCCGAACCCGGCTCCGAATAGCCCTGGCACCACCAGTCGGCGCCATTGAGGATGCGCGGCAGCCAGTGGGCCTTCTGCGCCTCGTTGCCGTACTTGATCAGGACGGGGCCCAGCATGCTCAGCCCGAAGGGCACGATGCGCGGCGTGCCCGCCAGTGCGCATTCATGCTCGAAGATGAATTTCTGCACCGCGCTCCAGCCCGGGCCGCCGTGCTGCTCGGGCCAGTGGTTGGCCAGCCAGCCGCGCTCGTTGAGGATGGCGTGCCAGCGCTCCATGTCCTGCTTGGTCAGTTGCAGGCCGTTCTTGACCTTGTGCGACAGGTCCTCGGGCAGCTTGTCCTTGAGGAAGCCGCGAACCTCGTCGCGGAAGGCCAGTTCTTCAGTCGTAAATTGCAAATCCATTGCTATTCCCCAGTAATCCGTGGCGTTGTAAGCCGTTTGCAGCCCTGAAATTGGCGTGCCCTAAGCGAGGGACGCCGAGCAAGGGCCGCCCCGCAGCAAGGGCGTCGTTCCCCTCCCGCGAAGCGAGAGAGGGGGAAGCGGCGCCAGCCGCTCAGGGGGTGCTTATTCAATAAATTTCGAACAGGCCTGCGGCGCCCATGCCACCTGCGATGCACATGGTGACCACGCCCCACTTGGCCTTGCGGCGCTGGCCTTCCAGCAGGATGTGGCCGGCCAGGCGCGCACCCGTCATGCCGAAGGGGTGGCCGATGGAGATGGCGCCGCCGTTGACGTTCAGGCGCTCGTTGGGAATGCCCAGCTTGCGCTGGCAGTACAGGGCCTGGGAGGCGAAGGCCTCGTTGAGTTCCCACAGGTCGATGTCCTCGACCTTGAGGCCGTGGCGCGCCAGCAGCTTGGGGACCGCGAAGACGGGGCCGATGCCCATTTCGTCAGGCTCGCAGCCGGCCACGGCAAAGCCGCGGAAGGCGCCCAGCGGGGACAGGCCCAGGCGCTCGGCCTGCCTGGCTTCCATCAGCACGCAGGCCGACGATCCATCGGACAGCTGCGAGGCATTGCCGGCCGTGATGAACTGGTCCGGGCCCTTGACGGGTTCCAGCTTGGCCAGGCCTTCCAACGTGGTGGAGGCGCGGTTGCAGTTGTCCTTGGTGGCGACCACGTCGCGGTAGGTGATCTCGCCCGTGTCCTTGTTCTTCTCGGCCATGCGCGTGGCGCAGGCAATGATTTCGTCCTTGAACAGGTCGGCGGCCTGGGCGGCGGCCGTGCGCTGCTGGCTTTGCAGCGAGAAGGCGTCCTGGTCCTCGCGGCTGATGCCGTAGCGGCGCGCCACGATGTCGGCCGTATCGATCATGGCCATGTACAGCGCGGGCTTGTGCTCGACCAGCCAGGGGTCCATGTCGGTGGGCAGGTTGTTGCCGGGGCGGATGCCCGAGATGGTCTCGATGCCGCCGGCCAGCATGGCGTCCACGCCCTCGGCCACGATGCGGCCCGCCGCGATGGCGATGGACTGCAGGCCCGAGGCGCAAAAGCGCGTGATGGTCGTGCCCGCGATGGACAGGGGCAGCTCGGCGCGCAGCACGGTCTGGCGACCCAGGTTGCGGCCCTGGAAGCCGTCGGGGTTGCCGCAGCCCAGGATCAGGTCCTCGATCATGGCCGGGTCGATGCCCGAGCGCTCGACCGCGGCCTTGACCGAGAAGGCCGCCAGCTGGGCGGCGGGCGTGACGTTGAACTCGCCGCGGTGCGACTTGGTCAGGGGCGTGCGGGCAGTGGAAACGATGACGGCTTCGCGCATGGTCGGTCCTTGCTTGTCTCTGGAAAATTGTTGTGGTTGTGCACGGCCCTGCCCGCTCTGCGTTGGACGGAGCGGGTCAAGGGCATGGCGGGGAAACGCGGGGGCGGCTTACGCTGCCTTGTTCAGGCTTTCGAAATCGCGGCCTTCTGCCACGAGCTTTTCGAGCAGGGGAGCGGGCTTCCAGAACAGCGCGTCTTCCTTGGCGAATTCGCGAATGTCAGCCAGCACCTTGTCCAAACCTTGCATGTCGGCCCACTTCATGGGGCCGCCACGAAAGCGCGGGAAGCCGTAGCCGGACAGGAATGTCACGTCCACATCCAGCGGGCGCAGGGCAATGCCCTCCTCCACCACCTTGGCGCCTTCGTTGACCATGGCGGCCATGTAGCGGCGCATGATTTCCTCAGGGGTGAACTTGCGCGGCGTCACGCCCTTCTTGGCGCGCTCGGCATCGACGATGGCCAGCACTTCGGGGTCGGGCTGGCCGACGCGCGCGCCCTGCGGGTAGAGGTAGAAGCCACGGCCCGTCTTCTGGCCGAACCAGCCGCGCTCGCAGACGCGGTCGGCCACTTCGACGTAGCGGGCCTTGGGATCGCGCGTGGCCGCGCGCCGCTTGCGCGTGGCCCAGCCGATGTCGCCGCCGGCCAGGTCGGTGACCTGGAACGGGCCCATCGGGTAGCCGAAGCCGCGCACGGCCTCGTCGATCTCGTAGGGGCTGGCGCCGTCTTCCATGATGTAGTCGGCAGCCTGCTTGTAGACGGCCAGGATGCGGTTGCCGATGAAGCCGTCGCAGACGCCGGCACGCACAGGCACCTTCTTCATGCGCTTGGCCAGCTCGAAAGCCGTGGTCACCACGTCGGGCGCCACCTTGGCGGGCACCACGATCTCCAGCAGCTTCATGATGTTGGCGGGGCTGAAGAAGTGCAGGCCGATCACGTCCTGCGGGCGCGCGGTGGCGGCGGCAATGGCGTCGATGTCCAGGTAGGAGGTGTTGGTGGCCAGCACGGCGCCGGGCTTGCAGACGCGGTCCAGTTCCTTGAACACGGCCTTCTTGACTTCGAGGTCCTCGAACACGGCCTCGATCACCAGGTCCACATCCTTGATGTCGTCATAGGAGGTGCTAGGCGTGTAGCGCGCCATGACGGCGGCCTTGGCCTCCTCGGTCATGCGGCCCTTGGCGATCAGGCCGTTGTAGACCTTCTCCACATTGGCTTGGCCGCGCGCGATGGAGTCGGCGTCGCGCTCGATCATGGTCACCACAAGGCCCGCGTCCAGCGCGGACACCGTGATGCCGGCGCCCATGGTGCCGCCGCCGATGACGGCGATCTTGGCAAAGTGGCGCGGCGCAGCGGCCTTGGCTTCGGGAATCTTGGCGGTTTCGCGCTCGGCGAAGAAGGCGTGGATCAGGCCGGCGCGCTGCGGGCTGTTCAGACATTCCACGAACAGGGCACGCTCCTTGGCGATGCCTTCGTCGAAGGGCAGCTCCACGGCGGCGCGCACGCATTCCACGATCTTCAGCGGCGAGAACAGGCCGCGGCTCTTCTTGGCGGTCTCGGCGGCCAGCGCGTCGAGTTCGGCCAGGGCGGCGGCCTTGTCGGCAATCTCGATGTCACGCGTGCGGCGCGGCGCGGTATTGGATGCCAGCAGCTCGTTGGCGTAGACCAGACCTGCGGCCGTGGCGTCGGTGCCGTCCACCAGCTTGTCCACCAGGCCGGCGGCCAGCGCGGCCTTGGCCGACAGGTGCTTGCCGCTGAGCATGAGGTCGGCGGCCGCCTTCACGCCCATCAGGCGCGGTGCGCGCTGCGTGCCGCCAGCGCCGGGCAGCAGGCCCAGGTTGACTTCGGGCAGGCCGAGCTTGGCAGCCGGCAAAGCCAGGCGGTAGTGGGCCGACATGGCCACTTCCAGGCCGCCGCCCAGGGCCGGGCCATGGATGGCGGCGACCACGATCTTGTCGGAGGCTTCGAGACGATTGAGCACCTCGGGCAGCGAGGGCGGCATGGCGGGCTTGCCGAATTCGCGGATGTCGGCACCGGCGATGAAGGCCTTGCCCTCACCCACGATGAGCACGGCCTTCACGGCGGCATCCGATTCGGCCTGCTCCACGGCAGCCAGCAGGCCGGCGCGCACGGCCTGGCCCAGGGCATTCACGGGGGGATTGTTGATGCTGACCACCAGCACGGCACCATCAAGGCGGGTCTGGACCACGGAAGCCTGGGCTTGTTCGCTCATCTGTATGTCTCCGAACTTGGGTTTTCCACTCAAAACATCCATTCTTGCTACGACAATGGTTCTTTACAATCCCATGAATGATTGACAGACTGTAAAAACGTATTTGACAGTGTTGAACACCCCCTGAGGCGCTTGCGCGCCTTCCCCCTCTCTGCTTGCTTCGCAAGGGAGGGGGACGACAGCCTCGGTGCGGGGCGGCCCTTCCTCGCTGCCCCTGGCTTTGGAGCGCGCCAGTTTCATAGGCTGTGGGCGAAGCAAAGTATCTGGACATACCTATGGATCTGAACTCCCTGACCCTGCTGGTGGAAATCATCGATAGCGGCAATCTGAGCCAGGCGGCGCGCAAGCTGAAGATGACGCGGGCCAATGTGAGCTATCACCTGACGCAGCTGGAAAAATCGGTGGGGGTACAGCTGGTGCGGCGCACCACGCGGCGCGTGGAGCCGACCGAGGTGGGGATGCGGATGTACGAGCATGGCCGCGCGATCCAGAACGAGATGATGTCGGCGCGCGAGACGATCACGTCGCTGGGCCAGGGGATGGCGGGGCGCGTGGGGCTGAGCGTGCCCAGCGGCTATGGGCAGATCGTGATGAGCGACTGGCTGATCGAGTTCAAGCGGCTGTATCCGGGCATCGTGCTGGATGTGCTGTTCGAGAACCGGGCCGACCATTTGCGCGACGAGGTGGACATCGCCATCCGCGTGATCCAGGAGCCGCCGCTGTCGGTGATTGCGCGCAGCCTGGGCAATGTGCACTACGTGGCCTGCGCCTCACGCGAGTATGCGCAGCAGCACGGCCTGCCCACCACGCTGTACGAGCTGCGCAACAGCCCACTGATCACGGCCGGAGTGATGGGCCGCCAGCTGCGCCTGTCGGCCTACCAGGGCACGGACCGCCAGGAGGTGCTGTTGGCGCCGACCATGATCTCCGAGCACTTCCCGTTCCTGCGCCAGGGCATTCTGGCGGGCCTGGGCGTGGGCCTGGTGCCCGACTACGTGGTGCAGGACAAGGTGGCCAGCGGCGAGGTGGTACTGACCCTGCAGGAGTACCGACTGAGCATCTTTGGCACCCACATGTACCTGCTGTACCTGCCTGACCGTCATCAGACGCGGGCCGTGCGCACCTGCATCGACTTCCTGCTGGCCAAGGCCGGCCAGGGTGGCAGCGGCAGCGGCGACGCTGCCGCCACCTGAATCAGCGGCGGTACCAGCCGCCCGGGCGCTGGTACCAGCCACGCGGGCCATGGTCCCAGCCGTGTGGACGCCAGCCATAGCCGGGATGCGGCGGCGCTGCCCAGTAGCCGGGGCGCCATGCATAGCGGCCACCGCCCCAGCCCCAGGAGCCACCGATCCAGACATGGACCGGCGAGGGAGCGACCGGAATGACCTCGGTCTGCAGCGGCGGCGGCGCCATGGGCGCGTAGACCACCTCGCCCGAAGGACCTACGGGATAGGCTGGCGCCACCACGCAGCCGGTCAATGCCACGGTGGCGGCAGCCAGGACCAGGGCCGGAACCAGGCGACGGCCCGGCGTTTGAATCGATACAGACTTCACGATGCACTCCTGGCCGCGCTTAGTGCGGCCATGCAGATACAACGAAAAAGCCCCTGCCGGTTGTTGACAGGGGCTTGTGAAGCCTGGGTAAAGATCCGCCGCCAAAGGTAGCGGCGGGATCGGTCACTCAGAGGTTCTGCGCGTTCTGCAGCGCGGCAATGCGCTCTTCGATCGGCGGGTGGGTCGAGAACAGCTTGCCGATGCCGCCGGCAATGCCCATGGCGGCCACGCTCTTGGGCAGCTCGCCGGGGTGCATGCCGCCCAGGCGGGCCAGGGCATTCATCATGGGCTGCTTGCGGCCCATGAGCTGGGCGGCACCCGCGTCGGCGCGGAATTCGCGCTGGCGCGAGAACCAGGCCACGATGATGGCGGCCAGGAAGCCCAGAACGATGTCCAGCACGATGGTGGTCACGTAGTAGCCGATGCCGGGGCCCGAGCTGCTTTCGTCGTTCTTGCGCAGGAAGCTGTCCACGGCATAGCCGATGACGCGCGACAGGAAGACCACGAAGGTGTTCATCACGCCCTGGATCAGGGTCATGGTCACCATGTCGCCATTGGCGATGTGGGCGACCTCGTGGCCGATCACGGCCTCCACCTCTTCGCGCGTCATGCCTTCCAGCAGGCCCGTGGACACGGCCACCAGGGCCGAGTTCTTGAAGGCGCCGGTGGCGAAGGCATTGGGCTCGCCCTCGTAGATGCCGACTTCGGGCATGCCGATGCCGGCACGGTCGGCGAAGCCGCGCACGGTGTTGACGATCCAGGCCTCATCGGCGTTGCGCGGCTCGTTGATCACGTGCACGCCCGAGCTCCACTTGGCCAGGGGCTTGGAGATCAGCAGCGAGATGATGGCGCCGCCAAAGCCCATGATGAAGGCGAAGCCCAGCAGGGCCCCGAGGTTCAGGCCATTGGAAGTCAGGAAGCGGTTGACGCCCAGCAGGCTGGCGACGATGCCCAGCACCACCACGACGGCGACGTTGGTCAAAAGAAAAAGTGCGATGCGTTTCATCAGTGGGTTCTCCACAAAGTGGGGAAAGGGGAAAGGATCTGGGCCCTGCAGCGTTGAAAAGTGAGGGCCCCACCGGCTGTTTTCAAGCCGGGTCCTGCGCCGTTGCCATTCCTTGTTGTGATGCTTGTGCGGAACGGGGCGCCCGGAACACGAGAGAGTCATCATAGAAGGAAAAGTTCTCGTTCTCGCGCCACCAGCCGGGCACGCCCAGCACGGGCAAGGGTGCAAAAGGCTTGCACGCCAGGGTGTCGGCCTCCAGCCAGATGCTGCCGGCCAGCCAGGCGTCGATGTCCGCCGTGGCGGGGCCTGCCGTGGCGCCTGCACCATCCGTGTGCACGCACAGCACATGGGCCGTGATGGGCTTGCGCGGCTGCACCAGCTTTTCCAGCAGCGCATGGCCTATGGGCAGCAGCCTTGCCTGCCGCCACAGTGCGCGCTGCTCCACGAAGAGCTGGTGCCAGCGCCGGTGGCGCAGCGCCTCGCACAGCGCGGCCGGCGCCAGCAGCAGGGTGCCGTTCTCGTCCAGCACGGTGACGGCATCGCGCAGCGGCCCGCGCTGCGCGCCCACGCCCGCCTGGGCAATGGCGCGGGCCTGCAGGGCATTGCAGCGCTGCTTGAGCGCGGGCCAGCGCAGCCAGATCAGGCCGTTGAAGAAGTCATGCAGGTTGTCGCGCGTGGGGATGCAGCGCGTCTCGAAGATGAATTGCTCGTAGGCCTTGCCTTCGGGCAGATCGTGCTGGGGCACAAAGCGCCAGGGCAGCGCCTGCGCATCGGCCAGCGACTGCAGGGCCTGCCAGACCGGCCGACCCTGCTCCACCCGCTGGCAGGCCGCCCTGCCCTGCGTTTGCAGCCCCTGCAGCCAGGGCGCATTCCAGTCGATGGGAAACGTCAATTGCCGGACGGCCTGGACTGCGCCTTGGCCATGCGCTTGTCGCGCACGGCCACGCGCGAGGTGCCCTCGTCGCGCATCTCGAACGCCTGCGTGGCCGCCAGCAGCTTGGTGAGCGTGGCGTAGCCGTAGTTGCGCGCATCGAACGATGCCTTGTTGCCGATCTGCGCGCCCACGGCGCCCACATGGGCCCAGCCGCTTTCGTCCTGCGTGGCGTTGACGGCGCTGCGCAGCATGCTCAGCAGGCGCGTGTCCTGGCGCAGTTCCTGCGAAGGAACACGCAGGCAGGGGCGCTGCGGCTCGGGAGCGGACAAAGAGGAAGGTGCCTGCTCGGCCTGGGCGCGCTCCTTGCCCGTACCAGTGGAGGGCTGGACAGAGGCCGCCACCGCAGCTGCAGCCACTGGCGGCACCGCCGCCTGGCCCGCCTCATGCGTGGCGTCCTGGCCATTGCCGTTGGCGGGCACCGCCTCGCCCAGCGCCTCCAGATACAGAAAGCGCGAGCAGGCATTGACGAAGGGCTGGGGCGTCTGCGCCATGCCGAAGCCGTAGACGGCCGCGCCCTTGGAGCGCAGGTGCATCACCAGCGGCGTGAAGTCGGCGTCGGAAGAGACGATGCCGAAGGCGTCGGGCCGCTCGGTGTAGAGCAGCTCCATGGCGTCCACGGTCATCGCCATGTCGGTGGCGTTCTTGTGCTTGGAGTAGTCGAACTGCTGCATGGGCCGCAGTGCGAAATCGAGCAGCTTGCGCTGCCAGCCGCTGAGCGAATGCTTGGTCCAGTTGCCGTAGGCGCGGCGGATGTCGATGACGCCGAAGGTCGACAGCTCGGTCAGGATCTCGTCGATCATCTCGGCCGGCGCGTTGTCGGCGTCGATCAGCAGGGCGATGCGCGGTTGCGGCTCAGGCATGGCAATCCTCTGGCGGGTGGCAGTCCCGCCAGCTTAAACCAGCTTCCAGGGCAGGGCTTCGCCGGAGCGCAGGGGCTTCAGTTGCGCCTCGCCGAAGGCGAAGCTGTCCGGCGGCGTCCAGCTTTCGCGCACCAGGGTGATCTTGCCGGTGTTGCGCGGCAGGCTGTAGAAGTCCGGGCCGTTGAAGCTGGCGAAGGCTTCGAGCTTGTCCAGCGCGCCGGCATTGTCGAAGGCCTCGGCATACATCTCGATGGCGGCATGGGCGCTGTAGCAGCCCGCGCAGCCCGTGGCGTGTTCCTTGAGATGGGCCGCGTGCGGCGCGCTGTCGGTGCCCAGGAAGAACTTGGGCAGGCCACTGGTGGCCGCCTCCACCAAGGCCAGGCGGTGCGTCTCGCGCTTGAGCACGGGCAGGCAGTAGTAGTGGGGACGGATGCCGCCCGTGAAGATGGCGTTGCGGTTGAACAGCAGATGCTGGGGTGTGATGGTGGCGCCCACGAAGCGGTCGGCCTCGGTCACGTACTGGGCGGCTTCGCGCGTGGTGATGTGCTCGAAGACGATCTTGAGTTCGGGGAAGTCGCGGCGCAGCGGGATCAGGTGCTGGTCGATGAAGGCGGCCTCGCGGTCGAACAGGTCGATGTCGCTGCTGGTGACTTCGCCGTGCACCAGCAGCAGCAGGCCTTCGCGCTGCATGGCTTCCAGCGTGGGGTAGATCTTGCGCAGGTCGGTGACGCCGTGGTCGCTGTTGGTGGTGGCGCCTGCCGGGTAGAGCTTGCAGGCCACGACGCCGGCCGCCTTGGCGCGCACGATTTCCTCGGGCGGCAGGTTGTCGGTGAGGTACAGCGTCATCAGCGGCTCGAAGGCCATGCCCTCGGACACGGCCGAGAGGATGCGCTGCTTGTACTCCAGCGCCTGCTCGGCGGTGGTCACCGGCGGCTTGAGGTTGGGCATGATGATGGCGCGCGCAAACTGCGCGGCCGTATGCGGCACCACGCTGCGCATGGCTTCGCCATCGCGCACGTGCAGGTGCCAGTCATCGGGACGGGTGATCGTGAGGGTGTTGGTGGAGGCGGTCATTCCGCCATTTTCCCATCGCCGCGAAACCGCGGGCCAATTGCGGGGCACGCCACCCTCGGGACTGGCGCGTGGCTAACGCGGTCGCAGGTGCTGCGGCCCCAGCTCCTGCAGGTTTTGCACGCCGATCAGGGCCATGTTGCGCCGCATCTCGGCCGCCAGGATGGCGATGGCGTGCAGCACGCCGGCCTCGCCTCCCACGGCGCCCGCATAGTTGAAGGGCCGGCCCACGAAGACGAAGTGCGCGCCCAGGGCCAGCGCCACCAGCACGTCGTTGCCCCTGCGAAAGCCGCTGTCGATCATCACCGGGTAGTCCGGGCCCAGCGCCTCCACCACCAGGGGCAGCATGTGCAGGGGCGCGACCGCGCCATCGAGCTGGCGGCCGCCGTGGTTGGAAAGGATGATGGCGTCGGCCCCGGCATCGCGCGCGGCCAGCGCGTCCTGCGGGCTGAGGATGCCCTTGACCACGAGGCGGCCCTTCCAGCGCCGGCGTATCAGGGCCAGGTGTTCCCAGCTCAGGTGGTCGCGCGCGCCGAAGTCGCGCGTGACGGTGGACGAGAGAATGGGCGCGCCGCGCGTGGCCTGCGAGTTCTCGAAGTGCAGCATGCCATGCCGCACCAGGGTGCGCAGCGCCGTGCCCAGCAGCCAGCGCGGATGGGTGATGCCCTCCCACGCCAGGCGCAGGCCGGGCCGCAGCGGCGTCGAGAAGCCCGCGCGGATGTTGTTCTCGCGGTTGCCCGACACGGGCGTGTCCACGGTGACGACCAGGGTGGCGAAGCCTGCGGCCTCCACGCGCCCCAGCAACTGCACGATGCGTTCGGTCTCGCCGGGCACATAGGCCTGGAACCAGGCCTGGGGATTGGCCTGGACCACCTCCTCCATGCGGATCAGCGAGGTGCCGCTCAGGATGGCCGGGATGCGGGCGGCCGCCGCCGCGCGCGTCTGCACCAGGTCGCCCCGGTAGGCCGACAGCGCGCTGATGCCCATGGGCGCGATGCCGAAGGGCGCAGCCCAGGTCTGGCCCAGCAGCGGTGTGGCCAGCGTGCGCCGCGAAGTGTCGGTGAGCACGCGCGTCACCCAGCGGTGGGCATCGAAGGCCTCGCGGTTGGCGCGCAGGGATTTGTCGGTCTCGCAGCCGCCGCTGACGTAGGCGAAGATCGGCGCAGGCAGGTGGTGGCGCGCCGCCCGCTCGAAATCATCGAGCGACAGGATGCGCCTGAGCCTGTGCGGCGTGGAGGAGTCCTGGCCCGCACCTGCGGGTGCGGAGGAACTGGGGGTGTCGAGCCGGTCGACCTCGATTGGGGCTGCCATGGTCAGTTGATCTGGAACTTGCCCTCGCGGATCAGCTTGCCCCATTTGGCGTGCTCGCTGCGAATCCACTCGCCGAACTGCGCGCCATTGGCGGGCGTGGCCATGCTGCCTTCCTGGGCCAGCTTCTCTTTGACCTCCTTGGTGGCCAGCAGCTTCATGGTCGCGTCGGCAATGCGCTCGGCGATGGGGGCGGGCAGGTTGGCCGGCCCCACCAGGCCCAGCCAGGTGGAGGCCTCGAAGCCCGGATAGCCCTGCTCGGCCACCGTGGGCACATCGGGCAGGGACGGCACGCGCTGGGCGGAGGTGACGGCCAGCGCACGGATCTTGCCCGTGGCCAGCTGCGACATCACCGACACCGTGTTGCCGAAGTACAGGTCCACCTGCCCGCCCATCAGGTCGGTGAGCGCGGTATTGGCGCCCTTGTAGGGCACCTGCAGCACCTCGATGCCCGCGCGGCGGGCCAGCATTTCCCCGGCCAGGTGGCCTACCGTGCCATTGCCGGCCTGGGCGATGCCGTAGGTGCCGGGCCTGGCCTTGGCCGCCTTGATGAAGTCCTGCAGGTTCTTGAAGGGCGAGTCGCGCCGCACGGTCAGCACCACGGGCTGCAGGGCCACGCTGGCGATGGGCGTGAAGTCCTTGAGCGCATCGAAGGGTATATTGGCGTAGAGGCTGGGATTGATGGCCAGGTTGGCGGCCTGCCCCATGCCGATGGTGTAGCCGTCCGGCGCGGCCTTGGCCACGGCATCCAGGCCGATGTTGCCGCCCGCGCCGGGCTTGTTGTCTATGACCATGGTCCAGCCCATGGCGAGGTTGAGCCGGTCGGCCACCAGGCGCGAGGTGGCATCCGTGCCGCCGCCGGGCGGAAACGGTACGACCAGGCGCACGGGCCGCTGCGGCCATTCGCCCTGGGCCAGCGCCAGTGCAGGGAAGGCCGTGGCCAGGGCGGCGGCAGCGCCGCCCAGAAGATGCCGTCTGCGCATTGTCATTGTTTGTCTCCTTGGGATCGTTATGGCGGGAAAAAGTCGGGCGCGGCCTGCGCGCTAGACGCTAGACCGGCAGGCCCTTGGCGCGCAGCACGGCGTCGAAGCGCTCGGGGTCGGCCGTGCCGCTGCGGTTGGTCTCGCGGATGACGGCCTCGCGGGCCAGGTGGGCCTGGCTGCGGCGCAGCACCTCGGCGGCCTCGGCCGCGGGCACGGCGATCACGCCGTCGGCATCGCCCACGATCAGGTCGCCGGGCAGCACGGCCAGGCCGGCGCAGGCCACGGGCACATTGATCTCGCCCGGGCCGTCCTTGCTGGGCCCGCGGTGCGTGTGGCCGCGCGCAAAGATGGGCATGCCGTCCTGCGCCCATTCGCACAGGTCGCGGATGGCGCCGTCGATGACCAGGCCGCCCAGGCCGCGCGCCAGGCAGGTGGTGCGCATCAGGCCGCCAACCAGGGCCTGCGAGACATCGCCGCCGCCGTCGATGACCAGCACATCGCCGGGCTGCACCATCATCAGCGCCTTGTGGATCATGAGGTTGTCGCCGGGCCGCACGCGCACGGTGACGGCGGGGCCGCAGAGAACGGCCTCCAGCCGCGCGTGGTACTGGCGCAGGCCGATGGCGCCGACATTGCGGCTCATGGCGTCGCCGATGGCGGCCACGGGAATGGCCTTGAAGGCCTGGACGACGCCGGCCTCGGGGCCTGCGGCGCGCGGATGGATGCGGTAGCCCGCAGGCCATTGGCTGGATGGGGTGGTCATGGCAAATCTCCGGGAAAAACAGCTCAGCGCAGAACCTCGGGGTTCACGCAGTGGGAAGGGTCGGCCGGGCTGCCCTGCAGCCAGCCCAGCACATTGGCGGCGGCCATGTCGGCCATGGCCGCCAGCGCGGCGGGCGTGGAGCCGCCCACATGGGGCGTCAGCACCACGTTGTCCAGCGCGGCCAGGGCGTGGCCCGCAGGCAGAGGCTCCTCGGCCATGGTGTCCAGGCCGGCGGCGGCCAGGTGGCCGCTGCGCAGGGCGTCGATCAGCGCCGCCTCGTCCACCACCTCGCCCCGCGCGGTGTTGACCAGCAGGGCGCCGCGCGGCAGCTGGGCGATGCGGCCGGCATCCAGCAGATGGCGCGTGCGGGCATTCAGGGGCACGTGCAGGCTGAGCACATCGGACAGGGGCAGCAGCTCGTCCACCGAGCCCAGCATGCGCACGCCGGCCACGGTGCCGGGCCCTGGGGCGCAGGCCGGATCGAACGCAGGATCGAAGGCCACCACCTGCATGCCCAGCGCCAGCGCCACGCGCGCCACGCGCTGGCCCACCTGGCCAAAGCCCAGCAGGCCCAGGGTGCGGCCGCTCAGCTCCAGGCCGTCCTGGGCGCGGGACCAGCGGCCGGCGCGCAGCTCGGCATCCATCCAGGCGATGCGGCGGGCGGCCGCGAACATCAGGCCCAGCGTCATCTCGGCCACGGACTGGGCATTGGCGCCCGGCGTCACATAGACCGGAATGCCCCGCTGGCTGGCCGCGGCCACATCGATATTGCTCACGCCCACGCCGTGCTTGGAGATGACCTTGAGCGTGGGACAGGCCGCGATGGCAGCGGCCGACAGCGTGGCCGTGCGCGAGATCACGGCATCGACGCTCTCGCGTGCCAGCACGGCGGCAACCTCGGCCTCGCCGCCGCCGTCTTGCAGGTACAGCACGCGGCAGTGCGCCGCCTGCAGTCGCTGCAGCCCGGCGGGCGCCAGGCGTGGCGCGGTCACGAAAACGGTGGGCGGGTGGGTAGTGGCGGTCATGGAAACGGGCAATTCGCTTTGTCGATGCACCGCATTCTTGTGAGCGCCATCCATTCCGTCCATTCGATAATGTTCATTCAAACATCACTTTTATTCATCGATGGACCTGCACCTGCGCGACCTGCGCTTCTTCGAGATCGTGGCCGACCTCGGGCACCTGGGCCGGGCCGCAGAACAGCTGGGGCGCACCCAGCCCGCGCTGAGCAAATGCATACAGCGCCTGGAACTGACCGTGGGCGGCGCGCTGTTCGAGCGTGCCGGGCGCGGCATACGCCTCACGCCGCTGGGCGATGTGCTGCTGGCGCGCGCACGCATGCTACGCAATGCCAGCCAGGAGGCGCTGCGCGAGGTGCGCGACTTCAACGAAGGCCATGCCGGCCATGTGCGCATCGGCAGCGGGCCGGTGGCCGCCGACCACCTGCTGCCCGAGCTGTGCAGCAAAGCCCTGGCCGACGGGCGGCGCATCACCATCAGCATCGTGATCGGCCCCAGCTGGGAACTGCGCGACCGCCTGCGCGAGGGCCAACTGGACCTGCTGATCGGCCTCACGGCCGAGGGCGATCCGGAGCTGGTCTCCCACCCGATTGCCGAGGATGTGGTGGTGGTCGCGGCGCGCCAGGACCATCCCGTCTTCGAGCGCCAGCGCATCACCATGGCCGCGCTGCTGCGCCATCCCTGGGCCCTGCCCAGCGCCAACATTCCCAGCCGGCAATGGCTGGACCAGGCCTTCACCTCGCGCGGCATGCCGGCGCCCACGGTGCAGGTGGAGGCGGGCTCCATCCCGCTGCTGCCGCGCATGGTGGCCAAGACCGATCTGCTGACCTTCGTCTCGCGCCACACGCTGCGGCTGGAGCGCAGCCGCACGCTCAGGGAAGTGCGCCTGCCGGCCACCACGCTGCGCCGCCACCTGGGCGTGACCTGCCGGCGCGACGGCTATCTGTCGCCCGCAGCCCGGCACATGCTGGAGCTGCTGCGCGCCGACGGCCAGGCCCTGTTCGGCGAGGATGCCTCGCCTCTGGACGAGGACTGATTCCCGCGGACCGGGGCTAGGGCCCCGGCCGCGCGCCCGCATCGGACAGGCGCAGCAGGCCCGCCAGGTCGACGATGGTCAGCCGGCCATAGGCGGCCTGCAGCAGGCCCCGCTGCTCCAGCAGGCGCAGCTCCTTGTTGATGGTCTGGCGCGAGACCGACAGCATGGCGGCCAGGTCGCTCTGCGAGATGCGCAGCACCACGCCCTGCCCGTCGGGCGCGGGCTGGCCATGCGTGGGGGCCAGCCGCGCCAGCAGTTCGGCCACGCGGTTGTCGATGTTGCTGAAGGCGTGGCGCTGCTGGACGACGATCAGCTCGTGCATGCGTGCCAGCACCAGCAGGCAGATGTCCTTCCACAGCGGCGGATGGGCATCGAGCAGGGCCAGGAAGGACTCGCCGGGAATCTCCACCAGCACCGTGGGCTGGTGCGCGTGGTAGTCGTAGACGAATTGCGTGTGCTCCAGCAGCCGCGCCAGGCCGACGATGTCGCCCGCGCTGTGCATGGACAGCACGAAGCGCGAGCCCGTGGCGTCCACGCCGCCCACTTCCACGCAGCCCGAAGCCACCACCAGCACCTCGCGCCGCTTGGGGTCGGCGGCGCGCACCTGCTGGTGGCGCTCGTAGCGGCCCAGGCGGGACAGCGCCGTCAGCTCATCCAGCACCTCGGGCGGCCAGTTGCGCAGCATGCGGCACAGGCCCAGGGCGCGGCGGATCAGCGCCGAAGGGTCGGCCACGGGAGCAGGCTTGGAGCGCATGGTTCTCTCACGATGTCGAAGGCCCCGGGTTAGTCCGGTGCCCATGTACCGCCATTTGTCAATGGCTTGACAGAGTGCATCCCCTGTCGCTCGGGATAGTAGCAAGCAAGCCACCGGGCAAAGCATCCGGGGCGCTACCAAGGAGACAAGTTCGTGAAGCACAAGCATTGGCTGGCCGCCGGCGGCATGGCGGCCCTGGGCACGTCCGCGTGGGCGCAGGGCAGCGTGGAGATGTTCGGCATCGTCGACGTCCACATCAACAGCGCAAGGTCGGGCGCCACGCGCCTGAGCCGGCTGGAGGACGGGGGCAGCGCGGCATCGCGCATCGGCTTTCGCGGCAGCGAGGACCTGGGCGGCGGCCTGCGCGCCCAGTTCATGCTGGAGGCCGGCGTGGCGCCGGACACGGGCCTGGGCACCATTCCCGGCCCGGGCCTGGCCTTCACGCGGCAGGCCTGGGTAGGACTGAACAGCGGCTGGGGCGCCGTGGAGATGGGCCGCATGTATACGCCCATGTTCGGCGCGCTGTTCCGCGCCGATCCGCTGGGCATGAACGCGCTGTTTTCCTCGCTGAACCTGGTGTCGGCCACCGATGCCCAGGCCAGCCTGCGGCCGTTTGCGGCGCGGGCCAACAACCTGGTGCGCTACCGCACGCCGGCAGGCCAGCCCTGGCTGGCGGACCTGGCCTATTCCTTCGGCGAAGTGGCTTCGCCGAACAGCAACAACGGCCGCCTCTACGGCGCCACGCTGGGCTGGAACCAGAAGCCCTGGTTCCTGGCCTACAGCTTCCAGAAGTCCGTGGAAGGCAGCGCCGCCGCACCTGTGGCCGCACCCGCCACCAGCCACTACCAGGCGTTGTCGGCCAGCTGGGAAGCCCTGGACGGCCTGCGCCTGACGGGCAACTACGTCATCAACCGCGTGGACCGTGCCGGCACACCCAAGGCGAAGCTGGCCCAGCTGGGCGCCGATTGGAGCTTGGATGCGCGCTCCAAGCTGCTGGTCTCGGTGGCGCGGCGCGAGGTGGGCGGTACGGACCGCGCCCAGAACACCTGGACGCTGGGCTACGACTACGCGCTGAGCAAGCGCACCGTGCTCTACGCGCGCTGGCTGCAGCTGGGCAACGCGGCCAATGCCTCGGCCGCCATTGCCAACGTGCCGGTGGCCGCCAACAGCGGCGACGGCGTGCGGTCCCTGGCGCTGGGTGTGCGCCACAACTTCTGAGGGACACACATGACCGACAGCCATTGCTTCGACACTTCCCGGCTCGACGCGCTGTTTGCGCCGCGCTCCATCGCCGTGGTCGGCGCCTCGGACCAGGCCAGCAAGATCGGCGGCATTCCGCTGGACTACCTGCTGCGCTTCGGCTACGGCGGCGCGCTGTATGCGGTGAACCCGCGCGCCAGCCGCGTGCAGGGCCTGCCCGCGCACGAGCGGCTGGCCGCCATCGGCGCGCCGGTGGACCTGGCCATCGTCGCCGTGCCGCAGTCGCAGGTGGCCGGCGTGCTGGAGGATGCGGCCGCCGCGCGCGTGCAGTCCATGGTGCTGTTTTCCTCGGGCTATGCCGAGACCGGCTCCGACGGCACGGCCGCCCAGCAGGCGCTGGCGCGGCGCGCGCAGGAGGCGGGCATACGCCTCATCGGCCCGAACTGCCTGGGCTTCATGCGCCCCGGCCACCAGGTCTACGCCACGTTCTCGCCCGCGCCGGGCGGCGGGCTGGTGCGGCCCGGGCGCATCGGCATGGTCAGCCAGTCGGGCGCCTTCGGTGCCTATGCCTACAGCCTGGCGCGCGAGCGTGGGCTGGGCCTGTCGCTGTGGGCCACCACGGGCAACGAGGCCGATGTGCAGCTGGCCGATGGCCTGGCCTGGCTGGCCCAGGACCCCGAGACCGACGTGATCATGGCCTACATGGAAGGCTGCCGCGACGGCCCCCGGCTGCGCGCGGCCCTGGCCCTGGCGCAGGAGCGCGGCAAGCCCGTGGTCATGTGCAAGGTGGGCACCAGCGCCCTGGGCGCGGCCGCTGCCGCATCGCACACGGCCTCGCTGGCGGGCAACGATGCCGTCTATGACGCGGTGTTCCGCCGCTACGGCGTGCTGCGCGCGCATTCCATCACCGACTTCTTCGCGCTGGCGGCCAGTGCCTCCATCGCGCGGGCCCCCAAGGGGCGGTCCATCGGACTGTTCACGGTCTCGGGCGGCGTGGGCGCCATGATGGCCGACGATGCCAGCGCAGCCGGCCTGGATGTGGCACCGCTGTCCGATGCGGCCCAGCGCCAGCTGCGCGAATGGGTGCCGTTTGCCGCGCCGCGCAACCCCGTGGACATCACGGGCCAGGTCACCAACGACATGACGCTGCTGGAGCGCAGCGCCCGCCTGATGCTGGCCGACCGGCAGTTCGACAGCTGGCTGGGCTTCTTCGCGGCAGGCGGCCTGTCCGACGCCTTCTGGCCCGTGCTGCAAAGCCTGGTGCAGACGCTGCGCACCCACAATCCCGACATCCTGCTGGCCGTCAGCACGCTGTGCCCGCCCGAGCGCCGCGATGCGCTGGAGGCGCTGGGCTGCCTGGTGTTTGCCGACCCGGGCGCGGCCATACGCTGCATTGGCGCGCTGGCCCGCCTGCATGAAACACCGCAGGCTTTGCCCGCGATGGCCGATGCAGGCAGCGCGCTGCACCTGCCGGCGGGCACGCTGTCGGAGCAGCGCAGCATGACCCTGCTGGCCGAGGCCGGCGTGCCCGTGGTGCCGCACCGGCTGGTGCGCACGGCGGCCGAGGCAGCGCAAGCCGTGCAGGCAGCGCAGGAGATGGGCGGACGTATTGCCCTCAAGGTCTGCAGCGATGCCATCGCCCACAAGTCCGACGTGGGCGGCGTGGCACTGAACCTGGCGGATGCGGCCGGCGCCCAGGCCGCCTTCGACCGCATCCTGGCCAATGCGCGCCAGGCCCGGCCCGATGCGCACATCGACGGCGCGCTGGCCGCCCCCATGGTGCAGGGCGGCGTGGAGTGCATCGCCGGCGTGCACCGCGACCCGGTGTTCGGCCCGGTGCTGATGTTCGGGCTGGGCGGCATCCATGCCGAGATCCTGCGCGATGTCTCGCTGCGCCTGCTGCCCATCACGCGCGACGACGCGCTGGCCATGGTGCGCGAGCTGCGGGCCTTTGCCGTGCTGGACGGCGCGCGCGGCCGCCCCCGCGTGGATCTGGACAGCATTGCCGACACGCTGTGCGCCCTGGCCGGCTTTGCGCAGCGCGCAGGCGCCACGCTGGAAAGCGCCGAGATCAACCCCCTGATCGCCCGCCCGCGCGAGGACGGCGGCTGCGTGGCCGTCGATGCGCTGGTCATCGGCAGGGAGGCTGCATGAAAGCCAATGCCCATTCCATCTCCCACCCGGAGGCCACCATGAACACACCCCTGCTGCGCACCGCCGCACTGACCTGCCTTGCCCTGGCCTGCAGCGCCGCGCTGGCCCAGGACGGCTATCCCGCCCGGCCCGTGCGCATCGTCGTGCAATACCAGGCAGGCGGCTCCACCGACACCGTGGCGCGCATCCTGGCCGAGGGCCTGGCCAAGCGCCTGGGCCAGCCCGTGGTGGTGGACAACCGCAGCGGCGCGGGCGGCATCATCGGCACCGAGCATGTGGCCAAGAGCGCGCCCGACGGCCACACCCTGCTGCTGACCGTGCCCGGGCCCATCACGGCCAACCTGGTGCTCTACAAGAAGCTGCCCTACGACCCGCGCACCGAGCTGCGCATGGTCTCGGACGTGGTCTCGCCCTCCATGGTGATGGCGGTCAACCCGGCCGTGCCGGCCAAGGACTTCAAGGGACTGGTCGAGGCCGTGCGCCAGTCGCCGGGCAAGTACGCCATGGGTTCCTGGGGCGCGGGCACGCAGCCGCACCAGGTCCAGGTCTTCATGGACAAGGCCTACGGCCTGCAGTCGCTGCACGTGGCCTACAAGGGCGAGGGGCCCATGTCCATCGACCTGATCAGCGGCGTGATCCAGATGACGCTGGGCTCGGCCGCCACGCTCAAGCCCTTCATCGACGCCGGCAAGCTGCGCGCCCTGGCCGTGGCCGGACCGCGCCGCAGCAAGGCCCTGCCCGATGTGCCCACCTTTGCCGAGCAGGGCTACCGCGAGCCCGTGTATGCCATCACGGGATCGATCTCGCTGATGGCGCCCGTGCGCACGCCCGACGCCATCGTCGAACGCCTGGGCCGCGAGGTCGCCGCGGTGATGCGCGAGCCCCAGGTGCGCCAGCGTGTCGAGGCGCTGGGCCTGGAGGCCCAGGGCAACAGCCCGGCCGAGGCCAGCGCCGCCTACGCCGCCTTTTTGCCCGTGGCGCTGGACCTGGCGCGCTCCACGGGCGTGACCCTCGACTGACCCCCTCCTGCCCTGAAGAAAACAATGGACATGAACCCGACCCCTCCCTCCCTGCCCGAAGTCCGCCGCGCCCTGGCGCGCTCCATCGGCCTGGCCGCCTTTGTCTACGGCTATCCGCTGATAGAGACCTACCGCACCTGCCGCCTGCAGACCGATGCCGGCGCCGCGCGCGCCACCGGCCTGGGCCTGGACATGCGCGGCGACTTCGACACGCTGCACCACAGCCAGCGCCCCTCCACCCATGAGGACCGCGACGTGGTCACGCCCGCCAACGACCTGCTGTACTCGCTGGCCTGGATCCACCTGGCCGACGGCCCGCGCCTGCTGACCGTGCCCTCCAGCGCCGCGCATCCGGGCCGCTACTTCGTGCTGGCCCTGTACGACGCCTATACCGAGAATTTCGAGAACCTGGGACCGCGCAACTGCGCGCCCGAAGGCGAGACCGTGGTCCTGGTCGGGCCGGGCGGCCAGGTGCCGGAACACCTGGCCGGCCACCGCCTGGTGCACTGCCCCAGCAACCTGGTCTGGCTGATCGGCCGCACCGTGGTGGGCGATGCGCCCGACTGGCCTGCAGCCCGCGCACTGCAGGCCGACATCCGGCTGGAGCCCGCGCCAGGCACGCCGAAAGGAGGCCGCCCGGCCGCCGTCACGAACTGGGTCGGCCCGCCCGTGGACGCCATGGCGGCCGCCTTCGAGAACCAGGAGCCTGCGGCCGAGGTTGCGCCGCGATTTTTTGCCAACCTCTGCCATGCGCTGGCCGAGGCGCCTGGCCGCAAGGAGGACCAGGGGCTGCTGGCCTGGTTCGGCCAGGCCGGCCTGGTGGCCAGCGCCCACATGGCGTGGGAGCAGCTGGAGGAGCCCGTGCGCGAAGGCCTGACCGAGGGCTTTGCCGACGGCGTGCGCACCGTGGCCGCCATGGGGCGCAACCGCCGTCCCCGGCCCTGGACCATGACGCCGTCCACCGGCCGCTACGGCAGCGAGTACCTGGGCCGCGCACGCACCGCCTACCTGGGCCTGGGCGCGCTGGCCACCAGCGAGGCCATCTACGCCGCCGCCCACCACGACGCAGGCCTGCAGCCGCTGGACGGCAGCCAGCGCTATGTGCTGCGCTTCAATGCCGCCGACATGCCGCCGGCCGACGCCTTCTGGTCGGTCACCCTGTATGACGCCGACCGCTTTCTCTACGGCAACGAGATCGGCCGCCACTCCATAGGGGACCGCACGCCGGGATTGCTGCGCGAGGCCGACGGCAGCCTGCAGATCGACCTGGGCCATGCCCGGCCGGCACAGGGCGCCGCCAACTGGCTGCCCACGCCGCACGGGCGCTTCTACCTCATCCTGCGCATGTACCACCCGCAGGCAGACGCGCACCAATGGCCTGTTCCGCCCCTGCAGCCCGTGGCCGCATGAGACACGCCATGGACCTGAGCACCCTGGCCGAGGAGGCCGTCATCCACACCTGCCCGCTGTACGAGATGCGCCGCATGCGCGCGGCCACCTCGCCCCGGCGCAATGCGGCGGGCGAGGCCGCGCCCGCACCGCTGCGCTGGTGCAACCAGTTCGTGCATGCACGCCAGCTGCTGCGCGCCGGCACCAGCCGCGTGGTCACGCCCAACAACGACACGCTCTACACCAACGCCTGGCTGGACCTGGGCGCCGGGCCGCTGGTGATCGACGTGCCCGACACGGCGGGCCGCTACTACGTCCTGGGCCTGCTGGACTTCTTCACCAACCCCTTCGCCCACCTGGGCCAGCGCCTGACGGGCACGGCTGCGCGCTCCTTCCTTGTCACGCCGCCCGGCTGGCAGGGGGCGCTGCCGCCACCGTTCGATGCGCCCGGCGCACACATTGCCGCGCCCACGCCCTGGCTGTGGGTGATAGGCCGCATCCTGGTCGATGGCGAGCATGACCTGCCCGCCGTGCACGCGCTGCAGGACGGCTTTGCGGTGCGCCCGCTGGCCGACTGGCAGGCGGGCACGCCCTCGCAGGCCCGCGCCTTCGACCCGGACTGCGATCCCCAGGCCCCGCCAAATGCCGAGCACTATGCAGCCCAGGTGAATGCCGCCTTGCGCGACAACCCGCCGCCGGCAGGGCATGCCGCACGGGTCGCGCGCTTTGCTGCCGTCGGCCTGGGCGCCGGGCTGGGCGCACCCGATGCGCAACAGCAAGCCGCACTGCAGCGCGCCCTGGACAGCGTGCTGCCCCGGCTGCGCGCGGCCAGCACGGGCCGGCGCCTGGACTCGGGCTGGGAACTCCCCGCCCTGGTCGAAGGCAGTTTTGGCGACGACTTCCAGGCCCGCGCCGAAATTGCGCTCAAGTACATCGGCATGCTGGAAAGCCGCGAGGCCATCTACCCGCTGGCCTGGCATGACGCCCAGGGCCGGCCCCTGCATGGCAGCCGCCGCTACCGGCTGCGCTTTGCCCCAGGCGCGCTGCCGCCCGTGCAGGCCTTCTGGTCCCTGACCCTCTACGGCGCCCACGACTGCATGCTGGTGGACAACCCCATCGACCGCTATGCCATCGGCGACCGCACGCCGGGCCTGCGCCCCGACGCTGATGGCGATGGCGATGGCGGGTTGACTATCCACATCAGCCATGCGCCGCCGGCCAGCGAAGACCACCGCGCCAACTGGCTGCCCGCGCCGCGCGAAGGCTTTTACCTGTGCCTGCGCGCCTACATGCCACGGCCCGAACTGCTGGACGGCCGCTACGCCCTGCCCCCCATCGAACCAGACCCGGAGACCCCATGAACGCCAGAGACGACGACAAGCCCTTTTTGCTGGTTGGCACCGGCAGCGAAACCGTGGCGCCGGGCCTGCACATATTGCGCGGCCAGGGCCAGTCCTTTGTGGCCGAGACCGACGCGGGCCTGGTGGTGATCGACGCCGGCCCCGGCGGCAAGGTCAGCCAGGACATGATCGCCAGCCTGCGCCAGCTCAGCGACGCGCCCGTGCATGCGCTGTGCTACAGCCACGGCCACATCGGCTACAACGCGGGCGTGCCCGCCTGGCTGGAGCATGCGGCCGCGCGCGGAGAACCTGTGCCGCGCCTGATCGCGCACCGCAACCTGCCGCGCCGCCAGGCACGCTACCGCGAGACCCGGGCGCTGCAGCACCGCATGGCCGAGATCCAGTTCAACCGCAGCGCGGGCTTTTTCGAGCACCGGCTGGACATGCACGAGCCCACCGAAACCTTCGACACGCGGCTGGAGATAGGCAGCGGGGACAGCCGCATCGAGCTGTTCTGGGCGCCGTCCGAGACCGACGACGCCATCGCGCTGTGGAGCCCCGGCCAGCGCGTGCTGTACGGCGGCGCGGCGCTGCTGGACTCCATCCCCAACATCGGCACGCCGTTTCGCACGCTGCGCGACACCGTGCGCTGGGCCGACACGCTGCAGGCCATGGCCGCGCTGCGCCCGCTCAAGGCCGTGCGCGAGTTCGGTCCCGTGATCGAGGGCGAGCAGGCCGTGCAGCAGGTGCTGCTGCACACCGCACAGGCGCTGCGCTGGCTGCGCGCCGAAGTCGTGCACCTGATGAACGAGGGCCTGAACGAGCAGCAGGTGCTCGCGGCCATGGACTATCCGCAGGAGCTGTTCGGCGTGGAGTGGATGAAGCCCACCTATGGCGACCCCAGCTACATCGTGCGCGACATCTACCGTTCGGAAAACGGCTGGTGGGACCGCAACCCGACCACGCTGCACCCGGCCCCGCCCGAGGCCGCAGGCGCCGCCATTGCCGATGCCATCACCGACAAGCCCGGCTTGGTGGCCAGCGCCCAGGCGCTGGCCGACGCGGGCCAGTGGCAGCTGGCCCTGCATGTGATCGACGTGCTGGCCACGGCGACCGGAGACGCGCCCGAGATCGGCCAGGCCCGCAGCCTGAAGGCCGCCTGGCTGCGCGAGCGTGCGCGCGAGGTGGACAGCTATGTCTCGCGCAACCTCTACCGGGTGGGGGCCGACATGATCGAGCAAGGCACGCAGGCGCGCCTGGGGCTGCGCTGACGGGGCCGCGCACAGGCAAGGCGACTCAAGGCGACACAAGGAGACAAGTGCATGAAGACGATGAAGAAGCACGGCATGGCCCTGGCACTGCTGCTGGCCATGGCCTGCACAGGCCACGCCCAGCCGGCACAGGATGCCGGCAACTACCCCGCCCGCCCCGTCACGCTGATCGTGCCCACGGCCGCCGCCGGCGGCACGGACACCATCGCGCGGGTGTTTGCCGAAGGCCTGACCCGGCTGCTCAAGCAACCCTTCGTGGTGGACAACCGGCCCGGCGCCAACGGCCTGGTCGGCGTGGAGCAGGCCGCGCGCAGTGCGCCGGACGGCTACCGGCTGCTGTTCACCTACACGGCGTCCATGGCCGTGAACCCCAGCCTCTACCGCAAGGTGCCCTATGACCCGGTGAAGGACTTCACGCCCATTGCGCAGATAGGGCGCGCCGGCAATCTGCTGCTGGTCTCGCGCGATCTGCCCGTGCACACGCTCAAGGAGTTCGTGGCCTATGCAAGCGCACGGCCAGGCCAGCTCAGCTACTGCTCCTGGGGCCAGGGCTCGGGCGGGCACCTGACCATGGAATTCCTGCTCAAGCAGGCCGGCCTGCAGATGCAGCATGTGCCCTACAAGGGCAGCAGCCCCTGCGTGCAGGGCCTGCTGGGCGGGCAGGTGCAGGCGGCGTTTGCAGACACCTCGTCAACGGTGGAGCTGGTGCGTGCGGGCCGCGTGCGCGCCATCGCCCACAGCGGTGACAAGCGCATTCCCAGCCAGCCGGACCTGCCCAGCCTGACCGAGGCGGGCTACCCGTTCCACAACTATTCCTGGTACGGCGTCTTCGCGCCGGCCAGGACGCCGCAGCCCATCGTGGACAAGCTCAACGCCGCCATCAATCAGTTGCTGCAGGACCCGGCCACGGCCAAAAAGCTGGGCGAGCTCAACCTGACCGATCTGCCCCGGACCACGCCCGCGCAATTCGCCGACACGCTGCGCCAGGACCTGGCGGACTGGGGGCGGCTGGTGCGCGAGGTGGGCGTGCAGCTGGACTGAGGGCAGGCCCTTGGCGGGCCAGGCTCACTCGGCCACGATGCCCGTCCTGCGCACCACCTCGCCAAAGCGCTTCAGGCGCTCGGACATCATGGCCTCGAAGGCGGCAGGGCTCATTTCCTCGGGCGGCGTCACGCCACGGTCCTGCAGGCTGGCCACCATGGCCGGCGCCGTGGCGGCCTGGCGCACGGCCTTGAAGAGGGCCTGCACCACGGGCGCGGGCGTGCCGGCCGGCGCGGCCAGGCCGGTCCAGGAGCTCATGTTCAGCTGCGGGTAGCCGACCTCGGCCAGCGTGGGCACATCGGGAATTTGTGCCACGCGCTGCTCGGAGGCCACGGCCAGGGCGCGCACCTTGCCTGCCTGGATGTGGGGCAGCATGGAGATGAGGTTGTCGAAGAACACCTGCACCTCGCCCGCCAGCACCGAGGTGACCAGCAGCGTGCCGCCCCGGTAGGGAACATGGGTGATGTCCAGGCCCGCATCGGCCTTGAACATCTCCATGTTGAGCTGGCCCATGCTGCCCGTGCCACCGCTGCCGTAGTTGAGCTGGCCAGGATGCTTTTTGGCATAGGCGATGAACTCCGCAAAGCTGCGGATGGGCAGGCTCGCGGGCACGACCAGCACATTGGGCAGGCGGCCCAGGATGGCGATGTTCTCGAAATCCTTGATGGGGTCGTAGCCCACCTTGGGCTGGGTCAGCGGATTGGCCAGATGGCTGCTCTGCGAGGACACGACCAGGGTGTAGCCATCGGGCCTGGCGCGCGCCACGGCAAGCGCAGCCACCGAGCCGCCCGCGCCGGGCCGGTTCTCCACCACGATGGGCACGCCCAGGATGCGCGCCATGGGCTCGGCATACTGGCGCGCCATGGCGTCCACCGAGCCACCGGCCGGAAACGGCACGATGAAGCTGATCTGGCGCGTGGGGTAGCCGGCGGCCTTGCCTTCGGCGGCCAGCGCCGCAAGCGGCGCCAGCACACCCAGGCCCAGCCCCGCGCCGAGCACGCGGCGGCGGGAAGGGTGGCTGGCAGCCTGGCGGGCGATAGGGGTCATGCTCATGTCTCCTCCTTATGGAAATACGTCGGCTGCGCCCGGCCATCCGGGGCGCCCTGGGGGCACCCTGGGCGTGCCCTGCTTACTCGGCCACGATATGGGCCTTGCGCACCACCTCGCCGAAGAGCTTCAGGCGCTCGGCCATCATCTTCTCGAAGGCGGCGGGGCTCATCTCCTCGGGGGCGACCACGCCGCGCTCCTTGAGGCTGGCCACCATGGCCGGCGCCGTGGCCGCCTGGCGGATGGCCTTGTACAGCGTCTGGACGATGGCGTCGGGCGTGCCCGCAGGCGCCGCGATGCCGGTCCAGGAACTCATGTTGAGCTGGGGATAGCCGACCTCGGCCATGGTGGGCACGTCGGGCAGCATGGGCAGGCGCTGCTCCGAGGCCACGACCAGGGCGCGCACCTTGCCCGACTGCACGTGGGGCAGCATGAAGACCAGGTTGTCGAGGATGAACTGCACCTCGTTGCCGATAGCGGCCGTGACCAGCGGCGAGCCGCCACGGTAGGGGATGTGCGTGGCAAAGATGCCCGTGGCGGCCTTGAGCATTTCCACATTGAGCTGGCCCATGCTGCCGATGCCGGCGCTGCCGTAGTTGACCTGGCCGGGGCGCTTCTTCACGTACTCGATGAACTCCTGGAAGTTCTTCACGGGCAGGCTGGAATGCACCATCAGCGCATTGGGCTGGCGGCCCAGGATGGCAATGTTCTCGAAGTCCTTGATGGGGTCGTAGCCCACCTTGGGCTGGGTCAGCGGATTGGCCAGGTGGCTGCTCTGCGAGGACACGACCAGGGTGTAGCCGTCCGGCTTGGCGCGCGACACGTACTGCGTGGCCACCGAGCCGCCCGCGCCGGGCCGGTTCTCCACCACGATGGGCACGCCCAGGATGCGCGACAGAGGCTCTGCGTACTGGCGGCCCATGATGTCCACCGAACCGCCGGGCGGAAACGGCACGACCAGCGTGATCGGGCGCGAGGGGTACTTGTCATCGGCGCGTGCGGCCAGCGGCGCCAGCGCGGACAGGCCCGCCAGGCCAAGGCCTGCGCCCAGCAGCTTGCGGCGGGTGTTCAGGGAGGGGTTCACGGACAGGTTTTTCATGGGTATCAGCGCAATCAGGGGTGATCAAAGATGGCGAGGGCCACGGCCTGCGCACGCGGCACGAAGGTGGCCAGCTCGCAGTACTCGCGCTCGGTATGGGGATGGCCGCCCACGGGGCCGGTGGCGCACAGCGTGGGCACGCCCACCGACGCGGTCAGGCCGCTGTCGGCCGCACCGCCCGTGAACTCGCCCTGCACGTCGAAGCCCAGCGACTGCGCGCCGCGCCGGTACAGCTGCAGCAGCGCGTCAGGCGTGGGCGCCATGGGCAGGGTGCGGCGCACGGCGGTGACGCGGCCCTGGGTGCGGGGCACGGATTCTTCCTCCACGATGGCGCGGATGCGCTCCATCAGCGCATCGGGATCGGTCTGGGCCGTGTAGCGCACATCGAGCTCGGCCTTGGCGTGGGGCGCCACCATGTTCGGCACGATGCCGCCCTGCAGCACGCCCACATTGGTGGTCGTGCCCGTGGCAGGATCGGTCAGCGCATGCAGGGCCAGCAGCTTGCGCGCCATGGCCTCCAGCGCGCTGGCGCCGGCCGCGTGGTTGATGCCCGCATGGGCGGCCACGCCCTGCACCTCGAACTCCACGGCCATCGATCCCTTGCGGCTGGTCACCAGGTTGCCGCTGACGCGGCCGGGCTCGGCATTGAAGACGGCGCGCGCGCCGCGCACCGTGTCCATGATGGTCTGGCGCGTGGCGGGCGAGCCGATTTCCTCATCGCACGAGAAGAACAGCTTGAGCGGCGCCTTCAGGCCGCCACAGCGCGCAAAGGCCTCGGCCACGAAGACGTTGAGCACCAGGCCCGACTTCATGTCGGCCACGCCGGGACCGTAGGCCCTGCCCTCTTCCACGCGGAAGGGGCGGCGCGCCACGGTGCCCGCCGGGAAGACGGTGTCCATATGGCCCATCAGATAGATGGGCGCGCCTTCGGCCGGGCCGTCCCCGTCGGGACCGACGACATCGGCATGCAGCAGCACGCCGTAGCCTGGCACGTCCTCGAAACGCACGGCCACGCCGGCCGCCTCCAGCCGCTCGCGCAGCGCCTGGGCCACGGCCAGGATGCCGGCTTCATCGCGGCTGCCGCTGTCGATATCGACAATCCTGTGCAACAGGTCTTGCATGGCCTGCTGCTGGCCGCCCAGCCAGTCCAGCAGTCTCGCGCGCTGCTGCACGCGGCTTTGTTCGAGGGTATCGTGCATGGTGGAATCTCCAGAGTGCATGCAGTGTTGCACGCGACCCCCTATTTTGCAACACACGTTGCATATACAAGAAAAATATGAAATCACCATTGCAAAAAGCCACACTGCTGCTGCCGCAGCGCCTGGCGCAGCAGGGCGCGGAGCTGACGGCCAGCGAGCTGACGCTGGCCCAGACCCTGGGCAGCAACTACCCGCATGCGCTGCTGGAGTCGGCCACGGCGCTGGCCGCGCACACGGGCACCAGCGCCTCGACCGTGGTGCGCCTGTTCGCCAAGCTCGGCTATGCCAGTTATGCCGAGGCCCAGCGCGAGGCGCGCGGCGAGGTGACGGCGCTGCTGCAGACGGCCGCCCAGCGCGCGCCCGTGCTGCTGGGCGCGCAGCGCAGCCTGAGCGAGTGCGTGGACGATGCGCTGCTGCACGACCAGCACAACATCCAGGCCACGCGCGAGGGGCTGGACATGGCGGCCTTCGAGGCCATGGCCCGCAAGCTGGCCCAGGGCGAGGGCCGCGTGTTCGTGCTGGCCCAGCTCAACAGCTCGCCGGTATCCGCCTGGCTGGCCCTGCACCTGAACATGTGCCGCCCCGGCGTGCAGGAGCTGGATGCCGGAGCCATCGCGCCGGCCGACCAGCTGCTGTGGATCGGCCCCTCGGACACGCTGCTGGCCTTCAGCGTCAGCCAGTATTCGCGCGGCACCTTCGAGATAGCGCAGCGCTTTGCCGACGCCGGCGCCCAGGTGCTGGCCATCACCGACAGCCCCGCCGCGCCGCTGGCCACCGTGGCCCACCACTGGCTGCAGGTGCGCACGGCCAATGCCTCGCCCTTTCACTCCTACACGGCGGCCTTCTACCTGTGCAACGCCCTGGTCTCGGCCGTGGCCCAGCTGCGCCACAAGGATGTGTCCGAGGCCCTGGCCCGGCGCGACGCGCTGTGGAAGGAGTTCAACCACCAGTTGATCAGGACGGCCGAGCCGCGCGGGCCGGCTCGCGCCGCGCGCAAGCCACCCGCGCGCAGGTCTTCTACATAGACCAGTAGTACTTGAAGCTCAGCGTGGCCTCGCGATCCACGCCGCGGAAGATGCCTGCGAAGTACTTGCGGTTGAACAGGTTGTTGATGTTCAGCGCGATGCGGTACTGCGGCGTCTCGTAGGCCAGCGCCAGGTCGGCCAGCGTGGCGGAGTCGTTGATGTTCAGCGTGCCGTCCGCTGCCACGTTGTAGGGAGAGCGACCCTTGTAGCGCAGGCCGCCGGCCACCATCAGGCCCGGCACCGCGCGCGGTCGGTAGTCCAGCCACAGGCTGGCCATGTGGCGTGTGGTCTGTATGGTCTGGCGGCCGATTTCGGCGGGCCGGTTGCTCTGCGTGGTGCGCGGGTCCAGGTAGGTGTAGCTGGCCAGCGCGTTCAGCTCGCGCGTGAGCGCGAAGCGGCCTTCCAGCTCCAGCCCCGTGGAGCGCACCTCGCCCGTCTGGATGCTGAAGCGCGGGTGGTCAGGGTCCAGCGTGGTGACGTTGGTCTGGCGCAGGTCGAAGACCGAGGCCGTGATCAGCGAGGTGCTTCCCGGAGGCTGGTACTTCACGCCCGCCTCGTACTGCTTGCCGCGCCGGGGCTCGAACGGATTGCCGTCGTACTGCAGGCCCGTGACCGGATCGAAGGAGGTCGCGTAGCTCGCATAGGGCGCCCAGCCGCTGTCGAACAGGTAGAGCAGGCCAGCGCTGCCGGTGGTGGCGCTGTCGCTCATGCGCGGCTGGGTGCTGCTGTTCTGCGTGGTGCGCGCCTGGTCATGGCGCAGGCTGAGATTGGCCACCCAGCGGTCCCACTTGAACTGGTTGAGCGTGTAGATGCCGGTCTGGCGCAGGTCCGTGCGGCTGTCCTCCAGCTCTGGATAGGCGATGGACTGGCCATAGGCGGGGTCGAGCATGTCCAGGTCGGGCACATCCCAGCCAAAGCCCAGGCCGCCGCGCTCCCTGTACTTCACATGGTCCATGCCGAAGGCCATCCGGTGCTGCAGCCCGCCCCAGCGCAGGTCCTTCTGCAGGCGGGTGTCCAGCGCCAGCGTGCGGCCCTTGGTGCGCTGGGCCAGGCTGGCGCGCGAGACGCTTCGGCCGTCGGCCAGCACGTCCATGGCGTAGATGTGGCGGTAGTCGATGTCGATGGTGGAGTAGCGCAGGTTCTGCGTGAGCTGCCAGCCGCTGTCGGTCTGGTGCGAGAACTCGTAGCCCAGCGATCGCGTGTCGCGGTCGAAGCGGTCGAAGGACGGGTCGCCGGCCGTCAGGTGCGCGGGCAGGTCCTTGATCTGCGGGTAGGTGAACAGGCTGGGCCACCAGGACTTGGGCGTGCCGCGCTCGCGCGAGTAGCTGCCCAGCACGGTCAGGTGGGTGCGGCCGGAGAGGTTCCAGCGCAGCGAGGGCGCAATGGAGATGCGGTCATCGCGCGAGCCCACGGTGCGTCCGTCGCTGTCACGCGCCTTGAGGTTGAGCCGGTACAGCAAGTCGCCCGAAGCATCCAGCGCGCCGCCCAGATCGGCCGTGGCCTGGGCGCGCTGGTAGCGGCCATAGGACAGGCCCACGCTGTTCACATGGTCGGCCTCGGGTTTCTTGGAGACCACGTTGATCACGCCGCCCGGCCGCCCTTGGCCAAAGAGCACGGAGGCCGGGCCCTTGATGACCTCGATGCTGTCCAGCTCGTCGATCTCGTCGTTCCACGAACCATAGGTGCCGGCCGAAAACTGCCGCAGGCCGTCCTTGTAGTAGGAGCTGCCATCGCTGAAACCCCGGATGATGGCGCCCGTCATGCGCAGGTCCGCGCCCGTGACTTCGGTGGACACGCCGGCCGTGTACGACAGGGCCTGCTCGATGCTCTTGGGCGCCTGGTTCTGCAGCTGCTCCTGGGTGACGATGGAGATGGAGCGCGGCGTCTCGATCAGCGGCGTGTCCAGCTTGGTGCTGGCGCTCCTGCCGCTGCCCACGTAGCTGCCCGGCGCGGCCATGCGCTGCGATGTCACGTTGACCGTGGACAGCGTGGTGCCCGCCGACGGCTGAGGCTGCGGCGCAGGCGCCTTGCGCAGCGTGAACGTGCCCTGCTCGGTGCTGTGCGCGGTCACACCGGTGC
The DNA here is from genome assembly GCF_001598795.1 of Delftia acidovorans NBRC 14950. Classification (GTDB taxonomy): domain Bacteria; phylum Pseudomonadota; class Gammaproteobacteria; order Burkholderiales; family Burkholderiaceae_C; genus Comamonas; species Comamonas acidovorans. The sequence continues at coordinate 8,374 of NZ_BCZP01000014.1, read as the reverse complement.
CAGCCAACAGCCGGTCCATGGCCTCCTGCGGCGTGAAGCTGCCTTGGAGGGCCGGCGCCTGGCGGCCGCCCAGCACGGCTTCGTCGTACAGCACCTGGAACTGGGTCTGGCGGCCAAAGGCGCGCAGCGCGTTGATCAGCGGCTGCGCCGGCTGGTCAAAGGCCAGGCGCTGTCCGGATGACGGCATCGGTGAAGAGGCGGCCGGCTGCTGAAGCTGTTGCGCACGGGCGGACGGCGCGGCCCCCATGCCGGCCACGGCACCGGCCACCAGCCACGCCAGCAGGCGCGGCCTGGCCTGCGGGCCGGCGCCCTGCTCCTTTATGTTCCTGTGTCGGGCATGCGTGCCCCTGCCTGCGAATTCCCTGCCTGCTGCTTCTTGCGCTCTCATTGCCACTCCGTTGCTGTGCCGTTGCACGGGCACGCGACGGGCAGGCTGCAGGCAGCCGTCGCGGGCGATCAGGAACCGCGCCGGACAAGCCATGCCAGCCCACCCGCGCATGCGCGTCAGGTGTTGCGGCCGTTGGCTGGGGCGTGAGGGACGAGCGCCCTCGGTGGTCCTTGGCTGGCAGCCGTGCGGGCCTGGAAAATCCACGCCCCTGCCCTATAGAAGCCAGGACGGGTGCAAAGCTGGAACCTGGGGTTGGTCGTCAATTTGAAACAAAATGTTTTTCAATCTTCGATTCATCCCCGCACGATCAGCCAACCTCCGCCGCTGCGCGGCTGCACGCGTACCGCAATCAAGGCCGGCAGCGCGCGCACAAAGCGCTCGGGCGCGGCCGTGGCCAGCAGGCCCGAGACACGCAGGCGGCCCAGCGACTCGTCGCCCAGCTCCACGGGCGCACCCAGATAGCGCGACAGCTCCTGCGCCACCTCCGCCAGCGGCGTGCCGCTGAAGCGCACCTGGCCCGTGCGCCAGTCGCCCACGCTGTCCGCATCGGCCACCACGGTGCTGTGCCGGCCGGCGCTGTCCACAGCCACGCCCGCGCCTGCCGCCAGCAGCAGGACATCGCCCCCGGCCCGGTCACGCTCGGGCCGCAGCTGCACTTTGCCCTCCAGCACCTTCACCACCAGCCGCGGCGGCCCGGCGCGCACATTGAACGCGGTGCCCACCACCCGGACGCGGCTGGCGCCGGAGTCCACGGTGAAGGGCCTGTCCGGGCCGGGCGTGACCTCGAAGAAGGCCTCGCCCCGATCCAGCACCACCTCGCGGCGGCGCGGGTAGTAGCGCACCTGAAGTTCGCTGTCCACGTTGAGGGCCACGCGCGAGCCATCGGGCAGCTCGATGCTCTGCGTCTGCCCGGGCGCCGTGCGGGCCTGCAGCGTATAGCCCGGCGTGTGATCCCAGCGGTACCAGCCCCCCCAAGCCAGCAGCGAGACCACCGCCAGCACGGACAGGGCTGCTGCAGGGCGGCCGGGCCAGCGGGCATGAACGCGCTGGCGCGGCGGCGCGGCCGCTGGTGCAGCGCAGACGGCAGGCGCGGCGGGCGGCACCGCTGCGCCAAACTCATCGGGAAACAGTTCCCTGAGCTGTGGCGCGCCATGCCAGTGGCGCGACATGCCTTCGAAGATGCTGCGGTGCAGCGGGTTGGCGCCCAGCCACGCATCCAGCGCGCGCTCATCGGCGCCCGTCCAGTCCGGCTGCTGGCGGCGCACGAACCAGTCGGCCGCCCTGTCATGCAGCCCCACCAACTCCTGCGGCGAAACGCCCGGGGGAAGTTCGTTGCTCATCGTGTGTTCTCTGCGGCGCCCGGCCGCTGCTCGTCTGCGCGCAGCAGGGCACGCATTTGCTCGGCGCTGGCGTAGCGTACGCGGATCTCGCAATAGGACAGTGCCCGGCTCAGGTGGCGCGAGACCATGCGCACGGTGATGTCCATGCGCTCGGCCGTCTGCTCCAGCGTCAGTTCCTGCACGCGGTGAAGCACGAAGGCCTGGCGCTGACGCTCGGGCAGCTCGTTCAGGGCATCGCGCAGCCGGGCCAGGCGCTGGCGGCGCTCATCGTCCAGCGCATGATCGGCTCTGTCGCGGGCCGGCAGGGACTCGACCTCGTCGCGGCAATCCTCCACGGACACCAGCCGCACACCGGCCTGCTGCGGCGCCGTGCGGTGCGCGAAGGCCGCCACGCTGCGCACGACCTGATGCAGATAGGGCCGCTCTTCGTCCACGGGCAGGCACTTGTCGGCCGACAGCATGCGCACGAAGACCTCCTGGGAGGCATCCTCGATATCGGCCGGGCTCTTGAAGTACCGCGCCAGCATGCGCTGCAGCGGCTTGCGCCAGCGGGTGTAGAGACTGCGGGAATGGCCACCGGGCTCTCCCGGGGCGTCGTCGCGCTTCATGGCAGGCATGGCACGGCGGACGTGGAAGTTGTCCGGCGGCGGGGTAATGGGGGCGGAATCTGGAGCACGGTGCAAACAGCTGAGCCGGCGATTGTATCGAGAACTATTCTCATCATCAGCTCGCCTTGGCCACAAAAAAAGGGCGCCGAAGCGCCCCTTGATTACCGTGCCCGCAAGGGCCGCACCGGTTCAGTGCTGCAGGATCTTGTTGAGGAATTCCTTGGTCCGGGGCTGGCGCGCTTCCGGGTTGCCGAAGAATTCGTCCTTGGAGCAGTCCTCCAGGATCTTGCCGCCCACGTCCATGAAGATCACACGGCTGGCCACCTTGCGTGCGAAGCCCATTTCGTGGGTCACGCACATCATGGTCATGCCTTCGTTGGCCAGGCCGATCATCACGTCCAGCACTTCGCCGACCATTTCGGGGTCCAGCGCGGAGGTGGGTTCGTCGAACAGCATCACGATGGGGTCCATGGACAGCGCGCGCGCAATGGCCACGCGCTGCTGCTGGCCACCCGACAGCTGGCCCGGGAACTTGTCCTTGTGCGCCGTCAGGCCCACGCGGTCCAGCATCTTGAGGCCACGCTTCTTGGCATCGTCCGGGCTGCGACCCAGCACCTTGATCTGGGCGATGGTCAGGTTCTCGGTCACCGACAGGTGCGGGAACAGCTCGAAGTGCTGGAACACCATGCCCACGCGGCTGCGCAGCTGGGGCAGGTTGGTCTTGGGATCGTGCACGGCCACGCCGTCCACGAAGATCTCGCCCTTCTGGAAGGGCTCCAGCGCGTTGATGGTCTTGATCAGCGTGGACTTGCCCGAGCCCGAAGGGCCGCAGACCACCACGACCTCACCCTTCTGGATGTTGGTGGAGCAGTCGGTCAGCACCTGGAAGCTGCCGTACCACTTGGAAACGTTCTTGAGTTCAATCATTGGTTCACTCCGACTCGTGTCAGTTGTCCATCGCCGCGCCGACAAGGGGCGCGGTCATGGGGGCGGGACGGCCAGCAAGGGCCGCCCCGCAGCCAAGGCCGTCGTCCCCCTTCAAGGGGGAAGGCGCGAAGCGACTCAGGGGGTGGTGTGTCATCGAATGATGGCAATCTTTTTGTGCAGGCGCTTGACTGCCCACGAGAGCGAGTAGCACAGCACGAAGTAGGTCACGCCAGCGGCCAGATAGGATTCGATGGGACGGCCATAGTTCTTGCCCGCCACTTCGAAGCCCTTGAGCATGTCGTAGGCACCGATGGCATAAACCAGCGAGGTGTCCTGGAACAGGATGATGGTCTGCGTGAGCAGCACCGGCAGCATGTTGCGGAAGGCCTGGGGCAGGACCACGAGGCGCATGTTCTGGCCGTAGGTCATGCCCATGGCCTGGCCCGCGGAGACCTGGCCGCGCGGGATGGACTGGATGCCCGCGCGCATGATCTCGCTGAAGTAGGCCGCCTCGAAGGCGATGAAGGTGATGATGGCCGAGACCTCGGCGCCGATGGGCCGACCGATGATCAGCGGCATCAGCAGGAAGAACCACAGGATCACCATCACCAGCGGCACGGAGCGCATGCCGTTGACGTAGAGCGTGGCGGGCACATCAAGCCACTTCTTGCCGGACAGGCGCATCAGCGCCAGCACGGTGCCGAAGAGCACGCCGCCGATGGTGGCGATGACGGTCAGCGTCAGGCTGAAGTACAGGCCCTTCAGCACGAAGTTGCTGAACAGGTCCCAGGTGAAGAACGACCAGTCGATTTGCAGGTTCATGTCAGTGTCCTCCGCCGCTGGCAGCGATCAGGCCCGGGACGCGCGAACGCTTCTCGATGAAGGCCATGATGCGGTTGATGGCAAAGGCGGAAACCACATACAGGCCGGTGACGGCCAGATAGATCTCGATGCCGCGCGAAGTCTCTTCCTGCGCTTGCATGGCGAACATGGTCAGCTCGGCCACGGACACGGCGAAGGCCACGGACGAGTTCTTGAACACGTTCATGGTCTCGCTGGTCAGCGGCGGGATGATGATGCGGAACGCCATGGGCAGCAGCACGTAGCGGTAGTACTGGAACGTGGTGAAACCCATCGCCATGCCCGCATAGCGCTGGCCGCGCGGCAGCGCCTGGATGCCCGAACGCACCTGCTCGGCGATACGCGCCGAGGTGAAGAAACCCAGCGCCAGCACCACGAGCACGAAGCCCGGCAGCGACTTCAGCGCAGGAACAAAGGACGGAACCACGTGGTACCACATGAAGATGTGGACCAGCAGCGGAATATTGCGAAACAGCTCCACCCAGGCATTGCCCAGCCGCACGATCCACGGCCGGCCCTCCAAAGTGCGCAGCGTGCCGATCAGCGATCCGACGACCAGTGCGATCAACAGCGACAGCAGCGACACGGAAATGGTCCAGCCCCAGGCCGACAGCATCCAGTCGAGGTAGGTGATATCGCCGTTCTTGCCGAAGCAGCTTTGACCGACCTCTTGGGTAATGGTGTCCTGGCAGAACACCTGCCAATCCCAACTCATAGGAGCACCCCTTCATTCAAAACACGAAATGCGTGCCGGCAGAAAAACCGGCGACGCAACAAAAAACGCCCCTTCCAACCGCATGGCAGAAGGGGCGGCATTCAGCTGGTGCTTACTTGACTTCGTACGACTCCATGGGCTTGTCGTTGGGGTGAGCCCATGCGTCCTTGGTGGCGTCGGACAGTGGCAGGCCGACCTTCACGTTGACCGGGGGAATCGGCTGCATGAACCACTTGTCATAGAGCTTGGCCAGCGAGCCGTCGGCGATCTGGCGCTTGATGGAGTCGTCCACGGCCTTCTTGAAGGCAGGGTCGTCCTTGCGCAGCATGCAGGCGATGGGTTCGACCGACAGGGTTTCGCCGACGATCTTGTAGTCGGCAGGTGCCTTGGACTTGGAGATGTTGGCGGCCAGGATGGAGCCGTCCATGATGAAGGCGTCGGCACGGCCGGTTTCCAGCATCAGGAAGCTGTCGGCGTGGTCCTTGCCCATGACTTCCTTGAAGGTCAGGCCGTCGGCGCGCTTGTTCTTGCGCAGGGTCTGCACCGAGGTGGTGCCCGTCGTCGTGACGATGGTCTTGCCGTTCAGGTCCTTGATGCCGGTGATGCCGGAGTTGCCCTTGACGGCGATGCGCACTTCTTCCACGTAGGTGGTCACGGCGAAGGCCACATCCTTTTGGCGGGCCTGGCTGTTGGTGGTGGAGCCGCACTCGATGTCCACGGTGCCATTGGTCACCAGGGGGATGCGGTTCTGCGAGGTGACGGGCTGGTACTTGATGTCCAGCTTGGCCAGGCCCAGTTCCTTCTGGATGTCGGCCAGCACGCGCTCGCCCATCTCGGTGTGGAAGCCCACGTACTTGCCATTGCCCAGCGTGTAGCCCAGGCCGGAGGATTCACGCACGCCCAGCGTCACGGCGCCGGAGGACTTGATCTTGGCCAGGGTGTCACCAGCCTGCGCGAATGCGCTGCCTGCAGCCAGGGCGGTCACGGCGATGGCCAACAAATGCTTCTTCATACGGGTCTCCTGAGATGAGAACGAAAACGGTCTTGATGAGAACGGTCGAGTCGCCTTGTGGGCTGGCTCGAACTATCAACGATGTGACACATATTGTGCAATCACGCACGGTGCTGGAGCACCGAGACGTGCTAGGGCTTTCCAGCACGTCAGCCGGATTCAGGTAAGCAACTGCCGTGCCATGGCACGCGTTTTTTGCCCGATCCAGCGCACCGGCGGTCCTGCACACGGCGTGGTTGCTGTGCGCGCACTCTAATGCCAGGGCCGGTGGCACAGCCAATGCCGTTTGCAAAAGCCCTTATGCATGCTATGCATAATAGGTGTTTACCCTAGGCATAACCCGTGCACCAAGTCGGGCTCTTGCCGGGCAACCGCATGCACCAACGTGCAGCAAAAAGGGGCTGCGAGAGCCCCTTTTTTCCTGATGCGTGCCGTTTGGCGTGTCAGCCGATGGTCTCGCCCTGCTCCAGCAGGAAGTTCCACAGCGCGCCGGCCACGCCCTGGGGCGCGTCCTTGCTGGCGGGTTTTTCACGGTAGGCGCGCACTTCCATGTCCATGCGAAAACCGTTGTCGCCCGCAGGCGCGGCGCTGACCAGGCGCCCGGCCTCCAGCTCGTTGCGCACGGCGCTGAACGGCAAGAACGCGACGCCATGGCCTTCCAGCGCCATGGCCTTGAGGCCTTCGGCCATGTCGGTCTCGTAGACGCGTTCCAGGTGCACGGCCTCGGCCGCTTCCTTGAGGATGAGCTCCGTCACCCGGCCCAGGTAGGCGCCGGGCGCATAGCCCAGATAAGGCAGCGGCTGGCCCTGGCGGCCCGGCAGCTGGTGCAGCGGCAGGCCGTCGGCGTCGGGCTTGGCGTAGGGGGCGAGCACCTCATGGCCCAGGCTGACCATCTCGTAGCGCGCCGGGTCAAGCTGGAAGGGCTGGGACGGATGGAAGTAGGCGATCAGCAGGTCGCAGCCGCCTTCGACCAGGCGCATCACGGCGTCATGCACGTTGAGCGCGAACAGCCGGCTGCGGAACGGCCCGAACTTGGCCTGCACGCTGGAGACCCAGTTCGGGAAGAAGGTGAAGGCCAGCGTGTGCGGCACCGCAAAACCCACCATGCCTTTGCCCGCGCTGACGTGGGCACGCAGCATGGTGCGCGTGCTCTGCAGCGACTGCAGCATCTCCAGCGCCTGGTCATACATGGTCTTGCCGGCCGGCGTGAGCCGGGTCGGGTAGGAGCTGCGGTCCACAAGGTCGGTGCCGGCCCAGGCCTCCAGTGCCTGGATGCGGCGCGAGAACGCAGGTTGCGTCACATGCCGCAGTTGGGCGGAGCGGCTGAAACTGCGTGTTTCAGCCAGGCTGACGAAATCTTCTAGCCATTTGGTTTCCATGCCCGCCATTATCCGCCGGGCCGTGACGGGTGCCTGACGGGGCAGGGATGGCCCCTCTGGCACACCGCATGGATGCGCACATAATGGCGCTGCGCCGCATTTACCCAATGTGACATTTTTTCCTCACGGCCCCCGGCACACGACGCCGAGGAAGCTCAGTGACTGCATCTGCCCCGCCATGTGTAATTTTCTGACTCCCCGCGTCCATGTCATCCCCTCCCACCGAAAACGGCGCCGCTGAGACGCCTTCGCAGCCGGACGAGCCGCGTTCGCTGCGCATCGAGGACTGGCTCACCGTGGTGATCATGGCCCTGCTGGCCCTGATCACCTTCGCCAATGTGCTGGTGCGCTACTTCACCTCCTCCTCCTTCGCCTGGACCGAGGAAATCTCGGTCTTCCTGATGATCCTGCTGGCCATGGTCGCGGGCTCGGCGGCCGTGGCGCGCAACGCCCATATCCGCATCGAGTACTTCGCCGAAGGCGGCAGCGCCCTGCGCAGGAAGCGCCTGGCGCGCTTCGGCACGCTGATGGTGGCCCTGCTGTTCGCCGTGATCGCCGCACTGAGCGTGCGCGTGGTCTGGGACGACTACCGGTTCGAGGAAACCTCGCCCGGCATCGGCGTGCCGCAGTGGTGGTATTCGATGTGGCTGCCGATTTGCTCGGCCCTGATCACAGTGCGCGCGCTGCAGCTGTTCCAGCGCCAGGGCCGCCCTGGCGCCTTCGATGACAGCACCGGGGAGAAGGCGCAATGATCGCAACCCTGCTCTTCATCGCCTTCCTGGGCCTGATGTTCCTGGGCGTGCCGATCGGCGCGGCCCTGGGCCTGGCGGGCGCCGCCGCCATCGCGCTGGCCAGCCCCGACACGCAGTGGTACGGCCTGCTGGCCGTGCCGCAGAACTTCTATGCGGGCCTGGGCAAGTACCCGCTGCTGGCGATTCCGATGTTCGTGCTCGTGGGCTCGATCTTCGACCGCTCTGGCGTGGCGCTGCGCCTGGTGAACTTCGCCGTGGCCATCGTGGGCCGCGGCCCCGGCATGCTGCCCCTGGTGGCGATTGCCGTGGCCATGTTCCTGGGCGGCATCTCGGGCTCGGGCCCGGCCAATGCCGCCGCCGTGGGCGGCGTGATGATCGCGGCCATGAGCCGC
>NZ_BCZP01000013.1 GCF_001598795.1 Delftia acidovorans NBRC 14950 | reverse complement strand
GCTCGGCGATGAGTTGGTTTTCGTCCTGGGGAGCGGTCTGGTCCGCTGCGGATCGGGGTGTTGATGTTCGGATCATGACAATGAGCGCCAGCGCAAAACGCCGAGGGGCCGGTAAAAAAAGCCTGGGGGGAAAAAAGCGGGAAAAGCCGCAAAAAAGCCGTGACCCTGTCCAAGATGTGCGGCGCCGGCATGGAGGCCACCATCCTGGCGCACGACCAGTTGGTCGCAGGCAGCCGCGATGTCGTGGTCTCCGGCGGCATGGAAAGCATGACCAATGCGCCCTACCTGCTCAAGAAGGGCCGTGGTGGCTACCGCATGGGCCACGACAAGGTCTATGACCACATGATGCTCGACGGCCTGGAGGACGCCTACGAGCCTGGCCGCTCCATGGGCACTTTTGGCGAGGACTGTGCCGCCAAATACCACTTCACGCGCGAGCAGCAGGACGCCTACGCCATCGAAAGCGTCAAGCGCGCCCAGGCGGCCACTGAAAGCGGCGCCTTCGCCGCCGAGATCACGCCCGTCACCGTCTCCACGCGCAAGGGCGATGTCACTGTCAGCATCGACGAAGGCCCGGCCAAGGCCAAGCTGGACAAGATCTCCAGCCTCAAGCCCGCCTTCAAGAAGGACGGCACGATCACGGCCGCATCGAGCTCCAGCATCAACGACGGCGCCGCCGCCCTGGTGCTGATGCGCGAGTCCACGGCCAAGGAGCTGGGCTGCAAGCCGCTGGCGCGCATCGTCGCCCATGCCACGCACGCCCAGGAGCCCGAATGGTTCACCACGGCCCCCGTGGGCGCCACGCAGAAGGCCCTCAAGAAGGCCGGCTGGACGGCGGCGGACGTGGACCTGTGGGAAGTCAACGAAGCCTTTGCCGTCGTGCCCATGGCCCTGATGGCCGAGCTGGGCGTGCCGCGCGACAAGGTCAACGTCAACGGCGGCGCCTGTGCGCTGGGCCACCCCATTGGCGCCAGCGGTGCGCGCATCCTGGTCACGCTGCTGCACGCCCTGCAGGCGCGTGGCGGCAAGCGCGGCCTGGCCACGCTGTGCATAGGCGGCGGCGAGGGAACAGCCATGGCGATAGAAATGGTCACCCCCTGAGGCGCTGCGCGCCCTCCCCCTGAAAGGGGGACGACACCCTCGGTGCGGGGCGGCGCGGCCGGCCCAGGCCCTTCCTCGGTGTCTCTGATTTGCATTGCGCCAGTTTTATGGGCAGCGCCACAGACGTCCAGAGAGCTAGACTTGGATCGGCCGATCCGCTATTACTTTGACCTCTCGACCATGATTACCAGCGAAGAACAGTTGCGCAGCCTGTATGCCATGCCGGCCGAAAGGGCCTTGCTCAAGCAGCAGGTGGACCTGGACCGGCACTGCCTGCGCTTCATCGCGCTGTCGCCGCTGTGCATCGTGGCCACGGGGGGCGGGGCGGGCGCGATGATGGATGCCTCGCCGCGCGGCGGCAAGCCGGGCTTCATCAAGGCGCCTGACAACCAGACGCTGCTGATTCCCGATTCGGGCGGCAACAACCGCCTGGACAGCTTCAGCAACCTGATCGCCGATCCGCGCATCGGCCTGCTGTTCATGGTGCCGGGTTTCGACGAGACCCTGCGCGTCAACGGCGTGGCCAAGCTGCGCGACGAGGCCCACTACACGGCGCTGTTCGCCAGCGAAGGCTTCCGGCCCAAGATCGTTCTGGAGATCCAGGTGCAGGAGGCCTATCTGCACTGTGCCAAGGCCCTGATGCGCGCCCGGCTCTGGAAGCCAGAGTCCCAGGTGTCGCGCAACGTCATGCCCTCGGTGAACCAGATGGTCCACCAGCAGATCGGCCTGCCTGCGCCCACCGAGACGCAGGAGGCCATGGTCGAGCGCTACGAAAAGCAGATCGCGGACGAGCAGGGCCGCTGACCGCATTCCATTTGAAAGGTCGAAAGACATGGCAGTCACTCTGGTGTTGGGAGCCTCGCGCGGGCTTGGTTTTGCCTTGGTAGAGGCCTATGCGGCCCGGGGCCGCAGCGTGGTCGCCACGGTGCGCAGCGAGGCCGACCGCGAGCGCGTCGAGGCCACGGGCGCCAAGGTGCTGCTGGTGGATGTGGCCGACCCGGCCAGCGTCAGCGGCCTGGCCTGGCAACTCGACGGCGAGAAGATCGAGCTGGCGCTGTATGTGGCCGGAGTGTGGGATGCCCACAGCTCGGCCACGCCGCCCACGCGCGAGCAGTTCGACCGCGTCATGCACACCAATGTACTGGGCGCCATGCAGGTGCTGCCCCAGGTGGCGCCGCTGGTCGAGGCGGCGGGCGGCGTGTTCGGCCTGTTCTCCAGCCAGATGTCGCTGCTTGCCGACGCCGAATCCGACGCCTGGCTCTACCGCGTCAGCAAGGCTGCGCTCAACATGGTCGTGGCCAGCGCCCAGCCGCAATGGCCGGGCGCCACCGTGGTCGCGCTGGACCCGGGCTGGGTGCAGACCGACATGGGTGGCGCGGCTGCCACCTTCACCGTCGAGCAAAGCGTGCAGGGCCTGGTGCGCACGCTGGCCGGCGTCACGCCGGCCGACCGGGGCCGCATGCTGCGGCATGACGGGCAGCGCATCGCCTGGTAGATCCGACCAGCGCAACGGACAACGGACAACGAAACAAGAATCAGGAGACAAGACATGCTGCTCAACGCAGACCAGGAAATGATCCGTGACGCGGTGCGCGACTTCGTGCGCACCGAAATCACGCCCCATGCCGCACGCTGGGACAAGGAACACCACTTTCCCAAGAACGTGCACCAGGGCCTGGCGGCGCTGGGCGCCTACGGCATCTGCGTGCCCGAGGAATACGGCGGTGCCGGCCTTGACTACCTGAGCCTGGCCCTGGTGCTGGAGGAGATCGCAGCCGGCGACGGCGGCACCAGCACGGTGATCAGCGTGACCAACTGCCCCGTCAACGCCATCCTCATGCGCTATGGCAGCGAGGCGCAAAAGCAGCAATGGCTGGCGCCGCTGGCGCGCGGCGAGATGCTGGGCGCCTTCTGCCTGACCGAGCCGCATGTGGGCTCGGATGCCTCGGCACTGCGCACCACGGCCACGCGCGACGGCAGCGACTACGTGATCAACGGCGTCAAGCAATTCATCACCAGTGGCAAGAACGGCGACGTGGCCATCGTCATCGCCGTCACCGACAAGGCGGCGGGCAAGCGCGGCATGAGCGCCTTCATCGTTCCGACCTCCGCACCCGGCTACCAGGTGCTGCGGCTGGAGGACAAGCTGGGCCAGCACAGTTCGGACACGGCCCAGATCCAGTTCGAGGGCTGCCGCATCCCCGCCGCCAACCTCATCGGCGCCGAGGGCGAGGGCTACAAGATTGCGCTGTCGGCGCTGGAAGGAGGGCGCATCGGCATTGCCGCGCAAAGCGTGGGCATGGCGCGTGCGGCCTTCGATTGCGCGCTGCAGTACTCCAAGGAGCGCGAGAGCTTCGGCCAGCCCATCTTCAACCACCAGGCCGTGGGCTTTCGCCTGGCCGACTGCGCCACGCAGATCGAGGCCGCGCGCCAGCTGATCTGGCATGCGGCCAGCCTGCGCGATGCCGGCCTGCCCTGCCTCAAGGAAGCAGCCATGGCCAAGCTGTTCGCCAGCGAAATGGCCGAGCGCGTGTGCAGCGCCGCCATCCAGACCCTGGGCGGCTATGGCGTGGTCAGCGACTTCCCCGTGGAACGCATCTACCGCGACGTGCGTGTCTGCCAGATCTACGAGGGAACGAGCGACGTGCAGAAAATTCTCATCCAGCGCGCCCTGGCCTGAGGGTAATCCCCCGCGCTGCGGGTCGGGCCGGATGGCCCTGACACCCGCAGGGCTTAGCATGGAGCATCGCCGGCACGGCGCCCGAGAGAGGCGGGCAGCCGTTTCCGGCCGGTTTGTGACCACCTTCGCAGGAGATCCCGACATGCCCATCGCTTCCGTCAACGGCCAGAACCTGTACTACGAGGACACGGGCGGGAGAGGCCCGGTCCTGGTGTTTTCGCACGGGCTGCTCATGGACCACACCATGTTCGCTCCCCAGGTCCAGGCACTGCAAGGGCGCTTTCGCTGCATCAGCTGGGACGAGCGCGGCCATGGCCAGACGGCAGACCCCGAGCAGTGCGCACCCTTCGACTACTACGACTCGGCCGACGACCTGGCCGCCCTGCTTGAGCACCTGGGCGTGGAGCGCGCGGTGCTGGTGGGCATGTCGCAGGGCGGCTATCTGTCGCTGCGCTGCGCGCTCATCCACCCCGAGATCGTGCGCGCGCTGGTGCTGATCGACACCCAGGCCATGCTGGAAGACCCCGAGCAGATGCCCCACCATGAAGCCTTGCTGCGGGCCTGGATGGAGCATGGCCTCAGCGACGACATGGCGACCACGGTGGAGCGCACCATCCTGGGCCAGGGCTGGAGTGGCGCGGCGGCCTGGCGTGCCAAATGGAAGAAGGCCACGCCCATCAACCTGGGGCAGAGCTTTCTGGCGCTGGCCCAGCGCGATGACATCAGCCCGCGCCTGCCCGACATCCATGTGCCGGCCCTGGTCATCCATGGCACGGACGACACAGCCATCGCGCCCGACCGTGCACGCGCCATGGCCAAGGCCTTGCCCAGGGCGCAGTGGGTGGAGGTGCCGGGTGCCGGCCATGCGGCCAACCTCACGCATCCGCAGCCCGTGAATCTGGCCATCGAGCGCTTCCTGGAGCAGCTCGACTGACAGGGGCCGCCGAGCAGGGGGTCACACCGGCGGATCGCCGTCGTTCTCGCTGTCGCGGCGGCGCAGGACGACGGTGATGCTGCCGTCGGTCTCCAGCGTGGCGCGTTCCACCTCGCGCAGGTGCAGGCAGCCGCCCGCACGCAGCGCGGCCTCGATATCGTCGCGCGTGATGCGTTCCTCGCGCATCAGATCCTTGTTCAGGTGTCCGTCCCTGATCAGGGCCTTGGCCTTGCCGTCCACCAGCCGCTCCAGCACCGGGAAGTGAAAGGTCAGCCAGGACAGCAGCAGATGGCACAGGATCAGCGTGGAGGCCGAGACCATGCCACCGATCAGCGAGTTGTCCCCGGCATTCATGGAGTTCTGCACCGCATTCGACAGGATGAGCAGCAGTACCAGGTCGAACGGCGCGTACTGCCCCGTCTGGCGCCGCCCCGTCAGCCGAAGGAACACCAGCAAGAACAGGTAGACGGCCACGCCGCGCACCACGAACTCCCACCACGGGACCGACATTGAAAACATGGGCTCTCCTTACAGGCCCGAGGGCCTGCGGTCAGTATCATGGCCCGCCTGTCCTCCATCAAGAACCCGGTCGCAGCAAGGCGGCCGTGACTGACATGCATTCCTGCTCCCGCGCCGTCCTACCCCAAGGTCCCCAAGTTCCGCAAGTTCCGCAGGGCCAGCCGCTATGAGCGCTGCCGCCACCTCCCCGGCCTGTCCCTGCGGCCAGCACGATGCCAAGGGCCGTCCCCTGGCATTCGATGCCTGCTGCGGCCGCTACCTGGACCATTTCGACGACTGCCCTGCGCCCGACGCCCAGGCGTTGATGCGCTCGCGCTACAGCGCCTTCGTGCGTGAGGACGCCGCCTATCTGCTGGCTACCTGGCACGCCAGCCAGCGGCCCGCCACGCTGGACTTCGAGCCTTCGGCACGCTGGCTGGGGCTGACGGTCAAGGACTTCCGAAGCACCGGCGAGGACAGCGCCGAGGTGGAATTCGTCGCGCGCTACCGCGTGGGCGGCCGCGCCGTGCGCCTGCATGAGCGCAGCCGTTTCGTGCGAGAAGCCGGGCGCTGGCTCTACGTGGATGGCGACCAGTTCTGAGCACGGCGGCGGCCCTGCGGAGCCGCTGTGGAAGTTGCAGCAGCGCCAGCGGCTGCTGCTGTCCATCGCATCGCGGGGCTCGTCCGAGGCGGCGGCCCTCATCATCCCCGGCATCGTGGTCTGGCTGCAGCGGCACGAAACGGGCGCCTTCCAGGTGCCGCTGCTGCTGTGGTGGCTGGGCATGGCGGTCATGGCCTGCGTCTTTGTCGGGTTGCGGCGCCAGTTGCGCCGGGACCTGGGTGCTGCCGTGCCATCGGCCGAGTTGCCAACGCGGCTGCAGCGCTGGGAGCGCGTGATGGGCCGCATGGCCCTGCTCAACGCCGGTTCCTGGGCGCTGGCGATACCGCTGACCCATGGCAGCGGCCATGAATTCCGGCTTTTCATCTACCTGGTGCTGTGCGGCGTCGTGGCCTCGGCCGCCACCTTTCTGGCGCCGGCGGCTGCCGTGTTCAAGCGCTTCTTCGGCGTGCTGTACGGCGCCATGCTGCTGGCCGTGGTCTGGTACTTCCCGAACAGGGGCCTGTACCTGCTGCCGCTGCTCATGCTGTATGGCGCCACCATCGCGCGCCATGCCTGGGGGGCGCGCCAGCTCATGCAGCAGCAATGGGCGCAGGAGCGTGACCGCCAGCTGCTGGCCGAACGCTACCTGGCCGCCAAGGAGCAGGCCGAACAGGCGCTGGAGGCCAAGAGCCGCTTCCTGTCGGCCGCCAGCCATGACCTGCGCCAACCGCTGCATGCTCTGGGCCTGCTGGTGGAAACCGCCCGCCAGCGCAATGCCGACGGCGCACTGGCAGGCGTGCTTGACGATGCCCAGGCCTGTGCCCAGTCGCTGGGCACCATGTGCAACGATCTGCTGGACCTGTCGCGGCTGGAGAACGGCACCTGGGAGCTGCGCGCCCAGGTGATGGACCTGCGCATTCTGCTGAGCGATGCCACGCGCCTGTTCGCGGCCGAGGCACGCCAGCGCGGGCTGGTGCTGCGCTGGCGCGTGGCGCGCGGCATGGACAGCCTGGTGCGTGCCGACGAGGCCCTGCTGCGCCAGATGGTGTTCAACCTGCTGCACAACGCCCTGCGCTACACCCAGTGCGGCGGGGTGCTGCTGGCCGCCCGCGTGCACGGCGGGGGCTGGCGCATCGAGGTCTGGGACACGGGCCTGGGCATTGCGGCCGAAGACCGGCCCCATGTCTTTGCGCCGCACTTTCGCGCGCGCTCAGGCCAGGCGGCCCGATGCGCGGCCCAGCCTGCGGCCGACCACCTGCCCGGCGTGAGCAGCCAGGGCCTGGGCCTGGCCGTGGTGGCCGCAGCGGCCCGCCGCATGGGCGTGGAGCACGGCCTGCTGTCCACGCCGGGGCGGGGGTCCTGCTTCTGGCTGCAATTGCCGTCCAGCCTGAATGTGCAGGCGGCCTTGCCGCAGTCCGAGGGATCGCAGGCGCAGACGCAGGCGCAGTCCCGGCCGCCCCTGCTCCAGGGCCGGTGCTGGGTGGTCGATGACGATGCGCAGGTGGCGCGGGCCCTGGTCGGCCTGCTGCGCGATTGGGGGCTGCAGGTGGATGTGGCCGCCACGGGCCGCGAGGTGGCCGACTGGCTGGCGGCGGGGCAGCATCCCGATTTCGTGCTGTGCGACCACCATCTGGCACGGGGCGAGAACGGCTTTGCGCTGCTGCAGAATGTGCTGGCGCAAGCGCCGCAGGCGGCGGGCGCCCTGCTCAGCGGCGAGCCGTCACCGGCGCTGGAGCAGGAGGCGCAGGAACTGGGCTATCTGCTGCTGCGCAAGCCCGTGGACCCGCTGGCGCTGCTGGCCCTGCTTCAGCGCAGGCTGGCCGTGGCCGGCGCCTGAACCGTATCGGTCGGCGGGACGGAGGGCGGCAGCTCCAGCGCAATGCCCTGCATGCGCGTGATGGCGTCGATGCGGCTGTGCACGCCCAGGCGCTGCAGGGCGCCTGCCACATGCTCCTTGACCGTGTGGGGCGACAGGTGCAGCAACTGCGCAATGCTCGGATTGGGCAGGCCGCGCAGCACAAGGTCCAGCACCTGGGCCTGGCGCGGGGTGAGGCCCAGCTCGGCCGCCGTCATGCGGATGGCATGGGCGCCGCCCGGCGCCTGCGGCGCCAGCGGGGCTGCGGGGAACCAGGTCTCGCCGCGCAGCAGGGCAGCCACGGCCTGCTGCAGCACCTGCGGCGGCTGCGACTTGAGCACAAAGCCATGGGCCCCCGCCGCGCGTGCCTTCAGGGCAATCGCGCCATGCGTGTCGCCGCTGGTCATGAGCACGCGGCAGGCGGGCGCCAGCGTGCGGATTTCGCGCACCACGTCCGTGCCCGCGCTGGCACCCAGCCAGAAATCCACGATGGCCAGATGCGGCGATCCCCTGCCGGCCATGCACTGCAGGCCTTGGCCCGCATCGGCCACGGCATGGACTTCGGACAGGCCGAATTGTTTCAGGAACTCGGACACGCCCATGGCCGTCAGCGGGTGGTCGTCGATCACCAGGGCATAGCGCCCCGATTGGAGACAGGAGGAATCGGTCAGGAGGGGATGGCTGTGCATGGTCCGCGCGAAGGCATGTCGAAAGGGCTGGAGCGCCAGGGCGCGCC
Organism: Delftia acidovorans NBRC 14950; assembly: GCF_001598795.1. Taxonomy (GTDB): domain Bacteria; phylum Pseudomonadota; class Gammaproteobacteria; order Burkholderiales; family Burkholderiaceae_C; genus Comamonas; species Comamonas acidovorans. The sequence goes on along the minus strand of NZ_BCZP01000013.1, from coordinate 152,677 downwards.
CGGATACACCTTGCGCACATCGTAACGATTACCCCCCGGCCGGGGGGTGACCGGATGTCGGCCAACTCCCCAAAATCGCCGCCGATGCCCTGAGATTCCGCATGGAACGGGCACGTATTCAACGAGAAGGGGAGATAGTCATGAAGATGGTACAGCTCACGCGCCGCAGTGCGGCATTGATGCTTCTGGGAACCCTGGCCGCCTGTGGCGGCGGCGGTGGTGGTGGATTGGGAGAACCGGGCGGCGGAGATCCCGGCAATGGCGGAAATCCTGGCAACCCCGGCACGCCCGGCAACCCCGGCGGCGGCACGACGACCCCGGTGACCGGCCAGTACCGCATGGAGACGGCTGCCGAAAACTTCGACGCGGCCCTGTCCGCCATGAACACGCTGGGGGCGCAAGGCTATGCCTTCACCTACAGCCTGGCCTCGGGCGGCACCACCTTCCCCATTCCCATCGGTGACTTCTACGTTACCGACACGGCCCACACCGGCACGCGCCTGGACTACCGCATGGTGGCCGACGTGGCTGGCGTCTCGGCCCTGGTGGCCCAGCTCAATGCGCAGGGTGCGCAGGGCTACCTGTACAAGTCGGGCATGGCGTTCCCGAGCAGCACGCAGGACCTGCGCAACCTCTATGTGCGCAGCAGCAGCGCCGCCGCCACCTACAGCTACGAGACGCGCCCCGCCGTGGGTGCGCTGGACACGTCCGGCTTCACGCAGCAACTGGCCGAGATGAGCGGCCGGGGTTTCCGCTACACGGGTCCGCTGATCTCGGGCGACGAGATGTTCAACCTCTACGTCAAGGACTCCAAGGCACCGGCCTTCGAGTACGCGGTGTTCGCCCTGGCCGCGCCCTTCGGCATGGCCAACGGCGCGGCGCTGAAGCAGCGCCTGGACGAGATGGGTGCCAAGGGCCACCTGCTGCGCGGCGCCCTGGTGCTGCGCGGCAATACCGAAGGCGTGCAGCTGTACGAAAAGAGCGGCGACCAGCAGGGCGCCATCGAGTACCGCCTCGAATCCGTGTCCAACAACGCCAGCCTCGCGCAGCGCCTGGAGCAGTTCAACCGCAACGCGGCCGAAGGCTTTTTCGCCTTCGGCGATGTGGTCACCGACGATGGCCAGTTCCATTCCATCTCGGTGCGCAACGTCAAGCGCATGGTGCATCCGCTGGCCGGTGCCTCCTTCCCCTGAGCAGGGCACAGGCATGCGCGGCCGGCGCATAATCCGGCCATTTTCCGCAGCAAGGGCGCCCCAGGGCGCCCTTGCTCAGTTTGTTTCGAGAATCCATCCATGACTGCTTTCGAGGCCGTGCTCTTCGACTGTGACGGCGTGCTCGTCGACAGTGAATCCATCACCAACCGCGTGCTGTGCACCATGCTCAATGAATCGGGCTGGCCCATCAGCACCGAGGAATGCCTGCGCGAATTCATCGGCAAGACCGTGCGCAGCCAGGCCGCGCTGATCGAGGCGCGCACCGGCAAGCCGCTGACCGACGCATGGATGGCCGCCTTCTACGAGCGCCGCAACGCCGCGCTGCGCGCCGAGCTGGTGGCCATTGACGGCGCGCTGTCCGCCGTCAGCGAATCCCATGCGCTGTGCGCTGGCCGCATCGCCTGCGCCTCGGGCGCGGACCGCGCCAAGGTGGAGATGCAGCTGGCCCAGGTCGGCATGGCCCCGTATTTCGAGGGCCGCGTCTTCAGCGGCCATGAGCTGCCGCGCAGCAAGCCCTTTCCCGATGTGTACCTGGCAGCCGCCGCAGCCCTGGGCGTGGAGCCGGCGCGCTGCCTGGTCATCGAGGACACGGTGACCGGCGTCACCGCCGGCGTGGCCGCAGGCGCCACGGTCTGGGGCTACTTCCCGGCCGACCAGGGCCATGCCTCGGCCGAGCAACTGCTCGAAGCCGGCGCCAGCTGCGTGTTCGGCGACATGGGCGAGCTGCCGGCCATGCTGCGCGCCATCGGGCAGGCCAGCGCCAGCGCCTGAGCTTGGGCCTGAGCCGGCCCTAGCGCAGCCGCGGCGAAGGCGTCTCGTCCACGGCCTGCGCACGCGCGGCCTGCTGCTCGGCCTGCAGCGCCCGCTGGAAGGCGGGCCGCTGCTGCAGGCGCTGCCAGTAGGCCAGGGTGGCAGGCCCCCATTGCGGCTCCATCTCCAGGTGGGCCGACAGCATCAGCGCATAGCCCACGGCCACGTCTGCAGCGGTGAAGCGGTCTGCCGTGAGCCAGTCGCGCTGCTCCACGGCCTGCTCCACGGCGCGCAGCCGCGCGAGGAACCAGCGCTGGTAGTCCTGGGCCACCTGGGGCTGGCGCCGTTCGGCCAGCTCGAAGTGCGCATAGCGCAGCACCAGGGTCTGCGGGAAGGTCAGCGTGGCATCGCTCATGTGCAGCCAGTTGAGGTAGGCCGCAAAGCCCGCCTCCTGCGGCTGCACGGACAGGCCCGCCCCGGGGTGCAGGGCGGCCAGGTATTCGCAGATGGCGGCTGACTCGGTCAGCCTGGCCTCGCCGTGGCGCAGCAGCGGCACCGTGCCCAGCGGGTTGAGCTCCAGGTAGCTGCGCTGCAGCATGCGCGGCGGAAACGGCAGCATGTGCAGCGTGTAGGGAAGCTGCAGTTCTTCGAGCATCCACAGCGCGCGGAAGGAGCGCGCGCTGACGCAGTGGTGGAGATGGTGCATGCGCAAAGCCTAGGCCAGATGCGCGGACGGCGGCTGTCGCGCAGGATGCAAATCGCGCCAGGATGCGCACGGCCCTCACTCGGGCCGGGCTCGCGCGCTCTTGCGGAATTCGGAAGGCGACAGCCCCGTCCACAGCCGGAAGGCGCGGATGAAGCTCTTGTCGTTGAGAAAGCCGCAGGACTGGGCGATGCGCTTGATGGGCCGGCTGGTGCGCAGCAGCAGGGCCACGGCACGCTCGCGCCGCACCTCGTCCTTGAGCGCCTGCAGCGAGGCGCCTTCTTCCTTGAGCTGGCGGTGCAGGCTGCGCTGGGACAGGTGCAGCTGGCGCGCCAGCGTGTCGGCCGTCTGCAGGCATTCGGCGTCGGCGGCCAGCAGCTGGCGCACGCGCTGCACCAGCTGGCGCTCGCGCCGGTAGGGGCGCACCTGCAGCGGCAGGGCGCGCTGCAGCATGCGCTGCAGCGCAGGCTCGTCGCGCGTCAGCGGCATATCCAGAAAACGCGCGTCGAACTGTAGGCAGGCCCGGGCCGCGCCAAACTCCACCTCGCCCGGCGGGAACAGCAGCGCATACACGCCCGCATGTGGCGGGGGATCGAAGGGAAAGCAGACGCGCCGCAGCGGCAGCGGCTCATCGATGAACCAGCTGGCCAGGCCGTGGATATTGCGCAGCACCGACAGCAGGCAGAACTCGCGCATGGCGCCCAGCGTGGACAGCTCCTCGATGGCCAGCGTGGCCAAGCCGTCTTCCTGCGTCAGCGTGAGCCGGATGTCATCGGTCAGCAGGCCATGGTGGCGGCACCAGCGCGCCAGCGCCAGGCCCAGCTGCTCGCTGCCCATGCTGGCGCGTGCCAGCATGCCGTAGCTGCCCCAGGGCAGGCGCCGGGAGAACCAGCCCAGGGCCTCGTCGTCGAGTTCGCGCATGGCGGCATCGGACAGTGCCTCCATCTGCAGCGCCGTGATGCACTCGTTGCGCTCTTTGACGGAGTCTGGCGCGATTTGTGCCTTCTCCAGGGCGGACAGGGCGCTGATGTCCCGGCGTTCGTAGGCCAGCATAATGGCCTGCACAAAGGCCATGGGCGTGACTGCAGGGTGTGCGGAGGCCATGGTGGCGGCCGCCTGGGGCAGGGGGGTCTTGACCAGCGAGGGGGTGAACATGCTGGCAATTATTGCAACCTTCGTGGCCTGTTCTGCTCGGGGTTGGCCCTTATGCTGCCACGCAATAGCTGCCGTGACGGGGCAGGCCACTGCATTTGCCCGTCCCAGGCGCCGCCGACGACACAGGAGACAACGCATGCCCGCCCAGAACGCCCCGCTCGCTTCCAGCCATGCCCAAGGCCGCACCGATGTGCCGCTGATCGAGCAGACCATCGGCGACTTCTTTGCCGACATGGCGGCCCGCCAGCCCGATCGCGAGGCCCTGGTCAGCCGCCACCAGGGCCTGCGCTACAGCTATGCCAGCCTGCACACCGAGGCGCGCCGCCTGGCCAGCGCGCTGCTGGGCCTGGGGCTGGACAAGGGCGACCGCGTCGGCATCTGGTCGCACAACAACGCCGAATGGGTGCTGATGCAGCTGGCCACGGCCCAGGTCGGCCTGGTGCTGGTCAACATCAACCCGGCCTACCGCACCTCCGAGGTCGAGTACGCGCTCAACAAGGTCGGCTGCAAGGCGCTGGTGACCATGGCGCAGTTCAAGACCAGCGACTACCTGGGCATGCTGCGCGAACTGGCCCCCGAGCTGGCCACGGCCGAGCCCGGCCGCCTGCATTGCGCGCGCCTGCCCCAGCTGCGCAGCGTGGTCTGGATCGACGTCGCAGGGCAGGGCGAAGAGCAGCCCGGCATGCTGCGCTTTTCCAGCCTGCTGGCCCGCGGTGATGCGCAGGATGCGCGCATCGACGCCGTGGCCGCCACGCTCAAGAACACCGACCCCATCAACATCCAGTTCACCAGCGGCACGACGGGCTTTCCCAAGGGCGCCACGCTGACCCACCGCAACATCCTGAACAACGGCTTTTTCATCGGCGAGTGCATGCGGCTGACGCCCGAGGACCGGCTGTGCATTCCCGTGCCGCTGTACCACTGCTTCGGCATGGTGCTGGGCAATCTGGCCTGTTTCACGCATGGCTCGGCCATCGTCTACCCGAATGACGGATTCGATCCGCTGTTGGTGCTGGAGACCGTGCAGGCCGAGCGCTGCACGGGCCTGCACGGCGTGCCCACGATGTTCATCGCCGAGCTGGATCACCCGCGCTTCAAGGAGTTCGACCTGAGCACGCTGCGCACCGGCATCATGGCCGGCTCGCCCTGTCCCATCGAGGTGATGAAGCGCGTGGTCAGCGACATGCACCTGTCCGAGATCACCATCGCCTACGGCATGACCGAGACCAGCCCCGTCAGCTGCCAGAGCGATGCCGACACGCCGCTTCAGCGCCGCGTGTCCACCGTGGGCAAGGTGCAGCCGCACCTGGAGGTGAAGATCGTCGACCCGGCCACGGGCGAGGTGGTGGCACCCGGCGTCTCGGGCGAGCTGTGCACGCGCGGCTACTCGGTCATGCACGGCTACTGGGGGGACGAGGCCCGCACGCGCGAGGCCATCGACGACGCGGCCTGGATGCACACCGGCGACCTGGCCACCATGGATGAGCAGGGCTACGTGAACATCGTCGGCCGCATCAAGGACATGGTGATCCGCGGCGGCGAGAACATCTACCCGCGCGAGATCGAGGAATTCCTCTACCGCCATCCCCAGGTGCAGGATGTGCAGGTGGTCGGCGTGCCCGACGCGCGCTACGGCGAGGAGCTGTGCGCCTGGATCATCGTCAAGCCCGGCCAGACGCTGACCGAAGACGGCGTGCGCGACTTCTGCAAGGGCCAGATCGCCCACTACAAGGTGCCGCGCTACATCCGCTTCGTCGAGGCCTTCCCGATGACGGTGACCGGCAAGATCCAGAAATTCAAGATCCGCGACGAGATGATCGCCATGCTGGATCTGCGCCCGGCCAGGACCGCCTGAGGGCTGCTTTCATGCACTGCCGCCAGCTGTCCACCGCGTGCCGCCTAGTGCGTGCCGCCTTCGGGCGCGGCCACGGCCGAGGCTGCAGCGCGGCGCGCCACGACCAGGCGCTTGCGCAGCGAGATCTCCTGCATGTCCAGCTCGCTGACCAGGCGGCGCAGCGACTCGTCGTTGATGCGGTGGGCCTGGCGCTCGGCGTAGAGCGCGTCGCGCTCCTGGTGGATGCAGCGCAGCCGCAGCTCGATCTCCAGCAGGTAGCGCAGCTTGCGCTGGCGCACGACTTCGGGCGCCTCGCGCTGGATCTCGATGCTGGAGGCCGTGCCGCTGCCGTCGTCCAGCAGCTGGACGCGGTTGCGGTACTCCTGCGTCAGGTGGCCCATGACCTCCTGGTGCATGGCCACCCATTCGGGCGTGTGGCCCTGGATCTCTTCCTCGCTCAGCGTCAGCCCGCCAATGGCGGACTGGCAGGCGGCCACGCGCGCCAGGCGCTCCTCGCGCACCGTGGGCGATTCGCCGGGCTGGGGCATGCGGCGCAGGATCAGCGGCAGCGCGATGCTGCCCAGCACCAGGGTGAACAAGATGGTGCCGGTGGCCAGGAAGACCAGCATCTCGCGGCCCGGAAAGGGCTGGCCGTTGTTCAGCAGCATGGGCACGGACAGCGCGCCGGCCAGCGTCACGGCGCCGCGTATGCCGGCCATGGTGGTGGCCAGGTTCAGCAGGTGGGAAGGGCGCTCTGCCATCTTTCCCTGGAAGTGGGCGCGTGCCAGGCTGCGCTGCACGCCCAGGGTCAGCCAGATCCAGCGCATCAGCAGCAGCGCGCTGGAGATGATCACCACATAGCCCACCAGCACCCACCATTCGCTGCCCGCATCGTGCAGCGTCACGCCGATGATGGAGGGCAGCTGCAGGCCCAGCAGCAGGAAGATGGCGCCGTTGAACGAGGCTTCCACCATGCTCCAGGTGCCCTCGGTCTGCAGCCGCTCGCTGATGTAGCTGCTGCGCTCCAGGTCGGCGAAGTTGGTGGCAATGCCCGCGGCCACGGCCGACAGGATGCCCGACACGCCGATCTTTTCGCCCACGATGTAGGCAGCGAAGGGCAGCAGGATCAGCAGCAGCACCATCTGCGTGGCCGCCACGTCGCCCAGGCGGCGCGTGATGGTGCTGCGCGCATAGGAAAAGCCCCAGCCGATCAGCGTGCCCACGCCCAGGCCGCCCAGGGCCATCCACATGAAATCCTTGGCCACCTCGGTCCACGAGAACAGGCCGGTCAGCGTGGCGGCAATGGCGAACTTCAGCGCCACCAGGCCCGAGGCATCGTTGAGCAGGGACTCGCCTTCGAGGATGTGCATGGTCTTCTCGGGCATGCCCAGGTTGCGCGTGATGGCCGAGACGGCCACGGCATCGGTGGGCGAGACCACGGCGGCCAGCGCGAAGGCCACGGTCAGCGGCATGCCGGGCACCAGCCAGTGGATCAGCCAGCCCAGCCCCACCACCGTGAACAGCACCAGGCCCAGCGCCAGGCGCAGGATGGGGCGGTACAGCGAAAAGAACTCGCGCTTGGGGATGCGCCAGCCGTCGGCGAACAGCAGCGGCGGGATGAACAGCAGCAGGAACAGCTCGGGATCGAAGGCGATGTGCAGGCCCTTTTGCGGCCAGGCGATCAGCGCTCCCAGGGCGATCTGTATCAGCGGCAGCGGGATGGCGCGCACATAGCGCGCGGCAATGCCGGTCAGTGCCCCCAGCAGCAAAACGAGCAAGACGATTTCAACGGTGTGCATACGGCATTTTCCCCAGCCCGGGCCGCCGTTCTTTGCAGCACATTCGAAAAAACCAAGCGCCCGCATCGGGCAAACACAAGAAGAGGCCACACATGAGCATTCTGGGCACCCAACTCAATCCGCGTTCGGCGGACTTCCTGGCCAATGCCGCCGCCATGCGCGCCGTGGTCGAAGACCTGCAGGCCCAGGTGGCCAAGGTCGCCGAGGGCGGCGGCGAGGCCGCGCGCGCCAAGCACGTGGCGCGCGGCAAGCTGCTGCCGCGCGACCGCGTGGCCATGCTGCTGGACCCGGGCACGCCCTTTCTGGAGATCGCCCCGCTGGCCGCGCTCAACATGTACCGCAACGATGCACCCGGCGCGGGCCTGATCGCCGGCATCGGCCGCGTCAGCGGCGTGGACTGCATGATCGTGTGCAACGACGCCACGGTGAAGGGCGGAACCTACTACCCGATGACGGTGAAGAAGCACCTGCGCGCCCAGGAGATCGCCGCGCAGAACCGCCTGCCCTGCATCTACCTGGTGGACTCGGGCGGCGCCAACCTGCCCAACCAGGACGATGTGTTTCCCGACCGCGAGCACTTCGGCCGCATCTTCTTCAACCAGGCCAACATGAGCGCCGAGGGCATTGCCCAGATCGCCGTGGTCATGGGCTCGTGCACGGCCGGCGGCGCCTATGTGCCGGCCATGAGCGACGAGTCCATCATCGTCAAGAACCAGGGCACCATCTTCCTGGGCGGCCCGCCGCTGGTGAAGGCCGCCACGGGCGAGGTGGTCAGCGCCGAGGACCTGGGCGGCGGCGACGTGCACACGCGCCTGTCGGGCGTGGCCGACCACCTGGCCCACAACGACACCCACGCGCTGGCGCTGGCGCGCCAGTCCGTGGCCAACCTCAACCATGCCAAGCAGCCTTCGGCCGGCGACCTGCCCCCCGAGGCGCCGCTGTTCGACGGCGGCGAGCTGTACGGTGTGATCCCCGTGGACACGCGCAAGCCCTTCGATGTGCGCGAGATCATCGCCCGCGTGGTGGACGGCAGCCGCTTCGACGAGTTCAAGGCCCGCTTCGGCGCCACCCTGGTCTGCGGCTTTGCGCGCATCGAGGGCATGCAGGTGGGCATCATCGCCAACAACGGCATCCTGTTCAGCGAATCGGCCGTCAAGGGCGCGCACTTCATCGAGCTGTGCTGCCAGCGCAAGATCCCGCTGGTCTTCCTGCAGAACATCACGGGCTTCATGGTGGGCCGCAAGTACGAGAACGAAGGCATTGCCCGCCACGGCGCCAAGCTGGTCACGGCCGTGGCCACGGCGGCCGTGCCGAAGTTCACCATCATCATCGGCGGCTCCTTCGGCGCGGGCAACTACGGCATGTGCGGCCGCGCCTACTCGCCGCGCTTCCTGTGGATGTGGCCCAACGCGCGCATCTCGGTCATGGGCGGCGAGCAGGCGGCCAGCGTGCTGGCCACCGTCAAGCGCGACGGCATCGAGGCCAAGGGCGGCCAGTGGACGGCCGAGGAGGAAGAGGCCTTCAAGGCCCCCATCCGCCAGCAGTACGAGGATCAGGGCCACCCCTATTACGCGACGGCGCGCCTGTGGGACGATGGCGTCATCGACCCCGCCGACACGCGCCGCGTGCTGGCGCTGGGCCTGGCGGCCACGCGCAACGCTCCCATAGAGGACACGCGCTTCGGTGTGTTCCGCATGTGACGGCGGCCCCTCTTTCCTTGCAGCGAGGTACTTCATGAAAACCACCGCACTGACCCTCGAATTCCAGGGCCCCCTGGCCACCATCACGCTGACCCAGCCCGAAGTGCGCAACGCCTTCAGCGACGAGGTCATCGCCGACATCACCCAGGCCTTCCACTCCGTGGGCAAGCGCAGCGACGTGCGCGCCGTGGTGCTGGCCGCCGAGGGGCCGGCCTTCTGCGCAGGCGCCAACCTCAACTGGATGCGCCGCATGGCCGACTACTCGCGCGACGAGAACCGCGAGGACGCCGGCCTGCTGGCCGAAATGCTGCGCGTGATCTACGAATGCCCGCAGCCCACCATCGCGCGCGTGCAGGGCGATGTCTATGCGGGCGGCATGGGCCTGGTCGCTGCCTGCGACATGGCCGTGGCCGCCGAGGGCGCGGGCTTTTGCCTGTCCGAGGTGAAGATCGGCCTGATCCCCGCCACCATCAGCCCCTACGTGATCCGCGCCATGGGCGCGCGCGCCGCCCACCGCTACTTCCTGACCGGTGAGCGCTTCGACGCGGCCGAGGCGCTGCGCATCGGCTTCGTGCACCGCGTGGTGGCGGCAGACGAGCTGGACAACGCCGTGGACGGCCTGCTCAAGCACCTGGTCAGCGCCGGTCCCGCCGCCGCCCGCGCCTGCAAGCGCCTGGTGATCGACGTGGCCGAGCGCGAGATCAACGAGCAACTGATCGCCGCCACCGTCGAAGGCATTGCCGACATCCGCGCCAGCGCCGAGGGCAAGGAGGGCGTGCAAGCCTTCCTGCAAAAGCGCAAGCCGGCCTGGCTGGCCTGACACGCGCGGGCCGCCCATTCATCGCGCGACCACCGAGCAACGCCGAGCCAACGCCGAGCCAACACCATGAGCACCCTGACCGACTCCCTCGTCCAGTGGCTGCAGTCCGTGGGCCTGTACCCGGGCCCGGCCGTGCACCACACGGTCAGCGAGGCGGCTGGCGAAGTGGCCGAGCGCGTGGGCCAGGCCACCAGCGGCATGGACATGGCCGGCCTGCTGGCGCTGGCCGCCGCACTGGGCTGGGCCAGCGGCTTTAGGCTCTACGCCGTGGTCTTCGTGACCGGGCTGCTGGGGGCGCTGGGCTGGGTGGCGCTGCCGGGCGGGCTGCATGTGCTGGAGCATCCGGCCCTGCTGTTCGCCAGCGGCGCGCTGCTGTTCGTGGAGTTCTTCGCCGACAAGATCCCCGGCGTGGACTCGGTCTGGGACCTGCTGCAAAGCGTGATCCGCATCCCGGCGGGCGCGGCGCTGGCGGCCGGCGTCTTCGGCGCCGACAGCGCGACCATGGCCACCATGGCGGCCCTGATGGGCGGCTCGCTGGCCCTGTCCAGCCAGGTGGCCAAGAGCACGGCGCGCGCGGCCATCAACACTTCGCCGGAGCCGTTTTCCAACGTGGGCGCGAGCCTGGTGGAGGACGGTGCCTCGGTGGGCGCGATCTGGCTGGCGCTCACGCATCCGCTGGCCTTCGCCGCCGTGCTGCTGGTCGTGGTCATCGCCCTGTGGCTGCTGACCTGGGTGCTGTGGCGCTTTCTCAAGGCCGTGGTGCAGCGCCTGCGCTCGCTGTTGGGCGGGTCTCCCGCGATGAATCAAAAACCATAGCCGCCGGTCGCCGAATGACCGGGGCTGCAGAGAAAACACTGGAGATAACGCATGTTCAAGAAGATCCTGATCGCCAACCGCGGTGAAATCGCCTGCCGCGTTGCGGCTTCCGCCCGCCGCATGGGCGTGCGCACCGTGGCCGTGTACTCGGACGCCGATGCCCGCGCCAAGCATGTGCAGGCCTGCGACGAGGCCGTGCACATCGGCGGCAGCGCCCCCAAGGACAGCTATCTGCGCTGGGAACGCATCCTGGAGGCCGCCAAGGCCACGGGCGCCCAGGCCATCCACCCCGGCTACGGCTTTCTCAGCGAGAACGAGGAATTCGCCCAGGCCTGCGCCGATGCCGGCCTGGTCTTCATCGGCCCGCCGCCCTCGGCCATTCGCGCCATGGGCCTGAAGGCGGCCTCCAAGCAACTCATGGAAAAGGCCGGCGTGCCCCTGGTGCCCGGCTACCACGGGGCCGACCAGGACCCGCAGCTGCTGCAGCGCGAGGCCGACCGCATCGGCTACCCGGTGCTGATCAAGGCCAGCGCGGGCGGCGGCGGCAAGGGCATGCGCCTGGTCGAGCGCAGCGAGGACTTCGCCGCCGCCCTGGCCAGCTGCCAGCGCGAGGCCATCAACAGCTTCGGCGACGACGCCGTGCTGGTCGAGAAATACGTGCTGCGCCCGCGCCATATCGAAATCCAGGTCTTTGGCGATACCCAGGGCAACTGCGTCTACCTGTTCGAGCGCGACTGCTCGGTCCAGCGCCGCCACCAGAAGGTGCTGGAGGAGTCCCCAGCGCCTGGCATGACGCCCGCGCTGCGCCAGAAGATGGGCGAGGCCGCCGTGGCCGCCGCCCAGGCCGTGAACTACGTGGGCGCGGGCACGGTGGAATTCATCGTCGAGCAGCCCGGCGGCTACGACCAGCCCGAGGCCATGAAGTTCTACTTCATGGAAATGAACACCCGCCTGCAGGTCGAGCACCCGGTGACCGAGGCCATCACGGGCGAGGACCTGGTGGACTGGCAGCTGCGCGTGGCCAGCGGCCTGCCCCTGCCCAAGCGCCAGGACGAGCTGCGCATCACCGGCCATGCCATCGAGGCGCGCATCTGCGCAGAGAACCCCGACAACGGCTTCCTGCCCGCCACCGGCACCCTGCACGTCTACCGCAAGCCCGACTGCGCCAGCTTCCATGTCGGCGACGTGCGCGTGGACGACGGCGTGCGCGAGGGCGATGCCATCAGCCCCTTCTACGACTCCATGATCGCCAAGCTCATCGTGCATGGCGACACGCGCGAACAGGCGCTGGCGCGGCTTGATGCCGCCCTGGCCGAGACACGCATCGTGGGCCTGGCCACCAATGTGCAGTTCCTGCGCCTGGTCATCGCCAGCGATGCCTTTGCAACCGCCAAATTGGACACGGCGCTGATCGAGCGCGAGAAGCAGCATCTGTTCCATCAGCAGCGCCTGCCGCAGGCCCAGGCCGTGGCCGCCGCCGTGGCCCAGGTGCTGCAGGCCGAGCGCGCGCAGGAAACCGCCGATCCCTTCAGCCGCCGCGACGGCTGGCGCTCGCACGGCGTGGCCGAGCGGCGCTGGGACTTCCGCCAGGGCGAGGCCGCCGTGCCCGCGCGCCTGCGCTACCTGCATGACGGCGCGCTGCAACTGGCCGTGGGCGAGGGCGAGTCCTTCGCCGAGGGCCTGCTGTCCTGGCAACAGGCCGGGGACGGCGCCTTCGACGTGCAGTTCGCGGGCCAGCGCCTGCGCGCCCAGGTCCATGTGCTGGGCGAGCAATGCCATGTGTTCGCTCCCCAGGGCGCGGCCGTGCTGGGCCTGGCCGATCCGCTGGCCCATGCGGGCGAGGTGCAGTCCGAAGGCGGCCGCCTGACGGCGCCCATGCCGGGCAAGGTGGTCTCCTTTGCCGTCAAGGCCGGCGACAAGGTCAGCAAGGGCCAGCCGCTGGCCGTGATGGAGGCCATGAAGATGGAGCACACCATCGCCGCGCCCGGCGACGGCGTGGTGGCCGAGCTGCTGTATGCGCCCGGCGACCAGGTGACCGAAGGCTCCGAGCTGCTGCGCCTGGAAAGCTGAGGCCGCAGGCAAGACAGTTTTGCGCAAAAGTCGCGCGTGGGCGTCGCCAGGCCGTTAGGCTTGGCCCCCTATGCGAGTGACTTTCTGCTGCGAAGACACCAGGCCCGACGCCTGGCTGCAAGGACTGCGCGCGGCCCTGCCGGGCGCCGAGGTGGACATCTGGTCGCCGGGCGCGCCGCAGGCCGACTACGCCCTGGTCTGGGCGCCACCCCAGCGCTTCATCGACGAGCAGCCGGGCCTCAAGGCCGTGTTCAACATCGGCGCCGGCGTCGATGCGCTGCTGCCGCTGCGCCTGCCGGCCGACCTTCCCGTCTACCGCCTGGAGGACGCCGGCATGGCCGTGCAGATGGCCGAATATGTCTGCCAGGCGGTGGTCCGCTTCTTCCGCGGTCTAGACGGCTACGAGGCCGACATGGCCGCCGGCCTGTGGCAGCACCGGCCCAATCCCCGGCGTGCCGACTACCCCGTGGGCATCATGGGGCTGGGCCGCATGGGCGAGCGCGTGGCGCGCGCGCTGACGGTGTTCGATTTCCCCGTCAACGGCTGGAGCCGTACGCCGCATGCCATCGACGGCGTGCGTGGCTTCTGCGGCCCGCAGGACTTCGATGCCTTTCTGCGCGCCACCCGCATCCTCGTCAACCTGCTGCCGCTGACACCCGAGACGGACAGCATCATCGACGCGCGCAGCCTGGCCCTGCTGCAGCCGGGCGCCTATGTCATCAACGTGGGACGCGGCGGCCATGTGGCGGACGAGGACCTCATCGCCGCCATCGACGGGGGCCATGTGTCCGGCGCGTTGCTCGATGTGTTCCGCACCGAGCCGCTGCCCGACGGCCATGCCTTCTGGCGGCATCCGCGCATCACGCTCACGCCCCACACCTCGGCCCGCACCCTGGCGCGCGACAGCGTGGAGCAGATCGTGGGCAAGGTCGCGGCGCTGAGCCGGGGCGAGGCCGTGAGCGGCCGCGTGGACCTGCGGCGCGGCTACTGACGGGCGCGCTCAGTCCAGCGTCACGCCGGTGCTGCGCACCAGCGCGCCCAGGCGCTGGGAGTCGCTCTTGATCAAGGCACCGAATTCGGCCGCCGTGCCGCCCACGGCCGGCGTGCCGATGGCCTCCCAGCGCGTGCGGAAGGCCGGGTCCTTGAAGATGGCGTTGACCGTGGAATTGAGTTTGTCGATGGCGGCGGGCGGCGTGCCCGCGCGCACGGCAATGCCATGCCAGCCCGTGATCTGGTAGCCGGGCACGCCGGCCTGGGCCATGGTGGGCACGTCGGGCAGCACCTTGGTGCGCTCGGCCGAGGTGACGGCCAGCGGGATCAGGCGCCCGCCCTGGATGTGCTGCAGCGAGCTGCCTACGATGTCGAACATCACGCCCACCTGGCCGCCGATCAGGTCGTTGAGTGCCGGTCCCGCACCCCGGTAGGGGACATGGCCCAGCTTGACCTGCTCCATGGAGTTGAACAGCTCGCCCGCCAGGTGCTGGGGCGTGCCATTGCCGGCCGAGGCAAAGCTCAGCGTCTTGCCCGCTTTGGCCAGGGCCAGCAGCTCGGCCACGGTCTTGACGCCCAGCGAGGGATGGACCTCCAGCACCAGCGGGAAGGCCGACAGCTGCACCACGGGCTCCAGGTCCTTGAGCGGGTTGAATGGCATGCTCTTGTACAGCGAGGAATTCACGGCCATGGGGCCGCTGGCGGCCAGCAGCAGGGTGTGGCCGTCGGCGGGCGCCTGGCGGGCCACCTCGGCGCTGCCCAGGTTGCCGCCCGCGCCGCTCTTGTTCTCCACGATGACGGTCACGCCCAGGTGCTGCTGCAGCTCGGGCTGCAGCATGCGTGCCATCAGGTCGGTGGGGCCGCCGGGCGGATAGGGCACGACGAAGCGGATGGTCTTGCTGGGGAATGCCGGCGACGGGGTCTGGGCCGAGGCCTGGCCCGCCAGGCCCAGGGCCATGAAGGCCAGGGGAAGCGCCGTGAATGCGGTGGCTACCTTGATTTTGGCGATGGCGTCACGCCGCGTGCCGTGGGTGGGCTGTTGCATGGTTGTGTCTCCTGCCTGTGGTTGGAATGGAAGGCCCGTCTTGTGCGGGCTCATGGGCCTATCGGCTTATGGGCCTGTAAGGCGCCTGGTGCTCAGCCCGGTGTGAAGCGCCGGCGTATGTCGTCGGCCGTGGCCAGGGGGCGGCCCAGCGCCTGGGCGGACACCACGGCCTGGCGGACCAGGGCGGCGTTGTCGGGCGCGGTGTGGCCGTCCCGCGTCAGCAGGTTGTTCTCGAAGCCCACGCGCGCATGGCCGCCGAAGGCGGCGGCTGTCGCGATGCAGGTGTTTTCCGTGGCGCCGAAGGCGCACACGGCCCAGGGCTCGCCGCCGTCATGTGCCGCAAGAAAGGGCAGCAGGTCCTGCGGCCGCGAGGTCTGGCCCGCGCTGTAGCGGCCCAGCACGAAGAGCAGGAACCAGGGCGCCTCGGGCACCACGCCCTGGGCGCGCAGCGCCTGCCAGCGGCGCAGGTCGGCCACGTCGTAGAGGATGACCTGCACCATGACCTGGTCGCGCACCAGGCCCGTGAAAAAGTGCGCCAGTCCCGCATCGCCGATCTCGGGCTGGTCGATCTCGCGCAGGCCGATGGAGACGGCCTCGGGCCGCAGCGCCTGCACCATGGCGATCTGCTCGGGTGCGCGGTAGACGCCGGCCGCCTCGCTGGTGATCTGCACCACCATGTCCGTGCCCACGGCCTCGCGCACCACGCGCCAGGCTTCGCGGTAGCCGTCCACATCCAGGCTGTGGCGCCCTTGGGCGTCGCGGATGTGCATGTGGATCATGGCCGCGCCGGCATCCAGGCAGGCGCGTGCCGTGGCGGCCAGCGCCTGCGGTGTGATCGGCAGGGCTCGGTGGTCGGCCGGCTGCTTGTAGGCGCCATTGGGGGCCACGGTGACGATCAGCGGGTCGCTCCACTGCGACGTGGTTGACGTGGGCGATGTGGGCGACGCGGTTGACTTGGGGACCGGCGTGCTCATGGCGTGTCCTGTGCCTGCTCCGGCACCGGCAGCTCGCTGGCCAACAGGGCCAGGCCCTGGCGCAGCAGCGCGTCGTAGCGGGCACGCTCGGCCAGACGGCGGTCCTCGGGCCAGTCGAAGAAGCCCTTGCCGGTCTTCATGCCCAGATCGCCGCGCGCCACGCGATCGCGCAGGGCCTGGGCCGGCACATCGGTGTTGGACAGCGTGGGGTACATGGTGGCGGCGGCCGCGCAGTGCACCTCGATGCCCGCATGGTCGCGCTGCAGCACGGGACCGGCCGCCAGGAAGCGGAAGCCGAAGCCGAAGCGCACGGCGGCATCCACGTCCTCGGGCGAGGCAATGCCCTCGTCGATGAGGGCGAAGGCCTCGCGCGACAGCGCGTGCTGCATGCGGTTGGCCAGAAAGCCGGGCTTGTCCTTCTTCACCAGCACCGGCACGCTGCCGCAGCCGCGCATGAAGCCGTGCAGCCACTGGCCCAGGGCCGGATCGCTGCGCTCGCCCAGCACCACTTCCACCAGTGGCACCAAATGGGCTGGCATGAAAAAGTGCAGGCCCAGCATGCGCTGCGCCGTGGGCAGGCCGCTGGCGATGGCGCTGATGGGAAAGCCCGAGCTGTTGCTGGCCAGCACGGCGTCGGCCGGCGCATGCGCCTCAAGTTCGGCGAACAGTGCCTGCTTGGCATCCAGCCGCTCGGTGATGCATTCCACCACCAGGGCGACGCCGTCCCAGGCCACATCCTCCAGCGCCGCGCAGACCGAGACCTGGGACGCGCACCGGGCAAAGCCGGCCGTGGCCAGCTCGATGGCAATGTGCTGCAGCAGCAGCTCGCGCCGTGCCGCGCCGGGGTCGACCACGGTCACCAGGGCGCCGCCCCGGGCCAGGACCACGGCCACATCGGCACCCATGGTGCCTCCCCCGACGACCACCGTGCGCGCGTTGCGCGGCGAACTGCTGTGCATGCTGTCTCCTGCTGATTTCATGGATTTGAGGCGCAGTCTAGGCAGCCGTCATTGAACGGTAAAGACGCATTTTTCGATAAACTGATCGGCCATGAAGATCAATTGGTCGGCCCGCGAGGTCGATGTCTTTCTGGCGCTGGCCGATTCGCTGAGCTTTCGGCGCACGGCGCTGCAGATGCACCTGTCGCAGTCGGCCGTCTCGGGCACGCTGGCGCGGCTGGAAGAGATGCTGGGCGCGCGCCTGTTCGAGCGCACCACGCGCGCCGTGGAACTGACCCAGGCCGGCGAGGTCTTCGCCGAGCAGGCGCGCATCCTGCGCCACCAGATGGACGAGACCGTGCGCCGCGTGCAGGAGGTGGCCCAGGTGCAGGTGGGCCGGCTGGCGCTGGCGGCCCTGCCTTCGCTGGCCGCGGGCCTGCTGCCCCGCGTGCTGGCGCGCTTCGCGGCCGAGCATCCGGGCGTGCATCTGGAGCTGTTCGACAGCCTGGCCGGACCGGCCTTCGACATGGTGCGCGCGGGCCGCGTGGACTTTGCGCTCACGGCGGCCAACCCCGCCTATGCCGACCTGGACTACCTGCCCCTGGCCTCCGACCGCTTCGTGCTGCTGCTGGGCCGCGGCCATGCGCTGGCGCGCGGGCGCGGCGATCTGGGCTGGGCCGACGTGGCCCATCTGCCCCACATCTCCATGCCGGCCGGCACCAGCGTGCGCCAGTACGCCGACGAGGCCCTGCTGACCCACGGCATACGCTTTGCGCCCCAGTACGCCGTGGAGCACCTGGCCACCATCGCGGCCATGGTGGCCGCCGATCTGGGTGTGAGCGCGCTGCCGCTGCTGGCCGCCCAGGTGGTGCAGCGGCCGGAAGTGGTGGCGCGCCCGCTGGCACGGCCGGTGCTGCGCCGCCCCATCGGCCTGGTGCGCCTGAGCGGCCGCCGCCTGTCGCCGGCTGCCGCGCGCATGGTGGAGATGCTGCGCGAGGAAATGGCGGCCCTGCCCGGCTGAAGGGGGCGCTGGCAGCCGTTGTGCATGGCCCGGCAGGATATGGGGTGGTGCCCGGGCCTGCAAGCCTGGACAATAGGGGCCGTACCCGTCATCCCGGTGAGAACACCCCATGAGCATTCCTTCCCGCGTCAAACTCGTCGATGTAGGCCCCCGCGACGGCCTGCAGAATGAAAAACAGCCCGTGCCCGCCGCCGTCAAGATCGAGCTGGTGCACCGCCTGCAGGATGCCGGCCTCAAGGAAATCGAGGTCACCAGCTACGTCAGCCCCAAATGGGTGCCGCAGATGGCCGACAACGCCGAAGTCATGGCCGGCATCGTCCGCCGCCCCGGCGTGCGCTACAGCGTGCTCACGCCCAACATGAAGGGCCTGGAGGCCGCGCTGTCGGCGCCGCGCGAACTGTGGCCCGACGAGATCGTGGTCTTCGGCGCGGCCAGCGAGGCCTTCAGCCAGAAGAACATCAACTGCTCCATTGCCGAAAGCATCGAGCGCTTCGCCCCCGTGGCCGAGGCCGCGCGCGCCCAGGGCATCTACGTGCGCGGCGCCATGAGCTGCACCGTGGGCTGCCCCTACGAAGGCGAGATCGCCCCCGAGCGCGTGGCCTACCTGGCCGGGCTCATGAAGGGCATCGGCGTGCAGCATGTGGGCGTGGCCGACACCATCGGCGTGGGCACGCCCGTCAAGGTGCGCAAGGCCATCGAGGCCACGCTGCAGCACTTCGCCATCGACGATGTCTCGGGCCACTTCCACGACACCTACGGCCAGGCCGTGTCCAACACGCTGGCCGCGCTGTCGCTGGGCGTGTGGCAGTTCGACACCTCGGTGGCGGGCCTGGGCGGCTGCCCCTACGCCAAGGGCGCCACGGGCAATGTGGCCACGGAGGACGTGGTCTACATGCTGCAGGGCATGGGCATCGAGACCGGCATCGACCTGGACAAGCTGATTGACGCCGGCCAGTTCATCAGCGACCACCTGGGCCGCCCCACGCAGTCGCGCGTGGCCAAGGCACTGCTTACCAAGCGCGCCAGCGCGGCTGCATGCGAGGCGGTGTGAGCATGTGCGGATCTGAACTCCACCATCTTCCCGAAGGCGTGCAGCGCGTGGCGGCCTTCCTGCAGCAGGCCGGCCACGGCGACGGACCGCGCATGCTGGACGGCGCCGCGCGCACGGCCCAGGAAGCGGCCGACCAGCTGGGCATCCTCGTGGGCCAGGTGGCCAAGAGCATCATCTTCCGCCGCCGCAGCGACGGCGTGGCCGTGCTGGTCGTGGCCTCGGGCGACCGCCGCGTGGACGAGAAAAAGGTCGCCGCCCTGGTCGGCCCCGTGGGCCGTGCCGATGCCGATTTCGTCAAGGCGCAGACGGGCTTTTCCATCGGCGGCGTCAGCCCCGTGGCCCATGCCAACACGCCCGTGACCCTGGTGGACCGGGAACTGCAGCGTTTCGACACCGTCTGGGCGGCAGCAGGCCATCCGCATGCGGTGTTCGCGGCCACGCCGGCCGCGCTGCAACTGCTGGCCGGTGCGCCCTGGGCCGACGTGGTGCAGGAGGTGGCGGCATGATGGGCCCCAAGGAAATGCTGGCCCAGAAGGCCCGCGCCGCATACGCTCCGCGTGCCGAAGAGGAACCCGTGCTCTCGCCCTGCATCTCGGTCTGCCGCATGACGCCCGACCGCAGCCATTGCGAAGGGTGCTTTCGCACCATCGACGAGATCCGCGCCTGGTCCAAGTCCGATGCGCCGCAGCGCCTGGCGATCTGGAACGCGCTGTTGGAGCGCGCAGGCATCGCAGTCACCGCACCCTAGATACCCATCACGACGCACCCGCCATGAAGCAGATCACCTTCCATCTCGACTTCATCTCGCCCTATGCATGGCTGGCGTTCGCGCAACTGCCGCAGGCGCTGCAGGGCATCAGCCACCACATGCAGTACCGCCCCGTGCTGCTGGGCGCGCTGCTGCAGCGCCACGCCAACCCGGGACCGGCCGGCATCGCGGGCAAGCGCGAATGGACCTACCGCCATGTGAGCTGGCTGGGCCATGCCACGGGCGTGGGGCTGGATATGCCGGCCCGCCACCCGTTCAACCCGCTGCCGCTGCTGCGCCTGGCGCTGGAGTGCAGCGATGACGGCACCATCAACCGCTTTGTGGCGGACGCCGTGCTGCGCCATGTCTGGCTGGGCGGTGCCGACGCGCTGGACCCCGCGCGGCTCGATGCACTGCGCGCCACGCTGGCGCCGCAGCTGCGCACGGATGCGGCGGACAACGCCAAGCGCCTGCTGCGCGAGAACACCGACGCCGCCGCCGCGCAAGGCCTGTTCGGCGTGCCGGCCTGGGAGGTCGACGGCCGCCTCTTCTGGGGCCTGGACAGCCTGCCCATGCTGCGCGCCTACCTGGAAGGCGACAGCTGGTTCGACAGCGGCTGGGATGCGGCTGCAAGCGTGGAGCAAGGCCTGAAGGTTTGAATGGCGGGGCTGGAACAACGGCCCCGCCCCATGCCCAACGCCTTCAACTTCGCCGCCTCTCCCTTCGACTGCCTCACGCCCGACGAACAGGCGCTGGTGCGCGATGGCGTGGACATCGCCTACTTCCCCGAGGGCGCCGTGGTGCTGGACGCGGGCTCGGCTCCCACCCACCTCTTCGTCATCATCAAGGGCCATGTGGTGCAGACCGAGGGCGACGAGGTGCTGGCCAGCTACGGCCCCGACGACAGCTTCGACGGCCGCGCCCTGGTGGCCGGCCGCACGGGCAGCCGCTTCACCGTGGCCGAGGAGCTCATCGCCTACCAGCTTGCGCGCGAAACCGTGGGCGAGCTGATCGCGCGCAACACGGCCTTTGGCGCCCTGCTGTTCTCCGACCTGGGCCACAAGCTGGGCACATTGGCCCAGCGCGCCGACCGGCACGAATTGCAGTCGCTGACGCTGGCGCGCGTGGACCAGGCCTATCTGCGTGCCGCCCATGTGGTGGATGCGGCCACCGACATCGTCTCCGTGGTGCGCCTGTTCCATGCAGAGCGCACAACCTGCGTGCTGGTCTCGGGACTGCCGCAGGGCGGCCTGGGCATCTTCACGGGCACCACGCTGCAGCGCGCCATCCTCGACGGCCGCCCGCTGGAGCGGCTGGCCGTGGGCGAGTTCGCCAGCCAGCCCGTGTTCACCGTGCGCGCCGACGACCAGCTGGGCGATGCCCTGGTCGTGCTGCTGCGCGCGCGCGTGCACCGGCTGGCCGTGCTGGATGCACAGGGCCAGGTGCTGGGCATCCTGGAGGCGCTGGACCTGTTCAGCTTCCTGGCCAACCACTCCCACCTGATCACCGTGCAGATCGAGCAGGCAGCCGACCTGCAGGCGCTGGAGCAGGCGGCCGCCCAGATCACGCGCCTGGTGGCCGCCCTGCACCGGGGCGGCACGCGGGTGGCGCTGATGGCGCGGCTGGTGCAGCAGCTCAATGCCCGCCTGTTCGAGCGTGCCTGGCAGATGCTGGCGCCGCCGGACCTGGTGGCCCACAGCTGCCTCTTCGTCATGGGCAGCGAGGGGCGCGGCGAGCAATTGCTCAAGACCGACCAGGACAACGGCCTGCTGCTGCGCGACGGCTATGCGCCGCCCCAGGACCTCGATGCCATCTGCGCGCGCTTTTCCGCGCAGCTGCAGCGCTTTGGCTACCCCGAATGCCCGGGCGGCATCATGCTCAGCAATCCGCAATGGCGCGGCACGGTGGCCAGCTTCGGCAGGCAGGTGCGCGAATGGCTGATCCTGCCCGGCCCCGAGGGCCTCATGCACTTGGCGATCTTCCTGGACGCCCATGCCGTGGCCGGCGATGCCGCGCTGCTGGCCACGGTGCGGCGCGACCTGATGGCGCTGGCCCTGGATAGCGATGCCCAGGTGGCGCGCTTCGCCTCGGCCGTCGATGCCTTCGCGCACGAGCCGGGCAGCTGGTGGGAGCGGCTGCTGGGCCGCGGCGGCGAGGGCGCGCCCGTGCACCTCAAGAAGGCCGGCATCTTCCCCATCGTGCATGGCGTGCGCAGCCTGGCGCTGTCCCAGCGCATCGCCGCCACCGGCACGGCCGAGCGCATCGCGGCCCTGGTGGACAAGGGCGTGCTCGACGGCGCCCAGGGCCAGGAGCTGCTCCAGGGCCTGCATTTCCTCATGGGCCTGCGCCTGCAGGCGGGACTGGCCGAGATCGACCTGGGCCGCCCCGTCACCGGCCATGTGGACCCGGCGCGCCTGAGCAGCCTGGAGCGCGACCTGCTCAAGGACACGCTGGCCGTGGTGCGGCGCTTCCGCGAACTGCTGCGCCAGCGCCTGCGGCTGGACGCGGTATGAGCGTGGCGCCCTTGCAGCGCTGGGTGGCGGGCCTGCGGCGCAACTGGCAGCGGCGCAGGCTGGCGGACCCCGCCTATGCCTTTCTCTTCGACGCGCCGCCGCCCGGCGAATGGGTGGCGCTGGACTGCGAGACCACGGGCCTGGATGTGCGCTGCGACCAGATCATCTCCATCGGCGCCGTGCGCATCGTGGGCGAGCGCATCCTGTCCAGCCAGCGCCTGGAGCTGCTGGTGCGCCCCTCGCGCAGCGTGCCCGGCGACAGCGTGCGCATCCACCGCCTGCGCGAGCGGGACCTGGCCCGGGGCCTGGCCATCGAGGACGCGCTGGCGCAGCTGCTGCGCTTCATCGGCAGCCGGCCGCTGGTCGGCTACTACCTGGAATTCGACGCGGCCATGATCGAGCGCGTGCTGCGCCCCTGGCTGGGCACGGGCCTGCCCAACGAGCGCATCGAGGTCTCGGCCCTGTACTACGACCACCGCTTCCGGCAACTGCTGCCCTGGCAGCAGCAGGCGCCCGAGATCGACCTGCGCTTTGCCACGCTGATGGCCGACCTGGGCCTGCCGCAGCGCGAGGCCCACGACGCGCTCAACGACGCCGTGATGGCGGCGCTGGCCTTCATCAAGCTGCGCAGGCTGGCCGGCGCGACGTAGGGCGCCCGGAAAGGCGTTCGCTCAAGCGGCGGAGACTGACGGGTTCAGGCTGTACAGGCCGGTGATGCTGGCCTTTCCCAGCACCTGGCCGGCTTGCAGCGCCGCGCGCACGTTGGCGCCGGTCAGCTCGCCGGAGACCGCCAGCGTGGGCGTGGCCAGCGCATAGACGGTGAAGATGTAGTGGTGGACGATGCTGTCGTTCCACGGAGGGCAGGGGCCGTCGTAGCCGAAGTAGTCGCCCTTCATCTGCTCGTCGCCCGCGAACCAGCCCGTGTAGTCGTTGATGCCGTGGCGCAGGCCGCCGGGGGCGGCCGGGCCGCTCTTGCCGCGCGGCGTGACGCCGTCGGAATGGGCGCCTGCCGCGATCTCGGTGGTGGCGGCCGGAATGTCCAGCAGCAGCCAGTGGAAGAAATCCACGCGCGGCAGGCTGGCCGGCACTTCGCGGCCTTCCTGGTTCACATCGTCGCCGCGGCTGGGCACGTCGGGGTCATGGCAGACCACGACGAAGGACTGCGTGCCCGCAGGCGCGCCGCTCCAGGCCAGGTGCGGGTTGCGGTTGGACGACAGCGCCACGTGCGAGGCCGCATCGGGCACCGCAAACGCGAATTCGCCGGGAATCGCCTGGCCGTCCTGGAAGCTTTGGCTGATGAGTTGCATGTCGGATCTGTCCTGTGCGTTGAAGAGGGAAGCGGTGCTGCACACGCGAAGCTGCGCAGACCCCGCAAGTCTAGAGGCCTGGACGGTGCCGGCCATCGCAGATCCGATCGCGCGCCTTCTCCAGCCGATCAATCTGAGGGCGGCTGCTGCCACGCCAACGAAAAAGCCGGGCGCTGGGCCCGGCTTTTCATGGTGGGTGCCTGAGGGGCTCGGTGGCTCAGTGGCCCGAAGCACCCGAGGCGCCAAGGCCTGTTTCCGAGCGCACCTGCTGCGCGGGGAAGATGGCGCGTTCCTTGGCGGCCTGGGCGCTCTTGTCGAGCACCGAGAACAGCCACACGCCCACGAAGCCGATGGTCATGGAGAACAGCGCGGGCGAGGCGTAGGGGAACCAGGCCGAGCCTGCGGGGTTGCCCAGCGTGGCCTCCCACACCGGGGGCGAGACCACGGTCAGGCCCACGGAGGAGATCAGGCCCATGAAGCCGCCGATCACCGCGCCCTTGGTGGTGCAGTCCTTCCACAGCACCGACAGCAGCAGCGGGGGGAAGTTGGCCGAGGCCGCGACCGCGAAGGCCAGCGACACCATGAAGGCGATGTTCTGCTTCTCGAACACGATGCCCAGCAGCACGGCGATGGCGCCCAGCGTCAGCGTGGTGATGCGCGAGACGCGCAGCTCGGCGGCGCTGTCGGCCTTGCCCTTCTTGATCACGGTGGCGTACAGGTCATGCGACACGGCCGAGGCGCCCGACAGCGTCAGGCCCGCGACCACGGCCAGGATGGTGGCGAAGGCCACGGCCGAGATGAAGCCGTAGAACACGTCGCCGCCCACGCTCTTGGCCACCAGCACGGCCGCCATGTTGGCCGTGCCCGCGCCGCCGTGGATCACGCCCTTGACCGTATCGGCCATCTCGGGATTGGTCAGCACCAGGGTGATGGCGCCGAAGCCGATGATGAAGATCAGCACGTAGAAGTAGCCGATCCAGGTCGTGGCCCAGAACACGCTCTTGCGTGCTTCCTTGGCGTCGGGCACGGTGAAGAAGCGCATCAGAATGTGGGGCAGGCCCAGCGTGCCGAACATCAGCGCCATGCCGAAGCTGATGGCCGAGATCGGGTCCTTGATGAAGCCGCCCGGGCCCATGATGGCCAGGCCCGCCTTGGCGGCGGCCGAGGGGTCGGCGCCGTTGTTGGCAGCGATCTCGGAGCGCACGCGCACGCCTTCGGCGAACAGCGCCTCGGGGCTGAAGCCGTACTTGGCCAGCACCATGAAGCCCATGAAGGTCACGCCGGCCAGCAGCATGCAGGCCTTGATGATCTGCACCCAGGTCGTGGCCGTCATGCCGCCGAACAGCACATAGATCATCATCAGGCCGCCCACCAGCACCACGGCGATCCAGTAGTCCAGGCCGAACAGCAGCTTGATCAGCTGGCCCGCGCCCACCATCTGCGCGATCAGGTAGAAGGCCACCACCACCAGCGTGCCGCTGGCCGCGAAGGCGCGGAACGGCGTCTGGGAGAAGCGGTAGCCTGCCACGTCGGCGAAGGTGAACTTGCCCAGGTTGCGCAGGCGCTCGGCCAGCAGGAAGGTCAGGATGGGCCAGCCCACCAGGAAGCCGATGGAGTAGATCAGGCCGTCATAGCCGCTGGCCATGACCGAGGCCGAGATGCCCAGGAAGGAGGCGGCCGACATGTAGTCGCCCGCAATCGCCAGGCCGTTCTGAAAGCCCGTGATGCCGCCACCGGCCGTATAGAAGTCGGCGGCCGACTTGGTGCGGCCTGCAGCCCACTTGGTGATCCACAGCGTGGCCACGACGAAGGCCGTGAAAAGAATGATGGCGGTCCAGTTGGTGGCCTGCTTGGCGGCCACGCCGACATCGCCGCCGGCGGCCAGCACGGGCCCCGTCAGGGCCAGCGCCACGGCGGGCGCCAGCAGCATGCGTTGTGCGGAATTCTTCATTTCGTGGCGTCCTTCAGGATGTCCTGGGTGAGCTTGTCGTACTCGCCATTGGCGCGGCGCACGTAGAGGCCGGTGATGATCACCGAGAAGACGATCACGCCCATGGCGATCGGGATGCCCAGCGAGGTCACGCCCGCGCCAATGGGCTGGGCCAGAAATGATTTGTCGAAGGCAATCAGCGCGATATAGCCGTAATAAACGACCAGCATCAGCAGCGTCAGAAAAAGGCCCAGGCGATTGCGTCTGGATCGCAACTCCTGGTATTTGGGATGGCGCTGTATTTTGTCTACCACCGGATCGGTCATGGTTTGTCTCCTGAAGTTGGAATCGCGGCGGCAGCCCCATGGATCTGCAGCCTTGCGGCGCATTCTGGAAAGCGCTTCTGACCGAGTGCTTACGCAGTGCAGCATGGTTTGGCAGGGTTTTTACGGTGCTTTTCACATGGAAAAAGACGGCATCAGGGTTGCTGCTGAGTTAGTAAGAAATCGTTCAGTTCGCCGTCAATTTCTGTAAGAGGTGAGTCAGATTCGCGTCAGCAGGCAGGCGGATAGTGAATTGGCGGGCCAATGTCAAACCCGCTGCAAATTCAATAAATCAAGGAGACAGACATGGCTATCAACGCATCGCAAGGCGCGGGGGTCAAGGCGACCCCGCGGCCCATGACTCCGGAAGAACGCAAGGTGATCTTTGCCTCGTCGCTAGGCACGGTTTTCGAGTGGTACGACTTCTATCTCTACGGATCGCTGGCGGCCATCATCGCCAAGCAATTCTTCAGCGGGCTCGATGCGGGATCGGCCTTCATCTTCGCGCTGCTGGCCTTCGCGGCCGGCTTCATCGTGCGGCCCTTCGGCGCACTGGTGTTCGGGCGGCTGGGCGACATGATCGGGCGCAAGTACACCTTCCTCGTGACCATCCTGATCATGGGTCTGTCGACCTTCATCGTCGGCATCCTGCCCACCTACGCCAGCATCGGCGTGGCGGCGCCGGTGATCCTCATCGGCCTGCGCATGCTGCAGGGCCTGGCCCTGGGCGGCGAGTACGGCGGTGCGGCCACCTATGTGGCCGAGCATGCGCCGCACGGCAAGCGCGGCGCCTACACCTCATGGATCCAGACCACGGCAACGCTGGGCCTGTTCCTGTCGCTGCTGGTGATCCTGGGCGTGCGCACCTCCATCGGCGAGCAGGCCTTTGCGGACTGGGGCTGGCGCATTCCCTTCCTGCTGTCCATCGTGCTGCTGGGCATCTCGGTGTGGATCCGCATGACGCTGTCCGAGTCGCCGGCCTTCCAGAAGATGAAGGCCGAGGGCAAGGTCTCCAAGTCCCCGCTGACCGAGTCCTTCGGCCAATGGCGCAACCTCAAGATCGTGATCCTGGCGCTGATCGGCCTGACCGCCGGCCAGGCTGTCGTCTGGTACACGGGCCAGTTCTATGCGCTGTTCTTCCTGACGCAGCAGCTCAAGGTCGATGCGGTGACGGCCAATCTGCTGATCGCGGCGGCGCTGATCATCGGCACGCCGTTCTTCGTGATCTTCGGCTCGCTGTCCGACAAGATAGGCCGCAAGCCCATCATCATGCTGGGCTGCGTGCTGGCCGTGGTGACCTACTTCCCCGTGTTCAAGGCGCTGACCGAAGCGGCCAACCCCGACCTGGCTGCGGCACAGGCCAAGAGCAAGGTGGTCATCGTCGCCGATCCCAAGGAATGCTCGTTCCAGTTCAATCCCACGGGCACCTCCAAGTTCACCAGTTCCTGCGACGTGGCCAAGCAGTTGCTGGCCGCTGGCTCGGTCAGCTATGACTCCGAGGACGCAGCGCCTGGCAAGACGGCCTTCATCCGCATCGGCAGCACCGAGATCCCCTCGTTCTCCATCAAGGGCCTGAGCCCCGAGGAAGCCAAGGCCAAGGACGCCGAGTTCAAGAAGACCGTGGCCAAGGTGCTGGCCGAGGACGGCTATCCCACCAAGGCCGACCCCGCGAAGATGAACAAGGTCATGATGGTCGCCATCCTGACCTACCTGGTCATCCTCGTGACCATGGTCTACGGGCCCATCGCCGCCATGCTGGTGGAGCTGTTCCCCACGCGCATCCGCTATACCTCGATGAGCCTGCCGTATCACATCGGCAATGGATGGTTCGGCGGCCTGCTGCCCACCATGTCCTTCGCCATCGTGGCCCAGACCGGCAATATGTACAGCGGCCTCTGGTATCCCATCGTCATTGCAGGCGCCACGGCCATCATCGGCACGCTGTTCCTGCGCGAGACCAAGGATGTGGATATCTACGCGAATGATTGAGTGAAGGCACCCCCTGAGCGGCTTACGCCGCTTCCCCCTCTCTGCTTGCTTCGCAAGGGAGGGGGACGACACCCTCGCGGCGGGGCGGCCCTTGCTTGGTGTCCCTGGCTTTGGGCCGCGCCGGGTTCATGCGATGTGCGTGTTATCGGCCGGAGTTTTTTGCTCTGCATTGATGAAAGCCCATGGGGGTTTGCCGTGGGCTTTTTCTTTGGGTGCTTCTAATGGTTTTCCATGTCATGCCTGTGGCAGCAAAGCATCAGATGGCGCATTTTCAGAGGCGGGCATACATTTTTTGACATGCCCGCACCTAGAATCCGCAGCAGCCGCAAATGGCACTGATCTAGAGCCGGAGTCGGCCCTGAGATTTCAAGAATACCCACTCAACAATCCCAAGGAGATGCCGAGATGATCAAGATGAACCGCGTTGCCCTGGCCGTGCTGGCCGTGCTGGGTTCCACCACCGTGATGGCGCAAAGCAGCGTCACGATCTATGGCCGTATCAACACCACGATCGAGCGCCAGAAGATCGGTGACGAAAGCGTCAGCAAGATGGAGAACAACTCCTCGCGTTGGGGCATGCGCGGTGTCGAAGATCTGGGCGGCGGCCTGAAGGCCGGCTTCGTGCTGGAAAGCGGTTTCGCTTCCGACACCGGCATGGGTTCCTCCTCCACCGGCGCGCTGACCTTCGGCCGCCAGAGCGAAGTGAACCTGTCGGGCAACTTCGGTATGCTGCGCCTGGGCAACTTCTTCCCCGGCTCGTACTTCGCCACGGCCGACTACGTGAGCATGCACAACCATGACACGGGTTCGTCCTCCGACGCGCTGTACTTCGATCCCGTCTGGTTCGCCAGCGGCCTGGGCACCGCCAACAAGATCTCCTACACCACGCCCAACTTCGGCGGCCTGACGGTGGAAGGCTCGGTCTCCATGCACGAGAAGGCCACCGCCCTGGCCAAGAAGAAGAACGGCTACGACCTGGCCGCCAACTACAACGTGGGCCCCCTGGCCCTGGGCGCCGGCTACAGCCAGTTCGACGAAGACAAGCAGCTGGCCTTCCGCGCTGCCTACACTCTCGGCCAGTTCGTGCTGGGCGGCTACTACCAGCGCAACGACGAAGAAATCCGCGGCACGCGCAACAACTTCCGTCTGTCGGGCATGTACACCCTGGGCGCTTCCGAGTTCCACGTGAACCTGGGCCACGCCAACAAGTGGAGCAACATTGCCGACTCCGGCGCCAACCAGTGGACCCTGGGCTACAACTACAACCTGAGCAAGCGCACCAAGGTCTACGGCTACTACACCAAGGTGGACAACAAGGCCGGCGCCAACTACATGACCGGCGTGAAGGGCGCGGACTTCTCGTCCTTCGCCGTCGGCGTGCGCCACGCATTCTGATCGCCGCGCGGCGTAAGCCGCGAGCAAAGCAGGTCTGTTCCAATCAGCACCTGCCTGCCATCAGGCCTCGTACCGAAAGGTGCGGGGCCTTTTTGTCTGGGCTCGTCTTTTCACAGC
Organism: Delftia acidovorans NBRC 14950; assembly: GCF_001598795.1. Classification (GTDB taxonomy): domain Bacteria; phylum Pseudomonadota; class Gammaproteobacteria; order Burkholderiales; family Burkholderiaceae_C; genus Comamonas; species Comamonas acidovorans. Next base: position 123,475 of record NZ_BCZP01000013.1, on the reverse strand, counting down.
CTGATCAAGGAAATACCCATGAGGATCATCGCGGCCGGTTGCCTGGCCTTTGTTGTCGTGTCGCTGCTGGCCATCACCCAGGTGAAGGGCGTGCCGGACGGGCAGGCCATGCCTGCCTCCGTGCAGATGGCCAAGTAAGCCCTCGGCAAGAGGCACGAGCCCCGGACTGGTTCCGGGGTTTTTTTATGGTCGCGCGGATGCGTCGAGGCGGTGTCTTTTTGTTTAACCTGTATAAAAATACAGGTATTGAGAAGCGTCTGATGCCTGACGCATGGACTGCCTAGAATGTTTGGCTCCCACTGACCACAGAACACCCATGACGCACGGTCTGATTCGAATTCGCGGCGCACGCCAGCACAATCTCCAGAACCTGGATCTCGACATCCGTACCGGCGAGCTGACCGTGGTCACGGGGCCCAGCGGCTCGGGCAAGTCCAGCCTGGTGTTCGATACCCTGTATGCCGAAGGCCAGCGCCGCTATGTCGAGACCTTCTCGGCCTATGCGCGCCAGTTCCTGGACCGCATGGACAAGCCGGCCGTGGACCGTGTGGAAGGTGTGCCGCCGGCCATAGCCATCGACCAGACCAATCCCGTCCGCAACTCGCGCTCCACCGTGGGCACGATGACCGAGCTCAACGACCACCTGAAGCTGCTGTTTGCGCGCGCAGCCCAGCTGTTCGACCGCGACACCGCCGTGCCCGTGCGCCACGACACGCCCGACAGCGTGCTGGAGGAACTGGCCGAGCGTTGCCGGCAGGCCGGTGATCCGCGCATCGCCATCACCTTCCCCGTCGAGCTGCCCGCCAATACCACTGCCGCCGAGGTGGAGCAATGGCTGTCGGCCAGCGGCTTCACCAAGGTCCAGGCCGAACGCGAGGCCGAGAAGGCCGGCGCCGTGGAGCCTGCCGCCGACGCCAAGGGCAAGAAGGCCAAGGCGGCGGCGCCGCTCAAGGTCAAGATGCTGGACGTGGTGGCCGACCGCTTCCGCCTGGGCAATGTGGAGCGGGCCCGTGTCTACGAGGCCATCGAGGTCGCGCTCAAGCGCGGCAGCGGCCACATGACGGTCTATGTGCTGCCTGAATCCGCCGTGGAAGCCGCAGGTGCCCAGCCCACCGAGCCCCAGCTGTGGAAGTTCTCGCTGGGCCTGCACTGCCCCGAAAGCGGCCTGAGCTACCAGGAGCCGATTCCCTCGCTGTTCTCCTTCAACTCCGCCGTGGGCGCCTGCGAGGCCTGCCGTGGCTTTGGCCGCGTGATCGGCGTGGACTGGGGACTGGTCATCCCCAACGACAAGCTCACCCTGCGCACGGGCGCCATCAAGCCCGTGCAGACACCGGCCTGGAAGGAGATCCAGGACGACCTGATGCGCCATGCCGAGGCCGAAGGCATTCCGCGCGACACGGCCTGGGCCAAGCTCACCGATGCGCAAAAGAGCTGGGTGCTGGACGGCTCGCCCAACTGGAACGGCAAGTGGACCCAGACCTGGTACGGCATCAAGCGCTTCTTCGAATACCTGGAGAGCAAGGCCTACAAGATGCACATCCGGGTGCTGCTGTCCAAGTACCGCAGCTATACCGAATGCCCCACCTGCGGCGGCGCGCGCCTGAAGACCGAAAGCCTGCTGTGGCGCCTGGGCGGCAAGCAGGCCGCCGATGCCGTGCTGCCGCCCGGCGACGAAGGCCGCTACCGCCGCTTCATGCCGAAGGGCGTGGCATGGAGCCGTGAGCAGCTGGACGCGCTGCCGGGCCTTTGCCTGCACGACCTGATGCAGCTGCCCCTGGTGCGGCTGCGCGACTTCTTTCAGCAGCTGGCGCCGGCAGTCGACGCCCCCTTGCATGACGGCGAGGCCCAGGCGCTCAAGATGCTGCACGCCGAAATCATGGCGCGCGTGCAGTACCTGTGCGACGTGGGCATCGGCTACCTCACGCTGGACCGCCAGAGCCGCACGCTGTCGGGCGGCGAGGTGCAGCGCATCAACCTGACCACGGCCCTTGGCACCTCGCTGGTGAACACCCTGTTCGTGCTCGACGAGCCCAGCATCGGCCTGCACCCGCGCGACATGGAACGCATCACCGAGGCCATGCAGCGCCTGCGCGATGCGGGCAACACCCTGGTCGTGGTCGAGCACGACCCGGCCGTGATGTTCGCGGCCGACCGCATGATCGACATGGGCCCCGGCCCCGGCGCGCGCGGCGGCCAGATCGTGTTCGACGGCACGCCCGAGGACCTGCGACATGCCGACACGCTGACCGGCGCCTACCTGGGCGGCCGCAAGCAGGTGGGCTTCGGCCTCAAGCGCATGGTGACCGAGTCCACGCCGCGCCTCATCCTCGAAGGCGCGCGCGAGCACAACCTGCGCAGCATCGACGTGGACTTTCCGCTGCAGCGCCTGGTCACCATCACCGGCGTCAGCGGCTCGGGCAAGTCCACGCTGATCCAGGACGTGCTGGTGCCTGCGCTGATGCGCCACTTCGGCAAGCCTACGGATGCGGCCGGCGCCTTCGAGCGCCTGCTGGGCGCCGACCACCTGAGCGACGTGATGTTCGTGGACCAGTCGCCCATCGGCAAGACGGCGCGCTCCAACCCGGCAAGCTACGTGGGCGCCTGGGACTCCATCCGCGAGCTGTTCGCCATTGCGCCGCTGTCGCGCCAGCGCGGCTACACGGCCGCCAAGTTCAGCTTCAACAGCGGCGACGGCCGCTGCCCCACCTGCGGCGGCTCGGGCTTCGAGCATGTGGAGATGCAGTTCCTCTCCGATGTCTACCTGCGCTGCCCCGACTGCAACGGCACGCGCTACCGCCCCGAGATCCTGGAAGTCACGATCGAGCGCCACGCGGCCGGCGAGCTGCAGCCGCGCAAACTCAACGTGGCCGATGTGCTGGAGCTCACCGTGGCCGAGGCGGCCCTGCTGTTCGCCCAGGACCGCGAGGTCATCCGCGCCCTGCAGCCCATCGTCGATGTGGGCCTGGAATACGTGAAGCTGGGCCAGCCCGTGCCTACGCTGTCGGGCGGCGAGGCCCAGCGCCTCAAGCTCGCGGGCTTCCTGGCCGAGGCGGCCAAGTCCCAGGCCAAGTCGAAGCAGGCACTGGCCAAGAAGGGCACATTGTTCCTGTTCGACGAGCCCACCACGGGCCTGCACTTCGACGACATCGCCAAGCTCATGCGCGCGCTGCGCAAGCTGCTGGAGGCCGGGCACTCGCTGATCGTCATCGAGCACAACCTCGACGTGATCCGCGCCAGTGACTGGCTGATCGACCTCGGCCCCGAAGGCGGCGACGGCGGCGGCGCCATCGTGGCCCAGGGCACGCCCGAGGAAGTGCGCCAGATTCCTGGCTCGCACACGGCCCAGGCGCTGCGCGAGTACGACCTGGCCATGGGCGTGGGCGGCGAGGCCGTGCGCGAGGTCGCCCCCATGCTCTACAAGAGCCAGCGCAAGGCGCATGCCATGTCGGGGGCGGCCGCCAGGAATGCCATCGAGATCGTCAATGCCAAGGAGCACAACCTCAAGCAGTTGTCGGTGGAGATCCCGCGCGGCAAGTTCAACGTGGTGACGGGTGTCTCGGGCTCGGGCAAGTCCACGCTGGCCTTCGACATCCTGTTCAACGAAGGCCAGCGCCGCTACCTGGAGTCGCTCAACGCCTATGCGCGCTCCATCGTCCAGCCTGCGGGCCGGCCCGAGGTGGATGCGGTCTACGGCATTCCGCCCACCGTGGCCATCGAGCAGCGCCTGTCGCGCGGCGGGCGCAAGTCCACCGTGGGCACGACCACCGAGGTCTGGCACTTCCTGCGCCTGCTGTACGTCAAGCTGGGCACGCAGCACTGCATCCACGACGGCGCCGCCGTGCAGCCGCAGACGGCGGAAAGCATCGCGGCCCAGCTGCTCACGCAGTTCCGGGGCCAGACCATCGGCCTGCTGGCGCCGCTGGTGGTCAACCGCAAGGGCGTCTACACCGAGCTGGCCGACTGGGCACGGCCGCGCGGCTACACCCATCTGCGCGTGGACGGCGAATTCCTGCCCACCACTGGATTCCCGCGCATCGACCGCTTCAAGGAGCACACCATCGAACTGCCCGTGGCCAGCGTCACCGTCACGGCGGCCAATGAGCGCGAATTGCGCGGCCACCTGGCGCAGGCGCTGGAAACAGGCAAGGGCGTGCTGCATGTGCTGTCGGGCCTGGACAACCTGGCCGATGCCATGGCCGGCGGCCGGAGCACGGCCGGCATTGGCAGCCTGCAGGTGTTCTCCACCCAGCGCGCCTGCCCGGTCTGTGCCACCAGCTATGCCGAGCTGGACCCGCGGCTGTTTTCCTACAACAGCAAGCATGGCTGGTGTCCCGACTGCGTGGGCACGGGCGTCAAGCTCACCAAGGACCAGCGCAAGGTCTATGACGACACCCTGCTGGTCGAGGACAACCGGGGCCGTGAGGTCAAGTTCGAAGGCCAGGAAATCGAAGACCTGGCCGAAGTGACCTGCCCCACCTGCCAGGGCACACGCCTGAACGCCACGGCGCGCGCCGTGCGCTTCCATGGCGTGGGCATTGCCGAGATTGCCCAGCTGTCGGTCAACGACGTGCGGCAATGGGTGCAGGCGCTGGCCCTGTCCGGACGCGAGTCCGACATTGCCCGCGACCTCATCCCCGAGATCCAGAGCCGCCTCGAATTCCTGGAGGAAGTGGGCCTGGGCTATCTGACGCTGGACCGTGGCGCGCCCACGCTGTCGGGCGGCGAGGCCCAGCGCATCCGCCTGGCCGCGCAACTGGGCAGCAACCTGCAGGGCGTGTGCTATGTGCTGGACGAACCCACCATCGGCCTGCATGCGCGCGACAACCAGATCCTGCTCAACGCCCTGCACAAGCTGGGCGACAAGGGCAACACCCTGGTCGTGGTCGAGCATGACGAAGACACCATTCGCCGCGCCGACCACATCATCGACATCGGCCCCAGCGCCGGCATACGCGGCGGCCGCCTGGTGGCCCAGGGCACGGCGGCCGACATCATGGCGGCCGAGGACTCCATCACGGGCCGCTACCTGCTGCACGCCATGCGCCACCCGTTCCAGCCGCGCCGCTGGGTGGGCGAAGGCCAGCCGCCGCAGGCGGCCGCCGAGCTTGCAGCAGTGGCCGAACCGGTGCCGGAACCCGCGCCTGTCAAGGTATCCAAATCCAAAAAGAAGGCCGCGCCTGTCGTTGTCGACGCCGAACCCGCCTCCGACGCACTGGGCTGGCTGACCGTGCGCGGCGCCCACTTGCACAACCTGCAGAACGTGGATGCGCGCGTGCCGCTCAAGCGCCTGGTGGCCGTCACGGGCGTCAGCGGCTCGGGCAAGTCCACGCTGGCGCGCGACGTGATGCTGGCCAATGTGGCCGCCTGGGTGGGCCAGCGCGCCACCAAGGCCGGGCGCGATGCCATGGACGCCGGCAAGGCGCCGCCGCTGTCCGGCTGCAAGGGCCTGCAGGGCTTCGAGGGCATAGACCGCGTGCTCGAGGTCGACCAGACGCCCATCGGCAAGACCCCGCGCAGCTGCCCGGCCACCTACATCGGCTTCTGGGACACCATCCGCAAGCTCTATGCCGAAACGCTGGAGGCCAAGGCCCGCGGCTACGCGGCCGGCCGCTTCTCATTCAACACCGGCGAAGGCCGCTGCCCGGCCTGCGAGGGCCAGGGCATGCGCACCATCGAGATGAGTTTCCTGCCCGACGTGAAGGTGCCCTGCGAGGTCTGCCACGGCGCGCGCTTCAACCCCGAGACCCTGGCTGTCTCCTGGCGCGGCAAGAGCATTGGCGACGTGCTGCAGATGGAGGTGGACGAGGCCGTCGAGTTCTTCGCCAGCATGCCCAGCATCGCCCACCCGCTGCAGTTGCTGAAGGACGTGGGCCTGGGCTATCTCACGCTGGGCCAGCCCTCGCCCACGCTGTCGGGCGGCGAAGCCCAGCGCATCAAGCTCGTGACCGAGCTGACCAAGGTGCGCGACGACGTGACCCGGCGCGGCAACAAGGCACCGCACACGCTCTACGTGCTGGACGAACCCACGGTGGGCCTGCACATGGCCGATGTGGACAAGCTCATCCGCGTGCTGCACCGGCTGGTCGATGCGGGCCACAGCGTGGTCGTCATCGAGCATGACCTGGACGTGATCGCCGAGGCCGACTGGATCATCGACCTCGGCCCCGAAGGCGGCAAGGACGGCGGCCGCATCATCGCGGCCGGCACGCCCGAGGATCTGGTGGCTGCGGGCACGCACACGGGCAAGGCGCTCAAGCCCGTGCTTGCCCGTTGAGCCTCAGGCGCAGGCCACGCCTGCGCTGCGTGCGGAGCCCGCGGGCAGGCGGCTGCTCCAGAAGACCAGCACCAGGCCCACGGCCGTCAACGCGGCGGCGGCCCAGCCCAGGTTGACCAGGCCCAGGCCACCGGCCAGGGCCAGGCCGCCAACCCAGGCACCCAGGGCATTGCCCAGGTTGAAGGCCGCAATGTTCAGGCTGGAGACCAGGTTGGCGCCCTGGGGGCCGGCCTGGTCCAGCACGCGCATCTGCATGGGGGCCACCGTGGCGAAGGCCACGACGCCCAGCACGATCACATAGGCCATGGCCACGGCCTGGTTCCCGAAGGCCCAGCGGCCTGCCGCCAGCACCACCATCAGCGCCGCAATGCTCCACACCAGGGCGCGCATCACGCCCCGGTCGGCCAGCTTGCCGCCCAGCAGATTGCCTGCGGCCAGGCCCGCGCCGAACAGCAGCAGGGTCAGTGCCACCAGGCTGTCGCCCATGCGGGTCACCTGGGTCAGCAGCGGCTCCACATAGGTGTAGAGCGCAAACACGCCCGCAAAGCCGAAGGCCGTGATGCCCAGGCCCAGCCAGACCTGGCCGTTGGCCAGCACGGCAAGCTCCTGCGCCAGCGGCGTGACCTCGGGGCGGCCCTGGTCGCGCGGCACGAAGGCGGCCAGGATGGCAAAGGCCAGAACGCCGATCGCGGCCACGGCCAGGAAGGCGCTGCGCCAGCCGAACATCTGGCCGATCCAGGCGCCGGCAGGCACGCCCAGCAGGGTGGCCAGCGTCAGGCCCGAGAACATCAGCGCAATCGCCGACGCCTTCTTGTCCACCGGCACCAGGCCTGTGGCCACCACGGCGCCCACGCCGAAGAAGGTGCCGTGGGTCAGCGAGGTCAGCACGCGCGCCGACATCAGCCATTCATAGCTGGGTGCGAACGCGGCGGCCAGGTTACCGGCAATGAAGATCAGCATCAGCGCCAGCAGCAGGCGCTTGCGCGGCCATTGGCGCGTCAGCAGCGTGAGCACGGGCGCGCCCACGGCCACGCCGATGGCGTAGCCCGAAATCAGCGAGCCCGCCGTGGGAATGCTGATGTGAAGATCCTGGCTGACCTGTGTCAGCAGGCCCATGATGATGAATTCCGTGGTGCCGATGCCAAAGGCACCGGCCGCCAGGGCGAGTAGGGAAAGAGGCATGGACGGATTCCTTGTGATCCTTGGTGTGATGTCCAGTAATGTCGCACTGCAACATACCTTTGTGTAGATGGAATAATGGAAACGGATCTGTTCCTGTGTGGAATAGATGACCTCTTTTCAGGAGACGCTATGCCCGCACTTGCCCCACCCACGGCCACCGATACAGGCAACGCCGATGCCAACCGCTTTGCCGAGCTGGAGATGCTGATCCTGGTGGCCGAGCGCGGCAGCCTCTCGGCCGCTGCGCGCCACCTGGGCATCTCGCCCTCGGCCGTCAGCAAGAGCATGTCGCGGCTGGAGGCGCGCCTGGGCGTGCAGCTGCTCCAGCGCAGCACGCGGCGCCTGCATCTCACGCCCGAAGGCTGCCAGCTGTTCGAGCGCGGCAAGCGCGTGCTGGCCGACCTGGAGGAACTGGAGGCCTGCGTGGCCGTGCGCAGCGAACCACGCGGCCTGGTGCGCATCAACACCAGTTCATCGACCGGAAAAATGCTGCTCGTGCCCCTGGTGCCGCAATTGCTGCAGCGCCATCCCGGGCTGAGCCTGGAACTGAGCTTCACGGACCAGATCGTGGACCTGGTCGAGGCCGGCACGGACATCGCCGTGCGCTGGGGCCAGCTTCCGCCCTCGGACATGGTCGCGCGGCTGCTGGGCCACACGCGGCAGGTCATCCTGGCCTCACCGCAGTACCTGGCCCGCATGGGCAGGCCCCTGCATCCAGACGAGCTGGGCCACCATGTGCGCCTGGGCTGGAGCTACCAGCGCGCCATACCGCACTGGCCATTTCTGGTGGACGGCCAGCGCGTGGCCGTCGATATCGGGGAGGTGGTGCGCGTCAACGACGGCGACGTGATGCGCGAGCTGGCGCTGCACGGCACGGGCCTGGCCCGCCTGTCGCTGTACCACGCCTGGGCCGACGTGCTCGCCGGCCGGCTGGTGCCCGTGCTGGAGGAATTCAACACGGGCGACCTGGAACCCATCCACGCCGTCTACCTGGGCAAGCCCGACCGCCTGCCCCCGCGCACGCGCGCCGTGCTCGACTTCCTGCAGGCGCATGTGGACCTGCGGCATGCGGAGCAGCTGCCGGCACTGCCCTGAGGGGTAGCCGGCAGCGGGGCGTCACTCCTGCTCGGCTGGCAGAGGTGCGGCGCTGAAGGACAGGTTTTCGATGTGCTCGTGCAGCGCGGTATACACAGGCTCCGCAGGCGCCGAATTCTCGTAGACGATGCCCGTGCCCACATCTTGGGGCGTGGTCAGCCGCTTGATGACCAGGCGCTGGTTGGGGCGGTTGCCATTGGTGCTGGACGTGCCCTCACCATCGTTGACGCTGTAAATGAAGCGGTAGCTGCGCAGGATCTGGCCAGAGCTGTTGATCCACACACACAGCGTTTCACCTGCCAGTGCGCCGCGGACCTGGTGCTCGCAGCCGAACAGGCCATCTCCGCTGGTCATGAGGCCGTTGCCGTTGGAAGTGGCGCTGGTCTGGCGTGTCAATTCCACGCCCAGGGTCTGAAGCCCCTCGGAACCGATCGAAGTCATGGTCCAGATGCCCCGTAGACTGGATGCCACGGCGGGGTAACCGAAGTTGAAACGCGAAATCGCCACTTCCTGCTCGCCGGGCAGCGTGATGAATCCCGAGACGCCGCTGGTGAAGCGCATGCTGACCTGGCCCATATTGCGGTCTTCGGTGCCCGACATCGGGCCGCTGCCCAGATAGCGGCCACCCGTATAGCGCATCAGCGGCGCTGAAAAACGGTTGTTGGTCAAGGCGCCCGACGTCATGTAGAAGCTCGGCTGCCCGCTGGGCTCGTAGGCATACATCTGCATGACCAGGGTGCCGTTCTGCGCATCAAGGGCGAGCCCGCGACCCGGCTTGCCGTTGAGTTCGGAAGTCACGACCCAGGTGCCATTGCTGGGCATGAATGCGTGCGCCAGGCCGCAGCCCAGCAAGGTGGCCGCAGCCAGTATTTTTTTGAACATGGGTCCCTCTCTATTGATGAACGACGAAGTCTTTGAATGATTCCGCCGGGAATGGATTTTCAACTAGATCCACCAGTTTCGGAAGATCTCTTGAGAGATCGCGGGGTATGGATACATTTCTGGAGTACCCGCTCGATGGATCCAGATGGAGGAGTACCTCAAACGGTGCATGTCTTGGAGGATCCAGCGTTGAGCAGCAGCCTGTCAGACGCTTTTCTTGAGATTTTATGCAACGGATTCTCGATGAGTTTGAAGTAGAGCAATGAGCAGGCCACGACTGACACCAGATACACCAGCAGCGATAGCTTTCCGCCCCCTATCCACAGCAAGCCCGGAATCTTGGGGAAAAGCAGGCCGTAGAGAATCACCATCAAGGGAATATGCAGCAGGTACAGCGCATAGGAGGCATCGCCCAGCCTGCAGAAGAAGCGGTTCAACTGGCTGCCGGACGAGGGCAGCAATGCGGCCAGCGCCACCAGACCCAGGGACGCACTGCCAAACAGCATGACCCGTTCCGGGTAGTAGAGAAATGCGGCCATGCCAACACCCTGGAGACCGCCGTATTTCTGTGCCCAGATGCTCGCACTCAAAGCAATGGCGGTGAATATGGACCATGCTGCAATAGACTGCCTGGGTTTTCTGTTAATCCACTCGCTCAGCAGAAAGCCAGCAATGAATTCAATGATCAGCGGAGATGTCAGAAAAACATTCAAGAGGAAATTGTTTTCCCTGGGAATTGCCGATCGATAAACCCCCATATTGAATTGCACGGCTACGATCACCACAAATGACGCCAGCAACGCAAGAAACACCGGAACGGCCTGCTTTCGTGTGAAGCAGAGCATGGCACCAATCAGCAGATAGAAATACAACTCATAGGTCAGTGTCCAGGAGACATTGAGCAGGTAGAACTCCTGGGGCAGCAGCAGAAATGACTTCCAGCGGCTGATTTCGGGCCCGTTGAAGATGCCAAGCCAGACGCTGAGAAAAAGCACCAGCAGGAAGGCGGGCCAGTAGCCGCTGTAGATTCTCAGGAAGCGCCGGAAGACAAAGCTGGATGCCGTGCCCGCTCCGGGCTGCATGGGGCGCGTGGTCTCGGCCATGATGAAGCCGCTGATGACGAAGAAGATATCGACACCAGCGAAACCATAGACGGAAATCTCGGTGATCCATGCCGGGATGTTGGCGTAGTGGGCCGGATGCACATTGGGCGGAAGCGTGTGGTGCAGAACCACGAGAAAGGCGGCAATGAATCGCAGTATTTGTATGTTTTTATAGATCATGCAGCCAAGGTGATGCCTGAAAGTGCATGCCTGACTGACATGCGGTTGCGATATGGGGGTGTGAATCTGCAGAAATCTTCTGCCATGCGGACTGGCGCCATCCTAAACCAAGACGGCTCTGCGGCGAGCCGGTGGCTGCAATCCGCTGGCCAATGCAGAAAGCTGCCTGTTGGGCAGCTTTGCTCTTGGTCTTCTCGGCCACGGTGCCGTATGAACCGGCGCAAGAGCGTCTGGCTATCTGGCCAAGGGGTTCACGCTGGCAAAGCTTTCCTGCCTGCTTCCATCCCGACCAATCGCCCAGGCACACCAGGCCGATACCGCTCCCGCAAACACCACATACAGGCACACCAGCCACGGGCTGCCACCGGCCGTCTTGACCAGCGCCGTCGCAATGATGGGCGTGATGCCCGAGGCGAAAATGCCCGAGAACTGGTAGACGAAGGAAATGCCGGTGTAGCGCACCTTGGCGTCGAACAGGTCGCAGAAGAGGGCGGCTTCGGGACCGTAGACCGCCGCGTAGAGAATGCCGAAGGGCACGACGATGGCGATCCATATCAGCAGCACATTGCCGCCGCTGTGGGCCATGAGCCAGAAGGCCGGAAAGGCAGAGACCGCGGTGATCAGCGATCCCCACAGATAGACGCGGCTGCGGCCCAGGCGGTCGGACAGGCGGCCGAACAGCGGAATCGTGAAGCACATCACCACGGCGGCGACCATCACGCCGATCAATGCGTCGGTGCGGCTGATCTGCAGGGTGGAGGTCAGGTAGCTGATCGAGAACACGCCGAAGACGTTGAAGAAAACGCCGTCGATATAGCGTGCGCCCATGCCCTTGAGCACATTGCCGGGGTAGCGCCGCATCATGTCCATGAAGGGAATCGCGGTCTCGGCATTGCGTGCCTTGACGGCCGCGAATTCGGGCGTCTCCTTCACATGCAGTCGGATGTACATGCCCACGGCCACCATCAGGCCCGAGATCAGGAACGCGACGCGCCAGCCCCAGGCCATGAATTGCTCTTCCGTACACAGCCAGGACAGCAGGGCCACCACGCCCGAGGCCATGAACAGGCCGATGGCCAGGCCCACCTGGGGCAGGGAGGCGTAGAAGCCCCGCTTTTCCTTGGGCGCGTATTCGTAGGCCATGAGCACGGCGCCGCCCCATTCGCCGCCCAGGCCTATGCCCTGGGCCACGCGCAACAGCAGCAGCAGGATGGGCGCGGCCACGCCGATCTGCGCATGCGTGGGCAGCAGGCCGATCAGGAAGGTGGACACGCCCATGATCATCAGCGTGACCACCAGGATGCTCTTGCGCCCCACGCGGTCGCCGAAGTGCCCGAAGATCACCCCGCCCAGCGGCCGCGTGACGAAGCCCACGGCAAAGGTGGTGTAGGCCAGCAGCGTGGAGATCAGCGGATCGTCGCTGGGAAAGTACAGCTTGCTGAACACGATGCCGGCGACCACGCCGTACAGGAAGAAGTCATACCACTCGATGGTTGCGCCGATGAGCGCGGAGGTCACCACCTTGCGGATGACCCTGGGATCGGTTGCCGTCGTCATGCTGTCTCCTGGTTGTCTGTCGCATTGCCGGGATGCAGGAACGGGCAGTCATGCGACCTTGAGCTGCCCTGTCTCTCCGTGCCTGTCTTCGCGAACCATGTCGGCGGCCTTCTCGGCCATCATCACCACGGGCGCGTTGGTGTTGCCCGAGACCAGGGTGGGCATGACCGAGCAATCGACCACGCGCAGGCCGGCCATGCCGTGCACGCGCAGCCGCGCATCGACCACGGCCTGGGCGTCGCTGCCCATGCGGCAGGTGCCGCTGGGGTGGAAGATGGTGGCGCCGTGGTTGCGGCAGAACTCCAGCAGTTCCGCATCGCTGTGCGCATCGGGGCCGGGCTTGACCTCGCGCTTCACGAAGGGGCGCATGGCCGGCGTGTCGGCAATGGCGCGTGCCGCGCGCACGGCCGCCACGTTGGTGCGGCGGTCCAGGTCGGTGGCCAGGTAGTTGGGCTGGATGGAAGGCGGCTCGAAGGCATCGCGCGAGCGGATGCGCAACTGCCCGCGTGACTCGGGCCGCAGCTGGCAGACCGACATGGTGAAGCCCGAGTACGGATGGACCTGCCCGCCTGCCATGTCGGCCGACAGCGTGGAGACGTGGAACTGGATGTCGGGCGTGGCCGCCACGGGCCGGCCCTGCTCGTCCCTGAGCGCACGCATGAAGCAGCCGCCCTGGTTGATGCCCACGGCCAGCGCGCCCGAGCGGAACAGCAGCCATTCCAGCCCCAGCTTTGTCCTGCCCACCCAGGAATTGAGCTGGTCATTGGTGGTGATGCGCTGGCTGCATTCGTAGCCCAGGCGGATCTGAAGATGGTCCTGCAGGTTCTCGCCCACGCCCGGCAGATCGTGCACCACGGGAATCCCCAGGGACTGCGACAGCGCGGCCGGGCCTATGCCCGACAGTTGCAGCAGCTGCGGCGACTGGATGGCTCCTGCCGACAGAATCACCTCGGCCCGCGCCTGGGCCTGGCGCTCCTGCCCGCCTTGCCGGTAGCGGATGCCGACGGCGCGCCGGCCGCGCAGCACCAGCTGCGTGGCCATGGCATCGGTCTCTATGCGCAGATTGGGGCGGCGCCGGGCCTCGCCCAGATAGGCCTTGGCCGTACTGCAGCGCAGGCCCTTGTGGGTGGTGAGCTGGTAGTAGCCCGCGCCCTCCTGGTCGCGGCCGTTGAAATCCTCGGTGCGGGGCACGCCGACCTGGCCTGCACCGGCAATGAAGGCCTCGATCAGCGGATGCTGTGCGCCGATGTCCGAGACCTTGAGCGGCCCGTCCGCGCCATGGCCCGGGAAGGCGCCGCGCGCATTGCCTTCGGACTTCACAAAGTAGGGCAGCACCTCCTCATACGACCAGCCCGCATTGCCCAGCGCCGCCCAATGGTCGTAGTCCTCGCGCTGGCCGCGCACGTAGATCAGGCCGTTGATGGAGCTGCTGCCGCCCAGCGTGCGGCCGCGCGGCCAGTAGATGCGCCGGCCGTTCATGTTGGGGTCCGGGTCGGTCTCGAACTTCCAGTTGTAGACGGGGCTCCACATGGTCTTGCCGTAGCCGATGGGCAGGTGGATCCAGGGCGAGCGGTCCGGCGGGCCTGCCTCCAGCAGCAGCACCCGCGTGGCCGGGTCCTCGGACAGGCGCGCGGCCAGCACGCAGCCGGCAGAGCCTGCTCCCACGATCACGTAGTCATAGCTGTCGATGGGGTCCGGCATGCAGTGGCTCCTTTTGAGTTTCTTTTGAAGGAACTATTTGTTCCTTTGAGTGAAACTTATTCGTTGCCGCCGTGGACTGCAACCCCGCGCAAACCCTTGCCGCCTCCTGGCGATCAGGCATGATCGAAAGCGTTTCCGGCCTTCCACACGACACGACACCGCCCCATGCCGCCATCCCTTGCCAGCGCTGCCCCGGACCCCACCCCTGCACGGCAGGACGAAGCGAACTCGGTCTCCGATCGCTCCCTGGCCGTGCTCGATTTCGTGACCCAGGCCGAGGCCCCGCCGGGCCTCATGGACATCGCAGCCGCGCTCAACCTGCCCAAGGCCACGGCCTCGCGCCTGTGCTCCCACCTGGAGGCGCGGCAATGGCTGCTGCGCCATGAGGGTGACCGCAGCTTCTCCCCCGGCCCCAAGCTGCTGAGCCTGGCCGTGCGCGCCCTGCAAGCCGACCCGCGCCAGGCCCTTCGCCATGAGCTGCTGTCCCAGCTGGTGGCCCGTCTGGGCGAGACCTGCAACCTCACCGTGCTGGACGGCACGCGCGTGCGCTACCTGGACCGTGTCGAGACCCACTGGCCGCTGCGCATCCAGCTGGAGGCCGGATCGATGGTGCCCATCCATGCCACGGCCAGCGGCAAGCTGTTCCTGGCCCATATGCCTGCGGCCCGGCGCGCCGCCATTCTGGACAGCGTGGAACTCACCGCCTGCACGGCCAACACGCTGACCACGACCGAGGCGCTGGCCGATGAATGCGCGCGCATCGTGCGCGAAGGCCACTCCTGCGATCGCGAGGAATTCATGCGCGGCATGATTGCCGTGGCCGTGCCCGTGCGCGATGCCAAGGGCCAGTGCCGCGCCACGTTGGCCGTGCATGCGCCCGAGGCGCGCATGCCGCTGGCGCAGGCGCTGGAGGGCCTGCCGCACCTGAAGGAAACGGCCCAGCGCATGGCCGGCCTGCTCTTCTGAGGCGCTGGGCATCCCAGAAAAAAGGCCCCCACGCTACCCTTGCTGCGCAAGGTCCGTTGCCCCCCAGGGGCCGCTTTTTGCCTTGGAGCGGCCCGGCGGCAAAAAAAAGGGCCTCACTCGGAGGCCCTTGTCGTCACTGGAAGCCCAGCGTATGCGGCAACCAGGTGGACAGCGCGGGGATGAAGGTCAGCAGGCACAGCACCACGAAGTGGGCCAGCAGGAACAGCGGCATCTCGCGTGTGAGATCGGTGATGGACACGCGCGTGGCCACCGAGGTCACGAACAGCAGCCCGCCCACGGGCGGCGTGATCATGCCCAGCGTCAGGTTCACGATCACCACCATGGCGAAGTGCGTGGGATCGATGCCCAGGCTGAACGCAATGGGCGCCAGGATGGGCACCAGGATCATCACGCCGGGCAGCGGCTCCATGAAGATGCCGAACACCAGCAGCAGGATGTTCACCGCCACCAGGAACAGGGTGGGCGACAGCTCCCAGCTCACGATCAGCTCGGACAGGTACTGTGGGATGCCCTCCACCGTCAGCACCCAGGCAAATGCGGCCGAAGTCGCCATCACCAGCAGCACCGAGGCCGTCAGCATGGCCGAGCGCGCCGCAATGCCCGGCAGCGCCGACCACTGCAGCGTGCGGTACACCCACTTGCCGCAGACCAGGGCGTAGAACACGGCCACCACCGACGCCTCGGTGGGCGTGAAGATGCCGAAGCGGATGCCCACCACGATGAGCACGATCAGCATCAGCGCGGGAATCGCCTTGAAGCTGTTGATCCACATCGTGCGGCCGTCGGGGCGCGGCTCGGTGGAGCGGTAGTCGCGCTTCCTGCACACCCACCAGTTCACGGCGGCCATGGCCAGCGCGATCAGGATGCCGGGAATGAAGCCGGCCATGAACAGCCCGCCCACCGACACGTTCTCATCCTGCAGCGCGTAGATGATCATGCTCACCGACGGCGGAATGATGGGCCCCACGATGGCCGTGCTGGCCGTCAGCGCCGCCGCGTAGGAGCGTGCATAGCCGGCCTTGTCCATCATCTTGACCATCATCGAGCCGGGGCCGGCCGCATCGGCCAGGGCCGAGCCCGAAATGCCCGAGAACAGCGTCAGCGACAGCACATTGGCATAGCCCAGGCCGCCGCGCAGATGGCCCACGAACTGCGCGGCAAAGCGCAGCAGCACATGCGTGAGCGCCCCGCCCGACATCAGCTCGGCCGCCAGGATGAAGAAGGGCACGGCCATCAGCGGAAAGCTGTCTATGCCCGTGAACATCTCCTTGAACACGATGAGCTGCGGATAGCGGCCGCCCACGAAGACGGCCAGCGCGGCGGAGATCGCCAGCGCGAAGGCCACCGGAAAGCCCAGCGTGAGCAGGACGATGATGGCGATGAAAAGCGTGATACCCATGATGTGTCTGCCTGGTGGATCAGATCGATGCGGCTGCGTCGGCATCCATCTCATCCGACTCCGCGAACGAGCCGTCTGCGATATACCCGCGCGCAATGAACAGCAGATGCACCAGCATCAGCACGAAGCCCACGGGCATGGCCGCGTAGACGAAGGAGATCGGAATGTCCGTGGCCGCCGTAGTCTGGAAGCGCGTGGCCCAGACGTACTGCGACGAGGCCACCGCCATCACCGCGCAGAACAGGCCCACGCCCAGCACCACGAGGCGGCGCAGCCATTGCGCCTTGCGCGTGCCCACCGAGCGGTGCAGGTTGTCGATGGCCACATGGCCGCCGAAGCGCAGCACCAGCCCTGCGCCCAGGAAGGTGACCCAGATCATCATGTGCCGGGCCACTTCCTCGGCCCAGACAATGGAGTCGCCCGTGGTGTAGCGCAGCACCACATTGGCAAACACGATGCAGGCCATGGCCAGCAACAGCACGATCAGCAGCCAGCGGTTGCAGGCCACAAGGGCGCGTTCGATTCGGTTGAGCATAGGAGTGGACGAGGGCAGGAGGGGAGTGGCGCAAGGGCCGGGCTGCCGCCGAAAGGTCAGATCATCGGCGCGGGCGCCGTGCGGGGCCACAGGTGTTGCCCGCAGCGGGGCGCCCTGCATTGCGGGCCGCAGCCCGCAATGCGTCAGGGATTACTTGGCGTTGGCGATGGTGTCCAGCGTCTTCTGGCCGAACTTCTTCGCGTATTCCTTGTAGGCCGGCTCCAGCGCGGTGCGGAAGGCGGCCTGGTCCACCTTCTCCACTACCTGCATGCCGTGGCTCTTGGCCTCTTCCACGCCCTTCTTCTCCACCGTGTCCACGAACACGCGCGAAGCGATGGCACCCGACTTGGCGCCCTGCGTGAAGGCCGCCTTCTGGCTGTCGTTCAGCGTGCCCCAGAACGAGGGCGACACCAGCAGGGCCATGGGCGCGTACACATGGGCGGTCAGCGTCAGGTGCTTTTGCACCTGCCACAGCTTGGCCGAGGCCAGCACCGAGATCGGGTTCTCCTGGCCGTCGATCGTGCCCTGCTGCAGCGCACCGATCACCTCGGGCCAGGACATGGGCGTGGGCGATGCGCCCAGCGTGCGGAAGGCCGTGATGTGCACGGGGTTCTCGGTCACGCGGATCTTCAGGCCCTTGAGATCGGCCACGCCGTTGACGGCGTGCTTGTTGTTGGACAGGTGGCGAAAGCCCTGCTCGCCCCAGGCAAGCGCGACCAGGCCGCGCTTGCTGAACTTGGCCAGCAGCTCCTGGCCGAAGGCGCCGTCCAGCACGGCGCGCGCATGCTGCGTGTCGCGGAACAGGAAGGGAATGTCCACCACGCCCACATCGGGCACGAAGTTGCTGATGGCGCCCGTGGAGACGATGGCCGCCTCCACCGTGCCCAGCTGCAGGCCCTCGATCAGCTCGCGCTCGCCGCCCAGGGCGGACGCGGGGAACTGCTTGAACTTGTAGGCGCCGTTCGTGCCCTTTTCCACCGCATCGGCCCAGGCCTGGGCAGCCGCGCCGTAGTGCGAATTCACGGCCAGGGCGTAGCCCACCTTGACCTCCTTGGTCTGGGCCAGGGCGGCGCCAGCCGAAGCAACCGCCATGGCGGCCACGCAGGTCGAAAGAAGGGTGCGGCGGATCATTTGCATAGCGGCAGTCTCACTTGTTGTGTGTTGAAAAATAGCCCCCACGCTCCCCTTGCAAGGCAAGGTCCGCGGTCCCCCGCAGGGGGCCGCTTTTCATCCTGGGGCGGCCCGGCGATGAAAAAAAGAGCCCATGGATTGTAGTGACCACTCCCCTTGTGGCGACCACGTACAAAGCGCTCGTCATGTGCGTTGAGGCGCATCTGATTTGGCGATGTCATAGGTGCTGAAATGACAAACGCCCGATGCGCGCAAGCGTCATCGGGCGTCGGGTTCAGATGGAGCGGGTCAGCTCATTACCACTCAGCGTGCCCCGATCCGCTCGAACTCGCTCTCCACCGCCGCATGCGCCTTCAGGATGCTTTGCGAAGGCGCAGGGCCCATGCGGCTGACGACCACCGTGGCCAGCCAGGCCAGGATGAAGCCGGGGATGATCTCGTACAGGCCCAGCCAGCCGAACTGCTTCCACACCAGCACCGTCACGGCGCCGGTGATGATGCCGGCCAGCGCGCCGCCGCGCGTCATGCGGCTCCAGAACAGCGACAGGATGATCACTGGGCCGAAGGCGGCGCCGAAGCCAGCCCAGGCGTAGCTGACCATGCCCAGCACCTTGGAGTCGGGGTTGCTGGCGATGGCGATGGCGATCAAGGCCACCAGCAGCACCATGGCACGGCCGATCCAGACCAGTTCGATCTGGCTGGCGTTCTTGCGCAGGAAGGTGCGGTAGATGTCCTCGGTCAGCGCGCTGGAGCACACCAGCAGCTGGCACGACAGCGTGCTCATCACAGCCGCCAGAATGGCCGCCAGCAGTGCGCCCGAGATCCAGGGGTTGAACAGCTGCTTGGTGATCTCCATGAACACCGTCTCGGCATTGGCGTTCACGGCGGCGGCGCCACCGGGGTTGGCCGCGAAGTAGGGGATGCCTATGAAGCCCACGGCCACGGCGCCGGCCAGGCACAGGATCATCCAGGTCATGCTGATGCGGCGGGCCGAGGGAATGGTCTGCACCGACGAGGCCGCCATGAAGCGCACCAGGATGTGCGGCTGGCCGAAGTAGCCCAGGCCCCAGGCCAGCAGCGAGACCACGCCCACGAAGCTGGCGCCACGGAACAGGTCGAACTTCTCTGCCGCCACGATGGCGTGCAGGTCCTGGCCCGGCTGCAGATGGCCCTGCACGGCCAGCCAGGCGATCACGGGCGCCAGGATCAGCGCCGTGATCATCATCGAGGCCTGGATGGTGTCCGTCCAGCTCACGGCCAGGAAGCCGCCGATGAACACATAGGCGATGGTGCACAGTGCGCCCACCCACAGGGCCGTGCTGTAGGGCATGCCGAACATGTTCTCGAACAGGCGCGCGCCCGCCACCACGCCCGAGGCGCAGTACAGCGTGAAGAACACCAGAATCACCACGGCCGTCACGATGCGCAGCACGTTGGAGTGGTCCTCGAAGCGGTTGGCCAGGTAGTCGGGCAGCGTCAGCGCATTGCCGGCGCGCTCGGTGTACAGGCGCAGCCGCGCCGCCACCAGGCGCCAGTTCAGGTAGGCGCCCAGGATCAGGCCGATGGCGATCCAGGCTTCCGACAGGCCGGACAGGTAGATGGCGCCGGGCAGGCCCATCAGCAGCCAGCCGCTCATGTCCGAGGCGCCGGCCGACAGCGCCGTCACGAAGCTGCCCAGGCTGCGGCCGCCCAGGATGTAGTCGGAAAGATTCTTGGTGCTGAAGTAGCCGATGGCGCCGATGCCGAGCATGGCGACCAGGTAGATGGCGAACATGATCGCCGTCGGGTCGTTCCAGTTGAATTGCATTGAAGTGTCCTGCGTTGGTCGTGTTTTTTCGGGTGGTGCGGGGCGCTTGCCAGGGGCCGGTTGTGCCGGCCCCGGCGGTTCAAGCCATGGTCATGAGCTGTGCATTGCCGCCTGCGGCGGCGGTATTGGTGCTGATGGATTGCTCGTGGAACAGCGCAGCCAGGTCATAGCCGCGGCCCGCATGCAGCTCGTCGCTGTTGCGGCTTTCCACGCGCACCAGGGCACCGTCGCGCGCGGCGACCTGGGCGCAGACCTGCAGCAGGGCGTCGCCGTCGCCCTCGAACAGCAAGGCCGCCATGGGCGCTGCCGAATCGGCCAGGGAGTCGGCGCTGGCGCTGTGCAGCCATGGCACACCGGCATCGCCCGCAGCGGCGCGCAGCGCCTGCCAGGTGGCGGCGCAGCCGCTGTCGGCGCCTGTTCCGTTGTCGGGCAGCACCGCATGGCAGGCGTTGCCGCTGGCCAGGGCTGCTGCCACCTGGGCCACCAGGCCCAGCGGCGTGCGTGGCAGTGCCCAGACGGGGCCGCGCGGCAGCAGGCGGTAGCGGTTGGATTCGCCAGTGGGGCCGGGCAGCTGCATGGCGGCGTCAAGGCGCGAGGCGGCCAGGGCCTCGTCGCAGGCGGCCAGGGCCTGCACCTGCTCATCGGCGGACATGTCCTGGGGCGGGGCCTTGGACAGCGTCTCGCGCAGCAGGCCCAGCAATTGCAGCGGTGCCTGGGCGGACGACTCGGCCCGCGCGAAGACGGACAGCGCCGCGCTGGCCGGCCCCTGCGCCAGTCGGTGCAGGTACAGCGGGCCGCCTGCTTTGGGACCCGTGCCCGACAGGCCCATGCCGCCAAAGGGCTGCACGCCCACCATGGCGCCGATCACATTGCGGTTCACATAGATGTTCCCCGCATGCACGCGCTGGGTGAGGTGGGCAATGGTCTCGTCGATGCGGCTGTGCACGCCGAAGGTCAGGCCGTAGCCGGTGGCGTTGATGCCATCGACCAGCGCGTCCAACTGCTCGCGCTTGAAGCGGATCACATGCAGCACGGGGCCGAAGACCTCGCGCTGCAGGCGCGTGGTGCTGTCGATCTCGATGAGGGCCGGGGCCACGTAGTGGCCATTGAGCACGCCGTCCTTGCGTTCCACGCGGGTGACCTTCTGGCCCGCTGCGGCCATCTGCTCTATGTGCTGCTCGATCTGGCGGCGCGCCGCATCGTCGATCACGGGGCCCACATCGGTGCTCAGGCGGTCGGGGTTGCCCAGGTTCCACTCCTGCAGCGCATCGCGCAGCATGGTCAGCGTGCGGTCGGCCACCTCGTCCTGCAGGCACAGCAGGCGCAGGGCAGAGCAGCGCTGGCCGGCCGAATCGAAAGCCGAGGCCAGCACATCGGCCACCACCTGCTCGGCCAGGGCCGAGGAGTCCACCACCATGGCGTTCTGGCCGCCGGTCTCGGCAATCAGCGGAATGGTGCGGCCCGCAGGCGACAGGCGGCGGGACAGCTGGCGTGCCACCTCGGTGGAACCCGTGAACATCACGCCCGCCACCTGGGCATGGGCCACCAGGGCCGCGCCCACGGTCTCGCCCGTGCCCGGCACCAGCTGCAGCGCGTCGCGCGGCACGCCAGCCTCGTGCAGCAGGGCCACCATGGCGGCGGCCGTCAGCGGTGTCTGCTCGGCAGGCTTGGCCAGCACCGTGTTGCCGGCGGCCAGGGCCGCAGCCACCTGTCCGCAGAAGATGGCCAGCGGGAAATTCCAGGGACTGATGGCCAGCACCACGCCCAGAGGGCGCTGCGCGGCGTTGTCGAAATGCGCGGCCGCCTGGGCGCCGTAGTAGCGCAGGAAGTCCACGGCCTCGCGGACCTCGGCCACGGCGTTGGAAAGGGTCTTGCCCGCCTCCCGCATGATCAGGCCCATCAGCGGCTGGCTGCGTTGCTCCAGCAGGTCGGCGGCGCGGGCCAGCGCGTCGGCACGGGCGGCGGGCGGTGTGCCGGCCCAGATGGGCGCGGCCTGCGCGGCGCGCGCGGCGGCGGCTTCGGCCTCGGCCGCCGTGGCCTCGCGCACCCAGCCCACGATGTCGGACAGCTCGGCCGGGTTGCGCATGGGCTGCCAGCCTTCGGTACGCGCCGGGTCGGCCGGCAGGTCGGCATCTGCGGGGGCGGCCAGATAGGTCTGGCGCGTGCTGTGCAGCAGCGCGGCGGCCAGCGATGCCAGTTGCTGCTCGTGCGCCAGGTTCAGGCCCTGGGAATTGGCGCGGGCCTGCCCTGCCTTGTCTCCCTGCTGCGCGAACAGATCGGCCGGCAGCGCAATGCGCGGGTGGGGGGCGCCCAGCCGGCCTTCGTTGCGTGCGATCTTCATCACCTCGTCCACCGGGTCGGCCACCAGGTCGGAGACCGGCACGGAGGCATCGCCGATGCGGTTCACGAACGAGGTATTGGCACCGTTCTCCAGCAGGCGGCGCACCAGGTAGGCCAGCAGCGTCTCATGGCTGCCCACGGGCGCATAGATGCGGCAGGGGCGGGCCAGCTTGCCTTCGGAGGCCGGGCCCGTCACCTGTGCGTACAGCGGCTCGCCCATGCCGTGCAGGCACTGGAACTCGTACTGGCCGCTGTAGTAGCTGCCGCCCACGGCCTGGGCCAGGTGGTAGATGCTGGCCAGGGTCTGTGCGTTGTGCGTGGCGAACTGGGGGTAGATGGCATCGGGCGCATCCAGCAGCTTGCGCGCGCAGGCCAGGTAGCTCACATCGGTATAGACCTTGCGCGTATAGACGGGGTAGCCGGCCTGGCCGCCTTCCTGGGCGCGCTTGATCTCGCTGTCCCAGTAGGCGCCCTTGACCAGGCGCACCATCAGGCGGCGGCGGCTGCGGCGGGCCAGGTCCACCAGGTAGTCCAGCACCTGCGGGCAGCGCTTCTGGTAGGCCTGGACCACAAAGCCTATGCCGTTCCAGCCCTTGAGCGAGGGCGCGGCACACAAGGCCTCCAGCAGGTCCAGCGACAGCTCCAGCCGGTCGGCCTCTTCGGCGTCGATGTTCATGCCGATGTCGTACTGCTTGGCCAGCTCGGCCAGCTGCAGCACGCGCGGCAGCAGTTCGGCCATCACACGCTCGTACTGCGCGCGGCTGTAGCGCGGGTGCAGGGCCGACAGCTTGATGGAAATGCCCGGCCCCTCGAAGATGCCTCGCCCGTTGGAGGCCGCGCCAATCGCGTGGATGGCCTGCTCGTAGGCCTGCAGGTAGCGCTGTGCGTCGGAATCGGTGGCGGCCGCCTCGCCCAGCATGTCGTAGCTGTAGCGAAAGCCCTGTTTTTCATAGGCGCGGCTGTTGGCCAGCGCCTCGGCAATGTCCTGGCCCGTCACGAACTGCTCGCCCATCAGCTTCATGGCGCGGTGCACGCCCTGGCGGATCAGCGGCTCGCCGCCCTTGCCGATCACGCGCGTCAGCGCCGACGACAGGTTCTTTTCGCTGCTGGTGGACGTGAGCTTGCCCGTCAGCACCAGGCCCCAGGCCGCCGCGTTCACGAACAGCGAGGGCGAGCGGCCTACATGGGCGCGCCAGTCGCCCTTGCTGATCTTGTCGCGGATCAGCGCATCGCGCGTGGCACGGTCGGGAATGCGCAGCAGCGCCTCGGCCAGGCACATCAGCGCCACGCCTTCCTGGCTGGACAGCGAGAACTCCTGCACCAGCGCCGCCACGCCGCTGCCGGCCGGCGCATCGCGCAGGCCCTGCACCAGCCGGGTCGCCAGCTCGCGCACCTTGTCGGCCTGCTGGGCATCCTGGGCGCGTGCCAGCGGCAGCAGCACCGGCAGGCACTCGGGCTCGGGCCGGTGCCAGGCGGCCGTGATGGCAGCGCGCAACGGCGTCTGCGGCAGGATGGATTGGGCGAATTCCAGAAAGGGTTGCACCTCTTGCGGGCTGCTGGGTTGCACCTCTTCCAGCGCCACATCGCCCTGGCTGTCGCCCGCGCTGGACAGCCGGATGGTGGTCGCGCCGCGCTCCAGGGCATCGACGTACTGGACAACCGCCTGTTTGATCAGCCAGTGCGGTGTGCGCCCTATCTGCTGGGCGGCGATGCGGATGCGCTCGCGCAGAGCGTCATCAACCTTGATGCCTACGGTGGTGGACATGGTGTGCCAGTGAGGAATGGAAGAGGTGGGAAATGCGAATGGACATGCACCATGAAGAAAACATGGTGCAACCTTGCTTGGTTGAAATGTCGCAGAGGTTGCGATTTTTTTGGACTGGGGTTAACCCTTTTTTCTCATGGCCCAAGCCGATACCGCCGTGTTGCGGCCGTGCTGCGACCGGCCTACTGGTAGTCGATGGTGAAGGTCGCCAAGGCATTTGCACTGCCACCGCCGCTCACGGTATTCCTGATCTGCCGGTAGCGCGCCTCCAGGTCGATCTGGAAATTTGCCGTGCCCTGCGAAATCGTGCCCGCCTGCCAGCCGTTGGCTGCGCCAAAGCCCTGGATCGCGCCATTTCTCAGCACCTCCACGCCAACGCCGCTGACCTGCGAGCCGGTCAGCGCCAGCACCGAGGGGACTTGCGTGTCCGTCGTGCCCGACAGCGTCACGAAAGGCTTGATCTGGGTGTTCGGGTCGCCGCCGGAGCAGCTCAGCTGGATGGAGAAGGGCACCTTGTCCGTGGTCGCACCCAAACCCGTGAAGCGTGTGTCGGGATGCGTGCCCAGCGGTACGCTGATGCTGTCCGACACCAGCGTGCAGGTGGGATTGATGGGGACCAGGGTGATACCGGAGAACACGTATTGCGCGGCGAGTGCTCCGGCAATTTTCATTTCCATGTATGGTCCTGCCAGTTGGATATCTCCAAAAATAGTACTGATGGGTCCTGTTTTTATGAATTCTATTGTAATGATGAAATTTTCTCCTTCGGGAATGGGATACGAATTTGTTAGTATGGGCAGTTCGTTGGGAATTGTTCCAATCCCCTTCATCGATATGCGCAATCCTATTCCGGAGACGTTGCTGGGGTAGATTCTGACATCAGGTGCTCCGATTCCTGAAAATGAAGGTCTGCTGGCGCCGGAGCAAACCACTTGCGCAATTATTGATGAATGAGTCTTGTTGTCGACTACTGGTTTAATCGGAATTGTTGCAAACACTTTGCCGTTTGGTTCGGAGTTTATGTTGATGGGTAAACTCAGGACCTGATTCACGGGGTAAGATGCAATGTAATGGTTCTTTCCATCAGTGGTCGGATTGGAGTCAGCCGGCATGCAGATTGCTGCATGGGATGCGGAAATGGTGGAAAAAATGATTCCCATGGAAAATGCGAAAAGCTTGTATATATTCATTCTGGTTCTCCATCTGGAATCAAGGCGGCACTTCGAAAGAACAACGTGGCGTCTTGTGCCGTGTGCCGTGTGCCGTTAGCCCTGGCATGTGCAGGCGCATGGCATCTCTGAGGAGTGCAGCGCCTGCTCCAAGGCCCTCGCAAAGACAGGCTTGGGATCAGTGGCGGTTGAGCGAAAGCTGGGCGACACTGGAACTTCCCATGACCGGCTTGATGCTTGGCAGTTCATCAGCAAGGCAGGATGGAGCTTTGGCGATCATTTTCGGCAGCCTGCCCTCAGCAGCGGGGCGACCGGAAGAATGGGCGACGGCGGCCGTGGCCGGGTTCTCTGCGCTGAGGCTCGCGGTGCAGAACGGACCGGTCGGAGCGGCGGCCTCACGGTCAAACTGGTATTGGGCGATGACCACGTCGTCGACCTTGTATTGAAGGAAAACCCCTTTGAGGGGCCCTGCCTGTTTGATCGGGCCAATCTTCACCAGATCGATATAGATGGGAGCATCGGACAGTTCCTGGATGGGGAAGTAACGCCGTTTTGTATTGTCTGGGTTGGTCGGAACAGGCATTTTTCTGAAGTCTATGCGCAGTCCTATGCCGGGAATGGAACTCTCATAAGCCCGGTGTATCTGGTGAAAGGTGCCCACGCCATACCAGCCAGAGTTTTGGTATTTTGCACAGAACATTGCACCCCCTTTCATTTCAGTATATTTCTTGTTGATGATATAAGGGAGAAAGGCGACGCGGCCCACTACACTGCCGATTGCACGAGATTCAATATCAAACGGCAGTGGGACCTCCAGCGTTCTACTGGGCAGGTGGACATAGTGATTTTTGCCATCGTTGATGGAATTGCCGACTCCATCGTTAGAGCAAAAAGCTTGCGCGTGTGCCTGACCTATGGAAAAAATGAAGAGTACTGAGGACAATGCAATGGCACGGGTAATGGTCATGAAAATGCTCCGTTGCTGAATGAAAAGGCGGTTCTTGGATTTCAATATCGCAGGGCAGGTGACCGGCGGACCGCGTGCCGGAAAGGGGGTGGGCACAGCCATGTACCGCGTCGGTTCAGACGCCGACCGAGGCCTGGGCTTGTGTCGGCGAGTCCCGCAATTCACCCACCAGGCTGCGATCGATCCGCAGGCCAGGGCTGTTGTCTGCCTGGCCGTCCGGCGCCAAGGGCGGCTGTGCCTGGCCCGTGTACTGCTTCGCATCGGCCGTGGTGCGCAAGACACTGATGCGCAGGCTCAGCCGCAAATCGCCAAGATGCTTCTCGGCCTGGAAGGGCAGGCTGGACTGGCGGGCGGCGATGGGGCGCGAGGTCTCGGCTCTGTGTGTCAGCGCGGCCTGATGGGACGGCGCTGCGGCAAGATGGGACGGCACGCAGTGCAGGTCCATGCTGGCTGGCACACGGGAGCCGGTGGAGCGCTCCCGCGCCGGCAGCGAATAGGCCATGCTGCAATGGGCCGTGCCATCTCCGGCCTTCCACTGGGCGTGCAGCTGTCCCTGGTCCGACAGGCCGCGCAGCATGAGCTTGCCGGCCTGGCCGACCATGCCCAGGTCCTTGCCGCTCTCGTCCGAGACGACGGCGCCGAAAGGCACGGGCGACGTGTCCGCCTGCGTCAGGCGCAGCACGGCCGAGCGGCTGTAGCTCGTCTTGAACACCACCATGGCGGCGGCACCGGCCACCGGTGCGACGCGCCGGTTGGCCTCCTGCAGTTCCACATCCATGGACATGCCCTTGGGGTCCAGCGACACCTCGTTCATGGCATAGGGTGTCATGTAGGGCACCACGGCATAGCCCCGTGCATCGATGCGTACGCCGGGCGCATTGGTAAGGCGCGCGCCCTCGGCATGCGGGGCCTGCACGATGGCGAAGGTCTCGCCCAGGGGCTGCGACAGCGTGACCCCTCCGGGGTGGGCGACCAAGGCGCCGCGCGCGCCCAGTGACAGTTGCTGGCCGGCCCGGCCCGCGCTCACGCTGCCGCTGAACAGCGTGTACGAGCGGCGGTAGAGTGCATTGGCGCCTGCATTGAGGCGCGATCCCTGGTTGCCGCTGCTGCCGTATTCGGCATTCAGGCCATAGGAGAGATCGCTGCCGACCTGCCCGTAGGTGCTGGCCTGCAACTGGTTGCCGCCGCTCGAGTCATGTGTGAAACGGCTCATGACTCTGGGCTTTCCCGCCCCCAGCGGAATTGTCACCCCTGCGTACAGCTGCGTGCTGGGGCGGCCCCAGGCATCGCGCTGGCGCGAGGCCGACAGGTTGTAGGGAACGCCCAGCCACGAGCTGCTGTAGTTGAGCGTGTAGTCCACGCGGCGGCCCGCGCGGTTCCAGTAGTTGTCCATGGAGGCGGAAATGCTCAGGTTGCCGCCTTGCTCGCCCAGGCGCTGGCTCAGTGTCATTGCGGCGCGCGTGCGCGGGCGCGACAGCGGGGGCGGTGCGCCGCTGGCAGCGGGCCGGGTCAGGTCGCGCGACCGCATGGCCTCGTTGATGCCGAAGAACCCGTTGGTGGAATAGCGGTAGGCAGCCAGGGTGATGCCCGTGCCGGACTCCGGGAAGGTCTTGGCGTAGGTGACTCTCAGGCTTTGTCCTGAGTAGCTGCGGTCATGGGGGATGCGGGTGTTGGCGTGTGTGAGGTCCAGGCCAAAGGCACCCCATGGTGTATTGAACACGGCGCCCACCGTGGGCGAGAAATAGCCCTTGGCGACCGTGGCGCCGCCATAGGCCGTGAGCATGTTCGAGAAGCCGTACTGCCAGCCTGCCTGCGAGAAGAACGGAGCGCTCTCACGCAGGCCGCGCACCGCGCCTGCTGTGAGGCTGTAGCGGTGCTGGCCCTCGCGCAGCGAACGAGGAACGGCCGCATAGGGCACCGAGAAGGAGCGCACGGAGCCGTCGGCCTCCTCGATATCCACCTGCAGGTCGCCGCCATAGCCGGTGGGGTACAGGTCATTGATCACGAAGGCGCCCGGTGCCACCGTGGTCTCTTGCAGCTTGATGCCGTTCTGGCGGATGACCACCCGGGCGTTGGAATTGGCCACGCCGCGCACCACGGGCGCGAAGCCGCGCTGCGACTCGGGCAGCATGCGGTCGTCCGTGCGCAGCCGCAGGCCGCGGAAGGAGACCGAGTCCATGATCTCCCCGTCGGTGTAGGTGTCGCCCAGGATCAGTTGCGATGACCAGTCGGCGATGTCGCGCTGCGCATAGGCCGAGATGCTCTGATAACGGCTCGGTCCCTGATCGCTCCAACTGAACGAGCCACTGTGCCGGAAATGCCAGCGCGCATAGTTGAAGCCGCTGTTCAGGCCCAGGTAGCCCTGGGTGCTGCTGCCCGCTGGCCCGCCGCGCGCATGGTAGGTGTTGAAGTCATAGCCGAGCGTGCCGGTCGTCACGCCCGCGTTCCACTGCTCCGGACTCACGTAGCCGCTTGCCACGCGCCGCATCAGGATCTGGGGAATGCTCACATCCAGTCGTTGCAAACCTACGTTGAAGCTTGCGGAAGCGCCGGGGACGACCTTTTCAATGCGCAGGCACGCTGGGTCTCCATCCACAACATCCTCGTTCGCCGGCAGGCTCGCCATGTCAATGTCCATTTGCTCCAGCAGGGACATGTTGAAGCAGGGCTGGGCACTGGCACCCCGACTGCGTTGAGTGAACCGCATCTCGGTGCGGGTCATCCAGTTGCCGTTGACCAGAAGGTCCGGGTTGTAGAGACCCGGTTCCACAGAATTACCCTCTGCAAAACGCAAGACATCGATCCCGTCGCCTCCTCGCAGAAAGCTGCTGTTGAATTCGATGTGCTGTGCGCGTGCGGGCGGCATCCTGCCGGCGGTGTGCTCTGTTTGCGAGGCGCGCATATCCATTTGCCAACAGGCCAGTACTGCCAGCAGCAAGGCATGTAGTGGTTTGGCCTTGAACGGGAAACAGCCTGGCTTCCGTACCCTGTCGGCTTTTTTCTTCATAGCAATCCCTCTCGATGGACATGCCTTTTTTGCACCTGCTGCGCCGTGCTGCCTACCTCGGCCAGTCACGCGTGACCGGCATGGAGGCTTTCGGTGCTGCGTTAGGGCTTCGGCTACCGTCAGCGCCCAAGTTCGACCCTGTGGCCCTCGGCACCACCCCAGTCGTTGAGGCTGGTGTAGACCACGACTGCGTCCGCGGGAAGCTCCTTGGGTAGTTGTTCGTTTTCGGCGGGCTTCTGGAATGCAAACTTTGCCGTTTCTCCTGGCAGCACATGTCCTACATTCATCTTGAAACTCTGGCCAGCTGCCTCTACGGCGATATGGCCCAGATTGGCGACATACGCGGTCGGATTACGGGCCTGAAGTACGGCCTGCCCGTCTCGGGTCGTGCTCGCGGACCACTGCAACTGCTCAGGCGCATCCTTCGGTTCGCCCGGAAGGCCCTTGGGGCGATATATCAGCTTGATGCGCGTGCGAAAGGCCAGTGCGAGGCTGCCCTGGGAGCCTTTCGCGTTCTCGGTCTTGGGCGGCACGTCCAGCACGTTGATCCAGAACAATGACTCTCTGTCCTGGAGTAGGGGCTGGCCGGAATGGATGATGCGCAGCATCTGCTGGTCCGAGGCTTCCAGGCGGGTGAGCGACGGCGCGATCACGAAGGGCACATCTATGCCCTCGGGCGCCATATCTCCATCGCCCGTGTCCAGCCATGACTGCACCAGCGATGGCAATTTTCCTTCATTGGAAATCTTGAGGGTGGCTTCCGTCTCGTCGCCTGAAAATATGACCCGTGTTCCATAGAGGACTATGCTGGCATTGGCCGGGAGGACGCAAATAAGCAATGCAGCCATGGCGAAACAATGTGACAGCAGACTGGATCGGCGATTTTTCACCGGCATAGGAGATCCTGAATTTCTGTATATGAGAGAAATGCCACAGGCATTGGAGGTGAATGCGCCAGCCACCAGAAGGTGGCCGGCGCTTCTCTGAGGCGGTGGACTGCCTATTGATAGTTCATGGTGAAAGTCGCTTCAGCATTCGCCTCTCCTGAGGCAAGGGGCACGGCAGCCACGTAGTACCTGGCGATGTAGTTGAGCGTATTGGTTCCTGATTGCAGGTTGACAGGCGCGGACGGGCCGCTCAGATCCCAGATGGCCGTTGTCGAGTTGTTCTCCAGTAACTGGATGTCGGCCGTGGCATTGCTCGTATTGATGCGGCCGTTCCTGATGGGGCCATCAAAACGGACCGTGGCAGTGGTGGGCTGATTGTTCGATCCTGGGGTTGAGCAGCCATCCAGCCTGATGGTGATCGTTCTATGATGGGCGGGAATAGCAACGTTGCCGACGGCGCCACCGCCAGACGTGAAACCGCGTTCATTGGGAGGTACGATACCGAAATCGATCTTCTGGTCTCGACTTCCCAGATTGACGATGCAAGTGACAGGAGAAATATTTCCTGTGAATCTGACGATTCCACTCTGAGTGGATTGCGCATGGACAGAACTCAGTGCAAGCAAGGACAAGCCCGCAACCGAAAATTTCAATGCAGAAAATTTCATATTTATGCCTGATGAAATTGAGTTTGATGAATATGGTGGATTGAAGTAATGATCTTGTTTGAAACTTTTTCTTTGACGCACCTCCATTTTTGATTTGATATTGGATATTTTTGAATGATTCCAGATATCGATGGCTATAGAGTTGCTGCTGCTGAAAGTTGCAGGTAATATATTTTTTTATGCGTCAATGGGGTGTGGCTGAAGAGGCTTTTGGGGAATATGAATTGACGGTGGATTGTTCTCGTTGATGACGAAATTTCGAAGGATCAGATTCTGATTCTTGGCAATTTGTCTGATCGGCTTATTGTCAACACATGCTCGCTGAAATGAAATTGGATAATTCTGAATTTCGCGATTTTCTCTCTAGGAATTTCCTGATTTTTTGAGCGGAGTTATCGGGATTCCCTAGGAATAGTCCTATCTTGTCTTCAATTGCTTACGAATTGGTGATCCGAACTGTGCGTGCGCGGGTCCAGAAATGGCGGGGCAAAGCCTTGTGGGAAGGCTGTCGCCTATGGATTGGGGGGATCTGCGATGCAGCTGATGCCGGCAGACAAGCGGACGATGGTCTTTGCGAGAAGAGCAAGGTCTCGGCTGTGCCGCCCTGCGGCACAAGGCCCGCAGTCAATCTTGCGGGTCTTGATGAACAGCGTTTGGGCAGTGACGGCAAATAGCTGCATGCCGATGGCTACCCGTACCAACGTATCTGCAGTCGGCGCGGGAGTCGGAAATGGAAGCCTGCCGGTGCAGCAATCAACGTGGCCCTGCATTGGCAGCGGCCCATTTGGGCTGCTTTTCCGGTGCTTATGTCTGATCGGCCGATGCCAGGACCCTGATCTTCAAGCTGGGCTGCAGGATGGCCAGCGGACGGTCAGCCCGCAGGGTTTGCTGCGGCGGCTTGTGCTTGCCGGTGCCTGCGTCGTGCCCTGCCGCCACGGGAGTTCTGCCCGCGTTGCTGGTGACTGGCACCGTGGTGGGCAAGGCGCTGATCTTGACGCTCATGCGCAGGCCGTCCAGGTTGCGCTCCAGCTTCAGTGCCTGCTGGCTGTCGCTCGGCTGTGTGGCACGAGCGGGCAGCACTGCAGCCGCAGTGACTGCCGGCGCGCTGGCGACTACCGTGGCCGGTGCCGTTGCTGCCGTGCGTTCCTGGGTCATGCCGGCCAGAGCCACGGCCGACGCCGCGTTGGAGGCCGGGGCGCCGGCCACGGCTGTCTTGGCATTGGTGGTTGCGGTTGAGGTTGAGGTTGTCGCGGTCTTGCCCGGCTTGGCCGATGCCACGTCGGTGGCCGCAGGCAGCAGCTTGCTGCTGGCCACGCAGGGCAGTTCCAGGCTTTGCGGCGGCTGGTAGGTGGTGCTGCGCTTTCTTTCAGGAAGGGTATAGGAGAGGTTGCAGCCCACCATGCCGGTGTCGGTCTTCCATTGCACCTGCAGTTCGCCCTGGTCCGACAGCCCGCGCGCCAGAAGCTTGCCGGCCTGGCCGATCATGCCCAACTCCTTGCCGTCCATGTCCAGCACGCTGGCGCCAAAGGGCACAGGCATGTTGCCGGCCTGCCGCGCGCGGATCACGGCCGAGCGGCCATAGGCTGTCTTGAACACCAGCAGCGGCACGGCGCCGGCCAGCGGCGCGACGTGCTGGCTGGTTTCCTTGAGTTCCACGTCCGTCGACAGGCCCTTGGGATCGATGGAGACCTCGTTCATCGAGAACGGCGTCAGATACGGGACGACGGCATAGCCCCGGCTGTCCACCTTCACTCCGGGCGCGTTGTTGATGCGCGCGCCTTCCGCGTTCTTGGCCTCCACGATGGCAAAGGTGTCAGACACCGATTGCGACAGCGTCACGCCGCCCGGGTGGGCCACGATGGCGCCACGCGCGCCTACCGAGAACTGCTGGTAGCCGCTGCTGGCGCTGACGCTGCCGCTGAGTTCGGTCTGCGATGCGCGGTAGGTGGCGTTGGCGCTGGCACTGGTGCTGCTGCCATTCATGCCACCGGTGTTGTGGTTGGCGCTGAGGCCGTAGGAGATGGCGTTGTCGTCGCCCAGCAGCCCGGACAGGTTGGCCTGGGCCTGCACGCGGCCGCGCGAGTCGCGGTTGGTATTGGTGGAGAGCATCATGCCGCGCTCCATGCTCAGCGGAATCGACAGGCCCACGTGCAGGAACGTGTTGGACTGTCCCCAGGCATCGCGCTGGCGCGCCGCAGAGAGGTTGTAGGAGATGTTGCGGAACGAGTTGCTGTAGCCAATGGCGTAGTCGACGTTGGAGCCCTGGCGGTTCCAGTACTTGGCAGTGGACGCCGTGAGGCTGAGGCTGCCTCCCCCGGGGCCAAACTGCTGGCCCATGACCAGGGAGGCGCGGTTGCGAGGCCGGTACAGGTCCGTGGAGGGCCGTAGCAGATTGGCCTGATCCCGTGCGCGCATGGCGTCGTTGAGGCCGAAGAATCCGTTGGTGGAGTAGCGATAGGCGGCAATGGCCACGTGGGTGCCGGTCTGCGCAAAGGACTTGGCGTAGCTGGCACGCAAGCTCTGTCCGGAAAAGGAGCCGTCATTGGGAATGCTGGTGGAGGCGTGCGTGATATCTGCACCAAAGGCACCCCAGGGCGTGGTGAGCGCCGCGCCAATCATGGGCGAGATATGGCCCTTGGCCACGGACACGCCGCCGTAGCCGGTCAGCATGTTGGTGAAGCCGTGCTGCCAGGTCGCCTGCGAGAACAGCGGCGAGGTATTGGGCAGGTGGCGCACCACGCCCGCCGTGAGGCTGTAGCGGTCCTGCCCCTCGCGCAGCGACAGCGGCACGGCTGCGTAGGGCACGGCAAAGCTGCGCACGGCACCATTGGCCTCGGTGATGCTGACTTGCAGGTCGCCACCGTAGCCCGTGGGATAGAGGTCGTTGATGACGAAGGCGCCGGGCGCCACCGTGGTTTCGTAGAGCTTGATGCCGTTCTGCGTGATGGTGACTCGGGCATTGGTGTTGGCCACGCCGCGCACCACGGGCGCGTAGCCGCGCTGGGAGTCGGGCAGCATGCGGTCGTCACTGTTCAAGCGTATGCCGCGAAACGAGGTGGAGTCCATCAGGTCGCCACCCGTGTAGGTGTCGCCCAGTATGAGCTGGGAAGACCAGTCGGCAATGTCGCGCTGTGCGTAGGTGGAGATGTTCTGGTAGTTGCCCCGTCCAGTGTCCGCCCAGCTGAAGGAGCCGTTGTGCCGGAAATGCCAGCGGTCGATGTTGACGCCGCCGTTCAGGCCCAGGTAGCTCTGCGTGGTGTTTTCTGCGTTGCTGGAGCGCCCGTGGTAGGTGTTGAACTGGTAGCCGAGCAGGCCGACAGGCACGCCAGCGCTCCATTGGTCAGGGCTGACATAGCCACGCACCGAGCGGCGCAGCGAGGCCTGGGGCACGCTCAGGTCCAGTCGCTGCTTGCCGAAGTCGAAACTGGTGAAGGCGCCCGCGATGATCTGGTCCAGACGGTTGCAGCCACCGTCGGCCACCAGCTTCAAGGCGGCCTCGGGCGGCAGGCGCGAAAGGTCGATGCCCACCTTCTCCAGCAGTGCTTTATCCAGGCAGGGCAGCGCGTCCTGCGAACCGGCCAGTGCCTTGAACTGCACTTCGCTGCGGCCAACCCAGTTGCCGTTGATGTAGATGTCTGGGTTGTAGCTGCCTGCCGTGACCACGTTGGCGCGCGAGTAGCGCGAGACGTCAATGGTCTGCCTGCCGGTGTTCAGAAAGCTGGGGTCGAAGTCGACGGCAGCCGGCGTGGGCTGCCACTGGCCGGTGGACGTGGAGGTCGTGACTTCCTTGACCTGCTGGCCCTGCTGGGCCTCGGACTGCCAGCAGACCAGCACGGAGAGCAGCAGCGCATGGCCGGGCTTCAGTTGGAAATATCCGGCAGGGCCTTGGCCTGGCCCCGGCATTATTCCTTGTCTTTGCCTTGTATGCCGGCTTTTGATTCCCTTTTCTGAATCTGGAAAGACTGGCCTGATCATTTGCTTATCTCCTAATGCTGTGCGCCCGATGCAAAGCGAACGGCCAAGGCCGATGTGCCAGTCCCGGTAAAGAGACCGATGCAGTTTTGCTGGGTATTAACGCTGTGTATCGGTGTGCTGGCCGGGCTGAAAATGCAGTGGCGTTAGATAATCAGACCGGAGAGGACGGGGGATTCGCGTGGCTTTGCTCGCATTGCCCTGTTTATTGGGCGGAATTGCCAATTATGGCTTCGTGGTTGAGACTGGCGCCCCAATCATTGATGCTGCTGAACATCACCGTGGCACCGGTCGCACCAGCCATATTGGCACCCGCAGGTTCCTTGATTGGGAAGGTGGCCACCTGGCCGGGAAGAACGGGCCCGACACCTGCCTCGAAGGATTTACCGTTGAGCTGCACTTCAACGCCAGCCACATTGACCACAAAGGCGCTGGGATTGCGTGCGTTCAACACAGGCTGGTTTTTGGCGTCAACGCCTGCCGACCATTGAAGCAGGGCAGGAGCCTCCTGGGCATTGCCGGGCAGATTGCCGGGCCGGTACATGAGCTTGACGCGAGTGCGAAAGGCGAACTGGAGATTGTTGGAGTCGCCTTCCATTTTCGCCTTGGGCGGGACGTCCAGCACGTTGAGCCAGAACAGGGATTCCTTGTCAGCAGGCAGTGCTTCGCCCGAATAGATGATGCGCAACGTCTGGGTCTTGCCCGCCTCGATGCGCATGATGGTGGGCGTGATGACGAAGGGAACGTCGATGTTCTCAGGCGATTCCTGGTTGTTGCCCTTGTCCAGCCAGGCCTGCACCAGGGCAGGTTTGCTGCCTTCGTTGGTGAGCTGGATGGTGGCTTCCTTCTCGCCACTGGGGAAGATGATGCGCGTGCCCGTCAATGTCACGCTGGCCTGTGCCGCCGTTCCAAGAAGAAGGGACAACAGGATGGCAGCAAGCCCATATGAACGTTTGATCGTCAGCATCGGAGAACTCTCTGGGTTTTGAGCGAAAGAATGGGGCCGGGCCCATGTCAAGAAAGCAGAAGACACGGCATATCGACCACCGCAAGGCGGCCGATATGCCTGAAAGTCAGTGATTACTGATAGACCAGCGAGTAGGTCACCGAGGTGTCGGTACGGCCTGCGGTCACGGGGCCGGTGGCCACGTATTCGGAGGCGAAACGCATGATGGCCCGGCCATTGCCACCGACCTTGTTGTCGATGTCCACAAAGCGCGATTGGGCGGAACCGATCTTTAGGCGCTCGTTGTTGCTGGGATCCACGATGGCGATCTGGACACCGGAGGCCACGGTGGGCGCACCAGTACCGCTGGCCGCTGCGGGCTTGAGCATGCCGGTGACCAGGTCCACGTTGGGGCCGGCTTCGAAGAACACGGCGACCTTGGAGACGGGCGCTGTGGAGGTGGCGGTGGCCAGCTCACAGCCGCTGAGTTCCAGCGAGAACGCCTGGCGGCCGACCGTGGCACCCACGGTGGCCAGCTGGTTGTTCGCCACGTTGGGCAGCTTCACGCCGTCCTTGGCGGCGCCGGCGACCGTGGTGTCCACCTTGCAGGTGGTGGTGACCACCTCGCCCGTGAAGTTGATGGTGCCGTCTGCTGCTTGAGCGGTGTTCATGGCCATCATGACCAGGCCGGCAACCGATGTCAGCAATGCGATCTTTTTCATGGGTATTCCCTCGAGTTGAAGAGATAAATAAAATTCCAGCAGCGATGAATGCGCTGATGGAATAAGAGAGTGTGTGAATGGTTGAGTGGTTAATAAATCATCAGTGTTCCATGTTCACCTCATCAATCCAATGGTTGGTAACTGTCAGCATGGTCAAGGATTTGCAGGGGGTGCGATCATGCTGGAATAGGTGGTGGCGCTGACATGGAGAAATTGTTCGGATGAGGGAGCGTTGGCGAGGGATGGGCGAGGTTTGTTTCTCTGGCATGTTTGAAGTTGAATTGTTCAAATACACCAGTGCCCAATGGCGCGGATGGGATGCAGGAGAGAATCTGTCAAAGAAAAAGGCGAAACAAAAACCTGTTCTTTGGGTATGTGATGGATTCTAGGTGTGCACCGCCACTATATGAAATAGGGCGCATTCTGATAATTGATGCTTGATCTAGGAATAGTCCTAGATTTGCTCTGTCGAATGGGGGAAAGAGGGTGCGCAGCCCGCCTGCGCCGGGCGGTTGGCTGTGCTGAGGGTGATGGTGTCTGCGGGGGGAGCGCGGGTCCCGCAGATCAGGACGGGCCGATGGGGTAGTCGAAGGCGAAGGCGCAGGCCTGCAAGGGCTGCACCGGCCCTCGGCCCTGTGGATCAGGGGCGCTGGGTCAGCAGGTACTGCGCCATTTCGGCAAAGCCGTCTCCACGCTCGGCCTGGGTGACATGGCGAGGCAGGTGCTTGAGCTGGGGCACGAAGCGCGCGATGTTGGCCACGCCCAGGCTGTGGGGCATGTGCTCGAACATGAGCTGGTCGTTGGTGGAGTCGCCGATGTAGATCCAGCGGTCCAGCGTGGCGTCGAGGTCGATGTCGAACAGGGTGCGCAGGATCCAGCGCGCGCCTTCGAGCTTGTTGTGCGCACCGAACCAGCCGTTGATGTGGATGGAGCTGACGGTGGCGTTCATGCCCGCCGCCTTCATGATGGCCACGCAGCGGTCAATGTCCTGCTGGGGCATCTGGGTGAATTCGCTGTGGTCCACGGCAATGTCGCATTCGCGGCCCGCCGAGTCGGTGGCGCGCAGCGCCCCGGGCACGGTGGCCTCGATCTCGGCCAGCACCTGCTGCATGCGCGCGTAGTTGGCGGTGCGCGTGGCCTCGTCCTGCTGGTAGAGCTTGTCCAGCCCGCCCTGCGCATTGCGCCGCAGTGCCACGGCGCCGTTCTCGGCCACGATGGCATCCACGGGCCAGGCCTGGGCAAAGGGCTCGCTCCAGCCCACGGGCCTGCCCGTGATCGGCACCACGCGCAGGCCGGACTGCTTGAGCCGGGCGATGGCATCGACGACATGGGCCGGCACCACGCCCTCGGTGGTCAGGGTGTCGTCGATGTCGGTAAGGATGCCGAGCGGCGATGCGGGAGGTGTCCAGAGGGACAGCGGCTGGAGGGTTGTAGGCACGGTCGTCAAAATGCAAAAAGCCGCCCAGGGCGGCTTGTAAAAGGGCAGCGTTTGCGCGCACGGACCGTGCGCGCAAGGGCTCCATCCTACTGCCTGGCGAATTCGACGATGGCCTTGTAGAACTTGTCGGAGCCGTCCTTGGGGTTGTCTGGGGACAGCTCCATGCGGTTGACGCCGTGTTCGGCTGCGCCCTTGAAGCGCTGGTTGATCACCGAGAAGTAGTAGGGGCTGATGAAGGTGGCGCCTGCGTCATAGTGGGCCTTCAGCGCGGCCAAGTGCGTTCCGTCAAGTTTCCATTGCTGCGGATTGAACTCGGGCGCGCCGTAGCCGCTGCCGATCTGGTGCTGCTTCATGAAACCGCGCAGCCAGTCGCTGTTGGTGGCGCCGCCATACATGTTCAGGCCCTGCTTCCAAGGTGCCTTTCCATCCAGGGTCTGGGTGGAGGCGAACAACTGCGGATTCCAGGAGGGATTCACATCGGGAATGATTTGGTGGGAGTAGAGCTTGGCTGCGGGCAGGCCGGCGGCAATGGCGCGTTCGTGGAACACCGCAAGCTGTGCATACACCTGCGATTCGCGGTAGTGGTTCCAGTCGCGGGCCAAGGGGTTGTAGTAGACGTCCTGCAGTTGCGCCGGCATGTCGAGCCACGACCGCACGCCCTGCTTTTCCAGTATGGACGTGGGCGGCATCCAGCCGAGCCGCCGGGGGTACATGTTGACGATCTTGCCCTGATTGCGCGGAACGACAACGAAGTTGGCATTGGCCAACTGGTATTTGCGGCCCTTGGACTCGGCCACGACCTGGACGATGTGCTGTCCGGCGGACAGGTTGCTGAAGTCGAGGTTGTAGCGGAACCCGGTGTTGGGGCTGGTTATGTTGTCCACGGCGCGGTAGACGTCCAGCCGGTTGAGGCCGCGGGCCATGGGCCCTACCAGCTTGCCGTCCAGATAGAGATCCAGGCGCTCGATTGCCTGCTTTGGGTCCCACAGCCAGCCGCCCACGGGTAGTGTGCCGTCGGCGAATGCGTCGTAGTGTTCACCGAAGCCGTTGAGCTTTTCCTTGCGTATGTCCTTGGATGGGGCAGGAATCGCATCGAACGATGCGTAGTCCAGCCCGGTCTGCGCCTTGAACTGCGCTATGCCTTTGTATTTGGTCTGCAGCCATTGGCGAAAGCCTGCTACCGAGCCTGGGCTGTAGTCGGTGACGCGGATGTCCTTATAGGCGCCCATGCCGTTCTCGAAGTCCGGGAACATGTGGTGCAGTTCACCGGGCAGGGTGTAGGCAATGATGCGGTCCTGTACGGGCTGGGGCAGCTCCCGGATCTTCCTGGCCATGTATTCGAGGGCCTTGAAGCGGTAGTGATTGACGGGAACCGAAGCATCCGTCGAGAGCGTGTAGGGCAGGATGCGGTAGCCGAAATAGCCCAGTTCCAGGGGCTTGCCGTCTTTCAGCTGCATCAGGTTAACGGGGTCCTTGGCCAGCTCGGCGGCAATGGGGCCGACCGAGTCGAAATGGTCTGCCGAGAAATACAGCACGACCGGACGCTGCACCTTGCGGATAACGTTCAGGAAGCTGTCCACCTTGGCTTCGTCGATTTCCCAGCCCTTGGCCGTGCGCTGGTACAGCCCCAGCAATTGCAGCGTGGCGGTGTAGCCGATCTGCACGTTGCCCTTGGGGCCGCCCGGCTCCAGCGTGTCCAGCAGGCGGTTGACGGCAGCGGAGCCGTCCAGCTTGCGCTGCTGGCAGAAGGCATAGGCCTCGTCCATGGACTTGATCCTGGTGTCTGCAACGGCTTCATCGCACAGGAGCATGCCTTCCACCGTGGGCGCGATGACCAGGGGCTGGCCGCGCGTGGCACCAGAACCTGTCTGTGCATGGGCTGCCATGGATGCCAGGGCAAGGCCTGCGGCGATCAGCGTGGATGCGTATGGAAGGTGGAAGGTGCTAGGCAGGTGGGGCATGGATGGGCTGGTGGACAGGACTGGATGTGGCAGGCCGCGAAGACGGCGCGGTCAGGCGACGGCTTCGTCTTCGAGGGACAGGCTGACCGGCTCGGTGGGCACGCTGCTCACGTCGTAGTGCAGAAAGGCGATCAGGCACTGGATGCCGATGATGATGGGCAGCGCCGCCAGCATGACGGTTCCGCTGGTGGCAGGATGGCTGGTGCTGTTGCTGACGATCCAGCGCCAGAGGCCGAAGAAGGTGCCCAGCAGCACAAGCATGACACCGCTCAGGCTGTAGAGCGTGCCCACGTTGAAGTCGCGCACCAGGTAGTTGTAGACATAGCGTCGCCACAGGCGCGAGGCGTGCTTGCGCAGGAATTCGGGCAGCACCTTGCCGATCTTGAGGTTGGACTCCTCATCGGCATAGACCGAATCCATGGGCACGTCCTTGACGACGGCGCGCACGGTGTTCAGGCGGAACAGCATGTCGGTCTCGAAGAAGTAGCGATTTTCCAGCTTGTCCAGCGGCAGCTCGGCCAGCACGCAGGTGCGTACGGCCGTATAGCCATTGGTCGGGTCCATCACGTTCCAGTAGCCGCAGCTGAGCTTGGTCATGAAGGACAGCACGGCATTGCCGAACAGGCGTACCGGAGGCATGTCCTGTACCGACTCAGGCCGGTAGAAGCGGTTGCCCTTGGTGTAGTCGGCCTGGTGGCGCAGCAGGGGTCGCACGAACAGCGGCAGCAGCGAGGGGTCCATCTGGCCGTCGCCATCGATCTTCACCACGATGTCCATGCCGTCGGCAATCGCCGCCTTGTAGGCCGTGACGATGGCGCCGCCCACGCCCCGGTTCTCGGGGTTGTAGAGCACGCGCACGCGTGGGTCCGTGTTGTTCTCCTCGATGAAGCGTCCGCTGCCGGCAGGGCAGGCGTCGTCCACGGCATAGATGGCCTCGACTTCGGGGCCGATGGCGTTGATGACACCGAGCACATGCTGGGTGACCTTGTAGCAGGGGATGGCGACGGCGATGCGCATGGGAGTGGACATGGGTCTCAGGATGCGTGGGCGGTAATTGTGATTCCGGCAAGGATGAGGGCGCCGCCCACCAGCGTGGGAATGCGGATGGGTTCGTTCAGGAACAGCCACCCCAGGCAGGGAACGATCACGAAGGCCAGTCCCATGAAGGGGTAGGCCAGATGCAGCGGCGCGTGCCGCAGCACCCAGATCCATACCAGGGTGGTAATGCCGTAGAGGGCCAGAGCGGTAATGAGCCAGCCGTTGAAGACCCAGTGCTGCCAGGTGGCAGCCTCGGGTATGGACAGCGCGGCTTTCTTGAAAAGCATCTGTCCGAGCGAGATGCCCAGGACGCACAGGATGGTGATGCTGGTGAGAAACGGAGTCATGTCGTGGATTCGAAGGGGGCGTCAGCGAGGTTCGTTGCGGTAATAGGGGTCGATGGGCACGCCGTGCTGAACCAGGGCCCGTGCCGCCTCGGGAAGCGTGGACCTTAGCAGTTCCGCGCCAGACCAGGTGATTACGGTGTCCTTGGGGCAGTGGAAGGTAATGATCAGCTTGCCTGGTCCTGCCGGGCGAAGATGGTCGTTTCCGTGGAGGGCGTAGGTGTGGGCTTTCCCATCGGGGCGCAGCCGCAGGGCGGTATCGGGCTCATACCAGTCGTTCGACTGATAGGCGTTGGAGACCTGTACGACGGCTTTGCGGCAGGTGCGGGCTTCTTCTCCCTGCAGCTCAATGGCGAAGCGCGCTCGCCAGATGGCATCCATGGTGCGATGCGGGGAAAGGATGCCGGGCTCCTTGATTTCCAGCGGTATGACCAGGGAGGCCGGGCTGGTGGTCAGCTTCCACCGGCCCTCGCCGAGGTCCGTGGCATCCTGGGACTGAAGGGCGCCCATGGCGGTGCGGTCCAGTGCCATCTCCACAGGGCCGGGCCGATACGGGTCCATGCCCCAGGTTTCGTGACGGGCCGCGTAGCGTGCGAGCGCAGGCGGCAGCAGTGCGAGCACCAGCACGATGGCCACCTTGCGCGGCAGCCATTGCGCCAGCTGGCGCAGACCCCTGGCCGCAGAGCCGGAGGATGTGGCCAGCGCGGCAGGTTTTTGCAGGAGGATGGCGCATGCCACACCGCACAGCAGCATCAGCCAGGGCTCCAGGAAAAACAGGTTGTAGCGCGTGTTGTAGAGCACAGGCGCCAGTTGCGCCGCCATGGCCAGCACCAGCACGAGCAGTGTCAGCAGGATGGTGAGCCGTTCCGGCTCACGACCTGAAGGGCCGGGCAGCCGCAGGCGTTCGCCCTTGGGGCGTCGCCGCGCCTGGAGGGCAAGCGAGATGGCGGCAAAGCCGATGGCAAGCCACTCGAAGACCCGCAAAGCGCGCAGTTTGCGCAGGAACTGAAGTTCGGGCGTGCTGTAGATCAGCCAAGCCTTGATTTTGTGGGCGAAGAACACGGCGTTGTCCGCCAGCGAGGTGCTCTTTATGATTCCCAGGCCCACACGTGCATTGATGCTGTCCGACTCGTAGGCAAGCGGGTTGACTGTGGTCATGTTGGAGGCCACCTGCGGGACAAGTGAGGCGTCATAGCCAAAGCCCGAGTAGATGGGTTCCAGTCCCATCTTGGAGGGGCTCACGCCATAGAGCAGCCCTGAACCAGCTCCTGTGCCCAGCCCCCAGACGCCAAAGCACGTTCCGTTCTTGATGATGACGGCAGCGGGCAGCAGGATTGCGGCCAGCAGGGCCACGCAGAGGCGGCGATCAATGACGCGTGACAGACAACGCAGGGTGTTGCCGAGCGCCGGGCCACGCCATGTGGCGTATGCGGTCAGCACCAGTGCAGCGATCAGGGCTGCCAGTGTGAAGATCTGCAGAACAGGGCGTGACAGCAGGGTGATGGTGAGGCCGAGGGCGAACAGGCCCAGCAGCAGGCGAGGCCGCCGCCCTCCCAGCGCGTATTCAATGCCAGCCGTCATGCACAGCATCAGGCCGAAGAGGTAGATCGTTTCGGTCAGCACCTGCGGGATGAAGGACGTCAGCGAGGGGTAACCCACAAGCAGGCTGGTCGCTACCACCCCGGCCCACAGTCCCCCCAGCCGCGAGGCGCAACGCCACATCATCAGCACGCAGGCAAGAAAGAGTACGCAATTGGCCAGTTCTACGCGCGCGTGGTCGGCGCCCCATACAGCGGCCCAGACGTAGCCCAGTGGGGCAACGTAGTAGCTGGAGGGGTCCGTGGTCAGGAAATTCCAAGGCTGCTCAAGCAACTTTCGCGCATTCGGGAGGTAAGTCCAGTACGCATCGCCGTTGAGTTGGTCACCTGGTAAAGGGAAGAAGCGGATGAGACGCTTGGTCGCCGCCACCAGAATGAAAGCCAGCCACAGAGCTGAAAAATAGAATCCGAATTTGCGCTGCATAACTATGAGGACGATATTTCAGGCTTTGTCTTTTGATTTTTTTGCGTGGCACTGGTGGCGGACAAGAGAAGATTCATCGTTTTATTCGATGATGCATGCATCCTTTGCCGCGGATATTATTTTTACTATGTTCCTATATGTTCCCGAGGATGGTTGGAATTGCCTGGTATCTTCGGTGATCGTTGAGAAAAAATGGGTAGGAGTACGAGGGGCGCCGTAAAAAATGAAAGGAGATATCTGTATTCTCCAGCGATGGAGAAAAAGAACACGGCTGCCAATTGGAGTATGAAGATGCTGCACACGATGAGGCTGCCGCGATCACGGTACCGCCATGCCTTCGCGGTGGTTGCAATGATCAGGAATATTCCCAGCCATGGAGCCCAGAATATGGCCCTGTATTCCAGGGCAAAATTGTACCAAGGCATGAGAACTCGGTGTGGAAGAAGTTCACGGAACAATACGGATGATTCTGTTTTTGTTTGGGACAGAATATATTGCCCTGCCTCAGGGGGTGGAAGGCCTCCATTGGCCAATGATGCGTAGAGAAAAATATTAACTCTACTTGCCATG
This sequence comes from Delftia acidovorans NBRC 14950, assembly GCF_001598795.1. Classification (GTDB taxonomy): domain Bacteria; phylum Pseudomonadota; class Gammaproteobacteria; order Burkholderiales; family Burkholderiaceae_C; genus Comamonas; species Comamonas acidovorans. Next base: position 79,827 of record NZ_BCZP01000013.1, on the reverse strand, counting down.
AAAGCAGGAAAGTTGTGCCAAAGGTTGTACTTGAAGAACTCTTTGACAATTGTCTTCTTTGCTTGCTTGGGGAGGTGCAGAAGTGCCGGGCCGGCGTCACTGAAAATGAGAGGATCCCAGTAATAGTGATCGTGAAATTTTATGATGTGATCCAGAGATTTACCTGTGGATGTAAGTGCCTCGACCGACTTCGTAGATATGCGGGGTTTGTTGTATTCCCACAATCCCATGGGGCGATGCTCCATGAATCCCACTGTTTCATAAAGAGCGAGCGGGAAGATACTGCCGATCGGTGTGTGGTATTTGTATTGAGAATTGGCAAATATCGCTATGGCACACCAGGGCAATGTGACAGCCAGCAGCCTCCACCGATGAAGCCGAGGCAAGGCGAAAAATAGTGCGACCAAGGCAATTGCGTTGATGAATCCGTTGGGGCGGGCGAACAATGCAAAGGGAATGGTAAAAGCCAACATCCAGCAAGCGATGGCATCAATGCGCCTGGCGCGGTGGCAAAGCCATATCTCGAACAGCATGCCCATCATGGCCATGGCATAGATTCCATCCGAATAAAGCGCGATAGAGTAATAAAGGACGCTGGGGGCCAGTGCAACAAAGAAGAGGCAATACCAGAAGCTCTTGTAGAGGCGTTCACCCAGCATCCAGCTGAGTATGCGGGCGCTCACAATCGTGCTGACGCAGATTTGTATGAGTATGGGGACCTCCACCAGTCTCCAAGGGCCATACAGCAAGAGATTGTAGAGGTACCAGAATGCAGGTTTGCCAGCCTGTGCAACCCGGTCAGTTTCCACCTCGAGCATGATTGCGAGACTGTCTTGACCCAGAACGCCTGGCCAGAACGCCAGCAGCCACAATATATAGATGGTGCTGAGAAAGGCCAATAGAAATATGAATCTTCGTTGTGGACTTGCGAGCATGTTTGGGCCTATGGTTTGCGAGGCTTGATCTTCAGCGCTCTCTTTTCTATGCAATGCCACGAAGCATATGCCAGAGCGGTGGTGATAGCGACGGAAAATACAAGAACCCCGGCCGAACCGATGGTAGGCCAGAAAAAATGAATAATGGTCTGCTGAGTGGGGAAGGCAATCAGATACAGCCCGTAGGATGGATCACCCCATCGACCGAATTGTCGCAATATGGGGGTTGATTTTATTCCAATATATATCAGAATATAAGGGAGTGCTATCATCAGTGAAAGATAGCGCAGTCCAAAAAACCAGGCGCACAATCCTGCTGCCGTCAATACGGCAAGCCAAAGCAGTGACCGTTTGCTCCAGTACGGCTGAAGCACAGCGATTGCAGAGCCCAGGATAAAATAAACCATCATTTCGCGCTTCAATTTCCAGTCAGCGTGAAAATCCGGTCCGTATTTGATTTGATACCATATGGCTGTCACCAGTACCATCAGGAGCCAGACGGTACGAATGCGCAAGGCGCCCATCAATCCAGCGCACGCCAGGATCACATAGCATTGCACCTCATAGGGAATCGTCCATATTGATCCATTGGCCGCTCCTTTGAGCGGATTGTTTTCGAAAAGTCCTGGAAGTCCAGCTTTGCCATGCATCCATATATTGGACAAATAGCCGGACGTTGCACTGTCGCGCAAATAGTCCTCAGGGGGAAGGGTTGTCAGCCAGACGCCCAGCCCGTAAGCGGTCAGAACGACAACGGCAATAAGCGCTGGCCAGATGCGCAGGGCACGCCTCAGGGCAAAGCGTATGAGATGCGGATCATTGTTCCAGCTGCAGGTCACCAGATAGCCGCTGACCACGAAAAACACAAGCACTGCAAAGCCGCCCAGCGAATGTATGCCCAGTACCAATGGTTCGAATTGGCCTATGAGGGCATGGTGGTGGCTGACGAGAACCGCGAGGGCCGCCACAATTCGAATGGCATCGAAATTGTTGGTGTGGGAAACCGGGCGGGGAAGGCTGCGGGTGCTTGAGTTCATGCCTGTCGATGGTCAGTTTCCGGATTGCAACGCCAACCCCGCATGCTCGCGCAGCGGATGGAAATGGATCTTCGGAAACCGCTCCTGCGCCAATCGCACGTCATAGGGTGACGTGCACAGATAGGCCAGCGTATCGGCCGCATCGCGCGCCATGCGCAGCGGGTAGGCGTTCTCGAATTCGCGCAGTTCGGCCGGGGTGTCGGCCGTGATCCAGCGGGCGCCGGTGTACTGGCAGCCTTCCAGGCGGATGTCGCAGTCGTATTCGGCGTTCAGGCGGTGCTGGACGACTTCGAATTGCAGCTGGCCCACGGCGCCCAGCAGCATGTTGCCGCCAGCCTCGGGCTTGAAAACCTGGATGGCGCCTTCCTCGCCCAGCTGCATCAGGCCCTGCTGCAGCTGCTTGGTGCGCAGCGGGTTCTTGAGCACCACGGTCATGAACATTTCCGGGGCGAAGAAGGGCAGGCCCGTGAATTGCAGGTTGGTGCCGTCAGTGATGGTGTCGCCCAGCTGAACGCCGCCATGCGTGGTGAAGCCGATGATGTCGCCCGCATAGGCTTCTTCCACGGCTTCGCGGCGCTGGCTCATGAAGGTTACGACGGAGGTGGGGCGCAGCTCCTTGGCGGTGCGCTGGACCTTCATCTTCATGCCGGGCGTGTACTTGCCCGAGGCCACGCGCACGAAGGCGATGCGGTCGCGGTGGTTGGCATCCATGTTGGCCTGGACCTTGAAGACCACGCCGGAGAAGCCTTCGTCCTCGGGCTGGATGATCTTTTCCACAGGCTGTTTGTTGACCAGCAGCGAGCTTTTGCGGGGGCCGGGCGGGGGCGACATGTCCACCACTGCATCCAGCACTTCCATGACACCGAAGTTGTTCACGCCGGAGCCGAAGAAGACCGGTGTGAGCTTGCCTGCCAGGAAGGCCTCGTGGTCCCAGGGGGCCGAGGCGCCCTGGGCCAGTTCCATGCTTTCCAGCGCATCGTCGAAGGACCGGCCGAAGCGCGCGCGCAGCTTGTCGGCCTCGGCCAGGGGGATGGCCTCGAAATCCTGCGGGCGGCGTTCGCTGCCGGGCTGGAACACCGTCATGGTCTGGGTGAGCAGGTTGATGATGCCGCCGAACTGCCGGCCCTGGCCCACAGGCCAGGTGACGGGGCAGCAGGGCATGCCCAGTTCGCGCTCGACTTCGTCGAGGATGTCCAGCGGATCGCGCACTTCGCGGTCCATCTTGTTGACGAAGGTGATGATGGGCGTGTCGCGCTGGCGGCAGACCTCGATCAGGCGGCGGGTCTGCGATTCCACGCCGTTGGCGGCGTCGATGACCATCAGCGCCGAGTCCACGGCCGTGAGCACGCGGTAGGTGTCTTCCGAGAAGTCCTTGTGGCCGGGCGTGTCGAGCAGGTTGACCACGTGGTCGCGGTAGCTCATCTGCATGACCGAGCTGGCCACCGAGATGCCGCGCTGCTTTTCGATTTCCATCCAGTCGGAGGTGGCATGGCGGCTGGCCTTGCGGCCCTTGACGGCGCCCGCGATCTGGATCGCGCCCGAGAACAGCAGCAGCTTTTCGGTCAGCGTGGTCTTGCCCGCGTCGGGGTGGGAAATGATGGCAAAAGTCCGGCGGCGCCGGGTTTCCAGGGCGTAAGTCAAGGGGGAATCCAGGAGATGGGCTGTCGAGAGCGCACGGGTGTCTGGCACCCGTGGCGAATCGGCGCATTTTACAGAGCGTGGGCAAAAGATGGCTTTTACACGATGTCCCTGATTGGCCCATGCATTGACCTGCCGCCTGGGGGCTGTTACGACCTGTTTTCGTGCGCTGACGAAATCATTATGGGAATGAGTACCAGCGGCATGGTGAAGAAAAGCAGTAAGTAACGATATTCGCCTGCCGAAGCGAATGCAGTGATACCTGCCAGTTGCAACGCCAGGGGAATTGTCACAAGCAGGGCTGGCAGGTCCTTGCCGCGGCAACTGCGCCACAGCATCAAGGCCAGCAGGCCCATGCCCAGCCAAGGTGTCCACAGCAGCCACCGCCAAGCGTAGCTATATCTGTGCACGGCGCGCAGTGCCTGTTCTGCCTGGTCCAGCCCGAACCGGCGCATCTGCGACTGTGTCTGGGTGCGCTTCAGGACGTATTGCGCATAGTCGAGCGCAGGAAATCCACCCTGCGCAAGCGCCGCAGCCAAAAAAACGTTCACACGGCTGGCCACAACGTCCGGCAGGTTGTGCCACAGGTTGTAGCGGAAGAATTCCTGCACCAGTTCCTTGCGCTGGTCCTCGGGCAGCCCGAAGAGCTGGGGGCCTGACGGATGGAACACCAGCATGTCCCAGTAGGCTGGGTCCGAGTAGGTGAGCATCAGCTCCCGGGGGCGGTAGCTGTCGAGGATTTCCAGGGTGCGCGCGGAAAGCTTGGGCTCCTGCAGTACCCAAGGGTCGTTCATGAGGGGCTGCTTTTGCCATAGATCGTTCATGGCCCTGGGCTGGAGCAGCTTGACGGTCTCGAAGAGGACCAGTGAATCCGTGGCGCTTTGCGCGGTCGATTTGTGCAATTGGGTTCCTGCAGAGACCGTGGCGCACCAGAACGCGATGATGGTCCCGAGATACCAGCGGCTGCGGCGGTCGGCGAGAAACAGGGCCAGCATGGCAGGTGCCAGGAAAACGATCCCGTTGGCGCGCACGAACACGGCGAAGGGCAAGGCAAGGGCAATCACGGCCAGGGATGCCCGACTGTGCTGGCGCTGGCTGCACAGCAGCCAGAGCTCGAACAGCAGCGCGCAAGAAGCCACGGCGAAGATGGCGTCCGGGTACAGCGTGCCTGTGAAATAGAACATGTGCGGCGCCGCGCAGATGAAGAGCAGCAGAAAGACGCACAGCGCGCGGTGCCGCGAGGTCCAGTACCAGGCCAGCATGCGGGCGAAGAACATGGCGCACAGCAATATCAACGCGATGATGGGTACTTCCACCAAGTGGGTGGCGCCGTAGGTGAGGCGGATGAAGTAGTACCACAGCACCCCCTTGCCGGAGCGGAATTTGTCCGGGTTGTCCACTTCCATGAGGACGGCCGCACTGTCCTCGCCCAGCACGCCGGGCCAGAAGATCAGCAGCCATCCCAGGTACAGGAGGCTGAGCAAACCCCAGAAACGAAGGAAAGTCCTGCCATCGGTTGCCTGGCCTGTCGTGGAAGTGTTTTTCACTGGGAGTGCAGGGGTCATAAGGGTGGGATGGCAGAGCGTGAAGGGCGGGGTTCTGAACCATTCGATAAGAGGCATCGGTGGACATCTTGATGCCGTCTTGATACGGCATGCCGCAATCTCAATCCGCTTTTGACAGCCCCGGCCCTAGAGTTTTCCCCATCGCAACAACAGGTGCCGCCAAGCGGTGCCGATGCGGGAGAAATTCCTATGACCCTGACCGAAATCACCGGATGGCTGGGCGCCTTGGGCGCTCTGGCTCTGTTTGTCTACCTCGGATACGCATTGCTGCGGCCCGAGCAGTTCTGAGGTGGCGCAGATGCAAGACCTGATCTTTATCGCCCTGAGCCTGGGCTGCTTCGGGGGCCTGCTGGCCTTCGTGGCGGCGCTGGGCCGGATTTGACTGCCTGAAAGGAGACCGCCATGTGGTTGACCTGGATGGAATATGCACTGGTGCTGCTGGTGATGACGGCGCTGGCCGTGCCCATGGGGCAGTGGCTGGCACGCTGCTTCACGAGTGAGCACCATGCCTGGATCGAGCGGCTGAGCTTTCGCGCCCTGGGCGTGAACCCCGCCGAGCGCATGGGCTGGCAGCGCTACGGGCTGGCGCTGCTGCTGTCCAACGGCGCCATGCTGCTGCTGGGCTATGCGCTGCTGCGCGCGCAGGGCTGGCTGCCGCTGAATGCACTGGGCAATGCGGCGCAGACGCCGGATCTGGCCTTCAACACGGCCGCGTCCTTTGTGACCAATACCAACTGGCAGGCGTATTCGGGCGAGAGCAGCCTGTCCAACGCCACGCAGATGGTGGCCATTACCTTCATGATGTTTGCGGGTGCTATCACGGGTGTGGTCGCGGCTGCGGGCTTCATTCGAGGCCTGGCGCGCTCCAGTGCATCGGACCTGGGCAACTACTGGGTGGACTATGTGCGCGTGCTGTGGCGCGTGATGCTGCCGCTGAGCTTTGTGGTGGCCCTGGTCTATGTGTGGCAGGGCGTGCCGCAGGCGCTGGATGGCCAGGTCTGGGCGACGACGCTGGAGGGCGCGCGCCAGCAGATTCTGCTGGGCCCCGTGGCCAGCCTGGAGAGCATCAAGCACATCGGCACCAACGGTGGCGGCTTCTTCGGCATGAACGCGGCCCATCCGTTCGAGAACCCCACGCCGCTGACCAATGCCATCCACATCCTGGGCATGCTGCTGATTCCCTCGGCCATGACCTATGCCTTCGGCTCCATGCTGCTGCGCCGCCGCCAGGGCTGGGTGCTGTTCGGCGCCTGCCTGGTGATGTTCGTGGGCTTTCTGGCGCTGGTGTTCACGGCCGAGCAGGCAGGCAATCCGCTGCTCACGGCCGCAGGTGCCGACCAGCAGATCAGTGCCACCCAGCCGGGCGGCAACATGGAGGGCAAGGAGCTGCGCTTCGGCATCGCCGATACGGCGCTGTTCGTGGCCACGACCACGGCCGCGACCACGGGATCGGTCAATGCCATGCATGACTCGCTGACGCCGCTGGGCGGGCTGGTGCCGCTGGCACAGATGATGCTCAACTGCGTGTTCGGCGGTGATGGCGTGGGCCTGATCAACCTGCTGCAGTACGCCATCCTCACGGTCTTCCTGGCCGGCATGATGATTGGCCGCACGCCCGAGTTCCTGGGCAAGAAGATCGAGGCGCGCGAGATCAAGCTGGTGATGCTGGCCGTGATGGCGCACCCCATCTCCGTCCTGGGCTTCACGGCGCTGGCGGCGGTCTGGCCCGACACACTGGCCAGCCTGGCCAACCGGGGGCCGCATGGCTTCTCGGAAGTGCTCTATGCCTATGCCTCGGGCACGGCCAACAACGGCTCGGCCTTTGCGGGCCTGAATGCGAACACGCCGTTCTTCAACACCACCATCGGCCTGGCCATGCTGGCGGGCCGCTATCTGACGCTGCTGCCCATGCTGGCCCTGGCCGGCAGCCTGGCGGCCAAGCCCACCGTGCCTGCGGGGCCGGGCACCTTCCCGACGGCCACGCCGCTGTTCATGGGGCTGCTGGTCTTCGTGGTGGTCGTGGTCGGCGGGCTGACCTTCCTGCCTTCGCTGGCCCTGGGGCCCGTGGTCGAGCAGCTGCAGATGCTGTCAGGACAGGTCTACCCCTGAATCCCTGAGCCACCTGAGCCCGTTTTTTTCTTGGCCGCCGGTTCTGCCTTGGCAGGGCCGTGCGGCGGAGGTTTCGAGATGCAAGTTCAAACACATACTTCCGGCTCCTTGCCGGTGCTGCGCGCTGATGCGCAGGCACAAACGCAGGCCGTTCCTGGTGGTCTGCGCTCGCTGTTCGGCCCCAGCCTGCGGTCGGCGCTGTTCGTCGCCGTGGTCACGGGCCTGGCCTATCCGCTGGTCACCACGCTCGTGGCCCAGGCTGCGTTTCCCAAGACCGCCAATGGCAGCCTGGTCATGCGCCAGGGCTCGGTCGTGGGCTCGGCCCTGATCGGGCAGGAGTTCGCCTCGCCGCGCTATTTCCAGGGCCGGCCCAGCGCCACCTCGGCGCCTGATCCCGACAAGGCCGATGCCACGGTGGCCGCGCCCTACAACGCTGCGCTGTCGGCTGCCACCAACCAGGGTCCGACCCATGCGGCGCTCAAGGAGTCCGTGGCGGCGCGCGTGGCGGCCTACCGCGAACTCAATGGCCTGGCTGCAGATGCTGCGGTGCCTGTGGATGCCGTGACGGCCTCGGCCTCCGGCCTGGACCCGCACATCTCGGTGGCCAATGCCGAGCTGCAACTGCCGCGCGTGGCCCGCGAGCGCCAACTGCCCGTGGCCAAGGTCCAGGAACTGCTGCGCCAGCAGGTGGAGCCGCGCGTGCTGGGCCTGCTGGGCGAGCCGCGCGTGAACGTGCTGCAGCTGAATCTGGCGCTGGACGATCTCTCGGCCGCGACGCTGCAGCCTGCGGCAGCCCATGCCGCCAAGGAGTAAGCCATGTCGCGCAAAACTGCTTTGTCCCTGTTCGATCCTTCGCTGGTGCGCCAGGCGCTGGGTGACTCCATCCGCAAGCTCGCTCCCAGCGCGCAATGGCGCAACCCGGTGATGTTCGTGGTCTATCTGGGCGCCATCTTCACCAGCCTGCTCTGGGCTCAGGCCCTGGCGGGCGAAGGCGAAGCGCCTGCGGGCTTCATCCTGGCGATTGCGCTGTGGCTGTGGTTCACCGTGCTGTTCGCCAATTTTGCGGAGGCGCTGGCCGAGGGGCGCAGCCGTGCCCAGGCCGCCAGCCTGCGCAGCATGAAGCGCAGCACCGTCGCCAAGAAGCTGGAGCAGGCCAACTACCAGAGCCGCTGGCATCCCGTGGGTGCCGAAGAACTGCGTTCGGGCATGTGGGTGCTGGTTGAGGCCGGCGACACCGTGCCGCTGGATGGCACAGTGATCGAGGGCGTGGCCTCGGTGGACGAGAGCGCCATCACCGGCGAATCGGCCCCCGTGATCCGCGAGGCCGGTGGTGACTTCTCTTCCGTCACGGGCGGCACGCGCGTGCTGTCGGACTGGCTGGTGGTGCAGATCACCGTCAATCCCGGCGAGTCCTTCCTGGACCGCATGATCTCCATGGTGGAGTCGGCCCGCCGCCACAAGACGCCCAACGAGCTGGCGCTGACCATTTTGCTGGTCGGGCTGACGCTGCTGTTCCTGCTGGTCATCGTTACGCTGCGGCCCTATTCGTCCTTTGCGGTGGAGCTGACGGGCAGCGGCCAGGTCGTGGGACTGACGGTGCTGGTGGCGCTGCTGGTGTGCCTGATCCCGACCACCATCGGGGGCCTGCTGTCGGCCATTGGCGTGGCGGGCATGAGTCGCATGATGCAGGCCAACGTGATCGCCACCTCGGGCCGCGCCGTGGAGGCGGCCGGCGACGTGGACGTGCTGCTGCTGGACAAGACCGGCACCATCACGCTGGGCAACCGCCAGGCCAGCGAGTTCCTGCCCGCGCCCGGCGTGACGGCCGCGCAGCTGGTGGATGCGGCGCAGCTGGCCTCGCTGGCCGACGAGACGCCTGAAGGCCGCAGCGTGGTCGTGCTGGCCAAGGAGATGCATGGCCTGCGCGAGCGCGACCTGGCCACGCTGCATGCGGTCTTCGTGCCCTTCACGGCCCAGACGCGCATGAGCGGCGTGGACATGCCCCAGCCGGACGGCGCCACGCGCAGCCTGCGCAAGGGCGCGGCCGACGCCGTGCGCCGCCACGTTGAATCCCTGGGCGGCCAGTTCCCGCCCGCCATGCTCAAGGTGGTGGAGGATGTGTCACGGCGCGGCAGCACGCCGCTGGTCGTGGCCGACGGTGCCCGCGTGCTGGGCGTGATCGAGCTCAAGGACGTGGTCAAGCACGGCATACGCGAACGCTTTGCCGAGCTGCGCCGCATGGGCATCAAGACCGTGATGATCACGGGCGACAACCCGCTCACGGCGGCGGCCATTGCGGCCGAGGCCGGCGTGGACGACTACCTGGCCGAAGCCACGCCCGAGGACAAGCTGCGCCTGATCCGCGAACACCAGGCCGCCGGCCGGCTTGTGGCCATGACCGGCGACGGCACCAACGACGCACCTGCCCTGGCCCAGGCCGACGTGGCCGTGGCCATGAACAGCGGCACCCAGGCGGCCAAGGAAGCCGGCAACATGGTGGACCTGGACAGCAACCCGACCAAGCTCATCGAGGTCGTGGAGACCGGCAAGCAGATGCTGATGACGCGCGGCGCGCTGACCACCTTCAGCGTGGCCAACGACGTGGCCAAGTACTTCGCCATCATCCCGGCCGCCTTCGTGGGCACGTATCCGCAGCTGTCGGCGCTCAACGTCATGGGGCTGGCCAGCCCGGGCTCGGCCATCCTGAGTGCCGTGATCTTCAACGCGCTGATCATCATCGTGCTGATCCCGCTGGCCCTGCGCGGCGTGCCCTACCGTGCCATCGGTGCCTCGGCCCTGTTGCGGCGCAACCTGCTGATCTACGGCCTGGGCGGCCTGGTCGTTCCCTTCATCGGCATCAAGCTGATCGACATGCTGCTGGTGGCTCTGAACCTGGCGTGACCCTGTGCGGCCCGCCTGCCCGGCCGGGCAGGCCCCGCTTTGCTCTTCTCTTCAAGAAAACCAAGATGAAATCCGTTTCTTCCATGACGGCCGCTTGTGCCGTCCCCCATTTCTCCCTGGCCGCACTGCTGTCGCTGGCGGCCGCATCCTGCCATGCGCAGGCCGAGACCTCCCCCGTCAGCGCTGCCAGCGCCGCTGCCCAGGAATCGCCCGCACCCGCCTACGCCCTCACCGGCAGCGTGACGCTGCTCAGCGACTACCGTTTCCGGGGCATCTCGCAAAGCTGGATGGGGCCGGCGCTGCAGGGCGGGCTGGAGCTGTCGCTGCCGCGCGGCGCCTACCTGGGCGTGTCCGGCTCCAGCGTGTCGCGCCACAGCTATCTGGATGGCCGCGCGCTGGAGCTGGACCTGTACGGCGGCTGGCGTACCGAGCTGCTGCCGGGCTGGACGGGCGACATCGGCCTGCTGCACTACAACTACCCCGGCGCGCGCGTGCCCCGCGGGGATGGCAGCGGCGGCGTGCGCTACGACACCACCGAGGCCTATCTGGGCGTCACCAACGGCGGCTTCAGCGCCAAATGGTCGCTGGCGCTGACGCCTTACTTCGGGCTGCGCGACAGCACGGCGGCCACGGCCTTTGCCGAGGCGCTTCCCGGCAGCGGCAGCTCACGCGGCAGCAGCTATCTGGACCTGAACTACCAGCATCCGCTGGGCGACTGGGCGGTGCTGGGCCTGCATGCCGGCCACACGCAGGTTCGCAACTACAGCGAACTGTCGTATGCCGACTGGCGCGTCTCGCTGGCCCGCAGCTGGGGACCGTGGACGGCCACGCTGGCCTGGGCCGGCACCTCGGCCGACACGCGCTACTACCGCGCGGCCAACGCGGCGGGCCAGATGCAAAGCCTGGGCCGCAGCGGCTGGGTGCTGTCGCTGTCGGCGGCGTTCTAGTGTGGGAGCACGCTCTGGTGCTAGGCTGAGAACCATGCCCATTTCGTCCTCTGCCGAGCCGGCGCCGCCCGGTCTGCCGCGCCCCGATCCCGACGCCCTGGTCGCGCGCCTGCGCCATGAGCGGGCGCAGGAGGGACGGGGCAAGCTGCGCATCTACTTCGGATCGAATGCAGGCGTGGGCAAGACCTACGCCATGCTGGCCGCCGCCCAGCGCGAACGCCAGGGGGGCCGCGAGGTTCTGGTGGGACTCGTGGAAACCCATGGCCGCAAGGAAACGGCGCAGCAACTGCATGGCCTGGAGCAACTGCCGCTGCGCGAGCTGCCGCATCAGGGGCGGACGCTGCGCGAGTTCGACCTGGATGCGGCGCTCGCGCGGCGGCCGCGCGTGCTGCTGCTCGATGAACTGGCGCACAGCAATGCGCCGGGTTCGCGCCATCCCAAGCGCTGGCAGGACGTGCAGGAGCTGCTGGACGCAGGCATCGATGTCTGGACCACGATCAACGTGCAGCACCTGGAAAGCCTGAACGACGTGGTGGGCGGCATCGTGGGCATCACGGTGCGCGAGACCGTGCCCGACCAGATCTTCGACGATGCCGACGAGGTCATCGTCGTCGACATCTCGCCCGACGAGCTGCTGCGCCGCTTGAAGGACGGCAAGGTCTACATGCTGGAGCAGGCCGAGCGGGCCTCGCGCAACTTCTTTCGCCGCGGCAACCTGCTGGCGCTGCGCGAGCTGGCGCTGCGCCGCACGGCCGATCGCGTGGACGAGGACATGCGCGACTACCGGCGCGAACGCTCCATAGGCACGGTCTGGCCTGCGCGTGAGCGCCTGCTGGTGGCCGTGGCAGGACACGCGGGCGACGACGCCCTGGTGCGCCAGGTCGCGCGCATGGCGCGCCGGCTCGATGCGGACTGGATGGTGGTCTACGTGGACGCGCCCCAGCGCCAGCACCGCCCACGCAGCGTGCAGGCCGCCGTGCTCAAGACCCTGGCCCTGGCCGCGCGCCTGGGGGCCGAGACGGCTACGCTGCCGGGCGCCGATGTGGCCGAGGCCCTGGTTGCCTTCGCGCGCGAGCGCAACGCCAGCCGCCTGGTGCTGGCCCAACCGCCGCGCCCGGCATGGTCGCCCTGGCGCTGGTGGGGCCGCAGCCTGCCCGACCGCATCGTCCAACTGCATCCCGACATCGACGTGCTGGTGCTCTCCGGGGGATCCAGCGCGGCCCGGACAGAGGCCGCGCCTGCAGCACCGCTGCGGCGCAGGCCGCTGCCCTGGAAGGGCTATGCCGGCGTGACCCTGGCCTGCTTGACCGCCACGGTGCTGGCCGAGCAGCTGCTGCGCATCTTCGACCCGGCCAACGTGGTGATGCTGTTTCTGCTCATCGTCGTGCTGTCTTCGTTGCGCTGGGGGCGTGGCCCGGGCGCCTGGGCGGCGCTGCTGTCGGTACTGTGCTTCGACTTTTTCTTCGTGCCCCCGCGCGGATCCTTCCATGTCAACGACACGCAGTACCTGTTCACCTTCGTGCTGATGCTGGGCGTGGCCCTGGTCTGCGGCCAGCTCATGGCGCGGCTGCGCCACGAGGCGCGCGTGGCGGCCGAGCGCGAGCGGCGCGCGGGCGCCCTGGCGCGGCTGGCGCGCGACCTTTCGGGCGCGCTCACGCAGGAGCAGGTGGTGGAGATTGCGCTGAGCACGGTCTCGGGCGTGTTCGACGCCCAGGCCGGGCTGCTGCTGCCCGATGCCGACGAGCGCCTGCGCCCCGCCGGCGGCGGCTCCTGCCCCATGGACGACAGCATTGCGCGCTGGGCCATGGACCATGGCCAGCAGGCCGGCCAGGGCACGGACACGCTGCCGGCCGCACCGGCCCGCTATGTGCCGCTGGCCGCACCCGTGCGCATGCGCGGCGTGCTGGTGCTGCAACTGCGTGCGCCGCAGCGCCTGGAGGTGCCCGAGGAGCAGCGCCTGCTGGAGGCCTGTGCCAGCCAGGTGGCGCTGGCGCTGGAGCGCCAGCACTTCGTGGCCGTGGCCCAGCAGACCCAGATCGCCATGGAGGGCGAGCGCATGCGCAACACCCTGCTGTCGGCCGTCTCGCACGACCTGCGCACCCCGCTGACCACCATCCTGGGCGCGGCCGAGGCCGCGCAGCGCCATGTACCGCCGGGCGGCGCGGCCGACATGCTGGAGCAGGTCCGCATACAGGCGCAGGCCATGCAGCGCCTGGTGGAGAACCTGCTGGACATGGCGCGCCTGCAGCAAGGCGGCGTGCACCTGCAGCGCGAATGGCTTCCGCTGGACGAAGTGGTGGGCAGCGCGCTGCGCCAGATGCGCGCGCGCCTGGGCCAGCATCCCGTCAGCACCGATGTGCCCGCCAGCCTGCCGCTGCTGCAGCTCGATGCCCTGCTCATGGAGCGCGTGCTGGTCAACCTGCTGGACAACGCCGCCAAGTACACGCCGGCCGGCACGCCGCTGGCCATCAGTGCGCGTGTGCAGGATGGCGAACTGCTGCTGTCCGTGCGCGATGGCGGGCCGGGCCTGCCATCCCACCTGCCGGTGGAGACGCTGTTCGAGCCCTTCACGCGCGGCACGGCCGAGTCCACCGTCTCGGGCATCGGCCTGGGCCTGGCGCTGGTGCGCAGCATTGTCGAGGCACATGGCGGGCGCATCGAGGCTGCCGCCGCGCGGCCCGGCCCAGGCACCATCTTCACGCTGCGCTTTCCCGTGCCCGAGCAGCCTGCGCTGGATTAGAGTCCCGCCATGCACGAAAGCCCCCCATGAGCACGCCCGCCAACCGCATCCTGATGATCGAGGACGACCCCGGCATCCGCCGCTTCGTGCGCCTGGTGCTGGAAGACGAAGGCTGGCAGGTCTTCGAGGCCGACAGCGCGCGCCGCGGCCTGATCGAGGCCGCCAGCCGCCAGCCCGACCTGGTCATCCTCGACCTGGGCCTGCCGGACGCCGATGGCAAGCAGGTCCTGACCGAGCTGCGCGGGTGGTCCTCCGTGCCCGTGCTCGTGCTCTCTGCGCGCGAGCGTGAGGACGAGAAGGTGGCCGCATTGGATGCCGGCGCCGACGACTACCTGGTCAAGCCCTTCGGCGTGCCCGAGCTGCTGGCCCGACTGCGCGTTATGCTGCGCCGCCGCCAGCAGCTGGGCGCTGCCGGTGGGGCGGGCGGCACCGCCGCGTCCAGCAAGGTGCACTTCGGCCCGGTGCAAGTGGACCTGGCCACGCATGAGGTGCGGCGCGCCGGGCAGCCGGTGCACCTCACGCCCATCGAATTCCGCCTGCTGGCGGCCCTGATCGCCGCCCAGGGCCGTGTGATGACCCACCGCCAGCTGCTGCTGCAGGTCTGGGGCCCCGAGTACCTGAGCCGCGCCCACTACCTGCGCGTGCACATGGCCAATCTGCGCCAGAAGATCGAGGACGAGCCGGCCCAGCCGCGCCACCTGGTGACCGAGCTGCAGGTGGGCTACCGGCTTGTGGGGCTGGGCGGTGAGGCATCCCCGGGATCGGTATAATCAGCGCCTCTCCGAGGAGCGTTGCAGCGGCCCCCACACATCAGGCGTGGTCGCGAGGCTCGGAGTCATACCTGCAACGACGCTCGCCCACGCTTTCTGTGCGGTGAGCTTTTTTTCGTCTCCCGCAGAACGTGGTTTTTCATTCATCTTTTGGAGAAAACCATGAACGCTGCTGTTCGTCCCGTTTCCGCCGACACGGCCATCGCTGACATTTCCCTCGCTGCCTGGGGCCGCAAGGAAATCCTGATCGCTGAAACCGAAATGCCCGGCCTGATGGCCACGCGCGAGGAATTCGCCGCTGCCCAGCCCCTCAAGGGCGCGCGCATCACCGGCTCGCTGCACATGACCATCCAGACGGCCGTGCTGATCGAGACGCTCAAGGCCCTGGGCGCCGAAGTGCGCTGGGCGTCGTGCAACATCTTCTCGACGCAGGACCACGCTGCTGCTGCCATCGCGGAAACCGGCACGCCCGTGTTCGCCATCAAGGGCGAATCGCTGGCCGACTACTGGGACTACACCCACCGCATCTTTGAATTCGGCGCCGCCGGCACCGAAGGCGAAGGCCCGAACATGATCCTGGACGACGGCGGCGACGCCACCATGCTGCTGCACCTGGGCATGCGCGCCGAAAAGGACCTGTCCGTGCTGGACAACCCCGCCTCCGAAGAAGAGAAGATCGCCTTCGCCGCCATCCGCGCCAAGCTGGCCCAGGACCCCACCTGGTACACGCGCAAGAGCGCCCACATCATCGGCGTGACCGAAGAGACCACGACCGGCGTGCACCGCCTCAACGAGATGTCGGCCAAGGGCACGCTGAAGTTCCGTGCCATCAACGTCAACGACTCCGTCACCAAGAGCAAGTTCGACAACCTCTACGGCTGCCGCGAATCGCTGGTGGACGGCATCAAGCGCGCCACCGACGTGATGATCGCCGGCAAGGTTGCCGTGGTGGCCGGCTACGGCGACGTGGGCAAGGGCTGCGCCCAGGCGCTGCGCGCGCTGTCGGCCCAGGTCTGGGTCACCGAGATCGATCCCATCAACGCCCTGCAGGCGGCCATGGAAGGCTACAAGGTCGTGACCATGGAGTGGGCAGCCGACAAGGCCGACATCTTCGTGACCACCACCGGCAACCGCGACATCATCCGCCACGAGCACATGGTGGCCATGAAGAACGAAGCCATCGTCTGCAACATCGGCCACTTCGACAACGAGATCGACGTCGCCTCCATCGAGCAGTACCAGTGGGAAGAAATCAAGCCCCAGGTGGACCACATCACCTTCCCTGACGGCAAGAAGATCATCCTGCTGGCCAAGGGCCGCCTGGTGAACCTGGGTTGCGCCACCGGCCACCCCAGCTTCGTGATGAGCGCCTCGTTCGCCAACCAGACCATCGCCCAGATCGAGCTGTTCACCAAGCCCGATGCCTACGAGGTCGGCAAGGTCTACGTGCTGCCCAAGATCCTGGACGAGAAGGTTGCCCGCCTGCACCTGAAGAAGGTCGGCGCCATGCTGACCGAGCTGACGGACGGCCAGGCTGCCTATATCGGTGTGAGCAAGCAGGGTCCCTACAAGCCCGAAACCTACCGCTACTAAGCACCCCCTGAGCGGCTTGCGCCGCTTCCCCCTCTCTACTTGCTTCGCAAGGGAGGGGGACGACACCCTCGCGGCGGGGCGGCCCTTGCTCGGTGTCCCTGAGTTGGGCCCTGCCAGTTGTGGGGTGCGGCGCCGCTTGGCGTCATTGGTTTAGAGATTTCCTGGGAACGACGCTATGCGCGCAGATGTATTTTTGGTGGAAGCCGGCCATGCGGCCACGCGCTCGCAGGCGCAGCGGCTGATTGCGGGTGGCGTGCAATGGCGCATGACGCCGCTGACGCCTTGGAAGAAGGTTGCCAAGAACGGCGACGAGATTCCTGCGGGTGCCGAGCTGCAGTTGCTGGACGGGGCCGAGGCCCGGTTCATCTCGCGCGGCGGGCTGAAGCTGGAAGGCGCGCTGGCGGCCACCAAGCTGTCGGTGGACGGCTTGCGCTGCCTGGACGTGGGCCAGAGCACGGGCGGTTTCACCGACTGCCTGCTGCAGGCGGGCGCCGCCCAGGTCATCGGCGTGGATGTGGGCCATGGCCAGTTGCATGACCGGCTGCGCTCGGATGTGCGTGTGATCTGCGTCGAGGGCGTCAACGCCCGCGCGGTGACGGCCGAGGGCCTGCAGGAGTCCTGCGAGGAAGTGCTGTCCGAACGCTGGGAAGAAGATCCCGACGACAACGACACTCAGCCCGTGGCGCCCTATGCCTGGATGCGCAACGGCGGTCTGGTCGATGAAGACTACGACGACAGCGACGACGCCAAGGAAAAAGAGATCGAGGCCTTCAAGGCCGAGCGCGCGGCCAAGGGCAAGGCCCGGGAAGAAGGCACGGTGGCCACGCAGCGCCGCCGCCGCGCCGAGTTTGCCGACGTGGACATCACGCCGCAGTTCGACTTCGTCACGGGCGATCTGTCCTTCATCTCTCTGACCCTGGTGCTGCCGGCCGTCACGCGCCTGCTCAAGCCGCACGGCCAGCTGCTGATGCTGGTCAAGCCGCAGTTCGAACTGCAGCCGGGCCAGGTCGGCAAGGGCGGCATCGTGCGCGACGCAGCCTTGTTCACCGAGGTGGAGCAGCGCATCCGCACCTGCCTGGGCGAGCTGGGCCTGGAGGTCAAGGGCTGGATGGAGTCGGCTATCGAAGGCGGTGACGGCAACCGCGAATTCTTCGTGCATGCCCAGCAGGCGGCCGTGGTGAAGGAGCCTGCACAGCCTGAAACGCAGGACGACGACGAGCCCCGTTCGGCCGTGAAAACCGCGCCTAAGCGCGTGTCCCGCACCGTGCTGCGCGAGCAGCGCAACGAGCGTGTGATCGACACCAGCACCGAGTTCGGCGTGCCCGGACCGGGGCGCGCCAAGCTGCGCAAACGCAACGAATGAAACACTGAGCAGTGAGTCTTACATGAGCTTTCCGATCAGCTTCGAATTCTTCCCGACCAAGACGCCCGAAGGCGCGGCCAAGCATGTGCAGGTGCGCAAGAACCTCTATGCGCGCAAGCCCCAGTTCTGCTCCGTCACCTATGGCGCGGGCGGCTCCACGCAGGCCGGCACCTTCAACATGGTGCGTGACATCCAGAGCGAAGGCGTCAGCGCGGCATCGCATTTCTCCTGCGTGGGCGCCACGCACGACAAGGTGCGTGCCGAGCTGCAGGAGCTCAAGGCCATGGGCGTGCGCCGCATCGTTGCGCTGCGCGGCGACCTGCCCAGCGGCTATGGCCTGGGAGGGGAATTCCAGTACGCCAGCGACCTCGTGGAATTCATACGCCGCGAGTTCGGCGACTGGTTTCACATCGAGGTGGCAGCCTATCCCGAGGTCCACCCGCAGGCGAAATCCCCACATTCCGATCTGGAAGCGTTTGCGGCTAAAGTGCGCGCTGGCGCGGATTCCGCGATCACCCAATATTTCTACAATGCCGACGCCTACTGCCGTTTCGTTGATGCGGCGCGCGGCATGGGGCTTGATGCACCGGTTGTTCCCGGCATCATGCCCATCACCAGCTCTACGCAGCTGATGCGCTTCTCGGACGCCTGCGGCGCCGAGATCCCGCGCTGGATCCGCCTGCGTCTGCAGGCTTACGGAGATGACACGGCGTCCATTCGCGCCTTCGGCCTCGATGTCGTGTCCCGTCTATGCGAGCAGTTGCGCAGCCAGGGCGCTCCCGGGCTGCACTTCTATACGATGAACCAGAGCGTCGCCACGCTGGAAATCTGCGATCGATTGGGCCTTTGAGCGCGCAGCCACTGCGCCGGCCCCAGGCGGCCCTCTAGAACTTGGGAACGGTCAGGCGTTCCCTGGAGGTTTTTGCCCATGGATCGTAATTTTCGACGCCTGCATTGGCGCTGGCTGGCCATGTGTGCCATCACCGCCACCCTGGCTGGCTGCGCACCGGCTCCCGTGGCCGAAACCGATGCCGAGTCCGGCGCCCTGATGGCCGGTTCTGCTGGTTCGGCAGGTGCCGAGGCCATGGCTGAAGGCCAGACGCCTGCGGCCGTTCCCTCAGCAGGCAAGCGCAGCAGCCGCGCCTCGCGGGCCACGCCGCCTGCCAGCAGGTCCGCGGATGCCAGGCCCTCCGAACCGGCTTCGCCGGAAGAGAGCGCCGACGCTCCCTCCAATCCCGATTTCGCCCTCGTTCCCTCGCGCGACAGCGACCAGCAAGGCCTGGCTTCCTGGTATGGCCCGGGCCTGCATGGCCGGCTGACGGCCAGCGGCGAACGTTTCGACAAGGAAGAACTGACGGCTGCCCACCGCAGCTTCGCCTTCGGCAGCCGTGTCTGCGTGCGCAGCGCCGCGACAGGCAGGACGGTGGTGGTGCGCATCAATGACCGGGGGCCGTTTGCGCCCGGCCGCGTGATCGACCTGAGCCAGGCCGCTGCGCAGGAGCTGGGCATGGTCGGCCTGGGAATCAAGCCCGTGGAGCTGTGGCAGCTCGACGAAGGCGAGGAAGAATGCCCCGAAACCCTGGTCACGGCCAGGAAGGCAGAGTCCCTCAAGAAGACTCAGCAGGCCAAGGCACAGACACAAACACAAACGCAGGCGCGGACCCAGGTTCAGGCAAAGGCCCCGGTCCGGCCGCGTGTGCAGGCCAAGGCGCCCGCACCCAGGCCCAATGCACGCACGGCCGTGGCCAGCCGGGCCGCCCCTGCCGCCAAGCCGGTGGCGAAGGCCGCTGCGCCCGCCGCAGCCTCGGCCACGGCAGTGGCCTCTGCGGCGTCGAGCTCGCGCTGAACCGTGTTCAGCCGCCGGATTCGAGCGTGAAGGCCGCGTTCTCGTCCTGACCGAGCAGCTTGACCAGCTGCGGCATGGCCGGCTTGAGCTGTTCCTTGAGATTGAACGGCGGATTGATCAGGAACATGCCGCTGGCCGGCAGGCCGCCGCGCTCCGACGTCTTGTTGCTCTTGACCGTGAGCTCCACATGCAACCAGCTCTTGCCGGCCTTGGTTGTCATGGTCTTCAGGCGGCGCGGCAGATCGTGCGCCTCGGGGCGCGGGATGATCGGATACCAGACCGCATAGGTGCCTGTGGCAAAGCGCTTGAGGCTGTCGGCCGCCATGTCCAGCACCTTGGCGTAGTCGCTCTTGAGCTCGTAGCTGGGGTCGCACAGCACCAGGGCGCGGCGCGACGGTGGCGGCAGGAATTTCTTGATGCCCTCGAAGCCGTCCTCGTGCAGCACGGCCACCTGGCGGCCCGCTTCGAGTTGGGCAATGTTGCCCACCAGCGAGCGCATGTCGGTGGGATGCAGCTCGAAGACCTTGAGCTTGTCGCGCTCCTGCACGCGCAGCAGGGACTGGATGATGAAAGGCGAGCCCGGGTAGTTGCGCAGCTGCGCGCCCTGGTTGAAGGAGCGCACCGTGGCCAGGTAGGCCTGCAGCACCGGGGCCAGCTCGGCCTCCTTGGCCTGGGCCAGGCGCATGATGCCGTCGGCGGACTCGCCGCTCTTGTTGGCGTAGTCGCCGTCCAGTCGGTACAGGCCGGCGCCGGCGTGCGTGTCCAGCACCGTGAGGGCGGCATCCTTCTGGAGGAGGTATTGCAGGGTGGCGATCAGCACGGTGTGCTTGAGCACATCGGCATGGTTGCCTGCATGGAAGGCGTGGCGGTAACTGAACATAGGCGTATGGTAACCAGCCGCGCTGCCGGGTGGTTGTCCGTGGCGGCTGAAGGATGGGGGCCGGCGCTGAAGCCAGGGCGGCGCAAGGGGGGATGGCGAAGACCTGCCGTTTTTGTATAATGGAGGGCTTCGCAGCGATTTTAGGGTCCCGCGGCGAAGTTTACATCCCCGCCTAAGAGGCTTCCTTTTTGAAGAAGCGCCGACCGCGGAAAAGGACCCGCCAAACCTTTCTTGAAAGAGAAAACTCATGTCTACATTCAGCGCAAAGCCCGCTGAGGTGCAACACGAGTGGTTTGTGATTGACGCCACCGATAAGGTGCTCGGACGTGTCGCCAGCGAAGTGGCACTCCGTCTGCGCGGCAAGCACAAAGCCATTTACACACCTCACGTTGACACCGGCGACTTCATCGTCATCATCAACGCCTCCAAGCTCAAGGTCACCGGCACCAAGAACCTGGACAAGGTGTACTACCGCCACTCTGGTTTCCCCGGCGGCATCACTGCCACCAACTTCCGCGACATGCAGGCCAAGTTCCCCGGCCGCGCTCTGGAAAAGGCCGTCAAGGGCATGCTGCCCAAGGGTCCCCTGGGCTACGCAATGATCAAGAAGCTCAAGGTGTACGGCGGTGCTGAGCATCCCCACACCGCCCAGCAGCCCAAGGCTCTGGAAATCTAAGGAGACCTAGATGATTGGTGATTGGAACAATGGCACCGGCCGTCGCAAATCCAGCGTCGCACGCGTGTTCCTGAAGAAGGGCTCCGGCAAGATTACCGTGAATGGCAAGGACATTCAGGAATACTTCGGCCGCGAAACCTCGATCATGATCGCAAAGCAACCCCTGGCTCTGACGAGCAACCTGGAAGCTTTCGACATTCAAGTGAACGTCCACGGTGGTGGTGAATCCGGCCAGGCCGGCGCTACCCGCCACGGCATCACCCGCGCCCTGATCGACTATGACGCAGCGCTCAAGCCCGTCCTGAGCCAAGCCGGCTTCGTGACGCGTGACGCTCGTGAAGTCGAACGTAAGAAGGTCGGCCTGCGCTCCGCACGCCGCGCCAAGCAGTTCTCCAAGCGTTAATCCGCTGGCACTGCAGGAAAGTCCCCCGGGGCTTTCCCCAGAAAAAAACCGCCTTTGCCGGCGGTTTTTTTCTGGGCGATGCAAACCCTTCGCATTCACCTTCGCCGTCGGTGGCCAATGCCCCCACTTGCACTGTCGTCAAGCTGGCGGCCCCGGGAATTCCCGAGCCCTTTGCTGTACCATTCGGGCCAATTGAGAACTTCGGAGTATCCCCATGAGCGCCGTCGCAGAAATCACCGAAACCACCACCGCCGAAATGCCCACCCCGATCGTCTTCACCGACAGCGCAGCTGCCAAGGTGGCCGATCTGATCGCCGAGGAAGGCAACCCTGACCTGAAGCTGCGCGTGTTCGTGCAAGGTGGCGGCTGCTCGGGCTTCCAGTACGGCTTCACCTTCGACGAGATCACCAACGACGACGACACGACCATGACCAAGAATGGCGTGTCGCTGCTGATCGACGCCATGAGCTACCAGTACCTGGTGGGTGCCGAGATCGACTACAAGGAAGACCTGCAGGGCGCGCAGTTCGTGATCAAGAACCCCAACGCCTCCACCACCTGCGGCTGCGGATCGAGCTTCTCGGTGTAAGCCTTGTCGGCCGCGCTGCAGTGAAGCCCGCAGCAGCCCGCCGCACAACACGCCACCAACCGCCGCGCAGCAATGCGCAGGCGGTTTTTTAACGCCTGCGCCCTTCCTGCCTTGCCATGATTCCTGAAGACAAAAGCGCTTCCGCCTCCACCACATCCTCCTCGCGTTCGGTGCTGCTATGGCTTGTGGCCATCGGCTTTTTCATGCAGACGCTGGACGGCACCATCGTCAACACCGCGCTGCCCACCATGGCCGAGGCCCTGGGCGAGAGCCCGCTGCGCATGCAGTCGGTCATCGTCGCCTACTCGCTGACCATGGCCATGCTGATCCCGGCCTCGGGCTGGATGGCCGACCGCTTCGGCACGCGGCGTGTCTACCTGTGGGCGATTGCGCTGTTCGTGCTGGGCTCGGTGATGTGCGCGATTGCGCCCAACCTGCAGCTGATGGTGGCTGCGCGCGTGCTGCAGGGCATGGGCGGGGCGCTGCTCATGCCGGTGGGGCGGCTGGCCGTGCTGCGCGCCTTTCCGCGCGAGCAGTTCCTCAAGGCCATGAGCTTCGTGGCCATCCCCGGCCTGGTCGGGCCGCTGATCGGCCCCACGCTGGGCGGCTGGATGGTGGAGTACGTGAGCTGGCACTGGATCTTCCTGGTCAATGTGCCCGTGGGCCTGATCGGCCTGGCCGCCACGCTGCGCTTCATGCCTGTGGGTGACCGCTTTGCCGTCAAGCGCTTCGACGGCGTGGGCTATGCGCTGCTGGCCTTCGGCATGGTGGCCGTGTCGCTGGCGCTGGACAGCATGTCGGGCAAGGGCATCCACGGCGCCATGGTCTTCGTGCTGCTGATCTTCGGCTTGGCCAGCCTGGCCGCCTACTGGCTGCACGCGCTGCGCCGGCCCGACCCGCTGTTCGCCCCCGAGCTGTTTGCCGTGCGCAGCCTGCGCGTGGGCCTGCTGGGCAACCTGTTCTCGCGCCTGGGCAGCTCCTGCATGCCCTTCCTGATCCCGCTGGTGCTGCAGGTCTGCCTGGGTTTCTCTCCGCTGCAGGCCGGCATGATGATGCTGCCCACGGTGCTGGCCAGCATGGCCATGAAGCGCCAGACCACCACGCTGATCCAGCGCATCGGCTACCGCCGCGTGCTCATGGGCAACACCCTGGTGCTGTCGCTGATGATTGCCAGCTTCGGCACGGTCTCCACGGCGCTGCCGCTGTGGGTGGTCATCGTCCAGCTGCTGATCTTCGGCGCCACCAACTCCATGCAGTTCACGGCCATGAACACCGTCACGCTCAAGGACCTCGATGCCGGCAACGCCAGCAGCGGCAACAGCCTGCTGTCCATGGTGCAGATGCTGGCCATGGGCATGGGCGTGGCCGCCGCAGGCGCCGTGCTGGCCGGTTTCAGCGAATGGTTCGGCGGCGACACGCCGCAGCACACCCTCAATGCCTTCCGCGCCACCTTCGTCTGCATGGGCGCGGTGACGCTGGCCTCGACCATGATCTTCTCGCAGCTCGGCGACGATGAGGATGTGCGGCCCAAGCCTCTGGAGCCGGCCGAGCACGAGTGAGGGCTGTGCATACCTTTTGAACCCTGAACCGCTGCAATCCACACTTTTGTTGCGGGTTTACCCTTGTTTTTGACAAGGATATATGGCAGCCCGCATAGGAAATATCGAGGCCGTCTTATGCGTTTGGGCGGGGCTGGACTTAATCTCGGGTACATCCGCAGGACTTACGCAAGCAAGAACGCAAACACGCCATCGCCACAGGGCCAGCGGCTTTCTTCCTCGGAATTTGCGTAAGTCGTGATCCGAACAGTCCACGCACCAGCAGTTGCCCCCACGAGCATGAGCCAGAGCCCCAGTTCCCAACCCATCCGCTTCTATCACCGCGGCCAGATCGTCGAGGTACAGGGGCCGCATCCCACGCGCTCGGTGCTGGACTGGCTGCGCGGCGACGCGCGCTGCACCGGCACCAAGGAGGGCTGCAACGAAGGTGACTGCGGCGCCTGCACCGTGGTCATCGCCGAGCTGGCCGAAGACGGCGCGCCCGACGCCGTGGGCGGCCTGCAGCTGCAGACGGTCAATGCCTGCATCCAGTTCCTGCCCACGCTGCACGGCAAGGCGCTGTTCACGGTGGAGGACGTCAAGGGCCAATGCGCCGGCAAGCAGGGCTGTGCCACGGGCAAGCCTGCGGGCGGTGCCGAGCTGCATCCCGTGCAGCAGGCGCTGGTGGACTGTCACGGCTCGCAGTGCGGCTTTTGCACGCCGGGGTTCGTGATGTCGCTGTGGTCGGCCTACGAGCACCACCAGCAGGCCGGCACGCGCCCCTCGCGCCAGCAGCTGGCCGACGAGCTGTCGGGCAATCTGTGCCGCTGCACGGGCTACCGTCCCATCCTGGACGCAGGCCAGCGCATGTTCGACCTGCCCGCCACGCGCATGGCCACCGAACCCGTGGTGCAGGCACTGCAGGGCCTGCGCGCGCAGGATGCCGGCTTGGACTACGCCGCGCCCAACGCCGCCCAGGACGGCCGTGTGGACAGCTTCCACGCTCCGCGCACGCTGGACGAGCTGGCCGCCGTGTGCGAGGCCAAGCCCCGCGCGCGGCTGCTGGCAGGCTCCACCGATGTGGGGCTGTGGGTGACCAAGCAGTTCCGCGACCTGGGCGACATCGTCTATGTGGGCGACGTGGCCGAGATGAAGCGCGTCGAGGAGCGCCGCGGCGCGGGCAGCCTGGAAGGCGGCGAGCTGTACATCGGCGCCGGTGCCTCGCTGGAATCGGCCTGGTCGGCGCTGTCGCAGCGCTTCGAAGGGCTGACTGATGTCTGGCTGCGCTTTGCCTCCGTGCCCATCCGCCATGCAGGCACCATGGGCGGCAACGTGGCCAATGGCTCGCCCATTGGCGACTCCCCGCCCGTGCTGATGGCGCTGGATGCGCAGATCGAGCTGCGCAAGGGCGCGCGCGTGCGCCGCATGCCGCTGCATGACTTCTATCTGGACTACATGAAGAACCAGCTGGAACCGGGCGAGTTCGTGCAGGCACTGGCCGTGCCGCTGGACGCTGCACGGCGCCAGACCCGTGCCTACAAGATCAGCAAGCGCTTTGACTGCGACATCTCGGCGCTGTGCGCGGGGCTGGCCATCGAGCTCGATGGCGACGTGGTGAAGTCCGCCCGCCTGGCCTTTGGCGGCATGGCCGCCGTGGTCAAGCGTGCGGCCCTGGCGGAGGCGGCCATCGTGGGCCAGCCCTGGGACCAGGCCGCAGTGAAGGCCGCCCAGGCCGCGCTGGCCCAGGACTTCAAGCCCATGTCCGACATGCGCGCCAGTGCCGACTACCGGCTCAAGGTGGCGCAGAACCTGCTGCAGCGCCTGTGGCTGGAGACACGTCCGCAGCAGCCGCTGCCGCTGCAGGCCACCAGCGTCTGGAGCGTGATGCCCCATGCAGTGCACCAAGGAGCCTGAAATGAACCGCCCCATCGATCCCTCCCTGCTGCACTCGTCCGAGGCCTTTGCGCATTACCTGAAGAACACCGCCTTCCGCGTGGACGAGCGCGCCGAGGCCGGTGCCCACACCCAGGGCCAGCGCGTTGGCATCAGCCGCCCGCATGAATCGGCCCATCTGCATGTGGCCGGCGAGGCCGCCTACATCGACGACCTGCCCGAGCTGGACGGCACGCTGCACTGTGCGCTGGGCCTGTCGCCCGTGGCCAATGGCCGGCTCAATGCGCTCAGGCTGGATGCCATCCGCGCCATGCCCGGCGTGGTGGCCGTGCTCACGGGCGAGGACATTCCCGGCGTCAACGACTGCGGCTCCATCATCCACGACGACCCCATCCTGTGCAGCGGCGAGATCCGCTACCTGGGCCAGCCGCTGTTCGCCGTGATCGCCGAAAGCCGCGAGGCTGCGCGCCTGGTTGCGGCCCAGGCCAAGGCGGCGGCCGACATCACGGCCGAGCCGCCCGTGCTCACGCCCCAGCAGGCGCATGAGCTGGGCCAGTACGTGCTGCCGCCCATGCACCTGGCGCGCAGCACGAATGAAGGCGGCGCGCGCCGCGCCATGGACGAGGCGCCGCACCGCCTGAAGTCATCGTTCTACGTGGGCGGCCAGGAGCAGTTCTACCTGGAAGGCCAGATCAGCTACGCCATTCCCAAGGAGGACGGCGCCGTCCACCTGTACTGCTCCACCCAGCATCCCAGCGAGATGCAGCACCTGGTGGCGCATGCGCTGGGCGTGGCCTCGCACGCCGTGCATGTGGAGTGCCGCCGCATGGGCGGCGGCTTCGGCGGCAAGGAGTCGCAGTCGGCCCTGTTCGCCTGCGTGGCCTCGGTGGCCGCGACGCGGCTGCGCCGGCCCGTCAAGCTGCGCCTGGACCGCGATGACGACTTCATGATCACGGGCCGCCGCCACTGCTTCTGGTACGAGTACGAGGTGGGCTACGACGACGAGGGCCGCATCCTGGGTGCCGAGATCTCCATGGTCTCGCGCGCCGGCCACTCGGCCGACCTGTCCGGCCCCGTGATGACGCGCGCGCTGTGCCACTTCGACAACACGTACTGGCTGCCCGATGTGTCCATGCACGGCTACTCCGGCAAGACCAATACGCAGAGCAATACGGCGTTCCGCGGCTTCGGCGGCCCGCAGGGCGCGATCGCCATCGAGAACATCATGGAGACGGTGGCGCGCGAGCTGGGGCGCGATGCGCTCGATGTGCGCCGCGTCAACTTCTACGGCAAGACCGAGCGCAATGTCACGCCCTACAGCCAGGTCGTGACCGACAACGTGATCCACGAGCTGGTGGCCGAGCTGGAGACCTGCAGCGACTACCGCGCGCGCCGCGATGCCATCGCCGAGTTCAACGCGGCCAGCCCCGTGCTCAAGCGCGGCCTGTCGCTGACGCCGCTCAAGTTCGGCATCTCCTTCAACGTCAAGCACTTCAACCAGGCCGGCGCCCTGGTCCATGTCTACAACGACGGCTCCATCCTCGTGAACCACGGCGGCACCGAGATGGGCCAGGGCCTGAACACCAAGGTGGCCCAGGTCGTGGCGCATGAGCTGGGCGTGGGCTTCGGGCGCGTGCGCGTCACGGCCACCGACACCACCAAGGTGGCCAACACCTCGGCCACGGCGGCATCGACGGGGGCCGACCTCAATGGCAAGGCCGCGCAGGACGCGGCGCGCCAGATCCGCGAGCGCCTGGCCGCCTGCGCCGCCGAGCGCCATGGCGGCCGTGCGGAGGACGTGCGTTTTGCCAATGACCAGGTCCACGTCAACGGCAAGGTGCTGGATTTCAAGGCCGTGGTGGGCGAGGCCTACATCGAGCGCGTGCAGCTGTGGTCCGACGGCTTCTATGCCACGCCCGGCCTGTCGTGGAACAAGGACACCATGCAGGGCCGGCCCTTCTTCTACTACGCCTACGGCGCCGCCGTGAGCGAGGTGGTGGTGGACACGCTGACCGGCGAGTTCAAGCTGCTGCGCGCCGATGTGCTGCACGACGTGGGCCGCTCGCTGAACCCGGCCGTGGACGTGGGCCAGGTCGAGGGCGCCTTCATCCAGGGCATGGGCTGGCTGACCACGGAGGAGCTGGTCTGGCACCCGCAAAGCGGCAAGCTCACCACGCACGCGCCCAGCACCTACAAGATCCCGACGGCCAATGATTGCCCGCCCGTGTTCAACGTGCGGCTGTTCGAGGGCGACAACTTCGAGGACTCCATCCACCGCAGCAAGGCCGTGGGCGAGCCGCCGCTGCTGCTGCCGTTCTCGGTGTTCTTCGCCATCCGCGATGCCGTCTCGGCTGCGGGCGGGCACCGCAGCAACCCGCCGCTGCAGTCGCCGGCCACGCCGGAATCCATCCTGCGCGCCATCGAGGCCGTGCAGGCCGCCGGGAGCTGAGCGGACCGGCGCCGCCCCCTCATTCCTTGAATCCGCGCGCAGCGATGCGCGCCACCAGGTCCATGGCTGCCCGGCAGGGTGCCATGCCTTGTGCCGGCCTGGACAGCCGGTGCTCAACCCTGGGCGCTTTCACAACCGTTGCGCCCCGCATGCGAAAACAACACGGAGACAATGCGATGAACTGGATGGAACGGGTGTTCAAGCTCAGTGAGCACGGCACCAATGTAAGAACCGAGCTGGTCGCGGGCCTGACGACCTTTCTGACGATGGCCTACATCATCTTCGTCAATCCCTCGATCCTGGGGGATGCGGGGATGCCCAAGGGGGCCGTCTTCGTGGCCACCTGCCTGATCGCGGCGCTGGGCACGACCATCATGGCGCTGTACGCCAACTATCCCATCGCGCTGGCGCCGGGCATGGGCCTGAACGCCTACTTCGCCTACGTGGTGGTGCTGCACATGGGCTTCACCTGGCAGGCCGCGCTGGGCGCGGTCTTCGTCTCGGGCTGCCTGTTCCTGCTGGTGACGCTGTTCGGCCTGCGGGAGCTGATCATCAAGGGCATACCGCAGTCCATACGCATAGCGATCACCGTGGGCATCGGCCTGTTCCTGGCGCTGATCGCGCTCAAGAGCGCGGGCATCGTCGCGGCATCGCCGGCCACCTTCGTGACGCTGGGCGACCTGCACAAGCCCGAAGTCATCCTGGCCTCGCTGGGCTTTCTGATCATCGTGGTGCTGGACCGCCTGAAGGTGCCGGGCGCCATTCTGATCGGTATCGTCGCGGTCACCGTGGCCTCGTTCTTCTTCGCAGGCAACGAGTTCCACGGCGTGTTCTCGGCGCCGCCCTCCATTGCGCCCACCTTCCTGCAGCTGGACATCAAGTCCGCGCTGACGGGCGGCATCCTCAACGTGGTGCTGGTGTTCTTCCTGGTCGAGCTGTTCGATGCCACGGGCACGCTGATGGGCGTGGCCAAGCGCGCCGGCCTGCTGGTGCCCAGCCGCATGGGCCGCTTCAACCGCTCGCTGCTGGCCGACAGCGGCGCCATCTTCGCGGGCTCGCTGCTGGGCACCTCCAGCACCACGGCCTACGTGGAAAGCGCGGCCGGTGTGCAAGCGGGCGGCCGCACGGGCCTGACGGCGCTGACCGTGGCCGTGCTCTTCCTGTGCTGCCTGTTCCTGTCGCCGCTGGCCGGCGTGGTGCCCGGCTACGCCACGGCGCCCGCGCTGTTCTTCGTGGCCTGCCTGATGCTCAAGGAGCTGACCGAGATCGAATGGGGCGAGACCACCGAGGCCATCCCCGCTGCCGTCACGGCCCTGCTCATGCCCTTCACCTACTCGGTGGCCAATGGCCTGGCCTTCGGCTTCATCACCTATGCAGTGCTCAAGCTGTTCACGGGGCGCGCCAAGGAAGTGCACTGGATGGTGTGGCTGATCGGCGGCGTCTTCCTCTTCAAGTTCGTCTATATCGGCGGCTGACGTAGCGCACTGTTTTTGGTGGGGGGCCCGCGCCTGGCAGCAATGCCTTGCGCGGGCCTTTTTGCTGGCGCTGCTTTTCCGCGTTACTCATGCGGGGTGGATGGCGCCCAGGATGCGCGGGCCGCGTGCGCCCGTCACGGCGGGCAGGTTGCCGGGCAGGCCCAGCAGGGCCTGGCGCGCCAGCCAGGCAAAGGCGGCGGCCTCCACCTGCTGAGGCGGCAGGCCGCGCGCGGCCGTGGTGTCCACGGCCACGCCAGGCAGCAAGGCGGCGATGCGCCGCATCAGTTGCGTGTTGAAGGCGCCTCCGCCGCAGACCAGCAGCTCGCCGCCGCCATGCCCGAAGCGCTGCACGGCATCGGCGCAGGTGCGGGCCGTGAATTCGGTGAGCGTGGCCTGCACGTCGGCGGGGCGGGCATCGGCGGCGCTGGTTGCACTGGCGGAAAGATGGCCGGCCAGCCAGTCGTCATGGAACAGGTCGCGCCCCGTGCTCTTGGGCGGCGGCTGCTGCAGGAAAGGCTCGGCCAGCAGGCGGTCGAGCAGGGCGGGCAGCACCTGGCCCGTGGCCGCCCATTGGCCGCCGTCGTCATAGGGCTGGCCCGTGTGCGCCTGGCACCAACCGTCCATCAGCGCATTGCCGGGGCCGCAGTCGAAGCCCAGCACCGAGTCGTGGTCGCCATGGCCATCACCCGCCAGCACGCTGAGATTGGCAATGCCGCCGATGTTGAGCACCAGCACCGTCTCGCCGTGCCGACCGAACACGCCCTGGTGGAAGGCGGGCACCAGCGGCGCGCCCTGGCCGCCAGCGGCCACATCGCGGCTGCGCAGGTCGGCCACCACGGCAACGCCGCTGAGCTCGGCCAGCAGGGCCGGGCTGTTGAGCTGCAAGGTGTAGCCCGTGCCGTCGAACATCTGCGGCCGGTGGCGCACGGTCTGGCCGTGGGCGCCAATGGCGGCGATCTGCGCGGGCGCCAGGCCCGTGGCCTGCAGCAGTTCCCGCACCACCTCGGCATAGCTGCGCGCCAGCGCATTGGCCGCCAGCGCCGCGCGGTGCAGCTCATCGCGGCCATCGGGGGTGTTCAGCGCCAGCAGCTCGGCGCGCAGCGCGGCGTCGAACCCCCGGCTGGCATGCCACAGCACCTGCGTGCCTTCGGCAAAGTCCACAAGCACGCCGTCCACCCCGTCAAGCGAGGTGCCGGACATCAGGCCTATGCAGTAGCGGTGGGCGATGGGGGAGGGGGTGGGCTGGTTCATGCCGGCAATGGTAGCCCTGCGGCCCGGGAGCCGCGATCACAAAAGGATGCGCCTGAAACAACAAAGGCTGCCAGGGCAGCCTTTGCGGGATGGGAGCGCGGTGGCTCAGCGTTCGCTGGCCAGGGCCAGTGCTTCGTTCGATGCCTGCAGCTCGATGCGCATCTGCGCGGCCATCTTGTCGAAGGCAGCGCGGCCGGCCTTGGAGACGGGGCGGGCGGCATCGGTGGCCTGGACGATGGTCATGGGATCGCGGTGCTCGCCGTTGACGCGGAACTCGAAGTGCAGGTGCGGGCCGGTGGCCCAGCCCGTGGAGCCCACGTTGCCGATGATGTCGCCCTGCTCCACGCGCTGGCCGCGCGTGACGCCGATGTGGCTCAGGTGGGCGTAGACCGTGGTGTGGTTGTTGGCGTGGTCCACGAAGATCACGTTGCCATAGCCGTTCTGCACGCCCGCGAAGGAGACGGTGCCGTCGCCCACGGTACGCACCTTGGTGCCCGTGGCAGCGGCGAAGTCCGTGCCCAGGTGGGCGCGCCAGGTCTTGTGGATGGGGTGCATGCGCATGGCAAAGCCGCTGCTGATGCGCGAGAACTCCACGGGAGAGGTCAGGTAGGCCTGGCGGCGGCTCTTGCCGTCCATGGTGTAGTAGTCGCCCTTGGCCTTGCCTTCGTCCTGGAACCACAGCGCCTGCACGACCTTGCCGTTGTTGTGGAACTCGGCGCTGAGCACGCGGCCTGCGCGCAGCGGCTCGCCATCGGCTTCCAGCGATTCGTAGACCACGGAGAAGCGGTCGCCCTTGCGCAGGCTGCGGCGGAAGTCCACGTCGCCCTGGAAGATGTCGGCCATCTGCATGGCCACGGCATCGGGGATGGAGGCCGCGTCGGTGGCGGCGAACAGCGAGCTGCGGATGATGCCGCCGGCCAGGCGGGGCGAGGCCGTCAGCTTGCCCGTCTCGATACGGGTGCTCAGTTCATTGTTCTTGCGCTCGACCACAAGGCGGCGGAAGCTGCCGTCCTCGTCGGGTGCCCAGCGCACGGTCAGCTGCGACAACTGGTGATCAGGCGTGGTCTCGGCCGTCACCAGGCGGCCGGCGCGGCCCAGCACATGCTGGCGAACCTGGTCGTTGCCGCGCATGAAGGCGGCAGCGGCCGGATCGGCCACGCCCAGGCGCTGGAGCAGGGTTTCGGCCGTGTCGCTGCCGCGCGTGTATTCGGAACGGTACAGGGACATGCCCTGCACGCTGTCGGTCAGCTCGGCCAGGGTCTGGCCTTCGGCCAGCGATTCCACGGGCGTGGAGAGCATGCGCACCGGCAGGTCGGCCGGATCGGGTCCCAGGTTGGCCACGGCGAAGGCGCCGCCGCCGCCCGTGAGCAAGATGGCTGCCAGTGCCGCGGTGACACGCTTGGGGTGTTGCTGGATCACGGAGGTCAGCCGCGCAACAAGAGCACCGCTGGCATGGTTCAAGCCATATTTCACAACATCAGATCCTTGGGTTGCGCGCATCCGGCCCAGTGGGGGCCGGACAGCATCGCAGCGGCGGGATACGCTCTCCAGACGGGCAACAAGTCCGCGCTCTGCGGTGCGGATAGGCGGGCGTCTAGAATTCGCCGCAGCGGGAAAATCCCCGGAGTATACCGACGCAGTCCTACGCGGCCTGGCGAAAAACCCTTATGAATCAATCTGCTGTTACAACATACCCGGTCACCGACGGTGTAAGCCAAGCGCTTGAAACCACCCTGCGCGGAGTGGATGAGCTGCTGCCCCAGGCGGACTGGGTGCAAAAGCTGGCCCGTTCCGAGGCCACCGGCGTGCCGCTGCGCATCAAGCTGGGCCTGGACCCGACGGCGCCCGACATCCATCTGGGCCACACCGTGGTGCTCAACAAGATGCGCCAGCTGCAGGACCTGGGCCACCAGGTGATCTTCCTGATCGGCGACTTCACCACCCTGATCGGCGATCCTTCGGGCCGCAACAGCACGCGCCCGCCGCTGACGGCCGAGCAGATCAAGGTCAACGCCGAGACCTACTACACCCAGGCCGCCAAGGTGCTGGACCCCGCCCGCACCGAGGTGCGCTACAACAGCGAGTGGTGCGACAAGCTGGGCGCGCGCGGCATGATCGAGCTGTCGGCCAAGTACACGGTGGCCCGCATGATGGAGCGCAACGACTTCCACCAGCGCTTCACCGACGGCAGCTCCATCAGCCTGCACGAGTTCCTCTACCCGCTGCTGCAGGGCTATGACTCGGTGGCGCTGCGCGCCGACCTGGAGATGGGCGGCACAGACCAGAAGTTCAACCTGCTCATGGGCCGCCATCTGCAGCAGGAATACGGGCAGGACACGCAGTGCGTGCTCACCATGCCGCTGCTGGTGGGCCTGGACGGCGAGCACAAGATGTCCAAGTCCAAGAACAACTACATCGGCATCACCGAGGACGCCAACACCATGTTCGCCAAGGTGCTGAGCATCTCGGACACGCTGATGTGGAACTGGTACACCCTGCTGTCGTTCAAGAGCCTGGCCGAGATCGCCGCGCTCAAGGCCGAGGTGGAAGGCGGGCGCAATCCCAAGGACGCCAAGGTGCTGCTGGCCAAGGAAATCACGGCGCGCTTTCACAGCGCGGCGCTGGCCGATGCGGCCGAGCAGGATTTCAACAACCGCAGCAAGGGCGGCATTCCCGACCAGATCGACGAGGTCAGCCTGTCGGGCGCGCCGCTGGGCATCGGTGCCTTGCTCAAGCAGGCCAACCTGGCGCCTTCGACCAGCGAGGCCAACCGCCTGATCGACGGCGGCGGCGTGCGCGTGGATGGCACGGCCATCAGCGACCGGGGCCTCAAGCTCGAAGCCGGCACCTATGTGGTGCAAGTGGGCAAGCGCAAGTTTGCGCGCGTGACGCTGGGCTGATGACCGCGCCGGGCCATGCGCCCGGCTGCACAGGAATGAAGGACGCCGGCATGCCCGCGTCCTTTTTTCATCGCCGGGCCGCCCCAAGATGAAAACGGCCCCCTCGGGGGGCAGCGGACCTTGCGCAGCAAGGGGAGCGTGGGGGGACATTTTTCAAGCCGGGGGCGATTCGACGGTTTCGCGCGTGACCTCGGCCTGCTCCTGCAGCCACCGGCAGAAGGCGGCCACCTCGGGACGCGCGGCGCTGCGCGGGCCCACGATCAGCCAGTAGGCCAGCGGCGATTCCAGCCGGTGTGCGGGCAGCACCTCGACCAGGTCGCCAGCCGCCAGCGCATCGGCCACCAGCGGCAGCCGCGCAATCGCCAGGCCCTGGCCGGCCAGTGCGGCCTGCACGATCTGGTGGGCGTAGTTGAAGTACAGCCAGCGCGGCGGCTGCAGCTGGTCGCAGCCCTGCACGCCGAACCAGCGCTGCCAGCCCAGCCATTCCAGCTGGGGCATGCGGTGGGCGTCGCCGGTCTCGATCAGCGTGTAGCGCGCGGCATCGGCCGGCGTCCTGAGCGGCGGGCCGCCGGCCAGCAGGCGCGGGCTGGCCACCACGGCCAATTGCTCGCCGAACAGGCGCTGCGCCTGGGGCCAGCCGTCGCCCGCGCGGCCGTAGCGCAGGGCCAGGTCCACGTCGGTGGTGTCCAGGTCCATCACGGTGTCGCTGGTGTCGATGCGGATGTCGATATCGGGCCAGGCGCGCTGGAAGGACTCCAGGCGCGGGATCAGCCACATGGCGGCAAAGCTGGCCCAGGTGGTGATGGCCACGCTCTTGCGGCCCACGGTCTGGCGGATCTGGCGCACCGAGGCGTCGATCTGCTCCAGTGCAGGCGCCACCGAGCGCAGCAGCTGGGCGCCGGCCCCGGTCAGCTCCACGGCGCGCGTGTGGCGCAGGAACAGCGGCACGCCGACTTCATCCTCCAGCGACTGGATCTGGCGGCTCACGGCCGACTGCGTCAGCGACAGCTCGTCGGCTGCCGCGCGGAAATTCAGGTGCCGGGCCACGGCCAGGAAGGCACGCAGATGGCCGGCTCCGATGGCGCGTGTGCGCAGCAGGGGAACGGGAGCAGTGGTGGCATGGGGCATGGCGCCGCCAGCATACGTCAATCGTGTGACCGGCCGCAGCCCTTGGCGGGCAGATAATCGGCGGCGTTGCCGGCACAGGTTCTGGCGTTTTGGATGAATCACCTATGACAGCACCTCTGGATCTCGTCATCATGGCCGCGGGCAAGGGCACGCGCATGAAAAGCCGCCTTCCCAAAGTCCTGCAGCGCCTGGCGGGGCGCCCGTTGCTGGGCCATGTGCTGTCCACGGCGGCGCAGCTGGATGCGCGCTCGGCCGTGGTGGTCACAGGCCACGGCGCGGACCAGGTGGAGCCCGCCATGGCGGCGGCCTGCCAGGGCGGCTCCATGGCGCTGAAGTTCGTGCGCCAGGAGCCGCAGCTGGGCACGGGCCACGCGGTGCAGCAGGCCGTGCCCGCGCTGGCGGGCGACGGCATGGTCATCGTGCTCTCAGGCGATGTGCCGCTGACGCAGGCCGACACGCTGCGCGCCCTGGTCGATGCGGCCGATGGCCAGCGGCTGGCGCTGCTGACCGTGCGCCTGCCCGATCCCACGGGCTACGGCCGCATCGTGCGCGGCGAAGACGGCACGGTGCAGCGCATCGTCGAGCAAAAGGATGCCAATGACGCCCAGCGCGCCATCCAGGAAATCTACAGCGGCATCATGGCCGTGCCGGCCCGCCACCTGGCCGGCTGGCTGGCCCGCCTGACCAATGACAACGCCCAGGGCGAGTACTACCTGACCGACGTGGTCGCCATGGCCGTGGCCGACGGCGTGCCCGTGGTCGCGCACTGCATTGCCGACCCGGTGCAGGTGGCGGGCGTCAACAGCCCGCTGCAACTGGCCGAGCTGGAGCGCGCCCACCAGGGCGCCCAGGCCCGTGCGCTGATGGAGCAGGGCGTGCGCCTGGCCGACCCCGCGCGCTTTGACCTGCGCGACGACCCGCGCACGGGCCGCGCGGCACGCCTGGCCTGCGGGCAGGATGTGGAGATCGACGTGGGCTGCATCTTCAGCGGCCATGTGGAGATTGGCGAAGGTGCGCGCATCGGCGCCTATTGCAGCATTGCCAACGCCACGATTGCGGCGGGCGCCGTCCTCCATCCGTACACGCATGTCGATGGCGAGAAGGCCGGCGTCAGCGTGGGCGAGGGCGCACTGGTCGGCCCGTTTGCGCGCCTGCGCCCCGGTGCGCAACTGGGCCGCGAAGTGCACATCGGCAACTTCGTCGAGGTCAAGAACTCCGTGCTGGCCGATGGTGCCAAGGCCAACCACCTGGCCTACCTGGGCGATGCCACGGTGGGCGAGCGCGTCAACTACGGCGCCGGCTCCATCACGGCCAACTACGACGGCGTGAACAAGCACCGCACGGTGATCGAGGCCGACGTGCACATCGGCAGCAACTGCGTGCTGGTGGCGCCCGTGACCATTGGCGCGGGTGGCACGGTGGGCGGCGGCTCCACGGTCACCAAGAGCACCGAGCCCGGCGTGCTCACGGTATCGCGGGGCAGGCAGGTGAGCATCACCAGCTGGAAGCGCCCAGTCAAACTGCCCAAGTCCTGAGACTTCCGAGACACGTGGGCTCGAGGGCCCGCATCGCCGGCGGGTCCCGTACGGGGTACGCCGATTTGCCGAATCTCCTGACCCTGTCCATGCCATGACGGAACCTTTCGCCCCCCATCCGCCCCCCGACCCCGCCGCCGACCTGCAGGGCCCTCCCCGCACGTTGCAGGATGCGCTGGAGCGCCTGGCCCAGCGCGAGCAGGAACTGCAGGCCCTGCGCGCCGCGCAGCAGGAATGGCTGCATGCGGTGTCGCACGATCTGCGCGCGCCGCTGCGCCATGTGCTGTCCTTCGGCCCCCTGGTCGATGAGCTGCTGTCGCAGGCTGCGCCTTCGCCGCAGGAGCTGCAGGAGGCGCGCGGCTTCCTGCAGACCATGGACCAGTCGGCGCGCCGCATGGGCGGCATGCTCGACGGCCTGCTGGCCCTGTCGCGCGCCGCGCGCACGCCCATGCAGTGGCAGCCCGTCGCCTTGCAGGAGCTGCTGGAGCAGGCGCGCACGGCGGTGCTGGCGCAGCCGCGCTGGGCGGCCTGCGGCGCGGCGGCGCGGCTGCAATGGAGCCTGCCGCAGCAAAGTCCCGCCGTGCGTGCCGACGCGGCCCTGCTGCGCCAGGTGCTGGAGGCACTGCTGGACAACGCCGTCAAGTTCACCCGGCCCGTGGACCAGCCGCGCATTGCCATCGATGTGGAGCGCCATGCCGACGGCGGCATCACGCTCAGCGTGACGGACAACGGCGTGGGGTTCGACCCCTCGCGTGCGGGAGCGCTGTTCGGCATCTTCCAGCGCATGCACCGCGAATCCGAGTTCCCCGGCCTGGGCACGGGCCTGGCCCTGGTGCGCGGCGTGATGCGCCGCCACGGCGGCGAGGCCACCATCCGCGCCACGCCCGCGGGCGGCTGCTGCGTTTGCCTGAACTGGCCCGGCGGCGAAGTGCGGCGCGCCGATCGCGGGCTCTGAGACCGCCTGCCGCTGGCGCCTGCCCTCAGATCAGCGTGTCGTCCGGCTCGGGCTGGTGCGTGGGGCGGGAGTCCCTGGTGTCCGGGCCCGTGTCGGAGCCTGTATCGGGGTCTGTGTCCGAGCCTGTTCCCGCTCGGGCAGGCGCGCTGCCGGCCATCAGCGGCGCGGCGGGAATCACCTGGTCGCGCCCGGCATCCTTGGCGCTGTAGAGCGCGCTGTCGGCCGCATTGATCCA
This sequence comes from Delftia acidovorans NBRC 14950, assembly GCF_001598795.1. GTDB lineage: Bacteria > Pseudomonadota > Gammaproteobacteria > Burkholderiales > Burkholderiaceae_C > Comamonas > Comamonas acidovorans. Next base: position 42,476 of record NZ_BCZP01000013.1, on the reverse strand, counting down.
GTCCTTGACCGACAGAAAGCTCGGGTCAGCCGCCGCCACGCCAATGCTGGCGCTCACGCGCAGCTGGGGATGCTCGCGCACGCGCAGCTGGCTCAACTGGTTGCGTATGCGCAGCGCCACCGCATAGGCGTCGTCCAGCTGGGTGTGCATGCACAGCACGGCGAATTCGTCGCCGCCATAGCGGCCCGCCGCGTCGTGCGAGCGCAGGCAGTGCCGGATGGTCAGGCCTATGGCCTGCAGCACCTCGTCGCCCACGGTGTGGCCAAAGCTGTCGTTGATGCGCTTGAAGTGGTCTATGTCCACGATCAGCAGGCAGGCCGAGGCCTGCGTCTGCCGGTAGTCGCGCAGCGCGGCGCGGGCCTTTTGCCACCAGTAGTCCCGGCTGTACAGCGTGGTCAGCGGGTCGATGCGGCTGAGCACCTGCAGCTTCACGTTCTGGCGCGCCAGCTTGCGCACCAGCTGGCGCGTGGACCAGCTGGAGAACACGCTGTGCAGCAGGAGCAGGGGCAACATGCTCAGCTGCATGGCCAGGCTGGCCTCCCAGTCGGGCACGGGCCGCAGCAGCAGGGCCACCAGCGCTGCGGCCAGCAAGGTGGCCACCAGCGATTGCAGCCAGCCGTCGCGCGTGGCCGTGTGGTTGCGGTCGGCAATGCTGATGGCCAGCAGCGCAATGCTGGGCAATGCGCAGAAATGCATCACGGGAATCCAGCTGCCGATGATCAGCGCGTCTATCTGCAGATTGGCGTGTTCGGCGCGGTGGCTGTCACGGCTGTGGCGGGCGTGCAAAAAGGCGATGTGCGGCCAGACCAGGGCGCTCACCAGCACAAAGCCCCAGACCGCCGGGCTGGCGCCCATCTCGGTCATGGCCGTGCCCACGACGAGGCCGCCCAATGCCATGCTGGAGACGCGCAAGGGGTAGGTTCGGCGATGGATGCGCTGGCGCAAGGACATGGCGGTGCGAGCCGAGTGCGCGCCGATTGCCTAGCGCGTCAGAAAGTGTTGTTGCATCAATTTGTATCATTGTCCCCGTGCGTGCGCAACGCCTTAAAGTTTAACGTTGCCCAAAGTTGGCGTTCGGGACACATTGCAGGCCTGTTGTCCTACGCGGGCCCGATGCAGCGTAGCTTCCTGATGAGCACAAATACTCACAAAATCAAGGCTCCTGGCCTCATTCGGCGGCTGTTCCGGGATTTGTGGACGGCAGCGGCATGGCGGTGGAAAACTTGGCGCGCTTGACGCTGAAAAAACTCTTGACATTGCGCACGTTGGCGTCGCCCGTGAATAGCGCGCGGCTCAACTCCAGGTAGGCCGGCATGTCGGGCGCGGCCACCACGAGGATGAAATCAGGCCCGGCCGACACGCGCCAGCACTGCTGCACGGCGTCCAGCGCCACGGCGCGGCGCTCGAAGCTGTCCAGCGAATCACTGTCCTGGCGGTCCAGCGAGACTTCCACGATGGCCTGCAGCCCGTGGCCCAGGGCGGCGGCCAGGCGTTCCGGCTGGAGGATGGCCACCTGCCGCTCGATCAGCCCGGTCTCCTGCAACCGCCGCACGCGGCGCAGGCAGGTGGGCGGCGACAGCTGCAGCAGCGCGGCCAGGGCCTGGTTGCTGCGGCTGGCATCGACCTGCAGCAATTGCAGCAACCGTAGATCGGTGGCGTCCAGTTCTATGGAATTTTGTGTCATTGAATTCTATGAATTGAAATAATATTTCTTGTGCTGGTTTCTATGAAATATTAGTTCAATAGATAAGGAAATTTGGCGAGAAATTTCTTTTCAATCTGCGTAGCATCCGTCGTCATCTCGAAACAAGGAGCTTGTCCATGTGTGGCATCGTCGCAGCGGTTTCCTTCCGCGATATCGTCCCCGTTCTCGTCCAGGGCTTGCAGCGCCTGGAATATCGCGGCTATGACTCCTGCGGCGTGGCCGTGCAGGCGCTGGACGCCCAGGGCGTGCACAGCCAGGGCCTGCAGCGCGCCCGTTCCACGGCGCGCGTGGCCGAACTCATGGCCCAGGTGCAGCAGGACAAGGTCATCGGCCACACCGGCATTGCCCATACCCGCTGGGCCACGCATGGCGAGCCGGCCGTGCGCAACGCCCATCCGCATTTCAGCCACGGCCCCGGCGTCTCGCCCGTGGCCGATGCCGACCAGCCGGCCCGCGTGGCCCTGGTGCACAACGGCATCATCGAAAACTACGAAGCCCTGCGCGCCGAGCTGCAGTCCAAGGGCTATGTCTTCGCCAGCCAGACCGATACCGAGGTCATCGCCCACTTGGTGGACAGCCTCTACGGCGGCGACCTGTTCGAGGCCGTGCAGGCCGCCACGCAGCGGCTGCATGGTGCCTTCGCCATCGCCGTCATGCACAAGGACGAGCCGCAGCGCGTGGTGGGCTCGCGCGCCGGCTCGCCGCTGATCCTGGGCGTGGGCCAGGATGGCTCCGAACACTTCCTGGCCAGCGACGCCATGGCCCTGGCCGGCGTGACCGACCAGATCGTCTATCTGGAAGAGGGCGACATCGTTGACCTGCAGCCCGGCCGCTACTGGCTGGTGGGCAAGGGCGGCGAGCGCCTGGCGCCCGAGCAGCGCCCCGTGCGCACCGTGCACGCCCACAGCGGCGCGGCCGAGCTGGGCCCCTACCGCCACTACATGCAAAAGGAAATCTTCGAGCAGCCGCGGGCCATTGCCGACACGCTGGAAGGCGTGCAGGCCATCGTGCCCGAGCTGTTCGACGGCGCGGGCTCGGACGGCAAGTCCGGGGCCTCGGCCTGGCGCGTGTTCAAGGAAATCGACCGCGTGCTCATCCTGGCCTGCGGCACCAGCTACTACAGCGGCTGCACGGCCAAGTACTGGATCGAAGCGCTGGCCGGCCTGCCCTGCAACGTGGAAGTGGCCAGCGAGTACCGCTACCGCACCAGCGTTCCCCATCCCAAGACCCTGGTCGTCACCATCAGCCAGTCGGGCGAGACCGCCGACACCCTGGCCGCGCTGCGCCATGCCCAGAACCTGGGCATGAAGCACACGCTGACTGTCTGCAACGTGGCCACCAGTGCCATGGTGCGCGAATGCGAGCTGGCCTACATCACGCGCGCCGGCGTGGAGATCGGCGTGGCCTCCACCAAGGCCTTCACCACCCAGCTGGCAGGCCTGTTCCTGCTGACCCTGGCCCTGGCCCAGTCGCAAGGGCGTCTGAGCGAGGAAAAGGAGCAGCAGTACCTGGCCGCCATGCGCCACCTGCCCGTGGCCCTGCAATCCGTGCTGGCGCTGGAGCCCCAGGTCATCAGCTGGTCCGAGGACTTCGCCAAGCGCGAGAACGCGCTCTTCCTGGGCCGTGGCATCCACTACCCGATTGCGCTGGAAGGCGCGCTCAAGCTCAAGGAAATCAGCTACATCCACGCAGAGGCCTATCCGGCCGGCGAGCTCAAGCACGGCCCGCTGGCCCTGGTGGACAGCGCCATGCCCGTGGTCACGGTCGCGCCCAACGACGAGCTGCTGGAAAAGCTCAAGAGCAACATGCAGGAAGTGCGCGCGCGCGGCGGCGTGCTCTATGTGCTGGCCGATGCCAAGACCAACATCGAAAGCAGCGAAGGCATGCACGTCATCCGCATGCCCGAGAACTACGGCGCGCTCAGCCCCATCCTGCACGTGGTCCCGCTGCAGCTGCTGGCCTACCACACGGCCTGCGCACGCGGCACCGACGTGGACAAGCCGCGCAATCTGGCCAAGAGCGTGACGGTGGAGTGAGGCAGAGGGCCGGGGGCAGCAGGGCGCAGGTCTTGACCTGCCCTGGTCCTTCGTTGCCCCTGTGCGAAATGTCCGTCGGACACCCGGCGGCTGGCCTACCTGCGGTGTCGCAACATGGGGCTGCGCACGCTCTGGCCGGTCCTACGGCTGAGCCGCATGTCTGGTCCCACACTGGTTACCAGCGCAGTGCATATCTGCGCTGCAGTCGGGCGCTTCGTTTGACGCGCCTCTTTGACCACCATGTGAAGGAGATACCCATGGCTCAGCAAAACGACCAGCAACAGCAGCAGCAAAACAACCCGCAGCAGCAGAACCCGAACCAGCAAAAACCGGGACAGCAGCAGCAGGACAACCCCCAGCACAAGCAACCTGGCCAGAACCAGCCAGGCCAGCAGCAGCCCAATCAGCCCCGCTGACGGGCTGGGCGGCGTTCCGTTTGACGTGAGGATGGAACCATGAAACAGCTTCTTCCCACGAGAGGCCCGCAGCATCCGGTCCATGTTCCCATGCAGATGGGGCAACCCATCACGGACAGGAACTACAGCCAGATGCAGTGCAAGGCGAACGTCCGCCAACAAGGGCAGCCTTTGCGCCAGCCACAGCAACGCTGATTGATCGCAGCCAGCGCTGGTGCAGTGCTCCCTGGAACCGGCCGCCTTCGGGCGGCTTTTCCGTGTCGAGGGCCTGCCACTGGGCGGGGCCGCCGGAGATCTCCCCGCAAAATGACGCCTTTCCAGCATCAACCCCCAAGGATTTCAACGATGACACTGCAGCGCCCATGTTTCGTTTTGCCGACCCTGGTGCTCGCCCTGGGATTGTCAGGGTGTGCCGCGCCGCCTTCCAGCGGGCAGCTTGAGAAGGAGGAGGCGGAGCAGGCGAAGACGCTGTGGGTGATCAGCGAAGCCTTGAAAGCCAACATGGCCGTGGTGCTGGTGGCCGATCTGACGCCGCACAAGTCGCTGGCCGACGCCGATGGCATGTCGAAGTGGACTCCCAACGTGGTCTGGACCCATGAGGACAAGCCGGAGATCGTGTTTGGCCGCAAGTTCCAGAACAACGCGCTGCAGCGCGACCCCAAGACCACCTATCTGTTCAAGGCCTTCGAGGTCCATGTGCTGCCGCCGGGCAAGTACCTGATGACGGGGGGGGACGACTACCGGCTCAATGCCCAGCTTGACCAGCTGGGCGCCAAGGCCGGGGCCACCGGCTCAGGCCGTGGCACCCTTGGAACGGCCACGTTGTCGCCGGAAACCTATCGCCAGTTCTATACCGAGATGAACTGGAAGGAGGGCAGCACGCACTCGCAGAGCCGGATCGAGAAGTACTGCACCACGGTGCACCGCGCCTCGGGCAATTGCGTGGCCTGGGGCGAGCGCATGGTCACCGACAGCACGCCGGGCATGGCGGCGGGCTATTACCAGGACACGGATTCGCGCGACATTCCCGCACTCAAGGTCCAGGTGCGCGTGCCGCCCAGGCAGGCGCTGGCCAGCTTCACGCTGGAGGGCGGCCAACTGGTGCTGAGCCAGCGTTCGCACCTGAAGACGCCCAGCTACCAGTTCCGCCAGGCCGGCTGCCGCAAGGTGGCTGCCGAGAAGGTGGAATGCCCGCTGGAAGACTTCACCGTCCACACACTGCCGCCGCCCATGGAGTTCACGCGCAACTATCTGGCCACGCGCGCCAATCTCAACACCGAGCAGGAAAAGCTGATGGCACGCCTGGTGCCCATGCAGGTCACCACGCTGGGCCGCCAGGGCGCGGCCGACACGGTCTGGGGCACGCCGATCTCGCTGCGCAAGGGGCCATGAAGCCGGGGCGCAGCCGGCGCCCGCCTATCGGCGGCGCCGGGTTGCGCACCTTGGCTGAAAGGCTCGCATGCTTGAAGGAGCCAGCCAGCCTCAGTACTTGAACCTGGCACTCACCATCAGCGTGCGCGGGCTGCCGAAGCTCAGCAGCTGCGCGTTCGGCGTGGTGCCCTGGACGTAGTCCTTGTCCAGCAGGTTCTTGATGGCCAGGCTCAGGCCCCATGACTTCGCTTCATAGCCCAGGTTCAGGTCGAGCAGGGTGTACTTGGCCAGGTTGACGAAGGCCGTGCCGCGCTGCGCCGTGCGGGCGCCTTGCATGCGCAGGCCTGCGCCCATGTTCCAGCCCAGGCGGTCGGGGTTGAAGTAGTACTGCGTGAAGACGGAGCCCGCGTTCTTGGGTACATGGTTGATGCGCTTGCCGATTTCGCTGGCCGTCAGGCTTTGGGAGGTCCGGGCCGAGGGGATGTAGCTGTAGGCGGCCGAGACATTCCATTGCCGCGTCAGCGAGGCGACGACTTCCGCTTCGAAGCCCTTGGTGGTCTGCTCGCCGGTCTGGACGGCGTAGCCCAGCGTGGCGTCGTTCTCGGTGACGTTCTTGCGCCGCAGGTCATACACCGCCAGATAGCCTTGCAAGCGCCGGTCCAGGGCCTGGAATTTCACGCCCAGTTCGGTCTGCTTGCCTTCCTCGGGATTGAGCAGCGTGCCGTTGATGCCGGCATCCGTCACGGGCATGAAGGAGGTGGAGTAGCTGACGTAGGGTGCCAGGAACTCGCTGGCCTGGTACATCAGCGAGGCGCTGCCCGTGAAGGCGGTGTTGCTGTTGCTGACGGAGCCGCCGGCCAGCCTGTCCTGGATTTCCACGCGCGTCCAGTCATGGCGGCCATTCAGGCCGACGATCCATTTCTCATCGATCTTGATGGTGTTGCGCAGGTACAGGCCCACGTACTGGCTGTAGGTCAGGTTGTGGGAGGGCTTGCCTGGCCGGATGGAGGTGACGCCATAGACCGGGTTGTCGGCGTTGAAGGGGTTGATGTTGTCCACGCGCTGGTAGTAGTCGCTGCGCTCTCGCATCATGTCGATGCCGGCGGTCAGCTCGTAGTTCACGCGGTCGAATCGGAAGTTGCGCTGCAGGTAGTTGTCCAGGGCGATGTTGACGTCCTGCTTGTCCTGGTAGTTGATCTGGCGCGCGACCAGGGGGAACCTGGCATTGGCCGCCGCAAAGACCGAGTTGCTCAGGCTGCTGCCCTTGGTGAGCGCGAAGTTCTGGCGGAACACCCATTCGTTGTCGAAGTAGTGCGCGTAGTTGGCGCCCAGGCGGTAGGAGTCCACCTCGTAGCTGCGGTCGGGTTCGCCGATGAAGACATTGCGCCCGTATTTTTCGTAGTTCTGCGGAATGCCCTGGTTGCGGATGTAGTTGCGGTGCTGGTAGCTGGCGATGACGGACAGCTCGTTCCTGCCGTCCAGGTCGAAGTTGTACGAGCCCGCCAGGTACTGGTTCTTGAAGTAGACGTAGTCCGTGGGATCGTTCTGGTCGGACGCGCGGCCCACGATGCGAAAGGCGCCCTTGCGGCTTCCGTCGGGCGAGTAGTTCAGGTCGAAATTGGCTTCCTTCAATCCATAGCTGCCCACGCTGATGCCGGCGCGCGAGAACGACTCGGCCTGCGGGCGCTTGGTGGTCAGGTTGACCAGGCCGCCCGGCAGGGCCAGGCCGAAGCCCACCGAGGTGGGGCCCTTGACCACTTCGATGGAGCCGATGCCGAAGATGTCCTCGGAGCGCAGCACATTGGTGGAGGTCTGCGCCCGCAGGCCGTCCACATAGGTTTGCGCGCTGGAGATCTGGCCGCGGATGATGAAGTCATCCCAACCGCGCCGGCCGTACGAGCCGGACGCCACGCCGGCCACGCTCTCCAGCGCCTCGGCCACGGACCTGACCTGTTTTTCCTCGATCTGGCGCTGGGTCACCACGCTGATGGACTGCGCGGTCTCGAACAGCGGCGCATCGGAGCGCAGCACGCCCGTGGTTTTGCGGGCGACGAAGTTGTCTTCGTTGTTCTGCTGCTTCTCGGCCTGGATCTGCACGGTTTCCAGTTGCGTGGACGGTGCGTCGGCGGCCTGGGAGAAGGCCATCACGGGGATGGCGGCCAGGGCAAGGCAAAGGCAGGAACGGGGTATGCCGGCAATGGGGGGGAGGGTGTGGAAGGAGGAAGGCATGCGCAATGGCCAGTCAATAGAGGAAAAAAGCGTTTGGCGGGGCGTTCGGCGAGGCGATAAGCGGCGGAGATAAGTTCATGGAGGTGATGCGTGATGCGTGGCATCGCATGCGGCTGCGTGCCGGGACAGACACAAAAGAGGAAAGGCCGGGGGCGGGACTGGCGCCCGCTCAGAACTCGACCGTGGCGCGCAGCAGCACCTGGCGCGCGTCGCCCATCGAGATGAAGTAGGTGTTGGCGCTCGACGGGTAGTAGGTGCGGTCGAACAGGTTCTTCACGTTGAGCTGAAAGCGCGTCCTGTAGCCGTTGATCCGCGTGTCATACGTGGCAAAGGCATGGGCCACGGTGTAGCCTGGCAGCCAGAAGGAGTTGGCCGAGTCGCCGGGCCGCCTGCCCACGTACTGCAGGCCGCCGCCCACGCGCAGCCGGCCCTCGACCAGCACATCGCCCAGCACACCGCCCAGCACACCGCCCAGGACCTGGCCGAAGTCGTACACGGCCGACAGCGAGGCCGTCTGCCGCGCCACGTTCCACAGCTGGTTGCCCTGGTAGAGCGGGTCCTGCGTGGTCTTGGCATCCACATAGGCAAAGGCCGCGATGGCGCTCCAGTGGCGGCCCAGCTCGCCGGCCACATCCACCTCCAGCCCGCGCGATCGCGCCGCGCCCGAGGTGCGCCAGTCGGTCAGCTTGGTGGCGTCGTTGAACTGGGACACCAGCACGTTCTTCTTGCGGATGTCGAACAGCGCCAGCGTGCCGGTGAGCTGCCCTGGCAGGTCCAGCTTGGCGCCGGCTTCCCAGGACCGGGCCTCCTCGGGCGCCACGCCCGAGTCGATCACGGTGCCGCTGGCCAGCGGCGCGATGGTGGAGGTGGGCCTGAGCGATTGCGAGTAGTTGCCGTAGAGCGACAGGCCGTTGGCCAGTTGGTAGACCAGGCCGGCGCGCGGCAGCCAGGCCGTGCCGTCGGCCTGGGTGTTGGCCTTGAACGGGCGGCCCCGGCCGGCGGTCTGGCGCCAGGTCTGGTAGCGCAGGCCGGTGGTCAGCACCCAGCGGTCGCCCAGGTGGATGGCGTCCTGCAGGAACAGCGACTGGTTGTGCAGCTGGTCCCTCTGGTCGCTGTCGCTGGCCGAGACGGTGGCCGAGGGCTGCTCCAGACCATAGACAGGATTGGTGTAGCTGAAGGTGGAGGTGACGGCCTGGCGCAGCAGGTCGGAGCGGTAGATCAGCCGGTACTCGGCATCGGCGCCGAACTGCAGGTCATGGCGCAGGCCGGCCAGCTGCACGCTGCCGTCCACATAGGCCGAGCCATAGCTGTCGGTGCTGAGTGCGCCGTGCGTGGCGTCGTTGCTGCGCTGCAGGGTGCCGCGCGCGGTGTTCACGCCGTTCACGCGCAGCTGGTTGGCGTCGTAGATCTCGCGGTTGTAGCTCAGGTTCAGGTGGGCGGCCCAGCCGCTGCCCAGGCGGTGGTCCACGGAGAGCTGGGCCAGGTGGGTCTCGCCCGTCATCTGGTTGAAGGGCTCGTCCAGCCGGCGCGTGGCGGGAAGGTCCAGCGGGCGCCGGGTGACCGGGTCCAGCGCCGTGCCGCGATCGAAGGGCGTCAGGTACTTGCGGTATTCGTACCAGAGCACGGCCTGCGTGTCGTCGCCATACCAGGCCAGCGACGGCGCCACCAGCGTCTCGCGGTGCTGGCCGAAGTTGCGCCAGTAGTCCTCGTCCACATGGTCGACGACCAAGCGGTAGGCCAGACCGTTCTCACCGATGGGGCCGGTGGTGTCCAGCGTGGCACCCGTGCCGTTGCGCCCGCCCGCGTAGCCCGAGCCCTGCAGCGACAGCGCCGTGCGCTGGCGCAGCTGCGGCTTCTTGCTGACCACGTTGATCACGCCGCCCGGGTCCATGAGGCCGTACAGCAGCGAGGACGGGCCCTTGATCACTTCCACGCTCTCGGCGGCGGCGTTCATGCCGCGCCCCTGCACCAGGGGCATGCCGTTGTGCATGACGGAGCCGTCGCGGTTGGTGCCGAAGCCGCGCTTCATGATGGTGTCCTGCGTGCTGGCCAGGGTGTTGCCCTGGGTGACGCCGCTGACATTGGCCAGCGCCTCGTCCAGGTTGCGCGGGCGCTGGTCGCGGATCACCTGGGCCGGCACCACGTTGACCACCTGCGGGATCTCCAGCACGGGTGCCGTGGTGCGCAGGCTGGAGGCATCGGGCGTGGGCTGGTAGCGCTCGTCGGCATCGACCGGGGCAGGGACCGCCCGGGCCACGACGCGCACGGCGGGCAGCTCGGTGGCGTCGGCCGCTGCAGCGCCGGCCGTTGCGGGCATGGCCGCCTTGCGCACGATGAATTCACCCGCGCCGCCTTCCACCGCCTCCAGCCCGGAGCCCGCCAGGATGGCCGCAAAGCCCGCGCCCACGGTATAGCTGCCGCGCAGGCCGCCCGACTGCCGCTGGCGCGTGCTGGCCGGGTCATAGGACAGGGCCACGCCTGCGGCCGCCGCAAACTGGCCCAGCACCGAGGCCAGCGGGCCGGCCCCGATCTCATAGGCCCTGGCGGCCTGGCGGGTCTGCGCCAGGGGCTCGGCCGCGTGGCCAGGGGCCGCACATGCCACCGCCGCAGCCAGCAGGCAGGTCAGCGCCGCGCGGGCGGGTGTCGGTGTGAAGGGCGTTTGCATTCGGGTTTCCTGGCCATGAACAGCGGTGAGACAAGGGCTTTCATGAAGGGAGCCGAACGAGATCGCAAAAGATGAAAATGGGCCGCGAAGTTTTTTGCGCGGCATGGGGAAATGGCTGACCCTGGCTGGCTCTGGCTCGCCCTGGGCTGGCCCTAGACGGGCACCAGGGTCAGCCAGTAGCGCGACAGGCCAGCCGCGCGCACCGGGAAGGCGCGGGTGATGACGGCCAGCGCCTTGTCCGTGTCGGCCAGCGGAAACACGCCGGACACGCGCAGGCCGGCCACGGCCGGGTCACAGGCCAGGCGGCCGGGCCGGTAGCGTGCGAGTTCGCGCACCACGTCGTCCAGCCGCCAGCCGTCCACGATGAGGCTGCCGCCCACCCAGCTGACCAGGGCCGGGTCGGCGGCCTGGGCGGGCAGCATGCCGTTGCGGCTGAAGCTGGCCTGCTGGCCGGCCTGCAGCCGCAGGCTGCGGCTGGCGTCCTGCAGGGGCTGGATTTCCACGGCGTCCTGCAGCACGCTCACCAAGGTGTCACCGCCCTCGCCACCCTCGCTGCGCACGGTGAAGCGCGTGCCCAGCGCCAGGATGCGGCCCTGCGGCGTGTGCACCATGAACGGGCGGCCATCCTTGGCGCCCGCGCCGGGCCCGGCGAGGGAATGGGCGGTCTGCACCAGGATCTCGCCCTCGCGCAGCACCAGCAGCCGGCGCGTGGGGTCCATGGACACGTCCACCGAGGTCCGGGTGTTCAGCGTCAGTTCGGACCCGTCGGCCAGCGTGACGGTGCGGCGCTCGCCCGTGCCGGTGCGGTAGTCGGCCAGCCAGGAGCGCACGCCGCCCTGCCCGCCGGCCAGCTGCCATGACAGGCCCGCCACGGCCCCGCTGCCCACCAGTGCGCCGATACCGCGCAGCACCCGGCGGCGGCTGCGCCGGCTGGCCTGCAGCGTGGAGGCGGCCAGGTGCCCCGGCACGCGCTGCAGCATGGACTGCAGGGCGTCGAAATGCCGCCATGCGCGCTGGTGCTCGGGGTGGGACTCATGCCAGCGCTGCCAGGCGGCACGGTCGGCGTCGGTGGCATCGCCGGAGCACAGGCGCGCGTACCAGGCAATCGCTTCCTGGCGGATGCGGGCCTGTGCCTGGGCTGGGGTGGTGGTGGGGGTGGGCGAATGTGCAGCCGCGTCCAGGGCGCTGTCGCTGTTCGAGGGCAAGGCCGTCATGCGCCGTCTGCCACGATGAGGTAGCAGTGCTCCAGCGCCTTGAGCATGTAGTTGTTGACGGTGCGCACGGTCACCTGCAGCCGGGCGGCGATCTGCGCATAGGTCAGGCCTTCGAGCTGCGAGAGGATGAAGGCCTGGCGCACGGCGGGCTTCATGCCGTCGAGCATGGCGTCGATGGCCACCAGGGCCTCCAGTACGATGGCCCGTGCCTCGGGCGAAGGCGCCTGCGGCTCGGGCAGGGCGGCCAGCGATTCCAGATAGGCCCGCTCCAGCGCCCGGCGCCGGTGGAAATCCACCACCAGGCCGTGGGCGATGGTGGTCAGGTAGGCGCGGGGGTCCACCGGGTCCGCCCGCTCCTTGCGGCCGAGCAGGCGCACGAAGGTGTCGTGGGCCAGGTCGGCGGCATGGTGGGAACAGCCCAGTTTTCTGCGCAGCCAATCGCGCAGCCATCGGTGATGGTCACGATAGAGCGACTGGATCTCGTTGTGCAGCGCGAATTCGCCGGATGACATGCTGACCCCCACAACCGCAAAGATGAATCCCCTGATATCAATGACTTAATGCGATTGGTTCTCATTTTAACCAGGGGGTCGTCCGGGCTGCACGGGTGGGTATTGGCAGGCCCCGGCGATCGGTGCCTGCCCGCGGGTCACCAGGTGTGCGCGTAGCTGATCTTCAGCACCGTGCCGGCCGCTGGCAGGCGGCTGGTGTTGTTGTTGCTGCGCAGCAGCTGGCTGTAGAGCGGGAAGTACTGGCGGTTGAACAGGTTTTCCACGCCCAGGGACACGCGGTTCTTGGGGTCGATCTTCCACTGGCTGATCAGGTCCACCGTGGTGTAGCCCCGTGTGTCATAGCGGCCAAAGCCGGTCTTGCCGTCCAGGCGGTAGTCCTTGGCGGCATACGAGGTTGCCTGCAGGCGGTGGCTCCAGCGGGCATCGGGCCGGTACTCCACATAGGCCGTCAGCTTGAGCGGTGGGATGCGAAAGCCCGTCATGTCCTGGTAGCCGCTGGCGGCCTGCGGCAGCTCGCGGCCCTTCATCCAGGTGAAGCTGCCGCCCGCGCTCCAGTGGTCGTCATCGCTGAAGTAGTCCAGGCCGCCTTCGATGCCGTGGATCTTCTCGCGGGTGCGCAGCAGGGATAGGCCGTTGTTGAAGCTTTGCACGGCGCCCAGGTTGGAGCGCGACTGGAAGACGCTGAGATTGGCCATCACGTTGGAGAACTTGCCGCGCCAGCCCATTTCATAGGTGTTGGTCTTGACCGCCTGCAGGTTGGAGTTGCCCAGGTTGAAGGCCGGCGTGGCATTGCGCACCACCACGCCGATGTCCGGCAGCTCGAAGCCCTGGCTGTACGAGGCATAGAACTCCTGGCCCTTCACCGGCGTGAAGACCGTGCCCAGGTTGTAGGTCCAGGCGTTGTACTGGACGGTGCCGCCATTCACGGGCTGGGGGTTGGGCACCCGCGATTGCGACAGCGGCGTGAAGTCGTTGAAGCTGGCCTGGGCGCGGTCGTAGCGCAGGCCGCCTTCGGCCGACCATTGGTCGCTGAACTGGTGCTGCAGCTGGGCGAAGGCGCCGATGCTGCGCGTGGTGACCGGGGGCATGTAGACCAGGCGGCCGGTCTTGTTGAAGACCAGGCCGCCGCTGGCGTCATAGGCCCTGGGGTCGAAGATGTCGATGGGCATGTCGGTGCGCTCCTGGTGGAAGTCCGCACCCCAGATCAGCAGGCTTTTCTTGCTGGCGCCCAGCGGCGTCTTCAGTGTCAGGCGCCCGCCAAAGACCTCGGAGTTCTGCATGGACTGGTCGACATTGGCGCCCCGCACCGGCACGGCGCGTGCGTCGAAGGGCGCAAACCGCGTGAAGAAGTCCCGGTAGTAGAGCTGGGCGGCCAGCGTGCTGCCTGCGATGTCCCGGTTCTCGTAGTCCAGGCCCAGCATGGTGTTCTTGATCTGGTTCTGGTCGGCCAGCACCAGGCCCTTGATGGGGCGGGCCGCCGCCGTTCCGGCCGGCAGCCGCGCCACCGACGGGTCGGAGGCGTAGTCCGTGTCCTGGGCCGCGTTGTAGTGGCTGGCGGTCAATTGCAGGCGCTGGTCGGCATCGAGCTTGAAGCCGATCTTGGCCGAGGCGTTGTAGATGTTGGAGTCGAACAGGTCGCCCTGGCTGGGCTCGGGTGCAATGCGGTTGCCCCTGGCGTCGAAGGCGCCGCCCATGTGCCTGGCGCCCAGGCTCACCGAATAGTCGACCACCTCGCCACCGCCGGACAGGTAGTGCTGCACCTCGCCGCCCAGTCCTGCGCCGCGCAGGCGGGACAGCGGGGCCGAGCCGGTGACGATGGTCTCGGCCCGCGTCTCGCCCGAGGGCCGCTTGGTGCGGATGGAGACAATGCCGCCCGCCGCACCGCTGCCGTAGATGGCGCTGCTGCCGCGCAGCACCTCGATCTGCTCGATGTCGGCCGGGTTGATGTTGGCCAGGTTCCTGGACGAGTCGCGGTTGGTGTTCAGCGGAACGCCGTCCACCAGCACCAGCATGTTGCGGCCGCGCAGCGTCTGGCCGTAGTCGGTGATGGTGTGGCTGGAGTCCGCCATGCCGGGGACCACCTTGCTGAGCATGGTGGCCAGGCTGTCCGAGCCCTGGCGCAGCTGCTCCACCTCCTGGCCTTCCAGAATCGTGACTTGCCGCGAGGGCGCGACCAGGTTGTTCTGCGTGCGCGCGGTCACCGTGATGGCGGCAAGTTCCGTGGCCTGTGCCGCGGCTGGGGCTGAGGGTGAGGGCACGGCCGCTGCGGCAGACGGCGCCTGGCGTGCCGCCGCAGGCAGCTTCTCCAGCGCGTAGTTGCCCGCCCCCACGCGGCGCGCTGTCCAGCCTGACGTGTTCAGCAGCTGCGCAAAGCCGTCCTCCACGGAGAACGTGCCGGACAGGCCGCGTGTCTCCATGCCGCCGAGCTGCTGCAGGTCCATGCCCAGGTTCACGCCTGCCTGCGCGGCAAAGGCCATCAGCGCCGGGCCCAGCGGACCCGGCTGGATCTGGTAGCTCCTGGCAGCGGCGCTGGCGGCCGGCTCGGCCGCCTGGACTGGCAGCGCGTGCAGCAGCAGCGAGGTGCTGACGGCCAGGGCCGCCAAGGCGGTGGCGCGCAGGCTGGCGCGTGGTCCGGCGGTGGAAGAAGGGGAGTGCATGGTGTTCTGTCCTCTGGGCTGTCGATGAAAGTGGTCTTCGCAAGCCTTGACAGGCGAGAGCGAAAAACCGGACAGCCACGGCAGAAAAAAATCGGATCAGCGCCGCGCCACCGTCACCCAGTACCGGCTGCGCTCGTGCACGCGCACCGGCAGGGTCTGGGCCAGCAGGGCCAGGATGCGGTCGGTGTCATGCAGCTGGTAGGTGCCGGAGACGCGCAGGTCGGCGACATCGTCGTCGCACCGCACAAGGCCTTCGCGGTAGCGCGACAGCTCGGCCAGGAAGTCCTGCAGCCGCAGGTTCTCGGCATAGAGCACGCCCAGCGTCCAGGCCGAGTCCCGCGGCGCCACCGGGCGGGTGGCGCTGGCGCCTTGTCCATCGAATTGCAGTTGCTCGCCCGCATGCACCACCACGGCCGTGGCCGATGCTGCCGGCGTGACGCGCACCGCGCCCTCCAGCACGGCCAGCGCCGTGCCCCGCTCCAGCTTGCGCACGATGAAGCGCGTGCCCAGGGCCTGCATCTGGCCGTCGTCTGTCTGCACCATGAAAGGCTGGGAGGCGTAGGGCGGGGCATGCGCGGTCTCGACCAGGATTTCCCCGGCATGCTGGCGGATGCGCCGCGCCGTGCCATCCATGCGCACGCTGATGGCCGAGGCCGTGTTCAGCTGCACGCGGCTGCCATCGGCCAGCGTGACCGCGCGGCGCTCGCCCCTGGCCGTGCGGTAGTCGGCCGTCCAGTCCTGCCAGGGCAGATGGCGCCAGGCCAGCCAGCCCAGCGCAGGCGTGGCCAGGGCCAGCACGGCCGAGCGCAGCAACTGGCGCCGTGCCGCCGAGGGGCGCGCGCGGTTGAGCGTGGCCATGCCGACGGCGCCGGGAACGGCGTTGAAGCGGCCCTTGAGCTGCTCGGCGCACTGCCAGATGTGTTCATGCCGGCTGCTCTGGCTGCGCCAGCGTGCCAGCTCGGCCTGCTCGGCGGCGCTGAAGTCCGAGGCGTGCCTGCGTGCCAGCCAGCGGGCAGCCTCGTCCAGGATGCGTGCGTCTGCGGCCTGCATGCTCAGCGCTCCAGCATCACCAGCAGGCATTGCCGAAAGCCCTGGGCCATGTAGCGGGTCACGGTGCGCACGCTCAGTTGCATGTGGGCGGCAATGTCCTCGTAGGACAGGCCTTCGAGCTGGGACATGAGAAAGGCCGTGCGCACCTTGGCGGGCAGGGCGTCCAGCAGCGCATCGAGCTCCTGCAGCGTCTCCAGCAGGATGGCCCGCGCCTCCACGGACAGCACGGTGGCCTGGGGCAGAAGGTGCAGGGAGGCCAGGTAGGCCTGCTCCAGCGAGCGGCGCTCCAGGTGGTTGACCAGCAGCCGCCGGGCCACCGTCGTCAGGTAGGCGCGGGGCTCCTGGATGTCCTCGATGGCCTGTGTCCTGGCGCTGACCCAGATGCGCGTGAACGTGTCCTGGGCCAGGTCGGCCGCATCGCAGCGGTTGCCCAGCCTGCGCTGCAGCCACGCGACCAGCCAATGGTTGTGCTGCGCGTACATGCTGCCCAGAGCCTGGCTGGCGCCACTGTCGGTGGATGGATGCACGTGCCGGGCCTTTCCTCTTGTGCGTCAAAGAACTCCCGGTATTTTATCCAATTGATATGAATTCTCATTTGCATTGGCTGCAGGGTCCGTGCTGCGATTCATGACCATGCTGCAGCGGCTGCCGGCCAGGGCGCGGATGGCATTTCTGCTGTCGCAGCTCGATGGCCTGATAAATGCCGGGACCATGTGCCGCGCCCATGTGCCGCGCCCATGGACCCGCTGGACCTGCACGCTCTCGTGCCCGGCCATCCCTCGCTCAGGCCATGAGCCCGAGCAGCCAGTCGGCATATTCCGCCGATGTGGTCGTGGTGCCGGGTGGGGGATTGATGCGCACGGCATCAGCCGCCTCGGCCATGGCGCGCACATCGCTGGGCGTGTGGCCGAAGGCGGCACGGAAGGCGCGGCTGAAATGCGCCTCGCTGGCAAAGCCCAGGCGTGCGGCCACCTCGGCAATGCGCAGGCGCCGGTAGGCGGGATTGGACAGCGTGTGGAAGGCCCGCTGCAGACGGCGCTGCTGCACATAGCGCATCACGCCGCCCAGGGGCTCGAAGAGGTGGTAGAGCCGGTGGCGCGAAATGCCGAAGCAGCGGCACAGTGCCTCGGGCGAGAGCGGCGTGCCCAGGTTCCGCGCGATATGGCGCTGGATGCGCTCCAGCGTGGCGGCATGCACCTCGGCGCGGGCTTCGGCCAGGGTGCGCTGGCTGGGGCGCAGGCAGGCGGCCAGCATTTGCAGGGTGGCGTGCACCACGTCATCGGCCTGCGCCGGGCCGATGGAGGGCAGGCGCCGGTGCAGTGCGCCCAGGTGGTCTGCCAGCAGGCCGCCGAACAGGCTGTCGGCGGCCAGCACGGTGCCGTGGGTGCCCGGGCCCGGGGACCCGCAGGCAGCCTCGCCCAGCCTGCGGGGAACGATCAGTGAGAGCACATGGGAATCCTGGGCCACGGTGTGCTGGGTGCGGGCCATGTCGAAGACGACCACGTCACCGGGGCGGACTCGCAGTTCGCTGCCGTCGCCATGCTGGCCCACGAAACCCCCTGCGCGGTACCACTGCACCAGGTAGTGGTCCAGGCCGTCGTGGGCGGCGCGTGCCTGGCCGCGCGAGAAGCGCTGCGCGCCGAAGCGCAGGTCGCCCAGCAGCAATTGGCCCAGGTGGACCGCATGCACCGAGGCATGGAAGCGCCCTGGCGACGCGCCGCGCTCCAGCGGCGCCACGTCGAAAAGCACGGAGATGCTGCTGCGCCACGCCTCGAAGCGGTCTGCCTGCGCCAATTGGTCGGTGGCGAACGTCGTGCTGGGCAGGGCTGTGGCTGGGGGCTGCATTGCGAGGTATCAGCGCAGTAAAAGACAGGACCTGGCAGGACAATCCCGCACGGCGCGGGGTGTTGCCGTGGTCGCCAAGCCGCAACTATACAGGCGCCCCCGGCTGTGTTTCGTAGGAGTCGCGAAGGCGGCACGATGCGCAACAGGGAGCCCGCGGGGACCGGCTGCCGGTCATGCTGGAGACGGGTCGACGCATCGCAGCTGTCGCTGCGCGGCCTAGGTCAATCCGCCGCCGCCAGCCCGTCGAACGTGGTGCTCGTGACCCAGTCGATGATTTGCGCGTGCGTGTACTGGCCCGATTCCTTGAGCAGGGCCACCACCGGATCGCAGGCCCGCGCGAACAGCGTGTAGAGCACCAGCTCGGCCGGCAGCGCGGGCTGCAGCTGGCCGCTGGTCTGGGCCTCGGTGATCCAGATGCTCAGGCGGTTGCTCAGGGCGATCAGCCGGTCCATGTAGGCATCGTTGGATTGCAGGGAGGCGCTGAGGTTGGAGTTCTGCGCCGGCAGGGAGGGCATTTCGCCTTCCAGCTGGGTCTGCATGGCCCAGCACGTCACGGCCTTGAGCTGGTCCAGCGGGCGCACCGGCGTGCCGGCCTCGGCGGCCTGGGCCGCCGTGTCGCGCAGGCCGTCCACAAAGGCCAGGGCGCGGTCCAGCACGCCCACCATGGCGGCGCCCGCCAGTTCTTCCTTGGAGGTGAACAGCTTGTACAGGCTGGCCTTGGCCATGCCGGCCTCGGCCGCGACCTCGTCCACCGTCATGGCGTCGTAGCCCTTGGTGGCCAGCAGCCGGTTGACGGCCGCCACGATGGCCTGCTCGCGCACGCGCTGTATCTGTTCTTTGATGGAGGAGCGGCTAGTCATAGCGATATTTTAGACCTCGCAGGTCATATCTGATACCAAATAGTGCAAAGCGGGTATGTTTGGTTTATAGTTTGAACTCATCAGTTCACGATTTGGTCTTTGTGGTCTAGTCGGTCTGTTCAACCAAGAAGGGCGCCTCCATGCATCGCATTGCTGTCATCGGTTCGGGGATTGCGGGGCTGGCCGCAGCGAGCCGCCTGGCCGCGGCGCCGGGCGGGCCTGCCGTGACCTTGCTGGAGGCTGGCGGCCATTTCGGGGGGCACGCCAACACGGTGGACCTGACGCTGGGCGGCGTGAGCCAGGGCGTGGACACCGGCTTTCTGGTCTTCAACCACCGCACCTATCCACTGCTGACACGTTTGTTCGAGCAGCTGCAGGTGCCCACGGCTGCCGCCGAGATGTCGTTTTCCGTGCAGGTGCCCCAGGCCGATGGCCGCGCGGGCCTTGAATGGAGCGGCAGTTCGCTGGGCGGCGTGTTCGCGCAGCGGGGCAATCTGCTGCGCCCGCGCTTTCTGAAGATGCTGGCCGAGATCCTGCGCTTCAACCGCCTGGCCACGCGCATCGCCCAGGAAGGCGATGAAGTGCGGCTGCGCAGCGCCATCGGCGATTTTCTGGACGACCACGGCTTTGGCGCCGCCTTCCGTCAGGACTACCTGCTGCCCATGATGGGCTGCATCTGGTCCTGCCCCACCGACCAGATGCTGCGCTTTCCCGTGGCCACGCTGATCCGCTTTTGCCACAACCATGGACTGATCCAGGTCACGGACCGGCCGCAGTGGCACACGGTGCGCGGCGGCTCGCGCCAGTACGTGCGGCGCATGGTGGCCGCGCTGCTGAAGGACGGCCGCCACGAGGCGCGCCTGAATGCGCCCGTGCTGGGCCTGCGCCGCGCCGCGCACGGCGCGCTGCTGCAGACGGCGAACGGCACGGAGCCGTTCGACGCCGTGGTGCTGGCCTGCCACAGCGACCAGGCCCTGCGCCTGCTCGGCAGCGATGCCACGCCACAGGAGCGCAGCGTGCTGGGCGCCATCCGCTACCAGCCCAACCAGGCCGTTCTGCACACCGATGCCAGCGTGCTGCCGCGCAGGCAGGCGGCCTGGGCCGCCTGGAACTACGAACGCGCGGCCGACCCGGGGCGGGACCAGGCCGGCGTCTGCCTGCACTACCTGCTCAATCGCCTGCAGCCCCTGCCGTGGCAGCAGCCCGTGATGGTTTCGCTGAACCCGGTGCGCCCGATCGATGAAGGCCAGGTCCATGCGCGCATCGAGTACAGCCACCCGGTGTTCGACCTGGCGGCCATCGAGGCCCAGGGCCGCGTGGCCGACGTGCAGGGCCAGCGCCGGACCTGGTTCTGCGGCGCATGGTGCGGCTACGGCTTTCACGAAGACGGCCTGCGCTCGGGCCTGGACGCGGCCGATGGCCTGCTGCGTTCCCTGCCGGCCTTGCCCGTTCTGCCCGCCAGCGCGGCCTTCGAGGGGGTTGCATGACGGCCCGCCCCCTCATCGGCTTCGGCCATGTCTGGCACCGCCGCCTGCGGCCTGTCGAGCATGCCTTCCGCTATCCCGGCTACTTTCTGATGCTGCCGCTGCGCAGCCTGCGCACGCAGCCGGACGCCGCGCTGCGGCGCAACCGGCTGGGCTGGCTGAGCTTTCATGACAGCGACCACGGCGAGGGCGGCTGCGACGCACTGGCCTGGTTCGAGCAGCTGCTGCACAGCGAAGGCATAGCCGACGCCGATGGCGAGGTCTGGCTGCACACCTTCCCCCGCGTGCTGGGCTACGTGTTCAAGCCCGTGAGCTTTTGGTATGCGCACCGCGCCGACGGCTCGCTGGCCGCCGTGCTGGCCGAGGTCAACAACACCTTTGGCGAGCGCCATGCCTATCTGCTGGCGGGGCCGGACCTGGACTGGGGCCGCGAGCAGGTGGCGCGCAAGCAATTCCATGTCTCGCCGTTTTGCGAGGTGCGCGGCGAGTACCGCTTCCGCTTCGAGCGCGGCGAAGGCCGCACCCTGGCGCGCGTGGACCTGCACGACGAGGACGGCCCGCTGCTGCAGACCAGCGTGGGCGGCGTGCTGCACCCGCTCGACGGCGCCACCGTGCGCCGCGCCTTCTTCGGCACGCCCCTGATGACGCTGGGCGTGGTCGCCCGCATCCACTGGCATGCGCTGCGCCTTTGGGCCAAGCGCGTGCCTTTCCATGGCAAACCCTCCGAGCCCAAGCGCTTCGTCACACGATGAACACTACCGCCGCCCCCCTGCTGAGCCCCTCCGCGGCAGCGCCGCGCCGCACGCCTGCACGGGCGCGCCGGGTGCTGAACCTGCTCGAACGCCTGCCCCACGGGCAACTGGACCTGGAGCAGCCCGATGGCCGCCTGCTGCACCTGCCCCGCCCGCCGTCGGGGGCTGCCGATGCGCATTGCGTGCTGCACGACTGGCAGGCGCTGGAGCGCACACTCAAATCGGGCGACATCGGGCTGGCCGAAGGCTATATCGCCGGTGAGTGGGACAGCCCCGACCTGGCCGCCCTGCTGCGGCTGTGCATGGTCAACCGCGACCATGTGCAAAGCCTGGTCTATGGCAGCTGGTGGGGCCGGCTGGGCTACCGCCTGCGCCATCTGCTGCAGCGCAATACGCGGGCCGGCAGCGCCAGGAACATCCATGCACATTACGACCTGGGCAATGATTTCTACCGCCTGTGGCTGGACCCGGGCATGAGCTACAGCGCGGCCTGGTTCCAGGGCCGCACGGGCCAAGCGCTGCGCAACGCGGACCTCCAGGAGGCCCAGCAGGCCAAGCTCAGGCGCACGCTGGACGAGGTGCGGCTGCAGCCCGGCCAGCGCCTGCTGGAAATCGGCTGCGGCTGGGGCGGCCTGGCCGAGGCGGCGGCGCAGGAGTTCGGCGCCCGGGTCACGGGCGTGACCCTGTCGCGCGAGCAACTGGTCTGGGGGCAGCAGCGCATGCAGCAGTCCGGCCTGGCCGACGCGGTGGAGCTGCGCTACCAGGACTACCGCGACCTGCCCGCGCGCCATGCGGGCGAGCCCTTCGACGCCATCGTCTCCATCGAGATGTTCGAGGCCGTGGGCCGCGAATACTGGCGCGGCTACTTCCAGACGCTGCGCGACTGCCTCAAGCCCGGGGGCCTGGCCTGCATACAGACCATCACGCTGCGCGAGGACCTGTTCGCGCGCTATCTGCGCTCCACCGACTTCATCCAGCAGTACATCTTCCCGGGCGGCCTGCTGCCCAGCATCCCCGCCTTCGAGCAGGAGGCACGGCGCGCCGGCCTGGTGGTGGAAGGCCGCATGGCCTTTGGCCGCGACTATGCGGAGACGCTCAGGCGCTGGCGCCAGTCCTTCGAGGAGCGCCTGGAGACCGTGCGTGCCCAGGGCTTTGACGAACGCTTCGTGCGCATCTGGACCTTCTACCTGGCGTATTGCGAGGCGGCCTTCGATACCGGCAACACCGATGTCGTCCAGTTCACGCTGCGCAAGCCCCTGCCATGACAGCCCCGCAACCTCACGCGCGCCGCGCGCCGCGTGCACCCCATGCACCCCGCCGCAAGGCCCTGGGCTGGTGCGCCGCCTGCGTCCTTGCCCCTTCATTGATCACCATGTCCAACGCCCTGCACGCCATGACCCCGACCGCCGAACTTCCGGCCGAACTGCGCAGCGCCCTGCCGTCTGCGCGCCTGATGGGCACGGCCGTGCTGCGCTTTTTCGGCCTGCGCGTCTATGAGGCGCGGCTGTGGGCCGCGCCCGGACTGCTGCCCGAGGACTACGCCCGCCACCCGTTTGCGCTGGAGCTGGTCTACGACCGCAAGCTCGAAGGCGCGGCCATCGCCGAGCGCTCCATCGCCGAAATGCGCAGGGTCGGCAGCTTCACCGAAGAGCAGGCGCGCCAATGGCTGGACCTGATGAAGCAGGCCTTTCCCGATGTGGTGGCCAAGGACCGGCTGCTGGGCCTGAACGATGGCCAGGGCGATGTGCGCTTTTTCCACAACGGCCGGCAGACGGCGCAGCTGCGCGATGCCGACTATGCGCGCCTGTTCTTCGGCATCTGGCTGTCGCCGCAGACCTCGGCGCCTGCCATGCGCACCTCGCTGCTGGGCCAGGGCTGAACGCCAGCGGACCATGCCATGACCTCCGTCCCGGCCCCCGCTCCTGCCCCCGTGCTGCCCTGGCGCACAGGGCTGGCCTATGGCGGGCTGGCCGCGCCGCTGGCCTTTGTGTCCCTGCCCCTGTATGTGAACCTGCCCTACCACTACGCCAGCGTGGCCGGCGCGCCGCTGGCCGGGCTGGGCGCCGTGCTGCTGGCCACGCGGGCGCTCGATGCCGTGGTCGATCCGGCAATTGGCCGCCAGGCCGACAGGCTGCTGCGCGGCGGTGTGCGGCCGGCCTGGCGTGCGGCTGCGCTGGGCAGCCTGCTGATGGTGCTGGGTTTCGGGGCGCTGTGGCATCCGCCGCGCGGCTCCGAGGCCGCCATGCTGGGCTGGCTGGCCGGCAGCCTGCTGGTGTGCACGCTGGCCTACAGCTTCGTCACCATCCTCCACCAGGCCTGGGGCACCCGCTGGGGCGGGCAGCCCGCCTGGCGTGCCCGTGTGACGGCCTGGCGCGAGGGCGCCACGCTGGCGGGCGTGCTGCTGGCCAGCGTGCTGCCGGCCTTGATGGGCCTTGACGCCACCAGCGCCGTGCTTGCGCTGGGCCTGGCGCTGGGGCTGATGGGGCTGTACCGGCTCCGGGCGCCCGTGGCTCCTGTGCCCCATGTGTCCTCTGCGCCGCGCATGCCGCAAGCGGAGTCCCCGGCCTCGGCCGCCCTGGCCTCTTCCACTTCTCCATGGGCGGATGCCGGGTTTCGCCGGCTGCTGGCCATCTTCATGCTCAATGGCGTGGCCGCGGCCGTTCCCGCCACCTTGCTGCCCTTCTTTGTGGCCGACAGGCTGCAGGCGCCTGCACTGCAGCCCCTGCTGCTGCTGTGCTTCTTTGGCGCGGCGGCCCTGGGCCTGCCGCTGTGGGTGAAGGCCGTCTCGCGCTGGGGCCTGGCGCCCAGCTGGCGCGCGGGCATGCTGGCCAGCGTGCTGGCCTTCGGCTTCACGCCCTGGCTGGGCGCGGGCGATGCCATGGCCTTTGCCGTGATCTGCCTGGCCAGCGGGCTGGCCCTGGGCGCGGACCTGGCCTTACCGGGCGCACTGCTCACGGGCGTGATCCACGAGTCCGGCCAGGGCGGCCGGGGCGAGGGCCGCTACCTGGGCTGGTGGACCTGCGCCACCAAGCTCAACCTGGCCCTGGCTGCGGGCCTGGCCCTGCCCCTGCTGTCCGCCGCGGGCTACCGCAGCGGCGGCACCGACCCGGCCGGGCTGCAGGCGCTGGCCTGGGCCTATGGCGGGCTGCCCTGCCTGCTCAAGCTGGCGGCGGCGCTGCTGCTTTGGCGCGCCGAGCGATTGCATTCTTCCTGGAGTCACACATGAGCCACATCACCCACTCCACTTCGTTTTCGCCGCTGCGGCGCGTCTGCCTGGGGGCGGCCTTGGCACTGTCCCTTGCGGGCTGTGCCGGGCCTTCGGTCCAGGACTACGCCAAGGAGCAGCCGCAGCTGGACCTGCGCCAGTATTTCAACGGGCCGCTGACGGCGCACGGCATGTTCACGGACCGATCGGGCAAGGTGGTCAAGCGATTCACCGTGCGCATGACGGGCCGCTGGAATGGCGACGAGGGCTCCCTGGAGGAGCACTTCGTCTACAGCGACGGCAGCACGCAGGAGCGGGTCTGGCATATCCGCCACCTGGGCGAGGGCCGCTACAGCGGCCGGGCCGACGACGTGGTGGGCGAGGCCCAGGGCCAGAGCGCGGGCAATGCCATCCGCTGGAGCTATGTGCTGGCCCTGCCCGTGAATGGGCGGGTCTGGAACGTCCACATGGATGACTGGATGTACCTCATGGACGGGCGCACCCTGCTCAACCGCACGGCCATGAGCAAGCTCGGCGTGCACCTGGGCGATGTGACGCTGTCCTTTGTCAAGGAGTGATGGCCATGCCGCTGTTCTCGCGCGGGCTGAACCCGCTGCTGGCTGACTGGAAGGGACGCTCGGCATGGGTGGTGGGCGCCTCCTCGGGCATAGGGCGTGCCACGGCCGAGGCGCTGCACCGGCAGGGCGCCCGGGTGATCGTCTCCGCACGGCATGGCGGCGCGCTGCAGGACTTCGTGCGCGGCCGCGAGGGCTGCCTGGCCCTGCCGCTGGACGTGACCGATGCCGCCGCCGTGGATGCGGCCGCCCAGGCCGTGCTGGCCCACGCGGGCGGGGCACCCGACCTGATCCTCTACTGCGCAGGCCACTACCGGCCCCTGCGCGCCACCGAGTTCGACCTGGCCGAGATGCAGCACCACCTGGCCGTGAACTATGGCGGCGTGCTGCACCTGCTCGATGCCGCGCTGCCCATGCTGCTCAAGGCTGGCCGGGGCCATCTGGCCCTGGTCGGCTCGGTGGCCGGCTACCGTGGGCTGCCCATGTCCCTGGCCTACGGCCCCACCAAGGCGGCGCTCAACAACCTGGCGGAAAACCTCTATCTGGACCTGCATGGCCTGGGCCTGGGCGTGTCCATCATCAATCCCGGCTTTGTCGATACGCCGCTGACGGCGCAAAACAGCTTCAGCATGCCGGCCCTGATCGGCGCCGACGAGGCGGCCCGGCATATGCTGCAGGGCTGGGCGCAGGGGCGTTTTGAGATGAATTTCCCGCGCCGCTTCACGCGCTGGGTGCGCCTGCTGCGCTGCCTGCCCGACGCCTGGTATTTCTCTGCGGTCCGCCGCTTCACCGGAGCATGAAACCCATGAGCAGCGGCATATCCGATCCGCGACTGGCCCGCTTGGCCCAGGCCTACGAGGCCCTGCGCCGCGACAACCTGCCGGCGCTGCTGTCCCTGTATGCCGAGCAGGCCCTGTTCAAGGACCCGTTCAACGAGGTGCGCGGCCACGCCGCGATCGAGCGCGTGTTTTCCCACATGTTCGAGCAGCTCGACCGGCCCCGCTTCGCCGTCAGCCACGGCGCGGTGCAGGGCGACAGCGGTTTTCTGCTGTGGGAGCTGGGCTTTGTGCGGGCATCCGGCCAGCCCATGCACATCTGCGGCACCAGCTACCTGCAGTTCGATGGCGACGGGCTGGTGGCGACGCACCGGGATTTCTGGGACCCGGTGGAGGAAATCTTCGCCAAGGTCCCCGTGCTGGGCGCCGTGGCCAGGGCGCTGCAGCACAAGCTCAGGGCGCCGCAGTAAGCAGCCGGGCCAACTGCGCCAGGGCGCCGTCCAGCGCGTCGAAACGCGGCGCACCCAGGCAGATGCGCAGCCCGCTGGCCTGCTCCTGCGGGTCCACCATGAGCGAGCCCGGATCGGTCAGCTTCAAACCCAGCGCCGCTGCGGCCGATACCAGGCGGTCGGCGGCTTCGCGCTCCATGGGCAGCCAGGCGTTGTAGGCCTCGGGGTGCAGCACCAGGCCGGAGCCACTCAGGTGTGAGGCGAGGTGTGATGCGGCCAGCCGGCAGCGCCGCTGTGCCTCATGGCGCAGGTCGGCCTGCAGGGAAGCGACCACGCCGTGCGACAGCCATTCATCGATCACGGCGCAGGAGAGGGCCGAAGGCGCCATGGACATCTCCTGCACAAGCTCCACAGCCGCGCCGCACAGCGAAGCGGGCAGCACCAGCATGCCCACCTGCAGCCCCGGTCCCAGGGACTTGGACAGCCCGTTCACATGCAGCGTGATTTCGGGCGCCAGCGTGGCCAGATGGGCCAAGGGTGCGTGATCGGGCAAGCAGGCGGCATACACGCCGTCTTCGATGATCCAGGCGCCTGCGCTGCGGCAGATGTCCACGATCGCCTGCCTGCGCTCCGCGCCCATGGTGGCCGTGGTCGGGTTGTGCAGCGTGGGGGTGAGGTAGACCACCTTGCCTTCGGCGGCGGGAATGCCCTCCAGCGCATCGGCCAGCGCCTGCGGCAGCAGGCCCTGAGTGTCGATGGCCAGGCCCTGCAGGGCCCAGCCCTTGCGCCGGGCCAGGGCAATGGCGCCGGGGTAGGTGATGCGCTCGGTCAGCAGCCGGCCCCGGGGCTGGCAGACCAGGTCAAGGGCCAGCGACAGCGCCTGGCGCGCGCTGCTGGTCAGCACCATGTGGTCGGGTTCCACGTTCAGGCCCAGCGTCTGCAGCCAGCGCGCGAGCACGCGGCGATGCTCCGGATGTCCGCCCGGCGGCGCGTAGGAATTGAAGTGATCGGCATCGATGCGGCGCGCAATGGCGGTCAGCGTGCGCGCCAGCATGCGTTCGCTGATGGCGGCCGGCGGCGCGTTGGAAGACAGGTCGATGTCCTCGCCAGCCTGCGCCTGCTGTGACGCCACGAAGGTGCCCCGGCCCTTGACGCTGCGTGTCAGCCCCCGGCGCTCCAGCAGCGCATAGGCCCTGGTCACCGAGCCCAGGCCGATCTGCAGCCTGTCGGCCAGGTCTCTGTGGGCGGGGAGGCGGTCGCCGCCGGCCAGCTGGCCTTCGACGATGTCGTCGGCCAGGGCGCGCGCCAGCCGCTCGGCGGCACTGGCTTCAATGCGCGCAAGACGGGGCGTCCAGGGGGAGGGCAGGAGCATGGTCGGGGCAAGGAAAAAATGAGTGTGCCGTGACACTATTTCATTTGTCGATAGTGTAACGTTCACTCCATGTTCAGCCACATCACCGTCGGCGCCCGTGATCTCGAGCGGGCCGGCCGCTTCTATGACGCGGTGCTTTTCCCGCTGGGACTGCAGCGCCGCGCCGTCCAGCCCGATGGCGGGCCGGCCGCGCTGTGCTGGGTGGCGCCGCCGGCGGCCTTGCCGCGCTTTTATGTCTACAGCCCCTTCAACGGCGAGCCGGCCACGGCGGGCAATGGCGCCATGGTGGCCTTTGTGGCCCCGTCGCCCGACGCGGTGGACGCGGCCCATGCCGCCGGCCTGGCCCGGGGCGGCAGCGACGAAGGCCCGCCCGGCCCGCGCCCGCATTACGGCGATGGCTACTACGGCGCCTACCTGCGCGATCCCGACGGCAACAAGGTCCATGTGTTGCATCGCGCCGATGTGCGGCCGTAGCGCTGCACGGGCCCGCCGCCCGTTTCCCTTTCTTTTCCTTTCCATGCAACAAGGACCGTCTTCATGAGCATTGCCGTTCATATGGTCGACGTTTTCGCCAGCGGCCCGCTGTCTGGCAATCCGCTGGCCGTGATCACCGGTGGGCAGGCGCTGACCACTGCACAGATGCAGCAGCTGACGCGCTGGTTCAACCTCTCCGAAACCGCGTTCCTGCTGCCGCCCACGCAGGCGCAGGCCGACTACCGCGTGAGGATTTTCACGCTGGACCGGGAGATGCCTTTTGCCGGCCATCCCACGCTGGGCAGCTGCCATGCCTGGCTGTCCCAGCGCGGTGCGCCCAAGAACGCAGGCCACATCGTCCAGGAGTGCGGGGCGGGACTGGTGCAGATACGGCAGGAGCATGGGCGGCTGGCATTCGCCGCGCCGCCCATGCTGCGCTTTGGCGCGCCCACCGCCGATGAGCTGGATGCCGCGCTGCGCATGCTGGGCATCACTGCCGAAGAGGTGCAGGGCGCCTCGTGGATAGACAACGGCCCCGGCTGGCTGGGCATCCGCCTGGCCTCGGCCGAGAAGGTGCTGGCGCTGAACCCGGCCCGGCAGTGGCCCACGCGCATGGACGTGGGCGTGGTGGGACCCTATGCCAGCGGTGCCAGCCCTGCCGCCTGCGAGGTGCGCGCCTTCTTCTCCGATCACCAGGGCGCCATCGTCGAAGACCCCGTCACCGGCAGCCTCAACGCCTCGCTGGCGCAGTGGCTGTTTGCGACGGGGGTGATGGACAGCGACTATGTTGCCGCCCAGGGCCGCTGTCTGGGCCGTGACGGCCGCATCTTCCTGACCCGTGACGGCACGGGCCAGGTCTGGGTGGGCGGCACTGCGCGCACCCATGTCGAAGGCGCACTGAGCGGCCTTTGATCCACACCGAAAGAAACCACGAATGACAGCGATCCAAGAGAGCCCGCGCGCTCCCGTCTCATCGGCCAGGGCCAACCTGAAAATGCTGGTGCGCTACAAGGCCTGGGCCAACGGCCTGACCTTCAAGAGCGTGATGGAGCTGCCCGAAGGCGAGGCCCTGAAGCAGCGCCCCACGAGCTTCGGCAACATGGTGCGCACGCTGAACCACGTCCTTGTGGTGGAGGACATCTTCAGGCACCACCTGCAGGGCCGCAAACATGGCTACACGATGCGCAACACCGACCACACGCCCACGCTGCAGGCGCTGTGGGAATCCGTGCAGGCAATGGACCGCTGGTATGTGGAGTTCGTCGACGCATGCCCGGACGAAGACCTGGCGAAGGTCGTGCACTTCGAGTTCGTGGGCGGCGGGCAGGGCGCCATGACGCGCGAGCAGATCGTGCTGCACGTGGTGAACCACGGCAGCTACCACCGTGGTTTTGTCAGCGACATGATGTACCAGGTGCCCTTCGTGCCGCCGGCCAACGACCTGCCGGTGTTCCTCAGGGACTGCTACCGCGTGGACGAGCCGGCCTGCGGTTGAGGCAGGGCCAGGGCCTGCTGCGCCAGGGCGCCCTGGAGCACGGGCAGCTCAGGCGGCGTGTTGCCGGGCAGGGCCCATCCCTGGCGCAGCGCACCGGCAAAACCGTCGGCCACACGCGAGTAGGCGCGGCCGCTGGTCATCACCCGGGGCCGGGCCGACCAGGCGATGCGGGCGCCGCCGGCCGCCAGGCGGTCCACCAGGTCCTGGTCCTCGCCGCAGGTGCGTGCGTCGAACCCGCCGGCCTGGCGGTAGTGCCAGGCTGAGATGCCCAGGTTGGCGCCGTGCACGTGGCGGTGGCCGTCGCGGTCCGTGTAGGTGGTCTCGAAGTGCCGCCGCGCCGTGTCCGCCTGGACGCCGTGGGCCGACCAGTCGGCCACTTGCACCGTGCCGCAGACCACGTCGGACTGAAGCGCCAGCTGGTCTGCCAGCCAACTCTGGGAGACCGTGGTGTCGGCATCCGTGAAGGCCAGCCAGCGGGCGCCCAGCAGCAGCAGGTACTCCGACCCCAGCGCGCGGGCCTTGCCCACGTTGCGCGCGGCAATCGGCAACGGGATGGCGGGCCAGCGGCGCACGGCCGATTCGGTGGCGTCCTGGCAGCTGTCCAGCACCACGACGACGGCCACGGTCTCGCCTTGCAGGTCGGCATGGGCGGCCGCGCCAAACACGCTGTCCAGGCAGCGGCCTATGAGGTCTTCCTCGTCATGGGCTGGGATGCACACGCCGATCATCTGTACGTCCTTTCAGGGGTTTTCTGCCAGATGTCCAGCTGGAAATCCGGCTCTCTGTGGCTCAGCAGCAAGTGCAGCTGCGCATGGGCCGACACGCTGTCATGCAGGGTGCGAGTGGTCTGCAGGTGATCGTGCGCCCCATGCCGCCAGTGGCACATGAGCCAGTGCCCGCCGCCCTGCAGCGAGGCCAGGCACTGGCGGTTGAAATGCGCCAGTGCCGCGTCGTCGAAGTAGTAGGCGAGCTCCGAGACCACGATGAGATCGAAGCCTTGCTGCGGCATCTGTGGCACCTGGGGCCATTGCCAGGGCAGGGGCAGGGCCTGCAGGTCCAGGCGGGCGCGGTCCTGCGGCGCAATCCGCTGGCGGCACAGCTGCACGGCCATGTCCGAGAAATCGACGGCGCACAGCCGGTCGCAGCGCTGCAGCAGGCGCTGCGTGGCCTCGCCATTGCCGCAGCCGGGCTCGAAGCCGTGGGCATAGCGCTCGCGCGGCAGGGCGGCCAGCAGCAGATCGCGCTTGCGCCGCTCGTACCAGCGCGATGCGACCTGCCAGGGGTCGGGGTCGGCCTGGTACATCTGCTCGAAGTGTTGCCTGGCGCCGTTCATAGAAACACCACTTCAAACGGACGCAGCAGGCGCTGCGTGGCCCAGGACGGCAGGACGGCGTCGCGGCCCGTGGACGGGTCTGGCAGCAGCTGGCTGCGAAAGCACGACAGGGCCTTGCGCTTGAGCGCCAGCTCCTGCGGTGCCAGCGCAATGGCGGCGGCGCGGTGCCAGGGCACGCGCGTGTCGCCGGGCTCGGCCCAGTGCCAGGCCCAGATCGGCAGCTCGAAGAGCCGGCAGCCCGTGTGCCGGGCCGCCGTGGCGCAGGCCTGTCCCGTGGCCTCGTGGTCCGGGTGACCGTCTTCGCGCCAGGTGCACAGCAGCGCGTCCGAGGGCTGCAGCAACTGCTCCAGCCGCTGCAGCAACTGCGCGGCATGCTCGGCGATATGGCCGTCGGGCAGGCCCAGCCGCAGCACCAGCGCCTGCGGCGCAAGCAGGGCCAGGGCCTGAGTGCTTTCCTGCACGCGCTCGCGCACCAGACGCTGCGGCGGCCACAGCGTCGAGTCGGGGTGGCTGGCTCCGCCATCGGTCACGGAGACGATGAGGCAGGGCATGCCCCGCTCGGCACAGCGGTGCAGCAGGCCGGCGCAGCCCAGGATCTCGTCATCGGGGTGCGGCGCGACGATGACGGCGCGGCGCCGGCCGTCCAGCAGGTCGTCCATGGATACCTGCGCTGGCCGGCGTTGCGCAAACCAGGCCTGCCAGCGCGATTCGGGCGTGCCCCGGCCCTCGATGAGGCGCGGCTTCACAGCATCCATGCCGCGCCTCCCGGTGCCTGCGAGGCCTGTGCCTTCTCGGCCAGCAGGCGGCCCAGCGCGGCCTGGTCGCGCTCGGCATGGCTTTGGCGGATGAAGACGGGCAGGTCGGCCATCAGCTGCGCCAGACCCCTGTTCTTGCACAGCGGGCCCGGTCCGATGGCGCGCGGCACGCGCCGCAGCACCTCTTCGGCGGCGGCTTCCACGGCCAGGCGGGCGCGGCTCACGGCCAGCAGGCAGGGGTCCGATGGCGTGGCATCGATGCAGGCCGCAGCGTCGCGCAGCAGGCCGGCCGCGCTGGCCAGGGCCACGTCCAGCGCGCCCAGGTGGGCCTGGCGGTGCGGGTCCTCGCCTTGACTGACGGCCTGCTGCAGATGGCTGGCGATGCGCGCTGCCGCGCCATGCCAGCAGGCCGCAACGCCTGCGCCGCCATGGTGAAAGCCGGGGCGGCTCAGGTACTGGCCCGGGGCCCCGACCAGCACGCCGGTGGCGCCGTCGAAGTGCACATCGGCGCTGGCGCTGGCGGCCATGCCCACGGCCTGCCAGTGGCTGTCGTCCCTGCGGATGCCGGGCTGGTCCATGGTGACGGCGATCAGGCAGCGCTGGCCGTCTGCCAGCCAGCCGCTGACCAGGGCACGGTCCACGGCACGGGCGCCGGAGCACCAGGGCTTGTGGCCGGACAGGCGAACCGCCGAGCCTGCCTGCAGCGTCGTGCGTTGCGTGGCGTCGGGAGATGCCGCCGTGGCCTGCACGCGCTCGCCCGGCGGCTCGGCGCACCAGACGGCCCAGCGCAGTCCTTCGGTGGCCAGGTCGGCCTGCAGTTCGGACAGGATGGCCAGGGCGTCGGTATGGCCTTCATAGAGCTTGGCCAGGCCCAGGCTGTGGGCAGCCACTTCGGCCAGTGCTCGCCAGCGCTGCAGCGTGTGACCATGGCCCGGCAGCGGCAGGCGGTCGGCGCCCTGCGCTACCAGCAGGGCCAATTGGTCCGCCGGCGACATGTCCGCATGGCCGCGCAAGGCTTGGGCCAGCGTGTCGCTGCATGTCCACGCATTGGCGTGCTCGTCGTTGTGCTGGGCCATCACCGCTCACCTTCCTTTTTCGTGCCTTGCGCAGCCTGGAAAATGGGGGAAACGCCAGGCGATGCCATGGTGCCGGGAGGATGAAC
Source organism: Delftia acidovorans NBRC 14950 (assembly GCF_001598795.1). Lineage (GTDB taxonomy): Bacteria > Pseudomonadota > Gammaproteobacteria > Burkholderiales > Burkholderiaceae_C > Comamonas > Comamonas acidovorans. Next base: position 10,084 of record NZ_BCZP01000013.1, on the reverse strand, counting down.
GCGGCGCCGCAGGAGCAGGAAGGCATTACCTGTCGGAGACCACCGACCGGCAGGTGCCCCGTTCCACGCCGTCGGCAGGGCAGGCAGCCAGTTCCAGGCGCAGCGGTGCCTGCTCCTGCCTGATCGAGGGAACGGGAATGCCGAAGCCTTCCCTTTCCCTGTGCTCCATCGGCCTGGCCTCTTTCAAGGCAGACAGAAAGGCCTTGCGCCACCAGTGCACGTCCTGCTCGGCAATGCGCTGCAGCAGCCGCTGATGCCGCTGGCGCCTTTCCTGCAGCGGCATCTGCAGGGCCTGCTGCACCACGGCGGCCGTGCCGTGCACGTCGTAGGGATTGACCAGCAGCGCCTCCTGCAGCTGCTCGGCAGCGCCCGCAAACCGCGACAGCACCAGCACGCCCGGGTCGGCCGGGTCCTGGGCCGCCACGTACTCCTTGGCCACGAGGTTCATGCCGTCGCGCAGCGGGGTGACCAGGCCCACGGCCGCCGCGCGGCACAGGCCCGGAATGCCCTCGCGCGGCAGGGTCTGGTGGATGTAGCGCACGGGCATCCAGTCCAGTTCGCCGTAGTCGCCGTTGATGGCGCCACACAGCGATTCGAGTTCACGCCGTATGTCGGCATACGCGTCCAGGCCCTCGCGCGTGGGCGAGCCGATCTGGATCAGCGTGGCGCGGCGGCGCTGCTCGGGATGACGGGCCAGCAGCTCCCGGAAGGCGCGCAGGCGCTGCGGCAGGCCCTTGGAGTAGTCCAGCCGGTCTATGCCCAGCAGCAGGCGGCGCTGGGCGTATTCGTGCTTCATGCGCTCGTGCATGTCGCGCGAGGCGCCGCCCTGTGCAAGCGCCATGAAACCTTCCACATCGATGCCTATGGGGAAGTCGCGGCAGACCAGGCGCTGGCCATGGGCGCGGAATGCGCCTTCGCCCAGGGCCTGGCCGCCCGCCTCCTCGCAGACATAGCGCTCGAAGTGCTGCACGTCCTGGCGGGTCTGCAGGCCCACGAGGTCATAGGCGAACAGGCAGCGCATCAGCCATGCATGCTCGGGAATGGCCGCCAGCAGGGTCGGCGGGGGCAATGGGATGTGCAGGAAAAAGCCGATGCGCTGGCGGCAGCCCAGGGCGCGCAGCTCGGCCGCCAGCGGGATCAGGTGGTAGTCATGCACCCAGAGGATGTCGTCCTCCGCCAGCAGGGGCAGCAGCCGGCGCGCAAGCAGCTGGTTCACGCGGCGGTAGCCGGCCGCAAGGCCCGTGTCGAAGTTCGCCAGGTCCAGCCGGCCATGGAAGACGGGCCACAGCACGCCGTTGCTGTAGCCCGCGTAGTAGCTGTCGTGGTCCGCACGGTCCAGGTCCACGGTGGCCAGCGTGACCTTGCCTGCCTGGGTCCGGTGCACATGTCCGGCAGGGGCGGCGGCGTGGCCATCGGTGACCGTGCCGCTCCAGCCGAACCACAGGCCGCCGGTCTGCCGCAACGCATCGCCCATGGCAACGGCCAGGCCGCCTGCGGCTGCCTTGCCCGGGTCGGCCACGCGGTTGGAGATCACCACCAGCCGGCTCATGGCAGGGCCTCCGCGCAGGTCTGCGCCGCCAGGTGCATGCATGCGCACTGCAGCCAGGCGTGGACGGCCTGCGGGCTGTCCAGCCGGTGGCGTGCCCTGCTTGCGCCTTCGCCCACCTTGATCGCCATGCCGCCGTGCGCCTGCACCACGGCAAAGCCGCTCTCGTCTGTGACATCGTCACCGGCAAAAACGGGGGTGCGTCCGGCGAACGGCTCTTCGCGCAGAAAGGCCGCAATGGCGTGGCCCTTGTCCACGCCCGCGGGCCTGACCTCCAGCACGCATTTGCCTTGCAGCAGCTCCAGACCGGGCAGGTGCCGCAGTACGCGGCTCAACGTATCCAGGCACAGCGCCGCCAGCTCTGGCGCACGCCGGTAGTGCAGTGCGACCGAGGAGCGCTTGCGCTCCACCAGCAGGCGGGGATGATCGGCCGCCAGGGCATTGCACAACTGCAGCACAGTCTCTGGCAGAGCCAATGGCTGCGGGTGCAGGCGGCCTGCGGCATCCCGCCGCTGCAGGCCATGCTCGCAGGCGGCGGGCAGATGCAGCGGCGCCAGAAAGTGGTCCAGCACCTCGACCTGCCGCCCCGTGACGATGGCCAGCGCGCCCCCCAGCAGGCCTTGCAGCCTGGCCAGCATGGGGATCAGTGCGGGGTCTGGCGCAATGGCGTCCGGGGTCTCGGCCAGCGGCACAAGCGTGCCGTCGAAGTCGAGGAACAGGGCGAATCTGCGGGCGGGGAGTGGGGGTGTTTCCATGGAAAGACCACGGTACCGAGTGCCAGGTTCACCGACCGTCAGCCGACGGCTTGTGCGCGGATCGGCCATGCGCCAGCACCGGGCCATAGGGAGGGAGGCGGCCTGCATGGCGCGTTCAACGCTCGGCCTTGATGGAGCCGCGGATGTTGGTGATTGCCAGGCAGGCCTGCAGCGTCACCAGCGCCCAGGCGCCGGAGGACCATCCCCACAGTGCCCACAGCACATTGCTGAGCATCAGGATCCAGAAGCCCACATTGCGCCGCCCGGCGGAACGCGAGCCCACCCACCATGCGCCGATGAGGGAGGCCGCAAAGGCAGGCCACTGGAGCCAATCGGGAATGTCGGGAATGTCGGGCATGGGGTTCTACCTGGATGGAGGGCAGGCAGGCCGCCTCAGTTGCCGGGCCGTGCCGGGTCGTCCTCGTCGATGGAGTGGCATTCCTTGCAGGCTCCGCTTTCGCGCGCGCGGGCGGCCAGGTTGACGTAGAAGGCTGCCACTTGCTGCAGCTGCTCCTCGTCCAGCCCCTCGATGCCGATCATGCGGTTGCTGGCAATCTTGTTGGCTGCCAGCAGTTCGTTGAGCTTCAGGTGCAATCAAGGCTGCTTGCGCACCATCTTCTTGCGCCGCTCGGCATCCAGTCCCGGCGTCTGCCGCATGTCGGTATCCACCTGGCCGGAAACAATGTCGTCATGGGCCTGGCGCATCACCGGATCGGGCGCATCGCTGGTGGCGTCCAGGCTCTGGTCGCGCTCGTGCGGAAGGCGCAGGCCTTGTTCGGATGCGTCGGCTGCATCGGATTCACCGGGCGCATGGGGCGCCTTGCCCACCTGGCCGGGCAGCTTGGTCTGGCCATCGCCCGACGGCTTCGCCTGTGTGGGTGCAGAGGACTTGGATGCGGATGGGGTTTTGTCTTTCATGGCGTCTTCCTTTTATTCGCGGGCCTGCGCAGGCGGCGCTTGGGCCATGGTCTCTTCGCCCGTGCGCAGCCGCCGTGGGACCACGCCGAAAGCGCAGGAACGAAAAGATGCCTCGCGCATGAACGCCGTTCTCAGGCACGTCGTTTGCCCTGTGGGAGACGCCCCACGCCGGCGGGCGCCCATGGCCCGCTGCCTGGGCCTTGCGCGCTGCCTAGACTGGAAACCCGGCCCTGCAGCGATGGGGCCCGGCACCCTAGACAAGGAGCGCGATATGAGCAGCGACAGACAGGAGCCCGGCAAGGGCAAGGTGGAGAACGATCACAACCGCCAGGGCGCGAAGCCGCCCACGCAAAGGAACGAAGGCCAGCGAACGCCCGAAAGCCGCCATGACCGCGAGGCCCATGTCGGCAGCGGCAACCAGGCCCAGACGCGCCAGAACAAGGGCGGCGGCCCAGGCGGTGACCGCGGCGCTGGATGAATTGCCGTTTCCTCGCAACAAGGGCACCCTCGGGTGCCCTTTTTTCATGGCGTGCGAGGGCGCATCACCGCCCGTTCTTGCGGTCGCTGGGGCCGTTGGGGTCGGACAGGATTTCGGCGGGCGGCCTGAGGCTGCCGCTGTCCGCGCCCTCGGCCTGCCAGGTGCCGCCTTCGCGCTGCGTGTTGCCGCGCGGGTGGCCCATGTCCGTGCCGTCGTCGAAGTTCAGCGGGCCGTCCTGCGGCATGTCGTCGAAACGGTGCGCCGAGGCCTCGGCGATGGAATCGGCCACATCCTTTTCCGCGCTCAGGTGATCGTTGATGTCCTTGCCTTCGGGCAGGTCGGCGCTGGCGTCTTCGCTGCGGTCGATCTGGGGAGTGTCGCTGCCGGTGGCAGCCGTGTTGTTCGGGGTGCGCATGGTGATCTCCAAGGGGGTCCGGCCACCGTGGCCGGGTCATGGACCAAGCCTGCCTGCGCGGGCTTGCAGCGGGGGTGGGCACAGCACTTTCCTGGAGGTAGGAGCGTGCCGATGCGCTCGGATGCAGTCCGATGCGGGAGGGCCGGCAGGCACGTCGATTGCCCTGTGTTTGCCCTGTGCCGGGGTGCGAAAAATGGCCACAGGGGACTGGCGCGATGTCCGCAAGGGCAGGGCGCTGCGTTCCTACGGCACATGGCCGCAAGCGCGCACGCCGGACGGCCGCCGCGGCCATCAGCATAGGAATCACTTTCAACTGCCAAGGAGCACATTCCATGACGCAATCGAACCCCGCAAACCGTGACCCGCTGTCCGACGCACCCGGCGCGCACCCGGTGGGCACCGGCATAGGCGCAGCAGGCGGCGCCGTCACCGGCGCTGCATTCGGCGCAATGGGTGGCCCCATCGGCGCTGCCGTGGGCGGCGTGGCCGGTGCCGTGGTCGGCGGGCTGGCCGGCAAGGGTGCGGCCGAGGCCGTGAACCCCACGGTTGAAGATGCCTACTGGCGCGATGCCTACCAGAGCGAGCCCTATTACGTGGCTGGCCGCAGCTACGAGGAATATCGCCCCGCCTACGAGCTGGGCTGGAATGCTGCCGCCGCACGCCGCGATGCCGACTTCGATGCCTTCGACGCTGAATGGGAGCGCGAATGGACCACGCGCCGTGGCGCCAGCCATCTGGACTGGGACCAGGCCCGTCCCGCAGCCCGCGCCGCCTGGGCGCGCGCAGGCACCCGTGATGTCCGTGACGAGACGGGCACCATCGTCGCCCCCGCCTATACGGGCGATATCGACAACGACGATGTGGTGGACGTGCTCAACGACCTGCTTGAATCCTGCCGCGATGGCGAGTACGGCTTTCGCACCTCCTCCGAGAACGCCGACTCGCCCGACCTCAAGGCCCTGTTCATGCGCCATTCCACCGAGTGCGGCGCTGCCGCGCGGGAGCTGGAAGCGGAAATCCGCAGGCTCGGCGGAGAGCCGGCATCGGGCGGCACGGTGGCCGGCGCGCTGCACCGGGGCTGGGTGTCCGTGAAGACGGCCCTGACCTCGCAGGACGACAAGGCGGTGCTGGAGGAATGCGAGCGCGGCGAGGACTCCGCCCTCGCCCAGTACCGCAAGGCGCTCAAGCAACCGCTGCCACCGGCCGTGCGCGTGGTGGTGGAGCGCCAGGCACAGGGTGCCCAGCGCAACCACGATGAAGTGCGCGACCTGCGCGACCGTTACCGCAGCGCAGCCTGACCGCGCATCCCGCGCACCGCGCGGGCCACAGCATCGTCAGCCGCCTACGCCATAGGGCGCAAAGCGGCTGGCGTTCTCATCCACATGCAGCGCCTTTCCCACATAGGGAAAGGCGCGCTGCGTGCACTGGTCGCGTTCGCAGACCTTGCAGCCCATGCCGATGGGCGTGGCCGATTCCGGATCGCCCAGGTCCAGCCCCTTGGCATAGACCAGGCGCGCGGCATGGCGTATGTCGCAGCCCAGGCCGATGGAGAAGGTCTTGCGCGGCGAACCATAGCCGCGCTGCCCGTGCGAGACCGAGCGTGCAATCCACAGGTAGCGCCGTCCATCGGGCATGCTGGCCAGCTGGCGCAGCACCTGGTCGGGCTGGCCGAAGGCCTCGTACACCGTCCACAGCGGGCAGGTGCCGCCCGTGCGGCTGAAGTGGAAATGCGTGGCCGACTGGCGCTTGGAGATATTGCCCGCGCGGTCCACGCGAACAAAGAAGAAGGGCACGCCGGGTGCGCCCGGCCGCTGCAGCGTGCTCAGGCGGTGGCAGACGGTTTCAAAGCCCACGCCAAAGCGCTGGCCCAGCAGGTCGATGTCGTATCGCAGCTGCTCGGCCGCCTCCAGGAACAGGTCGTAGGGCAGCAGCAGCGCGCCCGCAAAATAGTTGGCCAGGCCCACGCGGGCCAGCTTGCATGACGCCGGATCGCCCTGGAAGGCGGCGGTGGCGATCAGCCGGTCCAGCGTGTCGCCCATCTCCAGCAAGGCCAGCTGCGTGCCCAGCTGGAAGGCCTGCTGCGCAGGCTCCAGCGCCGAGGACAGCCACAGCGAGCGCGTGGCCGGGTCGAAGCGGCGCTGGCTTTGCCGGGAGTCTTCCGAGCGATGCACCTGCACGCCGTGGCGCTGCTGCAGCCGCCGGACCAGCCAGTCCGCCAGATGGCCCGGGTCCGCGCGCGCCTCGCCGGCCAGGGCCTGGGCCGCGCGGTCCACTTCATCGAAGTAGTTCTGGTGCGCAAAGAAGAAATCGCGCACGGCCTCGAACGGCATGGTGCGCGCCACCGGCATGTCCGAGCGGTCATCGCCCAGCCTGAGCGACATGCTCTCGATGCGCTCCAGGGCTTCCAGATGGCGGCGGTGCAGCGCCATCACCGCACGCCCCAGGGCGGGCATCTGCGCGGCGACTTCCTGCAGCTCGGGCAGGGCAATGGATTCGGGCGCCTCGGCAAGGGCCTCGCGCAGGCCGGCGACCAGGCGCGCTTCCTCGTCCTCCGAGAACTGCTGGATATCGACGCCCAGCGCGCGGTTGAGCTTGAGCAGCACCGACACCGTCAGCGGCCGCTGGTTCTGCTCCAGCTGGTTCAGGTAGCTGGGCGACAGGCCCAGCGCGTGGGCCAGGGCGATCTGGGACAGGCCGTGCTCCGCGCGCAGTTTGCGCAGCTTGACGCCCATGAATGTCTTCTTCATGCCTGTTTCCTCGGGTGGCTGTTATTCGCAGAATTCGCAATATCGCGGGTTTCGTTTCGCAAGAATTCGCCTTTTCAGCCCTATGGCTGAGCCGCTATTTTGCGTAGATTGCGAAGCATGACAACACCTGCTGGAACCGCCGAGCTGCGCGAACTGGTATTGCCCGCGCTGGCCAACCACCACGGCACGCTGTTCGCAGGCCAGGGCCTGCAGCTCATGGCCAAGGCCGCCTTTCTGGCAGCGCGCAGCCTGGCGCAGCGCGAGGTGGTGATGGCAGCCGTCACCGGCATCGACTTCCTGGCGCCCGTGCCCGTGGGCCACGAGATCGTCCTGCGCGGCTGGGTCAGCCGCGTGGGGCGCAGCTCCATGACGGTCTGCGTCACCGCGTCGGCCCAGGCACCGGGCATTGCCTGCGAGCAGGTGCTCAAGGGCCTGTTCGAGATGGTGGCTGTCGATCACAACGGCCTTCCCGCCGCCATTGCCCATTCCTATCTGAACCAGGAGACCCTTCCATGAGTACCACGACCATCGACGCGCCATCTGCGCCAAGTGCACCATCTGCGTCCGCATTCAAGCCCAAGAAATCCGTCGCGCTGTCGGGCGTGACCGCCGGCAACACGGCGCTGTGCACCGTGGGCCGCTCGGGCAACGACCTGCACTATCGCGGCTACGACATCCTGGACATTGCCGAGGTCTGCGAGTTCGAGGAAATCGCCCATCTGCTGGTGCACGGCAAGCTGCCCACGCGCCCCGAACTGCAGGCCTACAAGACCAAATTGCAGGCGCTGCGCGGCCTGCCGGCCAGTGTCAGGCAGGCGCTGGAGCAGCTGCCTGCCGGCGCCCATCCGATGGACGTGATGCGCACCGGCGTCTCGGCCCTGGGCTGCGTGCTGCCCGAAAAGGACGACCACAACCTGGCGGGTGCCCGCGACATTGCCGACCGGCTCATGGCCAGCCTGGGCTCCATGCTGCTGTACTGGTACCACTGGAGCAATTCGGGCCGGCGCATCGAGGTGGAGACCGATGACGACTCCATCGGCGGCCACTTCCTGCACCTGCTGCACGGCCACCGGCCGTCCGAAGGCTGGGTGCGCGCCATGCACACCTCGCTCAACCTCTATGCAGAGCATGAGTTCAACGCCTCCACCTTCACGGCGCGTGTGATCGCGGGCACGGGCAGCGATATGTATTCGTCCATCGCGGGCGCCATCGGCGCACTGCGCGGCCCCAAGCATGGCGGCGCCAACGAGGTGGCCTTCGAGATCCAGAAGCGCTACGACACGCCCGACGAGGCCGAGGCCGACATCCGCCGCCGCGTCGATGCCAAGGAAGTGGTGATCGGCTTCGGCCACCCGGTCTACACCGTCAGCGACCCGCGCAACGTGGTCATCAAGGGCGTGGCCAAGCGCCTGTCCGACGAGGCCGGAACCACCCGCATGTACGACATTGCCGACCGGCTGGAATCGGTGATGTGGGAGGTCAAGAAAATGTTCCCCAACCTGGACTGGTTCAGCGCCGTCAGCTACCACATGATGGGCGTGCCCACGGCCATGTTCACGCCGCTGTTCGTGATCGCGCGCACCAGCGGCTGGGCAGCGCACGTGATCGAGCAGCGCCAGGACAACAAGATCATCCGCCCCAGCGCCAACTACACGGGGCCGGATGACCAGAAGTTCGTGCCCCTCGATGCGCGCGCCTGAGCCGCCGCTGTCCTGAACCTAGGCGGGCGGGCTGCAGGCCCGCCCGCATTGCATCCGCCCCATGAACCACACCCACAAGAAACCCCTGCCCGGCACCACGCTGCACTACATCGACGCCCGCGCCGCCGTCGATGCCCTCTCGCCCGGCGCCTGGGCACGCCTGCCCTACACCGCCCGCGTCCACGCCGAGAACCTCGTGCGCCGCGCCGATCCCGCGCAGTTGGACGGCTACCTGCTGCAGCTGATCCACCGCCTGCGCGACATCGACTTTCCCTGGTACCCCGTGCGCGTGGTCTGCCACGACATCCTGGGCCAGACCGCCCTGGTGGACCTGGCCGGTCTGCGCGACGCCATCGCGGCCGAAGGCGGCGACCCCGCCCAGGTCAATCCCGTCGTTCCCGTGCAGCTCATCGTGGACCACTCTCTGGCCGTGGAGTGCGGCGGCTTCGATCCCGATGCCTTTGCGAAGAACCGCGCCATCGAGGACCGCCGCAACGAGGACCGCTTCCACTTCATCGAGTGGACGAAGAAGGCCTTCGCCAACGTGGATGTGATCCCCGCGGGGAACGGGATCATGCACCAGATCAATCTGGAAAAAATGTCCCCCGTGGTGACCGTGCAGGATGGCCTTGCCTTCCCCGATACCTGCGTGGGCACGGACAGTCACACGCCCCATGTGGATGCCCTGGGCGTGATCGCCGTGGGCGTGGGCGGCCTGGAGGCCGAGAACGTCATGCTGGGCCGCGCCTGCTGGATGCGCCTGCCCGAGATCGTGGGCGTGCGCCTCACGGGCCGGCGCCAGGGCGGCATCACCGCCACCGACATCGTGCTGGCCCTGACCGAATTCCTGCGCCAGCAAAAAGTCGTCGGCGCCTATGTGGAATTCTTTGGCGAGGGCGCCGACAGCCTGAGCATCGGCGACCGCGCCACCATCTCCAACATGTGCCCCGAGTACGGCGCCACGGCGGCCATGTTCTCCATTGATGACCAGACCCTGGCCTACCTGCGCCTGACCGGCCGCGACGAGGCCCAGGTGCGCCTGGTCGAGGCCTATGCGCGCACCGCAGGCTTTTGGAGCGACAGCCTGGCCGATGCCCAGTACGAGCGCCTGCTGCAGTTCGACCTGTCCACCGTGGTGCGCAACATGGCCGGCCCCTCGAATCCGCACCGGCGCCTGCCCACCTCTGCCCTGGCCGAGCGCGGCATTGCCGATGCGGCAAAACTGCAGGCCGCCCGCGCCCAGGAGAGCCAGGGCCTGATGCCCGATGGGGCCGTCATCATTGCCGCCATCACCAGCTGCACCAACACCAGCAACCCGCGCAATGTCATCGCCGCCGCCTTGCTGGCGCGCAATGCCAATCGCCTGGGTCTCACGCGCAAGCCCTGGGTCAAATCCTCGCTGGCGCCGGGCTCCAAGGCCGTTGAGCTGTATCTGAAGGAAGCCGGGCTGCTCAGCGAGTTGGAGCAGCTGGGCTTTGGCATCGTCGCCTTTGCCTGCACCACCTGCAACGGCATGAGCGGCGCA
>NZ_BCZP01000012.1 GCF_001598795.1 Delftia acidovorans NBRC 14950 | reverse complement strand
CTGCTGCAGGCCATCAATCAACGCCTTGACTTCGGCGTTGCTGGGTGCCTCGGCACGAACGGACATGATGCCGCGGGGAACGGGACGTGCGGTGTGTTGCTTTGCCATGGTGTGGCCCTTTCAGAAATGACAAAGCCGCCTCAAGGGCGGCCGATTGGGTTGGTGGTTGCTGCGGTCTACACGCGCATCGTGTCCAGCAGCGATTGCAGCGAGGCTGCGACTTCAGGGCCAGCGCGCGGCGTGGCCCCAGGATCGGCAGCGCCCGGCGTGCCGTTGGAAAACAGGGCTTTGAACGCATCTCTGCGCGCATTGCGCGAGTAGCCGGCCTTGGCCATTGAGGCCTCGATCAGCGCCAGCGGCTTGCGCGCGCCAGATGCTTGGGCCGTGCGGGTTATCTCCGAGCTGGGCAGCAGGCCAGTGGCGAAGCCGTCATCGACTGCTTGTTGCGCACCGATCCAGGTTTCGCGATCCATCAGCATCGCGGCCTCAGCCTCGGTGATCCCGGAGCGGTGGGCATACAGCGCAGCCATCGCGGCATCGAACGGCGCCAGCACGGCGGCTGTGTCGGTCATGTCGTGGCGGTTTCCGACGGCCACGGCCCAGGCGTTGTGGATCATCAGGAACGAGCCATCACCCATCAGGATCTCGTCGCCGGCCATGGCAATCACCGAAGCCACCGAGGCGGCCACGCCCAGCACGCGGATGGTCACCTTGGCCTTGTGCTCGCGCAGCAGGTTGTAGATGGCCATGCCCTCGAAGAAGTCGCCACCCGGGGAGTTGAGGTTGACCGTCACGTCGCGCGCACCGATGTTGCGCAGTGCGGCGCCGATGCGCTTGGCCGTGACGCCCGTGCCCTCCCAGTTCTCCCCGATGGAGTCGTAGATGGAGATGCTCGTTTCCGCGTCGCTGGCCGAGGCTCGCACCTCGGGCTCCCATCGGTCCACCGCATCAGGGCGCAGGTCGAATCCAGCCTTGGACAGCCGGTGATCCGCGCGGATCTCAGGTAGTTGTTTGAGGCTCATTGCTTGCTTTCTTCCCCGAGGGATCGCCCAGGGTGTTGAACTTCGGGTTCGGGTCTGCCGGGTACTCAGCCAGGTCGCGGACCTCGTTGGCCGTGTGCCATGGCTGGTGGCCACCGGCGCCCAGCGCCTTGGCGAAGTAGTCCGCCTGGTCCTTGAGCGTGCCGCGCAGCAGCGCGCGCTCGTTGAACTTGAAGTAGTAGTGGCCCCGCTCTGCATCCGTCAGCAGCGAGCGCTCCAGGGCCTGCTCCCATGCCGTGAAGCGCGGCGTCATCGTGAATTGCACGAAGAAGATGGCCAGTTGCTCAATGCCGGAGCCCCAACTTGTGTCATCCATCATCAGCAGCGGGCGGGGCACGCCGTACAGGCGGGCGACCTCCTCGATCTGGTGGTTGCGGCTTTCCAGCTGCTGGCCGTCCTTGGCCGTCGAGGTGAAGGGATTGGCCTTGGCCCCCTCCTCCGCGATCATCCATTTGTTGACGTTCTCGGAGCCGCTCAGTCCCTGGTCCAGCGAGGCCCGCATGCGGTTGTACGCCTGGTCTGAGAGAGCATTCGGCGTCTCTATCGCGCCCCCAGCCATCACGCCAGTCTTGAAGATGTTGCCGGCCGCGCGCTGCGCCTGCTCGGCCAGCTCGAAGACCTCGTTGGACAGCTGCCGCTTGGACAGTCCCAGCACGCCGTCGAACGAGATCTCGCGCACATGCAGGATCTCCTCCTGATCCAGAGTGATCTGCCCGCCGTTCTCGGTCATGCAGCGGTATTGCATGCGCCATCCGCTGCCCAGCTTGGCGTCCACCTTGCCCTTTTCGAAGGGGATCAGGTGGATCGGGCGCCCGGCGGCGCGGATGATGCGCGCGTATGCGTTGCCCTCGGTCTCCAGCAGCAGCTGCATCTGGCTCTTGAACTCCATCGGTGTTTGCCAGGGGTTCGGCTTGTAGCGCAGCAGCTTGTGCGCTGGGTGCTCCCTGGCGACCTCCTTGTCGTCTCCGGCCCGGTAAAGGCTGGTGGGCAGCATGCCCAGGCCATTGCCGATCAGCGAGAGACAGCGCAGCGCCGAGGTGTTGCGCAGCATCCGGTTCGATGCGCCCATCTGGCCGTTGCGGATGAACTCCAGCAGCGCCGGGTCGTCCAGCCCCTGGAAGGTAATTCCTTCCGAACTGGCTCGCGGGCGCGACTGAGCCTCCGGCCCATCCCGCCGGAACAGCTTGTCGAATATCTTCATGTGGTCGTGCCCTATAGAAAGCGCATGCCGCGCGTCTCGTAGACGGATGGCCCCTTGGCCTGCGGATTGGTGGCCATGAGCGTGACGGCGTTCAAGGAGGCCATCAGCGGATCAATCTTCCCTGTGCCGCTGGCCTGCTTCGTGATCAGCGAGGCATTGCCTGAGGGCACCACCTTCGCATTGCCCACACACCAGGCCATGAGAGGCTGTGCCGCGTGAGTAAGACTCCCATCCTCCAGGCCCCGCTCCGCGACAGCCATGGCGCCGGTGAGCTTCCAACCCTGCGAGATGCCGATGATCATTTCCTCCGGTATCCCGGCATCAATGAGCGCCTGGTACACAACCTTGTGCGTTCGCTCAGGGTCCAGACCGATGCGCGCCAGTAGGCCGGCGTCGTAGATCTCCTTGCAGACCGCCGCGAGCTCCTCCAGATCCTGCCCCGGGCGCTCCACCACGACTAGGTCGCCGTCGCGCTCGAAGTCTCGGTATCTCGGCTCCTCCGACTTACGCCGTTCGATGCCGATGGGATGGATCCATGCCTTGTTCCAGAGCGCGCAGCGAGTCACGCCTCGGTGACGCCCCTCAACAGCTAAGCCCAGCAAGTCATCCAGCCCGCCACCGTCAATCCCGACCACAACGACCTCGCACTCGCGCAGGATGTATTCGAGCGAAATGCGGCGGTTCCCACGAAGCTCCCAGAACTCTGCACCGGCCCAGCTGTTGGAACGTTGCTTCAGGCCGACCTCAACGTTGCCGTACTTGGCCAGCATGCCTTTGAGCGACTCCTTGCCCTCCTGCTGCGCCTTGCGAAACTCGCGCTCCAAGAACGGCCGGTCCACCGAGTACCCCAGATTGGGGTTCACCATGGCCAGGTTCTCCAGGAGCATGCAGCCCTCGTTCTTCACCAGCTCTGGCGGGTGCTCGAACAGTATGGGCAGGAACTCGGGATCAATGATGGTGCCGTCGCGCACACCCCTCGCGTACTCCAGCTTCTCCTTGAACACGCCCGCGGGCTCCTCGTCGCTCTGGGTGGTGATGTACAGGATGAAACCTTCGGGGCGTGCAGCCAACCCGCCGCCAGCTTCCCGCAGCATGTCCTTTGCCTTGGCGATCTTGCCGAACAGCCAAAGCTCCTCCACCAGCAGCACTGCAGACTTCTTGCCGGAAACGGTATTCGTGTCCGCCGCGATTACCTTCAGTTTCGCGCCCATGCTGCGATGGGTCAGGATCCGCTGGCTGTCCTGCACATGGATCAATTCCGCCAACTCGCTGTAGGGCTCCTCATCCTCGTCCTCGCTCTCTTCGAGGTACTGCACCATGTCTTTGGCCGGAGTGAAGCTGTTGTCAGCCACTTCCTTTGTTGGAGCCAGGATGGTGAACTCGGCCGACCGGCGCCAATTGCGCACCAAGCAGGTAAGCATGATGGATGCCGCCAAGCCGGACTTGAAGTTCTTCTTCGGCAGCATCACGAACCATTCCTTGATGAGCCGGCGGCCGCTTTGGGCGTCGTAGGCACCGAAGATGGAGCCAGCCAGATCAAAGATCCACTGCCCGCAGGCGTCAGCCATGCGTGGGCTTCCCGGGGCGTCCACGATGCGCAGATCCCGCATCACGGCCAGGCCCGCCTCGGCCTCCTCAGGAAAGATCGGCGGCGGGATGATCGAGCGTCCCTCCCGGATCCGCTCAGCCCAGTCAACGCATGCGGTAGACCATTCAGGCATTCGGCCCCTCCTACTGCAGGTTCGGCGGTGCGGCCGATGCGTACTTCCCACTCTTCGCTCGGGTGGCGGCAGCGCCAGCGCGTGCGGCCTTCTTGCCCCCGTTCTCGCCGCGGCGGACCTCTGCGGACAGCAGCGCTTTCGCAGCGTCAATCCGCAGCTTGGCTTCGGTGCCGCTGTCGTTCATCACCGCCTTGAGGAACTTGGCGGGCTCGTCGTAGGTGACGCTCAGGTTCAGGTATGCGGGCTCTTTCGGTGGACGGCCGGCGCCCGGACGCGCGCCGCCGCTGCGCCCTTTGACTCCGGACATAGCAACTCCATTTGAATTATTTGAATAGGGGGAAATTTCTCGCGCGTGCGGAACAGGGCGGTCTAGGCCGGCGAGGGCTCCAGACTTTGCCCCACCCCCTCCCCTGGCCGCCCCGGCAATGCCTCTGGATCGCGTCAGGCGGGCTCTGGCGCCGCTTCGAGCACCGCGCCCATACCCCGAGCCTCCTCGGCCGTCAGCGGCGTGTACTTCCACTGGCCGTTGTGCTCGACCTCTCCGACGCCGATCCAGCCGGTGCGCGGCGCCTTCAGGCACAGGAAGTCTGCATATCGGTCGTTGGCGTAGGTCACCAGCTGCACGTCCGTGCCGTCCCGGGTGGCGTAGTCACCAGCTTGGAACTGATGCTCGGCAGGTAGCTCTCTGGCGATCAGATCGAATTTCCCCGCCAGCTCTTCGAAGAACTTCAGATGCGCCGACGCGACAGCCTGCACCAAAGCGTCCAGCCTCCTCCTTGTGACCCAGCCGATGCGAAGCCTCGTCAACCGTTGGGCGCGCTTCTTCAGTGCTCTGACTTTCATTGCGTCTGCTCCTCGCGTTGCTTGTCCCTGCTGTGGTGCGTGGCACAAAGGCTTTGCCAGTTGCCTCGGTCCCAGAACAGCGCTTGATCGCCGCGGTGCGGGATCTTGTGGTCGACCACCGTGGCTGCGGTCACCACGCCCTCGGCCTGGCACATCACGCAAAGCGGATGCGAGCGCAAGAAGCCCGCGCGTGCCTGCTGCCACTTGTAGCCGTAGCCGCGCTGCGCTGCCGTCTGATCGCTGGTGCGCCAGCTGCCGGCCTGCATTGTCTGCACGCGGCGGGTGTCCAGTACGGGCAGCGTGCTCTTGAGCGTCTTGAGCATCTACCCTCCTTGACAGGCGCCGCCACGCAGACCTTACACCCCACGCAATGCATGCTGTGCCGGATGGGCCTGGTCGCGGCTGATATACGCCCCCTCAGGAACGAAAAACCCGGCAATGCCGGGTTGGTGAATGAGGCGCCGTGCGGCTCAGGAACTATTCAACCGAATTAGTTTCCCCAGCCTCGCGGATTAGCACACTCGTTGGGTCCAGGGCTCAGCTGCGCGGGGCCAAACAGCACAACTCGAGGCGATCCACTGATTTCGAGCAGCGATCCATTGCGACGCTCAAAGTACACACGAACGTTGTGGTAGCCCTCGGAGAAATCCTGTCCAGGAGTTGTATCCAGCTCTCCAGCAAAACCACGGTTGGAATTACCACCGCAGGCAGCACCCACGCCGGGCTCACGGGTGTGGTTGGCAGTCAGCTTGCGAATCAGTCGCCCATCGCTGTGGTACACCAGAACGCTACCGGTGTAGCTCGGATCGGCTTGGTCACACGCCCAGCCAGACACGACGCAAATATGCGCCTGTTCCAAATTGCCTGCGGCAAATGCGTTGGACGCCGCCCCCAATGCCGCCAAAACACCCACAGCAGCAAACAAAGACTTCTTCATGCAAAGCTCCCTATTCTCAATAAATGGTTATGGTGCTAACGATTATCATTAGCACGTACCAAGTCTAATTAGAGTATTTAATACTTCCTGACTATTTGTTGAATATTAGCAAGACAACTAATTAATTCATTTCCCCATCGGACTCACGGCGCAATGCCGCTGGGGATACGCCGTTCGCTTCGCAGCCAGCACCGCGGCAGCTCGCGGCAGAGAACCCCGCGCGCTCGGATCGCGGCGCGCGCCCTGACTGGCTCAAGGCGGAAACAGAAAAGCCCGTTGGCAGCGCCAGCGGGCTTGAGATAGTCCTAGCGCTCGGCTGTTAGGCAAGCGGAGCGGTCAAAACGTCGTAGGTGATCTCAACGCTGCCGCCTGTACCCGAACCGACAGCCCACAGGCCCAGACCAGGTGGCACATACAGCGAATACTGCAGCGCGATGGAAGGAATCGGGTTGCCGATCAGGATCACTCGTTTTGTGGCGTCCGCGAAGCCCGAGGGCGCCGAGCGATCTGCGTAGAGCTGCACACCCATGACGCCCGCAACGGCGCTCATGTAGCAGGTGCGGATCACGATGCCGTGGAGGTTCGAAGACGGGGAAACGATCTGCACGGGCGTAGTGCTGAACGCAAGGTTGGCGAACATCGCGCCGATAGGCGTGGGATTTGCGAGAGTGGTCATGGAGACTGCCTTTCAGTTGTTTTCACAGGCGCTCGATGGCACTCAGGTTTGGGGTTCTCGACCCTCAAGGAATTCAGCGTCCCGCAGCGCGGGCACTTGATGTTCAGGTGCTGGAACACTCCAACAGCCAGCTTGCGATTGCAACTGGCGCATCTCATTTCTTGCATCGTTGAAGTCTGCTTGTTACCTTGACTTCATTGTGCTGCTGGCAGCGTCGGCAATCCAGACGATTGCTGCGTAAGGGAGGCCCACACATCACGCCAGCAAAGGTACTAACCTTCGCCTCTGCGCATGACCTACGGCAAAGAGCCCGCGAGAGGCGCTGGACCAGCCGTTCCATGGACAGGGGACGTGCCGGGAGACCGGCGGCGCGGCTATCACCGCATCACATCGACTGGAACCCACCGCTCTTGGCCCAGATGAAAATAATCTTCCAGATCACCCAGACGAGCGCCAGGGTGCCCATGAGCACGCAGCCAGTCTTGGTAGCGCCGAACCTGGGCAGCCTCGTTTGTCGGGCAAGCCGCCTCAAGACAAAAAAGCACCCGACAAACCAGTAAATGAACGGAGACAAGACAAGCGTCGGGACCTTCCCCTCGAACTGCGTAGCGATCAGCCACATCCAGATGCAGAGCGCATTTATGGCGAGCGAAAAGGAGCCGATGCGCAGAATGATCTGGTCTGCGTTCATCTCCCCAATCCACTTTGTCCCAATATGAATCGCCATCAATGGGATCCATATCGCTACGGCTACCAGCAAATGCAGGAGCACGAAGCCTAGGGCTGCGATCAGGTACATGCCGGGATCCCTTCAGACGCGCTGGTATTTGAGATTCGGCATCTTAGGGAGCGACCGCGATTGGCACAACAAAGCCACAGACCGGCATCGCGAGATGGAAGCCCACAAAGAGTAAAGCCCGCTGGCGAACCGAGCGGGCTTTTGTTCAGCCTGACGATGATCACTTGCTCGCGTCTTTGATCGCTTCCTTCACGTCGCCAGCTTTCTTCTGGGCCTTGCCCTCGACCTGCTTGGCCACGCCCTTGGCTTGTTGCTCAGGGCTGTCAATCAGCTCGCCGGCCTTTTGCTGAACCTTGCCAGCAGCATCCTTGACCGCACCCTTAACTTGATCCTTGTTCATACAAACGTCCTTTGGGAGTTGAGCTTTGAAACGGTTGCTTTGCAGCACCGGAACCTAGGTTAATCAGCTCATCTCTTCCGGCATGACAGCCGGAGCAGCGTTCGGATGTGGGTTGGACAGCGCGGCCCTGTCGGAGCATTTCTCGCCAAAAAGAAAGCCCGCAGGCTTCAGAGCTGGCGGGCTTTTCATCTGAGCGCGACCTTCCATCGCTTTCATGTCTTGCCAGACTCACCGCCTGGGGACGTTGCCGATGGGAGGAAGGCGGTTTACTTGCGCCTGCGCTCTAGGCACGCAGTATACATCACCCTTTCCCGGCTGCAACCACCTTCAGCCCCTTCATGCGCTTGAGCGCGGCGATGGTGCCCGAGCGTGCGCGGTCCACATGGGTGGCGATGTGCTCGGAGATCAGCTGGCCCTCGGCTTCGTGCGGCACCTCACGGTCGCCGAAGCCCTTGCAGGTCTCGCAGATCGCTATCTCGCCCAGCTTGACGCCTCCGCAGCCTGGGCACTTGCGGTCGCACCACCACAGCAGCACGTCGGTCAGCTTGGCGCGGGCATTCTTGATGCCCTGCGCCAGCACCCAGGGCAGGAACCCGGCGTGCGCGTCCACCAGGCGGGCGTACTGCGGCAGGCTGGTCAGGATCTGCATGCGGCGCTCCATGTGCCACCGGCCTTCGGCCACGCGGGCTCCCACCATGTCGAGACGCCCCCGGCTCTTGCGGGGCAGCTGCTCGGCCACGCGCTGCAACTGCTCCTCGGTCAGCGGGCGCGGCTTCTCGCGGCGGTCCCATTCGCAGATCAGCTGCTGGACCAGCCGGCCCAGGCCTGCGCGCTGGATGCCAGCGGCGATCAGGTAGTCCGCGTCGCCGCGTTTCTCCAGGTCCACGGAAAGATCGCTGCTGGTGCTCGCGCTCGTCAGGCGCTCGATGACATTGGGCCGCTCAGCGGCGAGTGTGGTTGGTGCTTCTGTTGTCATACGGTCTTCTGGATCAATGGGATGGGGTGCCGCTGCGGCGTTCGTTGAGGACTGGCCGGAGCCGACTTGCTGCGGCGTCGCACTCCTCGCGTGTGCCGATGGTCAGAGGCACGTAGTCCATGCAATGGTCAGCTGCGCACGCCCTGCGGTTTTTGGTCAGCATGTCCATGAGGGGCTCGATATGCAGCGCGCACTGGCTCTGGCTCCACAGCAGGACATGGCCAGCCGCAAGGTTCGGGACAGCGCGATCAGGGTTGGTCAGCGAATTCATCTTTTGGCTCCTGGGTTGAGAAAGGGACGTAGTTGATGGCGCGACGCCGGCTGTTCGTGGCGAACTGCTGGGCGGCCTTGTTGAACCAGAGGTATTGGCTGTAGTGCTGCACGTCGCCGTTGCGCTGCTTCTGCAGTTCCAGCTTGGCGTCGGGCTTGTCGGGGTCGTGGCCGGCGTCGTTCTCGTCCTTGCGCGCGCTCCATACCGTGAACACGTTGTCAGCTCCGTCGGTGATCTTGGAAGACCCGGCAACATCCAGCTTTCCAGGGCCCTTGGACTCGTCAGCACCCTTGCGCGGGTGGGCGACCAGGTGGACATGCACGCCATTGCGGCGCGCGAAGTCGCAGATCTTGCGGACGGCTTCCTTTTGGGCGGTCATGCTGCCTGGGCCGTCTTCGGGCACGTCCGTCATCATCAAGCTGTCGATCACGAAGTGACGCATGCCGTAACGCTTGGAGCCGTACAGGAACACGGCCAGGAGACGGTCGATGCCTGCGCTACCCACCACGTTGAAGAACCATTGCTTGTCGTGCAGCCAGGCCCCAATGGCATCGATGTAAGCCATGCTCGGACGGTCCAGGCCCGCCGCCTGCTTGACGGTGCGCTTGAGCTGGCGTTCGGGTGTCATCTCTCCGGAGAAAACCATCACGCGGTCGCCCTGCTGCATCAGCCCCAGCAGCACCTGAGACAGCATCAGGCTCTTGCCATGGCCGTTGTAGCCAGTCCAGACGGTGACCTCGCCGGAGCGGAACTCGAACCAGTCCAGATCCTTGTCCAGGCGCAGCACCGGGTCGCCCTCGTCATCGTGGGCCGGATAGAACATGGACTTCACGCGGTTGATGAAGTCGCTGGCTTGGCGCATCTCCTCGGGGTCCAGGGTCTTGGCTTCCTTGGTGGCGTGCCAGAAGTCCTCGCCGCAAGCGCCCTTCTGCAGGAACTCGTTCGCGTCCTTCTCGGGCAGCGTGACCAGCTTGCAGCGCTCCAGCCCCAGGCGGCGAACGATCTCCTGCGCCCCGGCCTTGCCAGCCTCGTCGCTGTCGAAAAAGATCAGGATCTCGCTGAAGCAGTCCAGTCGCTCCCAGTCGTTCTCCAGCCATTGGTGATTGCCAGCGCCAGCATTGACCGACAGCGCGGGGATCCCAACCTGGTGCAGCGTCATGGCATCGATCTCGCCTTCCGTAATCGCCACGGTGCGGGCCTTGGGGTCGATCAGGTGCCAGCCGAAAAGGCAAGGCTCTGCCCCGCCCTCCTGCCGCATGTCGCGCTTCTCCGCAATGTTGCGGTACTTCACGTTGACCAACTCACCGTTGCGCAGGTACGGGAACACGGCGTAGGTCTTGCCGCCGCGGATCTGCTCGGCCACCCGGAAGGCAGCAATGGTCTCGTCGGTGATGCCACGGCCATTGAGCCACTCCTTCACGCCGGCCTTGGCGGGCTGGCACTGCGGCTTTGCCGGGCGCTTGAAGGTCTTCTTCTCGCGCTCGGGCATCACGTCGCGGATGCCCAGGTACTGCTTCGCCTCGCGGATGGCTTCGCCGATGGACTGGCTGCGGCAGGCGGCCCACAGGTCCAGCAGATCGCCTGCCTCACCCGATGCGAAGTCCTTCCACACGCCGGCCTTGGCGCCCGTCAGGCGGACGGAAAGCGACTGGCCCTCCTCGCCGTTGATGCTGCCAGCCACCCACTCGCCGGCCTTGCGCTTGCCGTTGGGCAGCAGGTACTGCGCAATCGCCGCGGCGTCAGAGGCCATGCGCTGGCTGAGTTCGGCGGCGTTCAAGCGGTCACCTCCGCGCGCTGGCCATCGCGGAATTGGTGGGCGTTGTGCTCACGACAACCCGCGTTTTCCGCCTCCCAGCGGTTCTCGAAACCGGCCTGCAGAGCCCAGCGGGGACGGCTCTCGCTGTCGCCCTGCCCCGCTTGCCCCACGCCCTCTTCGTCGTCCCAACGACCCGCGTTGAGCCACGTCGAGGGGTGCGGAATGAACTGGCCATCGTCACGCAGCCACTGCGTTGACCTTGCCTGGATCGTGATGGCCGCCAGCATCTTCGCCAACAGCGCTGCGTCTGGCCGGCGCTTGGCGAAAGCCTTGCGAGCAGCGTCCTTGCCGACCTTTCGGGGGTATGCCGACCAGAACTCGACAAAGCCGTCAGGCTCCTCGGCAGCATTGCGACGACGCTGCCGGCCCCCGGTGGGGGATTGGGGGGTATTCTCTTTCTCTTCTCTATTCTTCTCTTCTCTAGGCGTCACAGTGACGTTATCCGTTACGTCACCCGTGACGCCGCTAAAACCGTCACTTTGGCCGTCACTTTTTTGCCCTTGGCGCTCCCTGTAACGGCGCTGGCGTTCAGCACCCTGTGAGCGGGTTTTCTCCTCTGGGGAGACGTTGTATTCGTCGAAAAATCGGGGGAACTCAAGGCCCTCAGAGGTCTGCAAAACCCAGCCCGAAAGCGCGAGTGCAGCACCAAATCCAGGCAGATCAGCGATGTCATCGAGCACCATCAGCGTCACGCCGTGACACACCAAATCGTCACCGTTACGCTTTCCACGCTGTCGCATCACACCCCAAACAGACACCAGCGCTCCGACCGTGACGTTACGCATAACGTTACGGGTGACGGTCATTTCACGCTGGCAGTTGTTCGTGACGTAACGCGAAAGCTCGCTGCCAGGAGCCATCAGCGCATCAGCAATGAGCGAGACCTTGGGGTCTCGGTAGAGGTCAGTCCGCATCTTGATCCAGTCCCCGGCCATACCTACTCCTTCGCGCCCTGCGCTTCGTTCATCTCACGGGGTTTGCCTGCGGCGTTGACGGCACGCGCGGCCTGGCGCAGCTTGCGAAGCACCTCCTCGGCCTCGGCGATCTCGCGCTCGATCTGCGCCAGCTCGTTGTCTGAGATCACGCCGTCTTGCATGGCCTCGATCACCGCGCTGGTGATGTGCGAGGTCTCCAGCACCAGCTTTGACACCTTGTCCACGGGGCTCGCCACCACCACGCGGCAAGCCTCCATCAGCTCAAAGCGCCCCCCAGCCTCGCCCGCGACATAGGCCGCGTAGTCGTAGCAGTGGGGCATGGCTGCCTCGCGCAGCAGGCTGGTGATGGCCAGCGCATCGACAGCGCCGAGCTTGTGCGACGAAGCGCCAGACAGCTCCTTGCGCAGAACCTCGTCCGTCTTGCCGAGACGAACAGCCACGACAGCGCGGCCACCCGGGAAGTGATCAACGCCGCGGCGCAGCGCATCGAGAGCGCTCATATCCGGCTCCTGAAAAATTGGACGTGGACGGGGAAGAAGGGAACGCCGAACATCGCGGCAATGCAAACAAACACCACACCAAAGGGAGCCGCCATGAACCTCAAAACACAGCCCTTCCACGCCAGCACAAGGACTAGCGTCAGCACCAACGTGAACCCCGACACCAGCGCGCGGGAGCAGACGTTGACCACCAGCCAGCTGGAGTTGTCATGGATGGCGGGAGAGCTGCACATCCGCTGCCGGGCGAGCCGGGTCGTGATGTGCGTGGAGCGCGAGCTGGAGACAGCGCGCGGCGGGCGGAGGATGTCCTGACGCGGCGGCATGAGTCATGCTTCCGCAGCTTCGTCAGTGGACTGCACGAGTTCTGGCCAGATTTCCTGCCAGTCATCAGGGCGTGATCGCGAACGATGGATGCCCAGGAGCTTTTCCAGCTTCGCACAGTGCTTTTCGCCCAAAGGCTTGGAGCTGTTGAGCCACTTGTGAACAAGTACCTGCGAGTGCCCCATGAGCCGGCCCAGCGCTGCTTGAGAGCCGGCAAGGGAAATAGCTTCACGAAGGGCCGGGACAGATGGGTTTTTTTCGTGCATAACCCATTTTATAACCCAGGTTCTCAATGTCAATAACCAAGACTCTTTGACCACCCACAACGGCGGTTATAGGATCACTAGATGTCAGTGAGTACTTTTGGTGAGCGCATGAAGGCGCTAAGAGAACAGCGGGGGTGGAGCCAAGCTCAACTCGCTGAGGCCGTAGGCATTTCTCAGGTATCGATCGCGAAGATCGAAAAGGGCGGGGATACGAAGCACGGGGCCAAGATCGCTGCTGCGCTTGGCACTACAGCAGAGGAACTCGCAGGCATGAAGCCACTGCGCATACATCAGGTGATGATGCCGATGACAGGCCACTTTTCAGACCGCCCCACACCTAAGCTTGTACCCTTGATTTCGTCGGTGCAAGCAGGAAATTGGTCTGAGATAGTGGACACGTTTCGCCCAGGTGACGCGGAGGACTGGCTGCCATGCCCTGTGCGGCATGGAGAAACCACGTTTTGTCTCCGCGTTGAAGGTGAAAGCATGAGCAACCCCGGCGCACGCCCTACCTACGAGCCTGGGGACATCATCTTTGTGGATCCGGGCCGGATGGCTCAACCAGGCGACCGTGTTGTGGTCCGCCTTGAGAGCCAAGAGCAAGCCACGTTCAAGCAGTACTTAGAAGAGGATGGCCGCAAGTTCCTGCGCGCCTTGAACCCGGACTGGAAGCCCAGGCTCACACCAATCGACGGCGAGGCGACCATCTGTGGTGTAGTTATTGGGAAGTGGGTGCCCGAATAAAGGAGAATAGGGTGCACCTGGAAATTTCTTTGTCAGCAGTATTGACCCTGATGGCCTAACTCTAAAGTTTAATCTGCAAACGCGCATGTCCGATTGACAGGAAAACGAATTGCAGATTCAATCTATGGTATGCAGATCATGATGTGAGAAAGACATGCCAAGAAATCATCTATTCGCTCTTCTTGCATTACTGCCCACGGCGGGATGGTGCTCCACAAGCGATCTAGAAAGGCAGCTTGCAGAGTACATGTCTGGAACGCTGTTCGTGAAAAGTCATCGTGAAACGGCAGACGGACAGTTAAGTGCATGTGGCTTTGAGTTCGCCGCCATTGGCCGTGATTTTGCTACTAAGGCTAGCGCTCCTGTATTGGTAAATGGCTCCTACTATATTAGGACATACCAGAATACTTTTGGCTATGCGCTGAAGGTTGGCGTGAGAGATGGTATGGACGGAAGTGCCAAAGCGTGGGCTCCAGCAAACGCTTTCCTGAGAGACACCAATGGGATTGCTCCAAAAAATATCATCAGAACAGAGGCAGAAACCCCAGGCTACGCTTTGTTCATCGGAGCACTTGATGACTCACAGAGGCAGGTTTTCGAGGGAATCATGAAAAATCAAAAGACTGTGCTTGGCTTCAATAGGAAGAAAGGTCAACAAGATGTGCACATTGAGATTGACCTAACCGTAAAAGACTCTAAAGCTGGAGAGAGCCAATTGATACGAGAAAGGTCAAACGAGATGGTTGAGCAATTCGCCAAATGCATAGTTGATCTTTCCAAGTGAGCTGCTGTTGACTGGCTGCTTAAAGGGGGCCGAGCTATGGATGAGAAACCGATCGTCTGGATGACGTTGTCAGGCGTTGTAGACAACGGCACGATTACAAGATCTATTCCGGCTTTGTATCAGGCGAATAGTTCTTTTTCCCAGATCAACCTTCTGATCTCTTCGCCAGGCGGACACATTGCATCCGCCGTGACGATCGCAAACGTTATCAAGAGTCTACAAATACCTGTCAGCACCTTCAACATGGGTGCCATCGAGTCTTGCGCAACGCTCATCTACTTGGCTGGTAGCAAGCGGCACACATGCGATACGGCCTCCTTCATGTTCCATCAACCTTACTCCGCCGGACTGCAGGGTAGCGGGAGCCCTGAGGCACTCAAAGGAGCGCATGATTCTTTGGTACTCGATATCATTAGGCATCGAGACATAGTAGTTGCCGCAGGCGCCACATTTGACGAGCAGATGTGGAACATCATTGAACGGGGCAATCTGCACATGAATGCCACCGACGCAATACGTACAGGTGTCGCTCATGGTTTTGGCCTGTTCAGTCCAACTCCAGGCGCGCCGCTGCATCACGTCTAGCATCGCTGCAGCCACGCATCAAGGCAGCGCGTTGCCTCGCAGACAGCGGCAGTCTGAGTGCGCCACTTCACATTAGTCAGCGGGATTTCTTATGATGCGATGACACTATCGCCCTGACTCCAGTCCGCCAGCGCCGACGCGCCGCCAACGGCAAAGCCCTCAAAAGACTCAAGTACAGGCCAAAACATCAGCCTTCCTGCCGGTCAAGACGGCTTGGTTGGGGATACCGATCGAAGTAGTGGATCGGCTGATCAGGATGCGGCAGGGCACGCAGGCCGAGCTTGGCCGCGACGGTAGAGTGACTTGCAATCTTTCTCATTGCAAAGCTCAACGGTTACGGCCTACACTCTCCGTACTTTTTGATACAACACCACAATAGGGAAAGCTATGCGCACGAAAATTCTTTGCTCAATTCTTTTGTGCGCCTCTATGACGGGCTGTGCAACTTGGTCAACCAGTTCAGTGGACAACAGTGCAGCCGACATCACTGCAGGTCAGGGGCCGAAGAAGCAACCATCGCAGATCCAGGTCACAGAAAGCGACATCACAGACCGCAAGTACAGGATGCTTGGCGACATCTCTGTCATGGTCAACAAAACCACCGTCTTCCACCCGGACCCTACCCGCGAGATGGTGACTGAAAAGCTCAAAGAGAAGGCGTCTGAGATGGGGGCCGATGCTGTCGTTTTGGCTCGCTACGGAAAGGGCGGAATATCGCTGATGAGCTGGGGTAGCCTTGAGGGCAAGGGCCGCGCAATCAAGTTCGACGAGTGACTATGCGCTCGCCGCTCTTCCTTGCATTGTTGGCTGCCACGTTAGCTGGCTGCGCCACTTCAGCGCCAGAGATGCCTCGATATACCGCAAGGACCACTGACCCAGGGTATACGGCAGTCCCGCAGGTCGAAGTCCCTGCGCTTGGCGCCTGGAAGCTGACAACCCCGAGCACTCAAGAAGCTGCGCCAACACCCACCAAAACGATTGCGCACCTGTCAAAGGACAACTGGGATGCACTGTCTCCCGACGAGCAAGCAAAGCTCCAAGATACCCACGCTGTCCGAACTCACCAGCCTGATCGATATGGCGTGATAACTGACGTCCAGACTGTTGACCAATCCACACCAGGCACTTCTGGCGGCGCAGCTCTCGGCGGGGCTGTGGCAAGCGCCGCGTACATTGATCGATCCTTGCGCGGCAACAGCTACTCAGTTGGAGCGAACTTGGCAGTAGGAATCTTGGGGGCGATGCTTGGATCAGCGGCCGACTCGGCCCCAGTACAGCAGTACAAGACGCGCTACACCGTCAAACTCGCCGACGGCGAAGTGCAGTACTTCGACGAAGTGAAGGCTGATTCTTTTCGGCATTCGCCAGGGGTCTGCATCCACGTCCCCGAGATCACTCTTGCGACGCAGAATCTGTGCAACCAGACGGTTGATGGCGTGCGGAAGAGGTACTTCTCACAAAGGTAACCATCGCCACTGTGGATGCCAAAGCCCCGAATGCCGGGGCTTTTTGTTGGGGCTCTACGCCCGCCAAAGGGCAGCATCAATGCTCGTGTCGCCTGCCGCGATGGACGTGCGCCACAGTGTCGCCCCAACGAGTACCAAGCCAGCCACCCGCTCCTTGTAGTGGGCCTCCTGGGGATCCATGTCGCTGATGATCCTAGCCAGTACGTTGAGCGCCTCGCCTGGCTCAACGCCAGGGCCTGTCTCCGCGAGCGCAATGATTCCATCGATGGTGTCGAGATGGTGCATGGGTGTCTCCCGAGTGATCCCCCAATGTATCCATCGACCTTGGGAAGCAAAGGTCGGACGCTGCGCCGTCATTTCTAACTCCTATCGCTAGACGTTCTAGCGCCCTTCACATCGCCATGTTGCAGAGGGCTTGAGGGGTAGAGCATCTTTTTGGAACATCACATAACCAAGAGTATTGACGAATAAATAACTTAAGTTATAAGATGTATCCATCGCACACGCAAAGCGAACAGACCTCGGCAAGCGATACGAAGCCGGTAAGCCCACCAGGATGCAGAGGGCAGGTCCAGGGATGAAGTCCCGGCAGCGAGGTGTTGCGAAGGGATGCCGCAGGCATCCATTCCTCAACCTGTTGGAGTGATTGATGCAGCCCTTCTCCCGCTATCTCTTGGAAGAGATCACGCTCAACAAGACGGACGCGCTCTTGCAGGTCCGCCAAGACGCGCGCCACGGGCACAACAGCCTCACTGAAGGCTGGATCCGTCGCATCTGCCGCGCCAACGGCCTGCAGCCCCATCAAGTCCGCGCCGCCGAGCGCCAGGGCCGTGAGCTTAGAGCCAAGGGCGTGCCCTGCATGTGCTCGCATTGCGGCTTCGGCGGCAACGGCCAGATCGAAGACCGCGAGCGCATCCGCATTGACTACGCCGCCGCCCGGCGCGAGCAACTGGCAGCAGCCGGCATGCCCTACGACGAGCGCGAACAAACCATCCAGACCGAGATCGACGCGGGCGCCGCGTTCCAGGCCCTCCCCATCTCCATCAAAAGGAGCGCCTCATGAACCAGGCCGCATGCCTGTTCCGTCTTGTCGCCATGCGCTGTCGCGCTGGTGGAACCCTGCTGCAGTCAATGGCCTGGGCTGTGGGCCTGCTCTGGCGCAACCACCGCGCATCCCAGATGCCAGCACCCGTAACCTCGCAGCAAGTTCGAGGCCCTGGCGGTGTTCGAGCACCTGGAGGAACGCGACGCCACCAACCGCGCCGAAAGCCCAGACATCATTCGCAATCTGTTCGCCGGGGGTTGGGCATGATTTCCGATCTAACAGGGCCATGGCTCAGAACTGAATCAGCAAATGAGGGGTCAGGACTTGAAAGCCGTGCGCCGATCATGCTGCCGTTTCAACTCGTCCAGCCGGCCAAGCGCATTGACCATGTGAATATCCAAATCTCTTTTCCGGATTTTCAAGGAGCTAAGCACAAACCTACAACGCTGGACTCATCCAGCCCTGAGAGCAACGTTCAAAAAAGGGGCTTTGAAGCCGCGCTTGATAGCGCAACGGAACTACAAGGATTGATTTTTTTGGCTACGACATCCGCTTCGAACCCATGCAGAAAGAATACATGACTAACACAAGATGAAGGTCAACAAACCATTCATCGCATACCGGAAATAACCAAAAAGTACATCGTAGTTAGCCAATTAAAAGTCGCCTCAGCAACTTTTGAGTTACTCAAAAGTGCTTTATGAGTAGCTTTATCGTGACGCGCAATTTTTTCAAAAATTTGGCATAGTTAATCACCGCAAAGGAACCGTAACCAATGGGCAACATCATCAAAGTCAACGCTATCCCCAGCAAGATGGACACCAAGGAAATCGCCAGCATCGCGGACAAGAATCACGGCCATGTGCTCCGTGACACCCGCGTGATGCTTCTGACCTTGTTTGGGGGAGCGCACGTCGATAGCGTCATCCCGGCCAACAAGGCCAGCCAGCGCGGGCAGTTCATCCGCGACAACGTGGAAGCGTTGTTCAAAGGGGCATTTGAAGATGATCCCGTTCTGGATCATGAACAAAATCAATGCTTTACGCTGCACTACGAGAGCCGCGGCTATCTGTCTTCGGTGGAGCTGAACCGCAATCTGACCCTGACCCTCGCATCTGGCTATGACATCCACCTGCGCAACCGCATCATCTCCCGCCTGGAGGAGCTGGAACAGGCCGCCGCGCTGCCTAAGCCGGCCCCCAGCAAGCCCGCCCGCGCCTCAATGCGCTACCGCGAAGCCGCGGCGATCACTGGCGCACAGCTCAAGATCTGCAAACTGCTGGGCGTGGATGACGGCATGGCAAAGGTCATCGCAGCGAAGGAAGTGAAGGCCGTCACGGGCCTGGATTACACGAACCTACTGACCACTACGGCCGCCACGGACAACCCGCGCACGACGCCGAAGGAACTGGCAGTGCTCATCGGTGCCGGAGCGACCTCAGAACAGGTCAACAACGCGCTGGAGCAGCTGAGCTTCCAGACGAAAGAGCGCTGGACGAACGGCAAGGGCCAGCCTCGCAGCAAATGGGTGGTGACGGAACTGGGCAAAGAGTACGGCGCGCTGGTCCCCTATCAGGCTGTAGAGCATCAGCACTCTGGCTACCGCCCCGCTTGGTATGCCAGCGTGGTCGAGCTGATCCGCCCCTTGGTCGAGGTAGCGATGGCCCAGCGCACCGCGCCGAAACCGAAGCGCGACAAGAAGCCCGCTGGCGTACCCCTGCAGCCAGCTTCGCAACCCCAGGCAGCCCTGGCGTGAGCAACGCTCCAATCTCATTGAAGAGTGTTGCAAATCTGCAAATCTCAAGCTGCCAGTTAAATGAACCGGGATCACGGGCATCGTTGACACCCACAAACCAAGCCATCAACCCTATGCAGTATCAACAAGCACCTCCCGCCCAAAAAGCAAAGGGCCAGCAGCTCCAACTGCTAGCCCTCGCCCGAAACCTGCACAGCTCCAACTGCGCAGAGCTCTTGATCAAAAACCCTTAGCCAGGAATTTAGACCATGACGAATGATGCCACGCCTCGCGCGGCAGGGAAAACCCACGCCGGAATCAACCCCAAGACCGGCCGCAACCCCCGCCCCACTCCTCCGAACCGCCGCGCAGCGCCAGCCCTGCCTGAGCCTGTCGATGCGCTGGACCTGTTGGATCGCATCAAGGAGATCGCATCTCACTGGGAATGCCTCATTCTCGGTGTGTTGGAGACGAACAGCTACTGCGCCAGTATCGTCCCTGATCCACTTCCGCCCCTGCCTGATTGGGCTGTGGGCCGGCTGAAGGATCAAGGCCGGATGGCCGCCATTGAACGGGAGTTCCAGGACAAGATCCGGACGCTGGAAGACTGGCTGCAACTGGCCTCGGGAAATGGCTCAGATCATCGATTCGAGGTCTGGACGTCTCGCGGATCCCGCCTCGCGTTTCGTCACGAATCCTGGCAAGACGCTGCCAAGGTCTTGGACACATTGAAGTCGCAATTCCCAGATGCGTTCATTGCCAAGATCAATGTGATGGACGCCAAGCCTCTGGCCCGCTCCGAGCCTGAGCTGCTCGATACGATGATTGGCCGAATTCAACACATCGGCACTTGGTTTGGAGAGGGCGATAAGGCTGAAATGCTGGCAGTGCAGGATGAGACTGGCCGCCAGGTGATGACGCCCGCCGACACTCTGCACCAACACCCGGTTTATGCGAGCCTCGACAGGAAAGGCCAGGAATATGTTGAGTTCCACATGCAGCGCATTGCCAGGAAAAAAGCAAAGCCATGAGCGCCGTCGCAGTTCGCAAGGCGCCAGCTCGCCAGCAGCGCATAAGGCCCGTCATGCCGGCGACGGCTGTGGGCCAACTGGAGCACCCTGCCCAGGCTGCAGGAATGTTCGGGCGGCACATCTTGCTCACCCATCACAGCCTGTTCGGCCACGTCATCGAAGCCGGAGACGTGATCAGCGTGGATTTCGATGCGCGCCGCATTACCTGCGACTCGGACTACCTGATCGCCTTCTACTACGGCCAGGGCCATCAATGGTTCGGCGTGAGGCGATTCCATCACCGTCTGGACGGCTCCCTTGAAATCGCTGATCCCCACGGGCTTGATGCGCTGCAGTGGGGCAAATGCACGCCCGAGATACTCAACTCCATCACCGTCTTCGGCCGCGTGCTGGAGGTGTTCAAGCCAGTCAGCAAAACGAGGTGCCGCCATGGTTGAAGCGCCATGCATTGATGTCGCGAAGCCCGACATCCTCCAAGAGCATGAAGCTTTGGCTCGCCACGTGGCTCGGCGCGTGCACAACTTGATCTTGCCTCTTGCGGACCTGCTGCCACGCATCCCCGGCCATGAAGCCATCGACACGGCTGATGCTCTGCTGATGGACGTGAACAGGACCGACGGAACGTGGATGGGGGACGGCCCGAGGCCAGCCATGGGTGAGCTTCTCGCCATGGTCGCCGACAGCTTGGACACAGCAACAAAGGCGCTGAGCGCTGCAAAGACCGATGGCAGTGACCCCATCAACGCCGCGCGCTGCCTGCTTCGAGAAGCTCTGCCGCTGGCAGTCGACCTGTCTGGTGTCTTCCGATCTTCTCGACTTGTGGGAGATTCATCGGCTCTCTGGGCGCTGCAGGCGGGACAGCAGGCTGTCTATGCGCCTGCATTCGATCCGGCACCAGCCTCCGCTCAGGGGGAAACCAAAGAGCACCACGTTCTTGACGCTATCGCCTTGCAGGCCAGCATCCTGCTGGATGTAGTGGATGGTGCAGGCCGCAGCGCAGACATCAAAGAAATCAGGGAAGCGCTTGACGCAGCCCGTGTGCTGACGGCCACCATCGGCAGCCTGGCAGATGGCATGACAGGAGAGAACAAGCGCGGCGATCAATACGGCTGGCACAACGCCTGCCCAAACTAGCAATCAACATGGCAGAGCAAAATGAAAAACGCCCCCGCTTCACGCGCCAAGACGGGTCATCGCACAACGTACGCGCCCTCCTCGTGAATGCTTGGGAACCCCTTCGTCGTCAGACCACACAGCAAGGAGTTTTCTCATGAACGCTAAGCAAGCTGCAGCCATCCTCGGCATATCCTCTCGGGGGCTCTACGCTTTGGCCGCTCCTTATGGACCAATCCCCTGCTATCGCATCGGGCGCCGGATCGTGTTCAACGAAGCCGATGTTGTGGCGTTCAAGGAATCGCAAAGAGTTACCCAAGTCAAGCTCGAGTCCAGAATCCCTGGCCCGATGCCGACCATCCGGCTGAAAGTCTCGGACCCTGATCCCAGATCCAATCTGGACAAGGCACTCCTGAACATGGGCATAGTCCCCAAGTGGATGCGTGATGCCGGCATGGATGTGAAGGCCCTTAAGGCAAAGGCAGCCGCCAAAAAGAAGGCTAGCGCGGCCTCTACCCCGCGCAAGAGAAGCACAGGAGGGCCAGCTACATGACAGCTGAATCACCAGCCTTAAGTCCTTTCCTGACCGAAGACGAGATAAATGGTCTGTGCAAGCCACTGAAGCAGCGCTTCGCCCAGCGCCGCTACATCGAGCGAGTACTCGGCATCGCCGTGGCCGGTGTCCGTCCCGACGGCCTTCCGCTGGTTGGTCGCACCATCGTGGAAGAGAGGCTGAACAACAAGGCGCCCTCACCGGCTCGGCGCGGCTTCAACTGGAGTAAATGATGGGTCGCAGAAGAGAGCGAGCATCAGGCTTCGGCCTTCTGCCCCGGATGGAGGCTCGGCCGCGCAAGAACGGGCTTGTCACCTACCGATATCACCCGGTGGGTGGCAAGCCCATCAACCTGGGCACCGACCGCACCGCGGCCATACAGGCCGTGCTGGAGATGAATCACGTTCCAAACGTGCAGGGCACGATCCGCGAGCTATGGGACCTGTACCAAAAGACAGCCCGCTGGACGGCCCTGGCGGAGCGCACGAAGAAGGACTACGAGTCGTACAGCGTGAAGCTCATTGAGGTCATGGGCGAGGTGCCAGCCGCCGCGGTGCGTCCTACAGACATCGCCAGGTTCCTGCGCGTAGAGCGTGCAGACGCGCCCGTGCGGGGCAATCGAGAAATCGCCCTGCTCTCCAACCTGATGAACGTGGCCATCGAGCGTGGACTGATCGACGCCAACCCGTGCAAGCAGGTCAAGAAGAACAGCGAGCGAGCCCGGACGGAGGCGCCGGAGCCGGCCGAGCTACGCGCTTTCCTGGACTGGCTGGAGGCCGGTAGCCCTGCACGCAAAACCCTGGCCCTGATGGCCGAGTTCGCCGCCCTGGCTGGCTCGCGCCGCGTGGAGTTCCTGGCCCTGCAGGTGCCGCAGATCGACATGCAGGCCGGCGAGATCCGGCTGATGCGCGCAAAGCAACACGGCGGCACCAAGCGGGCGGAGAACATCGCCATGGGCCCGGCCATGCTGGACCTGGCCAAGAGGCTGCTGCAGCTGCCACGCCCTGAGACATCGCTGCATGTCTTCATCAATCAGCACGGCAGCCCACTCACGGAATCGGGATTCACCACGGGCTGGCAGCGGGCCATGGTCGAAGCCCTGGAGACCAAGGTGATCAGCAGGCGCTTCACCTTCCACGACCTGCGGGCGTACTACACGACCCAGCACAAGGCACGGTATGGTGCCCTGCCCGAGCTTCACGCCAGCTCAGCCACCACGGCCCGCGTCTACGACCGCTCGAAGGTCTCGAAACGGCAGTCCCTGGGCTGACCTCTATTCCCAAATTGGGAATAAAACAAAAGCCGCGCTACCTTTACGATAGCGCGGCTTCCGCGTATTTGTTGGTGGGTCCTGCGAGATTCGAACTCGCGACCAACGGATTAAAAGTCCGCTGCTCTACCGACTGAGCTAAAGACCCGAACCACGCTTTGCATGCATCAGATGCTGCTTAGCGAAGACATAGATTCTAGCACCAAAATTTACGCTTCAATTCTTGATGCGGCTCAGTTGATCGATGACCCAGCCTGCGGCGCACTGGCCGAAGGTGGCGGTGACGGCCACTACCGAGCCGTAGCCGTGGCAGTTGAGCGTGCCGTCGCCTTCGATGGCGCAAGAGGCATCGGGCGGGGCGACAGCCTCGCGGCTGAAGACGCAGGCGATGCCGATGCGCTTGCCTTCCTTGGGTGCGCCGTGCTCGCGGCGCAGGCGGTAGCGCAGTTGGGCCAGCAGCGGGTCGTGCGTGGTGGCGCTGAGGTCGTCGATATCGACCTTGTGAGCCAGGCGCTTGCCCCCCGCTGCACCCACGGAGATGAAGCATTGCTGCGTGGCGCGCGCATGGGCGGCCATGGCGGTCTTGGCCTTGACCTGGTCGCAGGCGTCGATGACGGCGTCGGCGCCCGGGGGCAGCAGGCGCAGCCAGTTGTCCGGGTCAACGAAGTCGTCGATGCAGTGCACGCGGCAGGCGGGGTTGATCTGGGCGATGCGCTCGCGCATGGCTTCGATCTTGGCCTGGCCCACGGTGGTGGTGAGTGCATGGATCTGGCGGTTGATGTTGGACTCGGCGACATGGTCCATGTCGATGAGCGTGAGCTCGCCCACACCGCTGCGCGCCAACGCCTCGGCGGTCCAGGAGCCCACGCCGCCGATGCCCACCACGACGACGTGCGCGGCGCGGATGCGCGCGGCGCCCGGCACGCCATACAGGCGCTCCAGGCCGCCGAAGCGGCGCTGCAGGTCGGCATCAGAAAAAACAGCGCCTGCTTCAGGCGCTGTCTTGTCTTCTTCCGGGAGGGATGAAGAGCCCGTGTCGTTCATCACTTGAGGCTGGCGAGACGGTTCTTGGCCGCAGCCGTGGCTTCGGCGTTGGGATAGGCCTTGATCAGGTCTTCCAGCGTCTTGCGCGCGCCCTTGGTGTCCTTCATCTCGATCTGGCAGTTGGCGATGGACAGTGCCGCCTCCGGCGCCCGGCCGTGCATGGGGGCTGCTGCCAGCAGCGCGCGGAAGTTGGTGATCGCGTCCTTGTAGTTGCGATTAGCGTACTGCGCGTTGCCCAGCCAAAAGCGTGCCGAGGGCACATAGCCGCTCTTGGGCCACTGGTTCAGGAAGGACGAGAACGCCGTGCCGGCTTCGGCAAAGCTGCCTGCGCGGAACTGCGCCAGCGCGGCTTCAAAGTCGCGTTTCTCTGCCGGGTCGGCTGCGAATTCCTGGCCGTCCACCGTCACCGTGACGGGCTCGAACTGGCGCAGGCGCTCGTCCACGCCCTTGGCGATGTCGCGCTGGCCGCGCTGCAGCTCGGCTACATCGCGCAGCAGCTGCTCGTTCTGGCCGCGCAGCTTGGCTTGCTCGGACTTGAGCTGCTCGATCTGCGACTGCAGTTCGAGCAGGCCACGGCGCGTTTGCGAGCTTTCCTCGGTCATGCGCTGCTGCGACTGCTGCATGCTGTCGACGCGCTGGCGCATTTCCAGGATGGCGCGGCGCGCCTCGTCATCGCCGAACAGTGCGGCATGGCCGCTGGCGGCGTAGCCGGCCATCAGGCCAGCAGCCAGCAGCGTGCGCAGCGCGGTGCGATGCAGGATCGGGGAGCGCTGCATGTTCATCAACGGTAGGACAGTTCAGCGCGGCGGTTTTGCGCGTAGGCGTCTTCGGAATGGCCTTCGGAGGCAGGCTTTTCCTTGCCATAGCTCACGGCTTCCATTTGCGCGTCGCTGACACCCAGCAGGCCCAGCGAGCGGCGCACAGCTTCGGCGCGCTTTTGGCCCAGGGCCAGGTTGTATTCGCGGCCGCCGCGCTCGTCGGTGTGTCCTTCGATCTGGACCTTGCGAGCGGAAGATGCCTTCAGGAAGCGTGCGTGGGCTTCGATCTGGGGCTGGGCATCGGCCTTGACGACGTAGCTGTCGAAGTCGAAGTAGACGACGCGGCTGACGCCCTGGGGACCTGCCTTGTCGGCGGCCGAGCCGGTCAGGTCCACGCCCGAGATGCCGCTTTGCGAGGTGCTGCCGGTGCCGGCACCGCTGCCCTGGCCCGTGCTGGTGGCGCCCGCGTCGGTGACCGGGGTTTCGTCAAGCTTGACGCCCGAGCTGCAACCTGCCATGAGTGCGGTGACTGCAAGTGCCAGGGAAAGTCGTTTGATGGTGATCATGAAAAATCTCCGTATGTCCGGGTGGACTTCGTGCTGAGTTGACTGGTTGACTGAAAAGAAATCGAGGAAGCCGGATATCACTGGCGCTGGAACGGACCCCAGTCGGGCTCGCGGATGTCACCGCCCTGCCCTGCCAGCCGCGCCTTGATCTTGCCGTCGAGCGTGGTGGTCATCAGGGATTCGCGGCCCTGCTGCAGGGTGGCGTAGACGATCAGGCGGCTGTTCGGGGCGAAGCTGGGGCTTTCGTCGGCCGTGGTGTCGGTGATGGCATTCACTGTGCCGGTGCCCAGGTCCATGACGTGGAGCTTGAAGCCGCCGCCCACGCGCGAGATGTAGGCAAGCCACTTTCCATCGGGGCTGACGCTGGGCGAGATGTTGTAGTTGCCGGTGAAGGTGACGCGTTCCGCACTGCCGCCCGAGGCCGGCACCTTGTAGATCTGCGGAGCACCGCCACGGTCGCTGACGAAGTAGATGGAGCGGCCATCGCTGGAGAAGTTCGGCTCGGTGTCGATGCCGCTGCTTTGCATCAGTCGGCGCGGCTCGCCGCCCTGGGCGCTGATCAGGTACAGCTGCGAGCCGCCATCGCGGCTGAGCGTGACGGCCAGGGAGTTGCCGTCAGGCGACCAGGCCGGTGCGCTGTTGGAACCCCGGAAGTTGGCAACCAGGCGGCGGCGGCCACTGGCCACATCGTGCACATAGACGACGGGCTTGCGCGACTCGAAGGACACGTAGGCCAGCTGGGTGCCGGTGGGCGACCAGGCGGGCGAGATGATGGGTTCCGGGCTGGACAGGGCCGACTGGGCGTTCTCGCCATCGGCATCGGCCACCCACAGGCGGTAGTTGCTGCCCGCCTTGGTCACGTAGGCGATGCGCGTGGAGAACACGCCCTTCTCGCCCGTGAGTTTTTCGTAGATGTAGTCGGAGATGCGGTGGGCCACCAGGCGCAGGTCGCCGGTGGTGACGGCAAAGCCCTGGCCGCCCAGGTCCTGGCCCTTGACCACGTCCCAAAGGCGAAAGCGCACGTCGTAGCGGCCATCGGCCAGGCGCGTGATGCTGCCCACGGCCAGCGAGTCAGCGCTCTTTTGGCGCCACATGGCAACGTCGGGGCGCGAGGTTTCGTCCAGCTGGACGCCGGCCGTGTCCACGGCGCGGAATTGACCGCTGCGCTCCAGGTCAGCCTGGATGATGGCCGAGATCTTCTGGGGCGCCTGCCCTTCTCCCTTGAATGCTGCAATGGCGATGGGCAACTGGGTCAGGCCCACGCCCGTCACTTCGACGCGGAACTGGGCCAGCGCGGGAATTGCGGGGGTTGAAGCGAGAGCGGCCAGCAGGGTTCGGCGCGAAGTGCGCGGCACGGCCGCCAGGGAGGAGGGAGAAAGGAGTCGGTCAATAGTCATTGGCATTCATCAATATCTACGGGAAGACCCCGGTACTTGCACAGGTGCGAATGTTACACACACTGGATGCGTCTCGATGTAAGAACGTGCACTGTAGGGTCTGTCGGCCCAGGCTTTCTCGATCCCCGCCAGCCGCATCAGTTCCCCATGAGGCAGCCCCAGGCAAGCCCGCCGTAAAATCCGCGCTTCATGCAAGCACCATCCTCACCGCCGCCGGCCCCTGCGCCGTCCGCCGCACCGGCGGCCCTTGATCTCGCCAGCACCCTGACCCTGTCGCAGCGCCT
Organism: Delftia acidovorans NBRC 14950; assembly: GCF_001598795.1. GTDB lineage: Bacteria > Pseudomonadota > Gammaproteobacteria > Burkholderiales > Burkholderiaceae_C > Comamonas > Comamonas acidovorans. The sequence continues at coordinate 184,070 of NZ_BCZP01000012.1, read as the reverse complement.
CAAGCGCCTGTCACCCTACTTTGGTGGCCAGCGCCTGGCCTGGACGCTGGCCGTGGCTGCCACGCTGGTGGGCGCGGTCACCGAGCCATTGATCCCTGCCCTGCTGCAGCCGCTGCTGGACAGCGGCTTCACCGACGGCACGCTGCCGCTGTGGTCGGTGCCGCTGGCCATCATCGGCGTGTTCCTGGTGCGGGGCCTGTCGCAGTTCGTGGGCCAGTACGCGCTGGCGCGCATTGCCAACGAGGGCATGCTGGCGCTGCGCAAGCGCCTGTTCGAGCGGCTGCTGGCGGCCGATATGGCGCTGTTCTCGCGCCAGTCGGCCTCATCGCTGTCCAATACCGTGGTCTATGAGGTGCAGACCGGCTCCACGCTGCTGGTGCAGGCCATGCTGGGCATCTCGCGCGACGGTTTCACGCTGGTGGCGCTGCTGGGCTACCTGCTGTATCTGAACTGGCAGCTGACGCTGGTGGTGGCGGCCGTGGTGCCGGGCGTGGCCTGGATCATGAAGACGCTGTCGCGCCGCCTGTACCGCATCACCAAGATCAGCCAGGAGGCCACCGATTCCCTGGCCTATGTGGTGGAAGAGAACGTTCTGGCCCACCGCATGGTGCGCCTGCATGGCGCGCAACAGGGCCAGCAAAAGCGCTTTGGCGGCCTGAGCGGGCAGCTGCGCAAGCTGGCCATCAAGGCCACCATCGCCTCGGCGGCCATGACGCCGCTGACCCAGTTGCTGGCCGCCGCCGCACTGTCGGCCGTGATCTGCATTGCGCTGTGGCAAAGCCGGGGCACGGGCGCTGCTGCGGCCAATGTGCAGGATGTGACGGTGGGCAGCTTTGCGGCCTTCATCACGGCCATGCTGATGCTGATTGCCCCTATCCGACGCCTGGCCGATGTGGCCAACCCCATCACGCGTGGCGTGGCTGCGCTGGAGCGGGGCCTGCATCTGCTGGAGGGCTCGGGCGACGAGACCGGCGGCACGCAGGTGCCCGGCAAGGCGCGTGGCGAGATCGAGTTGCGCGACGTGTCCGTGCAGTTTGGCGAGGACAAGGCACCCGCCCTGAGCCATGTGGACCTGCGCGTGCGCCCGGGCGAGGTGGTGGCCCTGGTCGGCCCCTCTGGCGCGGGCAAGACCACGCTGGTGAACCTGCTGCCACGCTTTTTGCAGCCCACGGGCGGCCAGTTGCTGCTGGACGGCACGCCCCTGCCCGAATGGGATCTGGCCGCGTTGCGCCAGCAGTTCGCCATGGTCAGCCAGGATGTGGTGATGTTCAACGACACCATTGCCGCCAACGTGGCGCTGGGCGGGGTGGAAGACGAGGCCCAGCTGTGGGCCGCGCTGGATGCCGCCAATCTGGGCACCCACGTGCGCGGCCTGTCCAACGGTCTGCAGACGGTGGTGGGCCACAACGCCAGCCAGCTGTCGGGGGGCCAGCGCCAGCGGCTGGCGATTGCACGGGCGCTGTACAAGGATGCGCCCATCCTGATCCTGGACGAGGCCACCTCGGCCCTGGACAACGAATCCGAGCGCCTGGTGCAGGAGGCGCTGACGCGGCTGATGCAGGGCCGCACGACCCTGGTCATCGCACACAGGCTCTCGACCATCGAGCATGCCGACCGCGTGGTGGTGATGGAGCGCGGCCGCATTGCCGAGCAGGGAACACATGCCGAGCTGCTGGCGCGGGACGGCCTGTACGCCCGATTGAGCAGGAATCACACAACCTGAGCTGGACAGCGGCGGCACCGGCAGTGCCACTCGCCTGGCTTGCTGCTACCAGCTTCCGCGCGAAGGCTGGGTCTTGCGTTCGGCCTTGATGGCCTTGGTGAGCTTGTCCACCATGTACTGGCGGTCCACCTGCCGGGCAAAGTCGGCGGCGGTGAAGCCGCGCTGGTTGCGAAGGATGACGTCGGCGCCCTCCTTGATCAGCAGGTCCACCACGGCTTCGCTGCTGTATTGGGCGGCCAGCATCAGCGGCGTGGTGCCGTTGGGCGAGTCGGCGTCGATGTAGGCGCTGTTGTCCAGCAGCAGCTTGACGATGTCCAGCGTCTTGGGCAGGTCGGCCGAGGTGGCGTAGTGCAGCGGTGTCCAGCCGGGGCGGTTGACATCGGCGCCCCGGCGTATGAGTTCCTTTGCCAGGTCAAGGTGGCCCTTGATGCAGGCCATCATCAGCGGCGTTTCGCCCTGCTGGGAGGCTTCGTTGACCTTGATGCCCGGGGATTTGAGCAGCACGTCGAAGACACCCAGCGAGCCTTGGTGCAAGGCGGCCACCAGGCCCGGGCGGCCACGCGTGTCGCGGGTGTTGGGGTCGAAGCCGCGAAAGATCAGGTTGACCATGGCGCGCTCGTTGTCGCTGATGATGGCGCGCACGTAATCGTCGTACTGGCTGGCATGCGCCAGCCCGCCGCTGGCTGCGGCCAGGGCCACCACGGCCTGGCCGGCCTGGGCCAGCCAGTGGCGCCGGTCCACGCCCACGCGGCCACTGGCCGCAGCATTCAGTCGCATGCGACAACCCCCTTGAACAGCTGGTCGAAGTTGGCACTGGTCAGGGCCGCCACGTCCTCCACGGCCATGCCGCGCACCTGCGCAATCTGCTGTGCCACGTAAGGCACGTAGGACGGATTATTGGTCTTGCCGCGATAGGGAACGGGCGCCAGGTAGGGGCTGTCGGTCTCGATCAGCAGGCGGTCGGCCGGCACGAAGGCGGCCACGTCGCGCAGGTGCTGGGCGTTCTTGAAGGTAACGATGCCCGACATGGAGATGTAGTAGCCCAGGTCCAGCGCCGCACGCGCGACCTCCATGGTCTCGGTGAAGCAGTGGAACACGCCGCCAGCCTGGCCTGCCGAGCCGTCCTCGCCTTCTTCGCGCAGGATGGCCAGCGTGTCATCAGAGGCGCTGCGCGTGTGGATGACCAGGGGCTTTTGTGTCTGGCGTGCCGCGCGGATGTGCACGCGAAAGCGCTCGCGCTGCCATTCCAGGTCGGCAATGGTGCGCCCGCCCTTGCGGTCTTCCATGCCGTAGTAGTCCAGGCCCGTTTCGCCGATGGCCACCACGCGCGCCAGGGCGGCGCGCTCGACCAGGTCGGCCACGCTGGGCTCGGTCATGTGTTCCGTATCGGGGTGCACGCCCACCGTGGCCCAGAAATTGTCGTGGTCCAGTGCCAGCTGGTGCACATCGCCGAATTCCTCCATCGTGGTGCAGATGCACAGCGCACGCGTGACGCGCGCGGCCGCCATGGCCTCGCGGATCTCGGGCAGGCGGCTTTGCAGCTCGGGGAAATTCAGATGGCAGTGGGAATCGGTAAACATGGAATCTCGTGGTTCAGAAACAGGCATGCCGACCGGAGAGCATTTCCTCCGTGTCGGCATGCGGGCAGAGGCAGGTGCAGGACTCAGACCGTCTGCGTGGCCTTGTCCGAGGCCAGGGCCGAGCCCAGGATGTTCTCGATCTTGGCCTTGAGCTCGGCGGACTTCTCGTCCTTGGGGAACTGTATGCCTATGCCCTGCGTGCGGTTGCCCGAGGCGCGCGCGGGCGTGATCCACGCCACGCGGCCGGCCACGGGATAGCGCTGCGGCTCGTCGGGCAGGGTCAGCAGCACGTAGACATCATCGCCAAGACGGTACTCACGCTGCGTGGGCACGAAAACGCCCCCTTCGGCGAACATGGGAATGTAGGCGGCGTACAGCGCGGCCTTTTCCTTGATCGCCAGTTGCATCACGCTGGGACGGGGTGTGGTGGGTGCGGTGCTCATGGATGGTTTGCAGACATTGGTTCGGTGAGCGGCCGGCGCGATCGGCACCGGGCCCAGGGCCGTAGGTTAACAGGACGGGCTTTCATGTGGCGAAAAGCACCCCGCCGCGCTGCTGCGCTGCCGCCACGCCCCGCTCCCCGCGCCTCATCCCCGGCGTTGGCGGGCAGGCTGGCCGGACATGAGCACGCGCCGGGCCTCGGCGGCCAGGGCCTCGGTCATGAGTCCGGCGTTGAAGGGGTGGTCCGCCGTGCGCGCAGCCTGGGCCAGGGCGCGTGACCATTCGGCCAGCAGGCCCATGTCCAGCGGCCGCGACGGCAGGTCGGCCGGCGTGAAGTAGCGCGGCGCGGCGCCTGCGGCCAGGGCCATCAGGTCGTGGCAGATCTTCTGCAAGGCCTCCACGGCATGGGGCGGAGCATAGGCGGCCAGGGCCGCCACATCGCCCTTGGCCAGCGCGCGCGGCAACTGGGACCATGCGGCCATGTCCTTGCCGCCACCGCTGTGCGCCAATGCCAGCGCGTCGCCGGGCCGCCCGCCTGCGGCGCGCAGCGCCACGTCGGCCGCTTCCGGGGCCACGCCCTGCCCCTGCAGCCAGTCCAGGGCCTCTTGCTGATCGGGCCAGGCCATGGTGTGGGTCAGGCAACGGCTGCGGATGGTGGGCAGCAGCTGGTGGGCCGCCTCGCTGGCCAGCACGAAGCGGGCATCGCCCGGCGGCTCCTCCAGCGTCTTGAGCAGCGCATTGGCCGTGATGGCGTTCATCTGCTCGGCCGGGTAGACCAGCACGGCCTTGCCGCGCCCGCGCGCGCTGGTGCGCTGGCAGAACTCCACGGCGTCGCGCATGGCCTCGACACGGATTTCCTTGCTGGGCTTGCGTTTCTTGTCGTCGATATCGGCCTGGGCCTTCTCGGGCAGCGGCCAGCCCAGCGCCATCATCTGCACCTCGGGCATGAGCACGCACAGGTCGGCATGGGCGCGCACGTCGATGGCGTGGCAGCTGCCGCAGTGGCCGCAGGCCCCCTGGGGCGACGGCGATTCGCACAGCCAGGCGCGCACCAGCGACAGCGACAGCGCGTACTGGCCCAGGCCGGAAGGCCCCTGCAGCAGCCAGGCGTGGCCGCGCTGGGCCAGCAGGCGCGTGCGTTGCCCGGCGATCCAGGCGGTGTCGGTCTCGGCCGGTTGTGGCAGGGACTCGCTCATGCCGCACCTGCCTGTCCGCCGACCATGATGGCCAGCCAGCCCCGGCGCACCATGACCTGGGTGATCTGCTGCCAGACCGCATGCCGGCTGGCGTTGGAGTCGATGCGCGCAAAGCGCTGGGGCGCGGCGGCAGCGCGCGCCGCATAGCCCTGGGCCACGCGTGCGAAAAAGCTGCCGGGCTCGGACTCGAAGCGGTCCGGGACACGGGCCGAGGCCAGGCGCTCGGCGGCCACCTCGGCGGGCAGGTCGAACCAGAGCGTCAGGTGGGGCTCGCGCAGCAGATCGGGCTGGGGGGCGGTGCCCGTCTGCACCATGCGCTCCAGCGTGGCCAGCGGCTGCAGGTCGAAGCCCCGGCCCGCGCCCTGGTAGGCAAAGGTGGCATCGGTGAAGCGGTCGCAGAGCACGACTTCGCCGCGCGCCAGCGCGGGCTCGATCACCTGCACCAGGTGGTCGCGTCGCGCGGCAAAGGCGATCAGGGCCTCGGTCAGCGGGTCCATGGCGTCGTGCAGCATCAGCGCGCGCAGCTTTTCGGCCAGCGGCGTGCCGCCGGGCTCGCGGGTGAGCGTCACCGTGCGGCCCTGGTCACGGAAAGCCTGGGCCAGCGACGCGATATGCGAGGACTTGCCGGCGCCATCGATGCCTTCGAAGCTGATGAACAGGCCGGCGGGAGTTGCAGTGGTCATATGGAAAGAGAGGATACGCAAGCGCTGCGCAAAGCGCAGCAGCCCTGGGGTAATATCTCAGGGCTTTTGCCCAGGGCTTTGCTGGCCGCGCTGGTAGCGGTTCACGGCGCGGTTGTGCTCGTCCAGCGAGGCACTGAAATGGCTGGTGCCGTCGCCACGCGCCACAAAGTACAGCGCCTTGGTCTGTCCGGGCTGCACGGCGGCCATGAGGGCGGCCTTGCCGGGCATGGCGATGGGCGTGGGCGGCAGGCCCGCGCGGGTGTAGGTGTTCCAGGGAGTATCGGTCTGCAGGTCGCGGCGGCGCAGGTTGCCGTCGAATTTCTCGCCCAGGCCGTAGATCACGGTGGGATCGGTCTGCAGCAGCATGCCGATGCGCAGGCGGTTGCTGAAGACACCGGCAATCTGTGCGCGGTCGGCCGCGCGGCCGGTTTCCTTCTCGACGATGCTGGCCAGGATCAGCGCTTCGTCGGGCGTCTTGAGCGGCGTGTCGGCCGAGCGCAGCGCCCAGACATCGGCCAGGCGCCGGTCCATGGCGTGCAGGGCGCGGCGCAGCACGGCCAGGTCGGAGCTGCCCTTAGCATAGGTATAGGTATCGGGGAAGAAGCGGCCCTCGGGCGCCACGCCCGCGCGGCCCAGGGCCTGCATGAGGGCAGCGTCGTCCATGCCTGCGCTTTCCTGGCGCAGGAATTCCTCGCGGGCCAGGGCGGCGCGCACCTGGCGCCAGTTCCAGCCTTCCACCAGGGTCAGGGCCTTGAGCGATTCCTCGCCGCGCGCGAGTTTTTGCAGCAGCACATAGGGAGTCAGGCCCGTGGTCAGCTCATAGTTGCCGGCCTTGATCTGCCGATCCTGCCCCGAGACGCGGAACCAGGCGTACAGCAGCCGCGCATCGGTCTGCACGCCGGCCTTGACCACTTCGCGGGCCACGCCACGCGGCGTGGTGCCGGGCTCGACCTCCAGCTCCAGCGTGGGCTGGGCCAGCGGCAGCGGCTGGTTCAGCCACCACCAGCCGGCACCGGCCAGCACGGCGGCCAGCACCAGCAACATCATCAAAGCGCGAAAGATAAAGCGCACAACCTCGGTCCAAGCAAGCAATAGAGCGGCTGATCATAATTCAGCCATGACCCAGCCTTTACTGAACGGCATTGCTTCCGTTTCCCATCTCGGCGTGATACGCGCCCTCGGCGAAGACGCCGCCCAGTTCCTGCATGGACAGCTGACCAACGACTTCGCGCTGCTGGATCTGCAGCATGCGCGTCTGTCAGCGTTCTGCACGGCCAAGGGCCGCATGCTGGCCAGCTTCATCGGCTTCAAGCGCAGCAAGGACGAGATCCTGCTGCTGTGCGACCGCAGCCTGCTGGCGCCCACGCTCAAGCGCCTGTCCATGTTCGTGCTGCGCGCCAAGTGCAAGCTCAGCGACGCCACGGCCGAATTCACGCTGCACGGGCTGGCTGGCGATGCCGCCGCGCAGGCCCTGGGCCCGGCAGCCGTGCCCTGGACCAAGACCGATGACGGCGACGCCAGCCTGATCGCCCTGTACCCGGCCGCCGGCCAGCCGCGCGCCCTGCGCGTGGCGCCCGTGGGCGCGCCCCTGCCCGAAGGCCCTGCACTCAGCGAGGCCGACTGGCTCTGGAGCGAAGTCGCCAGCGGCATTGCCACGCTGTCGGCGCCTGTGGTGGATGCCTTTGTGCCGCAGATGCTCAACTACGAATCGGTGGAAGGCGTGAATTTCAAGAAGGGCTGCTACCCAGGCCAGGAAGTGGTGGCCCGCAGCCAGTTCCGGGGCACGCTCAAGCGCCGCGCCTACCTTGCCCATGCACAGCAGCCGCTGGCCACCGGCATGGAGGTCTTCACGCCCGAGGACCTGGAGCAGGCCACCGGCACCGTGGTCCAGGCCGCCCCGGCGCCTGGTGGCGGCTGGGACGCCATCGTCTCCATGCAGACCAGCTCGGCCGACCAGCCCCTGCTGGCCCACGCCGCACTGGGCGAAGGCCAGCGCGCCGATGCCGCACAGGCCGTGGCGCTGCAGCTCAAGCCCCTGCCCTACGCGTTGCGCGAGGACATCTGAGATTTGAGCCTTGCACCGCCTGAGCTGCCTGCAGCTCAGGCGGTGAGAGCTTTCCTCATGGTGATGTGGGGAATGCCGGCCTCTTCATAGGGCTCGCCTTCCGGCGTGAAGCCCGCGCGCAGGTAGAACGACTCGGCATGGCGCTGCGCATGCAGCACGACTTCGCGGTCACCGCGCTGGCGCGAGGCTTCGACCAGGCTGTCCAGCACGATGCGGCCCCAGCGGCCGCCGCGCACGCTGCGGTCCACGGCCATGCGGCCGATCCTGCCCGCGCCGGGGCTGTCGCTGACCAGGCGGCCGGTGGCTATCGGCTGGCCCAGGCCGTTGTAGACCACGGCGTGGCGGGCCACGGGGTCGAATTCGTCGATCTCGATCTCGCGCGGCACGCCCTGCTCGTGCACGAACACGGCCAGGCGCAGGCGCTCGGCGTCGCGGCCCAGGTCGTTCCAACTGCCCGATGCCACGCGCACCACGCTCTGGCCGGCCTCATAGGCAGTGAGCACGTCGCGCAGCTGCTGCGGCACGGGCAGCGGCTGGCGCGTGGTGGCATCGGCGAACACATAGACCAGCTCCACGGTATTGAGCAGTTCCATGCCCCGGAAGATGCCGGCCTCGAACAACAGCGAGGTATTGCCCTGCCTGGCACAGCGTATGCCCACATGCAGCACGTCGCCCAGCGTGGCCGATGCGTGGTAGGTGGTGGTGGCCTTCTTGACGAACAGCTCGCCACCCAGGGCCGCGAAGGACGACTCATAGGGCATGCCCAGCTGGCGCCAGTAGTCGGTGACGGCCACGTCGGCGTACATCAGGTAGTGGGCGTTGAAGACGATCTTCTGGGCGTCCACTTCGGACCAGCGCACTTCGATGCGTTGCAGCGTGCGGAAATCTTGGCGTTGCATGGGGGTGTTTCTCTCCTGTTGTCTTGGGGTGTCTTGGTGTGTTTTGGTGTGTTTTGGTGCGCCTTGGCCTTCAGGCCGCGAAGGCGTCGCTCAAGGCGCGCGCCATGTCGGCATGTGCACGGCGCGCTTCGGCAATGGCACGGCCCATCTTGACGAATTCATGGGTCACGCCCCGGTAGATCTCCAGGTCCACGGGCACGCCGGACATGCGCAGCTTGTCGGCGTATTCCACGCCCTCGTCCACCAGCGGGTCGCATTCGGCCAGGCCTATCCAGGCCGGGGCCACGCCGTCCACGTCAGGCGCCAGCAGCGGGGCAAAGCGCCAGTCCTCGCGGTCGGCGGGGCTGTTGAGGTACTGGGCGAAGAACCAGGTGATGGCCGGCTCGTCGATCACCAGCCCGTGGGCGAAGCGGCGGTGCGAGTCGGTGTCCTGGTTCGCCGTCGTGCCCGGGTAGATCAGCAGTTGCAGGGCCAGCTTGAGGCCGGTGTCGCGCGCATGGATGGCGCAGGCTGCGGCCAGCGTGCCGCCCGCGCTGTCGCCGCCCACGGCCAGGCGCGCAGGGTCGGCGCCCAGCGAGGCCGCCTGCGCGGCCAGCCACTGCAGCGCGTCCCAGGCGTCGTTGTGGGCGGTGGGAAACTTGTGCTCTGGCGCGCGCCGGTAGTCCAGCGAGACCACCATGGCGCCCGACAGATGGGCCAGTTGGCGGCACAGCACGTCGTGCGTGGCCACGCTGCCTACGGTGAAGCCGCCGCCGTGCAGGTACAGCAGCACGGGCAGGCCCGTGGCCGGCGCCTGGCTGCGCTCCACGGGCGCATAGAGCCGCGCAGGCAGCAAGGCGCCATCGCGCGCGGGAATCTGCAGATCCTCCACACGCGGCAGAACCGGCTTGGGAATTTCGAGCACGCCGGCCCCCGCCTCGTAGGCAGCACGTGCGCCCTCGGCGCCCAGCTGGTGCAGGGGCGTGCGTGCGGCGCGCTCCATGCGGCGCAGCACATCGCGCATCTGGTGGGTCAGGGACGCCGGCAGCGGCGTGGCATGGGAGGAGGATTCAGTCTGGGGCACGTTCAGGGACAGGTTCGGTAGCGACTATCTGGCAAGGCAATTCGGTGCGGCCGGCGAGGTGCGGCCGACCAGGCACGGCGCAGCAGGCATTGTGCCGCGAGCACAAGGCCCTGGCAGCCATGCGATGGCAGCGCATGCCCGCGCTGTCGCCCCCGTGACCGCCGCAGCGCCCTCTCAGGGTTTGCTTTGTTTGCAGTGCAGCACGCGCGGTCTAGATTCGGCGCACTCCCCCTGATCCCCACCACGGGCCGCAACGGCCCGCAACGAGTCACCGACCATGGCCTTCATCAACTACGTCACCCAGATCCAGTTTGACTTCGGCGCCGTGCGCCTGTTGCGCCAGGAGTGCGAGCGCGTGGGCATCACGCGGCCGCTGATCGTCACCGACCAGGGCGTCAAGGCCGCTGGCGTGCTGCAAAAGGCGCTGGATGCGCTGGGCGGCATGCCGCATGCGGTGTTCGACCAGACGCCCTCCAACCCCACCGAGGCCGCCGTGCGCGCGGCCGCTGCCATCTACCAGGAGCAGCGCTGCGACGGCCTGATCGCCGTGGGCGGAGGCAGCGCCATCGACTGCGCCAAGGGCGTGGCGATTGCAGCCACGCACGAAGGGCCGCTGTCGCACTACGCCACCATCGAGGGAGGCTCGCCGCGCATCAGCGAGCGCGTGGCCCCGCTGATCGCCGTGCCCACCACCAGCGGCACGGGCAGCGAGGTGGCGCGCGGAGCCATCATCATCGTGGACGACCACCGCAAGCTGGGCTTTCACAGCTGGCACCTGGTGCCCCGTGCCGCCATCTGCGACCCGGAACTGACCTACGGCCTGCCCGCCATGCTGACGGCCGCCACGGGCATGGACGCCATCGCCCATTGCATGGAGACCTTCATGGCGGCGGCCTTCAACCCGCCTGCCGACGGCATTGCGCTCGATGGCCTCACGCGCGGCTGGGCCCACATCGAGCGCGCCACGCGCAACGGCCAGGACGCCGAGGCGCGCCGCCAGCTGATGAGCGCCAGCATGCAGGGCGCCATGGCCTTCCAGAAGGGTCTGGGCTGCGTGCACAGCCTCAGCCACAGCCTGGGCGGCGTGAACCCGCGCCTGCACCATGGCACGCTGAACGCCATGTTCCTGCCCGCCGTGGTGCGCTTCAATGCCGAGGCCGAGAGCGTGCGCGCCGAACAGCGCCTGCAGCGCATGGCCCACGCCATGGGCCTGGACTCGGGCAGCGACATTCCCGAAGCCATACGCGACATGAACGCCCGCCTGGGCCTGCCCACGGGCCTGGCGGCCATGGGTGTGGAGCGCGCGCAGTTCGCGGCCGTGATCGGCGGCGCGCTCAAGGACCATTGCCACGGCACGAACCCGCGCCTGGCCAGCGCCGACGACTACGAGCAGATGCTGGCCACCTCGCTGTAAGCGGGACTCAGCCGCCAGCACTCGGTTGGGGTGTTGTCGATGGTGACGACGATGGTGGCTGGGGTGTCGTTTGGGATGCCACTTGCGCCGGAGTTTGTGCCGAAGTCTGCACCGGAGCCGGTGCAGCGCCAGCTTCCATCATCCGGCGCACCTCCACGTTCTGCATCAACTGCTCGGCCATGACGCCCAGCAGCTCCAGATCTGCCGCCGAGACCTCGCGCGGCGCGTCGTCCATGATGCAAAAGCTGCCCAGCACCGTGCCGTGGCGGTTCTTGAGCGGCACGCCCGCGTAAAAGCGCAGCCGCATCGCCTGCAACGCGGGGTTGCCGGCAAATCGGGGGTCGCGCGCGGCGTCATGCACCACCAGGGCGTCACCGCCATGGACCACGTAGGAGCAGATGGACTGCGCACGCGGCATGCCGGCGGAAGCCGGGTCGCCCTGGTCCGCCACCAGCAGGCTGCCGGGCGTGTGCACGCGGTCGGCATCGACCCATGAGACCTGGGCCCATTTCACATCGAAGGCATTGGCGGCCTGCTGGGCTGCCTCGTGGTACAGCGGCGGCAGGCCGGGCCCGAGCACGCCGCTGTCGTGCAGTTGGCGCACGCGCTGCTCATCGTCATCGGGAATGGGCGCGGCCAGGCCCTGGCCTGCCGCGTCAGGCAGGCGCAAGGCGTCCACCCACAACTGCAGCTCGCGCAGGCCGGACACGCAGGCGGCGGCGCCGCAGCGGCGCGCGAACTCGGGGTCGGACACCACGGCCGGCGCATTCCACAGCGCCAGCACCACGCGCAGGTGCGGCCAATGGCGGCGCACGCGGCGCATCAGTTGGCGCACCACGGTCTGGGGCTGGGTGCTGAAGACGGACAGCACCAGCAATTGCGCCTCGGCCAGGGCCTGCGCTCCTGCGTGGCCTTGCGGCAGGCCGCCCTGCCCCGGTCCCAGCTGGCGCCATTGCGGGTCGGCGGCCAGGGCCCAGTCCGAGCAGCTGACCACGTGGCCGCGCAGCGCCTCGCTGTGCGCCACCATGGCGGCGGCCAGGGCATCGACCTCCCAGCGCGCGCCCACGCAATGGATGCGCAGGGCGCGTGTGGCCAGGGCCGAAGCGGGCGGCGGATGGCTTTCGCGCAGTTCCTCGATCAGGGCATCCATGCCGCTGGACAGGCGCAGCCGGTGTTCGGCCGTGGCCGATTCCAGGTGCTGCTGCGTGGCCAGGCGCAGTGCGGGGATGGCCACCTCGTCATAGAAACCGGCCACTGCGGCCGAGCGTTCGTCCGCCGAGGCGCGCGCCGGCAGCCTTGCGTCCACCAGTTCATGCGCCAGCGTGACCGCGTCTTCCACGTCGTCGGCCAGCAGGCGCTGGTACAGGCGCTGGGCCGGCCCCAGCACGGGCGAGCTGCCCAGCAGCACTTCCATGAATTGCAGCGCCGGGATGTAGCGCCCCAGCACCAGCAGGCAGACCGTGAGCGGCGTGGACAGGATCAGCCCTATCGGCCCCCACAGCGCCGTCCAGAAGGTGGCCGACACGATGATGGACAGCGTGGACAGGCCCGTGCTGCTGCCATACAGCCAGGGCTCGATGAGGTTGTTGCTGATCAGCTCCAGCGCCATGATCAGGCCCAGCGTCATCAGCAGCATCTGCCAGCCCGGGTCCACGGCAAAGGCCAGCGCCAGCGGGAAGGCGGCCGAGATCATGGCCCCCACATATGGCACGAAACGCATGATGGCCGCCAGCACGCCCCAGAGAATGGCGCCCGGCACGCCAATGAACCACAGCCCCGCCGCCATGGGCAGTCCGTAGGTGATGTTGACGACGAACTGCATGCGCAGGTACTTGCCTATGCGCTGCGAGGCCTCGTCCAGCGCGTCGGTGGCCACGTGCAGGTTGCCGCCCATCAGGCGCAGCAGCCGGTCGCGCAGGTCATCGCGGTCCAGCAGGATGAGGATCACGAACAGCAGCACGATGCCGGCCATGGTCACGGGCTCGGCCACGCGGCCCAGCCACTGCAGCATGCGCGCCGTGGGCTTTTGCTCTGGCGACTGGATCTCCACCTTCTGCACGCGGGGCGTGGTGGCGCCGCGCGATATCTCGCGTTCCACGGTGTCATAGGTGCGCAGCGCGCCGTCCCAGGCACTGGGCATGTTGGCGTTCCTGCGCAGGCTGCGCAGCTTGTCGCGGATGGTGTTCTGGTAGGTGGGCAGATCGGCGCTGAGCTGCTGCACCTGGCTGCCCAGATAGGTACCCATTCCCGCCAGCGTCGCCAGCGCCATGACCACCACCAGCAGCGTGGCCGCCATGCGCGGCATGCCCCAGCGCTTGAGCCGGGAGACGGCCGGATCCAGCAAAAAACCGAACAACAGCGCCAGCGCCAGCGGAATCAGCAGGCCCTGGCCGAAATACAGGCCGGCGATGACGATGCTGGCCACCAGCAGCCCGGTGAGCAGGCGCAGCGCGGGCACCATGTCGGCCAGCTGTGCCAGGCCCGGCAGGGCCGAACGCACGCTGCGCGCGAAATCGGCATGGGTGGCGGCATGGGTAGCGGAATTCGCGGCTGCATTGGCCGCATTGCCGCCTTCGGCGGCGGCAGGAAGGGCCTGCCGTGAAGGCGACGGCGCAGGGTCGGAATGTGGGTTCATGGAAACGGGATGTCAGGGCTTGGATGCAGGTATGGATACTGCCTCACATCCGCATATCGGGGGATTGCACAGCGCGCCGCGGGCCTGCCCTGTCAGCGGGCACCGCAATTGCCGGAACGCCGTTGCCGCCGGCGCATCGGCCCGATCACCAGCGCACACGCACCACGGTACCCCCACCGGCCCGCGGCAGGATGTCCAGCACAGCCCCGATGGCATGGGCGCGGCGATGCATGCCTGCCAGGCCCATGCCCTGCAGGCCAGGCGGGATGGCACCCTGCGCAGGGCCAGGGCCAGGGCCAGGGTCGGACGGCAGGCCGCAGCCGTCATCTTCCACGCGCAGTTCCCAGTGCAATGCACGCCGGGCATCGCGGCCAGGGCTTGCAGCATCTGCACGATCCACCGGCTCCAGCACCAGCCACAGCGTGGTGGCGCGCGCATGCTGCAGCGCATTGCTCACGGCCTCCTGGGCGATGGCCAGCAACTGCTGGGACGGCTGGCCACGCGGCAGGTCTGGCAGGTCTTGCAAGACTGGCAGGTCCGGCACCCCGCGCAGCCCGGCGGCGGCATGCGGATCGGCCACGCTCCAGCAGATGCGCATGCCGCGCCGGTCCAGCACGGGCTGCAGCCGGTGGCGCAGGCGCGCCAGCCGCACGGGCAAGGCGTCTTCCATGGCGTCCATGGCATCCACCATGAGCCGCAGGTCCAGCAAGCCCTGCTCCAGCAATTCCTGCGCCTGGCGCTGGCGGGTCTCGCGCGGGTCCAGCAAGGCCATGGCATGCACCAGCAGCCCGCCCACGCCGTCATGCAGGTCGGCGGCAATGCGCCGGCGCTCGGCCTGCACTTCGCGCGAGGGCCGGGGACTGCGCCGGCGCCGCCACAGCAGCAGCCTGTGCAGTCGCCGGGCGCCCATGGCGCACAGCAGCGCCGTGGATACCAGCAGCGCCAGGCTGGCCAGGCTCAGCCACGGCGGGGCCTGGGCGCCCGCCTGCCAGAGCCAGGCGCACAGGCCCAGCATCTGCAGCAGGCCCAGGGCCAGGCAGATGGCCAGCGTGCGAAGGGGATCTTTCATGGCCAAGCCGTGCCAGGCGCGGCCGCCATGGCCCGGGCGGCGGCAGGCCGCTGCGGGCAGGACGCCGCCCCAGGATCAGAACAGGCCGCGCAGCGATGCAAAGCGTACCGCCTGGGCGCGTGTGCGCACCTGCAGCTTGCGGTAGATGTTCTTGATGTGCGTGTTGACCGTCATGGCGCTGATCATCAGGCGCGAGCCGATCTCGGCGCTGGTATAGCCGCTGGCGACCATGCGCAGCACCTCGCGCTCGCGGGTGGACAGGCGGTCTGCCTCGTCGGGCGTGCGGCGCTTGGGCTCGGCGCCCTGGGTCTTGTCGAAGCGCTGCAGCAACCTGCGCGCCAGGCTGGGGGTGACGGATGCGCCGCCATTGGCCACCTGCAGCACGGCCTGCGGATAGTTGCCGAACCAGGAGTTCTTGACGAGGTAGCCCGTGGCGCCCAGCTCGAAGGCGCGCAGCACCTGTTCGTCGTTTTCCATCACGGAGATGATGACGGCCTCGGCCGTGGGCCGCACGGTCTTCATCATGTCCAGCAGCTCGAAGCCCTCGCCGTCACCCAGGTTCAGGTCCACCAGCATCACGTCGAATTCATGCTGGCGGATGGCCTTGCGCCCGTCGCGCACGCTGCCGGCCTGGGCCACGACCAGGGTGCGCGGGTCGTTCATGATTTCCTGCGCAATGACCATGCGGATATGGGCATCGTCGTCCACCAGCAGCACCCGCACGGGCTTGTCGGGCTGGCCCGCCAGGTAGTCAGGCCACATGGCAGAACTCAGCCCTGTGCCCAGCATGCCCTGGGCGCGAGGGGACTCGGCGATCAGGGGACGGGCATCGGCGGGAACGTCGGATGGATTCATGCTGCTCTCCTCAAATGTCACGCCATGTGTATGACGCAACCGATCACAGACTTGCCTTTCCACATTAAGAGAAATCGCAACCGATATCCACAATCTTTGACGAAGTTTGTGAAAGATTGCGTAGATTACAAATTAACACCTTTGTGTGAGGAATCGACTACGGAGTTTCCTGAGCGCCGGTCCGGCAGATCTTGCGGATCCAGACACCGCGCACCGCGCCTTCAATCCCGCCCTGTGACAAAGGCCGATCCCGCCTTTGTTGCGGTCGCCGGCCTCAGGTGCGTGCACTTCGATACACCAGGTTGCCCAAAAGCCCCCGCACCCGCCGAGACGGCGACCCCAAGCAAAGCTGCAACCGTAAATTTTCTGTCGTTACACCTTGAAACTACCCAGATCCATTCATTGCGCACGGCTGCCGCTTTAACGCGATGCAGCCTGCCTGCAAACGGCTTGGGTGGGTAAGTACCCGGCAAGTGGATCAGCGCTCATGGCTACCCCGGACAAGAGATGGAATGGACGGATCTCCCCGAGCACATTGGAGTCCAGACAACGAGCAGGGGTCCAGGGAGACAAAGCCGGAAACCTCCGCAAAGTGTCTGCAAAACGGGTGCTTACACACCTCTTCCTGATAGTCCGATTCTTCATCAAGGAGCCATCATGAAATCGCTTGCAATTCTTTCCCTGAGCTTGATCGCAACAGCTGCCATGGCAGGCCCCATGGGTGGTGGCGGTGGCGGCGGTGGCGGCGGCGGCAGCAGCAGCTCCCAGATCGAAATCAATGGCCCCAGCGTTCAGGTCACCCTGCTGAACAGGAGCGGCGTGCTGAACGTGGCAACGGGTGGTGGCAAGGCCTCCCAGAACCTGGCCAGCAATGCAGGCAACGTGACCATCGATCGCAGTGGCAGCTCGCTGCAAGTCGTCGCAGCCACCGGCAGCGGCATCCTGAACAAGGCCGATGGCTATAGCGCAGTGGCCGTCAACAACCTGGCCTCCAACTATGGCGAAGTGGACGTGAAGAGCACTTCGATCCAGGTGGTGGCTGCCAAGAACTCCGGCATCATCAACTACGCCGGCAACGGTTCCACGGCAGTGCAGAACATCTCCAGCAACAACGGCTGCGTGACCTGCTACAACAACCACTGAGCCTGGCTGCCGGACGAAGGAAACTGCCGGGCGGCCCCAGGCCACCCGGCGGCACCTTCCCGGCGAAGACCCAGCTCACCGCACCAGGAGAGCCCACCATGCACACCGCCGCCCATCTCTGTTCGGCTACCCTATTGGCCTGGCTCGCCCTCGGAGCGACCCCCCTTCATGCAGCGGCCCCCGGCGAAGACCCGGTGGTGCTGAACAAGCCCGTCGACTACCTCAGGCTGCCCACGGCCAAGCAGCCGACATCGTCGGGGCTGGACACCGTCACCGACATCCCCATCAATGTCAAGGCCAAGATCGCGCGCTACGAAGCCATGTCCATGACCAATGCGCCCGGTATCTCCACCGAAGCGAACGTGGTGACCACGACCACGACGAGCAGCACGGGCATGCAGCGCACCTGCACCCAGGACCTGGCCAGCAACACCAACGCCAGCGCATTCAACCGCTATGGGCCCCAGACCAAGGACCAGATCGTGGTCCTCAAGGGCGACCTGGTCAACGTCTGCCGCTAGCGCGACACAGGGCGGCCAGCCTTCGGGCCGCCCACCATTTATCGATCCCCCCATTTCCGGCGCCGACGCCCGTGCGCGCCTGTGCCCTGGCTCGCCGTTTTCCAGCAGAGGTCCATCATGCGCAACCGCCTTCCATCGCCAGGACTTCCCCGCCCCGATGCCGCGCTGCAGCCGGCACTCGGCGGCCATGCGGACGACCGTGGGACTTTCCGCCAGCGATGGTCCGGCAGACAGGGTTGCATGCGGGCCATTGCCTGCGCCGTCTCGGCCTCCATCGTGCTGCTGTCGGGCTGCGCGCCGCTGGATGCGCGCAAGGACGCCAAGTACCTTGACAAGGTCTATGCGGCCGACCGCCCCGTGGTGCGGCCGGTGCGCTCGATATCGAGCTTTTCCGACTCGCTGATGTGCATGGACAGGATGTTCCGCAACAGCCACATGCCCACGGTGCTGATCACCAGCAAGCAGCTGCCCGACTACTCGGGCCGCGTGGCCGTGGCCGCCAAGGAGATGGTGGTCACCGCCCTGTCCCAGATGTCGCGCGTCAGCAGTGCCTTCCGCTACGTGGACTATGAGGTGGACATCGCCCGCCAGGATACGGTGCAGAACCTCACCACCATCTTGCTCAACAACAACCAGATCCAGCTGCAGCGCCCTGCCCTGTATGTGTCGGGCGCCGTGTCCTTCATGGACCAGAACGTGCTGCGCAACAACGTGGACATAGGCACCAGCGCCTCGCGCCTGGAAACCGGCTACAGCGCCAACCGCAGCGGCGCCGTGCTGGGCATGGAGCTGCACCTGGGCGACTTCCGCACGCGCACCATCATCCCGGGCCTGGATTCGGCCAACGAGGTCGTCATCGGCAACGGCAGCCAGGGGCTGGACCTGTCCGGCCGCATCGGCACCTACGGCGTGCAGTTCAGCGTGGGCCGCGACTATGCCCAGGGCTCGGGCCCGGCCGTGCGCACCCTGGTCGAGCTGGGCATGATCGAGCTGCTGGGCAAATGGTCGCGCCTGCCCTACTGGCAGTGCCTGACGCTGGACCAGACCCACCCCGACTTCCAGCGCCAGCTGCGCGACTGGTACGAAGAAGGCGAAGCCGGCATCCACCAGGAACTGGTGCGCCAGTCGCTGATCAGCAAGGGCTATCTGCCGCCGGACGCCCCGGCCTTCACCGCAGGCAACCCGCAGTGGCGCGAGGCCATAGGGCGCTTCCAGGCCGACAGCGGCATGGTGGTCAGCGGCGTGGTGGACTTCAACACCTACGAACGCGCACTGCGCGACTTCGTGGCCGTGGGCGCCGATGGGCACATCACGCGCATTGGCTGGAACACCAAGAGCGCAGCGCCGGTCACCACCGCCTCCGAGAACGTGGCCGTGGGCACGGGCGACTACCGCTACGGCGCCCCCGCGCCCGACCGCAAGCTGGACCTGTGGGTGGAGAACATCACGCCCACCCGCACCTCCTTCGAGACGGGTGAGCAGCTCTTCCTGTCCACCACCGTGTCGCGTGCCTCCTACCTGTCGTGCTTCATGGCGGGCGCCGATGGCGAGGTCACCCGGCTGGTGCCCAACGACGTGAACCGCTCGGGCTGGATCACCGCCGCCCAGTCCGTGCGCCTGCCCGACTGGATGAGCCCCAACCCCGGCTATGTGATCAACGCCGGCCCTCCCGGCAAGGAAGGCGTGGCCTGCTTCGCTACCGAGCAGAACATGACCGACAAGCTGCCCACCCTGCTGCAGGGCAAGGCCTTCATCGCCATCCCGGGCATGCGCTCCCTGGAGGATGTCAACCAGTACATGGCCAGCTCGCTGGGCGCAGATGGGTACACCGGCTCGGCCCGCTTCTGGCAGGTGGTGCCGGCCCAGGCCAAGCGCTGATGCACGGTGCGGACCACAAGCCAACCAGAGGCACCTGCCATGCCCTCCAGCGCTCATGAAACCTCGCCGCGGCGGCGCCGCGGGCTGCGCCTGACCGCCAGGCTTGTGCTGCCCGGGCTGCTGGTGGTGCTGCCCGGTCTGGCGCCCGCCGTGCTGCCGCATGTGCAGGCGGCAGCCCGCTTCACGCCGGTCATGCCCATCCGGGTGGCGACGGCCAGCGTGTACGGCTCCCAGCCGGGCACCAGCAACATCAATTCGACCTCGGATACCGCCCAGCAACGGGCCCTGTCCCAACTGCGCAGCCGCGCCGAAGGCAAGGGCGTGAGCCCAGCCACGCAGCGCGAGGCGCAATGGGTCATGGGCCTGCTGGCACTGCATGGCATTGCCATGGCCCAGGACGGGCCACAGGCCAGGAACTGGTTCGAGCGTGCCCAGCGCGCCGGCCATCCGCTGGCCAGCGCGGGACTGGCCTGGTGCGCCATGGACGGCTGCGGCCAGCCCCCCGATCCACCGGCCGCAAGGCCCTGGATCGCCCAGCTGGCCAAGACCGACCCGGCCCGTGCGCAATACCTGGAATGGCTGCTGGCACGGCGCCTGGCGCCGCTGTCCACGGCCGAGCCCGTGGGCGAGGCCTTGACCGTGGCAGGCACGCCCGACCAGGAACTGCTGCAGCGCGCGGCGCGTTCGGGCAGCCCCGGCGCCCAGCTGGAATGGGGCCTGGCCCTGCTCGCGCAGGACGAGCCCGAGGCCGCCCTGCGCCAGTTCCGCGCGGCGGCGCCACGCTCATCCAGCGCGGCGACCAATGCACAGATGCTGGGCGACCGCATGCGGCCCGCGGGCCAGCTCGTGTCGGCCCAGGGCACGTCTGCCCCGCCTGCGGCGCAGGGGCCGCAACGGCTGCAGCGCACGCCGGAGTTGCGGGGCTCGCCCAGCGAGCAGGACATCCAGGTGCGCCAGCCCGTCACGGCCCAGCAGCAGTGGGAGCAGGCCCAGCGCTATCACCGTGGCGAAGGCGTGCCGGCCAACTACACCGAGGCCCTGCGCCTGTACCAGCAGGCGGCGTCCCACGGCCATGTGGCATCGCGGCGCATGCTGGAGTTGATCTATTCGCGCCCCGCACAGGGCGGCGGTGTGGACATTGGCTGGATGCAGCAGCTGGCACGCATCGACCCCATGACCATGCAGCCCATGGCGCCCATCAGCCCTGCGCCCTACCGGCGCGACCCCACGCCGCTTTTCGACATGGTGCCGGCGCCCTGGCACCGGAACTGACGCAGGCCCTGGGTCCTGCCCTAAAGCAGCACATCCAGGCCCGTGTCGGCCATCCAGTCCACCGGGTCCTGGCGCAGCACCATGTCGATGTCCAGGCCCAGGGCCACCCCCACTTCGCCGGGAAAGCTCACGGCCAGCGCGCGCTCGCCCCATTGCGCCTCGCGCGATCGGGCGCGCCAGGCGGCGATGTGCAGCACGCAGGCCAGGGGATCGAAGCCGGGCTGGGCCAGCGGCGTGTGCAGGTGCTGCAGCGCGTCGGCCAGCAGCGGCGGAAGATTCCAGCGCCGGGCCAGGCCTGCGCTGACATGGCTGTATGCGTAGCCGCACAGCCGCATCTCCAGTTCGGCACGGCGCGGGTCCAGCGGGCCGACCAGCTCGGAGATGGTGGCCGCGCGGCCGGGATCGATCATGTGCATGGCCAGCTCGCCCAGCCCGTGCAGCAGGCCTGCCGCATAGGCCGCCGTGGGGCTGGCCTGCACCGTGCCGGCCAGCGCGCGGGCCACGCGTGCGGCATCCACGCTGTAGCGCCAGAAGGCCGGCATGGCCACGCCCGGCACGGCATGCGTGCCCACGCCCAGCGGCATGCCCCGCACGATCTGGCGCAACTGCGCGGGCGCCAGCAGGGCCAGCGCCTCCGGAATGCCGGTGACACGGCCCGCCATGCCGAAGACCGGGCCGTTGGCCTGCGCCAACAGCCCGGCAGCCAGCGCGGGATCGGCCGCGAACAGCTGGCTCAGCCGGCGCAGGCTGGGCTGCTCGGGCACCAGCTCGCGCAGCAGCAGCGCAACAATGCGCGGCTGCGCCGGCAGGGCCAGCGTCTGGGTCAACAGCGTCTGCAGATCCAGTGCGTGCGCAGCCATCGCGTTTCCTGCCTTGCCCTGCCCGGCCTTACTTGCGGGTCTGCAGCTTGGCGAAGGCCGAGGCCATGGCCGACTGCTGCGCCGGCTCGGGCGCGCGGCGCTGGCCGCCCTGATGGCCCTGGCTGCCCCGGCCTGCGCTCTCGAAGCGGTTGTCACGGGGGCCGTCGCGCCGCGCGGGCGCCGCATCCAGCTTCATGGTCAGGCTGATGCGCTTGCGCGCCACATCGACCTCCAGCACCTTGACCTTGACGATCTGGCCGGTCTTGACGACCTCACGCGCGTCCTCGATGAACTTGTGGCTCATCTGGCTGACGTGGACCAGGCCATCCTGGTGCACACCCAGGTCCACGAAGGCGCCGAACTGGGCCACGTTGCTGACCGTGCCCTCCAGCGTCATGCCTTCCTTGAGGTCCTTGATGTCTTCCACGCCGTCATTGAAGCGGGCGACGACGAAGTCCGGGCGCGGATCGCGGCCGGGCTTTTCCAGCTCGCCCAGGATGTCCTTGATGGTGATGGCGCCGAACTGCTCGTTCACGAACTGCTCGGCCTTCAGGCCCTTGAGCACCTCGGAGCGGCCCATGAGCTGGTCCACGCTCTTGCCCGTGGTGGCAATGATGCGTTCGACCACGGGATAGGTTTCCGGGTGCACGCCCGTCATGTCCAGCGGGTTGTCGCCGCCGCGGATACGCAGAAAGCCGGCGGCCTGCTCGAAGGTCTTGGCGCCCAGGCCAGCCACGTCCATCAGCTGCTTGCGGCTCTTGAAGGAGCCGTTGGCATCGCGCCAGCGCACCACCGACTTGGCCACGCTGCCCGACAGGCCCGAGACGCGCGACAGCAGCGGCGCTGAGGCCGTGTTCAGGTCCACGCCCACGGAGTTCACGCAGTCCTCGACCACGGCGTCGAGCTGGCGCGCCAGCTCGCTTTGGTTCACGTCGTGCTGGTACTGGCCCACGCCAATGCTCTTGGGGTCGATCTTGACCAGCTCGGCCAGCGGGTCCTGCAGGCGGCGCGCAATGCTGGCGGCGCCGCGCAGGCTCACGTCCACGTCGGGCATTTCCTGCGAGGCGAACTCGCTGGCGGAATACACGGAAGCGCCGGCCTCGCTGACCACGACCTTCTCGATCTGGCGGTCGGCCTTGCTGGCGATCTTGATCAGGTCGGCCGCCAGCTTGTCCGTCTCGCGGCTGGCCGTGCCGTTGCCGATGGCAATCAGGTTGATCTGGTGCTTTTCGACCAGGCGGGCCAGCACGGCCAGGGAGCCGTCCCAGTCGCGGCGCGGCTCATGCGGGTAGATGGTGGTGGTGTCCACCAGCTTGCCCGTGCTGTCCACCACGGCCACCTTGACACCCGTGCGGATGCCCGGGTCCAGGCCGATGACGGCGCGCTGGCCCGCAGGCGCGGCCAGCAGCAGGTCGCGCAGGTTGTCGCCAAAGACCTTGATGGCCACCTTCTCGGCGTCTTCGCGCAGGCGCGAGAACAGGTCGCGCTCGGTGGACAGGCTCAGCTTGACGCGCCAGGTCCAGGCCACGCACTTGCGGATCAGGTCGTCGCTGGCGCGCTTGGCGTGGCTCCAGCCCAGGTGCAGGGCGATCTTGCCTTCGGCCAGGCTGGGCTGGCCGGGCTCGGGCTCCACGGGAAGAACCAGCTTGGCTTCGAGGATCTCCAGCGCGCGGCCGCGGAACACGGCCAGGGCGCGGTGCGAGGGCACGCGGCCAATCGGTTCGTCGTACTCGAAATAGTCGCGGAACTTGGCGACCTCGGGGTCGTTCTCGTTCTTGGCCTCGATCTTCTTGGAGCGCAGCAGGCCGTCTTCCCACAGCCATTCGCGCAGCTTCTGCACCAGCGCCGGGTCTTCGGCCCAGCGCTCGGACAGGATGTCGCGCACGCCATCGAGCACGGCGAAGGTGGTGGAGAAATCGGGACCCGGCTTGCCGTCGTCCAGGGTGGTGGCGGGCTTGCAGAAGGCCTCGGCCTCCTTGTGCGGGTCCAGCGTGGGGTCGGCAAACAGCTTGTCGGCCAGCGGCTCGATGCCGAATTCCTTGGCAATCTGGCCCTTGGTGCGGCGCTTTTGCTTGAAGGGCAGGTAGATGTCCTCCAGCTCCTGCTTGGTCGGCGCATTGGCAATGGCCAGGCGCAGCGCATCGGTCAGCTTGCCCTGCTCGTCGATGGCCTTGAGCACCGTACCCCGGCGGTCTTCCAGCTCGCGCAGATAGCCCAGGCGTTCGTCGAGCTGGCGCAATTGCGCGTCGTCCAGGCCGCCGGTCACTTCCTTGCGGTAGCGGGCGACGAACGGAACCGTGGCTCCGCCATCAAGCAATTCGACCGCAGCACCCACTTGCTGCGGCTTGACATTCAGTTCTGCGGCGATTTGGCCAATGATTTTTTGCATTCGAGAGGCGCCCCGTGGCGTGGAATCCGGAAAGCGGCCAAGTGTGCCACACGCGATTCGGGCCGGGCCGCTCACGGCCCGCCCGCAAATGCAAGCATTTCTTGCAGGCCAATGAATTCAAGGGCTTGCAGCATGAAGCCGGAAGGGCACGGGAATGGCCGATAGGACAAGCCCGGCTTTCAGGGCCGCACATCCACGATCTGCATCATTCCCAGGTCCTCATGGTCCAGCGCATGGCAATGCCAGACGAACTTGCCGTGGAAATCCGCAAACCGCATGCGAAAGGTGATGCTGCCCTTGGTGACCCCAGCCGCTCCGCTGCTGCCCGTGCCCGGCGGCACGGGCAGGGTGTCGGCCCAGAAGGGCGTCACCGGAGCGCCGTTGACCCTGACCACATAGCAATCGTTGACGTGGATGTGAAAGGGATGCGGGTAGCCGTTGTAGTTGTAGATCGTCCACTCCTCCACCGCATTGAAGGGCACGGTCTGCACAGGCGTGAGGCTGGAATGGATGGGCGACATGCCCAGCGGCATGGCCTCGGTGCCCACCGCAAACACCGATCGGTTGCCGCCCACCTTCAGCACCCAGCTCTCGCCGGCCGGCATGGGCGCCAGGGCCGGGTCGCGCACGCCCTTGTCCTCGTCGTCGGCCAGCACGGCCAGGCGCAGGACGCGCTGCACGCCACCATGGCTGGCCAGTTCGGCATCGGTGATGGGCGTGTAGTCGCCGGGCCGGCGCAGCAGGGCCGGGTCGGGCACGCGGGCCTGCACGGGCTCGCCCTGCACCACCACCCGGGCCAGCACCTCCTCAAAGGGCTCGTTGCCGCTTGGCCGGTGAAAGGACGGGCACGCGGCCGCGCGCAGGAAATACTCGCCCGGCGCCATCGATGCCTGCACCACCATGGACAGGCGCCCGCCCGGGTAGATGTAGTTGCCGGGCCAGTCGCGCATGTCCAGCGGCTGCCCGGCCGTCTGCCGGCTCAGCGGCCGGTAGATACCGCCGTAATGGTTGCCGTCGCGGCCATAGACATTCATCACATGCCCGTCCAGCACGGGATGCAGCGGGTAGAACGACGAAGGATTGACGATGTGCCAATGCTGCACCTCGCCGGGCCGCATCACGATGGTGGGCTGGTAGGCGCCGTTGAGCAAAAAGGCGCCGGCCGGATTCTGCATCGAGTCTTCCAGCGTATCGGTGCGGCCCTTGGCATTGACGGTGAGCTTGTGGGCGAACAGCACGCGCTCGCGCATGTTCACGCTGGCACGGAACGGGTCCTGCGCATCGGCCACGATGATGGCGCCGAACATGCCGCTGGAGACCTGGGCATTGGTGGCGCCGTGCAGATGCGGGTGGTACCAGTAGATGCCGCAACTGTGGTCGTCTGGCAGATGGATCTCGTGGTAGCGCGTGGCGCCTGGCGCGATGCCGGCATCCGGCCCGTCCACCACGTAGTCGCCAAACACGCCGGGCCGTATCTCGCGCGGGTCCACGTGCAGGCCGTGGAAATGCATGTTGGTGCTGTTCTGGTGGTTGAGCAGCGCCCAGTCCGAGCCCTGGGGCGAGGCCGGCAGCTGGTTGTGCACCCACATCTTCAGCGTGTCGCCGGGGCGCAGCCACAGCGTGGGCGCCGTGTATCGCCCATTGAAGCTGCGCAGCTCCAGACGCCGCCCGGGCTGCCGATCGGCCGGATAGCGGGCCCAGCGCGCGATGTCGCTGTCCGGCAGGTCCATGTCCATGGACGCATAGCCCACGTTCAGGTGCAGCTCCAGCACGCCGTTGACGGAGCGCAGCGCCTGCGGCTCGGGCAGATCGTCGCGCGGCCCGCCTCCACCGCCGCAGCCGGGCAGCACGGCGCCCGCCGTCAGCAAGGCGCCCCATTGCAGCAGCGCCCTGCGGTTCAGGCCCGGGGCTGGCATTGACTGTTCCTGTTGCAGGTGCTTCACAGGGCCTCCTTTGCCGTGCCGGCGATTGCGTTGGTTTCGGTCAGGTCATTGAGGGCGTGCAAGGCCAGCGCATGGGGGCGGGACTGGGCCTGGGCCCCGTCCTGGCCCTGGCAGGCGCCATGGCGGTTGTCGCCCCAGGCCCAGCAGCGCCCGCCGCGCTCCAGGGCCAGCACATGCGTGCCTCCCACGCTGATCTGCTGCACCGCCGCCAGGCCGGGCACAGTGTGAAAGCCCGCGCGGGGTGCCGCATCGCCCTGGCCCAGCTGGCCCAGGCCATTCCAGCCCCAGGCCAGCACCTGCCCGCCCTGCGTGGTCGCCGCCGAAAAGTGCAGGCCCGCCGCCAGACTGCTGAGGCGCTCAGGCACGGCAATGCGCACGGGGCCGGGACTGTAGGCCGCCTGCAGCGCCTGGTCCAGCTGGCCCTGGTGGTTGGAGCCCCAGCCCCACAGCCGCCCCTTCTCATCCAGCGCCAGGCTGTGCGTGGCCCCTGCCGCCACCGCCACCACGGCCGCAGCGCCCTGCGGCAGCACCACGCGCTGCGCACGGCTGCGCCGCACCAGATCGCCCTGCCCCAGTTGGCCCGCAGCATTGGCGCCCCAGGACCAGACCTGCCCCCTGGCATCCAGCGCCAGCGCATGGCCCATGCCCACGGACACGCTGCGCACGGAGGGCAGGCCCTGCACGCGCTGCGCACCGGGCATGGCATCCGACCATCCCCAGAGTGCGCCTTCGCGGTCCTGCACATAGGCCTGCTGCTCACCCGCCCAGATGCGCCGCACCCCGGCATCCTGCCGGCCCAAGGCCAAAGGCCTGGGCACGGCGCCCGCGGCATCGCGGACCTGGGGCGCAACGGCATAGGCCTGGCCATCCGCCCAGGCCAGCAGCGAATGGCCCGCGTCCACCAGCCCCTCCCAGCGCGTGCCACGGGGGCTCAGGCGCTGGGGCACGGGCTGGGAAAAGCTGCGGTGGCCGATGCGCGTGGCATCGGGCGCACAGACCTCGGCAGCGTCCACGCCTTCGGGCAGGGTGCGCAACACCTCCAGATTGCCCCAGGCGAATACGCCCTCCGATGTGATGAGCACGGACCGCTGCGGGCCCGCCACTACCTCTTCTATGGTCAGCATCACCCTCTCCTTTGCGTGTTTTGCGTGTTTCGCGTGTCTTGGGGCACCCCGACACGGCGGTACAGCTGCCCGTGAGGTGTCAGTGCGGATTGTTCAAAGGAAGCGGGTGGGTGGCAATCACTGAAAACTGTGATTCCTCAAGAGCGCCTTAGGCTCTGTCAATCGATCCCGCCCCAGGCCTGCGACGCGGCATTGGCCTGCAGGCACATCGCCAGTGCGGCCGGGGCCTGCGTGGCCTGAGTGCCTACGCGGGCTGCGCTGGCGCAGCGGCATCATGGACAATCCATGCTCCAGCCCATGCAAGACGATCTGTTTGGCGCGCCGCCCTCACCGCCGCCGTCCCCACCCTCTTCAGCCCCGGTCCCGCCTGCCGCCAGCGCGGCGCCTGGCGGCCGCAAGCCGGCATCCCGCAAGGCCGTCGGCGCCGTGCAGCTGGCGCCCCAGGCCCTGCAATGGCAGGCGCTGGCGGACCAGCTTCCGCAGGGCTTGCGCATGGGGGTCTCCACCTGGTCCTACCCGGGCTGGGAAGGTTTGATCTGGGATGGCGCCTATGACAAAAGCGTGCTCGCCAAGAAGGGACTGGAGGCCTATGGCCGGCATCCGCTGATGCGAACGGTGTGCGTGGACCGCAGCTTCTGGAGGCCGTTGACGGCCAGCCAGTACCTGGCCTTCGCGGGCCAGGTGCCGGCCGATTTCCGCTTCGTGGTCAAGTGCCCATCCGTGGTTACCGACGCGCAGGTGCGTGACGAGGACGGCAAGGGCATGTCGCTGAACCCCGTGTTCCTTCAACCCGATCTGGCCGTGACCAGCTTCGTCGAGCCCACGCTCGAAGGGCTGGGCGAGCAGCTCGGCGTGCTGGTGTTCCAGCTCAGTCCCATGACCTGGGGCCTGTTGAGCCGCCCCACCGAACTGCTGGCGCGGCTGCAGGCCATGCTGGAGGCGGTGCGAGCGGCGCTGGCCGCCCATCCGTTGGGCGCACAGATCATCGTGGCGGTGGAAGTGCGCGACCCGGAGCTTTTGACGCCCGAGCTGGCGGACACGCTGCGCGCTGCGGGCGCCACCTTCTGCCTGGGGCTGCACGGCAAGATGCCGCCCATCGAAGAGCAATTGGTTTTTCTGCGGCGGCTGTGGCCCAGCCCCCTGGTCTGCCGCTGGAACCTGAACCGCGAGTTCGGGGCCTACGGCTACCCCGATGCGCAAACCAAGCACGATCCCTTTGACGAGATCCGCACGCCCGATGTGCACACGCGCGCCATCCTCGCCAAGACCATCGATGGCATCACCAGCCGCGGGCTGCCCGCCTTCGTGACGGTGAGCAACGATGCCGAAGGCTGCGCGCCGCGCTCCATCGCGCTGCTGGCCGAGGCCGTGGTGCAAGCGGAGGTGGCCCGGATTCAGCGCTTGCCGTAGGCGCGCTCCACGCGGGCCACGCGCAATTCATAGTGCTCGTACCAGGCGTCCTTGCCCAGTTGCTGGGCGACCAGGTGCTCGGCATCCTGCTTCCAGCGCGCAATGGATTCGGCCGTGGACCAGTACGACACGGTGATGCCGAAACCGTCCTCGCCGCGCGTGCTTTCCGCGCCCAGGAAGCCTTGCTGCTGCGCGGCCAGGTCCACCATGCGCTGGGCCATGAGGCCGTAGCCATCATCGTCGTCACGCGTCCTGCGCGACGAGAAGATGACGGCGTAGTAAGGCGGCTCGGGGGTGTTGGCAAAGGGGCTCATCGTGGTCGGGGCGGCATGTTCTGCGGGACCGCGCAATACACCGCCCGCGCTCAGGAATTCGCCGGTGCCGAGGCGGACGACGCCTGCACCTGCTCGCCGCCCAGCACCTTCCACAGCGTGACGCGGTTGAGCTGCTCGGACAGGCGCAGGCCGATCAGGGTCTGCTGGGCCGTGTAGAGGCTGCGCTGCGCATCCAGCACGGTCAGGTAGTTGTCCACGCCGGCCTTGAAGCGGGCCTCCGACAGGTCGAAGGCCTTTTGCGTGGCGGCGACCATGCTGGTCTGGGCGGCCAGGCGCTCGTCCCACTGCGCGCGGTCGGCCAGCACGTCGGCGGTTTCGCGGAAGGCCGTCTGCACGGCCTTCTCGTACTGGGCGATGGCGATGCGCTGGTTGGCCTCGGCCACCTGCACGCCCGCACGGTTGCGGCCACCGTCGAAGATGGGCAGGCGCACCAGGGGGATGAAGCTCCAGGTGCTGCTGCTGCCGCCAAAGAGGCCATCGAGTTCGCGGCTGCCCGATCCCACGCTGGCCGTGAGGCTGATGGTGGGGAACATGGCGGCGCGGGCGGCGCCGATGTTGGCCTCCATGGCGCGCAGGTTGTTCTCGGCGGCCTGGATGTCGGGGCGCACCAGCAGCACGCTGGAGGGCAGCGGTGCAGGCACGGGCTGCAGCGCGGCCGCGGGCCGGGCATCGGCGCGCAGCGTGGCGGCGCCGGGCAGCAGGGCATCGGGCAGCGGGCCGCCCACCAGCAATTGCAGGGCGTTGCGGTCACGCTCCACCTGGGAGGTGAAGCTGGCCACGTCGCCGCGCGCCGTGTCTACCGTGGTCTGGTTCTGGGCCAGCACCAGGCCCGATGTGGAGCCAATCTCGTGCATGCGCCGCGTCAGCTCATAGGCCTTCTCGCGGCTGGCCAGGGTGTCGCGCGCCAGCTGCAGGCGGGCCTGGTCGGCCGCCAGCGTGAGCCAGCCGTTGGCCACATCGGCCACCAGGCCGATCTGCACATTGCGCCGGTTCTGCTCGCTTTGCAGGAACTGCTGCAGCGCGGCCTCGCTGAGGTTGCGCACGCGGCCCCACAGGTCGATCTCATAGCTGGCAAAGCCCAGCTGGGCCGTGTACTGGGTGCTGACCGATGCCGCCTGCGTGGCGCTGGTCATGCCGGCGGCCGTGCGCGCACGGCTGGCCTGGGCCTGGGCGGTGACGCTGGGCAGCAGGTCTGCGCGCGTGATGCCGTACTGGGCACGCGCGCGCTCGATGCTTTCCACGGCCACGCGCAGGTCGCGGTTGTTGGACAGGGCCAGCGCAATGACCTCGCGCAGCTGCTGGGACTGCACCCAGCCCAGCGCGGCGGCGGTCTGCAGGCTGGCCTCGTCGGCCTGGGCAGGCGTTGCGGCCGTGCTGCCGACAGTGTCGGGCACGGGCATGTCGGGCGTGCGGTGCTGCGGCGCGAGGTTGCAGCCGGTCAGCAGCGCCGTCAGCGCCGCCGCTGCAGCCAGTGCGGAGACATTCGTTGGGCGCCTCATGCTGCGCTCTCCTTTGCGGTATGCGGTGAATCAGGTGATCCGGCAGTGGGCTGGGCCGCGTCGTCCTCGGTGCGCGAGTGGCTCTTGAACCAGCTGCGGATCAGCAGGAAGAACACGGGCACCAGGAAGATGCCCAGCACCGTGGAGGCCAGCATGCCGCCGAGCACGGCCGTGCCGATGGCATTGCGCCCGCCCGCGCCGGCGCCGGTGCCGATGGCCAGCGGGATGACGCCGAAGCCGAAGGCCAGCGAGGTCATCAAGATGGGACGCAGGCGCAGGCGCACGGCCGAGACCACGGCGTCGAAGATGCTCTTGCCCTGCTCCTGCAGCTGCACCGCAAATTCCACGATCAGGATGGCGTTCTTGGACGCCAGGCCCACCGTGGTCAGCAGGCCCACCTGGAAGTACACGTCGTTGGTCAGCCCGCGCGTGTAGGTGGCGGCCAGCGCGCCCACCACGCCCAGCGGCACGGCCAGCATCACCGACAGCGGCACGGTCCAGCTCTCGTACAGCGCCGCCAGGCACAGGAACACGAAGAGGATGGAGATGGCGTACAGCAGCGGCGCCTGCGCGCCCGACTGGCGCTCCTGCAGCGAGGCGCCGGTCCACTCGTAGCCTATGCCGGCCGGCAGCGTGCGCAGGATGTCCTCCACGATCTGCATGGCCGTGCCCGAGCTGACGCCCGGCGCGGCGCGGCCTTCCATTTCATAGGCCGGGTTGCCGTTGTAGCGCATGAGCTGGGGCGAACCGTAGGCCCAGTAGCTGCTGGAGAACGAACTGAACGGCACCATCTCGCCCTTGGCGTTGCGCACCGTCCATTTGGCGATGTCCTGGGGCAGCATGCGGTGCGGCGCATCGCCCTGGATGTAGACGCGCTTGACGCGCTCGTTGTTCAGGAAGTCGTTGACATAGGTGCCGCCCATGGCGCTGGACAGCACGCTGTTGATGTCGGTGTACGACAGGCCCAGTGCGGCGGCCTTGCGGTCGTCGATGTCCAGGCGCAGCTCGCTGGCGTCTTCCAGGTTGGTCATGCGCAGATTGGTCAACTCGGGGCGCTTGCGGGCCTCGGTCAGGAATTTCTCCTTGGCCTCCAGCAGCGCCTGGTGGCCCAGGCCGTTCATGTCCTTGATCATGAAGTTGAAGCCCGAGCTGGAGCCCAGGCCGCGCACGGCCGGCGGCAGCATGACCAGCACGCGCGCATCGCGGATGGAGGACAGGTCCCTGGTCGCGCGGTGCGCGATCTCGGAGGCCGACTGGCCGGGCAGCGGCCGCTCCTCCCAGGTCTTCAGGCGCACGAAGGCGCGTGCCGAGGCCTGGTCGCCGTTCAGGCCCGAGACCTGGTAGAAGCTCACCACGTCGGGCTGCTTGGCAAAGTAGTCGCGCACCTCGTCGAGCACGCCCTGCAGCCGCGTATCGGCCGCGCCCGAAGGCAGGTTGATGTTGACGAAGACGAAGCCCTGGTCCTCGTCCGGCAGGAAGGAAGTGGGCAGGCGCGCCATCAGCAGCCAGACCACGCCGCAGACAGCCAGGAAGATCAGCATCATGCGCTTGGCGCGGCGCAGCGAGTAGGCCACCGTGCCCTGGTAGCGCGCAGCCGTGGCGTCGAAATGGTGGTTGAACCAGCGAAAGAATCGGTCATTCACCCCCAGGATGCCGCTGCGGATGGGCCGGTCATGCCCTGCCCCGCCCGCTGCGGGCGGCTTGAGCAGCGTGGCGCACAGCGCAGGCGTCAGCGTCAGCGCCACGAACACCGACAGCACCATGGCCGCGACGATGGTGATGGAGAACTGCCGGTAGATCACGCCCGTGGAGCCGCCAAAGAAGGCCATGGGCACGAACACGGCCGACAGCGTCACGCCGATGCCCACCAGGGCTGGCGTGATCTCGCGCATGGACTGGCGCGTGGCCTGCTTGGGCGACATGCCCGTCTCGTGCATCACGCGCTCGACGTTCTCCACCACGACGATGGCATCGTCCACCAGCAGGCCGATGGCCAGCACCATGGCGAACATGGTCAGCGTATTGATCGAGTACCCGGCCAGCGACAGCACGCCGAAGGTGCCCAGCAGCACCACGGGCACGGCGATGGCGGGGATCATCGTGGCGCGGAAGTTCTGCAGGAAGATGAACATCACGATGACCACGAGGATCATGGCCTCGCCCAGCGCGCTGACCACTTCCTTGATGGAGGCGCGCACGAAGGGCGTGGAGTCCGAGCTGACGAAGTAGTCGATCTCGTTGGGGAAGAACGGCTTGAGCTCGGCCAGCTTGGCGGCGATGGTGTCGGCCACGTTCATGGCGTTGGCGCCATCGGCCAGCACGATGCCCATGCCCGCGCCCGGCAGGCCGTTGAGCTTGGCCTTGATGGTCAGGTTGTCGGCGCCCAGCTCCACACGGGCCACGTCCTTCATGAGCACCACCGAGCCGTCCACGGACGACTTCAGGACGATGTCCTCGAACTGCTCCACCGTCTTGAGCTTGGTGCGCGCCGTGATGGTGGCGTTCAGTTGCTGGTCCGCCACGGCGGGCAGCGCGCCCAGCTGGCCGGCCGAGACCTGGGCGTTCTGCGAGTTCAGCGCACTGACCAGGTCCGACGGCATCAGCGCGTACTTCTCCATCTTGGCCGGGTCCATCCAGATGCGCATCGCATAGTTGGTACCGAAGACGTTGACATCGCCCACGCCGTCGAGGCGGCCGATCACATCGACCAGGTTGCTGGTCAGGTAGTCGCCGATATCGACCGCGGTCATGGCCGGGTCCTTGGAGAAGAAGCTGTAGGTGACCAGGAAGTCCTGGCCGCCCTTGTTCACGAACACGCCCCGGCTCTTGACGGCGTCGGGCAGACGGTTCACGGCGGACTGCAGCTTGTTTTGCACCTGCACCTGGGCCACGTCGATGTTGGTGCCCGGCGCAAAGGTCAGCGTGGTGCGCGCACGGCCCGAGGCGTCGGACGTGGAGCTCATGTAGAGCATGTTGTCGATGCCCTTGAGCTGCTGCTCGATGATCTGGGTCACCGAGTTCTCGACCGTCTCGGCAGAGGCGCCCGTGTACTGCGCGCCGATGGTCACGCGCGGCGGCGCGATGTCGGGGTATTGCTCCAGCGGCAGCGTGAAGATGGACAGCGCGCCGCCCAGCATGATGACGATGGCGATGACCCACGCGAAGATGGGCCGGTTGATGAAGAACTGAGCCATGTGACGGGTTCCTGCGGCTTAGCCGGCGGCCGGGGCAGGAGCCGCTGCCGGTGCAGGAGCTGGGGCTGGAGCAGGCGCCTTGTCCGCAGCGCCAGGTGCTGCCGGCCCGTCGGCCGGCTTGCCCTTGCGGGCCTGGGCCTTGGCGCGCAGGTCCACCTCCACGGCGCGCACCTTGTCGCCGGGCTTGATGCGCTGGAAGCCATCGACCACCACGCGTTCGCCGGCCGACAGGCCGTCCTGCAGCAGCCACATATTGCCCACGGCGCGGTCGATGTTCACGGGCCGGCGCTCGATCACGTCGTCGGCCTTGGCCACCAGCACGCTGGCCTTGCCGGTCAGGTCGCGCGTCACCGACTGCTGGGGCACCAGCAGCGCCTCGGGCGCCAGGCCCGTGGGCAGCAGCGCCTGCACATACATGCCCGGCATGAGAACGCCCTGCGGGTTGGGCACCACGGCGCGCAGCGTCACGCTGCCCGTGGTGGCATTGACGATCACGCCGGCAAACTGCAGCTTGCCCTGGTGGCTGTAGTCCGTGCCATCGTCCAGGCGGATGCGCACGGCCACCTTGTCGCCCTCCACCTTCTGGAAGCGCCCGGCATCCCAGTCGCGCTTGAGCTGCAGCAGCTCGCTGGTGGACTGGGTGAAGTCCACATACATGGGGTCCAGCTGCACGATGGAGGTCAGCGCCTCGGTCTGGTTGGCCGTCACCAGCGCGCCCGGCGTCACGGTGGACAGGCTGATGCGCCCGCTGATGGGCGCCTCGATGCGGCTGTACTTGAGGTTGATGCGCGCGGTCTCCAGATTGGCCTTGGCCACAGCCACGTCAGAGCGCGACTGGGCGGCAGCGGCCTGGCTTTCTTCAAAGGCCTGCTGGCTGATGGCATCGATCTTGACCAGCTCGGCGTTGCGCCGCGCCGTGGCCTCCAGCGTGCGGGCGCTGGCCTCGGACTTGGCCAGCGCCGCCTGGGCGCTGGCCTCGGTGGCGCGCAGCGAGGCCGCGTCGATCTGGTAGAGCTGCTGGCCCTGGCGCACCAGGGCGCCCTCGGTGAACAAACGCTTTTGCACGATGCCCGATACCTGGGGCCGCACTTCGGCGGTCAGCGAGGCGCGCGTGCGGCCCGGCAGCGTGGCGTCCAGCTGCTGGCTTTGCTTTTGCAGCGTGACCACGCCCACCTCGGTCGCGGCCTTGGCCGTGGCGGCAGGTGCGGCATCCTTCTTGGAGCAGGCCGCAAGGCTTGCGGCCAGCGCCAGTGCGCACAGCACGGCGGTGCCGATGCGCCGGCCGCCGGCCGGCGAGGCGAAAGCTTGTACGTGCCCTGCGCCGGGCTGGGAATCGGAAGGCGCCGCAAGGCGCGGGCTCGGCGAAAAGGGCACGTCAGAAATCATGGGAGCAGCGAAGTCGTTGGGGGCATCGCACGATTGTGCAGTGCCCATATTTCTTGTTTGTAAAGCGGATGGCATGCCACCGAAATCTCCTGGCAAGTCCATCCAGGATGATGCATGTGTCGGAGCGCGCCGACACATGCAAGTTCAATGCCATTTAGGGGCCTGTTCAGTGCTTAGGCACGGGTGCCGTGCGCACGCGCAGCAGGCTGAACACGCCCGCCATGGCCGCAAAGCAGCCCGCCACGGCCAGGGCCACGATTTCGGCATGGCCGCCATGCCCGCCCGCGAAGGTGAAGATGGTGGCCAGCACCACGGCGCCCAGGGTCTGCCCCGTGAGCCGCGCCGAACTCAGCATGCCGCCGGCCGCGCCGCTGCGCGCCAGGGGCGCCGTGGTCACGATGGTGTGGTTGTTGGGCGACTGGTACAGCGCAAAGCCGCTGCCCGCCAGCAGCATGCGCCAGACCATGTCCACGGTCGAAGGCGCATCGGGCATGGCCGCCAGCGCCCACAGCCCGCAGGCGAACATGGCCATGCCGATGCCGCCCAGCAGCCCGTCCGCATAGCGGCCGATGAGCCGGCCCGCGATGGGCGCCGTCAGCACCGTGGCCAGCGGCCAGGCCGTGATCAGCAGCCCGGCCTCGATGGGCGACATGCCGTGCGACTCCAGCAGCAGGAACGGCAGCGCCAGGTAGGCCAGCATCTGCGCGCAAAAGGCGCTGACCGATCCGCACATGGACAGCGCAAACACCGGAATGCGCAGCAGGTCCACCGGCAGCAGCGGCGCGGGCAGGCGCCACTGGCGGCGCACATACCAGGCACCCACCAGCAGGCCCGCGCCCAGCAGCCACCAGCCCGAAGGCAGGGAAGAATCGGCACCGCCGGCGCGCACGCCCAGCTGCTCGCCGCCCAGGAAGATCAGGCTGAACATGAGGATGTTGAGCAGCACATCCAGCGGCGACAGCCGCGCCCCTGCATGGCCGGCCACGGCATTGGCCGGCAGCGCGCGGCGCCCCAGCCACAGCGTGAACAGGCCCAGCGGCAGATTGGCCGCAAACAGCCAGGGCCAGCTGGCCACCGACAGAATCGCCGCCGCCACCGAGGGCCCGGCCATGGATGCCGTGGCCACCACCAGCGAATTCACGGCCATGCCCCGCCCCAGCAGGGCACGCGGATAGATCAGCCGCACCAGGGCGGCGTTGACGCTCATCACGCCCGCAGCACCCAGGCCCTGCAGCGCCCGCGCCGCCACCAGCGTGGGCAGCGACGTGGCCAGCATGGCCGCCAGCGAGGCCACGGAAAACACCAGCATGCCCACCAGATACACGCGGCGGTAGCCCAGGCGTTCGCCCAGGGCCGCCAGCGGCAGCAGCAGCACCAAGCTGGCAAGCTGGTAGGAATTGACCACCCACAGCGTATGGGCCGAGCTGGCCTGCAGCTCGCGCGCCATGGCAGGCAGTGCCAGATTGACCAGGGTGCTGTCCAGCACCGACAGCGTCAGCCCCAGGATGATGACCAGCATCGCCTGGCCGCGAGGGCCTGACGGAAGTCCATCGTGGACAGGCGCAGCCTCTGCCGCGGGTGCCAGGCTCATGAATGGCCCTTTGCGCCCACGCGATGGGCACGCGCACCGCCCAACGTGATCCAGGCCAGGGCCACACCGATCAGCGCGCCCGTGGCCATGCCCACCACCATGGGCAGGGGCTTGCCCGTGGAGAACAGGCCAACGATCTGCATGGCCGCAGCGCCCGACAGCATCTGCAGCGTGCCCAGCAGCGCCGAGGCCGTGCCGGCAATGGCGCCGTGTTCCTCCAGCGCCAGCACCGAGGTCGTCGGAATCACCAGCCCCATAAGCGCGCTGGCCACGAAGTACAGGCCGATCAGCACGGCCAGCCGCTCACCACCCAGCAGGTAGTACGACAGCAGCGACAGCATCACCAGCCCCGAGCCGGTGGCCGCCACCTTGACCACGCGTACCAGGCCGAAACGCTGGCCCAGCCAGCCCGTGAACTGCGCCGCGCCGATGAAGGCGATGGCGTTCAGCCCGAAGGCCAGGCTGTACTGGGTGGAGCTCAGTCCGTAGTAGTTGATCAGCACAAAGGGGGAGCCAGCCAGGTAGACGAAAAAGCCCGCCATGGCGCAGCCGCCGATAAAGACCAGGCCCAGGTAATGCCAGTCGCGCAGCAGCACGCCGTAGGCGCGCAGTGCGCCGGCCACGCTGCTGTCCAGCCGCGCGGCGGCCCCGCGCGTTTCCTTCAGGCCCATGAACACGGCCACCAGGCCGATCACGGCCGCCACGGCCACGGCCCAGAACACGCCGCGCCAGCTGCTCACGGCAATCACGCCGCTGCCGGCCAGTGGCGCCAGGATGGGAGAGACGCTGAACACCAGCATCAGCAGCGACATCATGCGGGCCGCCGCGTGGCCGGTGTGCAGGTCGCGCACCACGGCGCGCGGCACGGCCATTCCGGCGGCCGCGCCCAGGCCCTGGATGAAGCGCAGCACCACCAGCGTCTCGATGCTGGTGGCCATGGCGCAGCCCACGCTGGCCAGCGCGAACACGGTCAGGCCGAAGTAAAGCGGCGGCTTGCGCCCCACCATGTCCGAGACCGGCCCGTACAGCAGCTGGCCCACGCCCAGCGAGAGGAAGAAGGCCGTCAGGCTGGCCTGCACCGCGCCCACCTGGGCACCCAGGCTGCTGCCGATCTGGGGCAGCGCGGGCAGGTACATGTCGATGGCAAACGGGCCGATGGCCGAGAGCAGGCCCAGGATCAGCACCAGGCGCAGTGTGTGGGAATCAGGGGAAGCGGGAGAAGAAGAGGGAGAAGACATAGACGCGCCATTGTGGCGGCAAGCGCTGAGGGCTGCAGGGCGGTGCTCACATTTCCTGGTCAGGCAGGCCGGCGTGCGCGGCGCTGGCGGCTTGCCGTGGCACAAGTTTGCGGGGCTGCAACCCTGTTACGCTCGGATACGAGATTGCCACCACAGCAGCATAGACACCCCATGCACTCATCCACGCCCCTCTTCCTGCCGACCCTCACCGCATTGCCAAGGCCCCTGCTCGCCGCCCTGCTGCTGGGCGCGTGCATGCAGGGCCCGGCCCATGCGGCGCCGC
Organism: Delftia acidovorans NBRC 14950; assembly: GCF_001598795.1. Classification (GTDB taxonomy): domain Bacteria; phylum Pseudomonadota; class Gammaproteobacteria; order Burkholderiales; family Burkholderiaceae_C; genus Comamonas; species Comamonas acidovorans. The sequence continues at coordinate 146,381 of NZ_BCZP01000012.1, read as the reverse complement.
CGCAGGCCCGCGGTGACGCCAAGGCCAGCGCCACTGCCATGCTGGAAGTATCCGAAGACGGCCGCGACGTGATCGACCGGCGCGCCCGCCTGCTGTGGCCGCGCTGCGTGGAAGGCATGCAGTGGAATGGCAAGACCTGCACGGGCCTGCCTGAGCTATTCACGCACAAGCAGGCGCAGGCCCTGGCCGCCGAACGGGCCAAGCAGGACGGCTTGCGCTGGCGGCTGCCGCGCGTCAACGAGATGCGCCGGCTGATCTCGCGCGATATACGGCCGCAAGGCCTGTCGCCCGAGCTGTTTCCGGGCGCACCGCGTGGCTGGCACTGGACGGGCACGGCAGCGGTGAACGCGCGGCCCGTCAATCCCTACAACTACAGCAACATCTCGGGCAGTGCCGGTACGCAGCTGTCGGCCCAGCAGGCCTGGGCGATTGACCTCGACAGCCTGGAGACGCGGCCCGACATGGGGCGCGGCAACCAGCTCATGGTGCGGCTGGTGCGGCCCCTGCCCTCCGCGCCGCCCGATGAAAAGGCCGAGGCTCCCGCCAGGCCGGCCGCCCACAGGCCGGACCCGGACGAAGAGGACTGACGCTCAGGCCGCGCGCAGCGAGGCCTTGAGGCTCGCGCCCAGTTCGGGCTTGTGCGCGAACGGATCGGTGGGGTTGCGGCCCTGCACCACATCTTCCATGCGGGTCTGGACCGAGCCCAGCGCCTGCGGATGGCTGTAGATGTAGAACTGGTTGGCCGCAATGGCGTCGAAGACCTTCTGCGCCACATCGGGGGCCGTGACCTTGCCCGAGCCCACGGCCTTCTCGCTCATGGCCTGGCCGATCTTCTGGCTGGCCGTCAGCGGCTGGGCGGCCAGATGGCTGGGCCGGTTGCGCTCGCTGTGGCTGATGCCCGTGGGAACGAAGAAGGGGCACAGCACGCTGGCGCTGATCTGGTCGGAGACCAGGGCCAGATCCTGGTACAGCGTCTCGGTCAGGCTCACCACGGCATGCTTGCTGACGTTGTAGATGCCCATATTGGGCGGCGCCAGCAGGCCGGCCATGCTGGCCGTGTTGACGATGTGGCCCTCGAAGGACGGGTCGGCCTTGGCCGCCTCCAGCATCATGGGCGTGAACAGCCGCACGCCGTGGATCACGCCCCAGAGGTTGACGCCCAGCACCCACTGCCAATCTTCCAGCGTGTTCTCCCAGACCAGCCCGCCCGCGCCCACGCCTGCGTTGTTGAACACGAAGTGCGGCGCGCCGAACTGCTGGCGCACCTCATCGGCCAGGGCCTGCATCTGGGCTGCGTCGGACACATCCACGCGGCGTGCCAGCACGCGCACGCCCTGCCCTTCGAACTCGGCGGCGGCCCTGTCCAGCGCTTCCTGCTGCACATCGACCAGCACCAGGTTCATGCCCAGCTTCGCGCCAATGCGCGCGCACTCCAGGCCGAAACCCGAGCCCGCGCCCGTCAGCACGGCCGTCTTGCCCTTGAAGTTCTTGATCATTCCCTTGTCTCCTGGTGTTGTTGTGGGGTCAGATCAGTTTCACCAACTGCTTTCCGAAGTTCTTGCCCTTGAGCAAGCCCAGGAAGGCCGAGGGTGCGGAGGCAATGCCTTCGGCAATGCTCTCGCGCGGGCGCAGCTTGCCGGTGCCCACCAGGCGGCCCAGCTCCTGCAGCGCCTCGGGCCAGACTTCCATGTGCTCGCTGACGATGAAGCCTTCGATGCGGATGCGGTTGATCAGGATGAGCGCGGGATTGGTCATGGGCAGCGGCGTGCCGTCGTAGCCGGCGATCATTCCGCACAGCGCGATGCGCGCAAAGGCATTGGTGCGCAGCAGCACGGCGTCGAGGATGTAGCCGCCCACGTTCTCGAAGTAGCCGTCGATGCCCTGCGGGCAGGCGTCCTTGAGCGCCTTGGCCATGGCCTTGGTGTCGGGGTGCTCGCGGTAGTCGATGCAGGCGTCGAAGCCCAGCTCCTCGGTGGCGTAGCGGCACTTCTCGGGGCCGCCCGCAATGCCCACCACGCGGCAGCCGCGCGCCTTGGCCAGGGCCGCGAAGGCGCTGCCCACGGCGCCCGTGGCGGCGCTGACCACCACGGTCTCACCAGCCTTGGGGGCGATGATCTTGACCAGGCCGTACCAGGCCGTCACGCCGGGCATGCCCACGGCGCCCAGGTAGTGCGACAGCGGCACATGGGTGGTGTCCACCTTGCGCAGCATGCCGGGCGCATCGCCATCGACCACGCTGTATTCCTGCCAGCCACCCATGCCCACGACCTTGTCGCCAACCGCAAACTTGGGATGATGGCTTTCCACCACCTCGCCCACGGTGCCGCCGATCATGACCTCGCCCAGCGGCTGCGGCTGGGCGTAGCTCTTGCTGTCATTCATGCGGCCGCGCATGTAGGGGTCCAGGCTCAGGTAGTGGTGGCGCACCAGCACCTGGCCTTCGGCCAGCGCGGGGGTCTCGGTCTTGGCAAGGCGGAAATTGCTTTCCACGGCTTCGCCCTCGGGGCGGTTGTCGAGCAGGATCTGCTGGTTCACGGGCATGGGAAAACCTCCGGTGGCATCACAAACAATGGAACCAGTTCCCGGTGCTACCGGGGCTGGCGTGTGGCATTGGGTATCTGGCAAATTCGCCGTGCGGATCAGTCCGTGGCGAGGGTTGTCTCGGCGGCGGCCGGCTTGGCCACGCGCGGCATGTACTTGAACGTTCCGGTCGCATGGCTGCACAGCCGGCCCGAGGCATCGAACACGCGCGCCTCGGTATAGGCCATGGAACGCGTGCGGTGCAGCACCACGCCCTTGGCCACCAGGGGGCCGCGCGCCGGCTGCATGAAGCTGGTCTTCATCTCGATGGTCACGCAGCCCATGTCGCGCTGCAGGCTGCGTGCGGCAACGGCCATGGTCACGTCCAGCAGGGTCATGGTGGCGCCGCCGTGGGTCACGTCAAAGGTGTTCAGGTGCTCGGGACGCGCCTCGAAGCGCAGTTCGGACTCCCCGTCCTCCATGCGGTGCAGGGTGAAACCCAGGTGGTCGACGAAGGGGATGGGGTGGCCAAAATCCAGCACGAAATTCTCCAGTTCAGATCGCAATGCAGGCGAGCATAAGGGCGCCCGAAGGCACCATGGCGCGCGGCGGCCCGATCTGCGGGAAAAACTGTCACCTCGGCAGCAGCGCCGCTGCGGCTCAACCGCCCACCAGGGCGCTGACGCCGCCGTCCACGGCCATCCACTGGCCCGTGATGTGCTTGCCCGCATCACTGGCGTACAGCAGGGTCAGGCCCTTGAGGTCCTCGTCGTCGCCCAGGCGGCGCAGCGGAGCGTGGGATTTCATTTCATCCTCGCCCAGGGTCTCGATCAGCACGCTGGCCATCTTGGTCTTGAAGAAGCCCGGGCAGATGGCATTGACGTTGATGCCGTGCACGCCCCACTCGCCGGCCAGCGCGCGCGTGAAGTTGATGACCGCGCCCTTGGAGGTGTTGTAGGCAATGGTCTTCATGCCCAGCGGGTTGCCGCCCAGCCCAGCGATGGAGGCCAGGTTGATGATGCGACCGGTCTTGCGCGGGATCATGCTGCGCCGCGCGATCTGCTGGCTCAGCAGGAAGTAGCCGCGCACGTTGAGGTTCATCACCTTGTCCCAGGCGGCCACCGGGTGCTCCTCGGCCGGCGCGCCCCAGCTGGCGCCTGCGTTGTTGATGAGGATGTCCACCTGGCCCAGACGCTCCAGGGTCTCGGCGGCCAGGCGCTCGATGTCGGCCTCGTTGGCGCAGTCGGCGGCGATCCAGCGGGCGTCAATGCCTGCGGCCTGCAGCTCGGCAGCGGCTTCCTCCAGGTCGGCGGCCTTGCGCGAACTCAGCATGATCCTGGCGCCCGCCTCGCCCAGCGCATGGGCCATCTGCAGGCCCAGGCCGCGCGAGCCGCCGGTCACCAGGGCCGTCTTGCCGGTGAGGTCGAAAAGTTGCTGCACATTGCGAGTCATTCGTCTGTCTCCTGCGCCGGGTCTTGTGTTCCGGTCATGGTTGGAATGGAGGGCGGCCATCCCCAAGCGGAACAGCCTGCAGCGGCGATTGTGCAAGCCGCCCTGCTGTGCCGCATGTCACATGCGTGTCCGGCCCGTCAATCCCCGAACAGCGAGCGCGTGCCGCCCCAGGCCGCACCCTCGATCTCCAGCATGCGCAGCTTGGTCAGCGCGCCGCCGCCGCCCGAAAAACCGCCCGGCTGGGCGCCGGCAGCCAGCACGCGGTGGCAGGGAATCACGGGCGCAAAAGGGTTGAGGCCCAGCGCCTGCCCCACGGCGCGCGAAAGGCCCACCTCGCCCAACTCGCGTGCAATCTCGCCATAGGTGCGCGTATGGCCGGGCGCAATGGCGCGCGTCAGGTCATAGACGCGGCGGTGAAAGTCCGACACGCCGTGCCAGTCCAGGGCCAGCCCGGCCAGATCCGGCAGTGCCTCGCCTGCGGGCAGCATGCGCCGTGATCGCAGATCGGGCAGCACCCGGCCGTCACGCAACTGCCGCGCGCTGGGCGCGGAAGGCTCCACAGTCCATTCGCCATGGCCCGCCATGAGCACCTGCACACCGGCGATGGCCTGTGCCACGCTCACCGGCAGGTCCTCGGCCCGCGCCGCTGCGGCGTAGCTGCCCGGTCTGCGCAATTGCACGCCGCGCAGCATGCGCGTGCGCGTGGCGGCCGGGCCGTCCACCTCGGGCAACTGAAAAGCCACCAGGCCGCAGGCGCCCCAGGCCACGCCGCAGGGCCCCACGCGCGTGGCAAACAGCGCATGGCCCGTGGCTTCGGGGTCCCAGGCCGGGCAGCCCGTGGTCGATTCGTTCGTCATGGCGATGGTTTTCTCCTTGCAGGCGATTGTGGCCGCATGGCTGCAGCCGCTGCCCGGCAGCGACCCCACCGGGATAACACTGTAAAAAAACACCGGAAAAATACTGGATGTGCAGCCAGTTAATACTGTATATTTCGCCAGTCATCATCCTCACCTCGTGAACCATGGACATGCAAGAAGCCGCCTTCACCGTCACCTTGTGTGACTACCCCAACCTGCCCGAGCAGGAACGCAACAAGGCCGAGGCACGCTATGCCCGCGTGCTCGAACGCCAGCTCGGCAGCGCCGAGCAGGTCAGTGAAACCCTGTACTTGGTAGAGGGCCTGGAAGACACGCCCCCTGAAGAAATCAGCGACGACGCCAAGCTCGCCTTCGCCCGCTGGATGAAGGCTGCGCGCGCCGCCACCGAGGCCGGCATGCAGGGCCTGGGCGACGGCGAATGCAGTTTCTTCGAGGTGCGGCGCGGCTGGCGGCATTGAGCCTGCCCGCAGCACGGCTGAATGGGGCCTGAGCCCGGGTTTGCCTGGGCTGGGCCCCAAACTGCATACACTGGCAGACCTTTTCGTCGACCCCTGCCTGGTTCCATACGGTTCCACCCGGCGCCCCTGCCAGATCCAGCCTCTCCCATGCAAGCCCTGCTCGACGCCATCGCCCGGATGGCCCTGCCCTCCGACGTCCAACGCATCTTCCACGGCCGTGGCGGCCTGTACCCGGGCTGCGAGCATCTGGTGCTCGACGCCTTCCCGCCCGTGCTGGTGCTCACCAGCTTCCAGCCGCTGGACGATGACGCCCTGGCCTCCATCGGCACAGCGCTGTCACTGCGCTGGAGCGAACTGGCACCGGACCAGCCCCTGAACTGGGTCTACCAGCTGCGCCAGCCCGCCGCGCCCGCCGAAACGCGGCTCATGGCCGGCGAGGTGCCGGACCCCCACATCGTCACCGAGGCCGGCACGCGCTACCGCGTGCAGGTGCTGCGCGGCCAGAACCACGGCTTGTTCCTGGACATGGCCGAAGGCCGGCACTGGGTGCACGCGCATGTCGCCAACCATCCCGAGCACCGCCACGGCATCAAGGTGCTCAACCTGTTCGCCTATACCTGCGCCTTTTCGGTGGTGGCCCTGCAGGCCGGGGCGCGCCATGTGATGAACATGGACATGGCCCAGGGCGCGCTGGCCACGGGCCAGCAGAACCACCGGCTCAACGATCTGTCGGGCGCCAGCTTCCTGGCCCACGACATCTTCAGCAGCTGGGGCAAGATCACGCGCGGCGGGCCCTACCACCTGATCGTGGTGGACCCGCCCAGCTACCAGAAGGGCAGCTTCGTCGCCACCAAGGACTATGCCCGCCTGATGCGCCGCCTGCCCGACCTGCTGCGCCCCGGCGGCCATGTGCTGCTGTGCCTGAACGCGCCGGAGATGGGCACGCAGTTCCTGACATCGCAGATGCAGGAAGTGGCGCCCGAGCTGGAGTTCGTCGAGCGCCTGGCCAACCCGGCCACCTTCGCCGACATCGACGCCGAGCGCAGCCTCAAGGTGCTGGTCTACAGGGCGCCCGCAACACCCGCAGCGGCCGACACGGCTTCCTGACCCGCCCGGCCCTTGAGCGCGCGGCGCCCCGCATAGACGGCGGCCGGGCCCAGTTCGCGCTCGATGCGCAGCAGCCGGTTGTACTTGGCCGTGCGGTCGGCGCGCGACAGCGAGCCGGTCTTGATCATGGCGCACTGGGCCGCCACGGCCAGGTCGGCAATGCTGGTGTCCTCGGTCTCGCCCGAGCGGTGCGACATCACCACGCCGTAGCCTGCGCCATGCGCCAGGCGCAGCACGTCCCAGGTCTCGGTCAGCGTGCCGATCTGATTGATCTTGACCAGGATGGCGTTGCCCACACCCCGGGCAATGCCGCCCTCGAACAGGCCGGGGTTCGTGCAGAACACATCGTCACCCACCAGCTGGCAGCGTCCGCCCAGGCGCCGGCCCAGGGCCTGCCAGCCCTCGATATCGTCCTCGGCCATGCCGTCCTCGATGGAGACGATGGGGTAGTGCTCCACCAGCTGCGCCAGGTAGTCCACCTGCTGCTGGCGGCTGCGCACCAGGCCCTCGCCCGCGTAGCGGTAGCCGTCCTCGCCATGGAACTCGCTGGCCGCAGGGTCCAGCGCCAGGGCGATGTCCGCGCCGGGGCGCAGGCCGGCGCGCTCGATGGCGGCCATCAGGTGGTCCAGCGCCTCGGGCGCGCTGCGCAGGGCGGGCGCAAAGCCGCCCTCGTCGCCCACGTTGACGCTGTGGCCTGCGGCCTTGAGCGCATGGCGCAGCGTGTGAAAGACCTCGGCGCCCATGCGCAGCGCCTCTCCGAAGCTGTCCGCCCCCACCGGCAGCAGCATGAACTCCTGGAAGTCCAGCGGATTGTCGGCATGGGCGCCGCCGTTGATGACATTGATCATGGGCACGGGCAGCACGCGCGCCTGGGCGCCGCCCATGTGCCGCCACAGCGGCATGCGCTGGCTGGCCGCCGCCGCGCGGGCCACGGCCAGCGACACGCCCAGCAGCGCGTTGGCGCCCAGCCGGCTTTTGCCGGGCGTGCCGTCCAGCGCCATCATGGCCGTGTCGATGCGGCCCTGGGCGTCGGCCTGCATGCCGCGCAGCAGATCGCGCAGCTCGGTGTTGACGGCCTGCACCGCCCCCAGCACGCCCTTGCCCAGGTGGCGCGAGGCATCGCCGTCGCGCCGCTCCAGCGCCTCATGCCGCCCCGTGGAGGCGCCCGAGGGCACCAGGGCCAGGCCGCGCGCGCCGTCCTCCAGCTCGACCTCGACCTCCACGGTGGGGTGGCCCCGGCTGTCCAGCGCCTCATGGGCCGCGATATCGGTGATCTGCATGGAAACTCCTTTTCGTCAAGAAATTGAACTGTGCAAAGGAGCTGGCAAGCCTGCACAACTCCAATGAACAGGCTTCCATGCTAGAAATCACGGCGATGCGGGACAATGCAGTTTTTCTGCCCATGCGTCAGCTTTTCTGACGAATTGATTGCCATGAGACAACTGCCACCGCTGGCCGCCCTGCGCGCCTTCGAGGCCATTGCCCGCACCGGCTCGGTGACACGCGCGGCCGAGGAACTGTGCCGCAGCCACGGTGCCATCAGCCGCCACCTGCGCCTGCTGCAGGAGCACGCAGGCGCGGCGCTGTTCGAGAAAGAAGGCACGGGCCTGCGCCTGACCGAGGCGGGTGCCGCCTTCCATGCCTCGGTGCGCACGGCCTTCGACCAGCTGGAGGCCGCCTATGCCCAGCTGGCGCGCGACGCCCAGGCGCCGGGGCTGCATGTGGCCTGCAGCGCCACCTTTGCCATGCGCTGGCTGGTGCCGCAGCTGGCGGTGTTCTACCGCAGCCACCCGCATATCCGCATCCGCCTGTCCATGACCTCGGCGCGCGAGATGCGCAATGAAGGCGCCGACCTGATCATTGCCTGGGATCTGTCCACCTACGCCGAGGCCGACCGCCGCCGCGCCATCGAACTGGCGCCCGTGCACTTCGGCGCCGTCTGCACGCCGGCCTATGCCCGGCGCCGGCCCGCCAACCGCGCGCGCATTGCAAATGAGTACACGGCCAGCGCATGGAACCAGTGGGAAGCCCTCACGGGCCAGCCCGTGGCCCTGGGCGAGACGCTGGCGTTCCCCCACACCCACCTGTGCATAGAGGCGGCACTGTCGGGCCTGGGCGTTGCCCTGGTGGAGCAGCGGCTGATCGCACGCGAGCTCAAGGAGGGGCTGCTGGTGGCGCCCCATGGCTTCGTGCCCTTCGAGGGCGGCCTGCGCGCCGTGCCAGCTGCAGGGCGTGCGCTGCCGGCCCAGGCAGGGGTCTTCATCGAATGGATGCGCGGCGCGCTGGCCGCCGTGCCGGCATAGGCCAGACGGCCTAAGCCCTGCCCCACTCGCGCAGGCGCCGGTACAGCAGCCCGCGCGAGACGCCCAGCATGCGGGCGGCCTGCGAGATATTGCCCTGGCAGCGGGCCAGGGCCTGCTCGATCAGCTCGCGGCTGGCCTCGCCCAGGGAAGACGGTGCCTCGGACGGCGCCTCGGCGGGCGGTGGCAGGGCCTCGATGGCCGGCAGCACCTCCTCGACCTGGGAAGATGCCTCATCCAGCCTCGCCTCCATCCACAGCGTCAGCCCCGTAGGCAGCATCTGCGGGCGCGCCTGGCCGTGGTGGGCCAGCTCCAGCAACTGGTTCAGGCCCAGGCCGAAGACTTCCTCTGCCGCCAGCCCCTCGGCGGGCCGGCGCGGGCTGTCGAACAACTGGGCGCCCACGCCGTTGAACCAGCGCACCATGCCGTCGCCATCCACGGCAGCCAGCCCTTCCAGCGGCGTGCCGAACATGCTGCGGCTGGACTGGAAGCGCAGCAGCAGGTGCATGCGGGCAGCGCCCACCAGCAGCCGGTTCTCGATGCAGGTGGCGTACATATGGGCCATGGCGCCCGCATCAAAGCGAAAGGGGCCCGCCTCGCTGCTCAGGTCCAGCATGGCCACGGTGCGCCCGCTGGCGTCGCGCACGGGCGCGGCCGCGCAGTGCAGCGAGGCCAGGCAGCGAAAGAAATGCTCGCCGCCACGCACATGGCAGACCTCGCCCGTGCGCACGGCCACGCCGGGTGCGCCCGTGCCCACGGCATCCTCGGCAATGTTCACGCCCACGCGTGCGGCCGTCAGCAGCAGCGGGCCGTCGCCCGGCGTGGGGCGCGAGGCGATCAGCACCACGCCCTCGCTGCAGGTCAGCATGGCGCGCGCCTGGCTGCCCGCGATCACGGTCTCGAGTTCGGCGATGGGGTCGCGCGCCGCCTCGATCAGCGCGCGGTTGTGGGTCAGCAAGGTGGCCGTGCGGATCTTGCTGACCGGGTCGAAGCTGATCTTCTCGTCGGGGCTGCGGCTGGCGCCCAGGCAGCGCGTCCAGGACTGCAGCACGGGCTCGGACACCAGGCCCGAGGGGCGCTCGCCGCGCTCGAAATAGCGCTCGCGCGCCAGCGCCACCCGGTCCTGGCGCGTGGCATAGAAGGGGTTGGATGGCAGTGGGGCGGGAGGCGGCTGTTGCATGACGGACATCAAAACTGCCGCGATTGTTGTTCCGCCACGGCACAGGACAGCACTAGGGAAATCACCCGTGTTGGAACGGATTGCCGGGCTCGGTAACCTCGGGCATCGCCACAGGCCCGCCCGCAATGACACGCTCCCCACACAGCACAAGACACACTTGGCCCGCCCTGCTCACCCTGGGCGCCGCACTGGCCTGTACGCTGCACGCCCTGCCCGCCCACGCGGCGGACGCAGCGCAGGACTCCAGCGAGGCCCTGCTCGCCCCCGTGGTCATCACGGCCAGCCAGCCCGGCGCCGGCCCCGACCTGTGGCGCGCCACTGCCGCCATCGACAGCGTGGAAGGCGCCGTGCTGCGAGACGGGCAGATGCAGATCAACCTGTCCGAGAGCCTGGCGCGCGTGCCGGGCCTGGTGGTGCTGAACCGCCAGAACTTCGCACAGGACCTGCAGATCTCGGTGCGCGGCTTCGGTGCGCGCTCCACCTTTGGCGTGCGCGGCCTGCGCTTGTACGTGGACGGCATTCCGGCAGGCGCGCCCGACGGCCAGGGCCAGGCCGCCAACTTCACGCTGGGCAACGCCGCGCGCCTGGACGTGGTGCGCGGCCCGGCCGCCGTGCTCTACGGCAACAGCGCAGGCGGCGCACTGCTGCTGTACACCGAAGACGGCGAGGAACCGGGCCTGTGGCGCAGCGGCATGGCCGTGGGGCCGGACGGGCTGTGGCGCCTGTCCACCCAGCTGCGCGGCACGATCGATGGCGGAAAACCGGACCAGGCGGATGGCGGCTCCGCCCCATGGCGCTATGCCATCCACATCGAGCGCTTCGCCACCGACGGCATGCGCCCCCAGTCGGCCGCCGACCGCAGCACGGCCCACATGAAGCTGTCACGCAAGCAGGGCGACGACCAGTGGCTGCTGCAGTACCAGGAGCAGCGCGCCAGCGCCCAGGACCCGCTGGGCCTGACACGCGCCGAGTTCGAAGCCGACCCCGGCCAGACCACGGCCAGCGCGCTGCGCTTCAATACGCGCAAAAGCGTGCGCCAGCGCCAGCTGGGCGCCGCCTGGCAGCACCAGTTCGGCGCGGGCCAGCGCCTGGAACTCATGGCCTATGCGGGTACGCGCTCCGTGCTGCAGTACCAGTCCATTCCCGTGGCCACGCAGGCACCGCCCTCGCATTCAGGCGGCGTGATCGACCTGGACCGCGACTACGCAGGCATGAACCTGCGCTGGCGCAGCACCCATGAGGACGTGGCTGGCGGCCGGCTGGACTGGTCGGCAGGCCTGGCCTACGACTGGCAGGGCGAAACCCGGCGCGGCTACGAGAACTTCATCGGCAGCCAGCTCGGCGTGCAGGGCCGGCTGCGCCGCGACGAACGCAACCAGGCACGCTCCGCCGACCCCTACCTGCAGGCCGAGTGGAGCACGCAGAGCCTGGCCCTGAGCGCCGGCCTGCGCCAGGCGCGCGTGCGCTACCGCTCCGAGGACCACTACATCGCAGCCGGCAATGGCGATGACAGCGGCAGCATGGCCTGGCGCGGCTGGCTGCCCTCGCTGGGCCTGCGCGTGAACCTGCTGCCGGACCTGGTGGCGCACGCATCGGTGGGCCGGGGCATGGAAACGCCCACGCTCAACGAAGTGGCCTACCGGCCCGGTGGCCAAAATGGCATGAACACCGGCCTGGCCGCCAGCGCCCACAACACCGTCGAGGTCGGCCTGCGCGGGCGCCACGGCAACGCGGGCTGGAACCTCACGCTGTTCGAGACCCATACCCAGCGCGAGCTCACCGTGCTGTCCAACACGGGCGGGCGCGCCACCTACCAGAACGCAGGCCGCACGCTGCGCCGGGGGCTGGAATTCTCGGGCAACGCGCAATGGGGACCGCTCACGGCCAGCACCGCCCTGACCCTGCTGCAGGCCCGCTACCGCGACAGCTTCCTGACCTGCGAGGCCACGCCCTGCACCACGCCCACCGCCCCGGTGGACGCCGGCGCGCGCCTGGCCGGCACCGCGCCGCGCCGCCTGTGGAGCGAACTGGCCTGGCAGCTGTCACCGCAATGGACCTGGACCGTGGACATGCTGCACAGCGGCCCCGTGGCCGTGAACGACCGCAACACCGACCGCGCGGCCGGCTACACCGTCTGGGGCTCCAGCCTGCGCTGGTCACGGCAATGGCAGCAGTGGAGCGCCCAGACCTTTGTGCGGCTGGACAACCTGTTCGACCGGCGCTTTGCAGGGTCGGTCATCGTCAACGAGGGCAACCAGCGGTTCTTTGAGCCGGGTGCGGGACGCGGGCTGTCGGCCGGGGTGACGGTCAGCCGGACGTTCTGAGCTGTTCCACGGCGGTACACATCCGCCCCCGGGAAAGTCCGAATGTTGTGACCCGAGGCCGCTTTTTTTATCGTCTCCCACATGGTGCCCTTGCCCCCCAGCGCCATGCACGCAAAAACAAACCACACAGGAGACGAGACAACATGAAGACCCACGTGCTTTCCTCCACGCTGCTGGCCGCCGGCCTGGCGCTGGCCCTGCCGGGCGCCACGCTGGCACAGGCCGGCCTGCCAAGCAAAGGCTCGCCCGAGCACATACGCGCCGTCACCTCGCGCATCGACTCTCAGAGCATCCGCGACAACGCGCGCAGCTCCAAGGACTGGCCCAGCTACGGCATGGACTACAGCGAGACGCGCTTTTCCAAACTCAGGCAGCTGGACACGGCCAATGTGAAGCGGCTGGGCCTGGTCTGGTCGTATGACCTGGAATCCACGCGCGGCGTGGAGTCCACGCCCGTGGTGGTCGATGGAATCATGTACGTCACGGCCAGCTGGAGCGTGGTGCATGCGGTGGACGTGCGCACCGGCAAGCGCCTGTGGAGCTACGACCCCGGCGTGGACCGCGCCAACGGCTTCAAGGGCTGCTGCGACGTGGTCAACCGCGGCGTGGCGGTCTACAAGGGCAAGGTGTATGTGGGCGCCTTCGATGGCCGCCTGGTGGCGCTGGACGCGGCCACGGGCCAGAAGGTCTGGGAGCAGGACACCATCATCGACCGCGCCTACTCTTACACCATCACGGGCGCGCCGCGCGTCATCAAGGGCAAGGTGCTGATCGGCAACGGCGGCGCCGAGTACGGGGTGCGCGGCTATGTCACGGCCTATGACGCCGAGACCGGTGCCCAGCAATGGCGCTGGTTCACCGTGCCAGGCGATCCGTCCAAGCCCTTCGAGAACGAGGCCATGGCCCGCGCTGCCAAGACCTGGGACCCGGCCGGCAAGTGGTGGGAGGCCGGTGGCGGCGGCACGGCCTGGGACACCATGGCCTATGACCCCGAGCTCAACCTCATGTACATCGGCACGGGCAACGGCTCGCCCTGGGCGCAAGCCAAGCGCAGCCCGGCCGGTGGCGACAACCTGTACCTGGCCAGCATCGTGGCGCTGAACCCCGATACGGGCGAGTACGTCTGGCATTACCAGGAAACGCCGGGCGACAGCTGGGACTTCACCTCCACCCAGCCCATGGTGCTGGCCGACATCAAGGTGGGCGGCAAGCCGCGCAAGGTCATCCTGCATGCGCCCAAGAACGGCTTCTTCTTCGTCATCGACCGCACCAACGGCCAGTTCATCTCGGCCAAGAACTTCGTCGACGTGAACTGGGCCAGCGGCTACGACGCCAAGGGCCGGCCCATCGAGACGCCGATTGCGCGCAGCGGCGACCGCGCGCGCGACGTGATCCCCAGCCCCTTCGGTGCGCACAACTGGCATTCCATGTCCTACAGCCCCGACACGGGCCTGGCCTACCTGCCGGCCCAGCATGTGCCGCTGACCCTGCAGGACAACAAGAACTGGAAGTTCAACGGCGGCTCCCTGCCCGAGCCGCACAGCAACATCGGCTGGAACACGGCCACGCTGGTCAACATGGAGCCGCCCAAGAGCACGCCCTTCGGCCGCCTGATCGCCTGGGACCCGGTGGCGCAAAAGGAGCGCTGGCGCGTGGAGCATGCCTCGCCCTGGAACGGCGGCACGCTGGCCACGGCAGGCAACCTGGTGTTCCAGGGCACGGCCGACGGCCGCTTCGTGGCCTATGACGCGCGCAACGGCAAGAAGCTCTGGGAAAAGCCCACGGGCACGGGCGTGGTGGCCGCCCCCATCACCTATGAGGTCGATGGCCGCCAGTACGTCTCCATCGCCGTGGGCTGGGGCGGCGTCTACGGCCTGGCCGCGCGCCACACCGAGCGCAAGGGCCCGGGCACGGTCTACACCTTCGCGCTGGACGGCAAGGCCGAGGCGCCTGCCTTCGTCGCCTACCAGCAGGGCAAGCTGCTGCAGGGCGTGCCCTACGACAAGAGCCTGGTGGCCGAGGGCACGGCCCTGTACGTCAGCAACTGCGCCTTCTGCCACGGCGTGCCCGGCGTGGACCGGGGCGGCAACCTGCCCAACCTGGGCTACCTGGACCCGGCCTATATCGAGCACCTGGACAAGTTCATCTTCAAGGGCCCGGCCATGTCGCGCGGCATGCCGGACTTCACGGGCAAGCTGAGCATGGACGACGTGGAAAAGATCAAGGCCTTCATCCAGGGCACGGCCGACGCGGTGCGGCCCAAGTAGCCAGCGCGAGCCGCCCTCCTCCCCTCCCCCAACCTCCCAATCCCCTCCCCGGCCCTGCTGTCCTGCAGCAGGCCTGGGCAGGGCTTTGCCTGAAAACACCGGACCGGACTCTTCGCCATGCCATCCAAGCCCTTCACCCGCGCATCCCTGGCCCTGGCAGCCATGGCCGCATGCGCCACCTTCAATGCCCACGCCGTCGATATCGACGCGGGCGACTACACCGCCCTGCCGCCGGGCACCACGCTGGGCATGGTCTATTACCAGCACGCCACGCGCGACAGCCTCTATGCCAATGGCGACCAGGCGCCGATACGGCCGAGGCTGACCTCGGACATCGGCATAGCGCGCGGCGTGCACTTCATGAAGCTGGGCGACTATGTGATCGACCCGCAGTTCCTGCTGCCCTTCGGGCGCCTGTCGGCCTCGCGCGATATCGCGGCCATGGGCAGCAATACCGGCGTGGGCGACCTGATGCTGGCCGCTACCCTGTGGCTGACGAAGCCCGGCGACAAGGAGCACTTCGGCATCACCCCCTTTGTCTGGCTGCCCACGGGCCAGTACAACCGCAACGACCCGCTGAGCCTGGGCGAGAACCGCTGGAAGGCCGCCCTGCAGGCCGGCTGGATCAAGCCGCTGGGCAAGAGCGTGACCATGGACCTGGCGGCCGATGTCACCGTCTTCGGCAAGAACGACGACTTCGGCGCCAATAGCGCCACGCTCAAGCAAAAGGCGCAGTTCCAGTTCCAGGGCCTGCTGCGCTACCACCTGTCGGACACATCGGACCTGCGCCTGGGCCTGTCGCACCTGACGGGCGGCGAGACCCACGTCAACGGCGTGTCGCAAGGCGACCGCCAGTCCACCACCAAGGTCTCTTTCGGCGGCGCGGTGTTTGTCGCGCCCAAGACGCAGTTGCTGGCCACCGTGGGCCGCGATCTGCATGTGCGCCAGGGCTTCAAGGAGAACGCCCGCATCAACCTGCGCCTGCTGCAGGTTTTCTGAATCCACACCCCCTGTCCCCTGTCCACCACCAAGGAGCACACCATGAACCTCAGCGACATCCAGCACCAGATCACCGAGCGCGCCAGCGCCTTCCTCAACCGGGGCACGCATGACCTCTTCATCGACGGCCAATGGGTGGCAGCCCAGACCGGCCAGCGCCTGTCCACCGTCAACCCGGCCACCGAGGCCGTGATCGCCGAAGTCGCCAGCGCAGGCCCGGCCGACGTGGACCTGGCCGTGCGCGCCGCGCACCGCGCGCTGCACCTGGGCCCCTGGGGCCGCATGCGCCCCGTGGAGCGCGAGCGCCTGATGCTGCGCCTGGCCGATCTCATGGAGACCCATGCCCAGGCCCTGGCCGAGGTCGAATCGCTGGACAACGGCAAGTCCGCCGCCATTGCGCGCGCCGTGGACATCGCCATGGCCATCGACTCCATCCGCTACATGGCCGGCTGGGCCACCAAGATCGAGGGCATGACGCACGAGCACTCCGTGCCCTTCGCGCCCGAGGCGCAGATGTTCACCTACACCCGGCGCGAGCCCGTGGGCGTGGTTGCCGCCGTCGTGCCCTGGAACTTCCCCCTGCTCATGGCCACCTGGAAGCTGGCGCCCGCGCTGGCCGCCGGCTGCACCCTCGTGCTCAAGCCCGCCGAGCAGACGCCGCTGACCGCGCTGATGCTGGCCGAGCTGATCCAGGAAGCGGGCTTTCCGCCCGGCGTGTTCAACGTGGTCACGGGCGACGGCCCCGGCACGGGCGCGCCCCTGGTCTCGCACCCGCTGGTCAACAAGGTCAGCTTCACGGGCTCGACCGAGGTGGGCAAGCTCATCGGCCATGCCTGCATGGACAACATGACGCGCATCACGCTGGAGCTGGGCGGCAAGTCCCCCGTCATCGTGCTGGACGACTGCGATCCCGCCACGGCTGCGGCGGGTGCGGCCAATGCCATCTTCTTCAACCATGGCCAGGTCTGCTGCGCGGGCTCGCGCCTGTACGTGCACAAGAGCATGTTCGACCGCGTGGTGGCCGACGTGGCCGACCAAGCCGCCCAGCTCACCCTGGGCCATGGCCTGGACCCCAGCGCGCAGATGGGCCCGCTGGTCTCGCAGGAGCAGATGGAGCGCGTCTGCAGCTACATCGACATAGGCCGCAGCCAGGGCGCCGAGGTGGTGACGGGCGGCGCCCGCGCAGGCCAGCGCGGCTACTTCGTGCAGCCCACGGTGATGACCGGCGTGCAGCACGACCACCGCGTGGCCCGCGAGGAAATCTTCGGCCCCGTGCTCGTGGCCATGCCCTATGACGACCTGGACGAAGTCGCCGCCTGGGCCAACGACACGCCCTACGGCCTGGGCGCCAGCATCTGGTCCAACAACCTGTCCAAGGTCCACCGGCTGATCCCCAAGATCCAGTCCGGCACGGTCTGGGTCAACTGCCACAGCACCCTGGACCCGGGCATGCCCTTCGGCGGCTACAAGCAGTCCGGCATGGGCCGCGACATGGGCCGCACCGCGCTGGATGCCTACCTGGAGACCAAGTCGGTGTTCATCAATCTGTGAGTCGGATACGGCGGGCCGCTCCCTGGCCCGCCTGCACCTGGCTTCAGGAGGCCTCCGAGTACCCCTTGGGCCATCCCCCCGGCCGGTCGCAGCACTCCTCCCAGCCCAGCTTGCGCGAGGTGTGGCCTATGCCGGGGTTGAAGGTGTTGGTCGGGTCCAGTTCGCGGTAGAAGCCCGCCAGGGCAGGCTTGGCCACGTACAGGTGGCCCACGTTGTGCTCGGCCGGGTACTCGGCGCGGCGCGCGTCCAGCAGTTCCCACATGCGGTGCTCCATGGCCAGCGGGTCCACGCCCTTCTTGACGATGTAGTCCTGGTGGAAGACATGGCAGAAGAAGTGGCCGTAGTAGAGCTTGTGGACCATGTCGCGCTCGACCTCGGCGGGCAGCTGCTCCACCCATTCGCGGTCGTTGCGGCGCAGGGCCACGTCCAGGGCCACGATGTCCTCGACCTGGGCGCGGTGCACCTCGCGGTAGCGGATGGCCGCGCCCGCGATGGCGAAGCGGTGCAGGAAGGCCTTGCGCCCCTCGTCGGCATCGCACTCGAACCAGCCGCCCGTGGTGCTGCCGCTGAAGTGCCGCGTGAGGAATTCACGCGTGGCCTCGGCCGTGTCGTTGGACACGCGCACCAGCAGGTGGTGCTCGTAGCGGTCGCGCCACTGGCGCATGCGCGCGGGCAGGTGGCTGGGCAGCAGGTTGGTCAGCGCCTGGATCACGCGGTCGGTGACGCCGCGCAGGCCGAAGCGCTCGAAGAAGCCGTCCACGCGGCTCTTGAGGGCGAAGGCGGCCGGCACCCTGGCCGTGCCGAAGCGGTCGATCAGCAGGAAGGTGTCCTTGCCGTATTTCTCGCCGATGTCGTAGGCCGTGCGGTGGATGTACTCGCCCGCGATCGGCAGGCGCGGCAGCGCGGTCAGCAGCTCGCGGCGCACGGCCGTGAGGTCGTCGGGCGCATTGCTGCCTATATAGAAGACGGTGCTGGGCTCCTTGGGAAAGGTGTCCAGCCGCACGGCGAACAGGCACAGCTTGCCGGCCGAGCCCGAGGCCTCGAACAGGCGCGAAGGGTCGGCGTTGAAGCGCGCGGGCGTGTCCTCGTCCACGGCGCGCACGGCCTCGGCGTAGCGCGGGTCGGAGGCGGCGCGCTGCGCATCGTGTGCGATGTCGGCTTCGGTGTAGTCGCCGTTTTGCAGCCGCGTGAGGATTTCCTCGGGCGTGCGGCCCAGGGCGATGCCCAGGTGGTTGACGAGTTCCAGCGAGCCGTCGTCGCAGACGCGCGCGTACAGCGCCAGCTCGGTGTAAGCCGGGCCGCGCCGCACCAGGGCGCCGCCCGAGTTGTTGCAGATGCCGCCCAGCACCGAGGCGCCGATGCACGACGAGCCGATCACCGAATGCGGCTCGCGCCCCAGCGGTGCCAGCGCCTGCTCCAGCCGGTCCAGCGTGGCGCCGGGCAGGCAGACCACCTGGGCGCCGCCGCCAATGACCTGCACGCCGGTGATGCGCAAGGTGTTGATGAGCACGATCTCGCGGTCGTAGTCCGCGCCGTCGGGCGTGGAGCCGCCCGTCAGGCCCGTGTTGGCGGCCTGCATGATGACGATGCGCCCGGCCGCCACGGCGGCCTGCACCACCTTCCACTGCTCCAGCAGCGTCGCGGGCCGCACCACGGCCAGCACCGGCCCTTCGCCCGTGCGGTGGCCCTTGCGAAAGCGGCGCGTGGCCTGGTCGTCGGTGAGCACATGGGCGGTGCCCACGGCTTCGCGCAACTGCAGCAGCAGGGCCTCGCGGGAGACGACCGGAGTCTGCAGCGCGCTCATGGCTGGCGCACCAGCAGGTCGCCGGTGATGTCGGATACCTTGCTCACGCTGGTCAGCGTCATGGCCACGCGCATTTCCTTTTCCAATAGTTCCAGCAGGTGCTTGACGCCTGCCTCGCCGGAGGTGGCCAGGGCGTAGATGAAGGCGCGGCCGATCATGGCGCAGTCGGCGCCCAGGGCGATGGCGCGCACCACGTCCAGGCCGTTGCGGATGCCGGAGTCGGCCAGGATCTTGATCTGGCCCTTGACCGCATCGGCAATGGCCGGCAGCGCGCGGGCCGAGGACAGCACGCCGTCGAGCTGGCGGCCGCCATGGTTGGAGACGATGATGCCGTCGGCGCCAAAGCGCACGGCGTCCTTGGCGTCCTCGGGGTCCAGGATGCCCTTGATGACCATGGGGCCCTTCCAGAAGGCACGTATCCATTCGAGATCCTTCCAGGAGATGGAGGGATCGAAGTTGGCGCCCAGCCAGCCGATGTAGTCGGCCAAGCCCGTGGGGCTGCCCCGGTAGGCCGAGATGTTGCCCAGGTCATGCGGGCGGCCCAGCAGGCCCACGTCCATGGACCAGGCCGGATGCGTGACCGACTGCCAGTAGCGGCGCATGGCGGCATTCGGGCCGCTCATGCCCGAATGCGCATCGCGGTAGCGCGCGCCGGGCACGGGCATGTCCACGGTGAAGACCAGGGTGGAGCAGCCGGCCGCCTGGGCGCGCTCCAGCGCGTTCTGCATGAAGCCCCGGTCCTTGAGCACATAGAGCTGGAACCACATGGGGCGCTTGATCTTGGGCGCCACCTCTTCGATGGGGCAGACCGAGACCGTGGACATGGTGAAAGGAATGCCATGGGCGTCGGCCGCGCGTGCGGCCTGCACCTCGCCACGGCGGCGGTACATGCCCGTCAGGCCCACGGGCGACAGCGCCACGGGGATAGACAGCTTCTCGCCGAACAGCTCGATGCTGGTGTCCAGCCGGCTCATGTCCTTGAGCACGCGCTGGCGCAGCGCCACGGCGGCCAGGTCTTCCACATTGCGGCGCAGCGTCTGCTCGGCATAGGCGCCGCCGTCGATGTAGTGGAACAGGAAAGGCGGCAGGCGCTTTTGCGCCGCCGCACGGTAGTCGGAGGTGGAGGAGATGATCATGATGGGTGTCTCATGTCTTTCGTATCAGGTCTGAAGTGGGCAGCAGCGCGGGCGCAGCGTCCAGAGGCAGCCGCATGGAGCGCTCGCGCCGCGCGCGGTCCTCGTCCAGGCGCTGGATGGTGGTGCGCACATGCTCCAGGTGCTCACCGATGCATTCGCGGGCGCGCTGCGGGTCGCCGTCCAGGATGGCCTGCATGAGGCTCTGGTGCTGCACGGTCAGCTCCTGCAGGGTCTGGGGCGCGCTCAGGCGGAACATGTCGTGGCGGTTGCGCTCCACCGTGGACAGCACCACGGTGAACAGGCTGTGCATGACCTGCACCAGCACCAGGTTGTGCGAGGCCTCGGCAATGGCCAGGTGGAACTGCGCATCGGCACGCGCCGCCAGCTCGGCGTGGCCGCTTTGCTGGTGCTGGATCATCACCTCGAAGCAGCGCTGGATATGGTCCTTGTCGCGCTCCGTGGCGCGCTGGGCGGCCAGCCAGGCCGTGCTGGTCTCCAGCGCATGGCGGGTTTCCAGCACGTCGTAGCGGTAGTGGGAGTCGGACTCCATCAGGCCGGCCAGCGGCCGCATGGCGTCCTTGAGCCAGTCCGCAGGCTCGGCAGCCGGCGCCGGCTCCTGCAGGTAAGTGCCATCGCCGCGCCGCGCCACCAGCACGCCCTGGCTGGTGAGTTTCTGTATGGCCTCCCGCACCGAGGTGCGCGAGACACCCAGCTCGGCCGCCAGTTGCCGTTCCGCGGGCAGCCGCTGTCCGGGCTGCACTCCGCTGGCCTGCACCAGGGCAAGCAATTTCTCGACAACTTGATCGGCAACGCGCATGGGGGAACTCTCTGGTGTTTTCAGTGACCAGGAATCATCCACGTAAACACATAGGCTTGCAGCGTCGTGATCACCCCGATGATCACGGCGAACATCAGGCTGTGCTTGACCGTGAAGCGGAACAGGTCCGACTCGCGGCCTGCCAGGCCCACGGCCGCGCAGGCAATGGCGATGGACTGGGGCGAGATCATCTTGCCCGTCACGCCGCCCGTGGTGTTGGCCGCCACCGTGAGCACCTGGGGCAGGCCCAGCTGCTGCGCCGTGGTGGCCTGCAGCGCGGCGAACAGCGCGTTGGCCGAGGTGTCCGAGCCCGTCAGGAACACGCCGATCCAGCCCAGGAAGGGCGAGAAGAACGTGAACGCCTGCCCCGTGTGCGCCAGCGCCAGGGCCAGCGTGGCCGACAGGCCCGAGTAGTTGGCCACGAAGGCGAAGGCCAGCACCATGCCGATGGAGTAGATCGGCACGGCCAGTTCCCTGAAGGTCTCGCCCAGCGTGGCCACGGCCTTGGCGGGAGACAGACGCGTGAAGGTGATGGTGATCAGCGCCGCGATCAGGATGGCCGTGCCGGTGGCCAGCAGCCAGTTGAAGGTGTAGACCGCGCCGTAGGGCGCAGCGGCGGCCACGACGGGCGGCGTCTTCTCCACCAGGTTGTGCAGGAAGGGCACGGGGATGTTGATGACGGTGGAGGCCAGCGGGCCGCCTGCGGCGAACAGCGCCTTGAAGGGCTTGATGCTCCAGATCGTCACCATGGCCGTGAGGATGATGAAGGGCGACCAGGCCTTGATGACGGCGCCTGCTGTCAGCGGTGCGCCGGAGGTGATGGCCGGTGCTGCAACTGCCGCAGCCTTGCCGCCCTCGCCTTCCGTGTCGAAACGGAAGATGCGCTTGGGCTGCCAGACCTTGAGGAACAGCGTCAGCGCCACCAGCGAGACGATGGCCGAGGTGATGTCCGGCAGCTCGGGGCCGATGTAGTTGGCCGTGAGGAACTGCACCACGGCGAAGGAGCCGCCGCCCACCAGCACGGCGGGCCAGGTTTCCTTGACGCCGCGCCAGCCGTCCATGATGGCCATCAGCCAGAACAGCACGAGCACGGTCATGAAGGGCAGCTGGCGGCCGGCCATCTGGCCGATGGCGAATGCATCCACGCCCGAGACCTGCCCGGCCACGATGATGGGAATGCCCATGGCGCCGAAGGCCACGGGCGCCGTGTTGGCGATCAGGCACAGCCCGGCCGCATAAAGCGGCTTGAAGCCCAGGCCCACCAGCAGCGCGGCCGTGATGGCCACGGGCGCGCCGAAGCCGGCCGCACCCTCCAGGAAGGCGCCGAAGCAAAAGCCCACCAGGATGAGCTGCAGCCGCTGGTCGGGCGTGACCGACAGGATGGACGAGCGGATCACGTCGAACTGCCCCGTCTTGACCGAAATCTTGTAGAGGAACACGGCCGCCACGATGATCCAGGCAATGGGCCACAGGCCGTAGAAGAAGCCGTACACGGCCGAGGCCAGCGCCGCGCTCACTGGCATCTTGTAGAACAGCAGCGCCACGCCCAGCGCCAGCGCCACGGTGACGGTGCCGGCCTGGTAGCCCTTGAGACGGAACCTGGTCAGCGCCAGGAAGAAAAAGATGATGGGAATCAGCGCGATCAGCGCCGAGATCCAGATGTTCCCGGCGGGATCGTAGTTCTGCTGCCAGATGGTTTGCATGACCGTGTCTCTAGATGATGGGGAGGGCGCGGTAAGCGCCCCTTGTCGGCCACTCCCTCTCGTTACAGCGTTGGCATGCGGTGCGATCCGCACTGGATGTCTGCTGGCTGGCTGCAACGGTGACCGGGAGTGTTCCCCGCGCTGGCGCCTTGTGGGCCATTGGCAAATTGGTCCAACCAATTAAACCAAAATTCAGACCATTGCGCGAAGTGGTGCGATTCTCAGAGCTTTCAAGTGGGCAGATGAACAGGGTAAACACCTAAAAGAGTGCAGATAATGCACCACGATGTTTATTGGTCAGACCAATCATGGATGTTTTGGTGCAACGCATGCTCAAGTCCCCGGCCAGGCAAGGCCCCAGGCGGTGCACAAACGCAGCGCACGCGGGAAAAAGATCGGCGGCAGCGCTGTGCCCGCAGGTCCGGCGCTCATGCCTGACGTCCCCAACGGAAAAGCCCGCTCCCTACAATGCAGCCTCAGCGGTCGGTGTACCGCCCTTGTACCTTCGGCGCCCGGTCATCCCGGGCGCCCATTAAACCGCCGTGTATCCGGACGGCGGTGGCTGATTGAACGGAGCTCATCCATGAACCACATTCCTGCGCGCCGCTCGGCGCTGCGCCAGGCGGCTGCCTGCGTGCTGGCCGCCTCCACCCTGTCCAGCCTGCCTGCGCTGGCCGCCGAACCCGCCGTGCTGCGCGTCTCGGCCATCCCGGATGAAGCCCCCACCGAGCTGCAGCGCAAGTTCGAGCCGCTGGGCAAGTACCTCTCGGCCCAGACCGGCATGAAGGTGGTGTTCACGCCCGTGACCGACTACGCCGCCGTGGTCGAGTCGCTGGCCACGCGCAAGCTGGACCTGGCCTGGCTGGGCGGCTTCACCTTCGTGCAGGCCAAGATCCGCACCAACGGCACGGCCATCCCCATCGTGCAGCGCGAGGAAGACGCCAAGTTCACCTCCAAGTTCATCACGGCCAACCCCGCCATCAAGACCCTGGCCGACCTCAAGGGCAAGAGCTTCGCCTTTGGCGCGCCCTCGTCCACCTCAGGCAGCCTGATGCCGCGCTTTTTCCTGCAGCAGGACGGCATCAACCCCGAGAAGGACTTCAAGACCGTGGCCTTCTCCGGCGCGCATGACGCCACCGTGGCCTTCGTGGCCGCAGGCAAGGCCGAGGCCGGCGTGCTCAACGCATCGGTCTGGGACAAGCTGGTGGAGACCAAGAAGGTCGATACCAGCAAGGTGCGCGTGTTCGCCACCACGCCGCCCTACTTCGACTACAACTGGACCGTGCGCGGCGACCTGGACCCGGCCCTGGTCAAGAAGCTGACCGACGCCTTCCTGGCGCTGGACCCGGCCAAGCCCGAGCACAAGGCCATCCTGGAGCTGCAGCGCGCCGCGCGCTTCGTGCCCACCCAGGCCTCGAACTACGAAGGCATCGAGGCTGCCGCCAGGTCGGCCGGCCTGCTCAAGTAGGCCGCAGCAGGCGCAATCCATGAGCTTTGAACTGGAAGGCGTGGGCCTGACCCACGCCGGCGGCGGCATTGCGCTGCGCGGCGTGACGCTGGCCGCACGCCAGGGCGAGGCCATTGCGCTGATCGGCCCCTCGGGCGCGGGCAAGACCACGCTGCTGTCCGTCATCGGCACGGCGCTGGCGCCCAGCCAGGGCCGGCGCAGCGTGCTGGGCGACGAGGTGCCTGCGTCCAGCGCAGGTGCTCCCCGGCTGCTGCGCGCGCGCATCGGCACGGTGCACCAGGCGCCGCCCATACCGCCGCGCCAGCGCGTGGTCACGGCCGTGCTGGCCGGGCGGCTGGGCCGGTGGCCGGCCTGGAAGGCGCTGGCTTCGCTGCTGTACCCACAGGACACCGCTGGCGCATGCGAGGCCCTGGCCCGCGTGCAGCTGGCAGACAAGCTGTTCGCGCGCTGCGACCAGCTCTCTGGCGGGCAGCTGCAGCGCGTGGGCATCGCCCGCGTGCTCTACCAGCAGGCCGAGCTCATCCTGGCCGACGAGCCCGTGGCCGCGCTGGACCCGGCCCTGGCCCTGTCCACCGTGCAACTGCTGGTGCACGAAGCGGCCGCGCGCGGCGCCACCCTGGTCGCCAGCCTGCATGCCGTGGACCTGGCGCTGGCCTGCTTTGCGCGCATCGTGGGCATCCGCGATGGCGCCATCGCCTTCGACCTGCCGGCGGCTGAAGTCACGCAGGAACATCTGTGTGCGCTGTATGGGTCCGAGCATCCTGGCGATGATCCCTCCCGCCCTGCGTGGACACCCGCGCCCGCCGCCTTTGCCGCACCGCTGTCCGCATCCGCATGCCGTTGAGTTCCGATCTGCACGCGCTGCGTGACCCCGCCGCGCCCCGCCGCCTCGGCGCCCTGGTACTGGCCGCCGTCGTACTGTGGCCGCTGTTCCAGGGTGCGGGCTTCAGCCTGGGCGCGCTGTTCGATCCCGGCAACCTGCAGGTCATAGGCCGCTTTCTGGCCACGTTTCTTCCGCCCGAAACCGGGCGCGACTTCCTGGGCTACCTGGGCCGCGCCACGCTGGAGACCCTGGCCATTGCCACGGCCGGCATGGCCCTGGCCTTTGTGCTGGCCGTGCCGCTGGCCTACCTGGTCACGGGCGCCGCGCGCGAGCGGCGGGCGCTCAATCCCGTCACGCGCGGCCTGCTCACCATCCTGCGCGGCGTGCCCGAGCTGGTCTGGGCCCTGGTCTTCGTGCGCGTCTTCGGCCTGGGGCCGGCGGCCGGCGTGCTGGCCCTGGGCCTGACCTATGGCGGCATGCTGGCCAAGGTCTATGCGGAAATCCTGGAATCGGCCGACCCCGCGCCCGCGCGTGCCCTGGCGCAGGCGGGCGCGCGCCGGCCGCTGGCCATGCTCTACGGCCTGCTGCCCCAGGCAGCGCGCGAGCTGACCTCGTACACCGTCTACCGCTGGGAGTGCGCCATACGCGCCTCGGTGGTCATGGGCTTTGTGGGTGCGGGCGGCCTGGGCCAGCTCATGGACCAGGCCATGAAGATGCTCAACGGCGGCGAGGCCAGCACCATCTTGCTGACCTTCATGCTGCTGGTCTGGGGTGCAGACCTGCTCTCGCGCGGCCTGCGCCGCGCGCTGGACACGCCACCCGCCGCGCGTGCCAGCGCCTGGGGCTGGCGCAGCGCCCTCACCTGCGCCGCCCTGGCGCTGGGCGTGGTCGCCAGCTTTGCCATGCTGGAGATGGACCTGCCCTCGCTGTTCACCGGCGCGGCGGGCCGGTCCATGCTGGAATTCGTCATCAGCTTCTTCCCGCCCGACACCAGCGCCGAATGGCTGCGCAAGGTGGCCGTGGGCGTGTGGGAGACGCTGGCCATCTCCGTGGTCGGCACCTTGCTGGCGGCCGTGCTGGGCCTGCTGCTGGCGTTGCCGCGCTGGCGCGCTCCCTGGAGCCTGGTGCTCAACGTGCTGCGCTCCGTGCCCGAGCTGGTCTGGGCCACCATCACCGCCCTGGCCGTGGGCCTGGGCCCGTTCGCAGGCGCGCTGGCGCTGGCGCTGCACACGGCCGGCGTGCTGGGGCGCCTCTATGCCGAGGCCCTGCAGAACCAGCCCGCCGCCCCCACCCAAGCGTTGCGCCTGTCCGGCAGCGGCCGCGCCATGGCCTTCCTCTACGCGACGCTGCCCGGCGCCGCGCCGCAGTTGCTGGCCTATACGCTGTACCGCTGGGAGATGAACATCCGCATGGCCGCCATCCTGGGCTTCGTGGGCGCGGGCGGGCTGGGGCAGCTGCTGTACTTCGAGCTGTCGCTGTTCCACTACGCCCAGGCCAGCACCGTCATCATCGCCATGCTGGCACTGTCCGTGGCCGTGGACTGGGCCAGCGCGGCGCTGCGAAGGCGCATGGGTTAGGTGGTGGGGGCCGCGGCGCCCTCACCCTCCACCTCGACCAGGTAGTCGATCAGCGCCCGCAGCTTCAGCGGCACATGGCGCGTGGGCGCATAGACCGCATGCACCACGCGCGGCGCGTACTTGCCGCACAGCGCCCAGCCCGGCAGCACGGGCGCCAGCTGCCCGGCCTGCAGCGCCGCCTGCGCGGCAAAGTCGGCCACCACGCCAATGCCCGGCCCCTGCTGCAGCGCCTGGATGATGCCCAGGCTGCTGGCAATGGTGATGGGCGTATTCACCAGCAGACGCGTGGCGGGCGCGGCCGCAGGGTGGAGCGGGCGCAATTCCACCTCGTTCTGGAACTGCCCGTAGCCCAGGCTGATGAAGGGATGCGCCAGCAGTTGTCCGGGCTCCGTGATCTGCGCATGCCGCGCCAGATAGCCGGGCGTGGCCACCAGCACATAGCGGATGGTCTTGAGCGGCCGCGCCACCAGCCCCGGCGCGATCTGGCCGCGCACGCTGATGCGCAGGCCCAGGTCCAGCCCCTCGGCCACCAGGTCCACCATGCGGTCCGTCATGTCCACCTGCACCTGTACCTCAGGCCAGCGCGCGCAAAAGCCCGGCAGCAGTGGCGACAGCCAGAGATCGCCCAGCACGGCCGGCGCGCTGATCTTCAGCAGCCCGCGCGGCTGCTGGCGCAGTTGGCCGGCCAGCGCCTGCACGGCCTGGGCATCCGCCACCAGCCGAAGGCAGGCCTGGTGGATCTCGGCCCCCGCCTCGGTCAGCGACAGCGAGCGCGTGGTGCGCTGCAGCAGCCGCAGCCCGAAATGCGCCTCCAGCCGCCCCACGCTGCGGCTCACGGCCGAGGTCGTCAGCCCCAGCTGCCGGGCCGCTCCCGCAAAGCTCTGGTGCTCCACCACACGGGCGAAGACCAGCATTTCATCCAGGGGCATGGCGGTATCGAGCAAGGCGCTACTCCGGTATTTGTTGCATGGCAGGCAATATTAATTTGAATGACTGGTGGATTGTTGATTGATTGAAGGGTCCGCAAGATACGGCCATGCGCTCCATACCGAAGCGCGCCCAGGAATCGACACCATGTCCCACAGCCCCAGCCTCACCTCTGCAACCTCACCCACACGGCCCCGAACCAGCCAGGGCGGCACCTGGCGCATGCTGCTGGCCATGGCGCTGTCGGGCACCATCGGCCTGCTCGTCGTGGAAAGCGCGCTGCCGCCGCTGCTGGTCGTATTCGCCCGCTGCGTGCTGGGCGCACTGGGCCTGGGCCTGTGGCTGGCCTGGCGGCGCGAATGGGTCAAACCCCAAGGCCGGGAATGGCTGTGGCTGGCCGGGGGCGGCATCGCCCTGGTATTGAACTGGGTCGCCCTCTTCAGCGCCTACCACTACAGCTCCATCGCCGTGGCCACCGTGGTCTACCACGTGCAGCCCTTCATGCTGCTGGCTCTTTCGGCGCTGCAGGGCGAGCCCGTCGAACGCCGCAAGCTGCCCTGGCTGCTGCTGGCCCTGCTGGGGGTGGCGCTGAGCAGCGGCCTGGTCGGGCTGGACGGCATGGATGCATCGCATGCTGGAACAGGCGCGTGGGTCGGCGTCGCCCTGGCCCTGCTGGCCGCCGCTCTCTACGCAGGCACCACGGTGGCCACGCGCCGCCTGGGCCACATGCCCTCGGCCCAGATCGCCATGCTGCAGATGCTGGCGGGCGGACTGGTACTGAGCCTGTGGGCCCTGCCCCTGCTCACCCATATCGCCGCAGCCAGCCCGCAGTTGCTGTCAACGCGGGCCGCCTCCATGGTGCTGACCCTGGGACTGGTCCATACGGCCTTCATGTACACGGTGATGTATGCCGCATTCCAGCGGCTGCCGGCGCCCGCCATTGCGGCACTGTCTTTCGTCTACCCCGCCATGGCCTTGCTGGTGGACCTGGTCTGGTTTGGCGCTGTGCCGTCGGCGGCGCAGTGGGCGGGGATGGGCTGCATTGTGGTGGCGGTGCTGGGGCACCGGCTATCTGGCCAGTCCTGAATTGCCGGTCCAAGCCACTTCTCACTGACTTCACAGAGGGCAAATACGATGGCCACTCCTTTCAGCCATTTCCAACTGTGAATCCACCACTCCATCATGGAAAAAATGATTCCGCAACGGATGAATTCCGTCAGGCCAGACGCCCATGAGTTGCAGACTCAATCATTTATCTGCATTACGCCCAGAATGCTTGCCGCATGCTTGGCTGCGCCATTTTTCCCCGCGGTGATATTGGCAATTCTTGCCACAGCAAGAATCAGCGGGGACAGCTGGATCGGCTTGCTGATCTTCCCGATTTGGGCCTGCAGCTATACAGGCTTCGTCATTCTGGGTCTGCCTGGCATATTCATGCTGAATAAACACAACCTTTTGACACTATTGAATCTTTCGATTTATGGAGCCATCGCAGGCTCCATTCCATATCTTGGCATTTCTCTGATTTTTTCCATGAATGGTCCGTTTTCTACGGATCTTGAATATATTTTCCTGAATTCTCTTGGCACTATTTTTGGGTTGGGGATTGCGTTTATCTTCGGAATGATCATCGAAATCAAAACCCATTAGACAGGTGTACAAGGCCATGAGGTACTTCATGGCCGATGCAAAGACATGAACACATGCGCTCACCATTCATCAAGACTTCATAAATCCCCTTAATTGTTTCAAGATATTTCCAATCAGGCATGAATTGTACATTTTGAATCATTCATATCCCTCTGCCACGTATGCTCTCCCGGCTTTCCGCCATTCGCATTCATTCAGCCGGAATACAGAGGGAGAAATAATTGGCCACTATCGAAAAAGGATTGATGGTAGACAAAAGCGTCGAAGTCAAGACCTATCCATCCATAGAGCACGGCGCCTTGCTGTCCGTCACATCCATCGTGCTACACCGCACTGACTCGTCCACGGCAGCCAGCGTGCTCAATGCCTACAAGAGCGGCCAGAAGACGGGGGCGCACTTTCTGATCGAGAAGGACGGGAAGATCTAACAAACCGCCAGTCTGGAAAAGATCTGCTGGCATGTGGGAATTCTTCAGCCACGCTGCGTCAACGAGAGCACCTGCGATCCCACGGAACTCAAGAACATCAATGCCCTGCTGCACCAAAAGGGCCTGAGCTTCAGCAAGCGAGCCAAGAATGTGTCATCGCACGAGAACACAAAGGCCTATCCGTTGCGTTATCCGGCCAACAGCGACTCCGTGGGCATCGAGGTGGTGGGCCGTTTCCTGCCATCGACCAAGGATTACGAGGCGCCCACCCAATCGCAGCTGTTCCAGACCAAATGGCTGACCCAGCAATTGGTGGACCACTACAAGCTCAAGCTTCTGTCCGATGTCTACTCCCACGGCGCCATTGCCCGCAAGGAAGCGACCGAAGGCGCCCAATTGCTGCGCTACATCTTCACGGGAGCCTGAGCCATGCCATCCAGCCAGCTTTTCAACAATCCCTCTCGCAGCCTGCGCATTGCCGCCTGGGCTGCCGTGATGCTGTGCCTGCATGCGCCGCTGCAGGCCTCATCTACTTCCACATCCACGCCCAAACACGCTGCCAAGGCGGTACCCATTTCCGTCATCGGCCCGGTCACCCGTTCCGTGGGCACGGGCGAGACCATGGGATGCGAGAAAGTCAGCCTGGACGCCGCCGACGTGGCCCGCTATTTCGCGACGGCAAAGCAAGTTTCGGCTGGCAGCTTCCACGAGGAATCCATCATCCTGCCCTGCAGTTTCAGCGGACGGCTGCTGCGCTCGGGCAAGGTCTATGAATGGAACATCAACGCCGCCGGTGCCGGCTACCTGCGCAGTGAAGATGGTGAACAGGACCTGCGCTACCTGTGCCGCAAGGCCTGCGAGAAGGCATTGCCGCAGTTGACGGGGCTTTGACCTGTTGTTCAGACATTTTCTACAAAGGCGTCTAATCACTCCGATTGAGTGATGCCCCATCCTCCTGTCAAACACAGCGGATACGATGGCGCCTCCCACAATATTCCCAACAGACCATGGACCGACTGATTTCCCAAGGAATGCATTCCTTCAGCCAGGGCGACCACGCGCGCATGCATGCGCTATGGGCCGGCACCACGGTTTTCAGCCATCTGGACAACGAAGCGATTGCCAGCCTCTTGACCAGCATTCAGGCCACTGCCGAATCAGGCCAGGGTAGCGAATGGTCATGGCTGATGCTGTGCCTGGTGTATCTCGATTCCAGTGACCAATTCACCGAGGACCGCAGTGCGGCATTGCGCCAAGTCGGCGAATGGGCGCAGCGCGCACTGGCAATGTCACCAGGCAATGCCTATGGACACCGCTATTTGGGCAGTGCCCACTATTGGCTGGACGAACCCGAGCCCGCGCTGGCCGCCTACCGCAAGTCTCATGCCTTGCAGCCCCAGGTGGACTTGCAAGCCCGCATTTTCGAGATGGAGCATGCCGTGCCCTGGCGCAGCATCTTTTCCTATCCCGAGTTGGCTGATAGCCCGGCGGCACCCGACTACTACACGGCCGGCGTGACCGTGGGCAAGTGGAAGCGCCCCGACACGGATGCAGCGGCCCTGCAGGAAATCGAGCGCCTGCAGACCACACTCTACGAACGCTGTCTGGAGCGCTTCGCCAGCGCCGGCACGCCGGCAAACGGCCAGGAGGCCGCGCCCGCCGCGCTGGACATCCACACCTATGCCATGTGCTGCAACAACCTGGGCGTGCTGTACAACGCACATGAACAGTACGAGCAGGCGGCAGCCGTCCTCGAAGCCGGGCTGCAGCAGACCTGTTTCCAGGCCCTGCTGGAAAACCTGCGCCATGCCTATCGGCAACTGGGGAACCGCAAGCAAGCCACCGACCTGTCACTGCTGCTGATGGAGGACTACGCGCTTGACACCGGCCTGCATCTGGACTGCGCGCAGACCGCATGCGCCTATCTCAACGAGACCGGCCACCACCAGGACGTCCTCGACATCGTGGCCGAAGCCGAGCGCCGCTATGCGCAGCTTTCGCCGCAGCAACAGCAGGCGCAATGGGAAGTTCGCAGCATGAGCTTCGTTCATGCGCACAAGGTCACCGCCCTCAGGGCCCTGGGCCAGCTCAAGGCCTCGCACCTTCAGCCTGAACTGGTCGAGATCGCCCTGCGCCACGATCCGGGCGATGCCCAATTGCTCGGCATACGCGCCCACATGCAGGGAGCCCGGCAGCAGGTGGGTGGAAAAGGCGGATTCTGGTCGCGCCTGTTCGGCTGAGCCACACCGGGCGACCGGGCCACCAAGAAATGTAGGGCACCCAAGATGCTGGCAACCCTCAAAAGACCCCCAGCGCCAGCCCGGCCCCCATCGCCTCCCCCAACGCCCGGCACTGCTCCAGCTCAGCTGCGGCAATCTGCTTGGGCGCCAGGATGGCTTCGGTGGTCTGGGCGTGGGTGCAGATGATCAGGGGCTCGGCCACGGGCTTGAGGCGCCAGCCGGTGGCGATGCGGGCGATCTGGCGGGCCGCATTCTGGCCGTCGCTGCCGGCGCAGATGAGGCTGGCATAGGGCCGGCCGTTGATGCGGTCCAGCGCCGCGTAGTAGCTGCGGTCGAAGAAGTCCTTGAGCTGGCCGCTGATGGCGGCCAGGTTTTCCGGGGTGGCGAAGAGGTAGCCGTCGGCGGACAGCACATCGTCCGGGCCGGCCTCGCAGGCGTGCAGCAGGCGCACCTGCACGCCCTGGCCTTCGGCCGCTGCGCCGTCGCGCGCGGCCTCGGCCATCTGGCGGGTGCCGCCGGTCATGGAGTGGTAGACGATCAGCAGGGTCTTGCTTGCGTTCATGCCTCAAGCATAGAGCGCGGCCCGCCCAGCCACCGCGCCGACCTCAGAAATCCACCGAAGCCGACACCACGAAGGTGCGCGGAATCATCGGCGAGACCGCGCCCCAGGACGTGACACCGGCCCAGGCCTTGCGGTCGGCCACGTTCTGCACCGTGGCGCGCAGCGTGGTCTTGCGGCCTGCGATGCGGGTGGCATAGCGCAGGCCCAGGTCGGTGCGTGTCCAGCCCGGGATGCGCAGGCGGTTGGCCTGGTCCACAAACTGGGCGCCGGTGTAGGCCAGGTCGCCGACCAGGGTCAGGCCCTCAAGAGCGGGCACATCCCATTCCACGCCCAGGTTGGCCAGCAGGCGCGAGGTGCCGATGGGCCGGTTGCCCACCAGCGCAGGCGTGGCCGAGCGCGTGATCTCGGGCTTGAGCCAGGTCACGCCACCGAGCAGGCGCAGGCCGCGCGCGGCCTCGCCGTAGGCATACAGCTCCATGCCCAGGTTGCGCTGCTCGCCATTGGTCTTGTAGACGCCCTGGTCCAGGCCGCCGCTGGGTTTTTCAATGCTGAACAGGGCGGCCGTGGCCATGAAGCTGCCGAAGTCGTACTTGCTGCCCACTTCGTACTGGCGGCTCTTGTAGGGGCGCAGCACCTCGCCGTAGTTGCTGGCCGCAGGCGGCGCGATGTCGCCCTTGCTCAGGCCTTCGATGTAGTTGGCGTAGAGGCTCCAGTTCGGCGCCTGGCGCCAGACCACGCCCACGGCCGGCGTGGTCACGCGCTCGTCGTAGACATTGGCGGCGCCGCCCGTGAGCACGTTGTAGTTGGTGGACTTGATGGCCTGGTGGCGCAGGCCCAGCGACAGTTGCAGCCTGTCCTGCAGCAGCGAGAGCGTGTCCACCAGCGCCAGGCTGGTGTTGCGGTTGTCGTGGATGCGCGGAATGGCCGAAGGCCGCGCAATGCTCTGCGGCGCGTGGGCAATGGGCGCATAGATGTTGGACACCACGGTGGAGCCCGCCTGCAGCGCGCGGTGAAAATCCTCGCGGTAGCTGGCCAGCTGCAGCGTGACCGAATGCTTGACACCGGCCAGCGCAAAGCGCGAGCGCAGGCCCGCGTCGATGGTGCTGCGGTCCACGTCGAACACCGCGTAGGTGGGCGTGATGCTGGTGGCGCCTGCCGCACTGGTCAGGCGCGGGGCCGAGTCGTAGATGCGGTCCACATCGGCGCGCGACTGGCCGATGTTGGCGAACAGCGTGAGCTGCTGCGTGAGGTCCAGTTCGGTGCGCAGCAGCACGGCGCGCTCGCGATTCTTGGACCATTCCCAGGGCTGGGTCACGTTGCGCCGGCCATCCGGCGCGGCGGGCATGGAGGTGAGCCCCGTGGGCATGATGGGCCGGCCCACGCCGTCGATGCGCTCGTCCTGCGAGAGCAGGTCCAGCGTGGCACGGAAGCGCTCCACCTCGTAGTCCAGCGCCACGGCCAGCACATGGCCATCGGTGCTTTGATGGTCCATGGACGTATCGCCGCCGTACTTGCTGGCATTCACGCGGATGCCGTACTGGGCCTCGTCGCCAAAGCGCCGGCCCACGTCGGCGTGGGCACGCCAGAGGCTGTCCGAAGTCCAGCCCGTGGTCAGCCGCGCCACATCTTCATTGGCGCGCTTGGGCGCGATGTTGATCACCCCGCCCACCGAGCCGTTGGGCGACATGCCGAACAGCAGCGCGCCCGGCCCCTTGACCACCTCGATGCGGTCCACGTACTCGGTGCGCACGCGGTAGTTGGGGGCAATGCCGTAGATGCCGTCAAAGGCGATCTCGCCCGAGTTGCCTTCCCAGATCGGAAAGCCCCGGATATAGAGGTTGTCCACGTTGCCGCCCGGCAGCACGGTGTAGCGCACGGAAGGGTCGCGGTTCACCGCCTCGGCAATGGTGCCGGCCTGCTGGTTGCGCACGGCCTCGGACGTGTAGCTGGTGGTGCTGAACGGCGCCTGCATGTTGCCGGTATTGCCCAGCACGCCCAGGCGCACGCCCTTGGCCACCTGCCCGCCGGCGTAGGGTGCGGGCAGCAGGCTCACATACTGGTCGCCGGCCGTCACGGTGATCTCGGACAGGCGGTGCGCGTTCTCCGGCAGGTTGTCGGGCGCATGGGCCGCAGCGGGAAGCAGGGTCAGCGTGCCGCCCTCGATGCGCCCCTGCAGGCCGCTGCCCTGCAGCAATGCCGCCAGGCCCTGGCGCACATCGTGGCTGCCGTTGAGCGCCGGGGCCTGCCGGCCCTGCACCAGTTCGGAGGAGTAGGTGAGCTGCAGCCCCGCCTGGCGCGCAAACTGGCTCAGCGCCTGGGCCAGCGGCTGGGCCGGCACGTCGAAGGACACCGATTGCGCGGCGGCCAACTGCAGTTGCAGGCCCAGCACCAGGCCTGCACATGCATGAAAAACCGCTGTGCGGCGGAGACGGAGGCGGAATCGGGAGGACTTGGGAGCGGACATAAGGACTTTCTGGAAGACAGGCTCATTGCGAATCGCCGGCACAGGCAGGGCGCCCGGCCTTTCATATGCAAATACGAGTCACTCCCAAAAACCCTGAAAAAAACTTCACGGCTCCGCGCGCCCGCCGCGCCGCGCAATCCGCAGGCCGCCGTCGTCCAGCACGCTGACCTGCACCGGGGCGAACTGCGGCAGCCCGCGCAACCATCGCTCGGTCTGGGCAATGCGCACATGGCCGCTGATGGCCAGTTGCGCCGCGCCCTCCTCCATCACCAGGCGGCGCCGCGTGTAGCGGCCCAGCCGGTGGACGACGCGGCCCAGCGGTTCCTGTTCGAAGACCAGTTCGCCCTCGCGCCAGGCCGCAGGCCGTTGCTGGAGCTGCGGTTGCCATGCAGCGCCATCGGCATCTCCTTCGCCGCCGTCCAGGGGAATGCGCAGCGACTGGCTGTCCTGCAGCAACTGGCTGCGTCCGGTGGCCGCATGCTCCACCCGCACCTGGCCCGACTCCACCTGCACCCGCACCGCATCGGGCTCCAGTTCCACACCAAAGCGCGTGCCCAGCACGGTCACGCGCAGGGGGCCGGCCTCCACCACAAAGGGCCGTGCCGCATCGCGGGCCACGGCAAAGAAGGCGGCGCCTTCCAGCAGCCGTGCCTGTCGCAGGTGGGCACGGTAGGTCAGCGCCACGCGGCTGGCGGCGTCCACGCGCAGTACGCTGCCATCGGGCAATTCCAGGCTGCGCTGCACGCCCGTGGCGCTGGCCAGTTCACCTTGCCACAGCACGCGGCGGCTCCACATCTGCCAGGCGGGCCAGGCCGTGCAGGCCATGCCGGCCACGCCCAGCAGCGCACCCAGGGCACGCCGCCGCCGCTTTCTGGAAGAGGCCTGCAAGCCCGCCTCCACCCCGCCGCGCCAGCGCAGCAAGGCGGCTTCCAGGCAGGCATCGGCCTGCATCAGGTCGCGCTCCACGGTGTTCAGGGAGACCTGCAGACGCCGGGCGATGTCGGCCTGCCGCTCGCCATGCAGGCGGTGTGCCAGCAAGGCGGCCTGCATGCGCTCGGGCAGGCCGGCAATCGTGCGCTCCACCACGGCCAGCGCTTGGCGGTACATGGCGCGGTCGGCCACATCGCCTTCGGCCCCGGGCTGCAATTGCGCCCAGTCGTCCATGCAGCGCTGCTGCGCACCGCGCTGGCGCAGCCTGTCTATCGCCAGATGCTTGGCCGTTGCAAACAGGTAGGCCCGCGCGGCTTCGAGCGTGGGCGAGCTGCCATCGGGCAGTTGCGGCGGCGCATCGGCCAGGCGCAGCCAGGTTTCCTGGGCCAGTTCCTGCGCCTCATCACGGCTGCCGGTCTTGCCGGCCAGATAGGACACCAGTTGCTGCTGGCAGGCACAGAAAAGCTGGTGCCAGCGCGCAGCGGTCCAGGAGGCGGAAGGGGTGGGCATGGCCGGGGGGAGGTGAGGAATCGACAACGAGAATGACTATCATTCTAGTTTTGTTTGATCCAGGCCGGCCCGGCCGCCGGGCCATCGAAGGCAAACTGTCCCCTATCAACATCCGGACCACATGCCCATGATCTTCCTGGCGATCACATCTACCGGCTTGGCACAGGCACTTCGCGCCGCCACCGAAAACGACGCCACCTGGTGCGGCAGCGACGCGATTTCCGAGGCCGACTACGCCGCCCGACAATGGCCCAACCTCAGCCGCTTTGCCTACTCGCTGGAGGACCGCGTTTTGATCGACGATGCCGTGTCCACCATTGAGGAACACCATCCGGGGCAGACGATCTGGGTCGAGGCATCTTCCCTGCGATAGCGGGTTCTCTGGTCACCACCTTGAGGGCTTCAATTGAAAGCTTTTCTTCAATTCATGGCAGCCATACTTTTGTCCACTGCAAGCCACGGCATGGAACACATTGCCAGCCAAAGTGCGCTACCGCATCAAAACAAGGACGCGGAGTATTTATCTGCCTACGAGTGGAACCTGCAGCAGGCTTTCGATGCCGTAGGCAAAGAGAAAAAGAATTGGAAAACACCAGACAGCCCCTCAATAAAGCTCTGGTTCTCCAAAGATGGAGATTTCGGCACACAGATATGCAATTTCATGACCTGGAAATATGAGATGGATGCCGATGCAAGCCTCCAGATCAAGCCCGGAATCTACACGATGGCCGGGTGTCCCGAGCCATTGATGGAGCTCCAAAAATGGGCAAGTGACTTGCTGTCAAGGAAATTTCACTACACATTGACAACGGCAATCGCCGACGCACCGCCCCATCTGCAACTACGCTTTGCCGATGGTAGCCGCTGGGAACTGAAAGGCGAACCCACACCAAAAACGAAGTACGGAAGTGAGGGCCAGCCGATTCTTCTGGAAGTCGAAGCGCAACATGTGCCATGCAAGGACAGCACAGCCAAGGGCAGCGAGTGCCTGCGCGTTAGAGAGGTCAACTGGCATGTTCGCAACGGGAAAGGCGAATTCCACAACCATGGAAAATGGCAGACCGTCGGATTGACGGCGATTGATGGCTATTCACATCCAGCGGGCTGGCACGGTGTTCTGAATGTCACTCGCTTCAATTTGAAGAATCCGCCTTCCGACGAAATGGCATTTGCCTATCTATTTCAAGGAGAAACAACCCGATTCTCCCAATAGAAACGCCATGCCCGCCTACGCGCCCAATCCCAAAGTCATTTCCCGAGCCACCTGCGCAGCCTCCCTGCGCCTGACCTCGGCCTGATCGACAAAGCCGCAATCCAGCGATTCGGCGCTGGTGCACATGGTTTGCAATGCGCGGGAGATGGCTTCCAGGCACTGGCCGCTACCACCTCAACGCCGCCACCCTCAGCGCATCCACCGCCATGTCGATGAACGCCCGCACGCGATGCGCGGCGTGCCGCCCTTCCCTGTGCACCACATGAATCGGCAGCGGTGGCCGCTCGAAGGGCTCCAGCACCAGGCGCAGTGCGCCGTCCTGCACGGGCTTGGCGATCTGGTAGAGCGGCAGGCGCGTGATGCCCTGCCCGGCCAGGGCGCAGTCTGCCGCAGCCTCGTTGGTCATGGACATGAGGCGCGGCTGCAGGCGCACGGCCAGGGCCTTGTCGCCTTCGAGAAACCGCCATTCGGGTGTGGAGGTGAGGCCGGATGCGGTGATGGTGGTGTGCTGCGCTAGCTCCTCGGGCCGCTGGGGCACGCCGTGGCTGGCCAGGTATGCGGGCGAGGCGCATAGCACCTGTCGCACGCTGCCCACGCGGATGGCCTGCAGCGAGGAGTCGGGCAGATCGCCGATGCGCACGGCCACGTCCACGCCCTCGTCCACCAGGCTGACCACGCGGTCCACAAACCAGCAGTTGACGTCCACCTCGGGAAACCGGCCCAGGTAGTCGTGCACCACGGGCAGCACGTGCATGCGCCCGAAGTTGACCG
The DNA here is from genome assembly GCF_001598795.1 of Delftia acidovorans NBRC 14950. GTDB lineage: Bacteria > Pseudomonadota > Gammaproteobacteria > Burkholderiales > Burkholderiaceae_C > Comamonas > Comamonas acidovorans. The sequence continues at coordinate 108,322 of NZ_BCZP01000012.1, read as the reverse complement.
GCGCCGTGAGCGTGAGCCGGCCGCGCAGTGCGGCATGGGCGCTGGCGGCATGCTCGTCGGCCTCTTCCAGCTCGGCCAGGATGCGGCGGCAGCTGTCCGCATAAGCGGTGCCGGCCTCGGTCACGCGCACGAAGCGCGTGGTGCGCGTGAGCAGGCGCACGCCCAGGCGCTCCTCCAGGTCGGAGACGGCCCGCGTCACCACCGAGGGCGAGACCTTGAGCCGCCGTGCGGCCGAGGCGAAGCCGCCCATGTCCACCACCGCGAGAAATGCCGTCATGGACTGGAAGCGATCCATCTGTGCCTGCCTTGTCTGTGTCGTATTTCTGCCCGGCTGCGAGCGGCCCGCGCAGGACTGCCCAGGTTTTCGCCGGCGCTTTGTTCGCGTTCCCGCAAGAGTGACTTGCCGCCGCCAGGGATTCTAAAGATGCGGGCGGAGAAGGAGGATACGTCCCGTGGCGCCGACAACCGGCGCCTTCACCAACCCCAAGGAACCGCAATGAAGCTCTACCACTTTCCCCTGTCCGGCCACGCCCATCGCGCCCGCCTTTTCCTCGGCCTGCTGGGCGTGGAGCATGAGCTGGTCCATGTGGACCTGGCCAACGGCGCGCAGAAGAAGCCCGAATTCCTGGCGCTGAACCCACTGGGCCAGGTGCCGGTGCTGGACGACAACGGCACGGTGATTGCCGACTCCAACGCCATCCTGGTCTACCTGGCGCGCAAGCTGGACCGCCAGGACTGGATGCCCCTGGGCGCACAGGCCGAGGCCGAGATCCAGAAATGGCTGAGCATCGCCGCCGGCCCTATCGCCTTCGGCCCGGCGGCGGCCCGGCTGGTCACGGTGTTCAAGGCCCCCTTCCAGGCCGAGGAAGTGATAGCCCGCGCCCACGCCATCCTCGGCAAGATCGAGGCGCAATTGACCACCCGCCCCTTCCTCACCGGCGCTACGCCCACGATTGCCGACGTGGCCCTGTACAGCTACATCGCCAGCGCGCCCGAGGGCAATGTGGACCTGCAGCCCTACCGCGAAGTGCGCGCCTGGCTGGGCCGCATCGAGGCGCTGCCGGGCTTCGTGGCATTCGCCCAGACACCGGCCGGCCTGCGGGCCTGAGTGCCTGAGCCACACCTCCCCTGAACCCCCGGCAAAGGAGCGCACCATGCAACCGCAACCCCTGCAAAACCCTGCCTCGCCCTGGCATGCGGGCGAACTGGCGATCCAGCAAAGCGTTGGCGTCGTGGGCCGCATGGACATGCCGGGCCGCAAGTTCCTGCGCCCCTTCCTGCTGGACCAGCACCGCGAGTTCTATCCGCTGCTGCATTTCGTGGTGCTGGGCAGCGTGGATGCGCAAGGCGACGCCTGGGCCACGGTACGGGCCGGCGAGCCGGGCTTCCTGCACTCTCCCGATCCATCGACCCTGCATGTGGCAGCGGGCCGCGATGCGGCCGACCCGGCCGAGCCGGGCCTGGCTGATGGCCATGCCGTGGGCCTGCTGGGCATGGACCCCATGACGCGCCGGCGCAACCGGCTCAACGGTACGGTGCGGCGCAAGACAGGCGTTGATGGGGCGGGCGCCTTCGACATCGGCGTGGTCCAGAGCTTCGGCAACTGCCCGCGCTATATCCAGAACCGCAGCGTCCGGTTTGTCCGGCCTGCGGACGAGCCCACGCAGGTGCCGGCGGTCGAACTGGCATCGCTGGACCAGCGCGCACAGGCACTGATTGCGCAGGCGGATACGTTCTACGTGGCGTCCTACGTTGATGGGGAGGATGGCCTGCGGCAGGTCGATGTCTCCCACCGTGGCGGCAAGCCGGGCTTTGTGCGGATCGACGCCGATGGAACGCTGACCATCCCCGACTTCTCGGGCAACCTGTTCTTCATGACGTTGGGCAACTTCCTGGTCAATCCCAAGGCGGGCCTGCTGTTCATCGACTCCGAAACCGGGGAGATGCTGCAGATGACGGGCGAGGCCAGCGTCATCCTCGACTCCCCGGAAATCGCGGCCTTCGAGGGCGCCGAGCGCCTGTGGACCTTCAAGCCCCGCCGCATCGTGCGCCGGCCCGACGCCCTGCCGCTGCGCTGGAGCATGGCAGCCGACGGCTGGTCGCCCCACCTGCAGATGACCGGAAGCTGGGCCGATGCCAGCCAGCGCCTGGCCGCCGCCCGGCTGGGGCGACAGTGGCGGCCGTTCCGGGTGGCGCAGGCCGTGGATGAGAGTTCCACCATCCGCTCGCTCTACCTGGAGCCGGCCGATGGCATGGCCACGGTGGCCCCCCTGGCCGGCCAGCATCTGCCGCTGCGCCTCACGCTGGCGGACGGCAGCCATCTGCAGCGCACCTATACGCTGTCGCTGGCGCCTTCGGACGGGCGCTTGCGCATCAGCGTCAAGAAGCAAGGCCGTGCGTCCAGCCATCTGCATGGCCTGAAGCCAGGCGATCTGGTCGAGGCCCGCCCGCCCGCTGGCAGCTTCACCGCCGATGCGGCCCTGCGCCGCCCCGCCGTGCTGCTGGCCGCGGGCATAGGCATCACGCCCTTGCTGGCCATGCTGCGCCACATCGTCCACGAAGGCCGGCGCACCCGCAGCCTGCGGCCCACCTGGCTGTTCCAGGCGGCTCGCACGCGCAGCGAACGGGCCTTTGACACGGAGATTGCCGAACTGGTGAAGGCCGGCAATGCCGAGGTGCATTGGGTGCGAACGCTCAGCCAGCCCGGCACGGCAAAGGCCGGCCGCGACTACGACCATGAGGGCCACATCGACATGGCCCTGTTGAAAGCCACCCTGCCCTGGGACGACTACGACTTCTACCTCTGCGGCCCGGACGCCTTCATGCAGGCCACCTATGACGGCCTGCGCGAACGCAATGTGCCCGACGAGCGCATCCACGCAGAAGCCTTCGGTCCCTCGGCCCTGAAGCGCTCCATGGCCGGTGCAGCCCCCGCCGCCGAACTGCCTGCACCCGCCACGCAGCCTGTCCGCATCATCTTTGCCGACTCGGCCAAGGAAGCGCGCTGGAAGCCCGGCGACGGCAGCCTCCTCGAAGTGGCCGAGGCCAGGGGGCTGGAACCCGCCTTCGGCTGCCGGGGCGGCAGCTGCGGCGACTGCCGTGCTCGCGTGCTGGAAGGCGGCGTGACCTATGCATCCCCGCCCTCCTTCGCCGTGCCGGCGGGCGAGGCCCTGATCTGCTGTGCGGTGCCTGCGCAGGGGACGGGGGAGGCTTTGCATCTGGCGTTGTGAGGGACGGCCGCCTGGCGTAGATACACTCGACGCCATCGCCGCTCTCACCCTCGCCCCATGAAGCCTGCCACTCACCTGCCGGCCCTGCTTGCCGCAATCCTCGCCTGCCACATCGGCGTAGCCAGTGCACAGCAAACCACACCAGCGCCAGGCACCTATGTCCGCAAAGGCGGGGGCGGTGATCTGGTGGTGCAGGCTGGCGGCAAGTTCCACATCCAGACCGTGGGCGCCAATGGCCATACCTGCGAATTGGAAGGCACCATCACCAACGGCCGGGCCAGGATGGCGAATTCGGCCTGCGCCGTGGACTTCACGCCTGCCGGTCAGCGCGTCGGGGGCGACACGGCCACCGCTGATGCATGCAGGGACTTCTGCGGCATGCGGGCCTGGTTCGGTGGCGATTACCTTCGGCCCACGCCCGGCTGCACGGACAAGGCCATTGCCGCATCGCGCAGAAACTTCAAGCGCGCGTACGACGCCAAGGACTACCGCCTGGCGCTGACCACGCTGGCGCCGGTGCTGCAGGACTGCGATGAGGTGCTGACCGGCGTCGCCAAAGGCTGGCTGCGCAACGACCTGGCGCTGGCGCAGCTTCGCTCGGGCGACGCAGCCGCCTGCCGCCAGACCCTGGCCCCGCTGGCCGAGGAAGCCGGCAAGACGGATCAGGAACTGCGCGAGGCCTATCCGCCCACCGATGCCGATGTGGTGCTGCCCATGCTCAAGGCTGCGCGCACCAATCTGCGCTTGTGCAGTTGAGCGGAGCCATCGCCATGAAAGATCCCGCATCGCCCAACGCAGGAATCTCCGGGCATTTCCGGCGTGAGGCGAAGTGGATGCTGTGGGTGCTTGGCGTGCTGCCCTTGGCGCTTGCCGTGCTGGCAGCGTGGCTGGCGCCGTTGATCCTGAACCATGTGGAGAAAGACAAATGCCTGAAAGCTGGAGCACAGATCTCCAGGCAAACCGGCAGGTGCGAACGCACTGAACAGGCGCCCCTGAAGGAGTGACTTGCGGGCTATCCCGCGTTGCCCGCCCGGCCTAAGACGATGCCCTGTGCTTGGGCGTGGTGCCCATGCTGTAGCGGATCGGCGGCGGCCCGGGCGTCTTGCCCTATCCTTGTGCGCTTTCATTCCAACTGAGTAGCGCCCTTGAACAGGGCTTGACCCCTTGCCACCCATGACCGATATCCGTCCCGCCCACTTTCCCGAAGACCTCGACGCCGTGGTCCGCATCTTCCGGGAATACGTGGCCAGCCCCACCGTGAGCCTGGACTTCCAGGACTTCGAGACCGAGTTCGCCGCCCTGCCCGGCAAGTACGCCGCACCCGAGGGCTGCGTGCTGCTGGCCTGGAAAGACGGCCAGCCCGTGGGCTGCGCCGCCCTGCGCCAGGTGGATGCGCAGACAGGCGAAATGAAGCGTGTCTACGTGCGCCCCACGGTACGCGGCGAAAACCTGGGTCGCCGTCTGGTGGAAGGCATCCTGGACACCGCGCGGCATGCGGGCTACACCCGCATCTGCCTGGACGTGCTGCCCGAGTTCCAGGCCGCGCAGCGGCTGTATGAGTCCCTGGGTTTTGCGGATGCAGAGCCGGTGAGCTTCAATCCCGTGCCGGGCACGCGTTATCTCGGACTGGATCTTTGAGGCATGCACCCTCCGGCAGGCGGCCTTCAGCGCCTGCACGGCTTCCGATGCGCTGAAACCCGGTCCCTGAGTCCTCGTCTGCAAGCATTCAGCACGGTGAGACCGTAGCCCATACCCCGGTCCAACAGCCTGCCCGCAAGCGCAGCGGCGGTACGGACCACCTCTCCCCGCATCCTTCATCCGCAAATGCCCGTGGCCGAGCCGGGCAGCCTGCGCTTGTGCCCCGTGAATACCGCCCATGGCGAATGGCGCTGCCTGGGACCAAACGCTCATTGGCAGCACCTCTATTCACCTGACATTTCAAACCTGATTTTAGGAATTGTCCTAAGGATAATTCTGAAAATGATCTGTGGGCGACTTCTTTGATTGACCTCGTGCAGGCCATGAAATCAAATGAGGACTCTTCGCAAAGCAAACATCAGAAACCCGCTTGGACACTGACAGCGGATTATTTTCCTGCTTGCAACCACTCATTTCCGTCAGATTGCCTTTATTGATCAAGGCGCATTGGCTGGAATCCTCTATTCCGCTTCTGATCCAGCGTCTCCATACACCATGCCAGCCTCCATTGCCGCCACCTTCTATCAGATCGGCTATGCCGACATGCTTGCTCGCCAAATGGAGCAAAAACAGATAGATGCCATTGTGCTCAAGCCACAGGAATATGCAGACATACTGAGCGACAAGGCGCGTAACAATCCTCGCCTGGCGGCCACGCTGCATGCCATGCTGGCCCACAGTGCGCTTGGGCGATACTGGACACACACCGCCAGCCCGAATGCAGGCAAACCCTGGGTCGCTCCCGCCTCTCTGATGGTCAGCGACGCGTACCTGATCACCAAAACGCTGATTGCATTGGGCCTGGCCGGTGCCCGCTCCTATATCAAGACAACCGCCACAGGCACCTATATCATCATCACGGGCTACGCGGGACTTCGCCGCCAGCTGCTGCAAGGCACGCGATTCCTTGCCGCCAATCCACGCATGGTCCAGATGGGCCTGGGTATTCGCGGTCTGCAGAATGTGGCCAAGGGCGGGTTTCTTCTGAGCCTAGTGGTGGGCACCGGGATAGAGACAGTGGACTTCATCTTCAATGACGAGAAGACCATGCATGATCTTGTGGGAGGGATTGGGGTGGAGGCAGTCAAGGCGGGATTGGCGACGATGGTAGGCCTTGGCTTGGGAATAAAGCTTGCAACGGCAACGTCCCTTGCAATTCTTCCTTTGGCTGCTGTGGCAGTGGCCGTACTTGTCACAGGAATCATCTTGAATCAAATAGACGATGATTTAAAAATCAAACAACGTGTGATCAATATGCTGCGCATTTCCACCAGTAGCATACCTCAAGGCATATATCGGATAAATATCGACAAACTCAATTTTGATAATCAGAAACCTTATCAGCAGATAGAGTATAAATTTAACAATTGTTCCACAGAAATTTTCAAAAATGAATTTATGTGCCGCACAAATCGTAAAAACTAATCAAGAAAATGTTGGACGCAGAAAAAATAAGGAAAACCTTGATATGGGGCATTCCATTAAATGTTTTCATTTTTGTTCTTTGCATTTGGTACATTAAGCATGCAATATTTAATGATATTAAAGATCTCATTGAACTATCAGCGTCAATAAGAATAACACCCGGTGCACCAGTCGTAGCATATTTTCCCGTAATATTGGCAGTCGGTCTAATTTCCTCATTATCTAAGGCAATACCATGCAAAACATCAATTTTAAAGGTAACCGAACGCACCTTTAACGCAACCATGCTGGCAGGATTAATAATCATGGCTTCTTGCCTTGCACTCATAACTCCTTTGCAATACTATGCAATGCCCAAACTTGGTTATACACGCTGCAATATCCTGGAAGGGCATCCCACCATATATTTCACAGACTGGGTCAAAAACCCCGAATGGTGCGTTCGCGGAAAATCCAGAGAATGGGTCAAGGATCAAGCCCTTCTGACCGGCAATTCAGAAATAAATCCATGAAATAGAAAAGTGGGGACCGCTTGGCCTTCGCTTTTGATATGTCTCTTGTCAGACAGGTGCTTTGCCTGCTTGCGCAGAATGCCTCCTCGCTATCACGAGCCACGCGGGACTTCGCCGCCAGCTGCTGCAAGGCACGCGATTTCTTGCCGCCAATCCACGTATGGTCCAGATGGACCTGGGCATTCGCGGTCTGCAGAATGTGGCCAAGGGCGGGTTTCTTCTGAGCCTGGTGGTGGGCACCGGCATAGAGACACGGGACTTCATCTTCAATGACGAGAAGACCATTCATGATCTTGTGGCCGGGATTGGGGTAGAGGCCGTGAAAGCAGGACCGGGAACACTTGCTGGGATAGTGGCGGCCACCATAACCGCTGGAATGACGACCGTGGCAGTGATGCCGCTCTTTGCCATGGCTGTAGCCGTACTCATCACCGGCTTTGCGCTCAATCAAGCCGATAAATATTGGCGAGTCAAATTCAGAAAAAAATAAAAACAATTAAAGAAGATGAAAAATCGCACAATCACAAACAGAAGAAACTCCATATGGGGAATTCCATTCCTAATTCTCATATTCATTGTCAATGTTCTCATTTGTATTAATGATACGCTTCCTAATATTAGGGACCTTCACAACAATGAAGCAATTGTAAAAATAGTCCCAATCACACCACTATTAATCTCTTCACTTCCAACACCAGTGATTCTCTTACTAACGATGATCGCAAATACAATTCCTTGCAAAGAAAGAGTGCTAAAAATTATGGAGCGCATTTTGATAATTATGCTTTCCATTAATTTTGCAAGCATAGCCATTTCATTTATTATATTAATTCCATTGCAGTACTATGCATTGCCAAAGCTTGGATATACCAATTGCAGCATCCTAAGGGATCACCCAACCATATATTTCACAGACTGGGTCAAAAACCCAGACTGGTGCATTCGCGGAAAAACCAGGGAATGGGTCAAAGAGCAGGCCAGGCTCTCCGGCAACCTTGAAAATCCCTGAAATAAAAAAAGCGCAGACCACATGGTCCGCGCTTTTTTGCATCCTCCGGCAGCCGTGCTGCCAACTCCCTCAGAACGCCTCTTCACTCATCTGCGCACAGGTCATGTCGCGCTCACGCACGACCTTGAGCCAGGCGCCGATCTTCGGCAGTTCGTAACCGAAGAAGTAGCGCATGGCGGCCATGCGGCCAGCGTTGGCGGGAGCGGTCAGGCCCGGGTCTTTGTCCAGCACGGCCAGGGACACGTCCAGCCAGGTCCAGGCCAGTACCGTGTGGCCGAAGGCCTGCATGTAGGGCACGGCATTGGCCAGGGCCTGTTGCGGGTCGTCGGTGGCCCATGCGGCCTTGGTGGTGGCGCCGACTTCCTGCAGGGCCTTGGCCAGTTCATTGGCATAGCCGGCCAGTTCGGGCCGGGCCATGGCGCGCTGGATGGTGTCGTTGATGCGCGTGGCCAGCAGCTGCAGGCCCTTGCCGCCTTCCATGAGCACCTTGCGGCCCAGCAGGTCCATGGCCTGTATGCCGTGCGTGCCTTCATGGATCATGTTCAGGCGGTTGTCGCGCCAGTATTGCTCCACGGGGAAGTCGCGCGTGTAGCCGTAGCCGCCATGGATCTGGATGGCCAGGGAGTTGGCCTCCAGGCAGAACTCGCTGGGCCAGCTTTTGGAGATGGGGGTGAGCACTTCCAGCAGCAGCCTTGCCTCGGCCACGGATTCGGGCGTGCCGGTGTGCTGCTCATCGACCAGGCGCGCGCAGAACAGGTTCAGCGCCAGCGCGCCTTCGCAATAGGACTTTTGCGCCAGCAGCATGCGCTTGACGTCGGCGTGCTCGATGATGCGCGACTGGGGGCGCGTGGCATCCTTGCCGGCTGCACCCGGCGCCCCCTTGATCGGCCGGCCCTGCGGGCGATTCTGCGCATAGTCCAGGCTGGCGTGGTAGCCGGCCAGGCCCAGCATGGTGGCGGCCATGCCGATGGAGATGCGGGCCTCGTTCATCATGTGGAACATGCATTTGAGGCCCTCGCCGGGCTTGCCGACCAGGTAGCCCACGGCCCCGGCACCGCCGCGCACGGGAAAGCGGCCTTCCCCGAAGTTCAGCAGCGTGTTGGTGGTGCCGCGCCAGCCCAGCTTGTGGTTGAGGCCGGCCAGGGCCACGTCGTTGCGCTCGCCGGTGAGTTGGCCTTCGGTGTCCACGAGCTTCTTGGGCACGATGAACAGCGAGATGCCCCGCACGCCGGGCACGGGCTTGCCATCGGGCCCGGGGATCTTGGCCAGCACCAGATGGACGATGTTCTCGGTCAGCTCATGGTCGCCCGCGCTGATCCACATCTTGTTGCCCTTGAGGCGGTAGCGCGGACCCAGCGCATCGCTCTCGAAGTCGGCGCCATCGGGCTCGGCACGGGTGGCAATGTCGCTCAGCGAGGAGCCGGCCTGGGGTTCGGACAGGCACATGGTGCCGGCCCAGCGGCCATTGAATTCATTGGTGGCGAAGACCTGTTTTTGCATGTCCGTGCCGTGGGCCATGATGGCATTGGCATTGCCCGAGGTCAGCATGTTGGAGCCGATGCTGATGGAGGCCGCCGCGAAGAAGCTGTTGGCTGCCGCCTCCACGGTATAGGGCAGCTGCATGCCGCCGATGTCGTAGTCCTGGGCGGCGCTGAGCATGCCCGAGTCGGCATAGGCCTGGCGCGCATCGTGGGTGCACTGGGGCAGGATGACTTTCTCGCCGTCGAACTGCGGCTCCTGCGTGTCCACGGTGCGGTTGAAGGGGGCGTATTTCTCGCGGGCGATGCGCTCGCAGGTGTCGAGCACGGCATCGAAGGTGTCGCGCGAATGGTCGGCAAAGCGCTCGCGCTCGCCCAGCGCATCGGCGCGCAGCCATTCATAGAGCAGGAAATCGATGGTGGAACGCAGGCGCATGGTGATGTCCGGAATCAAAAAAGAAGCCGCAGGCGCCGCCAGAGGGAGCGCGTGCGGCCAACAGGAGTAACGGGAACAGGCGGTGGCGGCCGCAGCCGCCACCTGCACTTACAGCACTTCGAACACGCCGGCGGCACCCATGCCGCCGCCGATGCACATGGTCACGCAGACACGCTTGGCACCGCGGCGCTTGCCTTCGATCAGGGCGTGGCCCGTCAGGCGCTGGCCCGACACGCCATAGGGATGGCCCAGGGCGATGGCGCCGCCGTTGACATTGAGGCGATCGTTGGGGATGCCCAGCTTGTCGCGGCAGTACAGCACCTGCACGGCAAAGGCTTCATTGAGCTCCCACAGGTCGATGTCCTGCACCGTCAGGCCCAGCTTCTTGAGCACCTTGGGCACGGCGAAGACGGGGCCGATGCCCATTTCGTCGGGCTCGCAGCCGGCCACGGCAAAGCCCAGGAAGCGGCCAAGAGGCTTGAGGTTGTTGCGCGATGCATAGTCCTCGCTGACCACCACGCAGGCGCCTGCGCCATCGGAGAACTGGCTGGCATTGCCGGCCGAGATCACGCCGCCGGGCAGCGCGGGGCGGATGCCCGAGATGCCTTCCTTGGTCGTGCCTTCGCGCACGCCCTCGTCCTTGCTGCAGGTCACTTCCTTGGTGATCAGGCCGCGCACCTTGTCGGCCACGCCCATGGTCACGGTAATGGGCGCGATCTCGGCGTCCAGCAGGCCGGCGGCCTGGGCCGCGCAGGCCTTTTGCTGGCTGGCGGCGCCGTATTCGTCCATGGCGTCACGGCCGATGCCGTAGCGCTTGGCGACCTGTTCGGCGGTCTGCAGCATGCTCCAGTAGATCTCGGGCTTTTGCTTGGCCAGGGCCAGGTCCTGGATCATGTGCAGGTTCATTTCCTGCTGCACACAGGAGATGGACTCCACGCCGCCGGCCACATAGACATCGCCCTCGCCCGCGATGATGCGTTGCGATGCGGTGGCAATGGTCTGCAGGCCCGAGGAGCAGAAGCGGTTGATGGTCATGCCCGATGCGGTGATGGGCAGGCCGGCCTTGAGCGCGATCTGGCGCGCAATGTTCATGCCGGTGGCGCCTTCGGGGTTGGCGCAGCCCATGATCACGTCATCGACGGCGGCAGGGTCGACGCCTGCGCGCTGCACGGCGTGCTGCACGGCATGGCCGCCCAGCGTGGCGCCATGGGTCATGTTGAAGGAGCCCTTCCAGCTTTTGGCCAGGGGCGTGCGGGCGGTGGAAACGATCACGGCGGATGTCATGGATATTCCTTGTATGGCGGGTTTGCGGTGGTTCGCAAAAAGTTCGTGCGCCGCACGTCTCAGCTGAATTGCTTGCCTTCGGCCGCCAGCTTCGCCAGCAGCGGGGCCGGCTGCCAGAAATCGGCGTCGTCGTTGGGGTTCTTGGCGAAGCGGTTCATGGCCTGGACCACGTTGAACAGCCCAACCTCACCCGCGTAGTGCATGGGGCCGCCGCGCCAGATGGGGAAGCCGTAGCCGGTCAGGTAGACCATGTCGATATCGCCCGACTTGCCGGCGATGCCGTCTTCCAGGATGTGGGCGCCTTCGTTGACCAGGGCGAAGACCAGGCGCTGGACGATTTCCTCATCGGAGATCTTGCGCGGGGTGATGCCCAGCTCCTTGCGGTGAGACTCGATCATCTGGTTAACCAGCTCGGACGGGATGGCGTCGCGCTTGCCCGCCTGGTAGTCGTACCAACCCGCGCCGGTCTTCTGGCCGAAGCGGCCCAGCTCGCACAGCTTGTCGGCCGTGCGGCTGTACTTCATGTCGGCGCGCTCGACGGCGCGGCGCTTGCGGATGGCCCAGCCGATGTCGTTGCCGGCCAGATCGCCCATGCGGAACGGTCCCATGGCGAAGCCGAACTTCTCGATGGCCTTGTCCACCTGGGCGGGCGTGGCGCCTTCGTCCAGCAGGAAGCCGGCCTGGCGCGAGTACTGCTCGATCATGCGGTTGCCGATGAAGCCATCGCAAACGCCCGAGACCACGGCGGTCTTCTTGATCTTCTTGGCCAGCTTCATCACGGTGGCCAGCACGTCCTTGGCGGTGTGCTTGCCGCGCACCACTTCCAGCAGCTTCATCACGTTGGCGGGGCTGAAGAAGTGCATGCCCACCACGTCCTGCGGGCGCTTGGTGAAGGCGGCGATCTTGTCCACGTCCAGCGTGGAGGTGTTGGAGGCCAGGATGGCGCCGGGCTTGGCAACCTCGTCCAGTTGCTTGAACACGGTTTCCTTGACGCCCAGCTCCTCGAACACCGCCTCGATGATGAGGTCGGCGCTCTTGAGCGCGTCATACGACAGCGTGGTGCTCAGCAGCGCCATGCGCTGGTCGTACTTTTCCTGGGTGAGCTTGCCCTTCTTGACCTGGGCTTCGTAGTTCTTGCGGATGGTGGCCACGCCACGGTCCAGCGCTTCCTGCTTGGTCTCCAGAATGGTCACGGGAATGCCCGCGTTCAGGAAGTTCATGGAGATGCCGCCGCCCATGGTGCCGGCACCGATGACGCCCACGGTCTTGATGTCGCGCACAGCCGTGTCCGAGGGCACGTCGGCGATCTTGGAGGCCGCGCGCTCGGCCATGAACAGGTGGCGCAGCGCGCGCGACTCGGGCGACCACATCAGTTGCATGAAGGCATCGCGCTCCAGGACCATGCCCTCGTCGAACTTCTTGCGCGCGGCGTTCTCCACCGTGTCCACGCAGCGGGCCGGGGCCGGGTAGTTCTTGGCCATGCCCTTGACCATGTTGCGCGCGAACTGGAAGTAGGCGTCGCCCTGGGGATGCTTGCAGGGCAGGTCGCGCACGCGCGGCAGCGGACGCTTGTCGGCCACTTCCAGCGCAAACGCCTTGGCCTCGTCCAGCAGGGACTCGGGCGAAGCGGCCATCTTGTCGAACAGCTTCTGGCCGGGGATGGAGGCCAGCAGCTCGCTCTTGACGGGTTCGCCGCTGACGATCATGTTCAGCGCGGTCTCCACGCCCAGCACGCGCGGCAGGCGCTGCGTGCCGCCTGCACCGGGCAGCAGGCCCAGCTTGACTTCCGGCAGGGCCACCAGGGTGCCGGGAGCGGCCACGCGGTAGTTGCAGCCCAGCGCCAGCTCCAACCCGCCGCCCATGCAGACGGTATGGATGGCGGCCACCACGGGCTTGCTGCCCTGGTCCAGCGAGTTGATCAGCGAGACCAGGTGCGGCTCGCGATACGCCTCTTCCTTGCCGAACTCGTTGATATCGGCACCGCCCGAGAAGGCCTTGCCGGCACCCGTGATGACGATGGCCTTGATGGCCGGGTCGGCGTAAGCCTTGTCCAGCCCCTCGACGATGCCGCGGCGCGTGGAAAGGCCCAGGCCGTTGACGGGGGGATTGTTGAGCGTGATCACGGCAACCGAGCCGTCGACCTTGTATTCAGCCGTCATGCAATGTCTCCTGAGGTTTAAGCAAATAGTACGGACGTGCTTTTTCCATTCTAGGAAGGCTTGACCGGCAGCGCCATGCCGTTGGCGGTGCAAGCTGTCCCGGTCGGGACAAGTTTTGCTGCGCTGCAGCGTCCAGCGGGTCTCGCCGGGGTCCGCGCCCGCGCCAGCTTACGGGGAGGCGGTCTCGCAAAGTCATGCAAGCGCCAAGGCGCCAGTGTTTGTACCGACAGGGAAATCCAGCTTGAGGACTTGACCTTCCCACCGTAGCAATGCCCAGACTGCATGGACCTTCAACTCCCAAGGAGTTTTCCATGCAGTTTTTTCTTGAAGACATGACCTGTGGCGGCTGCGCCCGTTCCGTGACCAAGGCCATCAAGACCGTCGATCCGGATGCCAGGGTGGCCACGGACCCGCTGACCCGTGGGGTGGAGGTGCAGACCAGCGCCACCGAGGAGCAGATCGCCACCGCACTGCGCCAGGCGGGCTACCCGCCAGGCAAGGGATGACACGCCGCCGCAATCCGTCGGCAAGGCCGATGGATTGCGGCCCTCCCACGGACGCGAGCCCCGCGCCAGCCTCCTCGGAGGGTCACCGGCCCTCCTTGGCGTGATTGATCGTGTAGCGGGGAAGCTCCACGGTCAGATCCTCCCGCCCCACGATGGCCTGGCAGCTCAGGCGCGATTGCGCCTGCAGCCCCCAGGCCCGGTCCAGCATGTCTTCCTCCTGCTCCTCGACGTCGTTCAAGGAGCCGAATCCCTGGCGCACGATGCAGTGGCAGGTCGTGCAGGCGCCGACCTGCTCGCAGGCGTGCTCGATGGCAATGCCGTGGTCCAGCAGGGCTTCGCAGATCGACGTGCCCGCAGGCACCTGCAACACCGCCCCCTCCGGGGCCAGTTCGGCGTGCGCGATCACGGTCAGTTGTGGCATGGTGGCGGCCCTCCCTTCAGTGCGGGCAGGCGCAGCGGCCCGCAACTTCGTTCGTCTTGCCGCACGCATGCGGGTGGTTCTTGCGCGGTACGGCGCCTGTGCGCCGCGAGGGTTCCCTCTTGCCGCTATCGGGCTGCTGCAGTCCCTGCAGGATAGGGCAGGCCGGCGACTGATCGCCTGCGCAGGATCTGGTCAGCGCCTTCAGGGACGAGGCCACCTGCCGCATGTCATCGATGCGCTGCTCCAACGCCGCGATGTGCTGCTCGGCCACGCGCTTGACGTCCGCGCTGCGCCGCGATGGATCGGTCCACAGGTCCAGCAGGTCCTTTATCTCGTACGCCGAAAAGCCGAAGTCGCGCGCGCCGCGGATGAAGTGCAGCCGCAGGATGTCGGGACCGCCATAGACGCGGTAGCCCGCTTCGCAGCGATTCGCCGGGGGTATCAGCCCGATCTGCTCGTAATAACGAATCATCTTGGCCGAGATACGAGATGCCTTGGAGGCTTCTCCGATGTTCATGGTCTATCTCCTGTTTCAAAGTGCCGTGGCGTGGCCTGCCCCGCAGGACCAGCCTCACGGCGTGCACAGCTTGATCCTTCACACAACGTCAAGGTCAAGTGCCCTCGCGGCCCGGAGTTCTTTTGGCAAAGCTTGACCTTGCCGCCGTTGTAAGCCCCAGCCTTTGCGCATGTCGATGCAGCGACGCGCCGGATGGTCCGGGGCCCTGCAGCCGAGAAAGGGGCACTTCCATGCGTGAAAAAATCAGAATCGCCGCGCTTGCCGGCGCCATGGCGGGGGTACTGGGCATAGCCCTCGCCACCCGCGAGGCCTCGGGCGACCAGCCAAAGGCGGCCGCACCCGCCGGGCCGCAGGTGCCGGTGGCCGAAGTCATTACGCGCACGGTCACGCCATCGGCCGAGTTCACGGGCTTTCTCGCCGCGCCCAAGACGGTGGAGCTGCGCTCGCGCGTGGGCGGTGCGGTCGAGGCCGTGAGCGTTCCCGAGGGCAGTCTGGTGCGCAAGGGCCAGTTGCTGTTCCAGATCGACCCGCGCCCCTTCCATGTTGCGCTGGACAATGCGGCCGCACAGTTGCGCCAGGCCCAGGTGCTGGCCAGCCAGGCCCAGGCCGATGTCGAGCGCGCCGAACGGCTGGCGCCCACGGGCGCCGTCTCGCGCAAGACCCATGACGATGCCGTCTCCGCGCACAACGCCCGCCAGGCGCAGGTGCAGGCGGCCCAGGCCGCCGTGGCAGCGGCGCGGCTGGACCTGTCCTACGCGCGCATCACGGCGCCTATCTCGGGCCGCGTGGACCGGGTGCTGGTGACCGAGGGCAACCTGGTCGGCGGCAGCTCGGGAGGTTCGGCGGGCGCGGCCACGCTGCTGACCACCATCGTCTCGGTCGATCCCATGCACGCCTATTTCGACATCGACGAAGCCACCTATCTCACGGCCGTGCGCCAGGCCCGGCCCGAGGCGCGTGGCGGCAAGGCGGCGCCGCGCGTGGCGCTGGGGCTGGTCACGGACCAGGGCTTTCCCCATGAAGGCGTGCTCGACTTCGTGGGCAACAGGATGGACCGCGCCACCGGCACCATCCGCGCGCGCGCCGTGGTGCCCAACCCCAAGGGTGTACTGGCCCCGGGCCTGTTCGTACGGGCCAGGCTGGCCACGAGTGCTGCGCGCGAGGCCATCCTGATCGATGACCAGGCCGTGGGCACCGACCAGGGCAAGAACTATGTGCTGGTCGTGGCAGAGGACAACCAGGCCCAGTACCGCCCGGTGCGGCTGGGGCCGCTGGTGGATGGCCTGCGCGTGATCGACGAGGGACTGAAAAGCGGCGAGAAAATCATCCTCAAGGGGCTGGTGCGTCCCGGCATGCAGGTCACGCCCCGCCCGACCCCCATGCAGCAGACGGCCTCCGCTGCCGCCTCACCCGCAGCGGCTGGCGCCGCCAATGACCGGGTGGAGGCACGCCAATGAACTTTCCCCGCTTTTTCATCGCGCGGCCGATCTTCGCCATCGTGCTGTCGCTGCTGATGCTGCTGGCCGGCGCCATCGCTTTCTGGCAATTGCCGCTGAGCGAGTATCCGGCCGTCACGCCGCCCACGGTGCAGGTCACGGCCAGCTACCCTGGCGCCAATCCCGAGGTCATCGCCGACACCGTGGCCGCGCCGCTGGAGCAGGTCATCAACGGCGTGGAGAACATGCTCTACATGAGCTCCCAGATGACCACCGACGGCCGGATGGCGATCAGCATCGCCTTCAAGCAGGGCACCGACCCGGACATGGCGCAGATCCAGGTGCAAAACCGGGTCTCGCGCGCCCTGCCCCGCCTGCCGCAGGAGGTGCAGCGCATCGGCGTGGTCACGCAAAAGACCTCGCCCGACGTGCTGATGGTGGTGCACCTGGTCTCGCCCGGCAAGCGCTACGACCCGCTGTACCTGTCCAACTTCGCCCTGCGCCAGGTGCGCGACGAACTGGCGCGCCTGCCCGGCATCGGCGATGTGCAGGTCTGGGGCGCGGGCGAATACTCCATGCGCGTGTGGCTGGATCCGGCCAAGGTGGCCACGCGCGGGCTCAGTGCCAGCGATGTGGTCGCCGCCATCCGTGAGCAGAACGTGCAGGTCGCGGCCGGCTCGGTGGGCCAGCAGCCCGACACCTCGTCGGCCTTCCAGGTGACGGTCAATACCATGGGCCGCCTGGCCAGCGAGGAACAGTTCGGCGACATCATCGTCCAATCCGGCGCCGACGGCCAGGTCACGCGCCTGCGCGACGTAGCCCGCATCTCGCTGGGCGCCGACGCCTACACCCTGCGCAGCCTGCTCGATGGCGAGCCGGCACTGGCCATGCAGATCATCCAGAGCCCCGGCGCCAATGCCATCGACGTCTCCAATGCCGTGCGCGCCAGGATGCAAGAGCTGCAAAAGGGCTTCCCGCAGGACATCGAGTACCGCATCGCCTACGACCCCACGGTCTTCGTGCGCGCCTCGCTGCAATCGGTGGCCGTCACGCTGCTGGAGGCCATCGTGCTGGTGGTCATCGTGGTGGTGCTGTTCCTGCAGACCTGGCGCGCCTCCATCATCCCGCTGGTGGCCGTACCGGTGTCACTGGTGGGCACCTTCGCGCTGATGCAGATCTTCGGCTTTTCGCTGAACACGCTGTCGCTGTTCGGGCTGGTGCTGTCCATCGGCATCGTGGTGGACGATGCCATCGTGGTGGTCGAGAACGTGGAACGCCACATCGCCCTGGGCGAATCGCCGCGCGACGCGGCGCGCAAGGCCATGGACGAGGTCACCGGTCCCATCCTGGCCATCACCTCGGTGCTGGCGGCGGTCTTCATCCCATCGGCCTTTCTGTCGGGCCTGCAGGGCGAGTTCTACCGCCAGTTCGCGCTGACCATCGCCATATCGACCATCCTGTCGGCCATCAACTCGCTGACACTGTCGCCCGCGCTGTCGGCCATCCTGCTCAAGCCCCACCACGGCGGGGCAAGGCCCGACCGACTCACGCGCGCCATGGACGCCGTGTTCGGCGGGTTCTTCCGCCTGTTCAACCGCTTCTTCGACGGCGCCTCCAATGCCTACGTGGGCACGGTACGCCGCGCAGTGCGCGGCAGCGCCATCGTGCTGCTGCTGTATGGCGGCTTCGTGGCCCTGGCCTGGCTGGGCTTCCAGCAGGTGCCCGGTGGCTTCGTTCCGGCCCAGGACAAGTACTTCCTGGTCGGCATCGCCCAGTTGCCCACCGGGGCCTCGCTGGACCGGACCGAGGCCGTGGTCAAGCAGATGTCCGAGATCGCGCTGGCCGAGCCCGGGGTGGAGAGCGTGGTGGCCTTCCCGGGCCTGTCCATCAACGGCTTCGTGAACGTGCCCAACTCGGCCGTCATGTTCGCCATGCTCAAGCCCTTTGCCGAGCGCAAGGACCCATCGCTGTCCGCCAATGCCATCGCGGGGAAACTGATGGGCCGGTTCAGCCAGATCCCCGACGGTTTTCTGGGCATGTTTCCGCCGCCGCCCGTGCCGGGCCTGGGCAGCATGGGCGGTTTCAAGATGCAGATCGAAGACCGCGCGGGCCTGGGCCTGGAGGCGCTGGTGCAGGCCCAGGGCGCCCTCATGGCCAAGGCCATGCAGACGCCCGAGCTGGCCAGCATGTTGGCCAGCTTCCAGACCAACGCGCCGCAGCTGCAGGTGGACGTCGACCGGACCAAGGCCAAGTCGCTGGGCATCTCGCTGACCGACGTGTTCGAGACGCTGCAGATCAACCTGGGCTCGCTGTACGTCAACGACTTCAACCGCTTCGGCCGCACCTACCGCGTCATGGCACAGGCCGACGCGCCGTTTCGCATGCAGGCCGAGGACATCGGCCGGCTCAAGCTGCGCAACGCGGCCGGGGACATGATCCCGTTGAGCGCCTTCGTGCGCATCACCCGCAGCTCGGGCCCGGACCGGGTGATCCACTACAACGGCTTTCCCTCGGCCGACATCAGCGGCGGGCCGGCGCCCGGCTACTCCTCGGGCCAGGCCACCGACGCCATGGAGCGGATTGCGCGCGAAACCCTGCCCGAAGGCATGACCTTCGAATGGACGGACTTGGTCTACCAGGAAAAGCAGGCCGGCAACTCGGCGCTGTACATCTTCCCACTGGCCGTGCTGCTGGCCTTCCTGATCCTCGCGGCCCAGTACAACAGCTGGTCGCTGCCCTTCGCCGTGCTGCTGATCGCCCCCATGGCGCTGCTGTCGGCGATCGCCGGGGTGTGGCTGACCGGCGGCGACAACAACATCTTCACGCAGATCGGCTTTGTGGTGCTTGTGGGGCTGGCCGCCAAGAACGCCATCCTCATCGTGGAGTTCGCACGCGCCAAGGAAGACGAAGGGGCCGACCCGCTCGCCGCCGTGCTCGAAGCGGCGCGCCTGCGCCTGCGCCCGATCCTGATGACCTCGCTGGCCTTCATTGCCGGAGTCGTGCCCCTGGTGCTGGCCAGCGGCGCCGGTGCCGAGATGCGCCATGCCATGGGCGTGGCCGTGTTCGCCGGCATGCTGGGCGTGACGCTGTTCGGCCTGGTGCTCACGCCTGTGTTCTACGTGCTGGTGAGGCGCTGGACCACGCGCCGCCAGCGCCCTGCGGCCACGCCATCCACCTCACCCGCGCAGCAGATCGGAGTACGCCATGCGGACTGAACGCCCCCTGAAAAAACTGTCGCTGCTGGCCCTGGCCAGCCTGCTGGCCGGCTGCTCGCTGGCCCCCAGATATGAGCGCCCGCCAGCGCCCATCGACACCATCTACCCCAGCGGTCCCGCCTATGGCGATGCCGATGCGGCCCCGCAGGCCGTGGCCGACATCGGCTGGCGAGACTTCCTGCGCGACCCGCTGCTGCAGGAACTGGTGGCCCTGTCCCTGGCCAACAACCGCGACCTGCGCAAGGCCGCGCTGAACGTGGAGATGGCGCGGGCCCAGTACCGCATACAGCGCGCCGACCTGCTGCCGCGCATCGGCTTGGGCGCCGACGGTTCGGCACAGCGCCTGCCAGCCGACCTCAACCCCAGCGGCACAGCCGGCATCCGTCGCAATTTCCAGTTCGCGGGCGTCGTCTCGTGGGAGCTGGACCTGTGGGGCCGCATACGCAGCCTCGGCGAACAGGCGCTGGCCGCCTACCTGGCCCTGGACGAAACCCGCACGGCCGGGCAACTGAGCCTGGTCGCCGAAGTGGCCAACGCCTATCTGGCGCTGCGCGCAGACCAGGAACTGCTGGGCCTGACGCAGCAGACGCTGGAGGCCCAGCAGCGCTCCTTCGCACTGACGGCCCAGTTGGTGGAGGCTGGCAGCGCCAACCGCATCGACCTGCGGCGCGCCGAGATCGCCCTGCGCACGGCGCAGGCCAACCGGGCGCTGTACACGCGCCAGGCGGCACGGGACCGCAACGCCCTGGTGCTGCTGCTGGGCCAGCCGCTGACACCCGAGCTGTCACACCAGCTCGACAGGGCCCTCACGCTGCCAGACGACCTGGTGCCCGCCAATCTGCCCGCAGGCCTGCCCTCGGACCTGCTGATGCGCCGCCCCGACCTGCGCGCCGCGGAGCACCGGCTGCGCGCAGCCAACGCCAGCATCGGCGCCGCGCAGGCAGCGTTCTTCCCCACCATCGGGCTGACGGGCGTTGCCGGCACGGCCAGCGCCAGCCTGGGCGGCCTGTTCGACGCAGGCTCGGGCACCTGGAGCTTCATTCCGCGCATTGGCCTGCCCATCTTCCAGGGCGGCTCGCTGCGGGCCCAGCTAGACGTCGCCCGGGTGCGCCAGCGCGCCGAGGTCGCCAGCTACGAGCAGGCCATCCAGACCGCCTTCGCCGAAGTGGCCGATGGTCTGGCCGGCAAACGCACGCTGGACGAGCAGATGCAAGCGCAGCAACTGCTGCTGGACGCCAGCGAACAGGCCGAGGAACTGGCCGCCCAGCGCTTTGCCGAAGGCCTGGACGACAACCTCAGCCTGCTGGATGCGCAGCGCACGCGCTACGGATCGCAGCAGGCGCTGGTGCTGACGCGGCTGGCGCGCCTGGGCAACCTGATCGATCTGTACAAGTCATTGGGTGGCGGCTGGACGGAGCGTACGCAGGCAACGAGCGCCCTGGCCAGTGCACCCTGAGCAGAGAACAGGCAGGTATCAGACCTCCAGCCACTCCTTGCGTACTTTCTGATCGGCGCGCAGCCCGTCGGGCGTGCCGTCGAAGACGATGCGCCCATGGCCCATGACCAGGGCCCGGTCGGAGATGCTCATGGCAATGGTGAGCTTTTGCTCGATCAGCAGCACGGACACGCCGCGCTGCTTGATCTTTTGCAGGTACTCGCCCACCAGCTCGACGATCTTGGGTGCCAGGCCCTCAGTGGGCTCGTCGATGATGATCAGGTCGGGGTCGCCCATCAGCGTGCGGCACAGGGTCAGCATCTGCTGCTCGCCGCCCGACATCACGCCGGCCTCGGTGTGCTGACGCTCCTTCAGGCGCGGGAACATGGCGTACATGTCGTCGAAGCCCCAGCGGCTGTCCCGGCCCTTGCCCTTCTGTCCCAGCAGCAGGTTCTGGTGCACGGTGAGGTTGGGGAACACGTCGCGGCTCTCGGGTACGTAGCCCACGCCCAGGTGGGCGATCTCGTAGGCCTTGCGGCCGGTCAGGCTCTGGCCCTTCCAGTCCAGCGAGCCCTCCCAGTGCACCAGGCCCATGATGGCCTTGGCCGTGGTGGAGCGGCCCGAGCCGTTGCGCCCCAGCAGCGCGACGATCTCGCCGGGCTGCACCGAGAAATCCACGCCATGCAGCACATGGCTTTTGCCGTAATAGGCATGCAGGTTGTTGATGTTCAGCATCCGTGCTCCCTCAATGTGCGCCAGCTTGTTGATCCGCCACAGACGAGCCCAGATAGGCCTCCTGCACGCGCGGATTGGCACGCACGGCCTCGGGCGTGTCGTAGGCGATGACTTCGCCGTAGACCACGACGGCGATCTTGTCGGCCAGGCCGAAGACCACGCCCATGTCGTGCTCCACGGTCAGCAGGGTCTTGCCTTCGGTGACCTTCTTGATCAGTTGGATGAAGTGGGCCGTTTCGCTGTTGCTCATGCCGGCCGTGGGTTCGTCCAGCAGGATGACGCCAGCGCCGCCGCCGATGGTGATGCCGATCTCCAGCGCACGCTGCTCGGCATAGGTCAGGTTCACCGCCAGCGTGTCGCGCTTTCTGTGCAGGCCGATCATCTCCATCAGCTCATCGGCGCGGGCGTTGGCGTCGCGCAGCTTCGACAGGAAGCGCCAGCAGCTGTAGCGGTAGCCCAGGCTCCACAGCACGCTGCAGCGCAGGTTCTCGAACACGCTGAGCTTGGGAAAGATGTTGGTGATCTGAAAGCTGCGCGACAGCCCCATCCGGTTGATTTCATAGGGCTTCTTGCCGTCGATGCGCTGGCCGTTGAGCAGCACCTGCCCGCTGGTGGGCTCGAAGCGGCCACTGATCAGGTTGAACAGCGTGCTCTTGCCCGCGCCGTTGGGGCCGATGATGGCCACGCGCTCGCCCGGCTTCACGGCCAGCTGGGCGCCACGGATGATCTCGGCCTTGCCGAAGCGCTTGTACAGGTCGCGCAGCTCCAGCGCATAGGTGGCCTCGCCAGCCACGGCGGCGGCCGCGGTGCCCGGACGTTCGATTGCAATGCTGGACATGGTTCAACCCTCCCCGCGCTTGATGGCTTCTTCGATTTCTTCCTGGATGCGCTCCCAGCGGCGCAGGCACCAGCGCCTGGCCACTTCCAGCAGGCCCAGGCCCACCACGAAGATGGCAACGGCCACGGTCCAGGTCGATGCCGAGCTGGTATCGAGCTGCACGCCCATGAACGAGACCTGGGGACCCAGGGCCGCATTGAGCTGCAGGTGGTAGATCATCTCGACGATGGCCGCGCCGCCCACGATCATGACCAGGGCGCTGGCCGCGATGGCCAGGTAGGGCTGGGCCAGCCGGCGCCACTTGCCGAAGCGCGCCACGCGCAGGTTCATCATGATCAGGCTGGCAACGCCGCCCGGTGCGTACATCACCATCAGCAGGAACACCAGGCCCAGGTACAGCAGCCAGGCCTTGGTCAGCTCCGACAGCAGCACCGAGGCCAGCACCAGCAGCACGGCGCCGATGATGGGCCCGAAGAAGAAGGTGGCGCCACCCAGGAAGGTGAACAGCAGGTACGATCCCGAGCGCATGACGCTCACGCTGTCCATGGCCGTGATGATCTCGAAGTTGATGGCTGCAAGCCCCCCGCCCACGCCTGCGAAGAAGCCCGCGATGATGAAGGAGAAGTAGCGCACGCGCTGCGTGTTGTAGCCAACGAACTCCACGCGCTCGGGGTTGTCGCGCACGGCGTTGAGCATGCGCCCCAGCGGCGTGCCCGTGAAGGCGAACATGGCGGCCGTGCAGATGAAGCAGTAGGCGGCGATCAGGTAGTACACCTCCATGCCCGAGCCGAAGGTCAGCCCGAAGAAGGGCTTGCCATAGACGCGGTCGGTGGTGATGCCGCCCTCGCCCCCGAAGAACTCGGGGAACATCAGCGCCATGGACGCCACCAGCTCGCCGATGCCCATGGTGATCATGGCGAAGGTGGTGCCCGACTTCTTGGTGGTCACATAGCCCAGCAGGGCCGCGAAGAACATGCCGCCCAGGCCGCCGATGATGGGAATCAGCACCAGCGGAATGCCCCAGTCGCCGGAGCTGGCCCGGTTCATCGCATGGATGGCGATGAACGAGCCCAGCCCCGTGTAGACCGCATGGCCGAAGCTCAGCATGCCGCCCTGCCCCAGCAGGATGTTGTAGGACAGGCAGATGATGATGAGATAGCCGATCTGGCTGAGCATGGTCAGCGCCAGGCTGCTGGTGAACACCAGCGGCGCGACGATCAGCGCCAGGGCGAAGGCGCCCCAGATCAGGATGCGGCCGATGTTGAGCGGCTGGAAGCTGTAGTGGCGCCCTGCGCCCGCAGCCCCCGAAGCGCCCGGAACGCCTTTTGCGGCAGTGGATGTCATGGTCGTTTTGGTGATCGAGGACATGGTGTCAATCTCCCCGCGTGCCCAGGAGGCCCTTGGGCCGGAAGATGAGGATCAGCACCAGGAACAGGTAGGGCAGGATGGGCGCGACCTGGGAGATGGTGAGCTTGAGCAGCGGCCAGCCAAAGGTCTGCTCGCCGACCGGGCTGCCCAGCGAGGTCAGCAGGCTGGCCAGCGACCAGTCGATGGCCACGGCAAAGGTCTGCACGACGCCGATCAGCAGCGAGGCCACGAAGGCCCCCGCCAGCGAGCCCATGCCGCCGACCACCACCACCACGAAGATGATGGAGCCGACCGACATGGCCATGGCCGGCTCGGTCACATAGGTGTTGCCGCCGATGACGCCGGCCAGCCCCGCCAGCGCGCAGCCGCCGCCGAACACCATCATGAACACGCGCGGCACGTTGTGGCCCAGCGCCTCCACCATCTCGGGGTTCTTGAGCGCGGCCTGGATGACCAGGCCGATGCGCGTGCGCGTCAGCAGCAGCCAGACGGCCACCAGCATCAGCAGCGCCAGCAGCATCACGAAGGAGCGCGAGCGCGGGAACTGCGTGCCGTACAGCGTGAACAGGGGGCCCTGCAGCGCGGGCGGCAGTCCGTAGGGCACGGTGCCCCGGCCCCAGACCAGCTGCACCACCTCGAGGATGAGATAGGACAGGCCGAAGGTCACGAGCAGTTCGGGCACATGGCCGTACTTGTGCACGCGGCGCAGGCTGTAGCGCTCGAACATGGCGCCCAGTGCGCCCACCAGCAGGGGCGCGACGAACAGCGCGCCCCAGAAGCCGATGATGCCGCTGAGCGTGTAGCCGAAGTACGCGCCCAGCATGTAGAAGCTGGTGTGGGCGAAGTTGAGCACGCCCATCATGCTGAAGATCAGCGTCAGCCCCGAGCTGAGCATGAACAGCAGCAGTCCATAGCTCACGCCGTTGAGCAGCGATATGGTGAAGAACTCAAGCGTCATCGAAAGGCCTTGGTCTCGGTGCGTTGGGAACAGGAAGCGGTGCGGACCGCTCTCAGGACGGGCGCTTCATCTGGCAGGAGGTGGGCGTGCTGGCCACGTAGGGCTCGTAGTACTTCACCGGGGCGAAGGTGTAGCCCGTGTTCTCGGCGTCATACGGGCTCTTGCCGCCGGCCTTTTCCCAGCGCGTGATGTACAGGCCCTGCTGCAGCTGGTGGTCGCTCTTGCGCATCTCCACTTCGCCGTTGAAGCTCTTGAGCTTCATGCCCTCCAGCGCGGCCGCCACCTTCACGGGGTCCGTGCCGCCGGTCTTGACGAAGGCCGCGTCCAGCAGCGCGAACACGTGGTAGATCGAGCTTTGCGTGAGGTCGTCGTTCATCTTCTTCTTGAACTCGGCCATCAGCGGCTGGATGGGGCCGCCCATGTTGTAGTGGCCATAGCCCACGGTGTAGACCTTGCCGTCGGAGGCCGCGCCCATGGCCGTGGGCGAGCCCGAGCCGAAGGCGTAGTAGGTATAGAACTTGACGTTGTTCAGGCCCGCGTCGTTGGCCGCCTTGAGCAGCAGCGACAGGTCCGAGCCCCAGTTGCCCGTGATCACCGTGTCGGCCCCCGATTGCTTGATCTTGGCGATGTAGGGAGCGAAGTCGCGCACCTGGGCCAGGGGCGCGAAGTCGTCGCCCACCACCTGCACGTCGGGCCTCTTGGCCTTGAGCATTTCCTTGGCGTACTTGGAGACCTGCTGGCCGTGCGAGTAGTTCTGGTTGATCAGGTAGACCTTCTTGACCTCCGGCACGTCCTTCATGTACGTGGTCAAGGCCTCCATCTTCATGGAGGTGTCGGCATCCAGGCGGAAGTGCCAGTAGCTGCACTTGCTGTTGGTGAGGTCCGGGTCCACGGCCGCATAGTTGAGGTAGACCACCTCCTTGCCCTTGTTGCGTGCGTTGTGCTTTTCCAGCGCATCCATGATGGCCAGGGCCGGGCCCGAGCCGTTGCCCTGCACCACGTAGCGTGCGCCCTGGTCCATGGCCGAGCGCAGCACAGCCGTGGTCTCCTGCGGGCTGAGCTTGTTGTCCAGCGGGATGATCTCGAACTTCACGCCCGAGGCATTTTTCCTGTTGAACTCCTCGGCCATCAGCTGGAAGGTCTTGAGCTGGTTCGTGCCCACGGCGGCCATCAGACCCGACAGCGGATCGATCCAGCCGATCTTCACCGTCTCGCCCTTTTGCGCCCAGGCGCCCGATGCACAGGCCAACATGGCCGAGGCGGCCACCGAATGCACGATCCACTTCATTTTTCTGTCTCCTTTTTCCGGTTGATTCGGATATCTGTATTGGCGCCAGACTAACGCCTGAATGACAATTTCCCTCTGGGGAATGCCTTAGAAACTATCGCGCATGCGACTTGGCTGCGGCCCTGGACACATTGGCGACAGATCGCCATCGATCAGGCCAGAAAACCGTGTTTTGCCTGATTTCAGGCAAAAAAAGGGGCGCCTCGCGCCCCTTTGCGAAGTCATGCGTTCTCCCGTATATCAATGAGCCATGGCGATCAGCCAGAAACAGGCCTGTCGCAACGATGAGGCACCGAGGAAGGGCCGCCCCGCACCGAGGGTGCCGTCCCCCTCCCGCGAAGCGAGAGAGGGGGAAGCGGCGCAGCCGCTCAGGGGGTGGCTTTTCATTTCAGGAGGGACGCTTCATCTCACAAGAAGTCGGCGTGCTGGCCACATAGGGCTCGTAGTACTTCACGGGTACGAAGGTGTAGCCGGTGTTCTCCGAGTCCATCGGGTACTTGCCGCCCGCCTTTTCCCAGCGCGCGATGAACAGGCCCTGCTGCAGCTGGTGGTCGCTCTTGCGCATCTCCACTTCGCCGTTGAGGCTGTTGAACTTCATGCCTTCCATGGTGGCCGCCACCTTGGCCGGGTCCGTGGTCTTGGCGCGCAGGAAGGCCTGGTCCAGCATGGTCAGGCCCGAGTACAGCGAGCCCGTGTACATGTCGTCGTTGAACTTGGCCTTGTAGCCCTTGGTGATGCGGTCCAGCGGGCCGGGCAGGTTCATGTGGCCGTAGCCCACCATGTAGACCTTGTCGGCGGCGGCCGCGCCCATGGCCGTGGGCGCGCCGGTGGCGATGGCGTAGTAGGTGTAGAACTTGACGTTGTTCAGGCCTGCATCGCTGGCGGCCTTGATCAGCAGCGCCAGGTCCGAGCCCCAGTTGCCCGTGATCACCGAGTCGGCACCCGACTGCTTGATCTTGGCGATGTAGGGTGCGAAGTCGCGCACCTGGGCCAGCGGCGAGAAGTCGTCGCCCACGATCTCCACATCGGGGCGCTTGCGCTTGAGCATCTCCTTGGCGTATTTGGAGACCTGCTGGCCGTGCGAGTAGTTCTGGTTGATCAGGTAGACCTTCTTGACCTCGGGCACGTCCTTCATGTACGTGGTCAAGGCCTCCATCTTCATGGAGGTGTCGGCATCCAGGCGGAAGTGCCAGTAGCTGCACTTGCTGTTGGTCAGGTCCGGGTCCACGGCAGCGTAGTTGAGGTAGACGACTTCCTTGCCCTTGTTGCGCGCGTTGTGCTTTTCCAGCGCATCCATGATGGCCAGGGCCGGGCCCGAGCCGTTGCCCTGGAAGACGTAGCGCACGCCCTGGTCCATGGCCGAGCGCAGGGCCGCCGTGGTTTCCTGCGGGCTGAGCTTGTTGTCGATGCCGATGATTTCGAACTTCACGCCCGAGGCCGTGCCCTTGTTGAGCTCCTCGGCGATGTACTGCAGGCTCTTGAGCTGGTTGGACCCCAGCGCGGCCATGAGGCCGGACAGCGGGTCGATCCACGCAACCTTCACCGTCTCGCCCTTCTGGGCCATGGCGCCCGTGGCGCAAGCCAGGGCCAGGGATGCCGTCAATGCCTTGATCGCAAACTTCATGAAGCGTCTCCTCTTGTGGTGGTTTCTGGGCGAGGCCCAGGGTAATGGCCCCTGTGCCCTGCCCTGATCGGTGATTGCCCCTAGCGGCTATCGCCGACGAGACTCGGACCGGCCGCCCCGGCCAGGCCATGCCCCCGCATGCCCTGGCCCGGTGGCCGCCCGCAACGGCTCAAAGCCCCGGCAGCCGGTAGCCGGCCAGCTGCTCGCGCAGCCGGGTCTTGAGCATTTTTCCGGTGGCGCCCAGCGGAATGGCATCGACGAAGACCACGTCGTCGGGGATCTGCCACTTGGCGGTCTTGCCCTCGTAGAACTTGAGCAGTTCCTCGCGCGTGACCTCGGCGCCGGGCTTCTTCGCCACGGCGACGATGGGGCGCTCGTCCCACTTGGGATGCGGCATGCCGATGCAGGCGGCCATGGCAACGGCCGGATGGGCCATGGCGATGTTCTCGATGTCGATGGAGCTGATCCACTCGCCGCCGGACTTGATCACGTCCTTGCTGCGGTCGGTGATCTGCATGAAGCCGTCCGGGTCGATGGTGGCCACGTCGCCCGTGGGGAACCAGCCGCGGCCCTGCGCGTCCTTGACCAGCGGGCTCTCGCCCTTGAAGTAGCTGTCCACGATCCAGGGGCCGCGCACCAGCAGGTCGCCGTAGCTCTTGCCGTCCCAGGGCTGGTCGGTGCCGTCGCTGTCGACGATGCGCATGTCCACGCCGTAGATGGCGCGGCCCTGCTTTTGCAGGATCTTCATCTGCTCGTCCTTGGGCAGCTGCAGCTGCTTGTTCTTGAGCGTGCACAGCGTGCCCAGCGGGCTCATCTCGGTCATGCCCCAGGCATGCAGCACCTCCACGCCGAACTCGTCCTGGAAGGCCGTGATCATGGCCGGCGGGCAGGCGGAGCCGCCGATCACCGTGCGCTTGAGCGTGGAAAACCGCAGGCCGCCCGGCCTGATGTGGCCCAGCAGCATCTGCCAGACCGTGGGCACGCCGGCCGCGTAGGTGACGCCCTCGGCCTCGATCAGCTCGTACAGCGACTTGCCGTCCAGCGCCGGGCCGGGGAACACCAGCTTGCAGCCCGTGAGCGCGGCCGAGTAGGGAATGCCCCAGGCGTTGACGTGGAACATGGGCACGACGGGCAGCACCGAGTCGCGCGCCGATATGCACATCACATCGGGCAGCGCGGCCGCGTAGGCGTGCAGCGTGGTGGAGCGGTGGCTGTAGAGCACGGCCTTCGGGTTGCCCGTGGTGCCGCTGGTGTAGCACATGCTGGAGGCCGTGTTCTCGTCGAATTCGGGCCACTGGTACTGGTCGGACTGGCCGCCAATCCAGTCCTCGTAGCTGACCAGGCCCGGAATGCCGCTGTCGGCGGGCAGGCGGTCCGCATCGCACAGCGCCACCCACTGGCGCACAGTGGGGCATTTGGCATGCACGGCCTGGATGATGGGAAGGAAGGTCAGGTCAAAGCACATGACGCGGTCTTCCGCGTGGTTGATGATCCACGCCACCTGGTCGGGGTGCAGGCGCGGGTTGACCGTGTGCAGCACGCGGCCCGAGCCGCTGACGCCGAAGTACATCTCCATGTGGCGGTAGCCGTTCCAGGCCAGCGAGGCCACGCGGTCGCCAGGCTGCAGGCCCAGGCCGTCCAGCGTGTTCGCCAGCTGGCGCGAGCGCCGTGCCAGGTCGCGGTACGTATAGCGATGGATATCGCCCTCCACCCTGCGCGAGACGATCTCCGCATCGCCATGGTGGCGGTCGGCGAAGTCGATCAGCGACGAGATCAACAGTGGTTGGCTTTGCATCAGACCCAGCATCTATAGGCTCCTAAGGTGATTGAACTTGGTGAACGTCGTGAACTGCGGACCGCGGATTCGCGCAAGGCCAAGGCCCTGGTGCGCGATGCCGCTGCCCGCATGGAGGGTGGCTCAGGCCGGCGCCCTGGGTCCGATCCCGGCAGGGACAGGCGCATCGTTTTTCCGGCATGGTTGACGCATTGTCTTGTCGCAACTCGGCAGCGTCTTCGCATGCTCGTATGGGATATACCCTAGGACGATGCTGGAGGCATGCGCCGCGTCATGCCACAGCGTGTTCGTGGACGGCGTCTTGTCGTTGCCGAAGATCCAGTATCCAGTCTGCGATGGCGAATCCACTGTCACGCGAATGCTTGAACCGGCGCGGAACACATGCGCGAATTTCTGGATCTCCACCCGCATCAACTGGGGCTGGCCGGCAACCAGTGGCACATCCTTGTCCCGTGTGTAGGCACCCCAGGGACGCAGCGCCGTGGATCGGCTCTCATCGAGTGCACGCTTGGAGGCACGCAGCCAGCCGCGCTGCACGAACATTTCCTGCCCGTCCGGCCGCACCTCGGACACGGTGACCTGGATGTCGGTATTGGCGGCCGTGGCGCTGAGCCACAGGTCGGCCGAGCCTTCGCCATAGAAGCTCAGGTCCTGCGGCAGGGCCGCCGTGGTGAAGACCAGTTGGCCATCCTTTTCCGACGCGGGCACGGCGGGCCAGCCTTCGGCCGCCGGGTTGTTCACCTGCGGGCTCAGGGCCGGATAGCGGTAGCTGGACGAAGCCGTGCCTGAGGCGGGGGCGCTGTCGCCCAGCGCCTGGCCCGGCTGCATCCACAGGCGCAGGGGCTTGACCTGGACAGGCAGCCGGTCAAACCGTGCCTCGCCCGTGGGCATGAGCTTGGCGCCGCCATTGAGGGCCTTGGCGTCCGTGGTCTGCATCTCCTGCAGCAGGCGCACGCGCGGCTCCTTGTCGAAGCCGTTGTCCTCGCCCTTGACGAAGCGCGCCAGGAAGCGCTTCAAGGTCTGGTCGATATGGTCCGAGGTGATGTTCGTGTGGTGGTCGCCGTTGGAGCTGACCAGCCACATCCTGTCGGGCGCAATGGTGTCCTCGTAGTAGCCCGAGCGCGGGCCGATCTGCTCGTCCTGCCAGGACTGCGTGCCCAGCGTGGGGATATTGATCTTGCCGCTTTGCAGCATGGCGCTGCGCTCCAGGTACAGGCCATCGGCATAGGGGTTGTCCAGCCACTTGATCAGGTCCAGCTCGGGCCGCTTGATCTTCTCGATGTTGTCGGCCACGGTCTTGGCGCATTCCGTGTCGCCACCGTTCTTCACCGCCAGGTCGGCGGCGGTGCGCCAGATGCGCGGGAAGCCGTTCCACCACTGCGCCGGAAAGCCAATGTTGGCAATGCCGCCCGGATAGCCCACGTCCCGGTAGGGATCGCCCACATTCTTGCTGGGCGTGATCGCCAGCAGCCCCTTGGGCCGGTGTGCCGCCACCCACAGCTGGTTGTAGCCCGAGTACGAGTAGCCGATCATGCCGATGCGGCCGTTGGACCAGGCCTGCCGCCCGGCCCATTCGATGGCAAAGGCACCGGCCGCACCTACGCTGGCGTCAAACACCTTGTCATCCCCCGTGGAGCAGCCCGTGCCCGGCACGTTCAGCCCCATGACCGCATAGCCTTCCTTGGTCCAGGGACTGCTGATGTTGGGGTACGAGCCCGAGATATAGCCGTCGTACTCGACCAGCAGCGGGAACGGGCCCTGCCCCTCGGGCAGCAACAGCGAGTAGCGCATCCTGCTGCCGTCCGGCAGGGTGATGTAGCCCGATTGCTGGCCCGGCCCCATGGGCGCGGGCATGCCCGACGATCCCCCTCCGCAGGCGGCCAGGCCCACGGCGGCGGCCGCAATGGCCCCCGCCAGCGGCCAGCGCCAGGCATGTGTGAAAACGGTCTTGACTGTCATGGGTACTTGTCTCCTTCGTTGTTGTTGGCTATCTCTTGGGGCTTGCCGCAGCAAGCCCCTGCTCGCTCATCTGCTCGCTCAACGGCTCTCTCACTGCAGCCGGATGCTGGTCGCTCCCGGCTCGGCGTCGAAGATCAGGCTGGACGGCCAGGGCTTCCAGGCCTGGCCCAGGGCCGCGTTCTGCGGATTGCCCGTCTGCATGAAGGCCTTGAGGCTGGCCATCATGGCGTTCGACAGCGCCAGCCGGCCCGGGGCATTCGCCGTGCTGTTGGTCACGCGGGAGAACACGGACGGCCCGAAGTTGCCGAAGAGAAAGGGCAGATCGAACGCATGGGCCGCGCCGTAGACCGTGTTCCAGGGGGCGGGCTGGCGCGCCCAGTCGAAGCGGTAGCTCCAGACCTCGGCCTGGCGCGTGCGCAGCGTATTGAGCAACTGGTCGCGGCTGGGATCGGCGAACAGATGGGTCAGTTGCGCCATGCGGGCGTTGTAGCCGGTGACCGGCGTATCGACGGGCAGGTAGGCGGCATCAATGATGTCGGCCAGGCCCGGCGCGTTGGGCGACTGCGCATCGAAGGACTGCATCATGCGAAAGCGCGCCGCATCATCGATCCTGAAGCCCGGCTTGCCGCCCAGCGCCGCCAGCAGGGGCGCGAACAGCTTGCCCTCCTCGGCCGTGTAGCCGGCCATCACGGGCATGCGGTTGTATTGGCCCGCAGCCAGCGCAGCCATGGGATCGGTGGGCAGCAGCAGGCCGTCGGGAATCGGTCCCGCGCCCGTCAGGCCCTTGGCCACCAGGGTCTGCAGCAGCACGCGCGCATCCTTGCCGCGCAGGTAGGCCGCAATCTGCGCCGGTGTCCAGCCGGCAGCCACCGTGGCCGCAGCCGCCACATCGGCAGCCAGCCCATCGGCCACCATCAGATGGGCCAGCAACAGCGCGGACTGGGTGGCGTAGGCCGAAGCCGGCTTGAGCGTGGCCAGCACGCCGGCCGGCAGGTTGGATGGAAGCGACAGCCCGCCGCTGATGGGCACCAGCCTGTGGAACAGGCCGCGCGCCGACTCGGCCGCCAGCAGCGCCAGCACATTGGTGGCACCCGCCGACTGGCCCATGAGCGTGACATTGCCCGGATCGCCGCCAAAGCCCGCGATATTGCGCTGCACAAAGCGCAGCGCCTGCAGGTTGTCCAGCAGCGCGAAGTTGCCCGTGGCCGGCGCGCCGGCCTGCATCTGCGGCATGTGCATGTAGCCCAGGATGTCCAGCCGGTAGTTGGCCGTCACCACCACGGCATTGGCGGCGCGTGCCAGGGCCGCGCCGTCATACAGCGGATCGGCCGTATAGCCCGAGATGGCGCTGCCGCCGTGGATGAACACCAGCACCGGCAGCTTCTCGGCACCGCTGGCCGGGCGCCAGATGTTGAGCGTCAGGCAGTCCTCGCTGCCCACGGGCTGGCCCAGGGTGGAGGCAATGGTGTCGTCGAAGCGGTTGTTGGCTCCCGGGCCGTACATGCGCCCGATCTGCAGGCAGGCATTGCCGAACTGGCGCGCCTCGCGCACGCCCTCCCAGGCCTTGGGCTCGGCCGGCGGCTGCCAGCGCAGCGCGCCCACGGGCGCCTGGGCAAAGGGCACGCCCTTCCAGTAATAGGTGCCCGTGGCCGCGCCATCGTCCACGCCGCGCAAGGGGCCGTAGGCCGTCTCGCGCAGTTCGGGACCTCCGCCGCCCGAGCCGCCGCAGGCCGCCAGCCACAAAGCCATTGAAGCCACGGCCAGGCGTATGCCGCCAGCCATCCACCGCTGTCCTGTGCGCATGCTTGTCTCCTGAATGGTTTTTGGGGTTTCCCGTATGGGCCGCGCCGGGCCCATGGGTCACACTGCGCAGTCGTTCGCCGCGCTGCAAAAATTCTAGGAACAGCGCGGCAAAACGCCGCTATCGCAACCACGCCAAAACAGTGACTTCAGAACGCAAACAGCGCCCCGAATGGCCCAGGAAAACCCGGTCATGACAACGCAGCGCAGCAGCTCCGCCGCCTGGGTGCGCGGCATCCTGGACATGATGGCCACCGAAGGGCTGGCCCCGCAAAGCCTGTGCGCCGCAGCCGATATCGACCTTGCCGCACTGCAGCATTCGCAGGCCCGTACCGATGTGGACCGCGTGAGCCGGCTCTGGGAGCTGGCCGTGGCCCAGTCCGCCAATCCCACGCTGGGGCTGGACCGGCAACTGGCCGCGCGCCACGGCAACATCGATCTGGTCGGCTACTCGCTGGCTTCGGGCCCGCACCTGCTGGCCGGCTTCCGCGACCTGGAACGCCACATGGCCGTGATCTCGGACGCAACGTCCTTCACGCTGGAGCGCGATGCGCGCGGCTACTGGTTGTCCATACATCACATCGGCGCCACACGGCCCGTGCCGCGCCAGCGCGTGGAGTTCGCCGTGCTCACGCTGCTGGTGCTGTGCAACTGGCTGACGCGGCGCGATGTCCGGCCTCTGGCCGTGGAATTCATGGCCGAGGCGCCCGCCCCCTCGCACGAGGCCGCCTACCGCGCGGCCTTCGGCCTGCTGCCGCGCTTCGGCGAGGACGCGAACCGCTTCCTGCTGTCCGAGGCCGACCTGCTCGCCCCCATTCCCACACACAACCCCGAACTGCTGGCACTGCACGAAAAGCTGGTCGAAACCGAGCTCGACCACCTGGGCCAGGCCGGCGTGGGCGCGCGCGTGCGCCACGAGATCGCGCGCCTGCTGCCCCAGGGCGAGCCGCGCCGCGAAGACGTGGCCAGCCTGCTGGGCCTGACCGACCGCACCTTGCAGCGCCGCCTGCAGGCCGAAGACACCAGCTACCAGCAACTGCTGGACGAAACCCGGCGCGAGCTGGCCTTGCAGTACCTGGGCGAACCGCGCCGCAGCCTGGCCGAGGTGGCCGACCTGCTGGGCTTTGTGGACCAGAGCAACCTCTTTCGCGCCTGCCGCCGCTGGTTCGGCATGCCGCCGGGCCAGTACCGGCAGCAACTGCGTGCGTGAATGCATGCGGTGAATGTGCGCATGAACCTTGCGCCCCACGGGGCATAGGCGCTGGGGGACAATTCCCGCATGAACCTGCATGCTGCCGCCGAAGGCCAGGCTCCGGCGACCTCCCCACGCCCACCCATCTCCTGGCAAGACGGCTTCGCCGCCCTGGGCCCGGACTTCTTCACCCATCTGCGCCCCACGCCGCTGCCCGAGCCGCACTGGATTGCCACCAGCACCGGCACCGCCGAGCTGCTGGGCCTGGACCCGCAGTGGCTGGCCTCCGATGAGGCCCTGCAGGCGCTCACCGGCAATGCCGTGCTGCCCGGCAGCCATCCGCTGGCCAGCGTCTACAGCGGCCACCAGTTCGGCGTCTGGGCCGGCCAGCTTGGCGACGGCCGTGCCATCTTGCTGGGTGAGACCGCCTCGGGCCACGAGATTCAGCTCAAGGGCGCGGGCCGCACTCCCTATTCGCGCATGGGCGACGGGCGCGCCGTGCTGCGTTCGTCCATCCGCGAGTTCCTGTGCAGCGAGGCCATGCACGCCCTGGGCATTCCCACCACGCGCGCGCTGAGCCTCACCGGATCGCCCGCCCCCATTCGCCGCGAAGAGATCGAGACCGCTGCCGTGGTGGCGCGCGTGGCGCCCAGCTTCATACGCTTCGGCCACTTCGAGCACTTTGCGGCGCGCGACCAGATAGCGCCTTTGCGCCAGCTGGCCGACTACGTGATCGACCACCATTACCCCGAATGCCGCACGGCCGAGGCACTGGCCGGCAACGCCTACGCCAACTTCCTGCAGGCCGTGAGCGAGCGCACGGCGCGGCTGCTGGCGCACTGGCAGGCCGTGGGCTTTTGCCATGGCGTGATGAACACCGACAACATGAGCATCCTGGGCCTGACCATCGACTACGGGCCCTTCCAGTTTCTCGATGCCTTCAACCCCGGCCACATCTGCAACCACAGTGACACCCAGGGCCGCTACGCCTTCAACCGCCAGCCCCAGGTGGCCTACTGGAACCTGTACTGCCTGGGCCAGGCCCTGCTGCCGCTGATCGGCGAAGAGGAACTGACCATTGCAGCGCTGGAGTCGTACAAGCAGGTTTTTCCGCAGGCCTATGGCGCCCTCATGCTGCGCAAGCTGGGCCTGCCCGAAGATGCGCCAGGCACGCCGCCCGCCGAGGGGCGCTTTGCCGCCCTGGTGAACCCGCTGCTGCAGCTCATGGCCGACAACGCGGTGGACTACACCATCTTCTTCAGCCGCCTGACCGATGCGGTGGCTGCCGATGCCAGTGCCAGTGCCGGTACGGACCTCGACCTCGAGCCCGTGCGCGACCTGGCGCTGGACCGCGAGGCCTTCGACCGCTGGGCAGCCCTGTACGCACGGCACCTGGCAGGCACGGATGCAGCGGCAGCCGCCGCTTTGATGCAAGAATCGAATCCGCGCTTCGTGCTGCGCAACCACCTGGGCGAGATGGCCATCCGCGCCGCAAAGGCCGGTGACTTCGCTCCCGTGCGTCAATTGCTGGCCGTGCTGCAGACTCCGTTCGCCCCCCACGCCGAGCATGCCGAATGGGCAGGCTTCCCGCCCGACTGGGCTTCCTCCATCGAGATCAGCTGTTCATCATGAGCTTTCCCATCCACAAGACCGAACAGGAATGGCAGGCCGAGCTGCAGGCCAAGGGCGCCGAACCTGCCGCCTTTCAGGTGACACGCCATGCAGCCACCGAGCGCCCGTTCACCGGCCGCTATGAACAGTTCTGGGCCGATGGCAGCTACCACTGCATCTGCTGCGGCAGCAAGCTGTTCGACTCCGACACCAAGTTCGATGCCGGCTGCGGCTGGCCCAGCTTCGACCGCGCCATCCCCGGCGCCATCACCGAAATCGTGGACCGCAGCCACGGCATGGTGCGCACCGAAACCGTCTGCAGCCAGTGCGGCGCCCACCTGGGGCATGTATTCCCCGACGGCCCCTCCGACACAGGACTGCGCTACTGCATGAATTCCGCATCGCTGGAATTCGAGCCGCCCAAGGCCTAGGCTCCAGGCCCGCAAAAACCCCAGGCCACGCGGCCCTGCACCGATGCCGGGCCGCGCCGGCTGCGCCACAATGCGCCTGCCAAGCTCAGGCCCCATGCCTGACTCCAAGCCCATCGAAACCTTCCAATGAAGTTACTGATCGACTTTTTCCCCATCATCCTGTTCTTCGTCGCCTTCAAGGTCTGGGGCATCTACACGGCAACGGCCGTGGCCATCGTCGCCACCATTGCCCAGATCGCCTACCTGCGCGTGCGCCACGGCAAGGTCGAGCCCATGCAATGGGTGAGCCTGGGCGTGATCGTGCTGTTCGGCGGCGCCACCTTGCTGGCCCACAACGACACCTTCATCAAGTGGAAGCCCACCGTGCTGTACTGGCTTATGGGCAGTGCCCTGTTGATAGGCCAGCTGGTGTTCCGCAAGAACCTGCTGCGCTCGGTCATGGGCGCACAGCTGCAACTGCCCGACAACGCATGGCGCACCCTGAACTGGAGCTGGGCGGCGTTCTTCGCGGTCATGGGCGCGCTCAACCTGGTCATCGCCTACCGCTTCGACACCGACACCTGGGTCAACTTCAAGCTGTTCGGCGGAATGGGGCTGATGCTGGTCTTCGTGATCGGCCAGGCCATCTACATGAGCCGCTTCATGCAGGAAGACAAGGGCGAGGCAGCAGCCGCCACGCCCGACGCCCTGCCCCCGTCTGGCGTGCAGCAGGACAAGCAGCCATGAGCGTGCCCGCCCATCCGCTGCCCATCACCGCCGAAGCCATGCAGGCCGTGCTGCGCGAGCGCCTCGCCCCCGATCACCTGGAAGTGATCGACGAGAGCCACCAGCACGCCGGCCATGTGGGCGCCAACGGCACCGGCTTCGGCACGCATTTCCGCGTGCGCATTGCGTCACCTTTGTTTCAAGGCAAGCCACGCGTGGCACGCCATCGCCTTGTGTATGATGCGCTGCAAGAATTCATTGACCAGGGCGCACACGCCATCGCCATCGAGGTTCTTTGAACTTTTACAGGCTCCGACGAT
Organism: Delftia acidovorans NBRC 14950; assembly: GCF_001598795.1. Classification (GTDB taxonomy): domain Bacteria; phylum Pseudomonadota; class Gammaproteobacteria; order Burkholderiales; family Burkholderiaceae_C; genus Comamonas; species Comamonas acidovorans. The sequence continues at coordinate 70,937 of NZ_BCZP01000012.1, read as the reverse complement.
TCGGAGCCTGTTGCGTATCCGCGCTATAGAATCAATTTTTCCTTCATATCTGGAATTCGCATGAAAAAACAGCTTCTGACCAGCCTGGTGACTGCCGCCGTGCTGAGCACCGCGGCCCTGTCCGCCTCGGCCCAGAACATCGCCGTCGTCAACGGCAAGGCTGTGCCCAAGGCACGCGCCGAAGCGCTCAAGCAACAGATCGAGCAAAGCGGCCGCCCCGTGACGCCCGAGCTGGAAGGGCAGATCAAGGAAGAAGTCATCGCCCGCGAGATCTTCATGCAGGAAGCCAACAAGCGCAGCCTGGCCAACAGCGAAGCCTACAAGCAGCAGTTGGAACTGGCCCGCCAGACCATCCTGATCCGCGCGTTGTTCGAGGACTTCCAGAAGAAGAACCCCGTGACCGACGCCGAAGCCAAGGCCGAGTACGACAAGGCCGTCGCTGCCAACAGCGGCAAGGAATACAAGGCCAGCCACATCCTGGTCGAATCGGAAGACCGCGCCAAGGCCATCATTGCCGAGATCAAGGCCGGCAAGAAGTTTGAAGACATCGCCAAGAAGGAGTCCAAGGACCCCGGATCCGGCGCCCGTGGCGGTGACCTCGACTGGGCCAACCCCGGCAACTACGTGCCCGAGTTCTCCGAAGCCCTGATCAAGCTCGAAAAGGGTGGCATGACCCAGGAGCCGGTCAAGACCCAGTTCGGCTACCACATCATCCGCCTGGACGACGCACGTCAGGCCGAGCTGCCCAAGTTCGAGGAAGTCAAGCCCCAGATCGTGCAGCAGCTGCAACAGCAAAAGCTGGCGCAATTCCAGGAATCGCTGCGCGAAAAGGCCAAGATCCAGTAAGATGCGTACGAGTCGGCGGTTTTTGCCGCCGGCCTGACCATCACCAGCCCGCCTTGTGCGGGCTCTTTTTTTGTCCGACGCCCCTATCAAAAACAAAAGCTGCCCTCTGGGGGCAGCTTGCACGCATTGTTACCTGCGGCCGACGCGCTGAGCATCGGGCCCCAGGCAATCCGGCACTTCAGAACTGATAGAGCGCCGTCAACCGGGCCGTGCGGCCTTCGCCGTATTCAACGGCCGAGGAACGCGACTGCTCGCCCAGGCGCTGGCGCACGCCGGCCACATAGGCCTTGTTGCCGATGTTTTCGAGATTGAGCCTGAGCTTCCATTGCCGGTTGAGTTCATAGCCGACCATGGCGCTGTGCACCCAATAGGCAGAGAGTTTCCCATCGCCTGCCGAGGTGACATTGCGCGTGCCCACGAAGCGCACCCCATAGCCCACCGTCCAGCCTTGGGGCAATGCATAGGTGGTCCACAGGTTCAGCGAATGGCGCGGCGTATTGCCCAGCGCCTGGCCCACACGCGCAGGCTCGTTCAATGACTTGAGGGTCTTGCTGGCCATGAAGGTGTAGTTGGCGAAGACGTCCCATTGCGGCGTCACCTTGCCTGCGGCACCGAGCTCCAGCCCGCGCACGCGCTGCTCTCCGGCCAGCAGATAGCTGCCATCGGCCATCTGCTCGCGGGCATTGGTCTTGTCCACCTGGAACAGGGCGCCGGTCAGCGCCAGCTGGCGGTCCAGCACATCCCACTTGGTTCCCAGTTCCAGGCTGGTGTTCTTCTCGGGTGCCAGCGAGGCCGTGGCCGCATCCAGGCCGGAACCATTGGAGACCAGGAATTCGGCGGAAGGGTTGAAGGCCGTGCCATAGGCCAGGTAGATGCGGCCGTTGTCGGCGGGCTTGAAGCTCAGGGCCGTGCGGCCGCTGAGCCGGCCGTCGGAGCTGTCCACCGCGGTGCGCACGCCAGCGGCCGTTGTGGCGTTGGAGCGCCCGTCGATCCAGTCATAGCGCAGGCCCAGGTTCAGATCCCAGCGCGGACCCAGCGCAATGGAGTCGGTGGCATACAGCGCGCGGGTGTCCAGGCTGGTTTCGTTCCTTCCGCTGTTTTGCAAGTCCGTCGTGCCCGTCCAGTATCCGGGCGGACGGGCCAGCGGATAGCCGCCGGCCGGGAACTGCCGGTTGATGTTGTAGGAAGAGGTGGTGCGGTCATAGGTCTCGCGTGCGATCTCGAAGCCCGTGATCAGCGTATGCCCCAGCACGCCTGTGTCGAAGCGCTGGGTCAGGTTGGTCTGGTTGATCCACAGGGTGGTGGCCGCATCGCGGCCATAGGCCTGCGGCCCTGCGGGCCGATAGTAGCCAGGCTGCATGCCCCGGAGATCGACATGCGAGGCAGAGATCACGGTATCGCGGCTCAGCCGCGAGTAGCGCGAGAGGTTCTGCAGCTTGGCGCCCGAGGCGAAGTCATGCTCGATCTTCGCGGTCAGGGCATCCTGGCTGATCTTTTCCCGGTCAAGGTTGCGCCAGCCGAAATAGGCATTGCGCGAGACGCCATCGAGCATCTTGCCGCGAAAGGCCGGCACGCCGAAGTCGGGAAGATTGTCATCGTTCTGATGCAAGAAGCTGAGAGTCACGCGCGTGGGCGAATTCAGGCCCAGGGCCAGCGAGGGCGCCACGCCCCAGCGCCGCTTGAAGATGGTGTCGCGCCCGGCCACGTCGCTGTCATGGCCCATGAGGTTCAGGCGCATGGCGGCCTTGCCGCCAGCCAGCACCCGGTTGGTGTCGAGCGTGAGGCGCCGGTAGCTGGCCGTGCCCAGGCCTGCGTCGGCCTCGGTGAAGTCATGGGCCTTGGGCTGCTTGCTGATCATGTTGATGCTGCCGCCCGAGGTGCCTGCCCCGCCAAAGACCGAGTTCGGGCCCTTGATGACTTCGACAGACTCCGTGTTGAAGAGGTCGCTGCGGTTGTTCTGCCCACTGTCGCGCAGCCCGTCGATCTGCAGGTTGGCGTTGGCGCTGAAGCCGCGGATGTTGATGCTGTCGCCCGAGCCCGCACCGCCCTCGCCCGCATTGAAGGTGATGCCCGACACATTGGACAGCGCCTGCTGCAGGCTCAGGGCGTTCTGCTCCTGAAGCACCTGCCCCGGTACCACCGTAATGGTCTGGGGCACGTCCAGCAGCGGCTTGGCGTACTTGACCGAGTCGGATGCCTCGGTGCGCGAGCCGGTGGTGCGCGGTCCCGAAACGGTGACCGGCGCCAGCTGGACCTGGCGATCCTCAGGGGGCACATCCTGCGCGTATGCGGGTGTGACCAGCGCCGCAGCGAAGACCGAATAAAGGCATGACTGGGGGCCGGAAACGAAAGGTCGGGAACGGCAATCTGAAGTGCGCATGGCAAGGGCCTTTGTTGAAAATGGAAATCATTTGCAACAAGACCTTTCCCAAGCAATCAGATCCGTCTGATTCTGGTGTTCAGACCTCGATTTCAGGCGTTTTCGCTTGCGCCGATCAGCGCGCTCCCGCCTCCTGCAGCAGCCGCTCCACCTCATGCTGGCTACGCTGGCGGGCGTGGGCCAGGGCCGTGACGCCGTCCTTGTCGGGCAGGCTGAGGTCCGCCTTCGCCGTGATCAGCTGGCGCACGATGTCCTGGTAGCGCGGGCCACCATCGCCCAGCAAAACGGCTTCGAGCAGGCAGGTCCAGCCCAGCCGGTTCACATGGTCGGCCCGCACACCGGCAGCCAGCAAGGCCTGCACGGTATCGACGTGGCCGCGCTCGCAGGCGGGGATCAGCGCCGTGCCGCCATAACGGTTGACGCTTTGCAGGTCGGCTCCATACGACAGTGTCATGCGCAGGATTTCCAGCCGGCCCAGGGCACCGGCCAGCAGATAGGCGCTGTCCTGCAGGTCGTTCTTGAGATTGGGATTGGCCCCGTGGACCAGCAAGGAGCGCGCGACCTCGACATGGTTGCCGCGCACGGCCAGCAGCAGCGGAGTGTTGCCCTGCCGGTCACGCACATCGACAGGTGCGCCGCGCTTGAGCCAGTCGCGTACCTGCAGCGCTTCGCCGGCCTGGGCGGCCGCCAGCAGCGCGGGGCCGAATTCGGGGCGGTTCACCACACCCTCCTGCGCCTTGGCAGCGTCGCGGCCCTCGGCGGCGGCGGCAACGGCCTGGGCATCCTGCGCCTGGACATCCGCCAGTCCTGCCGCAAGGCAGGCCGTCAGAATCGCCGCGTGCCGGCCCTGCGCGCCGGATCGGGAAACAGCATGGTGCATACAAGCCCTCCTGGAAAACACTGTGGTGCGGCAAGCGTACGGCAAGCCCGGGCGATTGCACGCGAACCCGGGGTGCCGCCCGTCAGTTTCATTCAGGAACTATAGCGGCATCGCCTGATCCCACGCGCTTTCCCTGGGCTCGGCCCGCGCTGGAAAGTCTCCGCGCGCCAGCCGACCTCGAACGAAAGGAGACCCGTTCCCGTGCCTTGCAATCAACGCCGTGCCGCCCGCTGGCTGGCCGCAGCCGCCACCGCCCTCGCCGTCCTCACCACCACCCTGGCTCCGGCCGTCGCCCATGCGCGCGAGTTCGTCAGCGTCAAGGGCGCCAGCGTCAATGTGCGGCAGCAGCCCACCACGCGCTCGGCCACGCTGTGGGAACTGGGCAAGGGCTATCCGCTGCAGGTGGTGCAGCGCAAGGGCCAGTGGCTGCGCGTCAGGGACAACGAGAGCACGCTGGGCTGGGTGCATGCGCCGCTGACCGGCAAGACCCCGCACATGGTGGTGACCGGGCGCACCGCCAACCTGCGCGCCGGCCCGGGCCAGAACCATCGCGTGGTGGGCAAGCTGGCTGAGATGGAAGTGGTGCGCACGCTCAGGAAACAGGGCTCCTGGGCCCAGGTCCAGCGCGACAACGGCCAAAAGGGCTGGGTGGCGCGCAGCCTGACCTGGGGCTGGTGACCTGGGCTGATTCCCTGGACGTCTGGCTGGACGTTCAGCCGTTGACCACGACCTGCGCGCGCGGCGCATAACCGTGGTTCAGCGGGCCATGGCCGGCGCCCGTGAACACATCGGCGCCGGCCGCAATCGCGCCCAGGATGTACTCGCGCGCCTGGGCCACGGCCGCCTCCAGCGGAAGGCCCAGCGCCAGGTGAGAGGCAATCGCCGAAGACAGCGTGCAGCCCGTGCCGTGCCCGTTGTGCGTGGCAATGCGCTGCGACTGCAGGCGCAGCCGCTGGCCGTTGCCATGGCCCAGCAGGTCCACCACCAGATCGCCCGACAAGTGCCCGCCCTTGAGCAAGGCGGCAGGCGCGCCCAGCGCCAGGAGTTCCTGCACGGCGCCGTCCAGTGCGTCTATGCCATCAATGGAGTGGCCCAGCAGCAGCGCCGCCTCGTCCAGATTGGGCGTGACCACGGTGGCCAGGGGGAACAGTTCGCGCACCAGCACGGAGGCGGTTTCCGGGGCAATCAGCCGGTCGCCGCTGGTGGCCACCATCACGGGGTCCAGCACCACGTTGCGCAGCTGGTGGCGGCGGATGGCATCGGCCACCACCTGCACCACTTCGGGCGTGGCCAGCATGCCGATCTTGACGGCATCGGCGCCGATGTCCTCGACCACCGCATCGATCTGGCCGCGCAGTATGTCCACGGGAATGCCGTGGATGCCGCTGACGCCCAGCGTGTTCTGCACGGTGATGGCCGTGATGGCCGTCATGCCGTAGCAGCCCAGGGCGCTGCAGGTCTTGAGGTCGGCCTGTATGCCGGCGCCGCCGCCGCTGTCGGAGCCCGCGATGATGAGCACGCGGGCATAGCGCTTGCGCGCGGCGGGAGCCGGTTCGGGGGATGCGGCGGTCGAAGGGGAGTGGTCGGCAGTCATGGGCGAAAATTATCACCCATGCGCATGGTCAATACCGGCAGCTGCGGGATGTGCTGTAATGCCTGCTGACGGACGAAACAGGGGTGTCCCGTCGGTGAAACAGGGCCTGGCCCGCCTCACCGATGCGTGACTGAGAAACACCCTGGGGCCCCGGGGCGACCAGCCCCCTGCCGCACAAGCCTGCACCACAGGCACCTTGCCGCGCAGCGCCCCTGCACCCGATCCAGGTCATGCTGGCGTGGGGAGTTTCAATCAATCGGGGTGGTACGCCGCGTTTTGTCCAGCACATGCCCTGTGCGCGGACAGCCGGCCGGCAGTCCCACGGGCATGGGCGCACTTGACCACCAGATGCACATGTCCGTTCTACAAGCTTCTTCCCGCATCGCCATTCTGGGCGGCGGCCTCATGGGCCGGCTGCTGGCATTGGCGCTGGCCCGTCGCGGCCACGGCATTGCCGTATACGACGCCCACGGCCCCGAAGGCGATGGCGCTGCCGCCCGCGTGGCAGCCGCCATGCTCGCGCCCCTGGCCGAATCGGCCATCACCGAGCCCGGCGTGGTGCGCATGGGCCAGCACGGCCTGACGCGCTGGCCCGAACTGCTGGCCCAGCTCGATGCGCCCGTGTTCTTCCAGCAAAACGGCACCCTCATCCTCTGGCACCGCCAGGACGCGGGCGATGCCCAGCGCTTCTTCGGCCTGCTGGAGAAAAACCGCCGCATCAACCCCAGCCTTCCCGCGCTGCAGCCGCTGGCCGACCAGGCCCTGCACGACTGCGAGCCCGCGCTTGAGCGGCGCTTTGCCCAGGCCATGTACCTGCAGGGCGAGGGCCAATTGGACAACCGCCAGCTGCTGGCCTCACTTCACGCCACGCTGACCCGCCTGGGCGTGGAGCAGCACTGGAACCAGCCGCGCGAGCTGGCCGACTTCCAACCCGGCACGCCGGGCCAGCCCGACTGGGTGCTGGACTGCCGGGGCCTGGGCGCACGCGGCCAGTGGCCCGCGCTGCGCGGCGTGCGCGGCGAGGTGGTGCGCATCCACGCGCCCGAGGTCACGCTGCAGCGGCCCACGCGCCTGATCCATCCGCGCTACCCGATCTACATTGCGCCCAAGGAGGACCACCTCTTCGTCATCGGCGCCACCGAGATCGAGTCCGACGACATGTCGCCGGCCAGCGTGCGCTCCACGCTGGAGCTGCTGAGTGCCGCCTACACCGTGCATCCGGGTTTTGCCGAGGGCCGCATCGTCGAGATAGCCACCCAGTGCCGCCCCACCCTGCCCGACAATCTGCCGGCCGTGCGCTGGAGCGCGCCGCGCGTGATGGAGGTCAACGGCCTGTACCGCCATGGCTTCATGATCGCGCCGGCCATGCTGGACGTGGTGCTGGAGTTGCTCGACGGCGGTGATTCCGAACTGGCCCGCCGCTTCGATGTTGCCGTCGAGCATGCGCCATCGCAGCACAAGGCAGCCGCCTGAACGGCACGCACGGCACTTTCACGCACAACAGACCGGACATGCACGCAGGGTCGCCAGGCCCGGCCCTGCCTAAGATCGAACAAGCCCCCGTACCCGCCTTTCGTTTCCCCCCAGCCGCCATGAACATCACCATCAACCAGCAAGCGACCGAACTGAGCGACGGAGCCACCGTGGCCGACGCGCTGGCCCAGCTTGCGCCGCGCCCGCCCTTTGCCGTGGCCATCAACACCGTCTTCGTGCCCAAGACCCGCTATGCCGAGCAGGCGCTGAACGACGGCGACCGCCTCGAAGTGATCTCGCCCGTGACCGGCGGCTGATGCCCCATCCGACTCTCCCATTGCCTCACGCCATGACGACTTCCGCCTCTTCCTCCGACGACAGCCTGGTCCTGTACGGCCAGCGCTTTGACAGCCGCCTGCTGCTGGGCACCTCCCGCTATCCCTCGCCCGCCGTGCTGGAAGCTGCCGTGCAGCGTGCCCGCCCGGCCATGGTCACGGCCTCGCTGCGCCGCCAGGGCAGCAATGCCGCCGAGACCGGTGCCAGCTTCTGGGAACTGCTCAGAAAGCTCAACGTGCCCGTGCTGCCCAACACCGCCGGCTGCATGACCGTGCAGGAAGCCGTGACCACGGCCCAGATGGCGCGCGAAGTCTTCGAGACGCCCTGGATCAAGCTGGAGCTGATCGGCGACGACTACACCCTGCAGCCCGACACGCTGAACCTGGTCGAGGCCGCCTCCATCCTCATCAAGGACGGCTTCCAGGTCCTGCCCTACACCACCGAGGACCTGGTGCTGTGCCAGCGCCTGGTGGATGTGGGCTGCCAGGCCGTCATGCCTTGGGCGGCGCCCATCGGCACGGGCCGCGGCCCCGTCAACCCCTATGCCATGCAGACGCTGCGCGAACGCCTGAAGGTGCCGCTGATCGTGGATGCGGGCCTGGGTCGGCCCTCGCATGCCTGCCAGGTCATGGAGTGGGGCTATGACGCCGTGCTGCTGAACACGGCCGTGGCCTTGTCCGAAGACCCGGTGGCCATGGCCGGCGCCTTTGCCGATGCCGTGAATGCCGGCCACGCCGCCCACCGCGCCGGCGCCATGGCCGAGCAATCTGCCGCCCAGCCCAGCACGCCCGTGCTGGGCACGCCGTTCTGGCACCACGGCTGAGGAGACCGGCCATGAGCAACGACTCCATCCAATCCTGGGCAGATGCCATCGTGCGCCTGCACGGCGCCACCTTCGCCCCTGAAGGCTCCGCCCTGCCCTCGCAGCCCGTGCCGCAGACACAGCGCCAGGAGCCGGCCTATCTTGCGGCACTGCAGGCCTGCAGCGCGCTGGGCTTCATCACCATCGACGCCGAGACGCTGGCCTGCGCCTGGCAGGCGCAGACGCTGCGCAGGGGCCGCTTCGAGGCCACGCTATGGCCCGACGATCCGCGCGACTTCGGCCTGGACGGCTCCGATCCCGCACTGGCCTTCCCGGACTGCCCAAGGTCCCTGGGCCTGTACGGCGTGCTGCCCGACGCGCAATGGGTGGGCCGCATGGCCCGCGCCGGTGTGCCCACCGTGCAATTGCGCTTCAAGTCCGAGGACCGCGACGCCATCGCCCGCGAAGTGCGTGCCGCCGTGGCCGCCGTGGAAGGCACGGGCGCCCTGCTCTTCATCAACGACCACTGGCGCGAGGCCATCGATGCCGGCGCCTATGGCGTGCATGTGGGCCAGGAAGACCTGGACGCGCTGGCCGGCGCCGACCTGCAGGCCATCCACGCCTCGGGCCTGCGCCTGGGCGTGAGCACGCATGGCTATGCCGAAATGGTGCGCGCCCATGCGGTGCAGCCCAGCTACATCGCGCTGGGCGCCGTCTTCCCCACCACACTCAAGAAAATGGCCACGGCTCCGCAGGGCCTGGCGCGCCTGGGCTCCTATGTGCGGCTGATGCAGCGTTACCCGCTGGTGGCCATCGGCGGCATCTCAGCCGACCAGTTCCCGGCCGTGCGCGCCACGGGCGTAGGCTCGGTGGCCGTGGTGCGGGCACTGGTCAATGCCGAGGATCCTGAAGCGGCGGCGCAGCAGTTGCTCGCAAGCATGCACGCTGCCGACTGAGTTCTTGCTGGGCACTCCAACAAAAAAGGGAGCAGATGCTCCCTTTTTTTTCACTGCCTCAGCCCTTGGGCGGATCCTTGTCGTCTGCCTGCGGCGACGGAGCCTGTGGTGAGCTACGAAAGGCCGGGTCGGTCTCGCGCGACAGCAGCATGTCCACCGAGCGGCTCAGCGGCTCGTCCAGGCCACGGTGCTCACGCACGGTGTCGGGCGGCTCCAGCTCCCACTTGTCCAGCGCCAGGTCCATGTCCAGCGGCGCCTTGAGATTGTGGCTGCTGAAACCCACGGCACCCGAGCCGGGCATCGACAGCGTCACGGGCGGAAAGCGCGAGGGCACATCGACATGCGGTAGCTCGTTCTCGCCCAGGTCCGTGAGGTCTATGTCCAGCAGCGGTGCCGACTCATCGTGGATGAAGGAAGGCGCCTCGCCCAGGGGCACGGCGCGCACCTGGCCTGCGGGCAGTTGGCCGGCCTGATCCAGATCGAAGTTCAGGGGCTGCAGCTCGAAGTGCAGCGGTGCGGACAACGAGTCCGGTGCGCTGCTTGCAGGCCTGTCGCCGCCACCGACAGCACCCGTGGACAGGGGCAGCGTGTCCATGGGGGTGAACTCCAGGCCCGGCTCCAGCGGCGTCACTGAGCCCGGCTGCGGCTGTGCAGGTTCTATCGGCGGCTGCAGCTCTGCCATCCAGTCCACGCCCGTGGCCGCGGATGCAGGAGCCTGCGCCGGCGTGGTTTCTGCAGCCGCTGTGAAGGCCGCCGCGCCGGCCGTGGCTGCGCCGGCTGCGGCTGCGGCAGTGCCCGTGACCATGCGCGGCGTGGTGCGCTCGCGCGGGCCGGGTTCGCCGCGGGTTCCGGCAGGTGAGGTGCGCGCAATGGACAGCAGCAGCAGCAGGTCGTCGAAGGCCGCCAGGTCGAAGGGGGCCGGCGCATCGGGGTCGGGTGCACCGTCCTGCTTGAACAGGTAGTGCGCCAGGCAAGCTTCGACTTCTTCCACGGGCCACAGGGCCTCGATGCGCGCCAGTTGCTCGGGGTAGCCCTGCAGCAGGCTGCTGCCCTTGTCGGTAAAGCCCGGCATGGCCGGCACACGGGCGTTGAAATGCCGGGCAAAACGCGCGCGCAGCTGGTCGAAATCGTCGCGGCGGCTCAGCGTGTAGTACAGGTGAAGCAGCTCCAGATAGGCCAGCGGCGAGGAATCCTCATGCGTGTCGATATGCGAGCGCAGCAGTTCGATGGCCTGCTGGTGCTCGCCCACCGAGATGAAGAATTCCGCCTGTTGCTGCACGTCGAACAGTTCGCCGGGCTGCACCATGCGCCTGGCCTTGATGGCCTCGGGCGCGGATGTGCGCACAGGTGACGGTGCCTGCGGCGCAGGCTCGGTTTCCAGCTCGGCATGCACGGACACAGGCACGGGAATGGTGGCCGGCCCGAAGTCGCCAGGGTCCACATCCTCGTGCAGCTCATAGGTCACGCCGGGGCGCATCTGGGCGCCGCGCTGCACATAGGGCGAAGCCAGGGTATCCGGTCCCCGGCGGTCGTCCTGCTGCGGTGCCGCAGGCCGGTGCTCACGCAGGCTGGGAGCCATGGGCCGCGTGGGCCGATGGGGATCCAGGGAATGCGGCAGGGTGTGGATCTCGTCATCGCGCACATGCGGCGGGGTCGACGGCACGGGGTCCTGCGACGAACGCTCCACCGATTCCCGCCAGGCGTTCTGCTCGCGCGAGAACAGCGAAGCACCCGAGCGCATGCGCCAGGCCATCCAGCCGATCACGGCCACGGCGGCAATCAGGGCCAGCAGCAGCGCATTGAACAGCCAGGATGAGCCGCCGGACTCCTGGCGCATTGCGTCCAGCTCGGCCCGCAACTGGGCCAGTTGCCCACGGTCCACGCCGTCGCGCTTCTTGAAGGCCGCCATCTCGGCCTCCAGCGCCTGCACGCGCTTGTTGGCCTCGGCCAGCTGCTCGCTGCCGGCATCGAACATGGGAGCCGCAGATGCGGCGACGCCTTCGGGTGTTCCGGCTGCTCCATCGGCGCCCGGGGTTCCGCCCGTGCCCAGCCACTCCTCCACCGGCTCCATGCGCAGGCGCGGTTCGATGCGCAGGCCCGCCTGCAGCTGTCCGGCCTGGGCCTGGGCGGTCACACCCACGGGAGGCTTGGACTTTTCGGCCGCGGCCTTGGGTTTCGGCCTGGGCTTTGGTTTGGGCTGGGGCTGCGCCTCCTTGGGAGCGGGCGCCGTGGCAGGCCGGGCATCCGACCGGGCACTGCGGGCAGCGGCCGCGCGGGAGGGTGTCGAAGAAGATTCAGAAGCGGTGCCAGCCACACCGGCTGCACCAGCACCAGCGCCAGCACCGGCTGCTGCTGCGGCGCCCACGGTCGGCAGCGCAGGCTGCGCTGCTGCCAGTTCACGCACATTGATGGGCTGGTTGCCTGTGGCGTCCACCGAATCTGGCAGCTGCGCCAGCAGCGTATAGCTGCGGCTGATGCCGCCACCTTCGCAGCCCGCCCACAGCTTGAGCGTCACGATGGGCTCGTCCACCGTATAGCGGGCCTGCACCCGCACGGCCTTGCCCGACGAGGTCGGGCTGACACTGACGCGCGAGGATTCGATGGGCCTGTCACCGGCCAGCAGCTCGGCGCGCACACAGGAGCTGCCGGCGTCGTTTCCGCTATCGGGCTGCAAGCCCACCACCAGGTCGAACGGAGCGCCCAGCACCACGTTGCCCCGAGGACTGCCCAACGACAATGCGGACGCGTTCCAGGCCATGGAGGACAGGGCGACGCCGAGAATGGTGCTACAAATTCTCACATCAGCCTTTCTTTGAACGCTTGCATTTTTGCATAGACACCTGTAGGACACCTCCTCTATGTATATGATCCAAAACAACATTTCTCCTATCAGAAACGTCGGATTGATAGGCGCAGGCATCATGGGGCAAGGCATTGCCCAGTTGGCCGCCCAGGCAGGCGCCAGGGTGCTGTTGCAGGATGCCCGTCCCGGTGCTGCCGCACAAGCGCAACAACAGCTGCTTGCGCTGTGGGACACACTGCAGAAGAAACAAAAAATAACAAGTGAGCAGGCCGCAGATTGCAAGGCCCGGCTGACGGTGACGGACGGTCTCGATGCCTTCAGGAACTGCGACCTGGTGATAGAGGCCATCGTCGAGCGCATGGATGCCAAGCAGGCGCTGCTGCGCGAGCTGGAGGCCATCGTTGCGCCCGGGACCCTCATCGCCAGCAATACCTCGGCCCTGTCCATCACCACGCTGGCCACGGCGCTCAAGCACCCGCAGCGCTTTGCCGGCTTTCACTTCTTCAACCCGGCCCCGCTGATGAAGGTGGTGGAGATCGTGCGCGGCCTGGCCACGGACGAGGCCACCTGCGCCACGCTGGCACAGTTCGCGCGCAGCTTCGGCCACACGCCCGTGCGTGCGCAGGACACGCCGGGCTTTCTGGTCAACCACCTGGGCCGAGGCTATGTGACCGAGGCGCTGCGCATCGTGCAGGAAGGCATTGCCGACTTCGCCACCATCGACCGCATCCTGCGCGAGCAGGTGGGATTCAAGCTCGGCCCGTTCGAGCTGATGGATCTCACCGGCCTGGATGTCACCCATGCCGTGATGGAGCACATCTACCACCAGTACTACCAGGAGCCGCGCTACCGCCCCAGCCCCATTGCCGCGCAGCGCGTGGCGGCCGGCCTGCTGGGCCGCAAGACCGGCCAGGGCTTTTACCGCTATGCAGAAGGCCGCGCCGAGCAGCCTGCCGAGCCTGCCGTGCCGCAGGTGCAGACGCTGCCACCGGTCTGGGTGTCCGCACGCGCGGCCCGGCGCAACGAGATCTACCAGTTGCTCAAGAGCCTGGGCGCGCGCATTGAAACCGCGCAGGTACCGACCGAGCAGGCCTTGATCCTGGTGGCGCCGCTGGGCCTGGACGTGACCACGGTGGCTGCCGTGGAGCGGCTGGACTGCACGCGCACCATGGGCATCGACATGCTGATCGCCGACGCCGACACGCGCCGCCGCGTGCTGGCCACCACGCCGGCCACGCGCACCGACATGCGCGATGCCGCCCATGCGCTCTTTGCCAGCGACGGCAAGGCCGTCAGCGTGATCCGCGACAGCGGCGGCTTCGTCACGCAGCGCGTGGTGGGCTCCATCGTCAACATCGCCAGCGACATCTGCCAGCAGGGCATCGGCAGCCCGGCCGACCTGGAAAAGGCCGTGACCCTGGGGCTGGGCTATCCCATGGGCCCGCTGACCATGGGCGACCGCTGGGGGCCCACCAACATGCTGGAGGTCCTGTTCAACCTGCAGACCGTCTACGGCGATCCACGCTACCGCCCCAGCCCCTGGCTGCGCCGCCGTGGCGCGCTGGGGCTGAGCCTCACGCACGAGGAGCCATAAGCCCTGCAAAGCCGGCGACCCGATGCACGACGGGTCGCCTTTTTTTCGCCGCCCTGCCCCGTTTTCGGCAGGCCCAGACACCGAAGTGACAGGCCCGCCGGCGGCATGCTGCGCCGCGGCGGTCCCACACGCGACAATGTGACCGTCATCAGTCACGCAAAAGACAGGCCATGGACGACCCGATTCTTACCATCGAAGAACGTGAAGCGATCAATTCCGGTCGCTGGTTTTCATCACTTTCTCCATCGCTTCGGCACGACATTCTTCGATGCGCTTACGTCAAACGGTTCAAAGATGGCACGCTCATCTGCGCACGCGGAGAACCGCCCGAGGAATGGATCGCCTGCGCCCGGGGTGCGGTGCGCGTGAGCTCGACCTCGATCACGGGCAAGCAGATCACGCTGGACTACGTGGAGCCGGGCATCTGGTTCGGCGACGTGGCCATCCTGGACGGGGACAAGCGCACGCACGATGCCTATGCACATGGCGAGACCACGCTGCTGTGCGTGTCCAAGACCGACTTCAAGAAAATCCTGTCCATGCATGTGGAGTTCTCGGAAGCCATGCTGCGCCTGCATGCACGGCGCATCCGCCAGCTCTACGGCCTGGTCGAGGACCTCAACACCCTGCCGCTGCGCGCGCGCCTGGCCAAGCAGCTGCTGCACCTGGTGCGCAGCTACGGCGTGACCAGCCTGTCGGATGGCAGCGAGATCCGCATCGGCCTGCACCTGGCGCAGGAGGAACTGGCGCAGTTGCTGGGCGCCTCGCGCCAGCGCGTGAACCAGGAACTCAAGGCCATGGAGCGCGAGAACGCCATCCGCATCGAGCCGGGCGGCCTGGTGGTCTGCGACCGCGACACACTGCTGCGCATCGCCGCGCCCGACGCCTGAACCTGCGCGGCCCCCACCGCGCCGCGTACACACAACCCTTTCCTTCACCGACCGGACGTTCGCGCCGGCCGGTGCCTTGCCGCGCCCGTGCCGCGCGGCCGCACCCCTTTCTAGAACCGGTTTCCGAACCGATCACAGGACTGACTGCCCCATGAGCACTTTCGACCATTTCGTAGGCACGCGCCCCGTCTCCGACCAGCACGCATTCGACGTGCCCGCGCTCACCGCCTGGATGCAGGGCCATGTGCAGGGCTTTGCCGGCCCGCTGCAGGTGGAGATGTTCAAGGGCGGCCAGTCCAATCCCACCTACAAGCTGATCACCCCGGGCCGCAGCTACGTGATGCGCTCCAAGCCCGGCCCCGTGGCCAAGCTGCTGCCCTCGGCCCATGCCATCGAGCGCGAGTTCCGCGTGATGAAGGGCCTGGCCGGCACCGACGTGCCCGTGCCCCACATGTATGCGCTGTGCGAGGACGAGTCCATCATCGGCCGTGCCTTCTACATCATGGAGTGCATGGAAGGCCGCGTGCTCTGGGACCAGTCCCTGCCCGGCATGGAGCCGGCCCAGCGCGCCGCCATCTACGATGAGATGAACCGCGTGATCTCGGCCCTGCACACCGTGGACTTCGCGGCCCAGGGCCTGGCCGACTACGGCAAGAGCGGCAACTACTTCGAGCGCCAGATCGGCCGCTGGAGCAAGCAGTACGTGGCCTCGGTCACCCAGCCCATCCCCGAGATGGACCAGCTCATGCAGTGGCTGCCCGCCCACATGCCGGCCAGCGCGCTGGATGCCTCGCGCGTGTCCATCGTGCACGGCGACTTCCGCCTGGACAACCTCATGTTCCACCCCACCGAGCCGCGCGTCATCGCCGTGCTGGACTGGGAGCTGTCCACCCTGGGCCACCCGCTGGCCGACTTCAGCTACCACTGCATGAGCTGGCATATCCCGGCCACGCTGGGCCGGGGCATCGCAGGCAAGGACCTGGCGGCCCTGGGCATTCCCGGCGAAGAGGAATACATCCGCCGCTACTGCGAGCGCACGGGCCTCAAGGACGTGGACACGCTGCGCGCCGACTGGAACTTCTACATGGCCTACAACATGTTCCGCATCGCGGCCATCCTGCAAGGCATTGCCAAGCGCGTGGAGGCCGGCACGGCCTCCAGCGCCCAGGCCAAGGCCTCCGGCGACACCGCCCGGCCCATGGCCGAGCTGGCCTGGTCCTTTGCCCAGCGCAGCTGAGCCATCCAGACCGCCCCCATCACTCACCGATCACCCCGTTTCCACCACAAGCGACAAGCCAAGAGAAGGAGCGCATCCATGGACTTTGAATATTCGCCCAAGACCAAGGACCTGCAGGAACGCCTGCTGAAGTTCATGGACGAGCACATCTATCCCGGCGAAAAGGACTATGCCGCCGAGATGGAAGCCAACACCGCCGCAGGCAAGCGCTGGACGCCGCTGCAGACCATCGAGAAGCTCAAGGTCAAGGCCCGGGAGCAAGGCCTGTGGAACCTGTTCCTGCCCGTGGACAGCGCCGAGGCCGCTGGCTACAAGGGCGGCGGCCTGACCAACCAGGAATACGCGCCGCTGGCCGAGATCATGGGCCGCGTGCCATGGTCCAGCGAGGTGTTCAACTGCTCTGCTCCCGACACCGGCAACATGGAGACCATTGCGCGCTACGGCAGCACCGAACTCAAGGAGCGCTGGCTCAAGCCGCTGCTGGACGGCAAGATCCGCTCGGCCTTCGCCATGACCGAGCCCGAAGTGGCCTCCTCCGACGCCACCAACATCTGCACCCGCATCGAGCGCCAGGGCGACGAGTACGTGATCAACGGCCACAAGTGGTGGATCTCGGGTGCCGGCGATCCGCGCTGCCAGGCCTTCATCACCATGGGCAAGACCGACCCCGACGCGCCCAAGCACTCGCAGCAAAGCATGATCATCGTGCCCGGCGACGCTCCTGGCATCCGCATCGTGCGTCCGCTCAACGTCATGGGCTATGACGATGCGCCGCACGGCCACATGGAGATGTACTTCGAGAACGTGCGCGTTCCCGTGGGCAACATCCTGCTGGGCGAGGGCCGTGGCTTCGAGATCGCCCAGGGCCGCCTTGGCCCCGGCCGCATCCACCACTGCATGCGCCTGATCGGCCTGGCCGAGCGCGCGCTGGAGCTGATGTGCAAGCGCGCCAGCTCGCGCATCGCCTTCGGCAAGAGCGTGGCCCAGCAGACCGTGACGCAGGAACGCATCGCCGAGGCACGCTGCCGCATCGACATGGCGCGCCTGCTCACGCTCAAGGCCGCCTGGCTGATGGACATTGCCGGCAACAAGGTGGCCCGCAGCGAGATCGCCATGATCAAGGTCGTGGCCCCCAGCATGGCCTGCCAGGTCATCGACTGGGCCATGCAGGTGCACGGCGGCGGCGGCATGAGCGACGACTTCCCGCTGGCCAGCGCCTACGCCCACGCGCGCACGCTGCGCTTTGCCGACGGCCCGGACGAAGTGCACCGCAACGCCATCGCCAAGTGGGAGCTGGGCAAGTACGGCGCCTACGGCAAGGATGCCGGCGTGCCCATCACGCGCGGCAGCTGAGCAGGCATCAAGCCTGAGGCCTCAGGCCGCACACCCGGCAGGACCGGGTGGCGGCCCTGCCCCTCCCCTCTCAGCCAGGTGGCAATGCCTCCTGGCTTTTTTGTGCCTGCCTTTCCGGCATTTCAGTGCCCATGGCAGGCGCCTCCCATCCCCCGCCCAGCGCCCGGTACAGCGCCACGCGCGCCTGCAGCTGCAGCAGGCGCTGCAGCACGGCATCGTCCTGGGCCGCGTACAGCGTGGTCTGGGCCTGCAGCAGGGACAGCAGGCTTTCCGCCCCGGCCTTGTAGCGCAGCTCGGCCAGCGACACGGCCTGGCGGGCCTGGGCCAGCACCTCGGCCTGGGCCTCGGCCTGGGCCTTCAGGCCGTGGACGGCGTTGAGCGCCAGGTCCACATCGCCATAGGCCGCGACGATGGACTTGTAATAGCCGGCCAGCAGCTCCTCGCGCCGGGCCTGGGCGCCATCGCGTTCGGCTGCCAGACGGCCGCCGTCGAAGATGGGGCCGGCCAGTCCGGCCAGCAGCGAATAGACCGGCTCGCGCAGCCAGTCGCTGGCGCGGCCCGCGCTGGTGCCTGCACTGCCCGTGAGGGTCAGCCGGGGCCACAGCGCCGCACGCGCAGCCTGCAGGTTGGCGCTGGCGGCGGTCAGTTGCGCCTCAGCACTGGCAATGTCAGGGCGGCGCTGCAGCAGTTGCGTGGGCAGGCCTGCGCCGATCTCGGGCAGCTGCAGGGCCTGCAGCGAATCCGTGGCCAGCGCGGGGCGGCGGGCCTGGCCCAGCAGCACGGCCAGCGTGGCATCGGCATCCTCGCCCTGGCGGCGCAGCGTGGCCAGGGCCTGGCGCTGGCTGGCCACCAGGCCGCGCTGCTGGGCCAACTCCAGCTGGGTGGCGGCGCCTGCGCGCGCGCGGGACTCCACCAGGCCCAGCAGCCGCTCGGCATTGGCCACGTTGCGCGCCGCAATGGCCTGGCGCTCGCGCAGCGCCACGGCCTGCAGCCAGCCATGGGCCACCTGGGCGGTGACCGTGAGGCGCACCGTGTCCTGGTCAAACCGGCTGGCCTGCCAGGCCGCCGCCGCCGCATCGCGCGTGGCGCGGTTGCGGCCCCAGAAGTCCACCTCATACGAGGCCGTCAGCGCAGCGCCGTAGACGCTGGCCTGCCCGCCCGCCACCTGTGCATGGTTCATGCGCTGGGCGCGCAGCTCGCCGCTGAGCGACGGCAGCAGCGCCGCGCCTGCCTGGCGCGTGGCCGCCTCGGCCTGGCGCACGCGGGCCATGGCGGCAGCCATGTCCAGGCTCTGGTCCTGGGCGGCCTGCACCATGCCGCCCAGCTCCTCACTGCCAAAGGCCTGCCACCACTGGGGTGAGACGGAGGCAGGGACGGCTTCGCCCTGCTGCTTCCACGAAGCGGCCAGCGCAGGCGCTGCCCTGTCCGGCACCGTCTGCTGCGCGGCGCAGCCGCCCAGCGCAGCCAGGGCCAGGGCCATGCAGCCCAGGCGCGCCGGCATCGTCTTGTCGTTCATGTCTTTCATCTCACTCTCCCGCCAGCGCGCGCACCGGGTCCAGCCGCGCCGCCGTCTTGGCAGGCATGTAGCCGAACACCAGGCCCGTCACCACGGCGCATGCAAAGGCGCCCAGCATGGCGCGCACCGAAAACACCACGGGCACGCCCGCCACGATGAGCACCACGCCCACGGCCAGCCCGGCCAGCAGGCCCACCGTGCCGCCCACGAAGGTGACCAGGCTGGCCTCGGTCAGGAACTGGCGCAGGATGTCGCGCTGGCGCGCGCCCGTGGCCATGCGGATGCCGATCTCGCGCGTGCGCTCGCGCACCGTCATCAGCATCACGTTCATCACGCCGATGCCGCCCACCACCAGGGAGACGGCGGCAATCAGGCCCAGCATCACCGCCATGCTCTGGCGCGTGGCGGCCTCGGCCTGGATGCGCGCGGCCGCATTGCCGATGCCGAAGTCCTCGCGCCCGCCGTGGCGCGCCAGCAGCAGCTTGCGCATGGCCTCCTCCGCCTCGTGCACCACGTCGGAGGACATGGCCTCGATCACCACATAGTCGGGCTGGGTCTGCGACTGGTAGACGCGCGCCCGGCCCGAGCGGTAGGGAATGAAGACCATGTCGTCATAGTTCTGCGCGCCCGAGTCCGCGCCCCGCTCGCTCATCACGCCGATGACCTCGAAGGCCGATGTACCGATGATCAGCTGGCGGCCCAGCGGGTTGGGCGTGTCGGGGAAGAAGTGCTGGTGCGCCTTGTGGCCCAGGACCACCAGGGGCGCCAGGTCGCGGTCCTCGGCCTCGGTGTAGTAGCGGCCCTGGGCCAGCTTCCAGTGGTGCACCAGGGGCATCTCCTCGCTGGCCGCGAACACGTAGATCTGCTTGTCGGCCTTGCCGTAGCGCACGGTGATGGGGTCGCCGATCACGGGCATGACGCGCCGTATCTCGGGCAGTTCGCGCACGGCGGCCAGGTCTTCCTCGGTCATCTGCCCGGCCGGCCCGCCCGTGGCCGGCGGTTTGCTGCCCATGTAGAGGATGGCCGTGCCCATGGTCCCCATCTGCTCGACCACCTTGCGCCGCGCGCCCTCGCCAATGGCCAGCATGACAATCACCGAGGCCACGCCGATGACGATGCCCAGCAAGGTCAGGCTGGTGCGCACGCGGTTCATGCGCATGCCGCGCCAGGCGCTGCGCGCGGCCTCGAACAGTTCCGCCAGCCAGGGCGCGCCGGCGCTGCCACGCTGCGGCGTGAGCGGCAGGGCAGCGGCGCCCGCATTCACCCCATTAGTGGCATCGTCGCGCTGGCTGTCGCTGGTGATGCGGCCGTCGCTGATCTCGATCACGCGGCGCGCCTGGGCGGCCACAGTGCGGTCGTGGGTGATGAGGATGATGGTGTGGCCCGCGTCGGCCAGCTCGCGCAGCAGGGCCATGACTTCGGCGCCGCTGTGCGAGTCCAGCGCGCCCGTGGGCTCGTCGGCCAGGATGATCTGGCCGCCGTTCATCAGCGCGCGCGCAATCGACACGCGCTGCTGCTGCCCGCCCGACAGCTGGTTGGGCCGGTTGCCCAGGCGCGAGCCCAGGCCCAGGCGCTCCAGCAGCGCACGGGCGCGCCGCACGCGCTCTTCCTTGGGCAGGCCCGCGTAGATGGCGGGCATTTCCACGTTCTCGCTGGCGCTTTCGCTGGCTATCAGGTGGTAGCCCTGGAAGACGAAGCCGAAGGCCTCGCGCCGCAGCCAGGCCAGCGCGTCCGAGTCCAGCGTGGCCACGTCCTGGCCCTGGAAGTGGTAGCTGCCCTCGCTGGGCCGGTCCAGGCAGCCCAGGATGTTCATCAGCGTGGACTTGCCCGAGCCCGAGCTGCCCACCACCGCGACGAACTCACCCGCGCGTATCTCCAGGTCGATGCCGTGCAGCACGGTGACGGCGGGCTGGCCGCTGTCGCCGCCGCCGTAGTGCTTGGTGATGCCGCGCAGCTCTATCAGCGGTGCGGTCAGCGGCGCGCCGGCCTGCATGCCCTGCGCCATCACCATTGCAGCCACCGCGGGCCACGGTCCAGAGGCGTCTCGCCGACGATGACGCGCTCGCCTTCCTGCAGGCCCTCCAGCACCTCGGCCTGGTGGCGGCTGCGCACGCCCAGGCGCACGGTGCGCTGCTCGGGCTGGCCCTTGGCGTCCAGCACGCGCACGGTCTGCGTGCTGCCGGCCTTCTCGGCCTTCTCGGCCTTCTCGGCTTTTTCTGCCTTTTCTGCCTTGTCAGTCGTTCCCGCCTTGTCGGCCACGGCCATCAGCGGCACGGTCAGCGCCTGCGCGGCCTGCCCGGTGACAAAGACCACCTGGGCCGTCATCTGGGGCATCAGCTCGGCGTCCTCATTGTCCACATCGAACAGCACGGTATAGGCCACGGCCTTGGTGGCGGGCGCAGGCGCCTGGCCCGCATTGCCGCCGGCCGGTGCCTGGCTGGTAGAGGGCGAAGGCAGCACCTGGCGCACCTTGCTGGACCAGCGCCGGGGCCTGGCCTGGTCGGCGCCGCCCAGCGTGGTGAAGTACACCGGCATGTCGTCGCGCACGCGGCGCACGTCGGCCTCGGACACCTCGGTCCACACCGTCATGGCCGACAGGTCGGCAATGCGCAGGATGTTGGGCGTCTGGTAGGTGGCGTTCAGCGTCTGGCCCTCGCGCGCCTCCACCGACACCACGGTGCCCGCCATGGGCGCGTAGATGCGCGTATAGCCCAGGCGCGCCTCGTCGGCCTTGAGCGTGGCCTGGGTCTGGTCGATCTGGGCCTTCAGGTGCTCCATGCGGGCGCCGGCTGCGGCCAGGTTGGCTTCTGCGGTCTGCAGGTCTTCCTCGCGCGTGGCCCCGTCGCGGGCCAGCTGGCGCTGGCGCGTGAGCTGCTGCTCGGCCAGCTTGCGCAGCGCCTGCTGCTCGGCCAGCTGGGCGCGCAGGCCCGCCAGCGAGGCACGCCCCGCATCCACCGTGGCGCGCTGCACGCTGGGGTCGATCTCCACCAGCAGTGCGCCCTTTTCCACCTGGGCGCCGGGCTCCACGCGCAGCCGGGTGACCTGGCCCGACACCTGGGCGCCCACGTCCACATAGCGGCGCGGCTGCAGCGTGCCGATGGCCGTGACGGTGGACTCGATATCGGTGCGCGCCACGGTCTCGGTCTGGTAGGCCACGGCAGGCCGGCTGGACCACCAGGCGGCCGCGCCCCCGGCCGCCGCCAACAGGACCACCGCCACGGCGATGGCTTTCCAGCGTTGCTGCGTGCGCGTCATGCTTGCCTCCCGATCACACACACCCCGAACTGGAACGAAAGCAGGAAACTCATCTGAAAAACCCCGTAGTACCGAAACTGAAAACAATCCATGCCAAATCCGCCACGGCAAGCACGCCAGCCAACCAGGCCAGCCGCGCCGCCCAGCGCGCATGGGCGCTGATCAGGGCCACGGCCATCAGCGCGCCGGCGGACACAAAGCCCAGCCAGGCCACCGTGCCCACCGTGCCGCCCCAGCCCGAAAGAACGGGCACAAGGGCCAGCGCCAGCAGCGCCGTGCCCAGGCCGCGCAACTGCGGGCCACGGCGGGCCGGCAGCTCGCGCGCGCCGGTCAATTGTTCGTAGTGGCGGTCCATGGCAAAGGCCAGGGCCGCCATGCCTGCAAAGGCCAGGGCCAGTGCGGCCAGGGATGCGTGCAACGTGCTCATGCCTGCACCTCCGAGGGGCCGGCCACGGCGGCCTGCCCCTTGGCCGTCCTTGCCTTGGCGGCGGCACCCGCGCCGCGCCGCGCCAGCCAGCGCCAGGCCCAGGCGGCCGCCAGCCCCGTGGCCAGGCAGAACAGCTCCACCCCGGCGCTTTCCCAGTCGCCCTCCAGCATGTGGGCCGACAGCGGCTCGCCCACGGTGATCCAGTTGAGCAGCGGCAGCAGCAGGCACAGCATGGCCAGCAGGCCCATCTGCTGGCGCCAGGCCGTGGCCGGCGCGCAGGCCAGCGCATGGATCAGCGCCAGGCCCCACAGGCCGAAGAACACGGCCAGCTCCCAGTCATCGCGGTGCGCCAGGCCCACGGGCACCAGGCGGTTGGCCCACAGATAGCCGATGCAGCCCAGGCCCAGCCCGGCGATGGCCGCCACGTTCAGGCCCTCGATCAGCCGGTACACGCGCGCCGTGGCGCTGCCGAACTCGCCCTGGTGGCGGCTGCGGCGCTTGACCATGAAGAGGATGGCGCCCGTGGCCATCATGGCCGCGCCCGCCAGGCCGCACAGGAAGTACAGCCACTTCATGGCCAGCCCGCCGAACTTGACCATGTGCAGCCCGCCCATGACCGCCTGGGCCAGCGAGGGGGTGCCGCCGTCGGCACCGCCGGGCAGGCGCACCTGCAGCACCTCGCCCGTGGCGGCCGAGAACATGGCCATGCCCGAATTGGGGCTCAGGCGCTGATGCGCACGGTCATCGCTGTTCCAGCCGTAGACGCCGATGCGTGCCGACGCATCGCCGGGATGGTTGACGACCACCGCGCGCACCGCCTGGCCCATCAGCTCCTGGCCGCGCCGTGCAAACGACTCCAGATCCGGCACGGCCATGGGCTTGCCGGAAGGCGCGGGCGGCCCGGCCTCGGTCATGTCGGCGATGAAGGCCGTGCGGGCGGCCTGGTCCGTGCCATAGACCGTCCAGACGCCAACGGGCATGAAGCTCAGGCTGGAGATGGCGATGCCGGTATAGGCAATCATGAACTGGAAGGGCAGCGTCAGCACCGCCACGGCGTTGTGCGCGTCCAGCCAGCTGCGCTGGCCCTTGCGTGCGCGAAAGGTGAAGAAGTCCTTGAAGATGCGCTTGTGCGTGATCACGCCGCTGACCAGGGCCACCAGCATGGCCATGGCGGCAATGCCGATCACCCACAGCCCCACCTGCCCTGCATGCAGTTCATAGTGGAAGTCCACGAAATGGTTGCCGCCCATGGTGGCGCGCGCGGCCCCGTGGCCGTGGCCTGCCGTCATTTCCTCCCCCGTGGCGGTGTCCAGCTCGGCGTCGGCGTACTGGCGGTTGGCGTCGAACCAATAGACATGCAGGTCGCCGCCGCCCTTGTCGTCGGACGGCCAGATCTCCCACATCTGCGCGCCCTGGTGGTGCTTTTGCATGTAGGCCGCGCCCCAGGCCAGGCGCTGGCCCAGGTCCGCACCCTGCCCGGCCGGCGCGGCGGCGCGCGCTGCCGCCTCGGCCGCCTCCTCGGCATGGTGCTCGGGTGTCATCCAGTGCGTGATGGCTTCCTGGAACACGGCCAGCGAACCCGTGAGGAACACCGCGAACAGCAGCCACGAAAACCACAGCCCGCACCAGGTATGCAGCCAGGCCTGGGCCTGGCGGAAACCGCCCGTGGCAGCGCCGCTGCCGGGGACCTTGCTGATCTGCGCCTTTGCCATCTCAAACGCCCCCGCCATTGCGCGCCAGCAGCAGCGCGGCGCCGCCCATCAGGGCCGCAGGCACCAGCAAACCCAGCCAGACCCGGCCCGCCGAAACCGGCGAGAACGCCCAGATCACCGCCAGCGCGTGCAGCGCAAAGCTCCACTGCATGCCGGCGATCACGGCATCGACACGCGCGCCGGGCAGCGCAGCGGCCAGGAAGGCCGCCAGCGCGCTGGCCAGCGCATAGCCGCCGAAGACGGCGGCCAGCAGGCGGGAAACCACAAGCAGGCCCGGATGGGAGGGTTTGGCGGAATGACCGGATTGGCCGGATTGGCTGGAATGGGAAAGGGACATGTAGCGGGTTGTTCAGAAAAGCGGCAATGCAAATGCCGAAAGCAATGGCCGTAACGGCCCTCCTGATACATGACAAACGAGATTGAAAAAAAGGCCAGCCGCAATGGACAGCGGCCTGGGTGGTTGCCGGCCTACGCCCGGTGTTGCTGCGCCCGCCCGCAGGCCGGCATGGGGCTGGCGCTCACCCTGCACGCGGAGTGCGGTGAGGGAGGCGGACAAATCCATGGGGCTGGATCATAACCTCGCAAAGAAGAATCATTCTCAATAAACGCAACGCATGCCGGGCTCTTTCAGCGGTTCCTGGGCCATCCCTGAAAGGGCGCGATCGCAAGGTGCAGCGGGCCGCGAAGCGACTTTGCGCACGCCGCACGCGCTATCATCCGCACCAGCCCCCTGTCACGGGGCCGGTGCTTCAAAACACCCATTAGCAAGCGGCACCGCCTCTCCGAAAGCGAGGCTTGCACATCGAATCCACCAGCCAATGCAGATTGCAATGGCCCGTGGATTCGATACGTAATGGAGCATCGAAACATGAGTACCGTTTTTCTCGGGCAGACCCGCGCGCCCTGTCTTTGCGCGCTCCCTCCCTCACGCTTGCCATCCACGCAGCGCCAGACACGGAGGGACATGGCATGACCTCCACCCAGCCAAACCAGCCCACCCCCGCCACGGACAGCCACAGCACCCGGCAGCTGTCCAATGCCCTCACCCAGGTGGACCATCTCGTGCAGCAAGGCTGTGCAGAGATCTCCTCCATCGCCCAGCTGGCCCTGGCATGGCTGGAGACGCCCAAGGGCCATCGCCACATGGACGTGGTGGCCCGCGCCCTGCAAAGCATCCGCGACAGCGCCGAGACGCTGGCCGACTACGCCGGCACCGAGGCCCAGGCCATGGGCTGCGGATTCGAAGACGCGGCCGAGATGCGCCGCGCCGAAGCGGCCGAGGCAGCCGCCAAAGCCATGGCGCAACTGCTCGAATGCCGCACCCGTGAGCCGGTGCGCCCGCAGGGCTGAGGCATGGCCATGGACAAGGACACCCCCAGGACACAGCCCCCCAGCCTGCACCAGTTGACCAGCGCCATCACCGAGATCCACAGCAGCGTGCAGGAAAACTGCTCCGAGATCTCGGCCCTGGCGCAACTGGCCTTGGCGGCAGTGCATGCACCGCAGGAGCACCACAGCCAGCAGGCCCTGGCCCATGCGCTGCGCGCCATCCGCGACAGTGCCGACCTGCTGGCCGGCCATGTGAAGGTGGAGACCCGGCGCGTGGTGTGATCCCCCGCAAGGCCGCTGGCTGCACAACGGCGGCCCGAACGCCTGCGCCGCCGTCCTCAGAAGCTGCCGCGCAGCGTGAGCATGGCGTGGCGCGGTGCGCCATACAGGTTGTTGCTGAACGTTGTGCCCAGGGTCTGGTAGTAGGTCTTGTCGAGCAGGTTGTTGATGTTCAGCGTGACCGTCCAGCGCGGGTCGATGCGGTACTGCACCATGGCATTCCAAAGCGCGTAGCCGCCCTGCGTGAAGTCAAAGGGCACGGACGTGCCCGCCGCCGACAGCGCCGTGCCGCTGACGTAGTGCGTGCTCTGGATCTGGGCGCTGCCGCCCACTTTCCAGCGCGACAGCTCGCCCGGCAGCGTATAGGCCGTGGACAGCTTGAACAGGTGGCGCGGCGTGATGCTGCTGTAGGTCTTTTCGGTGCTGCGGTCGCGGGTGTTGTTGAAGGTGTAGCCCGCTGCCAGCTGCCAGCCGGGCTGCAGCTCGCCGCCCAGCTCCATGTCGAAGCCCCGGCTGGTGACCTTGCCCTGTGCCAGGTAGCAGCAGTTGCCGCCCCAGCGGCTGTTGCTGGTCTCGTAGCGCGGGTCCACCACGGCCGTGCCCGTGCGCTCCACATTGAAGACGCTGAAGGTGGCGTTCAGCCGCCCGTCCATCAGCTCGCCCTTGAGGCCGGCCTCGTAGCTGGCGCCCTTGACCGGCGGCAGCGAGGTGCCCGGCGCCGGGCCGGCCATGCTCAGCGCCTGCGGCTTGAAGATGGACGAATAGCTGGCATAGGCCGACCACTGGCTGTTCAGGTCATAGATCACCCCGCCATAGGGCGTGATCTTGGTGGGTTCCTTGAACGGCGTGTTCGACCAGGGCGTGCGGTTGCCCTGCGCATCCAGGTTCCAGATCGACTGCTGGAAGTCGTAGCGGCTGGCGCGCGCACCCAGGATGAGGTGCAGCCTGTCCGTGGGATGCAGGCGCAGCACGCCATAGCCGCCCATCTGCTTTTGGCCCCAGGGGCCGTAGCGGGTGTTGAAGTAGGTTTCCGTGGGCGGCGTCCAGATGCTGGGGGCAAACGGATTGCTGGCCACGGTGCCGCTGCCCGTGAAATTGGCGCTTTGCCAGAAGCTTTCCACGCGCTGCCAGTCCGCGCCCAGCAGCAATTCATGCGTGCGGCCCATGAGCTGGAAGGGACCACCCAGGCTCAGGTCCACCACCTCCTGCGTATTGCCGGACTGGATGTGGCCGCCGCGCCAGACCGCACCCGCCAGGGTCTGCGGGTTGATGGCGCCGCCCATGTAGACCCAGAAGCGGTCCAGCTCGGTCTCCACGCGCGAGACGTTGAGCTTGGCCTTCCAGCGGTTGTCGAACTTGTGCTCGAGCTGGGCGAACAGCTCCTTGGTCTCGTAGTCGTAATAGGCCCAGGGCTGGGTGAAGTTGGTGTGGCGCGGCAGGCCAAGGCTGCTGCCGTCGGCAAAGCGCGGCAGGCCGGCATAGTCGCCGTTCTCATGGGTCTTTCCGTAGCTGCCGCCCACGGTCAGCAGGGTGTCTGGCGTGAGGTCGGCCTCCAGCACGCCGTAGAGCGAGGGCTTTTCGCTGCTGCGCAGGTCCATGTAGGAGTCACCCTTGTGGTAGGACAGCACGGCGCGGCCGCGCACGCGGCCGTCGTCGGCCAACGGCGCGCTGGCATCGAGCTCCACGCCGCGCCGGCTCCAGGAGCCGGCCGACAGCGCGGCCTTGAACTGCCGCTGGGCCAGCGGCTTCTTGCGCACCAGGTTGATGATGCCGCCCGGATCGCCCACGCCGCCCAGCAGGCCCGAGGCGCCGCGCATGACTTCGACGCGGTCGTAGAAGGCCATGTCCTGCTGCGGCGAATAGGTGTATGCGCCCAAAGCCAGCGGCGCGCCGCCGTCGATCTGCATGCTGGTGATCTGAAAGCCCCGCGAATAGAAGTCGCCCACGGTATTGGCCACGACCACGCCGGGCGTGAGCTTGAGGGCCTCGGTCACATCGGTCACGCGCTGGTCGTCGAGCTGTTCGCGTGTGACCACCGATACCGACTGCGCAATCTCGCGGAACGACTGGTCCGTCTTGGAGGCAATGCTGGTCACGCGGCTGGTGTAGGAGCCCGTGCCTTCGGTCGTGCCGTCACCGGCGCGGCGCGCGGCCACGCGCACCTCGGCCAGCGACACCGCGCGCGGGGCAACGTCTGGCGCCCGGGCATCGGGCACGGCGCGCTGGCGCAGCACATAGCCGCCTTGCGGCTGCACCGCCGCCTCCAGCCCCGTGCCCTGCAGCAGCGCGGCCAGGCCGGCCTGCGCGGTGTGGCTGCCCTGCAGCCCCGGGCTGCGCAGGCCCTGGACCTGGTCCTGGGTGAAGGACAGCAGCAAACCCGAGTCGCGCCCGAAGCGGTTGAGCGCGTCCTCCAGCGTGCCCGCCGGAATCTGGTAGCTGCGTGTGGCTGCCGTGGCGGCCGTGGTGTTGACGGAAGGCGAAGGCGCCTGCGCCCACAGGTTGCTGCCCAACCCTGCGCAGGCCAATGCCAGCAAAAGGCCACGGGACGGGACGACGGAGGGGCGCAAGGCGCAGGGAAAGCGCCGGGGCGCTGCGGGATATGCCATGGTGTGCGAAGGACTGGGCCTGGAAGGAAAAGACAAACGGATGGATGGACGAATCGATGGGCGGGCCCGGCATGGCAAGCCCCCCTCTTCCTCCATGTCCCGCGAGTTCTCTAAACAGACCACCCCGGGCGCAGATTTCTTCAAAAAACTGCGCAGATCCCCCTCAAGCCCCTGCCGCCTTCTTGCCCACCACCACCTCGCGCCGGCCCCACCAGCGCGTCATGGAGCGCAGCTCCAGTCCCGGCAGCGCACCGATCACGGCCAGCACGCGCGGCACATCCGCCAGCGGATAGGTGCCGGAGATGCGCAGGTTGGCCACTTCGGGCTCGCAGGCCAGGGCCGCATCGCTGTACGGCTGCAGCGCCTCCAGCATCCGGGCCAGCGGCATGCCGCGCGCCACCAGCATGCCCTGGGTCCAGGCGGTGCTGTCCTCATGCACGGCGGTGGCTGGCGAGACGCCATCGGCCCGCAGCGTGGCCTGCTCGCCCGCCCTGAGCACCAGCACACTGTGGCCGGCCAGCCGGGGGGTCAGGCGCACGGCCCCCTCGAACACACCCACCTGGAAATCACCATCCGCGAGCGCACGCACGGAAAACCGCGTCCCCAGGGCCAGCGCCTCGCCCGCAGTGGTCTGCACGGCAAAGGGCCGGGCGGGCTGCTCGGTGTCCTTGGCCGTGGTGACCAGCACCTCGCCCTGCAGCAGGCGCAGACGGCGGTGCCGGGGACCGTATTCGATGTCCAGCGCGCTGGCGCCGTTGAGCACGATCTGCGTGCCGTCCGGCAACGCCATCTGCCGACGCTCGCCCCGCGCCGTGCGTGCATCGGCCACCCAGCCCTGCCAGGGCAGGCGCTGCTCCAGCTGCCAGGCAATGCCGGCACCAAAGGCCGCAACGGCCAGGGACCGGATCACGCGCCGGCGAGCGGAACCACGCGGAGCCAGCGCAGCCCGGGCTATCGGTGATTGCGGCGGCGCCACCAGCCCAGCCAGCCGCTGGTTGACTGCAGTGATGCGCTGCCAGGCCTGCTCGTGCAGCGGATCGGCCGCGCGCCAGGCCTGCCAGGCTTGCCATTCGCGGGCCAACTCATCGGACAGGCCGCCCTCCTGGTGCTTCAGCCACCACTCGATGGCGCTGCGCGCTACCTCGGGCGGCAGGCCGGCTCCCGGCGCCGTCATGCATCCACCGCGAAATAGCAGTGCATGCCGGCCTGCACCAGGTAGCGCTTGACGGTGGTCAGCGACAGGCCCAGCTCGCGCGCAATGTCGGCCTGCTTCATGCCGTCCAGCTGGGCCATCAGAAAGGCCCGCCGCACAGGGGCAGGCAGGCCGTCGAGCATGCGGTCGATCTCGTCCAGCGCCTCCAGCAGCAGCGCGCGCTCCTCGGGCGAGATGGCAAAGGACTGCGGCGCCTGTGCCAGCGCCTCCAGATACGCGCGCTCCAGTTGCTGGCGCCGGTAGTGGTTGGCCAGCACGCGCTGCGCCACCGTGGTCAGGAAGGCGCGCGGCTCACGCGCCTGCACAGGCTCGTCGCGCGCCAGCAGGCGCAAAAAGGTGTCGTGCGCCAGATCGGCCGCCTGGTGCACATCGCCCAGCTTCTTGCGCAGCCAGCCCTGCAGCCAGCCGTGGTGGTCGGTGTAGAGCGTGGCGACTTCGCGGTGAAGGGAGGTTTCGGCGGCAGACATGGCGCGGGAGGAGGAATGCGTGGGCGGCTGGCCCGAAATATGAGATCAATTCTCATTTGCATTCTAACGGTTGGCCTGCGCTGTTGCCCCCCCCCGGCCCTGTCCACTCAGAACTTGTAGTTCAGCACCGCCATGGCCTGGCGCGGCGTGCCGAACTGGCCCTGGCCGTCGATGTTGACGTAGTACTTCTTGTTGAAGAGGTTGTTCAGGTTCAGCTGCAGCGAGAGCCTGGGGCTGAAGGCATAGCGCGCCATGAGGCTGGCGGTGGCGAAGGATTTCTGCTCGAAGACCAGGTCATTGCCCGCCACGAAGACGCTGGCGCGGGTGCGGCTTTGCCATTGCAGGCCGCCGCCCACGGTGAGCTGATTCCACCCACCGGGCAGGCGGTAGGAAGTGAACAGCTGGGCCTGGGTCTTGGGCGCCCAGGCGTTGATGGACAGGCCCTGGGCGTCACGCGCGACGGTGTGGGCAATGCCGGCCGACAGGTTCCAGCCCGTGGCCAGCTCGCCCGAGACCTGGGCCTCGAAGCCCTTGCTGGTCACGCCCTTGGCGCCGTAGTAGGCGAAGTCGGTGGTGCCGGGCACGACCTGGCCTTCGTCCAGCTGGGCCACGTTGTCCTGCTGGATGCGGAAGACGGACAGCGAGCTGTTGAGCCTGCCGTCCAGGTGCTCGCCCTTGATGCCGATCTCGAAACTCTTGCCCGCCACGGGGTCCAGGTAGCTGCCGCCGCGGTCGCGGTAGTTCTGAGGCTGGAAGATGTCGGTGTAGCTGGCATAGGCCGAGAAGCCTTCGCTCAGGTCCAGCACCAGGCCTGCGTAGGGGATGAAGACGTTGTGGTCGCGCACCTCGCTGAGGCTGCGCACCTTCCAGCTGCTCTGGCGCCCGCCCACGATGAGCTTGACCGGATCGGCCAGCGACAGGCGCAGCGCGCCGTACAGCGCGTCCTGGCGCGTGTGGTCCAGGCTGCTGGTGGTCAGCGGCCCCCAGGTGGGCTCGGCATAGGAGCCGTCCCATTGGTAGTAGTTGCCCACGTCCTGCAGGGGGCTGGTGCGCGCATGGCCGGCCTTGTGCTCGCGGGCGCGGCTGCTGGTCAGGCCGACAACGGCCTCATGGCGGCGCCCGCCCAGTTCCCAGCCGCCCGTCACCTGCAGGTCGGCGCTGTTTTGCTGGAAGCTGTATTCGGAGTAGTTGGGCAGGGCCGCCATGCCCAGGCCGGTGGTGATGTCGGGCTGGCGCATGAGGTACAGCAGCTTGGCGTCGTAGGCGCTGTCGCGGTGCACGAAGTTGGCCTTGAGCTTCCAGTCGTTGCCAAAGCGGTGCTGCAGGTTGGCGAAGATGTTTTTGTTGGTGCTGTTCCAGCGCGTCCAGTTCGCGGCCGTGGTCTTGGAGGTGCTCCAGTCGGCTGGCATGCCGTTCGTGAAGACCAGCGGCAGGCCGCCCCAGGTCGAGCCGGTGGGCCGGTTGGACTGGTAGTCGGCGCCCACGCTGAGCGTGGTGTCGGGCGTGAGGTCGGCATCGATCACGCCGTAGAAGACCTGCTTGCGCGCGTGGTAGAGATCCACATGGGAGTCGCGCTCTTCGGCCATGCCTGCGACGCGTGCGCGGATGCGGCCGTCCTGCGTCAGCGGCATGGACAGGTCCACCGTGCCGCGATGGTGGTTCCACGAGCCCACGCTGGCCGAGGCCGAGCCCGTGAACACCTTGCTGTTGGCGTGCTTGCGCACCATGTTGATGGAGGCCGACGGGTTGCCCGCGCCCGTGAGCAGGCCCGTGGCGCCGCGCACCACTTCGACGCGGTCATAGATGGTGGTATCGGTGCCCGAGTCACCGTAGAACGACAGGCCGATGGAGGTGGGCACGCCGTCGTACTGCAGGTTGTCCACGTAGAAGCCGCGCGAGTAGAAGTCCGAGCGGTCGCTGTCCGAGCTGACGACATGGATGCCGGTGACGCTGCGCATGGCGTCGTTGAGCGAGAGCAGGCCCTGGTCCTCGATCTGCTGGCGCGTGAGCACGCTGACGGACTGCGGCGTGTCGCGCAGCGACAGGCTCAGGCCCGTGGCCGCCGCCGTGGCCGGCGTGGTGTAGGAGCCCGAGCCTTCGGTGGTGGGGCTGGCCTGGGCCGAGGCCGTGACCAGCACGGTCCTGAGTGTCTGGGAGGACCCCGCGCCTGCCGCACCCGCAGCACCCGCCGCGCCGGAGGTGGCAGGCACCACGGGCATCTCGCGCAGGGTGTAGCCGCCACCGGCCGAGCGCACGGCCGCCAGCGGCGTGCCCAGCAAGGCGCGGTCCAGCGCCTGCTCCACGGTGAAGCGCCCGCTCACGCCGCCGCTGCGCAGCCCTTCGGTGACGGCCGAGCCGAAGGTGACCAGCACGCCGGCCTCGCGCCCGAGCTGGTTGAGCACGCTTTCCAGCGGGCCGGCTGCAATGTCGTACTGGCGTTGCTGCGAAGCACCGGCAGCCGGCTGCGCCCAGGCCTGGGCCGGAGCCAGGGCGCCTGCGGCAGCCAGCCCCGCCAGCGTGCCCGCGCACAGCACCTGCAGCGCCAGCGCCACCGGACGTAACGCCGGGGCCGCCGGGGATGGGCGGACGGTGGAGGCGGCAGTCTGCCGCATGGAGTTCTGGCGCATGGTCTGAGGGCGCATGGAAAGGCCTTGTTGCAATGGTTGTAGAGAAGCGTTGGCGCACGCTGCGGTGCGCTCCTGTCTCTGTTGACAGCCATCGCCGGCAAATCAGCTCAAATTTTTTTCAGGAAAGTGCGAAGGCCTTCATGCCTTGTGCGGCACCGCAGGCCGCACCATCACCCAGTAGCGCGAGAAGGAGTGGATTTCCACGGGCAGCGAGGAAGTCAGCGCGGCCAGCACGCGGTCGGTGTCGGCCAGCGGATAGGCACCGGAGACGTGCAGGCCGGCCACGGCCGGGTCGCAGCCCAGGCGCCCGCGCCGGTAGCGGCCCAGCTCGGCCAGGAAAGCCTCCAGCCGCATGCGCGAGGCCACCAGCATGCCTTCGGCCCAGGCGCTGGCCGCCGTGTCCAGCGCGCCGGAGTGCACGGCCTGCTGGGCCGTGAACGTGCCCTGCTCTCCCGCATGGATGCGCTGCGCGGCATGCGGGGCATGCGCGGGCCGCAATTGCACGGCGCCTTGCAGCACGCCCACTTCAACGCCGGACTCGCGCTGGCGTACCGTGAAGCGCGTGCCCAGGGCCTGAACGGCGCCCAGGGCGGTCTGCACGATGAAGGGACGGTGCAGGCTGTCCGGCGCGGTCTGCACGAGGATTTCGCCACGCACCAGCTCCAGCACGCGCTCGGCCGCGCCGTAGCGCAGATTGAGGGCGCTGCCGGTGTTGAGCACCACGCTGCCGCCATCGGGCAGCGGCAGCCGGCGCTGCTCGCCCACGGCAGCCACCTGGTCGGCCGTCCAGCCGCGCCAGGCCTGCGAGCGCACGACGGCTGCGGAGCCTGCGCCCGAGACCAGCAGCACGGCCAGCGCCTGCACCGCACGGCGCCTGCTGGCCGAGCCGGGTGCGGCCAACGCGGCCCGCGCCAGCGGCATGGGAATGCCGGCCATCTGGCTGCCCATGGATTCGATGCGCTGCCAGGCGGCCTCATGCTCGGGGCTGGCCGCACGCCAGCGCTGCAGGCCATCGTGCTGCCGGGCCTGGGCCTTGCCGGAGTTCAGTTGCAGCCACCATTGCACGGCCTGGCGGGCCACTTCGGCAGAAATGGGGGAAGAAGTGGAAGGGAACGCCTGCATGCCGACTACTCCGGGAAGAAGCAGCGCATGGCCGCCTTGGCCAGATGCCGCTTGACCGTGGAGATGGAGATACCCAGCTCCTCAGCGATCTCGCCATGGCCGAGCCCTTCGAGCTGGGCCAGCAGGAAGGCCTGCTTGGCCAGCGCGGGCAGGCGGCCCAGGCGGCGGTCTATCTCGACCAGGGTCTCCAGCACCATGAGCCGGACCTCGGGCGGCGGCGCCACGGGCTCGGGCATGGCGGCCAGCGCATCGAGATAGGCCTGCTCGATGGCGCGGCGGCGCACCTGGTTGATCAGCAGGTTGCGCGCAATGGTGGTCAGGTAGGCGCGCGGCTCCTGGAGCTGGTCCAGGCCCTGGGCGCCCAGCACCTTGAGGAAGGTGCTCTGCGCCAGATCGGCCGCGTCGAAGGCATTGCCCACCTTCTTGCGCAGCCAGCCCTGCAGCCAGCCGTGGTGGGCCAGGTACAGGGATTCGACATGGGCGGACAAGGAAGGCGATGGGCTGGACACGCGGCGACCCGAGATTGAGAATAATTCTCAATTATAGGCAACTGTGACCCTCTTGCGGCCCTGCTCTCCCGCCCGCTGCTGCAGTCCGTTCCTCCTGGCCGTGTTTCAGAACTTGCCGCGCAGGGTGAGCGTCGCGCTGCGTGGTGCGCCGTAGACATTGCCCCAGGCCGGCGCGCCTATGGTCTGGTAATAGGTCTTGTCGAACAGGTTGGCCACGCTCAGTGCCACGGACCAGTTGCGGTCGATCCGGTAGCCCAGGCGGGCAGACCACACGGCATAGGCTGGCTGCACGTCGGTGATGGCGCCCACCGCGCGCGAGCTGGCGGTCTGGAAGTTGACGCCGCCGCCCACGTTCCAGGCGCTCCATTCGCCCGGCAGGCGGTAGTCGCTCCAGACCCGCAGCATGTGCTTGGGCGTGTAGGTGCTGGCGAACTCCACGCCGGCATTGGAGGTGTTGTCCAGGTATTTGAAATGGCTGAAGGTGTAGCCGGCAAACAGCTGCCAGCCACGCGCCACCTCGCCGCTGATCTCGGCATCCAGCCCCTGGCTGCGGACCTTGCCCACGGAGACATAGCAGTAGGTGCTGGCCGAGCAGGGGTTGACCAGGTCCTCTTCGGCGCGGTTCTTCTGGTCGATGCGGAACAGGGCCACGGCCGCATTCACCCTGCCGTCCAGCAATTCGCCCTTCATGCCCACTTCCAGATTGCGCCCCTTGATGGGTGCCAGCAGGTCGCCGGCCGCCGTCACGGCGTTCTGGGCCTGGAAGATGTCGGAGTAGCTGGCATAGGCCGACCACTGGTCATTGAGCGCATAGACCAGGCCGCCATAGGGCGTGATGACGCCGCTTTCCTTGTACGGGTCGTTGTAGGCCTCGCCCGTGTTGCGGTAGTTGCTGCTGCCCGTGAAGCGGGTGACGCGGGCGCCGCCGATCAGGGTCAGCGCATCGGTGAGGCCCAGCCGCGCCACGCCAAAGGCGCCGGACTGGGTCATGCGGGTGCGGCTTTCATCGCCGCGATAGCGGTTGGCCAGGAATTCCGCGCGGGACGGCTCGCGGATGGCGGCGCTCGGGTCGAACACGTTGTTGAGCAGGCCCATGCGGATCAGCGAATAGTCGCTGTCGTTGACCATGCGGCCCGTGTTGGCACCAAAGCTCAGCGAATGCCGGCGGCCGAAGGCGTCGAATTTGCCGTCCACCGCCACGTCCAGGGTCTTGTTGTCGGTGGTGACATCGAACAGGCCGGCATACATCTCGTTGCCCGCCAGCGTGGCGGGATTGATCGCCCCCAGGGCAAAGGCGTACTTCATGTCGTGCTTTTCCCGGGTGTAGCCCGCCGTGGCCTTGACGGTCCAGTCCGCGTTGAAGCGATGCTGCAGCTCGGCAAACAGCGATGTCTGCTCGCTGTCCCAGCGGTTCCAGTCCGCGCCCAGGAAGGTGGAGCGCGGCAGCCGCAGGTCCGCCCCGTCGGCATAGCGCGGCAGGCCCTGGAAGAAAGGCGTGGAGCGCAGCCGCTCGTGGGTGGCGCCCACCGTCAGCCGGGTCTGGGAGCTGAGGTCGTACTCCAGCACGCCGTAGAGCACGCCAGTGCGGCTGCTGGCCACGTCGTAGAAATAGTCGCGGCTGTTGAGGCTGGCGACCACGCGCCCGCGCAGCGTGCCGGCCTCGTTGAGCGGGCCCGTGGCATCGATCTCGCCACGCAGGTTGTTCCAGGAGCCCACACTGGCCGATACCTCCAGCTGGCGCTCTGCCAGGGGGCGCTTGCGCACCATGTTGATGGCGGCGCTGGGAGAGCCCGCCCCCTGCAGCAGCCCCGTGGCACCGCGCACCACTTCCACGCGGTCCAGCGTGGCGGCGTTGCTGGTGAAGTTGTCGGCCTGCGGGTAGTAGAAGGCGCGGTTCACGCCATCGAACTGGTAGGTGTCCACGCGAAAGCCGCGCGAGTAGACATAGCGCCCGCCCATGGGGCTGTCGTACATGGTGATGCCCGTGGTGCTGGCCAGCACGTCGTCCACGGTGTTGAGGTTCTGGTCGTCCATGCGCTGGCGCGTGATCACGCTGATGGACTGGGGGATGTCCTTGATCGCCTGCTCGCCCTTGCCCACCGTGACCGCGCGGGCCACGTAGCTGCCCGTGCCTTCGCTGGTGGCGCTGCGCTCGGCGCGGGCCGTCACCTGCACTTCGTTCAGGACCGTGGTGGAACCGGCGCCAGCGCCGGCCGGTGCGACCTGCCTGCGCAGCGTATAGCTGCCATCGCTGCGCGCCACCATGTCCAGCCCGCTGCCGGCCAGCAGGCGCTGCAGCGCCTGCTGCGGCGCGTAATGGCCGGACAGGGCCGGGCTGGTCAGCCCTTCGGTCAGCGCAGGATCGAAGGACAGCGAAATGCCCGCCGCCGTGGCCACGCCAGCCAGCGTGCGGCCCAGCGGCCCGGGCGCGATCTGGTAGGTCTGGGCTGCGGGAGCGGGAGCAGGTACGGAAGCGGGGGCCGGTTCGGCCGCCTGCACGGCGCCTGCGGCCAATGCCATGCCCAGCAGGGCCAGGCGGGCGGCATGCGCCAGGGGATGGAAGACGGGATGCGGCATGGGTACGGCAGGCATGGAAATCGGTCCTTGGAGGCGGTGAAGAAAGAAGCTCTTTCCCCGTTGCCAGCCGAGATCCGAAAAAGTGTCACCCTGCCTTGATTTTTTTAGTTCCTGGCGACCACGGTGATCCAGTAGCCGCGCATGCGCGTCTGCACGTCGACGGGATAGGTGGAGGCCAGCATGGTCAGCGTCCGGTCCGTATCGCCCAGCGGAAAGGAGCCGGACACGCGCAGCGCGCGCACCTCGGGCGCGCACTGCAGCAGGCCGGGCCGGTAGCGCGACAGTTCGGCGCAGAACGCGGCCAGCGGCATGGCGTCGGCCATCAGCATGCCGTGGGTCCAGGCCGTGGCCTCGGGCTGCAGGGGCTGGGGCGCGGTCACCTCCCCCGCTCGCAATACCGTTTGCTGACCGGCTTGAACGACCAGCGCCGGGCTGGCGGCGCCGCGCAGCGTGACTTCCACGGCGCCCTCGGTCACGGCCAGGCGCACGGGGCCGCCGTCCGCCCTGCCCCCCTCTTGCCGCACGGTGAAGCGCGTACCCAGCGCGCGCAGCCGGCCATGGGCGGTGTCCACGACAAAGGGGCGGCGCGGTGTGGCGGTATCGGCCGCCGTTTCTATGGAAACCGCGCCCTGGCGCAAGGTGAGCAGGCGCAGTACACCATCAAACCGGATGTCCACCGCGCTGGCCGTGTCCAGCAGGAGGCGGCTGCCATCGGCCAGATGCTCGGTGCGGCGCTCGCCGGTGGCGGTGCGCAGGTCGGCGCCCCAGCCGCGCTGGTCCGCCACATACCAGGCTTGCCAGGCCAGCCAGCCTGCAGGCGCCACGGCCAGCAGCGCGGCCAGCCGGGCCACGGCGGCGCGGCGCTGGGCGCGGTGGCTTCGGGGCCGGTCCAGCGCCGGCATGGCCAGCGCTGCAGGCAGGCCGCCCAACTTGCCCAGCAGCCGCTCGGCACGCTCCCAGGCCAGGGCATGCTGTGGGTCGGCCTGGCGCCAGCGCTCGCAGGCGGCGCGGTCGGCCTCGGTGGCGCCGCTGTCGTGCAGGCGCATCAGCCATTCGGCGGCCTCGTCGAGCACGCGCGCTTGCAGGGGCGTCTCCATCACGCCATTGCCACCAGGCATTGGCGAAACGCCTGGGCCATGTAGCGCTTGACGCTGGTGAGCGAGACCTCCAGCTGCTGCGCGATGTCCTCGTACTTCATGCCGTCCAGCTGGGACAGCAAAAACGTGCGCCGCACGATGGGCGGCAGCGCGTCCAGCATGGCGTCTATCTCGTGCAGGGTCTCCAGCACCAGGGCGCGCTGCTCGGGCGAAGGCGCCACGGGCTCGGGCAAGGCGGCCAGGGCTTCGAGGTAGGCGCGCTCCAGCGCCTGGCGCTTGTACCAGTTGACGAGCACGCCCTTGGCCACCGTGGTCAGGTAGGCACGCGGCTCCTGCACACCGGCCAGGTCGCGCACG
Source organism: Delftia acidovorans NBRC 14950 (assembly GCF_001598795.1). Taxonomy (GTDB): domain Bacteria; phylum Pseudomonadota; class Gammaproteobacteria; order Burkholderiales; family Burkholderiaceae_C; genus Comamonas; species Comamonas acidovorans. Next base: position 32,700 of record NZ_BCZP01000012.1, on the reverse strand, counting down.
CCCAGGATGCGCACGAAGGTGTCCTGCGCCAGGTCCGCCGCATCCGCCCCGTTGCCCAGCCTGCGGCGCAGCCAGCCCTGCAGCCAGCCATGGTGGGCGGTGTACAGGGAGGCGGCTTCTCGGTGCTGGGGGGTGGAGGCGGATGGCATGGCAGGTCCCGATTCCCTTGGGGGCGGGGCTCGCAATCAAACAAGAATCATTCTTATTCGATTGTATCCATGCCAGGGAGCGTGCGAGAGCGCTTTCGACCGGCCTGATGCCGCAAGGCCTACCAGATGTACCCGAACCGAACCACCATGTTGCGCGCTTCGCCGTAGTTGCAGGCATTGGCGGAAAAGCACGACGCCGTGTGGTACTTGTCGAACAGGTTCTTCACCGTCAGGCTCACGCTGGCCCCGCGCCAGTCACTGCGCATCTTTCCCAGGTCATAGCGCAGCGAGGCATCCACCAGGGTGAACGACGGTACGCGGAAGCTGTTGTCCGCGTCGCCCCAGCTCCAGCCGATGTAGCGTGCCCCCACGCCCGCCCCCAGCCCCAGCAGGTCGCCCCCAAAGGCATAGTCCACCCAGGCCGACGCCATCTTGCGGGGCACTTCGTAAGGCGACTTGCCCTGCACGTTGCCGCCCCACTGGTCTGGCTGGGCCCGGGTCACCTTGACGGGGTTGTAGGTCAGCGCGGCCAGGAGCTTGAGCCCGCGCGTGGGCTGGACTGCCGCCTCGAACTCGATGCCGCGAGAACGCACTTCGCCCTGCTGTATGGAATAGCGGACGTTCTCGGGGTCGGTGGTGAGCACGTTCTGCCGGCGCAGCTCGAAGGCGGCCAGCGTGAAGCTGCTGCGTTCGTCGGGCGAGTACTTGACGCCGACCTCGACCTGTTTGCCGGTTTCCGGATCAAAGGGCCGGTCGTTGCGGTCAGCGCCCATCAAAGGGACAAACGACTCGCTGTAGCTGACATAGGGCGCCACGCCGTTGTCTGCAAGATAGGTCAGGCCCACGCGGCCCGTGAAGGATTTGGGCTTGCGCACGGTGGTGGACACGGGGTCGGCCAGGCGGCTGGACTGCTCCAGGCGGCTCCAGTCGTGGCGTCCGCCCAGGGCCAGCACCCAGCGGTCCTTGCGGATGCGGTCCTGCACGTAGAGGCCTACCTGCTGGGCGCGCTCATCGCGCAGCGCATCGGGCTGCAGCAGCGAGGTGTCGATGAAGCTGCCATAGACGGGACGGTAGATGTCCAGCTGCGGCCCGTCGGCAATATAGGAGTCGAAACTGGAGCGGCTGCGGTTGTAGTCCAGCCCCACGATGAATTCATGCTGCAGGCCGGCCGCCGCGAATTGGCCCGACAGGCTGGTGTCCACGGTATAGACGCCGCCCTTGCCATCGCGCGAATCGATCTCCCGGTTGGTGACGGAGCCGTCGATCAGCGGCCCGTAGCGGAACATGTACTGCTCGTGGTTGCGTGCGTGCAGGTAGCGGAAGTTCTGCCGCAGCGTCCAGCCGCTGTCGAATTGATGGCGTGCGTCGTAGCCCAGCGATGCGACCTCGGTCTCTTCGCGGTCGAAGCCCGGTTCTCCCAGGAAGCGGTTCAGGGGCAGCCGGCCATTGGGGTTGCGCCCGTTGAGCGCATCCCACTGCACGTTGGTGGACATCATGGCGTGGTTCTTCTGGTAGAAGCCGCGCAGCGTGACGCTGGTGCGTGCGTCCGGCGCCCAGGTCAGGCTGGGCGCCAGGTAGACGCGGTCATCACGCATGAAGTCGATCTGCTGGTCGGCCGCCCTGGCCAGCCCCACCAGGCGGTAGCTCACCGTGCCATCGTCACCCACCGGCCCTCCGAGGTCGAAGGCCGCCTGCCGGCGAGCATGGCTGCCCACGGACAACTCCATGCCGCGCACCGCATCGGCCGAAGGCCGCTTGGACACGAAGTTCACGATGCCGCCCGGCGAGTTCTGGCCATACAGCACCGAGGCCGGCCCCTTGAGGACCTCCATGCGCTCGGCCCCGTAAGGCTCCATGCCGAAAAAGCCCAGCGTGCCCAGCGGCATGAGGCGCAGCCCGTCCAGGTAGAAATTGCCCGAGAACTGGCTGAAACCGCGCACCGACAGGCTGTCGTCCGCAGGATTTGCCCCACCCGTGTTGGTGCGCACGCCGGCCGTGTACTGCACGGCGTCGTTGAGCGTGCGCACGCCCTGGTCGTCCATGCGGTCGCGCGTGATGACGGACACCGATTGCGCCACCTCCAGAATCGACGCATCGGTCTTGGTGGCCGTGCTGGCCCGGCGCGCCACATACCCGCTGGTGCTGCCCCAGGGGCTTTCTGCCGGGGCCGCGGCGGTCACCCTGACCTCGCCCAGCACGGTCGATGCCTGGGTGGCCTCGGGCACCGCACGCAGCACAAAACCGCCCTCCCCCGCCGCCTGCGCCTGCAGGTCGGTGCCGGCCAGCAGCCGGTCCAGCGCCTCGCGCACCGTGAGGCGGCCCTGCACGCCCTGGGTGCGCCGACCCTGCACCAGGGCGGGCGGCGCACTGATGCTCACGCCTGCGTCAGCGGCAAACGCCGTGAGCGCGGCGGCCAGCGGGCCTGCCGGCACCTGGAACGGACGCTGCACCGCGCTGGTGGCCGCCGCACCGGCCTGGGCCAGCGCGGCGCGTGGCAAGGCGGCGCCTGCCGCCAGACCCGCTGCCATGAGCACGGCGAGGCCTGTTCGGGACAGTGGAAAGAGCAAGGGGGAGGGAGTGCGCGCCACGCTGCGCATGCCGGGCCGGAGAGCCATGGTCTGTTTTTCCTTCGGAAGTCGTTCGATGAAATCGGTTGCCATCGAACAGGACACGGCCTGCCGCAGAAAGGGGCCAGATTCCGAAAGAAATTTCAAGCCGGTGGTGTACCGCGCGCCGCCACCGTCACCCAGTAGCGCGTGCGGTAGTGGACCTGCACGGGCAGCAGGTGCACGAGGTTGGCGAGCACGGCGTCCGTGCCGGTATCGGCATCGCCCAGCTGAAAGGCGCCGGTGACACGCAAATCCGCCACAGACGGATCGCAGTGCAGCCAGCCGGAGCGGTAGCGCGACAGCTCGGCCACAAAGTCGGCCAACCGCATGTTGTCTGCGGCCAGCAGGCCGCGCGCCCATTGGGCGGCGCTGGCGTCCGCAGGCTCGGCACGGCCTATGCCCATGGCGTCAAACCACAGTTGCTGGCCTGCCTGCAGCTGCTGCGCGGCGCCGCCACGGGTGGTGATCTGCACGGCACCCTGCAGCACGGCCACCTCGCTGCGCTCCCCGGCACTGCGCACCACGAAGCGCGTGCCCAGAGCGCGCACCCTGCCCTGCCCGGTGGTGACCACGAAGGGCCGGGGTGGGGTCTGCGGGTCGGGCGCGGTTTCGATGAAGACGGCGCCCTCGTTCAGATGGACGCGGCGCAGCTGATCGTCAAACCGCACATCCATGGCACTGGCCGTATCGAGCACGATGCGGCTGCCATCGGCCAGCGTCCATTCGCGGCGCTCGCCCGTGGCCGTCGCATGGGTGGAGGTCCACTGCATCCAGGGCGCGGCGCGCCAGGCCAGCCAGCCCACGGGGGCCGCCGTGATCAGCAGGGCCAGCGCGCGCACTGTGTCGCGGCGGCCCATGGCGCCCAGGCGGCGCTGCTTGCGGCCCAGGGCCGGTGCCCCCAGTGCGGGCGGCAGGCTGCCCGCACGCTGGCTCACGGCCAGGGCGCGCAGCCAGGCCTGCTCATGGACAGCGGCACGGGTGCGCCAGGCCTCGAAGGCGCGGTGGTCGGCCTCGCTGGCCTCGCCCGAGTGCAGCAGCACAAACCATTCGGCGGCCTGCAAGGCGATTTCGCGCGACAGCGGCGCTGCGGCCTGGGAGTCCCCGGCGTTCATGCCGACAGCAGGATGCACTCGGCCATGGCCTGGGCCATGTAGCGCTTGACCGACCGCAGGCCCATGCCCAGTTGCTCGGCAATGGCCGCATAGGTCAGCCCCTCGACCTGGGAAAGGATGAAGACCGCGCGCACCTTGGGCGGCAGGCCGTCGAGCATGGCATCGACCTCCTGCAGCGCCTGCAGGATGAGCAATTGCTGCTCGGGCGACGGCGCCTGCGGTGCTGGCAGCGCGGCCAGGGCCTGCAGCCAGGCCTGCTCCAGCGACTGGCGGCGCAGGTGGTTGATCAGCAGGCGCCGCGCCACCGTGGCCAGGTAGGCGCGTGGCTCGCGCAGGGCGGGCAAGTCGCCTGCAGGCGCGGTGAGCAGGCGGATGAAGGTGTCCTGCGCCAGGTCGGCCGCGTCGCAGGCATTGCCAAGCCGGCGGCGCAGCCAGCCCTGCAGCCAGCCATGGTGGCCGGCATAGAGGGCGGAGATTTCGCGGTGCAAGGGGCTGGAGGCGGCGCTGGAGGCTGGGGCGGATGGCATGGTAGGACCCGATGGCTTGAAGGCGGGATGCACCATCAAACAAGAATCATTCTCAAATCATTGTAACCAGCGGAAGCACTTGCCTAAGAGTGCCATCAGGCGGACCATCCAAGGGCGAACAGTGGAAGCAAGTGCGATCAGGTGTGGCTGACATCCAGCTGCTGCGCCGGATCGGTATCATTTAGAAACAATCAATCATCAGCTCAGCATCCATCAGGAGAGCGAACCATGTTCGAAACGCGGGTAGCAGGCACGGCAGGGCAGCAGGCGCTGTGGAGCACGCTGGACAAGGCCATGGCGCTGGCGGAGTTCACGCCCGAAGGCCGGCTGATGCGCGCCAACGCCAATTACGAAGCCATTCTTGGCTACTCCACCTCGGGCGCCGAGGGCCTGCTGCACAGTGACCTGTGCACCCAGGCACATGCCGATCCCGACGCCTACGGCCGGTGGCGCCAGCGCTGGGGCGGGGGCGAGACGATTTCGCGCGTGGGCGAACACCGGCGCCGCGACGGCAGCACCTGCTGGCTGGAGGCCACCTATGCCCCCGTGCTGGATACCCAGGGCGCGCTCAGCCATGTGCTGTGCATTGCCACCGACATCACGGCCCGGGTGCAGGCCGACCGCAGACGGCAGGAGCATTTGCGGCGCCTGTCCCTGGTGGCCGATGCCACCGACGCGGCCGTGGTGATCGCCGACGGCAACTGGACCATCTCCTATGTCAACGCAGGCTTCACCCGCATGTTCGGCTGGAGCAGCGAAGAGGTCGTGGGCCGTGCGCCCATCGCCCTGCTGGTGCCCCATGCCTCGCCCGAATTCACGGCCGCCTACCGCGCCGAACTGGACGCAGGCAAGCCGGTGTACCGCGAGGAGATCCTCGTCGGCAAGGACGGCGAGCGGTATTGGGTCAGCGCCCAGGCCAATCCCGTCATGGGCCCCGATGGCCGCCTCCACACCACGGTGACCGTGATCACCGACATCACCGAGGCCAAGATGCACGAGGTGCTGCAGCGGCGCGCCCTGGAGGCCATGGCCCGCGACCAGCCGCTGACCGAGGTGCTGGACCTGGTGTGCCGCGAGGTCGAGCGCATTGCGCCCGACATTGCGGTCTCGGTGCTGGAAGTCGATGACCAGAACCGCCTGCGCCCGCTGGCCGCGCCCAGCCTGCCGGCCTCCTATTCGGCGGCGCTGGACGGCGTGCCCATCGGCCCCAATATCGGCTCCTGCGGCACGGCCGCCTTCCACAACCGGCCCGTGCTGGTGCGTGACATCGCCACCGACCCGCTGTGGGCTGAATTCAAGCAGCTCATCCTGCCGCTGGGGTATACGGCCTGCTGGTCCACGCCCATCTGCGGGCTGCAGGGCGGCGTGGCCGGCACCTTTGCCTTCTACTACCGCCATTTCGACCGGCCCGGCCCCGATCCCTTCCACCAGCGGCTGGTGGAGGCCTGCACCGACCTGTGCGCGCTGGCGCTGGAGCGCGAGCAGGCACGCCGCCGCATCCGGCAGCTGGCCTTCTACGACGGGCTGACCACCCTGCCCAACCGCAGCCTGCTGCTGGCCCAGGCCGAGCAGGCGCTGTCCGTGGCTTCGCACGAGGGCCACGAGCTGGCCGTGGTCTTCATCGACCTGGACCGTTTCAAGCAGGTCAACGACTCGCTGGGCCACCCGGCCGGCGACAGGCTGCTGTGCAGCGTGGCCCAGCGCATCCAGGCGGAGCTGCGCACGGGCGACATTGCCGGGCGCCTGTCGGGCGATGAATTCGTCATCGTGCTGCCACACTGCGGCGGTGCGCAGGCGGCCGAGGTGATCGAGCGGCTGCAGTCGGCACTTGGCGAGCCCTGCATGATCGACGACGTGTCCCTGGCCAGCACGGCCAGTTGCGGCATTGCCGTGTTTCCCGCCGACGGGCGCGACATGGAGACCCTGCTGCACCGCGCCGACATGGCCATGTACCAGGCCAAATCGGGCGGGCGCGGGCTCTACAGCTTCTTCAGCCCCGAGATGAACCGCCTGGCGCAGGAGCGGCTGGTGCTGGAGACGGCGCTGCGCGACGCCCTGCGCAGCGGCGGCCTGCGACTGCACTACCAGCCCCAGCTCGACCTGAAGGACGGGCGCCTCTACGGCGTGGAGGCCCTGGCGCGCTGGAGCCATGCGGAATTCGGCGAGATCTCGCCCGCACGCTTCATTCCGCTGGCCGAGGAATGCGGCCTGATCGGCGAGCTGGGCACCTGGGCACTGCGCGAGGCCTGCCGCCAGCTGGGCGAGTGGCGCAGCCGGGGCATTGACGTGCCGGCCATGTCGGTCAACCTCTCGCCCACCAGCTTTCACAACCTGGACCTGCCGCGCATGATTGCCGACACGCTGGAGCACAACGCGCTCAAGCCGCAGGACCTCACGCTGGAGATCACCGAAAGCCTGCTGCTGGACACCAACCCGGGCACCATGCGCACGCTGCAGGCCGTGCATTCCCAGGGCGTGCGCGTGTCCATGGACGACTTCGGCACGGGCTACTCCAGCCTCAGCTACCTGCGCCGCCTGCCCGTCAGCGAGCTCAAGCTGGACCGCAGCTTCGTGGCCGACCTGGAAAACGACGAAGCCGCCCAGGCCCTGAGCAACGCCATCCTGGGCATAGGCCGCAGCCTGCACCTGACCGTGGTGGCCGAGGGAGTGGAGACGGCTGCGCAGAACACCATCCTGCGCGAACAGGGCTATCCGGTCGCGCAGGGCTATCTGTTCTCGCGCCCGCTGCCGGCAGCGGATCTGGAGCGGTGGCTGCAGGCATCGAGCCTGCAAGCCGGCGTGGCGACGGACGTGTGAGCGGACGTGTGAACTGGCATGTGAACGGACCAGGCCATGTGCGCGGAGACCTTGGCCGGCAAAAGTAACAATCCGCAATAAATATTCGGACTGGACCTATTTTTCCCTAAGCCTCGCCGGCAAGTGACCGATAACTGCGGCATGGCGGGGCCGAGTGTCGGCCCCGCTGATCGCCACCGATCGCCACCGCATCCCCTCGATTCGCAGCCACCGCCGCTCACCCGCTTTCGCTTCTCGCCGTACGGCACTCCCCACCATGATGTTTTTCCGCAATCTGAAGCTGGCCCACAAGCTGCTGGCCTCTTTCATCGCCCTGCTGCTGCTGACCGCCGGCCTGGGCCTGTTCTCCGTGGTCCAGCTGGACCGTGTCAACCGCACGGCCACCGATCTGGCGCACCACTGGATGCCCGCCGAGCGCGTGATCATGGAGATGCGCTACCAGCTGCAGCGCTACCGCTCGCAGACCATGCAGCATGTGCTGGCCACCTCGATGGATGAAATGGCCATCTACGACAAGAGCATGCCGGCGCTGTGGTCCGAGCTGCTCAAGAACCAGCAGGCCTTCGAGCGCTATGCCAACACCGCGCGTGAGCGCGAGCTGATGGCCGGCATCAAGGACGACCTGGGCCAGTACGCGCAGCACACGGCAAAGATCGTGGACCTGTCCCACGCCCTGCGCACCGACGAGGCGTCCGAGGTGCTGCGCGGCGATTCGGTCAAGACCAGCCGTGCCATCAACGCCAAGCTGGACGAACTGCTCAAGATCAACGCCCAGGGCATCGAGGATGCCAACCAGGCAGGCGACGACATCTTCACCGCCGCGCGCTGGTGGGTGATCGCCCTGCTGGCGGGGGCCGTCCTCTTCGGCCTGGGCATGGCGCTGCTGATCGCCCGCAGCGTGGCACGCCCCCTGCAGCAGGCCGTGAGCCTGGCACAGGCCGTGGCCGCCGGCGACCTGGGCAGCCGCATCGAGGTGCATGGCAAGGACGAGACCGGCCAGCTGCTGCAGGCCCTGCAGCACATGAACGAGAGCCTGCAGCGCATCGTCGGCCAGGTGCGCCAGGGCACGGACTCCATCGCCACGGCCAGCGGCCAGATCGCATCGGGCAACCAGGACCTGTCGGCCCGCACCGAGGAACAGGCCAGCTCGCTGGAGCAGACCGCCGCCTCCATGGAGGAGCTGACCTCCACCGTCAAGCAAAACGGCGCCAACGCCCAGCAGGCCAACCAGCTGGCCGCCGCCGCCTCCCAGGTCGCCGTGCGCGGCGGCTCGGCCGTGGCCCAGGTGGTGCAGACCATGTCCGCCATCAACGATGCCTCGCGCAAGATCGTGGACATCATCGGCGTCATCGACTCCATCGCCTTCCAGACCAACATCCTGGCGCTGAATGCGGCCGTGGAAGCGGCCCGCGCCGGTGACCAGGGACGCGGCTTTGCCGTCGTCGCCTCGGAAGTGCGCACCCTGGCCCAGCGCTCGGCCGCCGCCGCCAAGGAGATCAAGCAGCTCATCGACGACTCGGTGGGCAAGGTCGAGGAAGGCAGCGCCCAGGTCGACTCGGCCGGCAAGACCATGGAAGAGATCGTGGCCAGCGTGCGCCGCGTGACCGACATCATGGGCGAGATCTCGGCCGCCAGCCATGAGCAGACGGCCGGTATCGAGCAGGTCAACCAGGCCGTCACGCAGATGGACCAGATGACCCAGCAGAACGCCGCACTGGTGGAGGAATCGGCGGCGGCCACCGGCGCACTGCAGGCCCAGGCCAAGGCGCTGGCCGAAGTGGTCAGCGTGTTCAAGCTCTCGCCGTCCACCGGCATGCTGGGCAACAGCCGTGGCGTCAACCACGCTGCCGCCGTGGCAGCGCCCCGCCACGCGCCGACGGCGCCCCGTCCGCATCTGGCACCTTCCGCTCCCAAACGCGCGGTGCCCGCACGTGCTTCGGCCGCCCTGCCTTCTGCAACCGGTGCGACCGGTGCGGCCGGTGCACCCCCTGCTCCGGCAGGCGCCGCGCGCCCGGCCCAGCCAGCACAGCCGGCCCGGCCTGCCGTGACGGCATCGGCCAAAGCCAAGGCCAAAGCGGCCAGCACGGCTTCCGACGACGATTGGGAAACCTTCTGAACCAGGTTTTCGCCCGCCCCGCCGGGGGCGGACATGCCTGCCAAGGCCCGACCAGCTCCTGCTGGCCGGGCCTTTTTTCCGGGAGGTCTGCAGCCAGATCACGCCAGGGTCCACGCTGCAACCTGTGCATTGCCATGGCCAAGCCCTTCAAATCTGCCATGATCGGCCGCTGCAAGCCCTTGTTTTGAAAGCCATCGTCACACGGCAGCGCGCCTCCGGACCCGCGCGGCGGGCGCTTGCCCCGGCACGATGCCCCAGCATGAGAAAATCGGCGATTCGGCCAAGAACACATTCATCAGAAGAACGGAACACATCATGGAAGCAGAACGCATCAACCTCATCGGCAACACCCTCGAAGATCTGTCGCAGCGTGCGGCAGATCTACGGAGGTATCTTTGACTACGATGCAAAGTACGAACGACTGCGCACGGTAAATGCCTCGCTGGAAGATCCCAGCGTCTGGAACGACCCCAAGAAGGCCCAGGAACTGGGCAAGGAAAAGAAGCTGCTCGACGGCGTCGTGCTGACGCTGCAAAAGCTCACCACCGAGCTGGCCGACAACGCCGAGCTGTTCGAGATGAGCAAGGAAGAAGGCGATGAGACCGGCCTGCTCACCATCGAGGGCGAGACCGCCAAGCTGCAGCCGCTGATCGAGGAGCTGGAGTTCCGCCGCATGTTCGGCAAGGAAGCCGATCCGCTGAACTGCTTCGTGGACATCCAGGCCGGCGCCGGCGGCACCGAAGCCTGCGACTGGGCCGGCATGCTGCTGCGCCAGTACCTGAAGTACGCCGAGCGCAAGGGCTTCAAGGCCACGGTCGAGGAAGAGACGCCGGGCGACATCGCCGGCATCAAGAGCGCGACCATCCACATCGAAGGCGAGTACGCCTACGGCCTGCTGCGCACCGAAACCGGCGTGCACCGCCTGGTGCGCAAGTCGCCCTTCGACAGCTCGGGCGGCCGCCACACCAGCTTTGCCTCGCTGTTCGTCTACCCCGAGATCGACGACTCGATCCAGATCGAGATCAACCCCTCGGACGTGCGCACCGACACCTACCGCGCTTCGGGCGCGGGCGGCCAGCACATCAACAAGACCGACTCGGCCGTGCGCCTGACGCACATGCCCACCGGCATCGTCGTGCAATGCCAGGACGGCCGCAGCCAGCACAGCAACCGCGACGTGGCCTGGCAGCGCCTGCGCTCCAAGCTCTATGAGCACGAGATGCAAAAGCGCATGGTGGAGCAGCAAAAGCTGGAGGACACCAAGACCGATGTGGGCTGGGGCCACCAGATCCGCTCGTACGTGCTGGACAACAGCCGCATCAAGGATTTGCGCACCAACGTCGAAATCTCGGCCACCCAGAAGGTACTGGACGGCGACCTCGACGCTTTCATCGAAGCCTCGCTCAAGCAAGGCCTCTGATTTCAAGCCCCTGGGCGGCACCGGCCGCACAGGGGCTTGAACTCTGTCCCCTGATATTGGCATAGGAAGGAATCTGTATGCTGCAACTGCGTGACGGGCAGGCCCCTGCCACCGCCATCCACCGCGCCGACTACCAGGCTCCTGCCTGGTGGATCGACACCGTGGACCTGACCTTCGATCTCGATCCGGCCAAGACCCGCGTGCTCAACAAGATGCGCGTGCGCCGCAACACCGAGGTGCCGGCGCAGCCGCTGCGCCTGGACGGCGATGAACTGAACCTTGCGCGCGTGCTGGTCAACGGCGGCGGCACCTCGTTCAAGATGGACGGCGACCAGCTCGTGCTGGAGAACCTGCCCGAGGGCGGCGACCCCGTCGATCTGGAAATCTTCACCACCTGCGCGCCCGCCAAGAACACCAAGCTCATGGGCCTGTATGTGAGCCAGGGCACGTTCTTCACCCAGTGCGAGGCCGAGGGTTTCCGCCGCATCACCTATTTCCTGGACCGTCCCGATGTGATGGCCATGTACACCGTGACGCTGCGCGCCGACAAGACCGCGTACCCGGTGCTGCTGTCCAACGGCAACCTGGTCGAGCAAGGCGCGCTGGAAGACGGCCGCCACTTCGCCAAGTGGACCGATCCGCACAGAAAGCCCAGCTACCTGTTCGCCCTGGTGGCCGGCAATCTGGTTGCGCGCGAGCAAAAGATCAAGAGCCGCGCAGGCCGCGACCACCTGCTGCAGGTCTTCGTGCGCCCCGGCGACCTGGAGAAGACCGAGCACGCCATGAACTCCCTCATGGCCAGCGTGGCCTGGGACGAGGCCCGCTTCGGCCTGTCCCTGGACCTGGACCGCTTCATGATCGTCGCCACCAGCGACTTCAACATGGGCGCCATGGAGAACAAGGGCCTGAACGTCTTCAATACCAAGTACGTTCTGGCCAGCCAGTCCACGGCCACCGACATCGACTACGCCAACATCGAGTCCGTCGTCGGCCACGAGTACTTCCACAACTGGACCGGCAACCGCGTCACCTGCCGCGACTGGTTCCAGCTGTCGCTCAAGGAAGGCCTGACCGTCTTCCGCGACCAGGAATTCAGCATGGACATGGCGGGCAGCCCCTCGGCGCGCGCCGTCAAGCGCATCGAGGACGTGCGCGTGCTGCGCACCGCCCAGTTCCCCGAAGATGCGGGCCCCATGGCCCACCCGGTGCGGCCCGACAGCTACATCGAGATCAACAACTTCTACACCGTCACCATCTACGAAAAGGGTGCCGAGGTCGTGCGCATGCAGCACAACCTGGTGGGCCGCGAAGGCTTTGCCAAGGGCATGAAGCTGTATTTCGAGCGCCATGACGGCCACGCCGTCACCTGCGACGACTTCGCCCAGGCCATGGCCGACGCCAACCCTGGCAGCGAGCTGGCCCAGCGCCTGGACCAGTTCAAGCGCTGGTACAGCCAGGCCGGCACGCCCCAGCTGCACGCCGAAGGCAGCTATGACGCTGCCGCACGCACCTACACGCTGACGCTGAGCCAAAGCTGCGCGCCCACGCCGGGCCAGGCCGAGAAGCTGCCCTTCGTCATCCCCGTGCAGATGGGCCTGCTGGGCCAGGACGGCCGCGCGCTGACCCTGCGCCTGCAGGGCGAGGATCAGGCGGCAGCGGGCGACAGCCGCCTGCTCGTGCTGTCCGAGCCCAGCCACAGCTTCGTCTTCACCGACGTGGACCAGGAGCCCGTGCCCTCGCTGCTGCGCGGCTTCAGCGCCCCCGTGGTGCTGCAGCACAGCGACAGCGATGCCGCCTTGCTGACCCTGCTGGCCCATGACAGCGATGCCTTCAACCGCTGGGAAGCTGGCCAGCGCCTGGGCCTGCGCATCGCGCTGCAGGCCATTGGCGACACCTCCATCACGGCAGACGCCAGCGGCCAGATCACGGCCGCCCTGCTGCCGGCCTCCTTCGTCGAGGCCATGCGCGGCGTGCTGCGCCATCCCCAGCTGGATGCGGCCTTCAAGGAGCTGATGCTGGCCCTGCCCGGCGAAAGCTACATCGCCGAGCAACTGGCCGTGGTCGATCCGCAGCGCGTGCACGCCGTGCGTGAAGCCATGCGCCAGCAACTGGCCACCGAGCTGCAGGCCGACTGGCAGCAGGCATGGCAAGAGCACAGCGACACCGGCGCCTACCGCCCCGCCCCCGTCAGCTCCGGCCGCCGTGCGCTGGCAGGCCTGGCCCTGTCCATGCTGTGCCTGGCCGCACGCGCCTCGGGCGACAGCGTCTGGCCCGGCAAGGCGCTGCAGCGCTTCAAGGACGCTGGCAACATGACCGACCGCATGAGCGCCCTGACGGCACTGGTGCAAAGCGGCCACCCGCTGGCCGCCCAGGCGCTGGCACGCTTTCACAAGCTGTTCCAGCACGATGCACTGGTCCTGGACAAGTGGTTCGCGCTGCAGGGCGGCGCCTGCGACCGTGGCGGCAACGTGCTGCCGGCCGTCAAGCAGCTGATGAAGCACCCCGACTTCCAGATCAAGAACCCCAACCGCGCGCGCAGCCTGATCTTCAGCTACTGCAGCGCCAACCCAGGCGCCTTCCACCGCGCCGACGCGGCGGGCTATGTGTTCTGGAGCGAGCGCGTCATCGAGCTGGACGCCATCAACCCCCAGGTCGCCGCCCGCCTGGCGCGCGCCCTGGACCGCTGGAGCAAGCTGGCCGAGCCCTACCGCACGGCCGCACGCGAGGCCGTCGCCCGCGTGGCGGCCCGCGCTGAGCTCAGCAACGACGTGCGTGAGGTAGTCACCCGCGCCCTGGCGGATTGACGAGCCACCCCCTGAGTCGCTTCGCGCCTTCCCCCTTGCAGGGGGACGACACCCTCGGTGCGAGGCGGCTCTTCCTCGGTGTCCCTGGCCTGAACAACGCCGGTTTCATGCTGCGAGCCAGGAATCACTGAAATGCTGTTCATCAGCAGATGCATACTCCACACCGCATCTGCTCCCGGATTTTTAGGAGTTGAACCCATGAAGAAAAACGTCAGCCTGACCCGCTACCTGGTCGAGCAGCAACGCGTGGACGGCCTCATCCCCGGCCAGCTGCGCCTGCTGCTGGAAGTCGTGGCACGCGCCTGCAAGCGCATCAGCCAATCCGTCAACAAGGGTGCCATCGGCGACGTGCTGGGCACGGCCGGCAGCGAGAACGTGCAGGGCGAAGTCCAGAAGAAGCTGGACATCATCGCCAACGAGGTGCTGATCGAGGCCAACGAATGGGGCGGCCACCTGGCAGCCATGGCCTCCGAGGAAATGGAAGGCATCTACCTGGTGCCCAACCGCTACCCGCACGGCGAATACCTGCTGATGTTCGATCCGCTGGACGGCTCGTCCAACATCGACGTCAACGTCTCCATCGGCACCATCTTCAGCGTGCTCAAGAAGCCCGAAGGCCACCCCGGCGTGACCGAGCAGGACTTCATGCAGCCCGGCACCCAGCAGGTCGCGGCCGGCTACTGCATCTACGGCCCGCAGACCACCCTCGTGCTGACCGTGGGCGACGGCGTATCCATGTTCACGCTGGACCGCGAGCAAGGCTCCTTCGTGCTGGTGCAGGAAAACATCCGCATCCCCGAAGACACCAAGGAATTCGCCATCAACATGTCCAACATGCGCCACTGGGACACCCCCGTCAAGCGCTACGTGGACGAATGCCTGGCCGGCGTGGAAGGCCCGCGCGGCAAGGACTTCAACATGCGCTGGATCGCCTCCATGGTGGCCGACGTGCACCGCATCATGACCCGCGGCGGCATCTTCATGTACCCCTGGGACCGCCGCGAGCCCAACAAGCCCGGCAAGCTGCGCCTGATGTACGAAGCCAACCCCATGTCCTGGCTCATAGAGCAGGCCGGCGGCGCCGCCACCAACGGCAAGCAACGCATCCTCGACATCCAGCCCACCCAACTGCACGAACGTGTGAGCGTCATCCTCGGCTCCAAGAACGAAGTCGAAAAAGTGACGCAGTACCATTCCGAGGCATGAATTTGCCGTTATAATTTTTGTCTGTCGCCGGTGTAGCTCAGTTGGTAGAGCAGCTCATTCGTAATGAGAAGGTCGAGGGTTCGATTCCTTTCTCCGGCACCAAAAACATAGCATCCATGCGGGTTCCGCAAGGATTCTGGGGGGAAATTGGGGAAACTCAATTTCCCTTTTTGTTTTGCAGCTGCCAAAGCATACCTGAGCCTCGGCAGCTCAAGCCCCCTGTTCAGCCGATGGCGCTTGCAGCTGGCTCGCCCGCAGCGGCGCTTCTTCCTCAGGCCTCTCCGTACCCTCACCAGCACACCAAGTGCCTTCAACTTGCTCGGATTTCAGATCCGACCAAGACAGTTCGGGCTGCGCTCCCCCTACCCGCCGAACTGCGAATGCAGGCTCACTAGCCGCTGCGCCAGCGTCTCGGCGTCGTGGCGCATGGCATAGAGCGACGTGGTGCCGATGGACACATGGCCGTACCAGATGTGGAATCCCTCTAGTCGCAGCAAGTTGCCAACGGAACAACCATCTCGGATTGCACCGGAGAGCGTGGCCGCCTGGAACTCGAAGAGCTCGACATTCCCATGCAAGATCCGGTCCGTATAGCAACCAGAAACCTGCATATCTATGTGCAGCGTGTAGATTATGGCTTGACGGCCTTGCATAAGCTCCTGATACCGGACGCGGAGTGATCTTTATCTTCCCACTCAGTCTTTTAACAAAAAATATGCGCAGCAAATCTTGACAAGATGCGGTACGGCAATTCCAATAAAAATCTGCTACGGCGTGAGAAAATCTGCAGCGACGAAAGATACCAAAACTCCAAAAATAAAAGCCAAGATATTAAAAGATTCTCTTATTTTTGATTTCACAACAATACAATACGTCCAAAATATTATCATAAAAAACGAGAAGCAAATTAATTGCAATGCAATGAATAGCAGAATCTCATAAATATTTAATTCCATGCTCTCACCGTTTTTAACAAGATTACCAAGCCCAATTTATAGCTGATTTCTGCACGAGAAAAAAACTTGATAAATTGCCACGCGATTGGATAGCAAGCACCAAATTAACCACCTGCCTTTAATGCGCGCAACTGCTCAAGAGGCAACAGAGCTTCTTCGTCTGGGTTTTCTGCCCCGCTCTTCAACGTCCCCATCATGGGCAACTTAATCAATGAATCTGCTTGGGACGGAGCGCAATGCAGCCAAGCATCCCAGTCTTGGCGCTCCAGGACTACCACACACCTCTTTTCTCTGCCAGGCCTGTGCATGAGAGAGAGAACTGGATGCGCTCCGGCATCTTGTGTGATCACCGTGTAGTTCGGCACCTTCTCTCCGCTCACCGGATCGATCCATTCACTATACAGCCCTGCCAACATTGCAGGCTTTCCATCGGAACGCCGGAACATCCAATTAATACTGCGACCAGATAAACCAGAGTAATTCTCGATCCAGCTGCTCACTGGGATAAGACACCTTCGGCCTGCATGCCAAGACGGGCCAAAGACGTAATCATTGCTCAACGTTTCTCTGAACGCTTTTTCCGTTGACATAGGGGAACCATCCAAATTTAAAGGACGCCTGCTTAGCGACGTCGTTGGAATCAACCCCCATTGCCCAACTTCTAAGCATTCACATGCTTTAATATATGGACCGCATGCCAATGGCACTATATATACACCCCACCCCTTTTTAGGAGCAGGTCCTTGCAGCGGATAGATTTCGTCAATATCAGAAATATCGGGAGAGCTATATCTATTACCCATGCCGAGAGCCTCTTGAATCGCTATTCAGGATTTTCACAGAGCGGAATTCGCAAGCTTACTAAACAAGCATCCGCTTCGAACCAAACCCATCCTGTTTTGCTTAAGCAAAATGCTCAATTTTGCGTTATCGATAGGTCATTCTCATCATGCCCTACGGCTATCGACAAGTAACACTTCATGCCAAGAATTAACATTTTTTTAAAAAGTCATCCTGCGTTGCAGATCCGACTTCGGCACTGCAAGAGCTGTCACCTCACATTCACCTGCATTTAACACAAAAATCCATGTTGCATCTATTTACCACAACAATTACAAGGAATTTGAATATAGGTATTAACCCTTAATATCACGTACCACGACGCTTTTTCACTGACCGTTCCTGAATTGTTCGAGCCTGCTTATGGCCTCTCACTTATCGATAACTAGTAGTGAAAAAGGGATAGGCCACTCCGAAATCTGCTTAACAAAATTTAACAATTACCCTTATTGAGAAGAAGATAATTTTCCGGCAAGCTCCGTCCCTCCATAAATTCCATCTATGAAAGATTGATATGCGTTTTGAAATATCTTCACTACGGAACACGGCCGTCTTTGTGATGTTTTCTTGGATCGCGGGTAGCCATGCGGCCACGTTTTCAACCTTCATCGACGATCAACCCGGATTTTTGTCTGCGATTGGTTCTGGAACAATTGCCACTCATGAAGATTTCAGTTCCTCTGTCAACCTGAAGCCGATAGGAAGTGCGGGAAATCCGGATAAATGGAATGGTTTTACCGTAGAGGCTTACGGACCCAATACAGGCACTCCTTGGTCTCCTTCGAAATATTGCCAAACCTTAAACTCAGGGTCGGGTGCATCGAATTTTTCCGAAGAATGTCTATTTTGGAACTCCGGAGCACCAGCAGTTCCCGGAATATATGCCGCCGTGAATTCAGATAACGGCATCTCCTTCAAGCTAGCCAACTCAGCGATTGCTGCTTTCAGCTTCGATTTTGTCGATTGGAACGACGTATTTGAGAGATCGAATCTCCAAATTTTTGCGAGTGACGGCACGAGCACAATAGTTTCTGACTCCACGAACGTGTTTGATGCCCCACCTCAGAAATTCGGAGTGACTTTGTCTCCTTCTGATATTGCGGCTGGTCTCTTCATAAAAGAGATTCGTTGGATGGGCCTTGATTCAGTGGGTGAAGTTGTCGGTTTCTATAATTTCCAGACTTACACCAATCCAAAAATCCAGAACAATCCGCCGATCGCCAATCCGGACAAATACTCTATACCTAACTCGCCCACCATACTAAATATTTTGGCGAACGATACTGACGCAGATTCGGATACTTTGCAGATCATCAGTATTAATGGAAATCCAATTACTCGCGGTACTCCATCAAACATTTTGATAACAGGCGGAAGCATCGGAGTCTCGGCAGTAGGAGAAATCACCTTCTCCCCCTCTGGCAATGCCACAGATCCTATCTCATTTCAGTATGAAATTTCTGATGGCCGAGGCGGAACAGCGACTGGCAATGTATCCCTTACAAACATAGCTCCTCCTAAACCAACAATCACTGCAGTACCAACTATTGGTGAACTTGGACTATTCGCCTTATCTTCGATAATCGCCTTTTTGTCGCTGTTACTCCGACGCAAAGCCAAATAAATTAAGAGAGCCGTTGCAAGTCAGATTCTCTGAAGTCGTCAGTTCATTTACTGGTCTGACTTCTGCTTTGAAACTACACGCGTCATCAGGGGTCACATGCAGGCTATAAGCGCGGCCAGCAGCCGCACCTCGTAGCCCTCGCGGCGGTCGATCTCGGCCAGCGCAGCGCGCAGCAACTCGAAGGGGTCGGCGTCGTCTGCCAGGGCTTCCGTGGGCATGCTGGGCCGGTCGGGGATCGGTTCGCGGCACTCCACGGGCACGGGCACCTTGACTGTCTGGACTTCGACCCTTGGCACGGAGCCGCAGCCGGCCAGGACCAGCGCGCCCAGCAGCAGGATGGCGCGCATCATGGCTTGGCCCTCCCCTTGAGCCAGTCGCTGCCCAGGGTCTGCAGGCTCGCGCAGCTATCGCCGGGGGCGGCAGGAGCCGTGGCCAGGGTGTAGTCGGCGCGGGCATTGAGCGCGGCAGCCTGGCCAGCGGCAACGGCGCGGGCAGGCCCCGCTTCGGCAGCACGCTGCGCGGCGGTCGCGCCCAGGGCCTCGGTGGCATCGCTGCAGGCCTGCGCGCCCTTGAGCGCGCCGTCGCGCTGCCCCGTCATGCTCACCAGTTCAGCGGTAGCCGTGGCCACGTCATCGCGGGCGGACAGCCAGGCCCAGCCCAGAAGCAAGTTGCCGGCCGCCAGCGCAGCCAGGATGATCTGTGTGGGGCTCATCATCGCGGCCACCAGCCTTTCCTGCGAGCCCAGCCACGGGCGCGCAAGCCAGCCTCCCAGGCAACAAAAAGGGCCGTCGTGGCCCACTTCATCAGCGTCGATTTCATGATCCAACCCCCTGCAAATTGCTTGCGACGCGTCGTGCCCAGCCTCGCCCAAACGTGTCCCATGTCGAAAGGCGCGCCATGAATTCCAGCCGGTGGCCGCTGTAGCGCGCCTGGATAGCCTCCGGGTCGGCGCGACGCACAGCCGCGAGGGTCAGCGGCCCCACGATGCCGTCATCCGCTACGCCGGCCGCGCGCTGCAGCCAGCGAATGGCCTGACCAATGCCAGAGTTCACCGCACCGTCGAACACATCGAAGGCCACGCCATGGGGCAGTTCATCGCATCGCGCCCGATCCCAGTAGTCGCGCCGGTAGATGGCCTTGGCCTCGGCCAGCGTCAGCGCCTTGATGTCCAGGCCTGGATATGCGCGCTTGCTGATCCCGAACTTGGTCTCGCCGCCCGGATCCTTGGGATTGCTGACGTAGCCGCCCTCGTGGCCGATCAGCTTCTCGAAGCAGTCATCGAAGTAGGTCATTGGTCGTCACTCCGTCGCATGGGGTGGCCAGCGCCGTGCCAGCGCGCCACGTTGATGAGCAGGCCCGCGAGCACGCAGGCGCTGAAGATGGTGTCGCCCACAGTGGTCCATGTGCCCCACAGGGCCGGCTGCATGCCCGAGGCCAGCGCGCCGGCCAGGAGCAGTGCATACCTGGCGCGGGCCAGCTTGTGCGCCCGAGCCACATGGGAGTTGAGCCGGCAGATGCATGCCCAGCCGATGCCTGTGCAAATCGCGAGGTTGAGCATCGCAAGCAGTTGATGGGATTGCCATGTCATGGAGTGCCCCCTTCCCCGCCACCGCCCGCTTTGCGCTCCAGCACGCGCCCGGCGCGCTCGAAGACCCAACGGCCCAAACGCGGCCAGTCGTCGCCCACGCCACCCACGACGAGCGCAATGGGCGCCAACATCCAGTTGGTCTCATCCATACCCATCCAGCGCCCGGCAAGCGTGGCCAGGCCGGCAGTGATGAGCAAGGCCGTGGCGTTGAGCCGGGCGAAGTAGCCCACGGCGCCGAGCCGCGAGCTGGGATCGCGCCGGCCCAGTGCCCACGCGGCTCCCACGGTCGATGCAATGAGGATCACCGCATACGGCCCGATGTAGCCCGCCATCGCAGGCCCGAAGAGCACGGACGCGATTGCCACAGCTGCAGCTGTTGGTTCAAGTTGATTCATCGGCCCTCCTCCGGGCATGAAAAAACCGCCCGAAGGCGGCTGTTGTGGAGTGGGGCTGATCAGAGAGTCACAGCGAGTGCGAAGGCCTCATCGAGCGACTGCGGCGTGCCGCCAAGCTGCGCCCACAGTTGCTGCAGGAACAGGTTTGCACGCTCCCATGTGTCCGCCTCGTACTCGATCTGGGCTTCGCGCTTTTGCACGGGGTCAGTGATCGCTGCAATGGCCGCCTCTGCATCGTCCAGCACGCCATGAGCGAGGAGCGCAAGCTGCCCCTGGCGCCGCGTGCAGGACTTCGGGATCAGCGCGGCCGCAGCCTCATCGCGTAGGCGCTGCAGCTCGGCCAGCTCATCTTCGGTGAGCGGCACGACGGACCACTGCTGCCGCCAAACGCCGTCGATTTCCACAGGCTCGACCTCAATCGGCTTTTGCGTGTCCGCGTCATATGCGGGCGTGTCGGTGGGCTCCACTGGGGCATAGCATTCCAGATGCTGGGCCATCATCGTCATGGGGTGCAGCTCCTGGATCTGAGCAACGCTCAGCGGGTATTGCCCGGTTTCGGTGTTGATGTACATGTTGATCCTCAAATAACGCGGCCGAGGCGCGTGCCGGTTGCAAGCCATGTGACGTATGCGTTTCCGTCGAGGTAGTAGCCAGCTGCAGCGGGCGGACTCCCAGGGACAGAGCCTGTCGCACCAGTTCCTCCGCTGGATGCGTTTTCGCCATTCGCTCCTGCAACCCCAATAGCGCCACCGGATCCGCCGAAGCCGCCCTGAGCCCAGGGGCGAGTGTCGCCAGGGAAAATCGCGCCGGAGTAGCTGACATACGATCCGCTTGTGGGGGCGGGGCTTGTGTCTCTGGCGACCATTGATACCGCTGCAGATGCAGTAAATCCTGCGCCATTACCACCTACTCCGCCCTGGGCTGTATCGCTTGTTCCCCCAGGGTATGAATAGCCTGCGGAGCTGCCTCGACCACCCGCGCCCCCGCCGCCGAATATCGTGCCGTTATTTGTGACGAGGATTCGGATGCGGGTGTACAAGCCAGTGCCGCTATTCAGCACCCCGCCGATACGACCGTTGTTTATGATGTGCAGCCGGTCGTCTGGAATGCCCGATATCTGCAGCGTGGCCACATCCACCCCGGCATTGATCACAAGAGTGATGTTTTCAGTGCCGCGCCACCCCTGCGCGGTAGCAAGTGCGGAAATGTTTGGGCTGCGGACATTGGCCGAGATAATGACGTTTATCTGCCGCTGCCCGCTAGCCATCAACATACTTCGTGCAAACATCAATGCACCCCCGCATAAAAGCATTCCCAGCGATTGACGAGATTGCAGGTAAAAATGAGGCTTACCATCCCGCCCGCCGGATACTGAGGAAACGGCAAAAGTGCACCAGTCCCGTCAATTGGCAGTCTAACGTTGGCGGAAAACGTAATTGCGCGTATTGCGCCTGCGCTGATAACGTGCAGCGTGACCTCATCGCCATATTGTCGACCGATAGGCAATATGAATTGGCATGTCGCGTTAATCGTTACGACATGCACACCACCCAAACCGGGGTCCACGGTGTAAGTCGGCGTCCCAGCAGGCTGATTGACCGTTATCTGCTTACCCATCGCAGTCGTGTCTGTAATCACGCGAGACCACGCCCCCCATGTGGCGTCATGTCGGCACCGCATCCAGGTACTTCCTTGAGTGCGGGCATACACGTTTGTCGTGAATACCTGCGTGGCAACCTGAACCATCCGGGAAGGGATGCCGGTAGTCGTGACATCCCACGCTTGGAAGTTCTCGTCATAGCCCTCCACAGGCCAATCCGCGCCTCGACCCGTCGAAGTGGTCATCAGCGCGTAGCCGACGCCCAAATCACCCATCAGCTTGTCTTTTCCCCAGGCCTCTGGAGCCTTCAGCATCACCTCCTGAGCCTGCGGGTGCTGCGCCCCGGTCGCTCCGCTTGGCCCGGACACATGGCCCGAGAAGACGCCTCCAGTCTTTGGCATGAGCGTGGCCGCCACTGGCCCAATACCCGGGTTCCAGGCTGTGCCATCCCACCAGAGCCACACGCCTTTGTATGCGGGGTCCGTGCCGATATATGTGTACCACGCGCCAACCTGCAGCGCATTGCCCTGGTTGTCCGTCGTGGGGTTTGCCGTCTTGGCACCCAGGTACAGCTTCTGCATTGCCGCATAGCTGGCTGCAGCGCCGCTGGCACTGGTCGCGGCACTATTGGCAGATGTGAGCGCGCTCCCAGCGGATGTGGCCGCTCCGCTGGCACTGCCGGCTGCATTGTTGGCATAGGTGAGTGCATTGCTGGCATGGCCTTGAGCCGCCACCGCGAACTCCTGCGCCGCAATTGCACACGTCCGGCACGCGACGGCGATCTCGCGCATGCGCGCGACAGCGGGCGGGACCGACGTGGCGTATGCATAGGCCTCGTTGTTGAAATTGGTGCTGCCGAGCGCCGGATAGGGCGAGATCGGCAGCACGTCCGGGATCGTGACGATATCGGTCATACGTTGCCTTTGATTTGGATTTCTGCGCGGGCAGTTGGGCCGCCCGAGGAGCGCACGGTGCCAGTGACCTTGCCCACGGTTGCGAGGTGCGAGAACTTGGCCAGCTTGGAGACTTCGACTGCCACCACCTTGCCGGCGATCTGCGTCAACAGCGAATCGATCAGCGGTGCCTGGTCAGCGGCGACCACGACGGACAGGCTGATGTTCTTGGCCTTGCGGCCCTCGATGTCTTCGTAGGTGCCGTCCGCGTTGTCTTTGGTGTAGCCGTAGTCCTTTGTCGTGACCTCGGCGCCATCCTCGACCGCGCTGAAGCCGCCCGAGGGGGCCAATAGCGTTTTGTGGTTGCCCACGCTGATGTAGCCGACTGCAGCCTCGGCCGTCGGCGCGGTGCGGCGCACGGTGATCTTGATGCGCTGGTCGGGGTGCAGCGGGATGCCCCGGAGCACGTAGTGATCGCCGCGCTGCAGATCGCCGAAGAGGTATTCCCATTCGCCGTATGCCTGTTGCCAGAGGTCCGCGTTGATGGGCGGAATCAGGTTTGCCCCGCCAGGACCGGCCGTGATGGTGATGCTGAGCGAGTCGCCCTCCAGCCCATACAGAGCCAGGCCATCGGCAAACACGCCCTTGAGCTCGTACGTCAGCGACTGAACAGCGCGGGCCTTCGTGAACAGGTATTGATCGAACGGGCACCAGCGGTTAGTTGGCTCCTTGAAGAGCCACTCGGCCGGCATCTTGTCCGGCGTTGTCGCGGTGCCCGTGTGATCTTTCACGCATTGATAGATTTTCCTTTCATACACGCGGCGGTCGCCCACCTTGTAGTTGCCGGAGCCGACCCACGCCACCTCGCCCCGGGCTGCATCCAGCTCGGGAATCGACGTGGCGGGGCCGAACGAATCCGGCGTGATCGCTTTCGGCAAAAGAATGTTCATACCGTTCCCACTCTCAGGACGCCCGACTCCGCCACGGTGTCGAACTGCTCGGCCATTTGCGGCATGCCAGCCGTGTTGCGCTCCAGCGCCGCGATCTGCCCGCGCATCAGCCGGTTCTCGGCGACCAGTTGCTCGACCAACGACTCCAGGCGCGAATTGCCGCCCGCGCCACTGAGCAGCGCCTGCGTCTGTGCAGAGGACCAGTAGCGCGCCGGGCCCGTCACTTCCAGCTCTGGACCGCGCTCGCCGACCAGACGCAGGCCTCCGCCAAACAGGCCGCCACCCGCGAAGGCGGGGATACCGTTGGCCTTGAACCAGTTGTCCCAGTCGCGTGCATAGAGGCCGGAGAGGTCCGCCAGGTCCTGCGGCTTCAGGTTGTTCTCCCGAATCCAGGCGTTGAGCCCGGCAGCGTCACCTGTGCCGTCGAACTTGTGATAGCCGCCCGCGAGCTTGTCCAGCTCGGCAACGCGGCCCGGGTCCGTGATGCCCTCGTACCAGGTGCCGCCAGAGCCGTCCGCGCGTGGCCGCACGTACTTCGGATCTGCGGCCGTGCTTCCGCCTCCCCCTGGCCCCCACACAGCGCCGCCGCTGGAGCCGGGCTTTTGACCCGTTCCACCGCCGTTGATGTTGGAGCCTGGTATCAGCGCATGCAGGGCCTTGACGGCATCCTCGACGCTCAGCGTCGCATCGATCTGCGCCTTGTTGTCGGCCAGCTGGTCGCGCCAGTACGTGAGCGTCTTGTCCAGGCGCTCAAGCTGCTCCTGCGAGGCCTTGAGCTGCCGCTCCTCTGCACTCAGCTGCGCATCGCCCTTGTCTGCCAATTCGCTGAGCTGGCCAGCTAGGACCAACGCATCGCGGTCGCGTTCAAACTGGGTCGCGTAGCGCCCCGAGTTGATGCCACCACGGGCCGCGCCGATAGCATCGGTCAGGCCCGCGTAGTCGGTGAGCTTTCGCCCGCCGCGCACGCCCGACAGTGCGTCCTCGATGTAGACCATCCCCTGGGCGGCCAGCATCTGCTGCGTGGCATCCAGCGAGCCGTACAGGTCGCGCGCATTGCTGCGCAGCGTGCTCAGCGCGCTCGACAGGCTGCTTATGGCCTCCTGCGATGCGCTGGCCACGTCCTGCCAGTACTTCTGCTCACGCTGGATCGCTGCCTCGAAGTTCGCGTATGCGGCATCCTTGGCCTTCTTGCGCGCATCCTCGACAGCCTTGGCTGCCTCATCTCCCGCAGTCTTCGCCGCCTCGGCCGCCGTGTCCGCTGACTTCTGCGCGGCATCGGCCGCCACGCCGAACAGCTGCGCCAGGGCCAGCAGCTTTGCCGCCAGCTCGTTGTTGCCGGATGCGAGAGCGTCTTCGATGAGCTTCCTGAAAGCCTTCTTCGCTGCCTCGCCCCCAGCAGGATCGATGTCGATGCCCAGCTTTTTGAGCTGGTCTCGCACCTGGCGCTGCAGGATCAGCGCCCGCTCTTGCTCCGAATAAAAGCCGGCGTAGAAGGCATTCACGCCGCTCGCCAAGGCTTCAATGCCGCCCGCGAACTTGAGCAGTTCTGTTTGCGCTTTTGCAGTCAGATTGGCAAAGCCAGTGACGCTATCAGCCCATCCCTTGAATGCCACGTCGATGATCGCGATCTTCTGAATCGCGGCATTGAGCCCTTCCAGGGTGACGTTTTCGCCAATTGCATCCAGCTCCTCTTTCATCCAGCCGGGTATGTCGCCCTTCTTGATCTCGTTGACGAGTTCGCCACCCATGTCTGCAACAAACTGCGCCCACGCTTTCTGCGGGTCTTTGTCGAGATCACGATTTTTGTACTTCTTGAGCACCTCCCCGGTCTGCTTGTCCAGGAGCTGAAAGAAGCCCATGGCCCCTTCGTCGCCGTATTTCGGATTGACCGAAAAGCCAGCCGCTATGTCGATATCGCGCGCCTTGACGCCGCCGATCTTTGCGAGCGACTTGTACAGATCGAGCATCCCTTTGACGGTCTTGTCGAGCTGCTTGTCGAGGTCCTTGTTGCCACGATCCGTGAAGTCGGTGAGGGTGTTTCCCCACGCATCAGTACCCAGCACCTGTTTGACAGCCAGGTCCCGGTCGGTCGTCCCAGTGGACGCCACGCCGCCGGAGTGGTTCGGGCCACGCGCCCCGCCGTCAAACAGACCACCCACAATGCCGCCGATGAGTGCGCCAATCGCCGTCCCGATCACAGGAACAATCGAGCCGATGTAAGCGCCAGCGGCCATGCCGACGCCCGAGCCGTATTTGCCTTGCCCAATCTGAAGCAGTGCGCCGATGTAGGGCGCGGCGGCGCCCAGGGCTTGCATGCCGCCCGCAGCCCACTCTCCGGCCTGCATCATTGAAATGCCGCCCTCAAAACCGGCCCAGCCTCCAGCCATGCCTGCATTGAAATAGCTGCCGCCCATGCTGGGCAGGCCCGGTATCGAAAATCCACCGGACCCACCGCCACCAACACCAGAAAGGCCACTTGCCCCGGCGCCGCCACCACCCTGCACGCCGAGCAGCGAGGCAACCACCTGCACAACGAACGGGCGCAGGAACATCTTGTAGATTTGGTCCGCCACGGTCGTCTTGAACGTGGTGGTCAGGCTCTTCGTGAAGCTATCCCAGCCGTCGCGCCCGTTGTTGAGCATGTCTGCGAAGCCCTTGCGGAAGATCTCGTCGTACTGCTCAACCTGCTTGTTGACGTACTCCTCCTGGATGCGCAGCAGCGAGGTCTGAGTATTGGTCTCGGCCTTCTCGCGGGCCTTCTGGCGCAGCGTCTCGCGCTTCTTGTCGTTCTCGTCCTTGTCGTCGCTGTAGATCGTGCGGTCGATCTCCGCAAGCTCCTTGGCGAGCTCCAACTCGATGCGGCGCTGCGCGATGATCTTCTTGCGCTGCACCTCATCGGCACCCAGCAGCGACAGACCCTCCTTCTGGATCGCCAGCTCATCCTTCGAGGTCTGAAGCGACTTGGTGAGACGGTCGTCCATCTGCTTGTAGTCGGCCTGCTGGAGCGCCGCCGTATAGCGTTTCTGGGCGGCGATCTTGGCCTCCAGGCTTGCGATGTACTTCGGGTCGAAGCTGTCGCTGCCCTGGGCCTCTGCCATCTGCTGCTGCAGCGTGGCCAGCGTCATGCGCTCGATCTCGGTGCGGCCCTTGCCAAACACGGCGTTGGCAGCCTCCTGCTCGCGCGCACGGTCGGTGATCGAATCAGCGGCCTTGAAGTTGCCAGCAATGAGGGCTTCTTGGACCTTCATCGACTTCTCCAAGCCGTCATTGCTGCGCAGCTGCACGCCCAGGGCATCGGCCAGGGCCTTGGCTTCTTCCAGCTTGGCCCGGGTCTTCGCGTTGGTCGCTTTCTCGATCTGGGCCGACAGCTTGAGCGACTCGCGCTCACCGACGTTCAAGTCAGCGGCGGCCACGCCCAGCGTGAGCAGCTGTTCGCGGTACTGCTTGGCGGCGGCGAGCTGGCCTTCCAGGTTCGCGAGCTGGTTGTCCGAGATGCTGATGCCGCCCGAGCCCTTCTCGGTGTACCGCTTGTTGATCCCCTCGACGGCGTTCTTGTAGCGCGTCTCCAGATCAGCAAGCTTCGACGCCAGCTCCGGCGTGTTGGCATAGGCTCGCTTCGTTTCTTCAACCGACTTGTTGTAGGTGTTCTGAGCGATGGTCAACTCTTGCTTGCGCTTGACATCCTTGGTCGCAAACTGGCCTGCAAGCTTGTCGAAGTCCTCCATTGCATCGACGTACTCCTTGTTGGCGGCCTGAGTCTCGGCAATGGACTTGCCAGCAGCGCCAGCGAACGCCAAAAAATCGGTGGCCTGCTGGATCTGCCGCTTCAGGTTTTCGACTCCCTTGTCCCAGCTCGTACGCGACTGCT
This sequence comes from Delftia acidovorans NBRC 14950, assembly GCF_001598795.1. Classification (GTDB taxonomy): domain Bacteria; phylum Pseudomonadota; class Gammaproteobacteria; order Burkholderiales; family Burkholderiaceae_C; genus Comamonas; species Comamonas acidovorans. The sequence continues at coordinate 5,226 of NZ_BCZP01000012.1, read as the reverse complement.
CGTTCTTTGGCCCCTGCGCGAGCTTTGTATTCAACTCCTGTTGCAGCGCTTCAAGGTGCTTCGCCGCCTGGTCCGTGGGCGAGGTCTGGCGCCCCACGCCGAGGATGGCGTCCCACATCTTCTTCGCGCCGCCCGTCACTATCTGGACCGCGCGCTCGATGTAGCCCAGGTTCTGGGTCAGCTCGTCTGCTCCGGTCTTCATCGCGTCTGCGTAGGCCTTCTGAGCCACGGCCGCAGCTTCGGCGGTCTTGCCCTGCTTCTCCAGAGCCTTGATCTGGTCGTAGATGCTCGCCGTCAGGTAGTTCATTTGCTCGTTCAGTGCGAGCGATGCCTGCAGCGGATCTTTGGCCAGGTCCGCGAACTGCTTGGCCGTCTCGCTGACGGCCTGGCCTGTGGTCTTCTCCCATTGCAGAGCGATGGCAGTGAAGTCCTTCAGTTGGTCGGATGCGACCTTGCTGTAGCGAGCCATATCGGCAAGGCCTGCAGCGGCAGCACCCTGAGTGCCCGATGTGCTGGCGATGGCGCGAGCCATGGCATTCAGCTCATCGACGGTGGTGCCGGCCTGGTTGCCGCTCAGCACAAGGGAGCGGCGGAAGTTGTCCGACTCCTTGCTGCCTTGGTAATACGCGACGCCGAGCGTTGCGGCGGCAGCAGCAGCCACGGTGAAGGGATTCACCAAGCCGACCACGTAGCCAGCCATGCCGCGCGCAGCAGCGCCAGCACCGCCGAACATATCCTTCAACTGGCCGCCCTGTTGCAAGAGGACCGTCAGCGGCGCCTGACCGGCTTGCAGCGACACAACGATGTCAGTGAACTGCGCCGGAACCATGCGCATAGCTTGTGCCGTCTGGGCCGCCGTGTTTCCGACTCGACCCATGCCGGCCTCGGTCTCGCGCAGCTTGGCGATGTACGGGGCCGCCTGGCTGGCAACGCCCAGCTGCGCGGCTTGCAGCTCCAGCAGCTCGGCCTTGGTTTTGCCAAGCGCCTGGGTCTGCGAACGCAGGGACTCCAGGAACGAGCTCTGACCAGCGTCCTTGGCCTGCTGGGCCTTGAACGAGGCGAGCGCTTCCTCGGCCTCGCGCAGCTTGGCGACCAGCGGGTTCAACTTGGTCACATCGAGACCGCGCATCTCGATCTTCTGCTCGAAAGCACGCGACAGGCTTTCGCCGGCCTGGGCGGCAATCTGGGCTTTTTCAGTGGCGCGGGTCAGCGCCTGAGCCATGGCGCTCTCGGCGCGCCCCATCTTCTGGGCGGCTTCATCGGCGCCATCGCCGATCCCCTTCACGCCCTTGGCCGCCTGCTCGCCGGACTTGGCAACAGACGCAGCCATGTCGGCCGCGCCGGTCTTGATGTTCTGAAAGGTGGTCTTGGTGTCGTCTTCCGCAGAAACCACGAAGCCAATCTTGCGGTTTTGTTCTTCCATGTGACCCCCAAACAAAAAGGCCCGCCAAAGCGAGCCCTTTTCCTACCGAACAATGCCGGTCTAGTAATGAATATCGAACCTACTCACAGTAGAGTTCAACGAACTTTCTATCAACGGCATCCGATCCTATTTCCGCCCTGCCGTTGGCTGCAGATGCGAATGGCTTATAGCCCGCGAATCCACCCATTTCATTTTTTGCGTTCACCTCTCCGCAGAGGATGGTCCCCTCCAAAGTGAATCCGCCCTTCCTGACCAAGCGCTCCTTTCGAAACTGCGCAGAATCTGGGTCTTTCAACTCCGCGAGAACTGGCTTGCGATGCTGATGGACAAGGTAACTGCCGTACAGGTAGAAAGCCGCTGGAATAAGCGACCCAACTAAGAATAGTTTTTTCATACAAGCCCCGCTTAAAAAATGAAGGGCATGCTACCGCATCACCTTTTCTGCGGGATGTTGACAACGGCCATCTCCATCCGCCGCACGTCTGCGAACAGTTCGTCCCACAGCTCCTGGTCGCCCTGCGCAACGCGGTCAAGCAGCGGATAGACCGCTTCGTATCGCAGGCCGATGCGCCCGCCGCCGCCCATTCCAACCACCCAAGCCCATTGCGTCTGCAGGCCGACGAACAGCGCCAGCGGCTCGGCGTTCTCGGGCCAGGCCTCCACTGGGTCTTCCCAGTAGTCTTCTGGCTCGCAGCCTTCTGCGACCTCAGGGTCGGGGGTGAAATAGGCGACGGTGGCGCTCAAGAGTTTTTTACGCGGCCGTCCACCAGGGCGCCACGGTAGGCTTCCCAGAACGCGGCGGCGGCGTTGGGCTCTTCATCGAACAACTGCAGCAGAGAGGCCTTGTCGAGTTCGATGTCCAGATCCCAGCCAGCCAGGTACTGGAGGGTGCGCTCGACGCTGAATTCCAGGCCGCTGTCGGCCAGGCCAGCGAAGCTGAATTTCTCGCCGTTTGCGGGTTGCGGGATCTTGGCGTCGGACACCTTGTCCCACAGCTCGCCGAATTCACGGCGCGTGCGGTACTTGAACTGGCAGACCATCTCATGGACTTCGCCGGTCACGCGCACGAAAGAAACGTCGGCAGTGATGGTGTCCGGACGGGCACCGAAGATGAATGCGGGAGGCTTCTGCTTGCCGGCTTGGTCTGCGGCGTTGGAAACAGCGGTCTTCGATTGAGCGGGCATGGAGAGATCCTTTCAGCGGATGGAGAAATAAAAAGCCCGTGCCCGACTGCCCGCCTCCGCTGAAAGAGACGAAACAGCCGGGCCGGTGCATGGGGTTGACGCCTTAGCTGGCGTAGCGGGTGGAGCGGCCCTTGCCGCTGAAATCGGCCTTCACGCGGTTGACCTGGCCGTCCTGCATCAGCACCTCGTCGTTGAGCGCCACGGTGCAGGCCAGGTAGCTGGTCGCGCCGTTCTTCATCGTCAGGCGCTGGATCGTGTCGGCGCCGCTGGCGGACAGGTCTTCCAGAGCCGTGTAGCCCGGGGTCTCGATGGCGTCGGCGTCGATTTCCAGCGAACGCGAGACCGGACTGAAACCGTCGTTGATTTCCTGCTCGTTCTCGCTCTCCAGGTAGCGATACGTGACCTTCTTGGGATCGCCGCCGCTGGTGTTGTTGGACAGGATCTGCACCACGTCCACCCATGTCAGGGCCTTCTGGAACGAGCCAGCGCCGCCGCCAGGGGTGAACAGGTTGGTGTTGCTGGTGTTGGCCTTGCGGCCCTCCAGGGTGAACGTGTCCGGGGTCGGGATGGCTTTCACGCGGAACACCAGGCCGTTCAGGCGCCCCCAGCCGGACAGGACGATCACGATGTTGCCGACGGCCAGGCCATGGCCCGCTGCCGTGCAGACGGCCTCGGTCGCGTTGGTGATCGCGGTGATAGGCACCTTGGCGCCGATGGAAGTGGCCACGGCGATGCGCGAGCCGGTAGGGAGAGATGCCATGTTGTGGCCCTTTCAAAGAAAAAGGCCCCAGAGGGGCCGGTTTCTGCGAGGCGTCATGGCTGCGAGTCCCTATCGGGAGTGGCAGGCCTGCGAGGCAGGTTGGAGAAAACGTTCAGTGAGAGGCGCGGCTTTCGAGCCACTTCTCCCAGGCTGTGATGGCGCCCTTGGCGAGGCGTATCAGCGTGCGGTGCAGTTCCGTAGTTGCTGTGCTCATTGGGTTTCCCTGGAGACGAAATCCTTGTCTCCCATCACGATGACGAGATTCAAGGGGAGAGGGCGCTGAAAGACGAGCTCCCCGCCCGGCAACACTGCAGCGGCATCTGGAACCGCCGCGCTGGCCGAGTAATAGACGAGCTGGTCCTGGGCCTCCACCCTGTCAGCCAGGGTGCGCAGGTTCTCAGCCAGGCGCTTGTTCGATTCAACTGTCTTGTTGTCCATGGACACTCCTGTACGGTCGCAGCCGGGCTATCTGGCGCCCAGAATGGAAAAGGTCTGCAGGTAGCCGGAGACAACTCCTGCATCGTCATAGGCCCCAATCGGGTCGCCGTGAGGGCGGGCGGTGAAGGTGGCGGCTGCGCAGAGCCGTTCCTCGATGCGCTGGATCAGCGCAAAGGCCTGCTGCGGCGCGGCGGCCCAGGTGTTGATCTGGATGAGCGGCTTGCGCTTGTTGGCCGGCGCGTTGTCCGTGTAGCGCAGCACGTCGCCGCCGATGTGCTGCCAGGTCACGTAAGGCATGGCCGTGCCGTAGGGAGCGGTGCCCACTACGACGCGCGGGCACTCGGCCAGCAGCTCGGCCATCAGGTCGGTCTCAAGCGCCATGGTATGCACCCTTCTCGAACAGCCTGCGCCACAGCTCGGCCTCGGCGGCCTTCTGCGCTTCAGGCACAGAGCTCTCTGCGCTGCGCACGAAGGCCTTGCCGGGAACCTGAACGGGCGTCGGCAGGGTCACGTAGTACGCATCCTTCTGCGCCTGGCTGGCGCGCCGGCCTGGTGGCTTCTTGCCATCCATGCCAGGCCGGACCATGGGCCGCACCTGTCCGTCGTTGCCCCGGTAGTAGCGGTAGCGCTGCAGGTAGCCCCATTCCACCAGGTGGCCATGGGGCGCAGTGCGGTGGTTCCAGCTGACGTGGTACTCAGCGCGCTGGCCATCGGCCGACTTCTCGGGGCTGAAGGCCTGGTAGATCGAGCGGTCCAGATTGCCCGTGGAGCGCCCCAACGCACGCACGTTGATCTTGACCCGCTCGTACAGCACCTGAGCGCCCGCCTGGGCAACTGGCCGAATAGCCTCATGCACATCCTCGCCCAGGTCCGCCAGCAGGCTGTCCAGCGCGCCCAGGTCCACCGCCATGCCGAAAGTCTTGTTCCCCTGCAGGGCCTGCTTGCGCAAATCACGCTGGCTGGCCATGGCCGTCAGCCCTTGAACGGCACAGCGTCGGCACGCGCGGCGCGGGCCTCTGCCACGCGCCCGGGGTCCGCGTCCATCCAGCCCGCGTTTGCCGCAGCCACATCGGCCGGCACGTCGTCAATCAGCAGGCCGGCGATGTAGCCGTAGGGGCCGATGGTGCCGGGCCTGGTCGTCAGCACCGTGCGCGGCCCGCCGTCGTCGGCCGGGGCAGCGCGCGGCGCCCGCGGTGCGCGCGGTGTCCGTGGTTTGGTCATTGGGTCGGTCCTTTCACAAGCTCGCACACCAGGTCGATGTACTCGCGGGTTGGCCCAGGCAGCACGGCCTTGAGCTCGTAGATCTGGCCGTCGAACAGCACACGCATGCCGGCGTCCACGCCAGCGCGGCGCCGGATGCGGATGCTCGCGCGGACGATGGATACCTCAGCGTCTGCCTTGATCGTGCCCAGGCCAGACTT
>NZ_BCZP01000011.1 GCF_001598795.1 Delftia acidovorans NBRC 14950 | reverse complement strand
CCGCCTATCTCAAGCAACTGCACCCCGACAAGGTGGGGCAGTACCGAGCGAGTCTGCAGACCATCCGCGCCGAACTGGCGCGCCGGGTGCAGGAGTTGGACAGCGAATTGAAGGAGTGCGAACAATGAATTTGGGAAGTGGTTTCGCTGCGGGCCTGGCACAGGGCCAGCAATTTACGCGGGGCATTGCTGACGCCTATCGCGCCGGTCAGCAAATGAACGATGCGCGCGACCAGGCTGCGCAGAAAGAGGCTTTGAAGGGCATTGCCAGTGCCACCGCCGTGGAGTCCACGGGCTACACCGCCGACCAGGGCAAGGAGCTGGAAGGCCTGGTCGCCAACGGCTACAAGATCGACTTTGACGACGCACAGAAGGCCTATGTCGCGCGCAACGATGCGGGCGACACCAAGACCATCGCCATGCAGGGCGTGACCGACTTCATGGGCGAGCGTTCGGCGGGGTCGATGAGCCGCGAGCAGCAGGACAGCTCGCGCAGGCTGGCCATGGCCGACGTGATCGGCCGTACCGACCCTGAGCGCAGCCTGCAGATGCGCCAACAGCTCACGCTGGGGGCGCACGATGTCCAACGCCAGGCTAGAGAGATGAAGCAATGGCAGCAGGATGACGAAGTGGGGCGCATCGAGGGCGAGCAACGAAAGCAGTTCCAGGCATCGTTGATTGACCAGAGCGGCAAGTCACGCGAAGCGACGATGGACGACCACCTTGCCCATAGTCAGCGCCGTATAGCGGCGCTGACACAGGCTGGGCATCTTAAGGCTGCGGACCAGGCTACCCAGGATTTGATGGCGCAGTCGCACATCAAAATCCAGATGGATACAAAAAGGCGTCAGGAGGCATCTGACAAAGCCGCTGCTGGCCTGGCGGTGGGCGACTATGCCCCGCTGATGGAGCTCTACAACCGCTTCGTTCCCAGTGGCTACAAAATTTCCGGCATCGAGGCGGGACAGGGAGGGGCTTTGCAGATCAAGCGCACAGACCTGAATGGCCGGGAGGCGGCGCCAGTCACTCTTAAGGACAGTGGCGAGGCTCTTGGACTTCTCAAGTCCATGGCCAGCCCGGCGGCACTGTACCAGTATTCCCAGGGCGAGTTCCAACGCAGCTTGCGTCCGAGCCGAGAAACCGTCCCGAGCGGCTTGCCGTATGGCGCCTCCAGGTAGCGCAGCACTGATCCTGGGATGCAGCCACCAAGGCCCGCTTCAGCGGGCCTTGCCGTTTCAGGAGCCCGGGCGCCGCTGCCTGTCGTGCCAAGCCTGCCAGTCTGTGCTTCTTGCCACAAGGGGATCAGATGAGCAGCAAGAAGTACAAGCGCGAAAGGCTGGACCAGCCGGGCGGCCGGGCCTACGAGCCAGAGGCATTCGAATTGCTGGACGGGATGGATGTGACCGGCATCGGTGCCGGCGCACGCTACCGGCCCGTGCCTGCCCAGCCGCCTGCACAGCCACAGGAGCGCAGCTGGGGTGAGGCGATCGCAGATGCCGGCGTGCAAAGCGCTGAAGGGGTGAATACAACCTTGGGCAGCGTTGTCAACCTTTTTTCGCCCTCATCCGGTGTCGCGGATTTTTTCCGCAGCAATGGCGAGCATTGGCGCAAGGCACAAAGCCCCGTGACGCAGCGCAAGCTGGCCGAAGCCGAAAAGGTGATCAGCGCGGCGGACCAGGATTCGATCATCGAACAATCCATCGCGGCAGCGCGGGCCTACAGCTCGGACCCCGTACTGATCTCGCGCTTCATCTTCACGAATCTGCCCAGTGTGCTCCCGGGCCTTGGCGCGTCGAGGGTGGGGCAGATCGCCACGCTGGCCGCAGGAGGAAGCACTGCCCTGGCGGCTGCGGCCGGCACCACCATGGCAGGTGCCACGGAGGCACTGATGAATGCGGGAGGCGCCCGTGGAAAGGCCTTCGAAGAGATCCGCGACACGCTGCGCAAGCAAAGCGTCCCGGAAGACGAGGCGGTACGGATCGCCCTCGGCAAGTCGGTGATGCCAGCTGCCATAGGCAGCTTGACCGGCTTGCTGCCTGGCAAGCGCCGCATCGAGCGTGCTCTGGCGGGCAGGGGATATGCCGCGACCGGAGCACTGGCATCAGCGATGCTGGGCAAGCAGCTCGATGACGTACTGCCCCAGGTGGCGACAAACCACCAGGCTGGGGAGGTCGATGGGCGGCCGTTGTCGCGCAATGTCGGACGCACGGCGGTGGAGGCCGCTGTCAGCGGCCTGCCGCCTGCGGGCGTCGCCGCCATCGCCGCCAGGCGCCATCAGGCGCAAAGGAGCAAGGCGGGCGGTGACGGCGATGCAGCGCTCCCCGTCAGCCGCCCGGAATCTGCAACCCCGTCGCATCCCGGATCGCCGGCACCTGCGGACGCAGGACCGGCTTCCATGGAGATCTCCGCCGGTCCTGCCAGAACGGACAAGGCCGTCAGCACGGTGCCTGCAGAATCCGGCCATGGAGCCGATGGCGAGGCGAAGCCGCAAGGCGCCAGGCAGCGCGGGCAAGTGCCGGCCGATGCCTTCGCTGACGGCGATGCGCCAGCCTTCGACCCAGCCACGGTGCAGGCCCGCAATTGGCTGCAGTTCGTGTCCGAGCGCGGCGAGAACATCGGCAGGCTGCGCAGGGGTACGCCTGCCTGGGAATTGCTGCAGGATGACTGGAAAGCCGTGCAGGCTGCACGCAAGGACGCCTCGGCTGACCGCACAGCGCCCGTGGAGGATGCCACGGTCCGTGCACCGGGCGACGAGAATGCGCCCGCCGCCCCTGTCGCTGAAGACAGCGCACCGGTGCCGGGCAGCGAGAAGGCATCCATGCAACCTGCCCCGGGTGTGCGGCGGAGTGGGGAGCCTACTGCGGATGAGGCTTCTGGTGCACAGGACTCCTCCGGGCCGCCTGCCGCTGCGGCGCAACGGCCCCGTCCGGACGGAGAACTGCCCGCCGCGTTGCCAGCTGCAGTGAAGGTCGGTGCGGGCGATGGCGCCTCGGCACCCGATACAGCGCCTGCTGCGGCGCAGCCAGCTTCGCGCCAGGATGCAGACAAGAGTGCAAGCCCGGCGCCTGATGCCTCCATGGGCAAGGTGAAAGAGGTGGCTGATGCCATTAGTGCCTCATGGGCCAAGGGACCTCCGGTGCGCGTCATGTTCGACCTGAAGGAGCCCCGCCTGGCGCAGGCAATGCGTGATGCCGGCCGGGAACCCGGGGCCGATGGCGGCACGCAGGGGCCGCGCGGTTTCTATGCCGATGGTCAGGTCCACCTGCTTGCCAATGCAAGCCATACGCCGGCCCAGGTTGCGCGGTTCGTATACCGGCAGGCGCTAGGCCAGCATGGTCTTCAGGGTGCCTTTGGCGAAGGGATGGATGCCGTGCTCGACCAGATCGTCGCAGCGCGCCCGCGCGATGTGCGTGAGAAGGTCCAGGAGCACGGACTGGCCGAGGGCCGGGAGGGTCGGCGTGCCGCCGCCCAGGATGTGCTGGCGGCCATGGCCGAGCAGTCGCCGCAGGCGGGGTTCGTTCGAAAGGCGGTCGAGGCGGTCCGCTCGCGGCTGCGGGCTCAACTGCCGTCCATCAGGCCCATGGCGATGTCCGACGCCAGGATCATCGAGGACTTCATCCTGCCTGCCCGCGATTGGGTGCGGCGGGGCGGGCAGCCTGCTGGCAACAGCCCGCCCACCGCCATGGCTGCGCCACACGCCGAAGCGGATGTGCAGCGGCAGAGGGTGGACGCGCAGGCCTACACCGGCGTGGACAAGGGCGAGTCCGGCGATGTGGGCTCCGGGCAGTGACGCGGGGCTCGGGGCAGGAGTCGCCGACCCGGGACGTTGCACACCATGACGACAACCATTGAATCCGTCTGCCCGCCCGAGGACTCGGCGGCGCAGTTGCTGGCGTGCGAGCTGCTGGAGATTGCCGAGCAGGAGCTTGGCCTGAGCGGCCCGCAGGCCTTGTCCGTTGCCCAGGCCATGTTGCGCGGGTTGCGAAAGCGCTATGGCGGCATGCGCATGGGCACGCGCGGCGCCGCCATCTACGTGCCCGCGCCCAGCAAGAAGGAGCGCAACGAAGCCATCCGCCAGGAATTCAACGGGGTCAACCGCCAGCAGTTGCAGACCAAATATGGACTCCAGCGGGCTCAGCTGTACCGCATCCTGGGCGAGCGGCCAGGCTCGGTTCGCAACGGCGTTTCCAGTCCGGAGACATCGCTTTGCGTAGAGGGCTGAGCCGTGCAGCGCAGCGGCGGACGGCGACCGCTGCTGGGCCTGGCATGCGCTTGAAAACAGTCTCATTTGTCGGCAGGAAATGAGACGCGAGGACAGAGAAACTGTCTGAACACGCCCAGCAGGGCGCAATGGAACCCAAGGATACAGGCGGTCTTTTTCCTATGTTCACCCACTCGAGAAACAACACCTTCAACACTGCGGCCCCGGTCGCAGGCTTGCCGGATGCAGCGGACGGTTGTGTCCGCAGCCAGACGGCCGCCATCAGAGCGTGCGCCTGATGCTGCAGCTCGAATCCATCCTGGCCTCCCGCCTCAAGTCGTTGCCGGCCTTCGGGGGCTGGCGCGTCAGCGGAGCCAGTGAGTCCGTCGACGGCTCGGCCGTGCCTGCTGCGCAGGTGCGCATGGCATCTGCCACAGGGGTGGCAGCCATGAGGACCGCGGCGCAGTTGCAGCCGACCTGGGTTGCCGCCCTGATGGTGCCGCGCGGCGCACAGGCTGCTGCCGCGCTGGGCGAGGCACTCGCGGCCTTGGTCGAAGCACTGCACAACTGGTCGCCGGGAGCGGTCGATGACCGCTTCTGGACCCCCTTCCAGTTCGCCTCCATCCAGGAGGCGGTTTTCCCCGACCCAGGCCTCGTGGGGTACGAGGTCGCATTCACCACCACGGCCCTGTTCGACGGCCAGCCGTGATTTCTTACCTTTGATTGGAGCAGCGACATGCCGATTGCACACCCGAAAAATGACTACCAGATTCCACGAGGCCGCGTCTACATCGACCTCTATGACGCCAACGAGCAACTGACGGGCGAGATTCCCATGGGCAACTGCCCGGGCTTCACCCTCACCGTCGCGGCAGAAAAGGCTGAGCACTTCAGCAGCGAAGAGGGCATGTCCGAGAAGGACGGCAGCTGGCCCATCAAGGTCACCCGCACCGGCGCCCTGACCTGCGACAACATCAGCGCGCGCAACGTGGCCTCCTGGCTGTCCGGCACCCATGCGCTGAAGACTCAGGACGCCACCCCCGTGGACAACGAGATCCGCGCCGTGGTCCCCGGCCGCCAGTACCAGCTGGGCGCCACCGCTGCCAATCCGCTGGGTGTGCGCAACGTCTCCACCGTGTCCATCAAGAGCGAGGACGGCCAGACCAGCTACGTCGCGGGCCGCGACTACAACCTGAGCCTGGAGACCGGCCGTGTCCAGATCATCGAAGGCGGCCAGATCGCCGCCGGCAAGGTGGTCTTCGGCTACACGCCCGTGGCCGGCCAGTTCGAGTCGGTGATGACGGGCGCCAAGACCGACATGACCTGTGCGATCCGCATCGTGTCCGACAGCGCTGCCGGCCTGGACAGCGACTGGTACATGCCGCTGGTGGCGCTCACGCCCACGGGCGAGATGCCTCTGATCACCGAGGACACCAAGCCCGTGAGCATGCAGTTCTCGCTGGAAGTTCTCAAGGGTCCCAACGCGCAGGCCATCTACCGCGACGGCCGTCCCGTGTCCATCCCCTGATGTGAACCATCCCACCTGGCCGCGTGCCGGGTGGTTCGCCCTGCCGCCTGGACAGGCGGCAGCGCCAACCAGACATGCCTACAAAAGAACCCTGAATCATGGACGAGAAACCCATTTCCATGCTCACCCGCGCCAAGGACGCCGCAGAGAAGGCGTTCGATAGCCTCAAGGCCAAGGCAGCCGAGGTGGGCACATCAATGCTCCAGAGTTTTGGTGCTGCGGCCAGGTCTGCTTTCGACAGCGCGGCCAAAGCGCTCAGCAATTTCCAGACGGTGATGGACGGTGTGCAGGCCGTGTTGCAAAGTTTGGCGGACAAGGGCGCCCAGGGAGCCCAGTCCTTCATGGCGCTCGGCACGGCGGCCGGCTCTGCGGTGAGCGGGATGGTGAGCCGGGGCGCGGCCTCGTTGGACAGTCTTGCCACCAAACTGTCCGAGGTGGGGGCATCCATGCTCAAGGGCTTTGGTGCTTCGGCTGGAGAGACCTTCAAGAATGCCGTCACGGCTGCGGCGGATTTCGAGTCGGCAATGGACCGTGTCCAGGTCGCCACCGGCAGTTCGGCCGAGGAGATGGCCGCGCTGACCAAGGCGGCCACGGATGCCGGACTCACCACGCAGTACTCCGGCGTGCAGGCTGCCGGCGCGCTGGAAAGCCTGGCGCAGGCGGGGTTGACGGCCCAGGAGAGTATTGCCACGTTGCCGGCGGTCCTGAACCTTGCGCAGGCCGGCGGCATGGAACTGTCCGCCGCCAGCGAAGCCGTGACCAAGGCGGTTTCGGGCATGGGCCTGCAATTCGAGGATGCAGGGCGCGTGGCGGATGTGCTGGCCAAAGGGTCGGTGCTCACCGGCACCAGTATCGGCAGCCTGGCCGAGACCCTGGGCACGGTGGGCCCTGCTGCCGGACGCGTGGGACTGAGCCTGGAGAGCACGGTGGCCATGATCGGCCAGTTCTCGCAGGCTGGGACCGATGCGGGGAAGGCCGGCTCGGCGTTCAACACCATCCTGGGCCAGTTCGCGGATCCGGCCAGCGCGTTCCGCAAGGAGCTGGGCGAGGCCGGCATTGTCACCGACGATTTCGAGCAGGCATTGCAGCAACTGGCCGGCAAGGGCCCGGAAGGTGCGCAGGCCATCAAGGCACTGGGGACGGAGGCCGGTCCCGTGCTGTCCGGGCTGCTCAGCCAGGGCATGGGCTCACTGAATGCTCTCTCCACCACGCTGGGCAACGCTTCCGGCAGTGCCGCCGACATGGCAGCAACCATGTCGGACAACCTCAATGGCTCGGTCAAGGGGTTCGAAAATGTCTGGGAGGGTGTCAAGACCACGCTGGGCACGCCCGTGCTGCCTGTTCTCAAGGAGGCGGTGGATGCGGTGGCAGAGGGCTTCCGCACTGCCGTTGCTGACGGCGCCATCGGGCGCTTCGGCGAATCGATTGCCGCGGCCTTCCGCTCCGGCCTGGAATTCGCCAAGGGCTTCATTTCCACGATCGATTTCAAGGCCGTGGGCGAGAAGCTGCAGGCCTTCGCAGACCAGGCCAAGGACGCCCTGACGCGGGTGCAGGAGTACGGCACGAATACCGGCAACGTGCTGAAGATTGCCTGGGGCACGATGAGCGCTGGCGTCAATGGCGTGATGACCGTCATCTATGGCCTGGGTGCAGTTTTCGCCGAAATCGCGAGCGGTGTCTCGAGTGGGATTGCATGGCTTAACGAGCAGCTCGCGAAGGTCTCGTTTGGCCAGTTGTCCCAGTCCTTCAAGCAGGCCGCGCAAGACGCCGAGGTGATGGCGGGCGGCTTCGGGGCTTCGGCCCAGGCCATGCGCGACAAGGCCACCGAGTCCCTGCAGGCCGTGACCGACGCCGCTCAGACGACGCGCAATGGCTTCGCCGGCCTGGTGCAAGGCAGCCAGGAGGCCGGTACAGCTGGCGGGGAATCGGAGCGCGCCTTCAGGCAGATGGCTGCTTCCATCGAGGAGACCGGCCGAAAGAGCATGGAAACCAAGGTGGCGCTGGAGAGTACGGCTGCGTCGACGGCCACCGCGTCACAAAGCGTCAGCCAGTTGCGTTCCGAATATCGGCAACTGATGGAGGCGGGCAACCTGCAGGCCGCTGCAGAGAAGCTGGAGGAAATCAACAAGATCCAGAAGGCGCTTCCCGAGTCCGCTCAGAGCGCGCAGCAGGCGGCCAAGGCGGTGGATGAAGCCTATACGGGCCTGGACAAGGGCAAAGCCTCCTTGCAAGGCCTCAAGTCCGAGGTGGACAAGACAGGGAAAAGCACCAGGGACCTGAAAGACGCTGCCGACAAGACGAAAGGCTCGAACGATCAGGTAACCCGTGCCGTGAACGACCAGCGTACTGCACTGGAGCGCTTGAATGCCGAGCGTGAGCGAGAGATCGCCGCGCAGGAAAAGGCCAACGAGCTCAAGGAACGAGAGCTGGAGCTGTACCGAAAGAAATGGAATATCGACAAGGAAGGCCACAGCCTGAACACCGCAGGCGAGCGAGTGGCACTCACCATTCTTTCGCGCACGGCCGTGCTCGAAATGGCCAAAGGCCAGGGGCTGGATGACGCGGCCGCATTGCGCGTCGTGGACCAGTTCGAGCAGCAGTACGACAAACCCGCCGGCATTTTCGGCGGGATCCAGGGCGGCGTGAATCCGAACGAGGTGAACAAGGCTATCGCCGATGCTGTTTTGCAGCAGGCGAGGGACAAGGTTGCCCAAGCGCAGAGGGCACCGCTGGAGTCTCCCACCAACACGTCCACGGTTGGGGCCGCAGCTCGGGTCATCGACCTGCGGATCAACGGCAGCTCGCTGGGCAATGTAAGGACCGACGCCGATGGCGAACGGGCGATCGAACGCCTGCTGTCGGAGCTTGAGCGAAGCAAGAACCTTTCCGGAATATGACGATGACAGCCAAGAACCACCTATTGGGAACGCTTGAGATTCCCCGCGGGATGACCTGGACGGATGAATTCACATGGTCCGCCGTGGCGCGCAGTACGGCGCGCAGCATCACGGGGGCGCTGATCGTGGACGAAGCCGGCAAGTCTGCGGGACGTCCGATCACTCTGGAGGGGGATGAGTCCCATGGCTGGATCCGCCGCGCCACCTTGCTCGTGCTGCTGCAGATGGCTGGCGCCGCAGGCCAGGTCTACAGCCTGCGGCTGGCGGATGGCCGCGCCTTCGACGTGCAGTTTTCCGGCGACGAACCCATCACGGCCCGGCCCGTCGGCAGGCCCGAGCTTCCCGCGCTCGCCAATCCCTATGTCGCAACGTTGCGGCTCATCACAGTTTGAGGAGTTGAAAATATGACAGTCAGAGACGGCGATATCCGCCTGCTCGAATCCAAGGTCATGACCGATGACCCCAATGGCGGCGGCGGCCCTACGGGCAACGTCATCGCCTGGGGCAAGAGCAATGGCGTCTTCGAGGACATCACCGAGGTCGACCGGGCCGGCGGCGACGTGTCCATCCGCCAGGTGCACGCGGCCGTGCAAACGCCCACCACTGAGCCGCTGATGGACACCAACATCATTGTCTCGGCCGTGCCCAACGATCCGAATGTGTCCATCACCATCGCGCCCTGCGGCGTATTCGCGCGTCGTTCGGAGATCGCCGCGGCCATCGCGGCCTACCTCATCCCGGGCACGGAGTGGGGCGGCTATCTGCTGGAGAACCATGTCCAGGGCCAGGCCTCAATCAAGATCTTCCACCGTCCCGGCACACCGGCGCCGACCATCGGCCGCACGCTGATCCTCGTCTACAACGAGGGGCTGGCCAGCCAGGCGCTGCAGTACGTGCGCGTGCTGCGCGCCGAGACCGAGACCCTGCAGTTTTCCTATTCCAGCAGCGGCGGCTACACGGACTACACGGCTAGCGTCACTACGTGCGAGATCACCCCCCGGCTGCGCAGCGCCTTCCCAGGGTCGCCTCCCAACCGGGGCTGGTCAATGGACCCCAGCAAGACGCGCATCCGGGACACCACCGTGGCGGACGCGGCCAGCTTCTATGGCGCCCAGCCCCTGACGGCAGCTGTGCAGCTGGGCGAGAGCATGCTGCGGGTGGCCAGCATCTACACCCAGCTGGTGCCCAACTCACGCACCGAGACTGCGGCGCTGGACCAGCGCCCGGCCGGCGTGCGGCAGCTGGTGCTCGCCACCTCGCCGCGCGAGATCCGCGTGCCCAATGCGCCGCACACGCGCCGCATCAAGGTCGGCCAGGAAAACCGCAGTTTCAGCTGGGTGGCCATCCTCAAGCCTTTCCCGGCGCCAAACACGCTGGCGGTCTCGTTCCAGGTCATGGGCGTCTGGTACACCGCCTCCGACAACGGCCAGGGCGAGCTGACCGGCTCGGCCGTGGGGACGGTCAACTATGCGAACGGCTCGGTGTCCGTGACGCTGCCTGCGCTGCCTGATGTGGGCAGCTCAATCATTTTCCAGTGGGGCGAGGCCTCGGCCTTCGTCAACCGCTCCAGCGCCACGGGCTGGCGACTGCCCGAGCACGCCATGCGCCTGCCGCACCAGGGCATCAAGCCGGGCTCGCTGGTCATCAAGTGGACCTCGGGCGGCGTGCTGCGCACGGCCACGGACAACGGCCAGGGTGACCTGCAGGGCGCCGCCACGGGCGAGATCAACTACGCATCAGCCGCGCTGCTACTGCGCCCGCAATTCATGATCGATGCAGGCGGGCAGTTCGCCATCGAGTACGACTATGCCGTGACGGTGAGCAAGAACGTCTCGGTCGTCCTCGACGCAGGCGGCTACGGCGCGATCACCCTGGACACCATCCCTGCGCCCGGCACCGTGTCCGTGGCGTGGATCACCGTGCGCAATCTCTCGGCCAGCTCCGGCGCCTCATCCGGTGGTACCTCGGCCTCCAAAAACGGCGGCAGCGGCAAATTTAGCTACCTGCCCCAGGTGCCCCCGGCGCCTGCGCCCGTCATCACTTCGCGTGTGCCTCTATCCGATGGATCGACCACAGGCAAGTACATGGCCCAGGGCGGCGCGCGCGCCAGCGGCGGGGCCGTCTATATCGAGGTCGGCGCCACCAGCTCGCCCGAGGGCAACCACTACGTGCCGCCCGACGTCGATGGCGTGGTCTGGACCGACGCCGAGTACACGGCGGGCGTCAAGTCCATCGGCGGCGTGGATTACCGGCGCTGGGGCGCCTGATCAATTAAGGGAGAAAAACCATGGCAGAAGTATCAGTGGGCCGCGTATCGGGCGGCGTTGTCATGCAGACAACAAGGACATCGGCAAGCTCGTCTTCGACACACAGCCGGTCCAGCTACCAGACAAGCAAGACCCAGGACACGGTGCGCCACCTGTTGACCGATGACGGCCAGGGCACGTTCGGCCCGGACGGCACCATCAACTACGCGGGCAAGTTCCTCAACATCAAGTTCGTCCAGCTGGACAGCAAGACCGAGGGCTACAACAGTGACTACGAAAACGCCCTGAGTTTTGAAGAAACCACGATGGGCGGCAATGGCAGCGACCCCAGCTTCTCCACCGTGTCCAAGGGCGGTGACCGCCGCGATACCTCGGTGAGCGAAGAACTGCTGGCGGCCAGCACGGTGACGGTGACTTACGCCGAGGACTTCACCAGCGCGCAGCACCATGTGATGAATTTCACACCGGAGCCCGTGGTGCTGGACCTGTGCCCCTACACCACCGACTACATCGTGCCGGGCAGCGTGCGGTTTCGGTGGATGGGCCACGTCTATGAGGACTACGACGGCGTGCTGGTGCGCGACCGCACGTCCACGGCGCTGGGCATCGTGGCTGGCGCGCTTGACTACTCCAGCGGCGTGGCGCGGATCTTCGACTATGTGGTCGATGGTCCGGCCACCGACCTGATGGTCGAGAGCCTGTGGACCGTGCGCCAGAACTGGACCACGGCCAGCCTCTTCATGCGCACGGCCGCCGCGCCCATCAAGCCCTCCGGCTTTGTCATGAACCTGTCCGACGCCACGGGCGAGCAGATCACGGCCTCGGCCGGCATCGACGGCGTGATCTCGGGCACACACCTGCGCGGCAAGATCGACTACCAGAGCGGCGTGGTCGAGCTGCAGTTCGGCGACTATGTGCTGGACACCTCGCTGACCGCTGCCCAGAAGACCGAATGGTGGTACTCGGCAGACGACATCGGTGCAGTGCAGCCGAACCGCATCTGGCGCCCCTGGCCAGTGGAACCGACCACGCTGCGCTACAACAGCGTCAGCTACTTCTACCTGCCGCTGGACGCGGACGTCATCGGCCTGGACCCCGTGCGCCTGCCCCCCGATGGCCGTGTGCCTATCTACCGCGTGGGCAGCTACATCGTGATCGGCCACACCGGCCAGATAGGCCCGGTCACCGTGACCAACGGCCAGGTCATCAACTGCGGGCGCGTGCGGCTGTCCCGCGCCTTCGTCATCGGCGCCGATGGCCAGCGCATCCAACAGGGCTGGAGCGTGGATCTTGAGGCGGGCAAGATCACGGTTAGCGACATCACGGGCTGGGCCCAGCCGGTCACGTTCCAGCACCGCATCGAGGAGATGGCGCGCGTCAGCGATGTGCAGATCAACGGCATGCTGGCGATCACCAAGCAGCTGAGCCACGAGTTCCCCGTGGGCAGCGTGGTCTCCAGCGCGCTGATGGCCGGCACGCTGCGCGCCCGCGTCAGCCTGATGTTTGACCAGACCACCTGGACCAACAAATGGCAGGACACGGTGGACGGCACCGAGGCCTTGGCTAGCTACAACGACACCATCGCGCCCCTGCTCGTCACCAATGCCGGCGCGCTGCCCGAGCGCTGGATGTGCCGCTTCTTGAGCGCCACGACCTTTGAATTCATCGGCGAGCACGTGGGCAACCTGGGCACGGGCTCCACCAACGTGGATTTCGCGCCCATCAACCCGATCAGCGGCGTGCCCTACATCACGATCCGCGCCCTGGGCTGGGGCCAGGGTTGGAGCGCGGGCAACGTGCTGCGCATCAACACCGAGGGCGGCATTGCCCCCCATGCCCTCATCCGCACCGTGCAGCCCAGCGAGGCTGTGGCCGACGACTACCAGTTCGAACACCTGGTGCGCGGCAGCGTCGACCGTCCCTGATTTTTTGGAGATCACTTATGGCATCCCTTGTCGATACCAGCGTCAAACACTTCCTCTCAACGATGTACGGTGCGCCCGTGCAAAACGGCCAGGCCGGCAGCAAGATCGCCGTGCTCGATGCCTGCCTCGTCACGGGCTTCGGCCTGCGCGCGGCCACGCGCGTCACGGTGGCGGCCGGCGTCGCCACTGTGGAGTTTTCCGTGAGTGCGGCACTGCCGCCGCCGCCGGACAGCGTGCTGCTGATCGAGGGTGCCGCGCAGGCCTTGCTCAATGGCGAGCAGCGTGTGTCCGAGTCGGGCGGCGGCGTGTTCAAGTTCCGCACGGCCGCGCCCGATGGCGTGGACACGGGCGCGGGCATCACGTTCAAGTATGCGCCGCTGGGCTGGGCCAAGCCGTTTTCAGGGACCAACCAGGCCGTGTATCGCTCAACCGATCCGCAAAGCTATGGCATGTACCTCTATGTCGATGACCGCAATGCCCGGGGGACCGCGATGCGCGGTTACGAGAGCATGTCGGCCATCGATGTGGGCCAAGGCCCGTTTCCGACGACGGCCCAAGCAGCCACAGGCATCTGGTGGGGCAAGAGTGTGTCAGCAAATACAAATGCTGTGCGCTGGAGCCTGGCTGGCGATGCGCGCTTCTTCTTCGAGAACGTTGCCACTGGTTCGTCGGGCACCGTGACCAACACCGGCGGTGGCTCTCGCTGTTTTGGTGACCTGCTGGCGTTGCGGCGTGCCGGTGATGCATTCGCCTGTGTGATTTCGGGGGCTGGTTCGGAATCGACCGCCTATTCAAATCCAAATGTGGGATCTCTTGAGTACTCCAGCGCAACGACATTCTTCATGCCGAGGGCGATGACAGGGCTAGGCAGTGGCGTGAATCCTCGCTACTTCAGCTATATCGGAACTTCAAGTTCTGGTTCCGGCGCAGACACTGCTCTCGGCACTTTCCCAAGTGAAGTGGATGGGGAGCTCAAGTTCTCGCGCACCTTTGTGGACAACTCTCCGGCTTCCACCGGTACCCCGCGAGCTTTGGTGCCAGGCATCCGATATGTGCCTCAAGGGGGGCTGACGGCGTACTTCGAGCGGGATACCTATCTCATTGAGGAGGGGACCGGACGACGCCTGCTCGCATCGCCGCATTCGACGGTTGCAGGGGGGCCTGCAGGTTACGGTTTTGTCGATATCACTGGCCCTTGGCGGTAACAGCTATGGCGGAAGTAACGTATCGAGTCACCTTGCTTGGGCCTACAGCTGTGGTAGGGGTAGGGGGGCGAGAAATCTACCTCGGGACTGCCCGGCTGGTGCGCGCACTCAGCGCCGGTCAACTGGACTTCGTGCTCGGCGGCAACGGCCGGGGCCGAGTGCGCGGCCGCACTGTCGAGCAGCAAGACAAGAACAGCCCCAAGGTGCCTGTCTCGCGCCGCGTGCGGCTGTACCGCGACCGCGATGGTCTGCTGATCCGCGAGGCCTGGAGCAATGCCCAGGGCGAGTACGACTTCCCGCGCATCGACAGCACCATTGCATACACCGTGCTCAGCTACGACCATGAGGGCGACTTCCGCGCCGTGGTCGCCGACCGCGTCACGCCGGAGGCCATGCCATGACACAGCGCAGTGTTGAAATCACGGTGCAGGCCAACGAGGCCCGCTTGCAGGGCCTGCGCGATCTGCTGCTGGACGTGGGTCCGGGCACGGCCTGCGTGCGCTTCTTTGCGGACGCCCAGCGGCCCGCCTTCGGCGAGCCCTCGGCCCTGCCCATGCTGGTGGAGCTGCCGCTGGCCAGACCCTGTGGCGAGATCGTGGCCGGCCGGCTGCGGCTGCTGGCCCGTGATGCGGCCGGCGCCATGATCCTGGAGTCCGGCATCGCCACCTGGGGCCGCGTCGTCTCGGCCAGCGGTGCGCTGGTGCTCGACGCGGATGTGTCGATCGAAGGTGGCGAGGGCCAGATCCAGATCCCGGACAGCACCCAGCTGTACGCGGGCGGCTATCTGACGCTGGCACTAACCAGCTACATCGAGTAGCGCCATGGCACGCATTGAGCTGATCTTCCATCGCCCACGGGCCGCTGGCTCACCCAGCCAGATGGTGTTCGGCAACGAGGACGATTCGGGCCCGGACCCGGGCTCGACTCAGGACGCAGTCGCACGGATGGCCATCCGGCTGCCGGGGACGAGCGTGGCCATCGGTGCCTTGCGTCGCAAGACCGCTGGCGCCGGCATTCGCCTGCCTGGGGCGCGCATGGCGCTTGGAGCGGCGTACCAGACGCGCACCGACAGGCCGGCCGTGGGGGGCACATTGTCGGGATTTGAAGAGGCCGCCCCGGCACAGGGCGGCCTGGTGTCTGTCTACCAGCAGGCAGCCATTGCCGACAGGGTCACGCAGATTCGCGGTTGGCGAGCGCTGCACGCAGGCGCGGCCGCCGTGCAGCGCTGGCAGGACTCGGCGCGCCTGCGCCTGACCACGCGCCAAGGCATGGGCTTTGCCATGGACGTGGGGGGACTCACGGCCCAGGCCTGGCAAGAGGGTACGCGCTTGCGCCTGGCCACGCGCCAGGGCCTGGCCAACGCACTGGCTGGCCAGGCGGTTGTGCTGCAGAGGTTCCAGGAGGGCATCATTTTGCGCCGTGCCATGCGGCAGGCTTTCACCGACGGCCTCTGCGAAGGTGCCTGGCACGCCAGCAGCATGGGCGATGCCCGGGTGCTGGGCATCGTGATGGGCGGTGCCCGCCATCAGGACGCCATGGCGCCGCTGCCAGGCGTCACGCCGGGCCGCTCTGTCGATCCGCCCAAGCCGCCACCGTGCTATCGGCCGCCGCCGGGTGGGGCCGTCGAGCTGGCGTTCTCGAGCGTCTGGAGCGAAAGCTCCGAACTCGTGTTCATCTGCTGCAGGCCGGGCACGGATCCCCAACCACCCCGCTATGTCATCCCGCAACTGAAGGTTTACATGACAGTACACACGATGGAGGCAGCCCTGCTGCCGGGCATGGAAGCCGTTGCGCTGAGCGATGTGACGATCGCCAGCGATGACGACGGCTTCGGATGGAGCTTTTCGGCCAATGGTCCGGAACACCTGCTGGATCAACTGGCGCCGTCCGGGGGACTGCCTGCACGGCTGCGCGTGGTGGTCGATGGCATCGACTTCGTCTTTGTCGTACAAAGCCTGAGCCGCACGCGCAGCTTCGGCAACCACCGCGTGGCCGTACAGGGCGTGAGTGCCACCGCCTTGCTGAGCAGTCCCTACATGCCGGAGCAGACCTGGCTGAACACGGCGCCGGCCACGGCGCAGCAACTGATCCGCAATGCGCTGGAGTTCACCGGCGTGCAGCTGGACTGGAAGGTGTCGGACTGGCTGGTGCCGGCCGGCGCCTGGAGCCACCGTGGCACGCCGTTGTCGGCCGTGATGCGTGTGGCTGCTTCGATTGGCGCGGTGGTGAGCAGCCATCGTACGCAGGAGCGCCTGATCGTCGCGCCGCGCTTCGCACATCTGCCATGGAAGTGGGCGGATGCGACGCCGGACGTGCGCATGCCGGCGGACGTCATCGTGACGGACGAGCTGCGGCCCGAGCCGCGTGCCGCCTACAACGCGATCTATGTCAGCGGCCAGGCGGGCGGCATCCTCGGCCACGTGCGCCGGGCCGGGACGGCTGGCAACAGGCTGGCTCCCCAGGTCACGGATGCCCTGATCACCGAGGCCGTGGCTGCACGCCAGCGTGGCGAGGCCGTGCTGGGAGCATCGGGCAGCAAGCTGGTCCAGTCCATCACCATGCCCTTGCTTTCCGGTGGGACGGCACCAGGCCTGATCCGGCCCGGCCAATTGATCGAAGTCGTCGATACCGACGAATCCTGGCGCGGCCTGGTCCGTGGAACCCGTCTCAGCGCTGCCATGCCCGTGGTGCGGCAGCAGATTACCGTGGAGCGCGCAACCGTATGACCTCTGTCAATCTCTTCAAGCGTCTTGTCCAACTGTTGCCTGACGAGCCTGTGCTCACCGGGCGGATCAGCGCGGTGCATGGCGACGGAACAGCCACGGTCGATCTGCCTGGCAATGGCCGATTGCGCGTACGCAATCCCCTGGGCAGCCAGGAGGGCGGCAGCGTCTATGTCCAGGGGCAGGCGATCACGGGTGAAGCCCCTCAATTGACCTATGTGCTCATTGATATCTAAGGGGTGCGCCAGGGCTTCGATGCAGGGTGACCGGGTAACTGGGTCGTGCTGCGGGGAGGCGCGGTCCCCGCGCTGCCGCCGCACACTGAAAACCGAGGGCAAATCCCCAATGCGGCCTTTCTGATGGGAAAAGCGCCTCGTTTATAATACTTGGCTTCGCTTATCACGGGTTGAGCGAACCATGCGAGGTCCAGGCGGCCAGGCGCATGCGATGTAAGCCCTTGAAATCTGAGGTGCCGCGCGGCCGACTGGCTTCGGTCCGCGATGCACCGTGACTTTGCGCAATACGGTGCGGGCTGCATGTCAGCCGGCACGGTCCAATCCCTCATAGGAACAAACATGGCCGTTACTGTTGAAACCCTTGAAAAGCTCGAGCGCAAGATCACGCTGAGCCTGCCCCTGAACTCCATCCAGAGCGAAGTCGAGAACCGCCTCAAGCAAGTGGCGCGCACCGTGAAGATGGACGGCTTCCGTCCCGGCAAGGTGCCGATGAGTGTGGTGGCCCAGCGTTATGGCTACTCGGTGCAGTACGAAGTGCTCAACGACAAGGTTGGCGAGGCTTTTGCACAGGCCGTCAACGAAGCCAAGCTGCGCGTGGCTGGCCAGCCCCGCATCTCCGAAAAGGAAGGCGCTCCCGAGGGCGAGGCCCAGTTCGAAGCCATCTTCGAAGTGATGCCTGAAGTCAAGATCGGTGACCTGACCTCGGCCGAAGTCGAGAAGCTGACCGCCGAAGTGGACGACGCCGCCATCGACAAGACCGTGGACATCCTGCGCAAGCAGCGCCGCACCTTCGCGCAGCGCGCCCAGGCCGATGTGGCCGTGGACGGCGACCGCGTGACCGTGGACTTCGAAGGCAAGATCGACGGCGAGACCTTCTCCGGCGGCAAGGCTGAAGACTTCCAGTTCCTGGTCGGCGAAGGCCAGATGCTCAAGGAATTCGAAGACGCAGTGCGCGGCATGAAGGCTGGCGAGTCCAAGACCTTCCCGCTGGCATTCCCCGCCGACTACCACGGCAAGGACGTGGCCGGCAAGACCGCTGACTTCCTGGTGACGGTCAAGAAGATCGAAGCCGCCAACCTGCCCGAAGTGGACGAGGCCTTTGCCAAGGCACTGGGCGTGGCTGAAGGCACGGTCGAAGGCCTGCGCGCCGACATCAAGAAGAACCTGGAGCGTGAAGTCAAGTTCCGCGTCCAGGGCCGCAACAAGCAGGCTGTGATGGACGCCCTGGTGTCCAAGGCCGAGCTGGAACTGCCCAAGGCTTCGGTGCAGGCTGAAGTCGCCCGTCTGCTGGAAGGCGCCCGCGCCGAGCTGCAGCAGCGCGGTATCAAGGACGCCGAGAAGGCTGAGATCCCTGAAGACGTGTTCCTGCCCCAAGCCGAGCGCCGCGTGCGCCTGGGCCTGGTGGTAGCCGAGCTGGTGCGTGCCAACGAGCTGCACGCCACGCCCGACCAGATCAAGGCCCACGTGGAAGAGCTGGCCGCCAGCTACGAAAAGCCCGAAGACGTGGCACGCTGGTACTTCGGCGACCGCCAACGCCTGGCTGAAGTCGAAGCCGTTGTCATCGAAAACAACGTGACCGAGTTCGTGCTGGGCAAGGCCAAGGTCTCCGACAAGGCCGTGTCCTTCGACGAACTGATGGGCCAGGCCTGAGGGTTTGAGCACCGCCTGCCTGCCGCTTCGTGAGATCGGCGGGCGGGTTGGCATCTGCGGGGCTTGTGCTTT
Source organism: Delftia acidovorans NBRC 14950 (assembly GCF_001598795.1). Lineage (GTDB taxonomy): Bacteria > Pseudomonadota > Gammaproteobacteria > Burkholderiales > Burkholderiaceae_C > Comamonas > Comamonas acidovorans. The sequence goes on along the minus strand of NZ_BCZP01000011.1, from coordinate 212,164 downwards.
GGCGCACAAGCCCCATTTTCTTTCCGGATACGGCTAAAGTAGCCCCCTAGTACTGGAGAAAACATGAGCGCATTGGAAACTCAGGGTTTGGGCATGATCCCAATGGTCATCGAACAGTCCGGCCGCGGAGAGCGGTCGTACGACATCTACTCGCGCCTGCTCAAGGACCGGGTGATCTTCCTGGTGGGCCCTGTCAATGACCAGACGGCCAACCTCGTCGTGGCCCAGCTGCTGTTCCTTGAAAGCGAAAACCCCGACAAGGACATTTCGTTCTACATCAACAGCCCCGGCGGCTCCGTGAGCGCCGGCCTGGCCATCTTCGACACGATGAACTTCATCAAGCCCGATGTGTCCACGCTGTGCACCGGCATCGCAGCCAGCATGGGCGCCTTCCTGCTGGCCGCTGGCACCAAGGGCAAGCGCTTTGCGCTGCCCAATTCCCAGGTCATGATCCACCAGCCGTTGGGCGGCATGCAGGGCCAGGCCACCGAGATCGAAATCCACGCCCGCGAGATCCTCAAGACCCGCGAGCGCCTGAACAAGATCCTGGCCGAGCGCACGGGCCAGCCGCTGGAAAAGATCCAGCACGACACCGAGCGCGACTACTTCCTGTCCGCCGAGGAAGCCAAGGACTACGGCCTGGTCGATCAGGTGATCAACAAGCGCTCCTGAAGTCCGGAGGCTGCATGAGAATGGGCGGCGTTTTCCCCCTACGGAAAACGCCGCTTTCCATTTGGTTATCATCCTTTTCCATATTTCTGTAACAAGGCACCGACCCCATGGCCGAGAAAAAAGGCTCCTCCAGCGAAAAAAACCTTTATTGCACCTTCTGCGGCAAGAGCCAGCATGAGGTCAAGAAGCTGATCGCGGGTCCGTCAGTCTTTATCTGCGACGAGTGCATCGATCTCTGCAACGAGATCATCCGCGACGAGCAGCCCAGCACCGAGGCCAAGGACGGCCGAGGCGACCTGCCCACGCCCGCCGAAATCAAGGCCAACCTGGACAACTACGTGATCGGCCAGGACCTGCCCAAGCGCACGCTGGCCGTTGCCGTCTACAACCACTACAAGCGCCTGCGTCACAAGGACAAGGCCGGCAAGGATGAGATTGAGCTGGCCAAGAGCAACATCCTGCTCATCGGTCCCACGGGCTCCGGCAAGACGCTGCTGGCGCAGACGCTGGCGCGCATGCTCAACGTGCCCTTCGTCATGGCCGATGCCACCACGCTGACCGAGGCCGGCTACGTGGGCGAGGACGTCGAGAACATCATCCAGAAGCTGCTGCAAAGCTGCGAGTACGACGTCGAGCGTGCACAGCGTGGCATCGTCTACATCGACGAGATCGACAAGATCTCGCGCAAGTCCGACAACCCCAGCATCACGCGGGACGTGTCGGGCGAGGGCGTGCAGCAGGCCCTGCTCAAGCTCATCGAAGGCACCATGGCCAGCGTTCCCCCGCAAGGCGGCCGCAAGCATCCGAACCAGGACTTCCTGCAGATCGACACAACCAACATCCTGTTCATCTGCGGCGGCGCGTTCGCGGGCCTGGAGAAGGTCATCGAGAACCGCACCGAGGCGTCGGGCATCGGCTTTGGCGCCACGGTCAAGAGCAAGAAGCAGCGCTCCATCTCGGAAGTGTTCCAGGAGATCGAGCCTGAAGATCTGATCAAGTTCGGCATCATCCCCGAGCTGGTCGGCCGCATGCCCGTGGTCACGGCTCTGGCCGAACTGGGCGAAGACGCCCTGGTGCAGATCCTGACCGAGCCCAAGAACGCCCTGGTCAAGCAGTACAGCAAGCTGCTGGCCATGGAAGGCGTGGAGCTGGAGATCCGGCCTGCCGCGCTCAAGGCCATCGCCCGCAAGGCGCTGGCGCGCAAGACGGGTGCCCGTGGCCTGCGCTCCATCCTGGAGCAATCGCTGATCGGCACCATGTACGAGCTGCCCAATGCCGACAATGTCGAAAAGGTAGTGGTGGACGAGTCCACCATCGAAGACGGAAAGGCGCCGCTGCTGGTTTACCGCGAAGCGGCCAAGAAGGCCTGATGCGCCGCCGCCTGCAAAGGTCCGGCAGCGCAAGTCCCTGCGTCCCGAAATCCTTTCGGGCCGCAGGGTTGAAATACACCGGTGTGCGGACCATCTTCCGCTGACAAACCGAGGATTCCCATGTCAGGACATACCCCTTTGCCTTCCACCCCCCTAGACCTGGCGCTGCTGCCGCTGCGCGATGTGGTCGTGTTCCCCCACATGGTGATCCCGCTGTTCGTGGGGCGTGCCAAGAGCATCAAGGCGCTGGAGCTGGCCATGGAGGGCGACCGCCGCATCATGCTGGTGGCCCAGAAGACCGCCTCCAAGGACGAGCCCACGGCCGCTGACATGTTCGATGTCGGCTGCGTCTCCACCATCCTGCAGATGCTCAAGCTGCCCGACGGCACGGTCAAGGTGCTGGTCGAAGGCCAGCAGCGCGCGCTGGTCAAGCAGGTCATGGACGAGGAGACCCACTTCGTGGGCTCCGTCGTGCCCGTGGCGCCCGAGGCCGAAACCCACAAGCCCAGCGAGATCGAGGCCCTGCGCCGCGCCGTGACGCAGCAGTTCGACCAGTACGTCAAGCTCAACAAGAAGATCCCGCCCGAGATCCTCACCTCCATCGCCAGCATCGACGATGCCGGCCGCCTGGCCGACACCATTGCCGCGCACCTGCCGCTCAAGCTTGAGAACAAGCAGGCCGTGCTCGACCTGGTGGACATCAAGGAGCGCCTGGAAAACCTCTTCGAGCAACTGGACCGCGAAGTCGACATCCTCAACGTTGACAAGCGCATCCGTGGCCGCGTCAAGCGCCAGATGGAGAAGAACCAGCGCGACTTCTACCTGAACGAGCAGGTCAAGGCCATCCAGAAGGAACTGGGTGAGGGCGAAGACGGCGCCGACATCGAAGAGATCGAAAAGAAGATCAAGCTGGCCCGCATGCCCGCCGAGGCGCGCAAGAAGGCCGAGGCCGAGCTCAAGAAGCTCAAGCTCATGTCGCCCATGTCGGCCGAAGCCACCGTGGTGCGCAACTACATCGATGTGCTCACGGGCCTGCCCTGGAGCAAGAAGACCAAGATCAAGCACGACCTTGCCAATGCCGAGGACGTGCTCAATGCCGACCACTTCGGCCTCGAAAAGGTCAAGGACCGCATCCTTGAATATCTTGCTGTGCAGCAGCGTGTGGACAAGGTCAAGGCGCCCATTCTGTGCCTGGTCGGACCTCCGGGCGTGGGCAAGACCTCGCTGGGCCAGTCCATCGCCAAGGCCACGGGCCGCAAGTACGTGCGCATGGCGCTGGGCGGCATGCGTGACGAGGCGGAAATCCGCGGCCACCGCCGCACCTACATCGGCGCCATGCCGGGCAAGGTGCTGCAAAGCCTGGACAAGGTCGGCACGCGCAACCCGCTGTTCCTGCTGGACGAAATCGACAAGCTCGGAATGGACTTCCGTGGCGACCCGTCGAGCGCCCTGCTGGAAGTGCTGGACCCCGAGCAGAACCACACCTTCGGCGATCACTACGTCGAGGTGGACTTCGACCTCAGCGACGTGATGTTCGTGGCGACCTCCAACTCCATGAACATCCCGCCGGCGCTGCTGGACCGCATGGAAGTGATCCGCCTGTCGGGTTACACCGAGGACGAAAAGGTCAACATCGCCATCCGCTACCTGCTGCCCAAGCAACTCACCAACAACGGTGTGAAGGACGGCGAAATGCAGGTCGACGAGTCCGCCATCCGCGACATCGTGCGCTACTACACGCGTGAAGCCGGCGTGCGCTCGCTGGAACGCGAGCTCTCCAAGATCTGCCGCAAGGTGGTCAAGGGACTGCAGCTCAAGAAGCTGGAGCCCACCGTCGTCGTCAATGCCGACAACCTCACCGACTACCTGGGTGTGCGCAAGTACAGCTACGGCCGGGCCGAGCACAACAACCAGGTCGGCCAGGTCGTGGGCCTGGCATGGACCGAGGTCGGCGGCGATCTGCTGACCATCGAGGCCGCCATCATGCCCGGCAAGGGCGTGATCTCGCGCACCGGCTCGCTGGGCGACGTGATGAAGGAGTCCGTGGAAGCCGCCCGCACCGTGGTGCGCAGCCGCTCGCGCATGCTCGGCATCAAGGACGAGGCCTTCGAGAAGAAGGACATCCACGTGCACGTGCCCGATGGCGCCACGCCCAAGGACGGCCCCAGCGCGGGTGCGGCCATGACGACGGCCTTCGTCTCTGCGCTGACCGGTATCCCGGTGCGTGCCGATGTCGCCATGACCGGCGAAATCACGCTGCGCGGTGAGGTCACTGCCATCGGCGGTCTCAAGGAAAAGCTGCTGGCGGCCCTGCGTGGCGGCATCAAGACGGTGCTGATCCCCGAAGAGAACGTCAAGGACCTCCAGGAGATCCCCGACAACGTCAAGAGCGGCCTGGAAATCATCCCCGTCAAGTGGATCGACCAGGTCCTCAAGGTGGCGCTGGAGCGTGTGCCCGAGCCCTTGTCCGAAGAGGAGGCCGCAGCGCCGCCGCCAGCGGAATCCAAGCCTGTGGAGCCAGCCGTCAAGCACTGAAGATGAAAAAATGTAGCGTTTTTCCTGAACCCTCCAAGAACTACGCTACAATTCATCCCATCGCAGCAAACGACGTTGTAGAATGTCAGGCTTCGGTGGAAATGCGGGAATAGCTCAGTTGGTAGAGCGCAACCTTGCCAAGGTTGAGGTCGACGGTTCGAACCCGTTTTCCCGCTCCAGATTTTGAACATGCTTTCGGGTTTGTTCGGTTTTGGTGGCGGTTGGCTGCCAGAATGGATGATTCAAGCGGGAATAGCTCAGTTGGTAGAGCGCAACCTTGCCAAGGTTGAGGTCGACGGTTCGAACCCGTTTTCCCGCTCCAGTTTTGGATGTGCCTGGTGCACATCCGATTCAGGTGACGGTTGGTTGCTTGAATTTTTTGCGGGAATAGCTCAGTTGGTAGAGCGCAACCTTGCCAAGGTTGAGGTCGACGGTTCGAACCCGTTTTCCCGCTCCAGTTTTAAAAACTGCAGCAATGCTGCATGTTTGATAGTGATCTTGGCGCGATAGCAAAGCGGTTATGCCCCGGATTGCAAATCCGGTTAGACCAGTTCGACTCTGGTTCGCGCCTCCAAAAATTCATTGCAGACACATTGTTCAAAAGGCCCCTCGGGGCCTTTTTCTTTTTCTGCATCACGGATCGGTGTTCGTCCTTGGTGCCATGTCTCCGCAGCGGCCTCGACTTGGCTGGCGCATCTTCTTCTCTTTCGATTCAGTGCCGTGGCAGTGCTTCACGCTCTGTGCATCGACAGCATGGCTGCATGCCTGTTTTGGTCATCCATTGCTGATCTGGTGAATTTAATTGTTTCCATTTGTTTTGAATGGACAGCCGTCATTGAAATTTGGCATTGCTTATCCATTGAGAAATTGCAAGAAATTGCAAATGGGTTGTCATTGCCGGTAGATTGAGTTGGCGGGTCGTGGATATGATGCGCGCTTCATTTATCGGGAGGGATTATGAAGATCAAGTTATTGACGGCGATTGTTGCCGGGGGCGTGGTGCTGGCGGGCTGTAAAACCATGGAGTCTGCCGATGTGGGCGGGTTGCTGGATTCGGGCTCCACGGCCATGAAGGCCATGACGCTCACGGATGACGACGTGGTCACGCTGTCCAATGATTCCTGTGCAGCCATGGATGCCCAGAACAAGGTGGCAGATGCAAAGAGCAAGTACACGCTGCGGCTGAACAAGGTGATTGCCGGCATGCCGCAGGCTGTCAATGGGAAGAAGGCTGTCTACAAGGTCTATATGACGCAGGACGTGAATGCCTGGGCCATGGCCAATGGCTGCATCCGTGTCTACAGCGGCCTGATGGACCTGATGAACGATGACGAGCTGCGTGGCGTGATTGGTCATGAGATCGGGCACGTGGCACTGGGTCACAGCAAGAAGCGCATGCAGACGGCCTATGCGGCTTCGGCTGCACGCTCTATTGCGGCCAATAGCGGCAATTCGGCGCTGGCCTCGCTGTCGCGTTCGCAGGCGGGTGATCTGGGTGAAAAGTTCATCAATGCCCAGTTCTCGCAGTCGCAGGAATCGGCGGCTGATGACTACTCCTTCGATCTGCTCACGGAAAAGAAGATGAGCCGCCAGGGACTGGTCACATCGTTCCAGAAGCTGGCCAAGCTCAGCGCCGGCAGCGGCGGCAGCTCCATCCTGAGCTCCCATCCGCCGTCCGAACAGCGGGCCAAGCGCATGCAGGATCGCATCGACGGCAAGTAGGCTTCGACGGTGAAGCAGCCTGCCGCCGCAAGGTGCAAGGCAGGCTGTGATCTGCCTTGGTGCAGATTTTTTACGGGCTTCTTCCGAAGCACCAAAAATCTGCGCTAGAATTCAAGTCTGCTCTGTAAAGCGCACAGCTTTACAGATACGCGGGAATAGCTCAGTTGGTAGAGCGCAACCTTGCCAAGGTTGAGGTCGACGGTTCGAACCCGTTTTCCCGCTCCAATTCAGAAAAAAGGGAAGCGGTAACGCTTCCCTTTTTCGTTGGTGCTGCAGTTGCAGGTGTGAGCAGTTCGCGCTGACCTGTGACGCTGCGGTGCAGGGCCCCGATGGTGAAATTGGTAGACACTGCGGACTTAAAATCCGCCGCTTCCGAACAGGGGCGTGCCGGTTCGATCCCGGCTCGGGGCACCACAACCCAATACGTACTAAGCATTGTTGCTATCTATACGGTAGCGGATTGAAGCAGCCAAGGCGCCTGCTGTTCCGCAAATTCAGGCGTCGGGCCGCAATGTGCATCGACGGTCCTGCCCGCTTGCTGCGCTGCACGGTGTCCATGCGTTGCCAAGTCCTTGCCCGTTGGCATAACGTGCGAGAATCCATTCATCAGGCCCCGGGCTGCTTGCCTGGATGGCGCGGCTCGGGCAGACAGTGATGGCGATGCCTGCATGCGTTCCGTTGACGTTGATCGTGGCACATGGTGCGGCGTGACAGGTGTGGCCAAACTCATCCCAGACGAGAACATGTCGAATTACAACGCTCCATTTGAAATCCACGTGCACGGCCAAGTGCTGCTGCGCCCCGACACGACCTACGAGCAGTTGCAGGAAGCGCTGGGTCCGCTGTGGAAGTATGCGGGGGCCCGTTCCCTGGCCGATGGCGCTGGCAGCGTCTATGAGGAAGAGCCAGGCATCCAGTTCGATACCAAGGAGCGCCTGCTCCAGGTGTGCTGGACCGTGCGTGGTGACGAGGATTTCCGCCAGTCGCTGGACGACATGTGCATGGGCATCAACGAGCTGGCCGAGCAGGGCGCGGCCATCGAGGTGACCTTCTACGACACCGAGTTCGACGAGGAAGAAGAGTCCGAAGAGGCCGAGTCGCGCGACGACTTCGTCATGCTCTTCGTTGGTCCGACGCCCGCGGCCATCATGCAGGTGCAGCGCGATCTGCTGGTGCAGGACGTGGTCAACCTGATGGAGCGCCATTTCGACGGCTCCGAGCTGGGTGGCGTGGTGCAGGAGATCGACAAGCTGTTCTCCCAGCGCTTCGACGCCCTGGTCAGCTCGCTGGAGATCGGCAAGCCGCCGCGCGGCATGGGTGGATCGGGTTCGGGCCACGGCGGCAACCGCCGCCCACGCCACCTGCATTGAGCGCAAGGCGCTGCCCCGCGCAGCGTACAGCCATGGCGGCACAGGCCAGCACGCCCAAGTATTCCGGAGCAGTCACCGAGACCGTGCGCCGCCAGCGCGAGCAGCGGCGCGAGGTGGCCGGTGGCGCGCTGCCGCTTCCCTACCTGTCCGCCTACCCCGCCGCGCTGCAGTTACAGGTGCGTGGCTGGCTGGCCGATGACAAGGCCGAGGCCTGGCTGCTGCGCAAGCATCCCGAGGCCCATGCCGTGCGCACGGACAAGAGCCTCTATGACTACGTGGATGCCCTCAAGGGCCGGCACATGCGCAATGCCGGCACGCTGAACAAGGTGGCCTACGACGGCCGCATCCATGTGGTCCACAACGCCCTGGGCCTGCACACGCGCCGCACCGTGGTGCAGGGAAGCCGCCTCAATGCACGGCATGAGATCCGCATCGGCGCACTGTTCAAGCAGGCGCCCGAGGCTTTCTTGCGCATGATCGTCGTCCACGAGCTGGCCCATCTGCGCGAGCCCGACCACGACAAGGCCTTCTACCAGCTGTGCACCCACATGGAGCCCGACTACCACCAGCTGGAGTTCGAGCTGCGCCTGTACCTGAGCTGGATGGACCACTCGGGCCGGCGCCTGTGGCTGGCGCAGCCCTGATTCAAGCGGCCGTGGGGACAGCGCTGGATTCGCCGACCTGAACGGACGAGCAGCATTGCGCGGGCAGCTCCAGCCAGCGCGATGCGGCGGACTGCAGGGCCTGCAGCGATCCCGTGGTCATCAACTGGACCTGGCCCTCTGCCGCGGGCAAGGGTCCTGATTCGCTGGCCAGGGTGCCCAGGCGATCCAGCACGCGCCGCGTCTGGCGGGCTACCGGGGCACCTGTGTCGATGAACTGGATGTCCGGCCCCAGCAGCGTGCGCAACTGCTCGCGGGCGAATATGTAGTGGGTGCAGCCCAGCACCAGGGAATCCATCTCACCCGTCTTTTGTCCGAAGCTGCCCAGGGCATTCACGTACCTGGCGCACAGTTGCGCGACCTCGGTGGCCATGGGGTCGGCGGGAACGGGTTGCTCCGTGCTTTCCTCGATGGCCTTGGCCAGTCCGTCGCAGGGCTGGACATGGAATTGCACGCGCTGGCCATGGTCGGCCACCAGGCGTGCAAAGCGTGCGCTGCTCACCGTGCCGCGTGTGGCCATCACGCCCACATGGCCGGTCTGGCTCGACAGCGAAGCGGGCTTGATGGCGGGCTCCACGCCGATCAGGGGCAGTTCGGGCATTTCGGCGCGCAGCATGTCCACGGCCGCTGCCGTGGCTGTGTTGCAGGCGATCACCAGCACCTTGATCTGGTGCTGCTCGCGCAGATGGCGCGCAATGGTGCGCGTGCGCTGCTGAACGAAGGCATCGCCACGCGCATCGCCATAGGGTGCATTGCCGCTGTCGGCCAGGTAGACGAAGCGCTCATGCGGCAGTTCATGGCGCAGCGCCTGCAGCACGCTGAGGCCGCCGATGCCGCTGTCGAAGACGCCGATGGGAGAGGCCGGGGAGGTCATGTGGAGATGCGGATAAAGGCTTTTGGAGGCGGCGCCCAGTATGCCCGCTCGGGCGCGTTCATGCTTGGGCCATGGCTTGCTGCTGCAGCCATCGGGCATGTGTCAGGCGATACAGGCAATGCCTGCGCAGCGCATGGCCTGCCGGCACCTGCGGATGGTCGAAGTCATGGGCGTCGCGCTCCATGCCCAGGCGCTGCATCACCGCTTGCGAACGCAGGTTGGACAGCGCGGTGAACGAGACGATGGACTCCAGATGCAACGCGCCGAAGCCGTGCTCCAGCGCCGCCCGTGCACCTTCGCTGGCCAGGCCCTGGCCCCAGAAAGGCCGGGCGAGCCGCCAGCCGATTTCCACGCAGGGCGAGAACGGCAAAGACGCGGCGGGAGTATGCAGCCCGATGAAGCCCATGAACTCGCCGCTGGCAAGGTGCTCTGCCGCCCAGAAGCCCCAGCCGCGTTCCTCGATCAGTGCCTGGATCCTGTCTGCCATGGCATCGCTTTGTTCACGGCTGAGCAGTGCCGGAAAGTGCTCCATGACCTGTGGGTCGGCATTCAGCGCGGCAAAGGGCTGTCGGTCGCCAGCCTGCCACTGGCGCAGTACCAGGCGCGGTGTCCGCAGGGTCGCTACAGGGGAATGTGTGGTGGTCATGGTTGGAGAGGGCGCTGCAGTACCAGCAGATACGCGGCTGCATGGCCGTGGAAGGAGTGGGGGATGAAGCCTGCCTCACCTGCCAGCTTTTCCACGCTGGTGCGGCGCTGGAAATGCGGGTCGAAGACCAGCTCGGCCACGGCCAGCAGGCCGCCGGGGCGCAGGCTCTGGAAGATATCGGCCAGCGCGGCCTGGCGGTCCGGAATCTCTCCCAGCACGGCGGCCATCACGGCGCGGTCGTGCTGCTGTGCTTCAAGCTGCCCCTGGCCCAGCGCAGCCGCCTGGGTGCGCACATTCTCCAGCCCCTGGGCGCGCGCCTTGGCCGCCACCTGTTCAAGCATGGCCGGCTGCAGGTCCACGGCCAGCACCTGTCCCTGCGGGCCAACGGCACGCGCCAATGGCAGGGTGACGCGGCCCGGGCCGCAGCCCGCGTCCAGCACCTTCATGCCCGGCTGGATCTGCAGTTGCCCGACGATGAAGGCGGCCTTGTTGCTGGCCGCGAAGGGGTTGTCAAGCTCGACCATCCAGCGCAGCCAGGACGGGCAGGGCAGGACATGGCGGCGGGAGGACAGGCGCCAGGCCAGGCTGGTCACGGCCAGCAGGGCGATGAGGACGAGCGCGATGGTCATGTTGAATGGGCTGTGTTGCAGGCAGCGGGCAGTCTGTCACAAATGCCCGCACCAATGAAAAGACCGCCCGAAGGCGGTCCCTTTGCGCTTGGTGCCGGCTTCAGGCCGAAGCGATCTCAATGGTCTTGAACTCGCCGGATGCAATGCGCTTTTGCCATTCGGCAGGGCCTGTGATGTGGGCGCTGGTGCCGCCGGCATCCACGGCCACGGTCACGGGCATGTCCACCACGTCGAATTCGTAGATGGCTTCCATGCCCAGGTCCTCGAAGCCCACGACCTTGGCGTTCTTGATGGCCTTGGACACCAGGTAGGCGGCGCCGCCCACGGCCATCAGGTAGGCCGACTTGTGGTTCTTGATGGACTCGATGGCCACCGGGCCGCGCTCGGCCTTGCCGATCATGGCGATCAGGCCGGTCTGCTCCAGCATCATGTCGGTGAACTTGTCCATGCGGGTGGCCGTGGTCGGGCCTGCGGGGCCCACGGCTTCGTCCTTGACCGGGTCCACCGGGCCGACGTAGTAGATCACGCGGTTGGTGAAGTCCACGGGCAGCTTCTCGCCCTTGGCCAGCATGTCCTGGATGCGCTTGTGGGCGGCATCGCGGCCCGTGAGCATCTTGCCGTTGAGCAGCAGGGTGTCGCCGGGCTTCCAGCTGGCCACTTCTTCCTTGGTCAGGGCGTTGAGGTCCACGCGGCGCGACTTGTTGTAGTCAGGCTCCCAGTCGATCTTGGGCCACAGGTCCAGCGAGGGTGCGTCCATGTAGACCGCGCCGGAGCCGTCCATCACGAAGTGCGCGTGGCGCGTGGCCGCGCAGTTGGGGATCATGGCCACGGGCTTGGAGGCCGCGTGCGTGGGGTACATCTTGATCTTGATGTCCAGCACGGTGGCCAGGCCGCCCAGGCCTTGCGCGCCGATGCCCAGGGCGTTGACCTTCTCGTACAGCTCCAGGCGCAGTTCCTCGACCTGGTCGAGCTTTTCTCCGCGCGCGGCCTTGGCCTGCAGCTCGTACATGTCCAGGTCTTCCATCAGGCTTTCCTTGGCCAGCAGCACGGCCTTCTCGGCGGTGCCGCCGATGCCGATGCCCAGCATGCCCGGCGGGCACCAGCCCGCGCCCATGGTCGGAACGGTCTTGAGCACCCAGTCCACCAGGTTGTCGCTGGGGTTCATCATGATCATCTTGGACTTGTTCTCCGAGCCGCCGCCCTTGGCGGCCACGGTCACGTCCAGCTTGTCGCCGGGCACGATCTGCACGTTGATGACGGCAGGCGTGTTGTCCTTGGTGTTCTTGCGCGCGAACAGCGGATCGGCGACGACCGAGGCACGCAGCGTGTTCTCGGGGTGGTTGTAGCCGCGGCGTACGCCTTCGTTGATGGCGTCTTCCAGGCCGCCCGTGAAGCCTTCCCAGCGCACGTCCATGCCCACCTTCAGGAACACGTTGACGATGCCGGTGTCCTGGCAGATCGGGCGGTGGCCGGTGGCCGACATCTTGGAGTTGGTCAGGATCTGGGCCATCGCGTCCTTGGCCGCCGGGCTCTGCTCGCGTTCGTAGGCGCGGGCCAGGTGGGCGATGTAGTCGGCGGGGTGGTAGTAGCTGATGTACTGCAGGGCGCCTGCGATCGAATCGATCAGGTCCTGCTGGCGGATCGTGGTGGTCATCGGTGGGGTGTCTTTTTGATCGGGGGAACAGGGGAGGGGAATCCCGGGGGCGATTATCGGCGCTGCAGGGGGAAAAGTGCACGCAATGGGCGCAGTCTTGTACAAGAGTCAAGGGGTTTGCCTGGACAAGCCCGCCTCGGCGACACCTCAGTGGGGGACGGATGCGAGAGGTTCCCATTTACGGAGTTACCATGAGCGGGTTTTTGCCATTGCGGCCCTGCCAGCCAGATATCCCCGAGCCACGTCCTGCGCGGCCCGCCGACCTGCCTCCAGCCAACTGCGCCGCGTTGTTTTCACCAAGGAGTCCATACCAATGACCGCGACCCGCCAGGAAAAAGACACTTTCGGACCCATAGCCGTCCCCGCAGACAAGCTCTGGGGTGCGCAGACGCAGCGTTCGCTGCAGAACTTCGACATCAGCGGAGAGCAGCAGCCGCGCGAGATCATCCACGCGCTGGCCCAGGTCAAGAAGGCCTCGGCCACCGTCAACCACAAGCTGGGCCTGCTGGACGAGAAGAAGACCCAGGCCATCCTGGCCGCCGCCGACGAGGTGATCGCCGGCAAGCACCCGGACGAGTTCCCGCTGGTGGTCTGGCAGACCGGCTCGGGCACGCAGACCAACATGAACGTCAACGAGGTGCTGGCCAACCGCGCCAGCGAAATCCTCGGTGGCGAGCGCGGCGAGTCGCGCCTGGTCCACCCCAATGACGATGTGAACAAGAGCCAGTCGAGCAACGACGTGTTTCCGACGGCCATGCACGTGGCTGCCGTCACGGCCATCGAGCAAAAGCTGCTGCCCGCCATTGCCCTGCTGCGCAATACGCTGCAGGCCAAGAGCGAGGCCTATGCCGACATCGTCAAGATCGGCCGCACCCATCTGCAGGACGCCACGCCGCTGACGCTGGGCCAGGAAATCTCGGGCTGGGTAGCCCAGCTGGCCCATGGCGAAAAGCATGTGCGCGCCGCGCTGCCGCACCTGTACGAGCTGGCGCTGGGCGGCACGGCCGTGGGCACGGGCCTGAATGCGCCCAAGGGCTATGCCGAGGGCGTGGCGGCCGAGCTGTCCCAGCTCACCGGCTACCCGTTCGTGACGGCGCCCAGCAAGTTCGAGGCCCTGGCCTCGTGCGACGGCCTGGTCCACGCCCACGGCGCGCTCAAGACGCTGGCCGCCAGCATGATGAAGATCGCCAACGACGTGCGCTGGCTGGCCTCGGGCCCGCGCAGCGGCCTGGGCGAGATCTCCATCCCCGAGAACGAGCCCGGCTCGTCCATCATGCCCGGCAAGGTCAATCCCACGCAGAGCGAAGCCGTGACCATGCTGGCGGCCCAGGTCTTCGGCAACGACGTGGCCATCAACTTCGGCGGCGCCTCGGGCAACTTCGAGCTGAACGTGTTCCGCCCCATGGTCTCGCACAACTTCCTGCAGAGCGTGCGCCTGCTGGCCGATGGCATGAAGAGCTTCAACGACCACTGCGCCGTGGGCATCGAGCCCAACCGCGAGCGCATCACCGAGCTGGTGCAGCGCTCGCTGATGCTGGTGACGGCGCTGAACCCGCACATCGGCTACGACAAGGCGGCCTACATCGCCAAGAAGGCGCACAAGGAAGGCTCCAGCCTGCGTGAAGCCGCCGTGGCTTCCGGCCACCTGACCGGCGAACAGTTCGACGCCTGGGTGATCCCTGCCAAGATGGTCGGCAATCTGTAAGACCTGCTGATGCAATCAAAAAGGGGAGCCGGCCGGCTCCCCTTTTTTTGCTTCATGGCCTGGCTCAGTTGTCCGCCTGCGGGCGGCGCACGGTGCGGAACACGTACTTGAGCGCGTCGCCGATGGTGCTTTCCCAGACCGGCCATTCATGCTTGCCGTTGACGATGCGCAGCTCGGCAGGCTGCTTGTTCCTGCGCAGCTGGGCGTAGAGCTGGGCGGCGTCGGACTCGATCATGAATTCATCGTCGTCGCCCGAGTTGATGTACATGGGCACGCTGATCTTGCGGGCGAGAAAGCTGTCCCACAGCACAGGGTAGTTGTAGCTCTTCCAGACCGTGGTGCTGTACTGGCCGCCCGTGTTGGGTTCGGCAAAGACCTTGACCGAGCGTGCCGAGGAATCGGCGGGCGGCTCGGGGTTGTAGATGGCGGGGCTCAGCAGGGCGGCGGCCTGGAATTTCTCGGGGTACTTGAGCACGTAGCGCAGCGCGCCATAGCCGCCCATGGACAGGCCGCCGATCACGCGGCCATCGCGGCTGGTGAGGGTGCGGTACTTCTTCTCGACATGGGGGAGGAGGTCCTGGAAGAAGGCCGTCTCCATGGGCTCCTTGAGGTCCACGTACCAGGTCGTTCCCGCGTCGGGCATGACGATGATGGCGGGCGGGATCTCCCCGTTCTGGATCAGCTGGTCCACCGTGCGCAGCAGATTGCCCTTGACGGGCCAGTCATTGCGCTGGCCGTCATTGCCGTGCAGCAGGTACATGACGGGATAGCGCAGCCTGGACTGGGCGTCGTAGCCCGTGGGCAGGTAGACGTTGTAGGCCCAGCTGCGCTGCAGCGTGGCGCTCTTGAACTCGGCGGCCTCGATGGAGCCGGCCTGGGCGGCTGTGCCGGCCAGCAGCGCGGCGGCTGCCAGCGTGCCGGTGGCGGCCTGGCGCAGGACGATGGAAAAGGAAAGTTGGCGCATGGTTTTTTGTCTCCTGTGGGCCGTGGCGGCTGGCCACGGCTGCGCCAATGTAATCGAGGGCCTGTGCGCCTCGGGCCCGCATGCGGCCGGAGCGTCGCCTGGGGGACTGTGGCCCTCAGCCGGGGAGGCCCTCGCCGGGGCGCCCCTCAGCCGGGCGCCCGCTGCGCGTGGCGCAGCGCGCTGCGAAAGCCCAGTTGCCCCAGCACGCAGGCCACCACCAGGGCCAGCGCTGCCGACAGCGCCGGGTTGCTGCCCAGGCTGGCGCCCAGCGTGCACAGGCCGCCCACGGCCATCTGGGTGCTGCCGTAGACCCCGGCGGCCGAGCCCGTGAGGCGCGGATGCACGCTCAGCGCGCTGGCCAGCGCCGCAGGACTGGTCAGGCCCGAGCCCAGCGCGAACAGCACCATCAGCCCCACCACGATGGCCGGCGTGAGCTGGTTGAACAGGGCCAGCAACAGCAGCATGGCCGCGCTGGCCAGGCTCAGCAGATTGCCGTTGAGCATCAGCCGCTCCAGGGGCCAGTGGCGTATCAGCTGACGGGCCAGCGCATTGCCCACGGCCATGCCGCCCATGAGCAGGCCCAGGTAGATGGCCACCTCATGCTTGGTGGAATGCAGCTGCTCGATGAAGACGAAGGGCGCGGCCGCCAGGAAGGCATAGATGGATGTGGTGGCGCAGCCGCCGCCCACGGCAAAGCCCACGAAGGCAGGCGAGCGCAGCAGGCTGCGGTAGTCGTCGCGGATGGTGCCCAGGTGCAGGCGGCCCGTGGGCTGGCCGGTTTCGGGCAGCAGCTTCCAGATGGCGAAGGCCGTCACGCCGCCGACCACGGCCAGCGTGCCGAAGATGGCGCGCCAGCCCAGGGCGTCGTCGATGGCCGAGCCGATGGCCGGCGCGATGCCGGGGCCGATCATCATCATCAGGTTGAGCAGCGCCAGGCTGCCCACGGCGTTCTCGGGCGTGCTTGAATCGCGCGCAATGGCGCGGCCCAGGGCCAGGCCCGCGCAGCCGCCCAGCGCCTGGAGCAGCCGCGCGCCGATCAGCCAGGGGGCGGACGGGGCGAGAAAGGCCGCCAGGCTGGCCAGCGCATAGAGGATGAGCCCGGCCAGCAGCATGGGGCGGCGACCCAGGCTGTCCGACAGCGGGCCATAGATCAGCTGGCCCACGCCCAGGCCCAGGATGTAGACCGTGATGGTCAGCTGCATCTGGCTGGCCCCGGCCTGGAGCTGGCGTGCGGCATCGGGCAGGGCGGGCAGGAACATGTGCATGGCCAGCGTGCCGACGATGGTCACGATCACCAGCAGCCACAGCGGCGCCTTGCGGCTGGCCGCTGTATGGTCCTGGGCGGGTGGCAGCGAAGAGTGCTCGGCCGCCATCTCAGGCAGCCTGCTCGTCGGGCAGGTCCGCGTCGCAGGCGGGCTCGGCGGCCATGGCTTGCAGCAGGCGCTGCAGCGTGGCGTATGCCGCATCCAGTTCCTCGGGCGGCACGGCGCCCAGCACCTGGGCACGCGCCTGCTGCAGCAGGCCCTGCACGGCTTCTACCTGGGCATGGCCGGCTGGCGTGAGCTGGATTTTCCTGACGCGGCGGTCGCTGTCGTCCACGCGCTCTATCCAGCCCTGGGCGGCCAGGCCGTCCACCAAGCGCACGACGGAGGAGCTGTCCAGCGCCAGGGAGTGGGCCAGATCCTTCTGGCGCATGGCCTCGGGCGAGCGCGCCAGGTGCATCAGCGGCATCCACAGTGCCTGGGTCAGTCCCATGGGTGCCAGCAGCCGGTCCAGCGTGCGGCGCCACTGTTTGTTCACCTGCCCCAGCGTGAACATGAAATGCCTTTGCACGGCGGCGGGGTCGGCCTGCGTGGGCGGTGAGGGGGCGAAAGGGGACGACATCGGGTGATATTCAAATAGTTGGCATCCCAATTATCTGCATATCAACGATGTCGTTTGCGGGGCCGCCCTGATACATCCGCATGCATCAGGGTCTTGCCCGCGGTGCCGGGGCCGTATGCCGGGCTGTATGCCGGAGCCGCGTGCCGGCAGTTACATGCCCAGCGACTTGAGCAGTTCGTCGGTGTCGGTGCTGGCGGCCGGCGCGGGCGCTGCGGCCGGGGCGCTGGCGGCGGTCTGGGCCATGAGCGCATCGGGATCGGGGCGCTCCTGGGGCTCGAAGTCAACGACCTTGATGAACTCCGTGCGGTCCATGGCCAGTTCGAGATAGAAGATGTTGTTGTTGCCCGTGTAGAAGGTCACGCGGCGCGCCTCGGGGGAGTCGAGGTTGGCGTCCACGCTGAGGTTGACCTGCTTGTTCAGGCGGATCATCTTGGGCTGGCTCTGGGTGATGTAGGTCTGAAGCTCGCGCTGGACCTTGCTGGTGAAGTCGCCCACCACCTGGTTCATCAGCTCGCCCATGACGTTGCTGACATCGTCCGAGGTATAGGAGGTGGCCAGGTCGTCCTCGCCCATGCCCATGCTCAGCATGTAGCTGCGGTACAGCTCCATGGCGGCGGCGGCCGAGAAATTGATGATCACCAGGCCCGAGAAGCCGCCGTCCACCAGGACAAAGCAGCCGATGTCGGGCTTGAGGCTGGTCTTGGTGATGCGTTGCACCATGCCCGAATACTGGATCTGGCACTGCGTGGCCACCTGGAGCACGCGCGAGACGGAGTTGCAGAGGCTGATCAGCACGTCTTCCGTGCCATGGACGATGGGATGTTGGGGCTGGTTCATGAGGTCAACGGGACAAAATTGTGAGCGATTATGGGTGCAAGTCCGTTGTTGCGACCATTTGTAACTCCGAAGGCGTATTCTGGATGTCGGACCGGGCAGCCCGCCGGGTCCGCACCTTTGATGCAACGGAGGTTTGGACGATGAGAGCACAGCAGCATCTGACCCGGGTTCCGCTGGACGCACTGCGTCCCACGCAGATGACCATAGGCGCCGCCGAAGTGCAGACCAAGCGCGCCCAGTGGGGCCACCTCAAGCGCAAGGAGCGCGAAGGCCTTCTGGCCTCGCACTGGTTTCCTGCCGTGCTGGGGCCGCGCGGCCTGCACTACATCGTTGACCATCACCACCTGGGGCTGGCGCTGACGCAGGAGTCCGTGGAGCAGGTCTGGGTCATGCAGCTGGCCGATTTCAGCGAGGCCGATCCGCTGATGTTCTGGCGCCTGATGGAGTTCCACCAATGGGCCCATCCGTATGACGAGCGCGGCCGCCGATGCGACTGGGCCAAGATGCCCGAGCAGCTGGACCGCCTGCGCGACGACCCCTACCGCAGCTTGGCCGGCGCCGTGCGCAAGGCCGGTGGCTATGCCAAGGACACGGCGCCTTTCGTCGAATTCCTCTGGGCCGATTTTTTCCGCACGCGCTTTGCACCCAAGGACCTGCGCAGTGGCAAGAGCGATGTCGCCTTGCCCGATCAGGCCCTGCACGAGGCCCTGGGCCTGGCGCACGGCGCCGAGGCGCGCTACCTGCCGGGCTGGTCCGGCGTCGTTGCTCCGCAATCCTGATGCGTGCGCCTGGCCTGCCTGCCTTGGCCGATTGGGGCGCCGGCCTGTCCATCGCCGGCCTGCTGCTGCCCGAGGCCGTGGCCTATTCCGGCATCGCCGGCCTGCCGCCGCAGGCCGGGGTGATTGCGCTGTTCGCCGGGCTGCTGGCCTATGGCCTGCTGGGGACCAGCCGCTTCGCCATCGTCTCGGCCACATCCTCCTCTGCCGCCGTGCTGCTGGCGGCCACGGCGTCCATGGCCGGCACCTCGCCGCAGCAGCGCATGCTGCTGGGCGTGGGCATCGTGCTGCTGACGGGCCTGTTCTTCGTGGTGGCGGGGCTGGCGCGGCTGGGCGCGGTCTCCAATTTCATTGCCAAGCCCGTGCTGCGCGGTTTTGCGCTGGGGCTGGCGCTGACCATCGTGGTCAAGCAGATCCCGCATGCCGTCGCCTTCCAGCCTGTGCATGGCGATCTGCCGCGCTTTGTCTGGGAGCTGCTGGCCGGCTGGCGGCACTGGAATGGAGCGGGCCTGGCCATGGCCGTTGCGGCGTTGCTGCTGATGCGTGCGCTGGCCCGCTGGCGTGGCCTGCCTGCGGCCTTGCTGGTGATTGCGGCCGGCATTGCGCTGGATGCGAGCGGCTGGTGCGCGCGCTGGGGCATTGCGGCCGTGGGGCCGATACGGCTGGATTTCTCCAACCCCGGCATTCCCTCGCTGTCGCGCGCCGAATGGCTGCGCCTGGGCGAGCTGGCCTTTGCGATGGCGCTCATCCTCTATGCCGAGTCCTATGGCTCCATCCGTACCTTTGCGCTGCGCCATGGCGACCGCGTCGATGCCAACCGCGACCTGATGGCGCTGGGCGCGGCCAACCTGCTGTCGAGCGTGTTCCATGGCATGCCCGTGGGCGCGGGCTACTCGGCCACATCGGCCAACAAGGTGGCGGGCGCGCAAAGCCGCGCTGCAGGCCTGGTGGCCTGCGCCGTGGTGGGCCTGGCCGTCTGGCTGCTGCTGCCCTGGATAGAGCGCACGCCGCAGCCGCTGCTGGCCGCCATCGTCATCCACGCCGTGGGCCACACGCTGAACCCTGCCGCGCTGCGCCCTTACTTCGCCTGGCGGCGGGATCGCTTGATCGTGGTGCTGGCCTTCTTTGCCGTGCTGGCGCTGGGCGTGCTCGACGGGCTGCTGCTGGCCATCGCGGCCAGCCTGCTCATGCTGCTGCAAACGCTGTCGCGCTCGCATGTGAGCTGGCTGGGCAGGCTGGGGGACACGCATGACTTTGTCGATGCCGCACGCCACCCCGACGCGGTGGTGCCGGCCGGCCTGCTGATCGCGCGGTCCGAGGCGCCGCTGTTCTTCGGCAATGCCGACCCGGTGTTTGCGGCCATCCGGGAGCGGCTGCAATCCCTGCCTTCGCCCCGCGGCGTGGTGCTGAGCCTGGAAGATTCGGCCGATCTGGATGCCACCAGTGTCGAGGCGCTGTGCGACTTCGCGGCCCAGTTGCGGCAACTGGGCGTGCCGCTGGCCCTGGCCCGCGTCAAGGACCCCGTGCGCGACCTGCTGGCGCGCGTGGGCAATCCGGCCTTGCCGCACGCCAGCTATGCGGGCTGGAGTGTGGACGACGCCGTGCGCCAGTTGCAGATCCCTGCGTGATTCCGGCGTGACCCCGGCGTGATTCCGATGTGATCCCGCCCCGGCGTAGCACCTCAGCCCGCCGCCTGGGTGGACTCGCGCACGATGCAGCGCCCCTGCATGATCACCTTGCGCAGCGGCAGGTCGGGCGTGTGCAGCCGCTCCATGAGCAGGCCGAATGCGGCGCGGCCCATGGCCTCCACCGGCTGCTCGATCACGGTGATGGCGGGGGCCACCAGTTCTGTCCAGCGCTCGTTGTCGAAACCGGCGAGCGCCACGTCACCGGGGATGCGCAGGCCTGCGGCGCGTATCGCGCGCAGGCAGCCTTCCAGCAGCAGGCTGTTGCTGGCCACGAAGGCATCGGGCCGCTGCGGCTGGCGCAGCCATTGCGCGACCTCGGCCTCGGCGGCATCGCTGGTCGGAGGCAACTGGCGCAAGTCGGGCGCCAGGCCCGCATCGTGCATGGCGGCCAGATAGCCGTCGCAGCGCTCGCGCGCCGTGCTGCTGGTGCTGCCAAAGACGCCTGCAATGCGGCGGCGGCCCTGGCCCACCAGATGCCTGACCAGGGTGGCGCAGGCCTGGGCGTTGTCCAGCACCACGCTGTCATGGAAGGCCGGGGCGCCCGCCCGGTCCACCAGGACGACGGGAAACTCCAGCTGCATGCGCTCCAGCTTGTGCAGGCTGGCCTGGGTGGGCGCAAAGATCAGCCCCGCGATGCGCTCTTCCTGCATGAGCTGCAGGTACATGGCTTCGCGCTGCGGGTCTTCGTCGGTATTGCACAACAGCACGCGCCGGCCCTGGCGATAGGCCTCGGCCTCGACCGCGCGGATCAGGGCCGTGAAAAACGGGTTGCGTATGTCGGCCACCAGCACGCCCATGGGCCCTGCGTCGCGCGCGCGCAGCCGGCGCGCCATCAGATTGGGCCGGTAACCCGTGGCCTGCACGGCGGCCGCGACCCGCGCCCGGACCTCCTCGCTGACCGAGCCGCCCGCCAGCGCGCGCGATACCGTCGATTTGGAAACCCCGGCCGCACGGGCCACATCGTTGATGCTGATGCTCAATGCAATCGTTCCCGTTGGTTGTGGTTGCCGCAGAGGATAACTCCAAAGAAATGCCGAGTTATTGCCGGATTATGGCCGGGTTATGTTGCAGTGCAGATTGACTGATGGTTGGGAACGTTCCCACAATCCGCGCCATGATCAATGCCCATTCATCTCTCCCGGCGGTTGCACCCACCGCTCCTGCGGGCCTGCAGATCGCCGTACGCCTGGACGCCAGGGTGCGCGACAAGGCCGACGCCATCGCCCAGGCGGCCCGGCTGCTCCAGGACAGCGGCTGCGTGGCCCCTGGCTATGCCACCGGCATGCAGGCGCGCGAGGCCCAGGCCGAAACCTTTCTGGGCCACGGCGTGGCCATTCCCCACGGCCGCGCCGAAGACCGGGCCCTGGTGCTGCGCGACGCGGTGGCCGTGCTCCAGGTGCGCGAGGGCCTGGATTGGAATGCAGGCCAGAACGTGCATCTGGTCGTGGCGGTGGCGGCACGCTCCGATGCCCACATCACTTTGCTGCGCCGCCTGGCCGGCCTGCTGCAGACACCCCGGCTGCAGGCGCTGTTCACCACCGGCGATGCGCAGCAGGTCATCGATGTACTCCAGGGGCAAGCGGACCCGGCGCCGCCTGCCGCCCGCCCGGCGGCAGTGGACCTGGCCGAGGCGCGCGAATGGACCATTGCCTATCCCAACGGCCTGCATGCGCGGCCTGCCACGCGCTGGGCGGAGGCGGCGCGCGGCTTTGCCTCGCGCATCCAGGTGCGCCATGGCGGCGAGGTGGCCGATGCGCGGCAGATGGCCAGCCTGCTGCAGCTGGGACTGCGCGAAGGCGACAAGGTCACCGTCTCGGCAGAGGGCCCCGACGCCAGTGCCGCGGTCCAGCGCCTGTGTGCAGTGGCCCAGGCCCTGGTGGCCCAGGAACGTGCCGATGCCGACGCCGCTGCGCGCAAGGCGGCCGAATCGCCCGCCACGGGCTGGCTGCCGCCGCTGGCGCGGCCTGCCTTTGTGGGCCTGGGCGCCAGCCCGGGGCTGGCCGTGGCCCGCATCCACCAGTGTCGTGTGGAGGCCGCCGAGATTCCCGACCTGCCCGAGCCGCTCAGCGTGGGCGGTGCGCGGCTGCATGCGGCGCTGGCCGAGACGCAGGGCCAGCTGCGCGCCCTGCATGACGACACCCGCCGCCGCCTGGGCGAAGGCGATGCGGCCATCTTCAGCGCGCAGGCCGAGTGGCTGGGCGACACCGGACTCATCACGCGCGCCTGCCAGTTCATGGTCCAGGGCCACGGCGTGGCCTGGGCCTGGGACCAGGCCGTGGAGGAGGGCGCTGCCCGTCTCCAGGCGCTGGACAACCCCGCGCTGGCCGCGCGTGCCGCCGATCTGCGCGACGTGGGCCGGCGCGTGCTCGTGCAACTGCAGCCCTCGCTGGCAGCGGCGGGACCGGAGGGCCTGCCGGAAGGCGGCTGCATCCTGGTCGCGGCCGATCTTTCGCCCTCGGAAACCGCCCAGCTGGACACGGCGCGCGTGGCCGCGCTGGTCACGGCGCAGGGCAGTCCCACCTCGCACACGGCCATACTCGCGCGCACGCTGGGGCTGCCGGCCGCCGTGGCGGCGGGCGGCGGCGTGCTGGGCATGGCCGATGGGGCCCTGGCCATCGTCGATGGCGCCAATGGCCGCATCTACCTTGATCCCTCGGAGCAGGACCTGGCTTCGGCGCGTGCCCACATGGCCGGGCAGCGGGCGCTGCAGGAACGCGTGTCCGCGCAGCGCAGCCTGCCTGCCATCACCACCGATGGCGTGCGCATCGAAGTCTGCGCCAACGTCAACCTGCCCGAGCAGGTGCCGCTGGCCCTGTCCCAGGGCGCCGAGGGCGTGGGTCTGATGCGCACGGAATTCCTGTTCCTGGAGCGCGGCAGCACGCCCGGCGAGGACGAGCAGTACGAAACCTACCGCGCCATGGCGCAGGCGCTGGAGGGCCGGCCGCTGATCGTTCGCGCGCTGGACATCGGCGGCGACAAGCAGGTCGCCCACCTGGAGCTGCCCCGCGAGGACAACCCCTTTCTGGGCGTGCGCGGCGCGCGGCTGCTGCTGCGCCGCCCCGACCTGCTGGAGCCCCAGATGCGCGCCCTGTACCGGGCGGCCCGCGATGGCGCAAGGCTGTCCGTGATGTTTCCCATGGTCACCAGCGTGCAGGAGCTGCTGGCGCTGCGCGCGGCCTGCGAACGGCTGCGTGCCGAACTGGACGCCCCTGTCCTGCCGCTGGGCATCATGATCGAGGTGCCCGCCGCCGCCGTGCAGGCCGACGCACTGGCCCGCCATGCGGACTTCTTCTCCATAGGCACCAACGACCTGACCCAGTACGTGCTGGCCATGGACCGCCAGAACCCGCAACTGGCGGCCGAGGCGGACAGCCTGCATCCGGCCGTGCTGCGGATGGTGCGCGCCACCGTGCAGGGCGCTGCCACCCACGCGCGCCCCGTGGGCGTCTGCGGCGGACTGGCCGGCGACCCGTTCGGTGCGCTGCTGCTGGCCGGGCTGGGGGTGGGCGAGCTGTCCATGACCCCCAACGACATCGCCGGTGTCAAGGCCGGCCTGCGCGCGGCCAGCCTGCGGCAGTTGCAGGCGCTCGCAGACAGGGCGCTCGGCTGCGAGGATGCCGCGCAGGTGCGGGCACTGGCCAAGGAGGTGACGGCATGAACGCCCCGCAAGCCATCACCATGACCCTGAACCCGGCCATAGACCAGCTCGTGACCCTGGATGCGCTGCTGCCCGGCCAAGTGCAGCGCGCATTGGGCAGCGTGCAGGCGCCGGGCGGCAAGGGCATCAATGTCGCCGCCGCCTTGGCGGGCCTGGGCGTTTCCACGGCCGCGCTGGGCGTGCTGGGCAGCGACAACGCCGGCATGTTCGAGGCCTTGTTCGCCCAGCGCGGCATTGCCGACGCCTGCCTGCGCGTGCCGGGCCAGACGCGCACCAACATCAAGCTGGTGGCCGACGGCGGACGCCAGACCACGGACATCAACCTGCCGGGCCTGGTGTTGGCCGAAGCGCATCTGGACGCCGTCATGGCCGCGCTGGCCCGGTATCTGCGGCCCGGCCTGGCCGTGGTGCTGTCGGGCAGCCTGCCGGCCGGCCTGCCTGCGGACAGCTGGGCCCGGCTCCAGGCTCAGGCCGTGGCCGCCGGTGCCTATGTGCTGCTGGACACCAGCGAGGCCCCCCTGGCCGCCGCCCTGGCGACGGCCCCCCATGCGGCCATGCCCTGGGCCATCAAGCCCAACCGGGAGGAGTTGCAGGCCGCCACCGGCCTGCGCCTGGACGGCCGCGACGCGCTGCTGGCCGCCGCGCGCAGCTTGCTGGACAGGGGGCTGGGGCTGGCCGTGGTTTCCATGGGCGAGGAGGGCGCGCTGTTTGCCAGCGCGCAAGGCGCGGTGATCGCGTGGCCGCCGCAGCGCGCGCGCGGCAGCTCCGTGGGCGCGGGCGATGCCATGGTCGCGGGCATGGTGGCCGCGCGGCTGCGCGGACTGGATCTGGCGGACACCGCACGCCTGTCCACGGCCAGCGCGCTGGCCTGGCTGCAGGCAGCGCCCGCGCGCGAAGTCGATGCCGACCGCGTCCAGGCCCTGGCCGCCAGCGTGCTGCTGGAGCCATGCCAGTGGCCGTGATCCCCCATTCTTCAGGAGCTCTCATGAACCCTCTTTTTGTGGTGATCGCAGCGGCCGGGCACGACGCCGAAGCGCTGCTGGCCGCCGAAGCCCTGCGCCATGCGGCCGGACAGCGTCCCTTGGCCGTGGAAGTGCGCGCCAGCGGCGGTGTGATCGGGCTGCATGCGGCCGATGCCGCCGCGCAGGCCGGGCAATTGCTGATCGTGGGGGATGCCGGCACCGATGACGATGCAGACACCGCCGCCGATGCCTCCCGCTTCGTGCAGGCCGCCGTCGAGCGCTGCAGCCTGCGCGAGGCGCTCGACGATCCAGCCGGCGTGCTTGCACGCTGCGCTGCCGCCAGTCCCGCAGTACAGCGCACGGGCAAGCGGATCGTGGCCGTCACCTCCTGCCCCACGGGCATCGCCCATACCTTCATGGCGGCCGAGGGACTGCAGCGCGGCGCGGCGGCGCTGGGCCACGCCATGCGCGTGGAGACGCAAGGCTCGGTGGGCGCGCTCGATGCGCTGACGCCGCAGGAGATTGCCGAGGCCGACCTGGTCATCATCGCCGCCGACCGCGAGGTCGATCTTTCGCGCTTCGCGGGCAAGCCGCTGCTGCGCAGCGGCACCAAGCCGGCCATACGCGACGGCTCGGGGCTGATCGCCAAGGCGCTGGCCGAAGCCACCGTGCATGGTGCCGCCGTGGGCGCTGCTGCAGGCGGCGCCGCGCCCACGCCGGCCCGGACCCAGGGCGGTGCCTATCGCCACCTGATGACCGGCGTGTCCTTCATGCTGCCCTTCGTCACGGCGGGCGGCATTCTGATCGCCATGGCTTTTGCGCTGGGCGGCATCTATGTCCATGACGATGCGCACCAGGGCACGCTGGGATGGACGCTGTTCCAGATCGGCGCCAAGGGCGGCTTTGCGCTGATGGTGCCGGCGCTGGCCGGCTATATCGCCTATTCCATTGCCGACCGGCCCGGCATTGCGCCGGGCATGATCGGCGGGATGATCGCGTCCAGCATGGGCGCAGGCTTCATCGGCGGCATCGCGGCCGGCTTCATCGCCGGCTATGCCGTGGCCTTCATGGCGGCGCACATCCGGCTGCCGCAGGCGCTCAAGGGCCTGCTGCCCATGCTGATCCTGCCTGTGCTGGGAAGCCTGTTCACGGGGCTGCTGATGTTCTATCTGGTTGGTGCGCCCGTGGCCGAGCTGCTGCAGTGGCTGAGCGCCTGGCTGCGCGGCATGCAGGGCGCCAGTGCCTTGCTGCTGGGCCTGTTGCTGGGCGCGATGATGGCCTTTGACATGGGCGGGCCGGTGAACAAGGCCGCCTATGCGTTTTCCACGGGAATGATCGCGAGCCAGGTCTACACGCCCATGGCCGCAGCCATGATCGCCGGCATGACGCCGCCGCTGGGGCTGGCCCTGGCCACGCGCCTGTTCGCCGACCGCTTCACGCGCGAGGAGCGCGGCAGCGCCGCCTCGGCCGGCGTGCTGGGCCTGGCCTTTGTCACCGAGGGGGCCATTCCCTACGCGGCGCGCGATCCGCTGCGCACGATTCCGGCCCTGGTGCTGGGCTCGGCCGTGGCCGGTGCCGTGTCCATGCTGGCGGGTGTGGAGCTGAAGGTGCCGCATGGCGGCATCTTCGTCGCGCCCATTCCCAACGCCGTGACCCACGTGGCCATGTATGCGGTGGCGCTGGTGGCGGGCGTGGTGGTCACGGCCATCGCCCTGCGCATGTTCAAAAGGCCCGCCGAAGCGGGCCTTTGAAGCGGGCCTTTGAAGCAGGAAGCCGGGGGAACGCCTGGAGCGGCTCCCCCCGCAGCGTTCAGCGGGCTGCGGCGCGGGCCTGTTCGAGCCAGCCGTCGAAGGTCTTCTGGTGGGCCTTGATCCAGCCGTCCACATGGCGGTTGATGTCCGAGGGCTTGTTCTGGCCCTGGCTCATCATGTGGTTCTGCGCGCTGATGTCGCCCACGGGCAGCTGCATCAGCTCGAACAGCTTGCCGGCGTCGGGATGCTTGTCGGTGAAGGCCTTGTTGGCCACGATCTGCTGCTTGTTCACCACGAAGCCGTAGTTCTTGCCGTTGGGCAGCTTGGTATCGAACTTGGCCTGCTCGCCGGGCAGCGAGGAGAAGGGCACCTCCAGCCACACCACGTCCTTGCCGGGCTTGAGCACGTTGCTCACCCAGTAGGGCGTCCAGGTGTAGTAGAGGATGGGCTTGCCGGCCTTGTAGCGCGAGATGGTGTCGGCGATCAGCGCCGAGTACGTGCCCTGCTTGTGGGTCACGGTGTCACGCAGCTTGTAGGCCGTCAGGTGGTGCTCGATCACGGCCTCGCAGCCCCAGCCCGGCGTGCAGCCGGTGAGGTCGGCCTTGCCGTCGCCGTCCGAGTCGAACAGCTTGGCGATCTTGGGGTCCTTCAACTGGCCGATATTGGTGATCTTGTATTCGTCGGCCGTCTTCTTGTCGATCAGATAGCCCTGGGCGGCGTTGTCCGAGTACACGCCCTTGCGGAACAGCTTGGCGTCGCCGCCCGCGTTCTTGTAGTAGTCGGCGTGCAGCGGGTTCCAGTGCGTGGCCAGGAAGGTGGCGTCGCCATTGGCAATCGCCACGTGGGCCGTGGGGTACTCGACTTCCTGGAAGGGCTGCACGTCGTAGCCCAGCTTCTCCAGGGCCTTCATGACGATCAGGGTCTGGAAGCTTTCTTCGGCGATGGAGCTCTTGAGCGGCGACACCTTCACGCCCTTGCCGGGCTGGTCGCTGGCGGCCGATGCGCCTGCGCAGGCCAGTGCGATGCCGGCAGCCATCGTGGCGGTGCGCAGCCAGTGGCTGGCAGCGGCAGTTGGCAGTCGGTTGTGGTTCAGGGCTTGGTTCATCCTCGGGTTCCTCCGTTGTGTGATGAAAGGGGAGTGGGCGGCCAGCGTGGCTGGCCGCTTTTCGGGAAGGCGGCGCGGCAGTGGGCCCATCCGCGCCGCAGTGAAGGCATTCAGCTGGTACTGCCGCGATGGACCGGCTTGTTGCCGGCGCCCAGCAGGCGGGCAATGCAGCCGGCGGGGCCGCTGTGCCACCAGCGCGCACCGCCACGGGTCGTTTGCCCCATGGCCTGGGTGATGCGGTCCAGCACGATGGCCAGCAGCACGATGCCCAGTCCGCCCACGGTGGCCAGACCCATGTCCAGGCGGCCGATGCCGCGCAGCACCATCTGGCCCAGGCCGCCCACGGCGATCATGGAGGCGATCACCACCATGGACAGCGACAGCATCAGCGCCTGGTTCACGCCCGCCATGATGGACGGCATGGCCAGCGGCAGCTGCACCTTCCACAGCAACTGCCAGGGCGATGCGCCATAGGCGCGGCTGGCTTCGATCAGGTCGGGGCGCACCTGGCGGATGCCCAGGTTGGTCAGGCGGATCAGCGGCGGCAGCGCGAAGATGATGGTCACGATCACGCCGGGCACGTTGCCGATGCCGAACAGCATCACCACGGGCACCAGGTAGACGAAGGCCGGCGTGGTCTGCATGGCGTCGAGCAGCGGGCGTGTCCAGCGCTGCGCACGGTCGCTGGAGGCCAGCAAAATCCCCGCGGGCAGGCCGATGACCATGCAGAACACCAGCGAGGTCAGCACCAGGGACAGCGTCACCATGGCCTCGGGCCAGATGCCCAGCATGGCGACCACCACCAGCGAGACGGCGGCGCCAATGGCCATGGCGCGGCCCGCGAACTGCCAGGCCACCAGGGTCAGGATCAGGATCAGCAGCGGCCAGGGCAGGGCCAGCATGGCATCGGTGATGCCCGACAGCGTGCCGTCGATGGGTGTGCGCACGGCCTGGAAGAAGGGACGGAAATGGTGGACCACCCATTCCAGGCCGCTGTTGATCCAGCCCTGCACGGGCAGGCCGTCGGTGGTCAATTGGTGCCAGAGGCTGGCATGGGCGTCGTCGGGAACGCCCGAGCCGGCCGAGGCGCCCAGCCAGTCACCGCCTGCGGCATCACCGCCGCTGGCGGCGCCCCAGGGATCGGCCGAGGCATCGGGTGCCGGCGTGGCGGCGGTTGCCCAGGGATCGGCACTTGCAGAGGCTGCAGAGGCTGCGGAATCGGTGGAGGCAGGGGCTGCGCTCGCATCCGCCCAGGGATCGGTGGCGGCAGCGGCGGTGTTCGGGTTCAGGCTGTTGGTTGCATCGCTCATGCGGCATCTCCTTGTCGTTGTTCAATCGGCTCCACGGTCGGCGCGACGGTGGGGGCGACGGTGGGAGCGTTGGAGGCCGGGAAATGCGGGTTGAGCGTGACCGGCGGCACGATCTCCTGCGGCGGCGGCACGGGCGGCGTGTCGCGGTCCAGGAAGCGCAGCATGGTGGTGCGGCTGACCACGCCCATGAACTGGCCGTCGTCGCTGGTCACCGGCAGCGCGCAGGGCGCGGCGGCCACGGGGCCGAACAGCTCGGCCACCGGCGTGCCTGCGGACAGCGGCTGCACGTTGGGCAGGAAGGCGTGGCTCAGGCCCAGCATGCCCGGGCGGCCATGCAGTGCGTCGCGCAGCGACTGCGAGGAGACCACGCCCAGGAAGCGGCGGCGCGCGTTGACCACATAGGCGTAGTCGCGGTCGGAGTCTTCCAGCAGGCGCTGGGCTGCGCGGCAGCCGCGGTCGCTGTGCTCGGACACCACGGTCAGCGCCTGACGTGCGATGTCGCCGGCCTTGAAGACCGAGGCCGCGTCCACACCGCGCACGAAGCTGCGCACATAGTCGTCGGCAGGGCTGCGCAGGATCTCGTCGGGCGTGCCGACCTGGATCACCTGGCCGTCCTTCATGATGGCGATGCGGTCGCCGATGCGCATGGCCTCGTCCAGGTCATGCGAGATGAAGACGATGGTGCGGCGCTGGATCTGCTGCAGGCGCAGCAGCTCGGACTGCATCTCCGTGCGGATGATGGGGTCCAGGGCCGAGAAGGCCTCGTCCATCAGCAGGATGGACGGATCGGACGCCAGCGCCCGGGCCAGGCCCACGCGCTGCTGCATGCCGCCCGACAGCTCGTCGGGGTAGCTGGCGCCCCAGGCGCCCAGGCCCACCTGCTCCAGCGCGGCCTGGGCCTGTGTCTGGCGCTCGGCCTTGTCTGCGCCGGCCAGCTCCAGGCCGAAGGCCGTGTTGTCCAGCACCGTCATGTGCGGCATCAGCGCAAAGGACTGGAACACCATGGAAATGTCCTTGCGGCGCAGCGCGCGCAGATCGCGCTCGCTCAGGGCGTTGATGTCCTGGCCATCGACCACGATGCGCCCGGCCGTGGGCTCGATGAGGCGATTGAGCATGCGCACCAGGGTGGACTTGCCCGAGCCCGACAGGCCCATGACGACGAAGATCTCGCCGGCCTCGATGGTGAAATTGGCGTCGAACACGCCGATGGACTGGCCCGTGCGCTCCAGGATCTCCTGTTTGCTCAGGCCCTGTTGGACGAGGTCGAGTGCGGTCTTGGGGTCGTCCCCGAACACCTTGAACACATGATCGATGATGATCTGCTTGGCCACTGTGGCGTTCTCCTTTTGGGTGAGATGGAACACAGTCCAGCGTCCTCGACGAGCGAAGACGCTGGCGCGCAAGCCAAAAATGAAGCCCTGATGCCGTTCGCTGCAGAGGACTGCCGTCCCCCGTTGCTGGGATTCAAACAGGTGCGAAAGCACCCGAGGCGGCTCGGATGGCACGCGAAGCGGTGCGCAAGAG
Source organism: Delftia acidovorans NBRC 14950 (assembly GCF_001598795.1). GTDB lineage: Bacteria > Pseudomonadota > Gammaproteobacteria > Burkholderiales > Burkholderiaceae_C > Comamonas > Comamonas acidovorans. Next base: position 181,866 of record NZ_BCZP01000011.1, on the reverse strand, counting down.
CCAGAAGTCGAGAGCAGCCGGCGGCGAGGCGCGCGGTGTCTCAGTCGGGCATCGTGGCTGAAGATCAGCCAGCGCGATGCCCCACAACATCAGGACCGAGTTTCGGCCCGGTTGACGGGGCTGTGCCGGGAGCACAACGATCCGCCGGGGTGTATCGGCAGGCCGTGAAGACGGTGCCGATGACCTGCTTGGCAGGTTGTAAAGAAGCCGAAATTATATAAAACAGGTTTTACTGCGTCAAAACGCATGAGCCGAAGAAGGCCTGTTTTGGGCTGTTTCAAGCCCTTGGGGGCTGGAATCCGGTCAGTATTTGCTCACTTAATGAGAGCGGATGAGCCATTATTCACAAGGCATATGCTGTCATCGATGAATAAAATCGGTCAAGCGTCAGCTTGAGGAAAGCTTCAGGTCCGATCTGCGGCAAAAAGCGTGCCTGGGGCGCTGGCCGGCCGGGCGCCAGCAGGTGTCCGACCCGTCGTCCGCTTCCGTCCATGAAAAAAGCCCCGCAGCGGCTGGCGCTGCGGGGCTTCGGTGCGGGATGCCGACGGGCTCAGTGGTTGCTGGCCGTGCTGTTAATCAGCTTGTCGGTATAGGCGATGGCCAGGGCGCTGGCCAGGAAGGTGACGTGGATGATGGTCTGCCACATCAGCACCTTGACGTCGTAGCTGCCCGCGTTGATGAAGGTCTTGAGCAGGTGGATGGAGCTGATGCCGATGATGGACAGGGCCAGCTTGACCTTGAGGATGGAGGCGTTCACGTGGCCCAGCCACTCGGGCTGGTCGGGGTGGCTGTCCAGGCCCAGGCGGCTGACGAAGGTCTCGTAGCCGCCCACGATGACCATGATCAGCAGGTTGGAGATCATCACCACGTCGATCAGCGCCAGGACCACCAGCATGATGATGGTTTCGTTGAGCGCGCCGATGGGCGCATCGTGCTTGTAGCCGATGCTGGTGATCAGCGCCTGCAGCGCTTCCTGGTTGCCGAAGGCGGCCTCGATCAGGTGCCACAACTCGAGCAGGAAGTGCCATACATAGACGCCCTGGGCGGCAATCAGGCCCAGGTACAGCGGCAGCTGCAGCCAGCGGCTGGCGAAGATCAGGGAAGGCAGGGGACGCAGGGGGGAGCCGGGGGCTCGATTGGAGTTTTGCTGGCGGGCCATGGTGGTCGGTCGCGCTTGTCTGGTGTGGGAGCGTGGATGGGAGGGGACAATGGCCGTGGAAAACGGGCGCGCGATTTTAGCGGCGAAACAGGCCATTGCCAGTGACAGCCGGGAACTGCGGGGAATCCCCAGGTAGACGCGCCCAAGGGGGTTTCAGTCAGTGGCATGTAAGACCGGCCCCCGACAGTCACACCACAATTTTTATTTGGCCAGCCCAGGAGACAAGCAAGCATGAGCACCGCAACAGCATCCCCCATTGAATCGGTACTGGTGGAGAACCGGGTCTTCCCGCCGCCGGCAGACTTCGCCGCCAAGGCCCGCATCTCCGGCATGGAGCAGTACAAGGCGCTGTGCGCCGAGGCAGAGAATGACTACCAGGGCTTCTGGGCCCGCCTGGCGCGCGAGAACGTGGTCTGGTCCAAGCCCTTCACCCAGGTGCTGGACGACAGCAATCCCCCGTTCTTCCGCTGGTTCGCCGACGGCGAACTCAACGCCAGCGCCAATTGCCTGGACAAGCACATGGGCACGGACGTCGAGCACAAGACGGCCATCATCTTCGAGGCCGATGGCGGCGAGGTCACCAAGGTCAGCTACCGCGAACTGCTGGAGCGCGTCTCGCAGTTCGCCAACGCGCTCAAGGCGCAGGGTGTGCAAAAGGGCGACCGTGTCCTGATCTACATGCCCATGACCATCGAGGGCGTGATCGCCATGCAGGCCTGCGCGCGCATCGGCGCCACGCACAGCGTGGTGTTCGGCGGCTTCTCGGCCAAGGCGGTGCAGGAGCGCATCGTGGACGTGGGCGCCGTGGCCGTGATCACCGCCAACTACCAGATGCGCGGCGGCAAGGAGCTGCCGCTCAAGGCCATCGTGGACGATGCGCTGGCGCTGGGCGGCTGCGAGGCCGTGCGCCATGTCTTCGTCTACGAGCGCACGGCCACGGCCTGTGCCATGACGGCCGGCCGCGACAAGACCTTCGGCGAGATCCTGGCCGGCCAGAGCACCGAGTGCGCGCCCGTGGCCGTGGATTCCGAGCACCCGCTGTTCATCCTCTACACCAGCGGCTCCACGGGCAAGCCCAAGGGCGTGCAGCACTGCACGGGCGGCTATGTGCTGTGGGCCAAGCAGACCATGGAGTGGACCTTCGACCTCAAGCCCAGCGACGTGTTCTGGTGCACGGCCGACATCGGCTGGATCACCGGCCACACCTACGTGGCCTATGGTCCGCTGGCCGCTGGCGCCACGCAGATCGTGTTCGAGGGCGTGCCCACCTTCCCCAACGCGGGCCGCTTCTGGCAGATGATCGAGCGCCACGGCTGCACCATCTTCTACACGGCGCCCACGGCCATCCGCTCGCTGATCAAGGCCGCCGACGGCGATGCCGCCGTGCATCCGAAGAACTCGGACCTGTCCAGCCTGCGCCTGCTGGGCAGCGTGGGCGAGCCCATCAATCCCGAGGCCTGGATGTGGTACCACCGCAATGTGGGCGGCGAGCGCTGCCCCATCGTGGACACCTTCTGGCAGACCGAGAACGGCGGCCACGTGATCGCCCCCATGCCGGGTGCCACGCCGCTGGTGCCGGGTTCATGCACGCTGCCGCTGCCGGGCATCATGGCCGCCATCGTCGACGAGACAGGCCACGAACTGCCCAACGGCGCGGGCGGCCTGCTGGTCGTCACCAAGCCCTGGCCGAGCATGATCCGCACCATCTGGGGCGACCCCGAGCGCTTCAAGAAGAGCTATTTCCCGGCCGAGCTGGGCGGGCAGACCTACCTGGCCGGCGACGGCGCGGTGCGCAGCGAGGACCGTGGCTACTTCCGCATCACGGGCCGCATCGACGATGTGCTCAATGTTTCGGGCCACCGCATGGGCACGATGGAGATCGAGTCGGCCCTGGTGTCCAAGACCGACCTGGTGGCCGAGGCCGCCGTGGTGGGCCGCCCCGATGACCTGACGGGCGAGGCCATCTGCGCCTTCGTGGTGCTCAAGCGCTCGCGTCCCACGGGCGAGGAGGCCAAGCAGATCGCAAAGGAGCTGCGCGACTGGGTGGCCAAGGAAATCGGCCCCATCGCCAAGCCCAAGGACATCCGCTTTGGCGACAACCTGCCCAAGACGCGCAGCGGCAAGATCATGCGCCGCCTGCTGCGCTCGATTGCCAAGGGCGAGGCCATCACCCAGGACACGAGCACGCTGGAGAACCCGGCCATCCTCGACCAGTTGGCCGAGACGAACTGAGGTCCGACACGACCGCCATGAAGAACCGGAGCCCTGGCTCCGGTTTTTTCTTGGCTGGACTGCGGGCGGCGCCCTGTCTTGCAGTCCTATTTTGTGTGGGCCGACAGCTCAGGCATGATGGTTGCAGTACAACCGAAGCTGTTGCTTTCACCACTGCCGAGGGAGGCCTTTCACCATGAATCTGAGAACCCTGTCGCTGCTGATCACCGTGGCCCTGATTGCGCTGCTGGCGGCATTCAACTGGAACACGCTGGCCGCGCCGTCCGTCGTGTCGCTGGGCGTAACCGACGTCCAGGCGCCGCTGGGCGTGCTGATGCTGGCCCTGACCTGCCTGCTGGGCGTGTTCTTCGTCGCCTATGTGCTGTGGCTGCAGGGCTCGGTACTGATGGAGGCGCGCCGCCACGCCAAGGAAATGCAGGCCCAGCGGGACCTGGCCGACAAGGCCGAGGCCTCGCGTTTTACCGAGCTGCGCACCGTGCTGGAGGACCTGCATGCGCGTGACAAGGAAGTGCTGATGGCGCGGCTGGACGGGCTGGAGGCCCATCTGGTGCAGCGTGCCCAGGAGTCGGACAACAGCACGGCCGCCTATGTGGGGCAGCTGGAGCAGCAGGTTCGCCTGTACCAGCAGCCCGGCGCAGGCGCTCCGGACTACAGGTAGGCGGCCCGCGCCCGGATTTATGGGCGGACCATGAAAAAAACCGCGCGACTTGCGTTGCGCGGTTTTTTTCGTTGCGGGCCCCGAGGCGGGAGGCCGGCGGAACTTACTTCAGCGACAGCACCCAGGCGGCCAGCTTCTTGGCGTCGGCATCGTTGACCTGGGGGTTGGCGGGCATGGGAACCGGGCCCCAGACGCCGCTGCCGCCCTTCATGATCTTGGCGGCCAGCTTGTCCACCGCGTCCTTCTGGCCCGCGTACTTGGAGGCCACATCCTTATAGGACGGGCCCACCAGCTTCTTGTCCACGGCGTGGCAGGCCATGCAGTTCTTGGAGGCGGCAAGAGCCTGGTCGGCCATGGCGGGAGCCACGGTGACGACGGTCAAGGCCAATGCGATCAATGTCTGCTTCATCATGAGTTCCTGGGGGTTGTCGGGAATAATTATGCGAAACATTGTAGTGGGCGCGCATGCCTGATGCGTTACCTCGTGTGAAGCACCGTCTGGTGAAGGAGAAGTTATGTATCTGTTGGGAATCGCGGTCCTGCTCACCCTGCTGAAGTTGGCCGATATCGAGCCTGTGGCCTCCTGGTCCTGGTACGTCATCCTGGGCGCCTATGGCGTGACGGCAGCCTGGTGGGCCTGGGCCGACACCTCTGGCTACACCAAGCGGCGCGCGGCCGACAAGATCGAGCAGCGGCGCTTGAAGCGCATCGAAAAGAACAAGGAAGCCATGGGCACGGGCACGCGTTCGCGCCGCTGAGGGGCCTTGAACGGCGGCGCAGGCTTCGCCGCAGGCGATGCCTGGGGTCTGCAAAGGGGCAGCCCATGCCGGCCGGGGCATTCCTGTGCCCCAGCGGTGCGGCGGGCGCTGCGCCATAATCTTCGCCCAGACCCTGGCCTTCCCCACAGGACCAGGGATGGACCGAGACGACAGACAACTGGATTCCCCATGCCCGCATACCGTTCCAAGACTTCCACCGGCGGCCGCAACATGGCCGGTGCGCGCGCCCTGTGGCGTGCCACCGGCATGAAGGATGGCGACTTCGACAAGCCCATCATCGCCATCGCCAACTCCTTCACGCAGTTCGTTCCGGGCCACGTCCACCTCAAGGACCTGGGCCAGCTGGTGGCGCGCGAGATCGAGGCCGCAGGCGGCGTGGCCAAGGAATTCAACACCATCGCCGTGGACGACGGCATCGCCATGGGCCACGACGGCATGCTGTATTCGCTGCCCAGCCGCGACATCATCGCGGACTCGGTGGAGTACATGGTCAACGCCCACTGCGCCGACGCGCTGGTGTGCATCTCCAACTGCGACAAGATCACCCCCGGCATGCTGATGGCCGCCATGCGGCTGAACATTCCGGTGATCTTCGTCTCCGGCGGCCCCATGGAAGCGGGCAAGACCAAGCTGGCCAATCCCAACACGCACAAGCTGGAGTTCAAGAAGCTGGACCTGGTCGATGCCATGGTGATCGCGGCCGACTCCAACTACACCGACGAGCAGGTCGCCCAGGTCGAGCGCTCGGCCTGCCCGACCTGCGGTTCCTGCTCGGGCATGTTCACCGCCAACTCCATGAACTGCCTGACCGAGGCGCTGGGCCTGTCCCTGCCCGGCAACGGCACGGTGCTGGCCACGCATGCCGACCGCGAGGAACTGTTCAAGCGCGCCGGCCGCCGCATCGTCGAGCTGGCCCGCGAGTACTACGAGCAGGAAGACGCCTCCGTGCTGCCGCGCTCCGTGGGCTTCAAGGCCTTCGAGAACGCAATGACGCTGGACATCGCCATGGGCGGCTCCACCAACACCATCCTGCACCTGCTGGCCATTGCCCGTGAAGCCGAGATCGACTTCACCATGGCCGACATCGACCGCCTCTCGCGCTCCGTGCCCCAGCTGTGCAAGGTGGCGCCCAACACGCAGAAATACCACATCGAGGATGTGCACCGCGCCGGCGGCATCTTCGCCATCCTCGGCGAGCTGGCCCGCGCGGGCAAGCTGCACACCGACGTGCCCACCGTGCACGCCAAGACCCTGGGCGAAGGCCTGGCGCAGTGGGACATCACCACCACCCAGGACGAGGCCGTCAGGCACTTCTACCTGGCAGGCCCGGCCGGCATTCCCACCCAGGTGGCCTTCAGCCAGAACACGCGTTGGCCCAGCCTGGACCTGGACCGTGCAGAAGGCTGCATCCGCTCCTACGAGCACGCCTTCTCCAAGGAAGGTGGCCTGGCCGTGCTGACGGGCAACATCGCCCTGGACGGCTGCGTGGTCAAGTCGGCCGGCGTGGACGAAAGCATCCATGTGTTCGAAGGCACGGCCCACGTGACCGAGTCGCAGGACGAGGCCGTGCAGAACATCCTGGACGACAAGGTCAAGGCCGGCGACATCGTCGTCGTGCGCTATGAAGGTCCCAAGGGCGGCCCCGGCATGCAGGAAATGCTCTACCCGACCAGCTACATCAAGTCCAAGGGCCTGGGCAAGGAGTGCGCACTGCTGACCGACGGACGCTTCTCGGGCGGCACCTCGGGCTTGTCCATCGGCCACTGCTCGCCGGAAGCTGCCGCTGGCGGCGCCATCGGCCTGGTGCGCAACGGCGACCGCATCCGCATCGACATTCCCAACCGCAGCATCAACGTGCTGGTCTCCGACGAGGAGCTGGCCCGCCGCCGTGCGGAGCAGGATGCCAAGGGCTGGAAGCCCGCCGAGCCGCGCCCGCGCAAGGTCTCGGCTGCGCTCAAGGCCTATGCCAAGCTGGTGATGTCGGCCGACAAGGGCGCCGTGCGCGACCTGTCCCTGCTGGACGACTGACACCGGGCAGCACCGCCGCCCGGCGGTGCGCACCCGATGAAAATGAAAAGGGATGGAAGGCCTTGCGGCTTTCCATCCCTTTTTCTTTTCTCTTCTCTCAGGCCCTTGAGGGCTCTTGTTTCATCGCGGGGCGACCGGCTTGCCGTTTCATCGTGGCTGCCGGTTTGCTTTTCATCGTGGGGCGACTTGTCTTCAGGCCGGCTCGCCCATCTTGCTTTGCAGGTAGTTGGGCAGGCCTATTTTTTCAATCAGGCCCAGTTGCTTCTCCAGCCAGTAGGCGTGGTCTTCCTCGGTATCGCGCAGCTGGGCCAGCAGCAGGTCACGGCTGTTGAAGTCGCTGTGGCGCTCGCACAGGGCCATGGCCGAGCGCAGGCTGTCACGCACGCGGTATTCGGTGGCCAGGTCCTTGCGCAGCATCTCTTCGACGGTCTCGCCGGGCGTGAACTCGTGCGGGCGCATGTCGGGGCGGCCGCCCAGGAACAGGATGCGGCGCAGGATGGCGTCGGCGTGCTGGGTTTCCTCTTCCATCTCATGGCCGATGCGCTCGAACAGGCGCAGCAGGCCCTGGTCTTCGTACTGGCGCGAGTGGATGAAGTACTGGTCGCGCGCGGCAAGCTCGCCGCGCAGCAACTCTATGAGGCATTCGATGACTTCTGGTTGGCCTTGCATGTTCTTCTTCTCCTGACTGTGTGAACGCCGCAAGTATCGCGTGAACCGGCCCTTGGGCCAAAGCGCGCGCTGCAATTCCCCGTGGACGGCGCATTGCATGCATGCGCGACGCAGAAGCATTCGCATCGCGGCAGGCTGGCGGGGGGATGGGGCTAGGGTAAACGCTGTATTGCGGGCTTCAATAATAGTTATTTATCATAACGATTATGGAGCCGAAGCATCGGTGTCCAAAACCCCATTTCCCCTTTGCACAAGGAAGCGCAATGAGCACCGAACGTACCGAAGAACAGACCGTGTCCTGCACCGTCACAGGCCGCGTGGCCTGGGTGAAATTCAACCGCCCTGAAAAGCGCAACGCCATGAGCCCCCAGCTCAACCGCCAGATGATGCGTGTGCTCGACGACCTGGAGTTCCGTGACGACGTGGGCGTGGTCGTGCTTGCAGGCGAAGGCACGGCCTGGACGGCCGGCATGGACCTGAAGGAATACTTCCGCGAGACCGAGGCCACCGGCCTGGCCGGAACCCGCAAGGCCCAGCGCGAGAGCTATGGCTGGTGGCGCCGCCTGCGCTGGTTCCAGAAGCCGACCATTGCCATGGTCAACGGCTGGTGCTTCGGCGGCGGCTACGGCCCGCTGTTCGCCTGCGACCTGGCCTTTGCCTCGGATGACGCCAAGTTCGGCCTGTCCGAAATCAACTGGGGCATCCTGCCCGGTGGCGGCGCCTCCAAGGTGGCGGTGGAACTGCTGTCCTTCCGCCGTGCCATGTACCACGCCATGCTGGGCGAGAACATCGACGGCCGCACGGCCGCCGAGTGGGGCCTGGTCAACGAGTCGCTGCCGGCCGATCGCCTGCAGACCCGCGTCACCGAAGTGGCCGAGGCCCTGCTGCAGAAGAACCCCAGCGCCCTGAAGGCCACCAAGGACGCCATCCGCCGCGTGCGCGACATGAGCTACGACAACGCCGAGGACTACCTGGTGCGCGCCCAGGAAGCCGCCAACAGCTACGACAACGAAGGCCGCAAGGAAGGCATGCGCCAGTTCCTCGACGACAAGACCTACAAGCCCGGCCTGGGCACCTACGACCTCTCGAAGCAAAAGTCCTGAAGACCCGCACATCCTGAGTGGCCGCGCCCTCGCTGCTAGGGCGCCTGCCGCCAACCCATTGGAGACAAGAATGACAACGACAGAGATGGCGGCCGCCCCGCGGCCCGACATCGGCAGGCTGCTGAGGCCGCGTTCCATCGCCATCGTCGGCGCCTCGGCCACGCCGGGTGCGCTGGGCGCATCGGTGCTGGGCAACCTGGAGCGCAACGGCTTTGCCGGCGACATCCACCTGATCAATCCCAAGCGCAGCGAGATCGCCGGGCGGGCCTGCCTGGCCTCGGTCGATCAGCTGCCCGAAGGCGTGGATGTGGCCGTGCTGGCCATCCCTCAGCCCTTTGTGCTGGACACGGTGCGCGCACTGGCGGCGCGCCGCGTGGGCGCGGCGGTGATCTTCTCGGCAGGCTTTGCCGAGGCGGGCGAGCGCGGCATGGCCGAGCAGCGCGAGATCGCACGCATTGCCGCCGAGGCCGGCATGGTGGTGGAAGGCCCCAACTGCCTGGGCTGCATCAACTACCTACAGCGCGTGCCGCTGACCTTTGTCGAAGTGAACATCGACGCGCAGCAGGCCGATGCCACGCGGCCTGCCATTGGCGTGGTCTCGCAAAGCGGCGCCATGATGACCGTGCTGTGCACCACGCTGGCCAGCCGCGCGCTGCCGCTGTCGCACGCCATCTCCACGGGCAACGAGGCCGCCAGCCATGCCGAGGACTATGTGGACTTCCTGCTGGAGCAGCCTTCCACGCGCGTGGTCGCCATGATCGTCGAGCAGTTCCGCCAGCCCGCGCGCATCCTGGCCGCCGTGGCCCGTGCGCGCAGCCTGGGCAAGTCGGTGGTGCTGCTGCATCCGGGCAAGAGCAGCGCGGCGCGCGCCTCGGCCGCCACGCACACCGGCGCCATGGCCGGCGACTATGCGCTGATGCGCACCAAGCTGGAACGCGCAGGCGCCGTGTTTGCCGAGACACTGGAGGAGCTGGGCGACATCGCCGAGATCGCCATCCGCTGCCCCGTGCTGCCATCGGCTGGTGCGGCCGCTGCAGCCGGTGCAGCCGCTGCAGCGGGAGTTGCCGTGCTGGGCGAGTCCGGCGCCTTCAAGGCGCTGACGCTGGACTGGGCCGAGGAACTGGGCCTGGCCCTGCCCGCCATCGGCGACGACGACTCGCCCGCGCTGCGTGCGGCACTGCCCGAGTTCGTGGGCGTGAGCAACCCGCTGGACCTCACGGCCCAGGGCCTGGTGGAGCCGGATCTGTATTTCCGCACGCTGGATGCGCTGTTTGGCGATGCGCGCTTTTCCACCGTCCTGGTCGGCCTGATCCAGGGCGATCCGGTGACCTGCGGCATCAAGATGCCGCCCGTGCTGCGCGCCGTGCGCGAGCTGCGGCCGGCCAAGCCCGTCATCGTGGCGGGCCTGGACGAGGGCGCGGCCGTGCCTGCCGAGTTCATCGCCGAGATGCGTGCGCTGGGCGTGCCGTACTTCCCCAGCACCGAGCGTGCCCTGCGCGCCGTGCAGCGCCTGACCGCCTTCAGCCAGCGCAGTTTCGAGCGCACCGATGCCCAGCCCGTCGCCCTGACCCTGCCCGCAGGCCGCACGGTGGTGCCCGAGTACGAATCCAAGGCCGTGCTGGCACAGGCCGGCATACCCTTTGCGCGCGGCCGGCTGGCCACCTCGGCCGAGCAGGCCGTGGCGATTGCGTCGGAGATCGGCTGGCCCGTGGCGCTCAAGGCGCAGTCCGCCGACCTCAGCCACAAGAGCGATGCGGGCGGCGTGATCCTGAACATTGCCGATGCGCAGGCCATGGGCGAGGCCTGGGGCCGGCTGCATGCCAACGTGGCGGCCTATGACAGCGCCATTGCGCTGGACGGCGTGCTGATCGAGGCCATGGGCCAACGTGGCCTGGAGATGATCATCGGCGCGCGCAACGATCCGCAGTGGGGCCCGGTGATCCTGGCCGGCCTGGGCGGCGTGACGGCCGAGATCATGCGCGATGCGCGCCTGCTGGACGCCGACCTGTCCACCGGCGAGGTGCTGCGCGAACTGGACCGCCTGCAGGGCGCGCCGCTGCTGCACGGCTACCGTGGCGCCCCGGCGCTGGACCGCCAGGCGCTGGCCGAACTCATCGTGCGCCTGGGCCAGGTGCTGCGCGGCACGCCGGCCATCCGCGAGATCGACCTGAACCCGGTCATCGTGCTGCCCGAAGGGCTGGGCGTGGTCGCGCTCGATGCGCTGATGCTGGTCGAGCACAGCGCCGGCTGATGCCCGCGCAAGGGCTGGCGCGGTGCGCCGGCCCTTTTCATGCGCATCCCTTTCTCGCTTTCCCGCTTTCTTTTTTCCGCTTTCCCTTCCTCCACAGGAGGTCTCCATGAGCCTGCCTTACCCGCCGGGCCGCGTGTCCACGCCCGCGCCGGCCGAGTCAAACGGACTCGGCTATGCCTACTACGTCACCATCATCCTGCTGCTGGCCTACACCCTGTCCTTCGTGGACCGGCAGATCCTGGGCCTGCTGGTGCAGCCCATCAAGAAGGATCTGCAGCTGTCGGACTGGGTGTTCAGCATCGTCCACGGCTTTGCCTTCGCCATCTTCTACACCTTCGTCGGCATCTTCCTGGGGCGCCTGGCCGACCGCTGGAACCGCCGCAACCTCATCGTCATCGGCATGGCGATCTGGGTGGTGGCCACGGCGGCCGGTGGCTATGTCACGGGCTTTGTCTCGCTGTTCGTGGCGCGCATGTTCGTGGGCGTGGGCGAGGCGGCGCTGTCGCCGGCTGCCTATTCCATGCTGGCCGACTACTTCCCGCCCGAGCGCCGCGCGCGCGCCATGAGCATCTACACCTCGGGCGTGTACATCGGCTCGGCCACGGCCTTCATCGTGGGCGGCCTGGTCATCCAGGCCACCAGCCAGGCGGGAGAAGTGGTGTTCCCGCTGCTGGGCAGCTTCAAGCCCTGGCAGGCGGCCTTCATCTTCGTGGCCCTGCCCGGCATTCCGCTGGTGGCGCTGATGTACACCGTGCGCGAGCCGGTGCGCCGCGGCCTGCAGGCGGCAGGCGCCTCCGCCAGGGCCGCCGCTGCAGCAGGCCCCGCGCCCGATCTGTCCCATGTGTTCCGCAACAAGCGCGCCTTCCTGCCGCTGCTGCTGGCGCCGGGCATCACGGCCATGATCACCTTCGGTGTCACGGCCTGGCTGCCGGCCACCTTCATCCGCCAGTGGGGCTGGACGCCCGGCGAGATCGGCCCGGCCTACGGCGTCATCATCCTGACCTTCGGCATTGGCGGCATGCTGCTCAGCGGCTTCCTGGCCGACTACCTCACGGCGCGTGGCAAGCAGGTGGGCTCGATCGTCATCTCGCTGGTGGCCACCGGCGTGCTCATCATCACCGGCCTGGTGCTGGCCTTTGCGCCTTCGCCCACGGTGGCCCTGGTGGCCGTGGCGGCCACCACCTTCTTCCTGGGCATGCCGGTGGCGCTGGCGCCGCCCATCCTGCAGGCGGTCACGCCCAACCAGCTGCGCGGCCAGGTGACTTCCATCTACCTGCTGCTGATCAACCTGATCGGGCTGGGCCTCGGTCCCTTCCTAGTGGCCTTTTTCACCGACTTCGTCTTCCACGACGAAAAGCTCGTGGGCCTGTCGCTGGGCCTGGTGTCCGCCCTGGCCGCGCTGCTGTCCGTGCTGTGCCTGGCCAGCGCCATCGGCCCCTACCGCCGCCTGGTCGCGGCCATGGAGGGTCGGGCATGAGCGCGCAGGCATCAATTTGCTCGCATTACCAGCCGCCGCTGCAGGACATCCGCTTCGTTCAGCAGCACTGGCTGGGCGCAGAGGCCGACTGGCGCCGCATGCCGGCCCATGAAGCCCTGGACCAGGAGACGGCCGACATGGTGGTCGAGGCGGCCGGGCGCTTTTGCGCCGACGTGCTGGCGCCGCTCAACGGCCCGGCCGACCTGCAGGGCTGCCGCCTGGAAGAGGGCAGGGTGCGCACGCCCGACGGCTTTCCCGAGGCCTATGCGGCTTTCGTGGAAGCCGGCTGGCCGGCCCTGGCCTGCGCGCCCGAGGCCGGCGGCCAAGGCCTGCCCCAGCTGCTGGATGCCGCGCTGCACGAAATGCTGGCCTCGGCCAACCATGGCTGGACCATGTACCCGGGCATCCTGCACGGCGCCTATGCCTGCCTGCATGCGCATGGCGACGAGCACCTGCGCGCCACCTACCTGCCCCACATCGTCAGCGGCCGCTGGCTGGCCACCATGTGCCTGACCGAGCCCCAGGCCGGCTCCGACCTGGGCCTGCTGCGCAGCCAGGCCCGGCCCCGGGGCGATGGCAGCTACCGCCTGGACGGCAGCAAGATCTTCATCTCGGGCGGCGACCAGGACATGAGCGAGAACATCGTCCACCTGGTACTGGCGCGCCTGCCCGATGCGCCCGCAGGCACGCGCGGGCTGTCGCTCTTCCTGGCGCCGCGCGGCATTCCCCAGGACGGCGGCGGGTTCCTGCCCAACGCCATTCACTGCGACGGCATCGAAAAGAAGATGGGCATCAAGGGCAGCGCCACCTGCGCCATGCGCTTCGAGGGCGCCCAGGCCTGGCTGGTGGGCCAGCCCCACCAGGGCCTGGCCGCCATGTTCGTGATGATGAACTCGGCCCGCCTGCACGTGGGCCTGCAGGGCCTGGGCCATGCCGAGATGGCCTGGCAGCTGGCGCGCGCCTATGCAGCCGAGCGCCGCCAGATGCGCGCCCAGCCCCGGCCTGCCGATGCGCAGGGCCCCGCCGACCCCATCGCCCTGCAGCCGGCCGTGCAGCGCATGCTGGCCGACCTGCGTGTGTGGACCGAAGGCATGCGCGCCATTGCAGGCTGGGTGGCGCACCAGCTGGACCTGGCCGAACAGGCGCCGGATGCCGAGGAGCGCGCCCAGGCCCATGCGCTGGCCTCGCTGCTCACGCCCGTGGTCAAGTCCTTCTTCACCGAGCGGGGCTTTGCGCTGGCCAGCGAGGCGCTGCAGGTCTTCGGCGGCTACGGCTATGTGCACGAGTACCGCATCGAGCAGACGCTGCGCGATGCCCGCATCGCCATGATCTACGAGGGCACGAACCAGATCCAGGCGCTGGACCTGCTGCAGCGCAAGGTGGCGGCCAGCGGAGGGGCCGCGCTGGCGCCGCTGCTGGCGGCACTGCGCGAGGAGGCCGCTGCCTGCGAGGCGGCGGGCATGGAGCCCGGCCTGGCCGGCGCGCTGCGCAGCTGGAGCGATCGGACCGAAGCGCTGACGGGCGCGCTGTGCGCCCGCGCCGCAGGCGATGCCCCGTTGCTGGCGCGCTGCGCCGAGGACTATCTGCGCCTGGTCGGCACGCTGTGCATGGCCTTTGCCTGGGCGCGCGCGGCGCGTGTCAGCCAGTCGCTGGCCGATCCGGCGCTGCGCCGCTCCAAGGCGGACAGCGCGGCCTGGTTCTTCGCGCATGGGCTGCTGGATGCGGAGCACTGGCTGCGCCGCACCGAGTCCGCCGCCCGCACGCCGCTGCCGGCTGCCGTGGCCTGAGCGGGCAGCCGGGGCTTTTATGATGGAACGCCGCACCGGCCCTGAAGATCCGCAGGCGCCGGGGCGGCTTTGCCTCGGTGTGCCTTCTTCCTCTTCCAGATCCGTGTCCATGGACAGCTCCTCCGAACCCGCCGTCGATCAGTCGCGCCTGCAGCGTTTCCTGGGCTACCGCCTCACGCGCGCGGAAATCCACATCCACAAGCTGTTCGCGCGGCGCGTGGCCGAACTGGACCTCAAGCCCAGCGAGTTCTCCATCCTGGTGCTGATCCACTCCAATCCCGGCATCTACCTGCGCCAGCTGGGCGAGGCGCTGGACATCTCGCCCTCCAACCTGGTGCCGGTGGTCGAGCGCCTGGTGCAGCGCGGGCTCATCGGGCGCCAGCCCGATCCGCGCGACCGTCGGCTGCAGCAGCTGCACATGACGGCCGAAGGTAGCGCGCTGCAGGCGCGGGCCGAGGGCGTGGTGGTGCAACTGGAAGACGAGCTGGAGCAACTTCTGACCTCCACCGAGCAGCGCCATCTGTTCGCGGCCCTGGACAAGCTCATGGCCATCCAGGAAAGCCAGCCGGGCTGAACCGCCGCGCCGCCAGCTTTCCAACCCCTGGCCGGCGCCGGCCATGCGGCGCTGCGGCACAATGCCGACCATGCTGATGTACCCGCAGATCGATCCCGTGGCCCTGCAGATCGGGCCCCTCGCCGTGCACTGGTACGGCCTGACGTATCTGGCCGCTTTCGGCCTCTTCCTCTGGCTGGGAACGCGCAGGCTGCGCCACCCGCCCTTCGTGCGCATGCAGGGCGACCGCGCCTGGACGCGCAAGGACGTGGAAGACATTCTTTTCCTGGGCGTGCTCGGCGTGGTCGTCGGCGGCCGGCTGGGCTACTGCCTGTTCTACAAGCCGGGCTACTACCTGAGCCACCCGCTGGAGATTTTCTATGTCTGGCAGGGCGGCATGAGCTTTCATGGCGGCCTGGTCGGCGTGATCGCCTCCATGGTCTGGTTCGCGCGCTCGCGGGCCCGCTCCTGGCTGGAGGTGGCCGACTTCGTCGCGCCCTGTGTGCCCACGGGCCTGGCGGCCGGCCGCGTCGGCAACTTCATCAACGGGGAACTGTGGGGCCGCTTCGCCAGCCCCGAGCTGCCCTGGGCCATGGTCTTCCCGCAAAGCGGCTCCATGCTGCCGCGCCACCCCTCGCAGGTCTACCAGTTCCTGCTGGAAGGCCTGCTGCTGTTCGTGCTGCTGTGGCTGTATGCGCGCAAGGAGCACAAGCCGGGCCAGGTGGCGGCGGTCTTCCTCGTCGGCTACGGCGCCTTCCGCTTCATTGCCGAGTACTTCCGCGAGCCCGATGACTTCCTGGGCCTGCTGTCGCTGGGCATGAGCATGGGCCAGTGGCTGTGCGTGCCCATGGTGATCGGCGGCATCGCCATGTGGTTCTGGGCTGCGGGGCGCCCGGCCTATCCTGCCCAGGCGGGCAAGCCGGCCTGAGGCCGGCGGTACGCACGGATACGAAGCGGGCCTGGTGCCCGCTTTTTTTTGTGCAAGGTTGACGGGAGAGGGGACAGGGGCGTGCATGGGGATAGCCCGAAGACAAGAACGCGACATCGGCGTACACGGTCTGCCGTGCAGACTCTCATAATGTGAGCAGCAAAAGATTGTCATTGGCCGATTGGCGGCATGACAGTCCCGTGACCGCTTGACATGGAGGAACTTCTGAATGGGTCTGGCTACTGACTGGATTGCCCGCAATGTGTCCCGCTTTCGCAGCACCGATGCGGCTGCGCCTGCAACAAAGTCCGAGGGCGAGGCAGCCAAGGGTCCCGCGCCGCGCGGCACGGCCCAGCGCCTGCAGGCCACCCTGCGGCGCGGCCAGGAAGTGCTGTCCCCGCGCGAGCTGCGCAAGCTCATGGAAGACCTGCAGGCTGCCGCCGACGCCGGCCTGAGCGATGTCGAGGGCGGTCGCCATGCGCAACTGCTCATGGACTGGTACGCCCAGGCCGAGCTGCCCGCGCACAAGGATTTCTGGGCGCTGATCGTCGAACAGTTCGGCCCCGATACCGAAGCCCTGATGGCCGCGCGCAAGCGCTATGACACGGCGGCCAGCGATGCCGAGCGCGGCCAGGCCGAGATGGACCTGCGCCGCGCGCTGATGTCGCCGCGCACGCGGCTGCTGCAGCGCTTTGCCCAGCCCCAGGGCGGCATGGGCTTTCTTGTGGACCTGCGCGCCGAACTGCTGGCCCTGCCCAAGGCGGAGCAGCAGCGCTTTTCCGCGCTGGACGCCGAGCTGGAGCACCTGTTTGCCAACTGGTTCGACGTGGCCCTGCTGGAGCTGCGCCGCCTGAGCTGGGACTCGCCGGCCTCGCTGATCGAAAAGCTCATCCAGTACGAGGCCGTGCACGACATCCGCAGCTGGGCCGACCTCAAGAACCGCCTGGACAGCGACCGGCGCTGCTACGGCTTCTTCCACCCGCGCATGCCCACCGTGCCCCTGATCTTCGTGGAGGTGGCGCTGGTGGACAAGATGTCCGACAGCATTGCCCCGCTGCTGGACGAGACTGCGGCGGCCTCCGACCTGGGCCGCGCCACCACGGCCATCTTCTACTCCATCAGCAACACCCAGGCCGGCCTGCGCGGCGTGAGCTTTGGCGACTCGCTGATCAAGCATGTGGTGGAGACGCTGACGGGCGAGTTCCCCCGGCTGCGCCATTTCGCCACGCTGTCTCCCATTCCGGGCCTGCGTGCCTGGATCGCCAAGCACGGCGATGCCATCCTGGAGAAGATGGACGAGCGCCAGCGCAAGGCCTTCGAGCTCAAGGCCGGCGGCATGGGCGCCGAGCACCTGCTGGCGGCGCTGGATGCGCCGCAGGATCTCAAGCCCGACGCACCCGTGCGCCGCGCACTGCTGTTCTGCGCCGCCCACTATCTGGGGCGCGAGACGGCCAAGGGCCGGCCGCTGGACCCGGTGGCGCGTTTTCACCTGGGCAACGGCGCGCGCGTGGAGCGGCTCAACTGGGCGGCCGACCTGTCGGCCAAGGGACTCAAGCAGTCGCTGGGGCTGATGGTCAACTACCTCTACGACCTCAAGCGCCTGGACAAGCATCGCGGCCTGCTGGCGCAGGGCCGCATACCGGTGTCCTCGGACATCGAAGCCCTGTGCAAATGAAAAGGGGCGCGGCGCAGGCCGTGCCCCTTTTCTTGCACAGGGACTGCTGCGCCTGACAACGAAGACAGCCTCAAAGAGGCGACAAGGAGACAAGTCATGCAAGCTTCCCACCCCACGGGGCGGCGCGCGGTGTTGCGCGCAGCCGGGGCCTCGATGGCCGCGCTGGCCCTGCCCATGGCAGCCCGCGCGGCGGCGGACTGGCCGTCCAAACCCGTGAACCTGGTCGTGCCGTTTCCGGCCGGCGGGGGCACCGATGCCTTTGCCCGGCCGTTCTCGGCCCAGTTCGCCAAAAGCGCGGGCAAGACCCTGGTGATCGACAACCGCGGCGGCGCAGGCGGCACCCTGGGCGCCAGCTACGCGGCCAAGCTGGCTCCGGACGGCTACAACTTCTTCATGGGCGGCACCCACCATGTGATTGCGCCGTCCATGTACCCGCGCCTGGACTATGACCTGGAGCGCGACTTCATCGCGCTGGCCCTGCTGGCCAGCGTGCCCCAGGTGCTGGTGGTCAACCCGCGCAACGTGCCGCACAAGACCGTGCAGGAGCTGCTGTCCGACCTGCGCAAGCGGCCGGGCAAGCTCAACTACGCCTCGGCGGGCGCGGGCACCTCGCACCACCTGGCCGGCGAGCTGTTCAAGCTGCAGACCAATACCTTCATCACCCACATTCCCTATCGGGGCGCGGGCCCGGCGCTGCAGGACCTGATCGCCGGCAATGTGGACATGATGTTCGACGGCCTGGGCTCGTCGGCCCAGCACATCAAGAGCGGGCGCATCCGCGCGCTGATGGTCTCTGGCGACAAGCGCAATCCCGCCTTCCCCGACGTGCCCTGCGCGGCCGAGTCCGGCCTGCCCGACTACACGGTCACGACCTGGTACGGCCTGTGGGCGCCCAAGGGCACGCCGCAGGCCGTGCAGGCCCAGGTCATCGACCAGGTGCAGCGCATAGGATCGGCCGAAGAGATCAAGTCCATCTGGGCGCGCAACGGCGCCGACTACGGCGGCATGAACCAGCAGCAGTTCGCGGCCATGGTGCATGGCGAGATCGCGCGCTGGGCGCAGGTGGTCAAGGCCTCGGGCGCCAAGCTGGAGTAGCGGACGAGGGGCTGGTCAGGGCTGGTGCAGGGCGGCGGCATGCGCGTGCATGTCACCACCCTGTCACGGGCCTTGGCTACGGTCCATCCCTTCTGAGATCCATCCTGGGAGGGAATATGAACAAGGCAGACAAGGTCCGCTCGCCCGCATCCGTGCTGCTCGCGCTGGTCCTGGCTTTCGGCACGGCCACGGGCCTGGCAGGCTGCGGCGGCAGCGACGACGGCCCCGAGACCATCGGCTCGCTGCGGCTGATCGGCGACTACAGCATCAAGACCAAGACACTGTTCGACGGCGTGGAGTTCGGCGGCATCTCCGGCCTGGACCGCGCGCCCGATGGCAGCTACTGGGCCATCTCCGATGAGCGCGGCGGCGAGCGTGGCACGCCGCGCTTCTACAACCTGGGCATTCAGTTCGATGACAAGGCCATCCAGGCCGTGACCATCCGCAAGATGGTCACGCTCAAGGGCCGCGACGGCCAGCCCCTGCCCAGCACACGCCGCACCGTGGACCCCGAGGGCATCCGCGTGGCGCCCAACGGCAACCTCTACGTGTCCAGCGAGGGCAACTTCAGCACCGACCCCGCCAGCCTGTTCCAGCCCTTTGTGCGCGAGATCAGGGTGGACGGCAGCTTCGTGCGCGACTTCGAGAGGCCTGCGGCCTTCAACTACGTGGACAACACCACCAGCGGAGGGCGCAACAACAAGCTGTTCGAGGCCCTGGCCGTCACGCCCGACGGCAGCGTGTTCACGGCCAACGAGGATGCGCTGGTGGAAGACGGCCCCCTCACCACGCTGACGGCGGGCAGCGTCATCCGCGTCCTTAAGCTCGATCCGGCCACGGGCAAGTCGGGCGCGCAGTATGCCTACGCATTGCCGAAGATTCCCCTGGACAAGGCCGCCAGCGGCAGCTTTCCGCCGGACAACGGCTTGCCCGAGCTGCTGGCGGTCTCCAACAACGAGTTCATCGCCATCGAGCGCGCCTTTGCCGATGGCGTGGGCAACACCATCCGCCTGACGCGCGCCACCATCGAGCCGGACACCACCGATGTGAGCAGCTTCAAGAGCCTGGTGGGCGCCAGCTACAAGCCCATGAAGCGCGAGCTGCTGCTGGAAATGCCCGTGACCTACCAGGGCATCAAGCTCGACAACATCGAAGGCATCTCCTGGGGCCCGCGCCTGGCCAACGGCAACCGCACCCTGGTGCTGGTGGCCGACAACAACTTCGCGGACAACCAGGTCACGCAGTTCCTGGCCTTTGAAGTGCGGCCCTGAGCCCTCTTCGGGCTACCTTGACTTGCGCGGGCGCTCGTAGCCCGCCTGCGCGGGCGCGCCCAGCACCATGTCGGTGAAGGCGCTGCCGCCTGCGCAGATGTGCTGGCGCATGGCCTCGGCGGCCACCTCCGCCTGGCCTGCGCAGATGGCGGCCACCACGGTGGCGTGCTCCTGCTGCGAGCGCGCAAGCCGGCCGGGCTTCTCGAACATGCGGCCCCGGTAGGGCGTGATGCGCAGCCGCAGCAGCCGCGTCTGCTCCACGATGAAGTCGTTGCCGCTGGCCTCGTATATCAGTTCGTGCAGTTGCATGTTGGCCTGCACATAGCCTTCGGCATCCTGCGCCTGGGCGCAGGCGGCGGTGTGCGCCAGCGCCTCCTGCAGCCGCTCGCGCAGCTGCGCATGGATGCGCGTGGCAGCCAGCCGGGCCAGCACGCCTTCCAGCTCGGCCAGGCCTTCCATCATGGCCACCAGCTCGCGCGCATCCAGCCGCCGCACATAGATGCCCGAGCGCGGAACGATCTCCACCAGCCCCTTGGCCACCAGCAGCAGCAGCGCCTCGCGCACGGGGGTGCGCGAGGCGCCGAAGCGTTCGCACAGGGCCGGCTCGTCGATGGCGTCGCCGGGCCGCATGGCGCCCGAGCGCAGCTCGTCTTCCAGCGATTGCCGTATACGCTCCTGCAGGCTGGACGTGGCCGGGGTTTTCTCCAATGGCTGCTTGGCTGGAAGCATTTTCTAATTCAAATATATCTGATTGACTGACTGATACATATGACACCCAGACTCGATATCCAGGATCACCTGGCCACCATCACGCTGCAGCGCCCCGAAGCGGCCAACAAGCTGGCCCCGGAAGACCTGGGCGCGCTGGTTGCGCACATGGAGCATATCAACCACCGCGACGATGTGCGCGTGGTGGTGCTGCGCAGCGAAGGCAAGTACTTTTGCAGTGGTTATGATATATCAGAGATCCAGGGTAGCCAGACCGAGGGCAGCAGCTTCGGCGAGATGGTGGACGCCATCGAGCAATGCCGCGCCGTGACCGTGGCCGCCATCCACGGCGGCGTCTACGGCGGCGCCACCGACATGGCCCTGGCCTGCGACTTTCGCGTGGGCAGCACGGCGGCCGAAATGTTCATGCCGGCCGCGCGCCTGGGCCTGCATTTCTACGCGGGCGGGCTGGAGCGCTATGTCTCGCGCCTGGGCCTGGACACGGCCAAGCGGCTGTTCCTGACCTGCGAGCGCATCCAGGCCCCGGAGATGAAGGCCTGCGGATTCCTCACCCATCTGGCCGATCCCGCCGCCTTCGCCGCGGCCGTGGAGCAGCTCACCGGCACGCTGGCCGCCATGGCGCCCATCCCCCTGTTCGGCATGAAAAAACACCTGAACCTGATCGCGCGTGGCCGCCATGACGTGGCCGAGATCACGCGCGAGGTGCAGCGCAGCATCGCCTCCGAAGACCTGCAGGAAGGTGGCCGGGCCTGGCGCGAGAAACGCAGTCCGGAGTTCAAGGGGCGCTGAACCGCATCCTCCCGCATACACGCAGATTGCCCGTGGTGCTGCCTACCGCCCACAGCCCACGGAACCGGCGCGGCCCAACTCGGGGACACCGAGGAAGGGCCGCTCCCGCACCGAGGGTGTCGTCCCCCTTTGGGGGAAGGCGCGCAGCGACTCAGGGGGTATCAATAAACAGGAGACAAGCCATGTTCAAGCGTTTTGCACTGTCGTTGCTGCTGGCCGGATTGGCCGGTGGCGCGATGGCCCAGTCCTATCCCGCGCGGCCCGTCACGCTGGTCGTGGGATTTCCGCCCGGCGGCGGTGCCGACGCGGTGGCGCGCATCGTGGCCGACAAGGTCGGCAAGATCCTGGGCCAGCCCCTGCTGGTGGACAACCGCCCGGGCGCCGGCACCACGCTGGCCTCCGAGCATGTGGCGCGTGCAGCGCCCGACGGCTACACGCTGCTGCTGGGCAGCGCCAATATCTATGGCTCGGACCAGCTGCTCTACAAGAGCGCGCGCTATGACGGCGCGCGCAACTTCACGGGCATCACGCGCTGGAGTTCGGCCCCCATGCTGCTGGCCGTGCGCAAGGATTTTCCGGGCCAGGGCGTGGGCGATCTGGTGGCTCTGGCACGCAGCCAGCCCGACAAGCTCAGCTATTCCTCCTCGGGCGCAGGCGTGATCACGCACCTGGCCACGCTGTCGTTTGCGGGCGCCAGCGGCGGCCTGCGCATGCTGCATGTGCCGTTCAAGGGCGGCGCGCCATCGATACAGGCCGTGGCCGCCGGCGATGTGGACCTCACCTTCGGCACACCGCCCTCGGTGCTGCCGCTGGCCCAGGCCGGCAAGCTGCGCATGCTGGCCGTGAGCACGGCCGAGCGCTCCCCGCTGTTTCCCGAGCTGCCTGGCATGAAGGAGTCCGGCGTGCCGGGCTTTGACTACACCTTCTGGTTCGGCCTGTTCGCACCGGCGGGCCTGCCCGAGGAGGTGGCCAGGAAGCTGTTCGATGCCAGCACCAAGGCCCTGGAAGACCCCGATGTGAAGGCCAGGCTGGCCAAGCAGGGCAATCTGGCCGCGCCCTCGGCATCCCTTGAGGAATTCCGTACCTGGGCCCTGAAGGAAGGTCAGGAGTCCAAGGCCCTGACCCAGCGTTCCGGCGCCGGGCTGCAGTGAGACACCCCCTGAGGCGCCACGCGCCTTCCCCCTCTCGCTTCGCGGGGGGGACGACACCCTCGGTGCGGGAGCGGCCCTTCCTCGGTGTCCTGGTCTTGGGCCCCGCCGGTCCCACGGGTTGTGGGTGTCGCATCAAGCAATAGATAACGATATGGAAATCCCTATGAATGAACAAGCCACGGGCCTGCCGCTGGAAGGCCTTACCGTCATCGACCTCACGCGCGTGCTGGCCGGCCCCATGTGCACGCAGATGCTGGCCGACCTGGGCGCGCGCGTGATCAAGGTGGAGCAGCCCGGCACGGGCGACGATGCGCGCGGCATCGGGCCGTTTGTGGACGGGGGGTCGGCCTATTTCCTGTCGGTGAACCGCAACAAGGAATCCATTGCGCTGGACCTCAAGCAGCCGCAGGACCGCGAGGTCTTCGAGCGCCTGCTGCAAGGCGCCGATGTGCTGGTCGAGAACTTCCGCCCCGGCACCATGGACAAGCTCGGCTATGGCTGGGAGACCCTGCATGCGCGCCATCCCCGGCTGGTGATGACGTCGGTCTCTGGCTTCGGCCAGACAGGTCCCTACAGCGGCTTTCCTGCCTACGACATGGTGGTTCAGGCCATGAGCGGAATGATGAGCGTGACCGGCCACCCCGGCGCCGGGCCCTGCCGCGTGGGCGTGTCCATCGGCGACCTGGGCGCAGGGCTGTACGCCGTCATCGGCACGCAGGCCGCACTCATGCGCCGCGCCCGCACGGGGCAGGGCGAGCGTGTCGATGTTTCCATGCTCGACTGCCAGGTGGCCCTGCTGGAGAACCCCGTGGCGCGGCTCGGTGCGCTGGGCAGCGTGCCGGGGCCCATGGGTACGCGGCATCCGTCCATGGCACCCTTCGATGTGTTCGCGGCACAGGACGGCTGGTTCGTCATCGCCGTGGGCAGCGATGTGCTGTTCCGCAAGCTGTGCAGCCTGCTGCAATTGCCCGAACTGGCCGGGGACGCGCGCTTTGCCGGCAATGCCCTGCGCTGCGAGCACCAGGCCGAACTCAAGGCCGCGCTGGAGGCGCGCCTGCGGGACAGTCCCAGGGCGCATTGGCTGCGCCTGCTCACTGATAATGGCATCCCGGCGGGGGAGTACAACAGCGTGGCCGATGTCGTCGAGCACCCCCAGGTGCGCGAGCGCGGCATGCTGGCCCAGGTGCAGGCCCCCGGTGGCCAGACGCTGCGTGTGGCGGGCAACCCCTTGCTGGCCGCGTGCGATCAGCCCCTGGTGCGCAGGCAGCCGCCCGCGCTGGACGCGGACCGCGAGCGCATCCTGCGCGAGCTGTCCGTGGCGCAGCCTTCGCCCAACCATGAACGTGCCTGAGATTTCCCTGCTTCCCGCGGACTCTTCCTTCTTCTTCACAGCCATGACCAACCGCAATCTGTTCGCTGCCTTGCGCGCCGCCTTTCCCCAGGATCTGCAGAAGTGGGCCGTAGAGGCCATAGGCGCGGACGGCGCCAGCCTGTTCTACAGCTGGGCCGACCTGGACCGTGGCAGCGCGCGCATGGCCAACCTGCTGCAGTCGCTGCAACTGCCGCCCGCCAGCCGCATCGCCGTGCAGGTGGAAAAGTCGGTCGAGGCGCTGATGCTCTATCTGGCCACGCTGCGCAGCGGCCATGTCTTCCTGCCGCTGAACACGGCCTACCAGAGCGCCGAGATCGAATACTTCGTGGGCAATGCCGAGCCCGCCGTCGTGGTCTGCGCGCCGGGCAATTTCGGCTGGGTCTCCAAGATCGCCTTCACCTCGGGCGTGGCCCATGTCTACACCCTGGGCGACGACCGCAGCGGCACGCTGCTGGAGCGCGCGGCCCACCATGGCGACGAGCATGAGGTGGTGGAGCGCGGCGAGGACGACCTGGCCGCCATCCTCTACACCAGCGGCACCACCGGCCGCAGCAAGGGGGCGATGCTCACGCACGGCAACATGCTGTCCAACGCCGAGACGCTCAAGGACTACTGGGGTTGGCAGGACGGCGACGTGCTCATCCACGCGCTGCCCATCTTCCATGTGCACGGCCTGTTCGTGGCCATCCACGGCGCGCTGATCAATGGCAGCCCCATGATCTGGCTGTCGAAGTTCGAGCCCGGCACGGTGATCTCGCGCATGCGCGACGCCACTGTCTTCATGGGCGTGCCCACGCTCTATGTGCGCATGCTGGCGGACGCGCGGCTCACGCGCGAGGCGGCGGCCCACATGCGGCTGTTCATCTCGGGCTCGGCACCCATGCTGGTGGAGACGCACCGCGACTGGCAGGAGCGCACCGGCCACGTCATCCTGGAGCGCTACGGCATGAGCGAGACCATCATGCTGACCTCCAATCCCTACCGCGCCGACGCGCACAACGGCGGCCAGTCCGAGCGCCGCGCCGGCACCGTGGGCTTTGCGCTGCCCGGCGTGGGCGTGCGCATCGTGGACGACGCAGGCGAGCAGGTGCCCGTGGGCGAGATCGGCAATATCCAGGTGCGTGGCCCCAATGTGTTCAAGGGCTACTGGCGCATGCCCGAGAAGACGGCCGAGGAGTTCACGGCCGATGACTGGTTCCGCACGGGCGACGTGGGCAAGCTCGACGAGCGGGGCTATGTGAGCATCGTGGGCCGCAGCAAGGACCTGATCATCTCGGGCGGCTACAACGTCTATCCGGCCGAGATCGAAGGCTTCATCAACGAGCTGCCCGGCGTGGCCGAAAGCGCCCTGGTCGGCGTGCCGCACCCGGACTTCGGCGAAGTGGGCGTGGCCGTGGTCGTGCCGCGCCCCGGTGCCGCCCTGGAGCCCCAGGCGGTGGTCGATGCGCTCAAGGGCCAGCTGGCCAATTTCAAGATTCCCAAGCGCTGCTTCGTAGTGCAGGAGCTGCCGCGCAACACCATGGGCAAGGTGCAGAAGAACCTGCTGCGCGACGAACACAAGCAGCTGTTCGCCTGAGTTGGCGCCAGGGTGCGGATTGCGCCCTGGCCTGATTGAAAAAGCAAAAGGCATCGGCGCCGCCGATGCCTTTTTTTGTGTGGCGGCCGCCGAGGCTGCCGCTACCCTTCAACGCAGGACGAGCACGGGGATATGGGTGTGCGTGAGCACATGCTGCGTCTCGCTGCCCAGCAGCAGGCGCTGCAGGCCCTTGCGGCCGTGCGAGGCCATGACGATGAGATCGCAGTCGCGGCGCTTGGCCACGTCGATCACGCTTTCGGCGACCAGGTCGGACTTGACGATCTCGGTGGTCACGTTGACCTTCAGAGCCTGTCCCTTGGCATGGATGGCATCCAGCACGGTCTGCGCGTTGGAAGTCCACTGGCCTTCGATGCGCTCGATCTGCTTGAGGTCCACGGTCTCGCCGCCCTCGAAGTAGCTGCGCGGATAGTGTTGCACCACCTGGACGACGACGACGCTGGCGCCGCACAGCGCGGCAAGGCCCAGCCCGCTGTCCACGGCCTTGTCGGAAAGCTCGGAACCGTCGGTGGCGATCAGGATGCGGTTGTACATGCGTGCTCCTTTCGTGTGTGCTGATGGATGGGATGAAGTCAGCATAGACCCAACCATGAGTTAACGGTTGATTAATGTCAATACGCTTATCATGCGGCCCGATTACGCTAAGAACCATGCCCCACACCACGATAGCCCCATCCAGCGAGGCGGCAGTGGCGGCGCTTGATTCAGGCCCCTCGCCCTCGCAGCAGGCCACCGCCCGGCTGCTGGATGACCCGCAGGAGTGGAGTTCGTTCGGACGGCCCGCAGGCCCCGCAACTCCCGCCGACCCTTCCAAGGAACCTACCGACTTTCCCGCCTGGGATTCGCACGTCGTTCTGGAAGGCATGCACTGTGCCGCATGCGCCCTGACCATCGAGGATGCGCTGC
Organism: Delftia acidovorans NBRC 14950; assembly: GCF_001598795.1. GTDB lineage: Bacteria > Pseudomonadota > Gammaproteobacteria > Burkholderiales > Burkholderiaceae_C > Comamonas > Comamonas acidovorans. Next base: position 155,660 of record NZ_BCZP01000011.1, on the reverse strand, counting down.
GTGCCGTGCCCGGAGTGGAGAAGGCCGAAGTCAGTGCTGCCACGCGCCGCGCCCGTGTCACCTGGCGCCATGCGCAGGTGCTTCCCTCCGAGTGGATGGAGGCCGTGCGGCGCGCCGGCTACCAGGCGCTTCCCGCACGCGATGCCTTTGCGCGCGAGCGCCGCCAGGCCGAGAGCCGCCGTGCGCTGTGGCGCTGGCTGGTGGCCGGCTTTTGCATGATGCAGGTCATGATGTATGCGTGGCCCGCCTACGTGGCCCGCCCCGGCGACCTGTCGCAGGAGATGGAGACGCTGCTGCGCTGGGCCTCCTGGGTCATCTCGCTGCCCGTGGTGCTGTTTTGCTGCGGCCCCTTCTTCTCCAGCGCGCTGCGCGACATACGCCAGCGCCGCGTGAGCATGGACCTGCCCGTGGCCCTGGGCATGCTGATCACCTTCGTGATCAGTTCGCTGGGCACCTTCGATCCTTCGGGGCCCTTCGGCGAGGAAGTCTTCTACGACTCGCTGACCATGTTCGTCTTCTTCCTGCTGTCCGGCCGCTGGCTGGAGCTGCGCCTGCGCGACCGCACGGCCGGCGCGCTGGAAGCGGTGATGAACCGCCTGCCCGATGCCGTGCTGCGCGAGAACGCAGCCGGCCATTTCGAGCGCGTGGCCACGCGCCGCCTGCGGGCGGGCGACCGGGTGCGCGTGCTCAGTGGCGAGGCCTTCCCGGCCGACGGCACCATCGTGCGCGGCCGCACCCATGCCGACGAGGCCCTGCTCACCGGCGAGTCCACGCCCGTGCTGCGTGCCGAGGGCGATACCGTCACGGCCGGCAGCTACAACCTGGATGCCGTGGTCGATGTGCGCGTGGATGGCGTGGGCGCCGATACGCGCTTCGCCCAGATCGTGGGCCTGATGGAAAGCGCCTCGCTGCAAAAGCCGCGCCTGGCCCAACTGGCCGACAAGGTGGCGCGGCCCTTTCTCGTCGTGGTGCTGCTGGCTGCGCTGGGCGCCGCCATCTGGTGGTGGCCCACCGATCCCGGCAAGGCCATGATGGTGGCGGTGGCCGTGCTCATCGTCACCTGCCCCTGCGCGCTGTCGCTGGCCACGCCCGTGGCCATGCTCACCGCCGCCGGCACGCTGGCGCGCAGCGGCGTGCTGGTGCGCAACCTGCAGGGCCTGGAGGCGCTGGCCGCCGTGGACACCCTGGTGTTCGACAAGACCGGCACGCTCACGCGCGATGGCCTGGCCCTGTCGTCCTTCGAGCCTGCTGCGGGCGAAGACGCCGACGAAGTGCTGGCACTGGCGGCGCTGCTGGCGCGCCAGTCCATCCACCCGGCCTCGCGCGCCATTGCGCAGGCTGGCGCCGATGCCGCCACAGACTGGAAGCTGGACACCATGCAGGAAATGGCCGGCCTGGGCCTGGACGCCTGGGTGCAGCGCCCCGGCGCGCGCCGCCATCTGCGGCTGGGCTCGGCCCTGCACGCAGGCCTGGCCGGGGAGCAGCCCGTGCAGGGTGTGCTGCTGGCCGAGGAGACCTCGCAGGGCTGGCACACGCTGGCCCGCTTCGTCCTCAGCGAGGACGTGCGGCCCGAGGCCGCCGCCGTGGTGCAGGCGCTGCACCGGCATGGCGTGCAGGTGATGCTGCTGTCCGGCGACCGCGAGGACGCGGCCCGCGCCATGGCGGCGCGCGTGGGCATCACCCAGGCCGAAGGCGGCTGCAGCCCGCAGGACAAGCTGGAGCGCCTGCAGCAGGCGCAGGCTGCCGGCCACCACGTGGCCATGGTGGGCGACGGCCTCAACGACGGCCCAGTTTTAGCTGGAGCGCATGTCTCTTTTGCTTTTGGTAGAGCAGTGCCCCTGGCACAATCGCGCGCAGATTTCGTTGTTCTGGGTGACAGCCTGGAACTGGTACTCCAGGCATGCCTGTTGTCGCGCCGCACGCTGCAGGTGGTGCGCCAGAACATGGCCTGGGCAGCCGCTTACAACGCGGTGTCGATTCCGCTGGCCCTGGCGGGCTTCATGCCTGCCTGGGTGGCCGGCCTGGGAATGGCACTGAGTTCGCTGCTGGTGGTGATGAATGCCGCGCGCCTTGCGCGCAGCCTGCCACTGGCTGCAACGAAACACACGGGCACGCCTGCTGCGCCCGCAGCGTCCGTCGCGATGAAGACGGGCTCCACCGCAACGGTGGGGAGGTTCTGATGGAAATACACCCCCTGAGCGGCTGCGCCGCTTCCCCCTCTCTCGCTTCGCGGGAGGGGAACGACACCTTCGCCGCGAGGCGGCTCTTGCTCGGTGTCACTGAGCTGGATCGCGCCCGTTCTGGGGGCAAGGCGTGGCGCGTCAGCGCCACGGGGAACTGACCATGGATATTTTGTATTTGCTGATCCCGCTGTCGGTGGTGCTGGTGCTGGCCATCCTTGCGGCCCTGTGGTGGGCCGTATATCGCGGGCAGTTCGAGAGTGTGGAGCAAGAGGGTGAGCGCATTCTTCGGGACGATTGACGTGGGTCAACACGCCCGGGAGCGAAGAACGTAACACTTTGATAGCAATCTAAGGGGTGCACGATGGATAGTTCAAATAAAAACGCTGTCTATTACGACGATTCCGTCGTAAGGCAGTTCTCTATCATGGCCGTCGTCTGGGGGGTGGTAGGCATGGCTGTCGGGGTGTTGATCGCCTCGCAGCTGGCCTGGCCGGAACTCAACTTCGGCATTCCATGGCTGAGCTACGGACGCCTGCGTCCGCTGCACACGAACGCCGTGATCTTTGCCTTTGGCGGATCGGCGCTGTTCGCAACCAGCTACTACGTGGTGCAGCGCACCTGCCAGACGCGGCTGTTCATGCCCAAGCTGGCCAGCCTGACCTTCTGGGGCTGGCAGATCGTCATCGTCGCCGCCGCCATCAGCCTGCCGTTGGGCTACACCCAGGGCAAGGAGTACGCCGAGCTGGAGTGGCCGATCGACCTGCTGATCGCCGTGACCTGGGTCTCGTATGCCATCGTGTTCTTCGGAACCATCGGCATCCGCAAGGTCCGTCACATCTATGTGGCCAACTGGTTCTTCGGCGCCTTCATCATCGCCGTGGCACTGCTGCACATTGTCAACAGCGCGGCCATTCCGGCCGGCTGGATGAAGAGCTACTCGGCCTACGCCGGCGTGCAGGACGCGATGGTGCAGTGGTGGTACGGCCATAACGCCGTGGGCTTCTTCCTGACCGCGGGCTTCCTGGGCATGATGTATTACTTCATCCCCAAGCAGGCTGGCCGTCCGGTCTACAGCTACCGCCTGTCCATCGTCCACTTCTGGGCGCTGATCTTCACCTACATGTGGGCGGGTCCTCACCACCTGCACTACACCGCGCTGCCCGACTGGACGCAGTCCGTGGGCATGGTGTTCTCGCTGATCCTGCTGGCTCCCAGCTGGGGCGGCATGATCAACGGCGTGATGACGCTGTCGGGCGCATGGCACAAGCTGCGTGACGACCCCATCCTGCGCTTCCTGATCGTGTCGCTGTCGTTCTACGGCATGTCCACGTTCGAAGGTCCGATGATGTCCATCAAGACCGTCAACGCGCTGTCGCACTACACGGACTGGACCGTGGGCCACGTTCACTCGGGTGCCCTGGGCTGGGTGGGCCTGATCACCATGGGCTCGCTGTACTACCTGATCCCGCGCCTGTTCGGCAAGACCAAGATGCACTCGGTGGGCGCCATCGAACTGCACTTCTGGATGGCCACCATCGGCATCGTGCTGTACATCGCCGCGATGTGGATCGCCGGTGTGATGCAGGGCCTGATGTGGCGCGCCGTCAATCCCGATGGCACGCTGACCTACACCTTCGTCGAAAGCGTCAAGGCCAGCTATCCGTTCTACGTGATCCGCGTGGCCGGTGGCCTGCTGTACCTGGGCGGCATGCTGGTCATGCTGTGGAACACCTGGAAGACCGCGATCTCGGGCCGTTCGGTGAAGGTGGCCGTGCCTGCCGTCGTGGCCCACGCCTGAGCGTCTAGGAGCATTACTCATGTCCGATCACAACAATAGCGCTCCCAAGAGCTTTTCCCACGAGAAGGTGGAAACCAACAATTTCCTGCTGATCGTGCTGACCCTGCTGGTGGTGGCCGTCGGCGGCATGGTGGAAATCGTTCCGCTGTTCTTCCAGAAGTCGACCACGGAAGCGGTGGCTGGCCTCAAGCCCTACACGCCGCTGCAGCTGATGGGCCGCGACGTCTATCTGCGCGAGGGCTGCTACAACTGCCACTCGCAGATGATCCGCCCCTTCCGCGCCGAGACCATGCGCTACGGCCACTACTCGGTGGCTGGCGAGTTCGTCTATGACCACCCCTTCCAGTGGGGTTCCAAGCGCACGGGTCCCGACCTGCACCGCGTGGGCGGCAAGTACAGCGACGAATGGCATCGCATCCACCTGAACAACCCGCGCGACGTGGTGCCCGAGTCCAACATGCCTGCCTACACCTGGCTGGAAAAGAACAAGGTGGATGACACCGTGGTCGCCCAGCACATGAGCGCGCTGCGCAAGGTGGGCGTGCCCTACAGCGACGAGGAAATCAGCGGCGCTGCCGAGCAGGTCAAGGGCAAGACGGAAATGGACGCCGTCATCGCCTACCTGCAGGTCCTGGGCCGTTCGGTCAAGTAAAGGAGAGCGACATGGACATCACCACCATGCGCATCGTGGCCACGCTGGCCTCGCTGGCCTGCTTCATCGGCATCTGGTGGTGGGCGTTCGCCCGCCGCAACCAGGCCCGTTTCGACGAGGCCGCCCAGCTGCCGTTCGAGCAAGACTGAGTCCCTCCACCAGAACGAGAACTTCCCATGAGCGATTTCGTAAACAACTTCTGGTCGATCTATGTCACGGCGATCACGCTGGGCGGCATCATCGGCTGCCTGCTGCTGCTGTATCTCACCGCACGCAAGAAGGTGGTCCCATCGGCCGACAACACCACGGGCCACGTCTGGGACGAGGACCTGCGCGAGCTGAACAACCCCATGCCCAAGTGGTGGATGTGGCTGTTCATCATCACCTCGGTGTTCGGCTTCGCCTACCTGGCGGCCTATCCGGGCCTGGGCTCGTTCGCGGGCAAGCTGGGCTGGACGCAGCTGGGCGCCTATGAAAACGAGATGGCCAAGGCCCGCGCGGACCTGGAGCCGCTGTACGCCAAGTTCACGAGCATGAGCACCGAAGACATGGCCAAGGACCCCCAGGCCATGGCCATCGGCGAGCGCCTGTTCATGAACAACTGCGCACAGTGCCACGGCTCGGATGCACGCGGCGGCAAGAGCTTCCCCAACCTGACCGATGGCGACTGGCTGCATGGCGGCACGCCCGAGAAGATCAGGGAAACCATCACGGGTGGCCGCATCGGCATCATGCCGCCCATGGCCGCTGCCGTCGGCACGCCCGACGATGTGCGCAACCTCTCGCACTATGTGCTGAGCCTGTCGGGCAGCCCGCACGACTCGCTCAAGGCCTCGCTGGGCAAGTCCAAGTTCACGGCCTGCGCTGCCTGCCACGGCATGGACGGCAAGGGCAACCAGGCCCTGGGCGCGCCCAACCTGACCGACGACATCTGGCTGCACGGCTGGGGCGAGGCCGCCATCACGGCCATGATCAACAACGGCAAGCACAACGAGATGCCTGCCCAGAAGGACAAGCTGACCGAGGCGCAGATCGCGGTGCTTGCTTCCTATGTCTGGGGCATGTCGCACAAAGACGGCGCAGTCCGTCAGTAAGCACAGGGGCGGCGCTGCGGCGCCGCCTTTTTGCGTTTTGAGTTTTCAGATATTTCAAAAAAACAAAGGAACCCACCATGAAGCCCGAGAGCGGGGATGACACCGGGAAGCCTCCCCGCAAAGTCATTCCGATCACGCCGGCCACGCCTGATCCGGGCGAGCTGGTGTCGATGTTCGAGTCGGAAAAGAAGGTCTACCCGCGCTCCATCAGCGGTGTCTTCGCACGCTGGCGATGGGCCCTGGTGTTTCTCACCCAACTGGTTTTCTACGGCCTGCCCTGGCTGGAGTGGGGCCAGCGCCAGATGGTGCTGTTCGACCTCGGAACGCGGCGCTTCTATCTCTTCGGGCTGGTGCTGTACCCGCAGGACTTCATCTACCTGGCGGGCCTGCTGATCATCTCGGCGCTGGCATTGTTCCTGTTCACGGCCGTGGCCGGGCGCCTGTGGTGCGGCTTCTCGTGCCCGCAGACGGTCTACACCGAGATCTTCATGTGGGTGGAGCGCAAGGTCGAAGGCGACCGCAGCGCGCGCATGCGGCTGGACAAGAACGGCTGGACCTTCGAGAAGGCCTGGAAGAAGTCGCTCAAGCAGTTGCTGTGGATCGCCATTGCGCTGTGGACCGGCTTCACCTTCGTGGGCTACTTCGTGCCCATCCGCGAGCTGGGCGGCGAGCTGCTGGCGCTGCAGGGCAGCTGGCAGATGTTCTGGGTGCTGTTCTACGGCTTTGCCACCTATGGCAACGCGGGCTACATGCGCGAGCAGGTCTGCAAGTACATGTGCCCCTATGCGCGCTTTCAGAGCGCCATGTTCGACCGGGACACCATGATCGTCAGCTACGACACGGGCCGGGGCGAGCCGCGTGCACCGCGCACCAAGAAGGTGGACTACAAGGCCCAGGGCCTGGGCGACTGCATCGACTGCAAGATGTGCGTGCAGGTCTGCCCCGTGGGCATCGACATCCGCAACGGTCTGCAATACGAATGCATTGGCTGCGGCCTGTGCATAGACGCCTGCAATTCCATCATGGACAAGATGGAGTACCCGCGCGGCCTGATCCGCCTGACCACGCAGAACGCCATGGCCGGCCTGTGGCGGCGTGCCCAGGTGCTGCGCCGCATCTTCCGTCCGCGCGTGCTGATCTACTCGGCCGTGCTGATCGGCTTGAGCGTGGCCATGATCGTGAGCCTGGCGCTGCGCCAGTCGGTCAAGGTGGACGTGATCCGCGACCGCGCCTCGCTGTCGCGCATCGTGGCGGGCGGCAAGCTGGAGAATGTCTACCGCCTGCAGATCATGAATGCCACCGAGCAGGCCCAGCGCTACCGCATCAGCGCCCACGGCCTCGATGGGCTGGAGCTGGCGTCCGAGCAGGAAGTCGAGGTCGGCCCGGCCGAGACGCGCGGCATTGCGGCGCGCCTGCAGATTCCCTACGGTTCGGCCGAGCCGGGCTCGCACACCGTATTCTTCGATATCGATGCCGTGCATTCAGGCGCGGGACGCGCGTCCGAAAAGGCCGTCTTCCTGGTGCCCCGGTGATGTTCCTGGCAGGCGCGGCACGGTCCGCGCCTGCCGCCTGAAAGAAAGAGGTTTCCCATGTCTTCCAGTCCCGCAGTGTCCGCGCCCGCGCACGCTCCATCGCACCCCGACGCCGGCAAGCCCTGGTGGAAGTTCGGCCATGTCTGGCTGGTGGTGGCCGGCCCGGCGGCCGTGGTGGTCGCTGCCGTGATCACGGCCATCATCGCCATCAATGGCGCCGATCCCGTGATCGACCCCGACTACTACCGCAACGGCATCACGATCAACGAGCGTGCCGATGGCGTGCGCGAAGTGCCCAAGAGCATGGCGCCCGCCGTCACCGGCCGCAACCATGCGGCCACGCCCGCGCACGATCACCCCACGGACCGCTGATCGCCGTGCACCCCTGCAAGAGGCCGCAGTCGCGGCCTTTTTGCATGGCGGATCGCATCTCCGGCATGCGCGACGGGTGAGGGTTTCCTACAGGCGTGCAGGGCGCTGCGGGGCTTGGCGCCATGCGTTGGCGCGGCGCACAATGAAGGCGACCCCTCGACAGCACAAGGAGATCGCTGATGTTGGCCCAACGCTGGATGTGGATTGCCTGGCCTGCCTTTCTGGCAGCCGCCGTGATGGAGATGCTGGTTTTTGCCTTTGTGGACCCGCTGGAGCTGCATTGGCTCGGCGACCTGGGCTGGTCGCGCCAGGGCATCTACACGCTGGCCTTCTTCGCCTTCTGGGGCGTGACCATGCTCTCCAGCCTGATGACCACCATGCTGGGCCGCTCGGCCCGCGATCTCAATGACGGCGTGGTCTCCGAGCCCGACCCGGATCTGGCCATGCAGGGGCTGGGGCGGGACTGAGCGAGAGCCCGCCGCAATGAACAAGGCCCGCTGTCGCGGGCCTTGTTCATTGGCGGATGAATGCTTGCCGCCCTTGCAGCCTCACTGGCACTGCTGGCTGTTGACGATGCGCTTGAGCGCCTCCGTGTCCAGGATGCGCAGATGGCGCTGGCGCACCTCGATGATGTTGTCGTCCGCGAACTTGGAGAAGGTGCGGCTCACCGTCTCCAGCTTCAGGCCCAGGTAGCTGCCGATTTCCTCGCGCGTCATGCGCAGCACCAGTTCGGACTTGGAAAAGCCCCGTGCATGCAGGCGCTGCACCAGGTTGAGCACGAAGGCGGCCAGGCGCTCTTCGGCGCGCATGCTGCCCAGCAGCAGCATCACGCCGTGCTCGCGCACGATCTCGCGGCTCATGACCTTGTGCACATGGTTTTGCAGGGCCGTGACCTCGCGCGACAGGTCTTCCAGCTTGTCGAAGGGCATGACGCAGACTTCGGCGTCTTCCAGCGCGACGGCATCGCAGGTGTGGTGGTCGTTGACGATGCCGTCCAGGCCGATGATCTCGCCGGCCATCTGAAAGCCCGTGACCTGGTCGCGTCCGTCCTCGGTGGCCACGCAGGTCTTGAAGAAGCCGGTGCGGATGGCGTACAGCGAGGTGAATGTCTCGCCGTTGCGAAACAGCAAGCCTCCGCGCTTGACCTTGCGGCGCGTGGCCACGATGTCGTCGATGCGCTGCATCTGCTCGGCATCCAGGCCCATGGGCATGCACAGTTCGCGCAGGTTGCAGTTGGAGCAGGAGGCTTTGATGGTCTGAAGGTTCATGGAGTGATAAACATCAGCGGCACACAGCGTGCCGGCGGTGACCTCGTGGATTGCGATGAGTTGGATCAAATTGTCGCAGCAGTCCCTCAAACAACTCTTGATATGAGTCAAGGACATGACCGATGTGCTGCGGCACAGTCGAGGTATTAGAGGAAAAAACCCATGACCGCTGTCACCCCAGAGCTGCTGCGTCGCTTTGACGTACCGGGGCCCCGATACACCTCGTTCCCTACCGCCGACCGCTTTGTCGAGGCCTTTGGTGCAGAGGACTATATCCTGGCGCTGCAACAACGCAAATCGAGTACCGCAGCGCGTGCCATGCCTTTGTCACTGTATGTGCACGTGCCCTTTTGCGAGTCGCTTTGCTACTACTGCGCCTGCAACAAGATCGTGACGCGCCACCACGATCGCGCCGCCGTCTACCTGGACTACCTGGCGCGCGAGATGGCCTTGCACACGGCCCATTGCGGCAAGGGCCAGACCGTCAGCCAACTGCACCTGGGCGGCGGCACGCCCACCTTCTTCTCCGACGACGAGCTGCGCACGCTGATGGGCCTGTTGCGCGAGCATTTCAAGTTGGAGCCGGGTGGCGAATACTCCATCGAGGTCGATCCGCGCACCGTCAGCGTCGAGCGCCTGGCCGTGCTCAAGGAGCTGGGCTTCAACCGCCTGAGCTTCGGCGTGCAGGACTTCGACGAGCAGGTGCAGATCGCCGTGCACCGCGTGCAGCCGGCAGAGCAGGTGTTCGAGCTGGTGGCGGCCGCGCGGCAGCTGGGCTTTGCCTCCATCAACGTGGACCTGATCTACGGCCTGCCCAAGCAGACGCCCGAATCCTTCGAGCGCACGCTGGCCCAGGTCAACGCGCTGCGGCCCGACCGCATCGCGCTCTATGCCTATGCCCACTTGCCCGAGCGCTTCAAGCCGCAGCGGCGCATTGCGGCCGAGGATCTGCCCCAGGGGGCCGACAAGCTGGCCATGCTGTCGCGTTCCATCGCCGCGTTCATGGACGGTGGCTATGTCTATGTGGGCATGGACCACTTCGCCCTGCCCGAGGACTCGCTGGCCGTGGCCAAGCGCCAGGGCCGGCTGCACCGCAACTTCCAGGGCTACAGCACCCAGCCCGACTGCGACCTGATTGCGCTGGGCGTGTCGGCCATCGGCAAGGTGGGTGCCAGCTACAGCCAGAACGCCAAGACGCTGGAGGAGTACTACGACGCCATCGACGCCAGCCACCTGCCCGTGGTGCGGGGCCTGGCGCTGTCGCGTGACGACCTGGTGCGCCGCGCCGTCATCATGGCCATCATGTGCCAGGGTGCCGTGCTGTTCGAGCCCATGGAGCAGGCCTGGCTGCTGGGCTTTCGCGAGTACTTCGCGCCCGAGATGGCGGCGCTGGAGGACCTGCAGGCCAAGGGCCTGGTGCAGATCAGCGACGAGGGCTTCCAGGTCACGCCCATGGGCTGGTACTTCGTGCGTGGCGTGGCCATGCTGTTTGACCGATATCTGCAGGCAGACAAGAACCGGGCGCGGTTTTCGAGGATCATCTAGGCCCCATGCTCTTGTCGCTGCTCTGGACCGCTTTGATCATGGGGCTCGTCGGCGGGCCCCATTGCCTTGCCATGTGCGCTGCGCCCTGCGGCGTGGTCACGGGCGGGGCGGGGCAGGGCGGCGGCTCGCAGGTGGTGGCCGTGCATGGATTGCAAAGCCGGCTGTGGCTGCGCACGGCGCTGTTCCACGGCGGCCGTCTGGCCGGCTATGCCAGCCTGGGCGCTGCCTCGGCCCTGGCCATGGAGAGCCTGTCCTGGCTCACCAGCCAGACCACGGCGCTGCAGCCGTTCTGGACGCTGACCCATGTCGCCGTGATGGCCTGGGGCCTGGCCATGATGGTGCAGGCCCGCCAGCCCGCCTGGCTGGAGTCAGCCGGCCGCGCCGCCTGGCGGCGCGTGCAGCCCTGGGTGTCGGCGCCGGGCGGCACGCTGGCGGCAGGCTATGCCTGGGCGCTCATGCCTTGCGGACTGCTGTATTCGGCCGTGCTGGTCGCCGCGCTCAGCGGCGGCCCGTTGCAGGGCGCGCTGGCCATGGCGGCCTTTGGCGTGGGCAGCGGCCTGTGGCTGGTGGCCGGTCCCTGGCTGTGGCGGCTGGGCCGGCAGCGCCTGAACGGTCTGCGCGCCGAATGGGGCACGCGCCTGGCCGGCCTGATGCTGGTGGGCGTGGCCGTCTGGGCGCTGTGGATGGACCTGATCTACAAGCCCAGCCTCTGGTGCCGTTGAGCAACAGCTGAGGCCAGACTTGGCACCTGGGGTCGCGGATTGGCTGCGAGGCCCTCAGAACTGGAGATAATGCCCGAATCATCGGCTTACATATTGCCGATTCCTTCAGCCTCGGGGCCGTTGCCGCGCGTGAACCATTCCGTCCTCATCGATATCCGAGACCTCCGTCCGGGCATGTTTGTCCAGCTCGATGTTGGGTGGCTGAACCATCCCTTTCCGGTCAGCAGCTTCAAGATCACCTCCAGCGCACAGATCCAGACCCTGAAATCCCTGGGCCTGGAGGTGGTGCGCTGTGTCCCGCACAAAAGCGACACCTGGCCCGCCGAGGTGCGCACCCCGCCGCCGCAGGAGCTGCCGCCCGTCGTGGTGGCACCCGAGCCTGCACCCACCGAACCTGCGCCAGCACCGCTGCTGCTGTCCGTGCCCGACTGGCGCGGCCGGCTGGAGGACTGCAATGCGCGCTTTCAGAAAGTGGAGCGCGGCTATGTGGCCATAGAGACCACCATTGCCAGCGCGCCCGAGCAGGCGCGCATGCCCACCGAGGCCCTGGTCGATGGCTGCCTGGCCGAACTGGCGGGACCACAGGACGTGGCCATTCACCTGTTGTCCGATGGCGTGGGCAGCAGCCAGAGCGTGCATGCCGTCAACGTGACCGTGCTCAGCCTGCTGCTGGGCCGGGCCCTGGGCCTGCAGGAATCGCTGCTGCGCGACCTGGGTCTGGCGGCGCTGCTGCATGACGCGGGCAAGCCCGTGGCCGGTGTCGAAGGCATGCACGGCCTGGCCCTGGAGCCTTCCGTGCCCGACGCCCTGCGCGAGCGCTACGAGCGCCATGTGGGCGAATCCGTGGCCATTGCCATGCGCATGGGCCTGTCGGCCCAGGTCACCACGGCCATCGCCCAGCACCATGAATGGGCCGACGGCACGGGGTTCCCGCTGAGCCTGGTGGCCGAAGACATGGAACTCACGGGCCAGATCCTGGCCCTGGTCAACACCTACGATCGCCTGTGCAATCCCGGCGATGCACAGACGCCGCATACGCCGCACGAGGCCCTGTCCATGCTGTTCAGTCGGCTGCGCGACAAGTTCGCCGCGCCCGTGCTCAATGGCTTCATCCGCATGATGGGTGTGTTCCCTCCGGGCTCGGTGGTGGAGCTGACCGACGGGCGCCATGCCATGGTCATGTCCGTGAATGCATCACGCCCGCTCAAGCCCTCGGTGATGGTGCACGATGCCGGCGTGCCGGCCGCGCAGGCGCCCGTGCTGGCGCTGGAGCTGTTTCCCGAGCTGGGCATACGCCGGGGAGTGGCGCCCGCGCAGCTGCCGCGCGATGCGCTGGACTACCTGTCGCCGCGCCGGCGTGTCTGCTATTACTTTGAACGGGCGGTGGAGTTGGATCCACCGAAGGTGGCGTCTTGAACAAGCAAGCGCTGAACCGCGCCTGGCCCCGCCTGCTCGATGCACTGCAGGAGGCCCTGTGGCTGATCGATGCGCGCACCCTGAAGGTGCTGCGCGCCAACGCCGCCAGCGAATCCGTCACCGGCTATGAGGCCGATGCGGCCCCGGGCCTGCCCGTGCAGGTGCTGGCCGCCACGCCGCAGCAGCAGGCTTTCTGGAGCGATCCCTTCAACTGGCAGGCCGGAGCCCAGTTCATTGCCGAGGTGCGCCGCGCCGATGGCCAGCTGGCGCCCGTGGAGATGCGCGTGCGCGCGCTCGACGGCGAGGTGCTGCTGGTCAGCATGCTGGACCGGCGCGAGCAGGCCTTGCACGAGGCCGAGTTCGAGAGCCTGCTGGGCGAGCTGCGCGCCACGCTGGAGTCCGCGGCCGACGCCATCCTGGTCTGCGATCCCGATGGCCGCATCCGCGCCTTCAACCACCGCTTTGCCACGCTCTGGGGCATTCCCGAGGCGCTGCTGGTGCGCCGCAACGACGTGGCCATCCTCGACCACCTGGCCAGCCAGGTGCGCGATGCCGAATCCTATGCGCGCCAGCTGAAGCTGCTGTCGGCCCAGCCCCTGATGGAGGCGGCCGACGTGCTGGACCTGCGCGACGGCCGCATCCTGGAGCGCCGCGCCGTGCCCCAGCTGCGCCGGGGCCTGCCCATGGGGCGGATCTTTTCCTTCCGCGACATCACGGCCGAGGCCCAGACCCAGGCGGGTCTGGAGCTGGCCGCGCGCGTCTTCGAATCCAGCCTGGACGGCATCTTCATTGCCGACGGCTACATGGATGTGGCCCGCACCAACCCGGCCTGCGAACGCCTGCTGGGCGGCATGCCCGTGCAGGGGCGCACGGTGGAGTCGCTGTTCGAGGCCGCCGAAGGCCAGGCCGACACCCTGGGCGACCTGGCCCGCATCCAGTGGCACCAGGGCGGCTTCTGGGAGGGCGACCTGTGGCTGCGCCAGGCCGGCGGCGCGCGCTGCGCCGTGCGCCTGTCCTGGGTGCCGCTGCGCAACGCGCAGGGCGACGTGGTGCAGAGCATCGGCTTCATGCGCGACCTCACGCAGCAGCGCGTGGCCCAGCAGCGCATTGAACAGCTGGCCTACAGCGACGCGCTCACCGGCCTGCCCAACCGCCTGAACCTCACGGAGCGCGTGGATGCAGCCATCGAAGCCGCGCGCGCAGGCGGCACGGTGTTCAGCATCCTGTTCATCGACCTGGACCGCTTCAAGATCATCAACGACTCGCTGGGCCACCAGTTCGGCGACCGCGTGCTCAAGCTGGTCGCGCAGCGCCTGAGCGACTGCATGCGGCCCGTAGACATCCTGTGCCGCCTGGGTGGCGACGAGTTCGTGCTCTATCTGCAGGGCTGCAACGCCGAGCTGGCCGCTTCGGTGGCCAAGCGCATCCTGCAGGAGATGGAGCGCCCCTTCCTGCTCGACGGCCTGGGTTTCTCCGTGCAGTGCAGCATCGGCGTGGCCCAGTACCCGGCCGATGGCCTCACGCTGGATGAACTGATCCGCCAGGCCGACACCGCCATGTACCGCGTCAAGGAGCGGGGCCGGGGCCATTTCAGCTTCTACCAGCCGCAGATGAGCGCCGGCCTGCTGTCGCGCATGAAGCTGGAGCACGCCATGCGCCAGGCGCTGGAGCATGGCCGCATGGCGGTCTACTTCCAGCCGCAGGTGCACATAGACAGCGACCGCATCGTCGCGGCCGAGGCGCTGCTGCGCTGGACCGATCCCGAATTCGGCGTGGTCTCGCCGGGTGTCTTCATCCCGCTGGCCGAGGAGTCGGGCTACATCGTCACGCTGGGCGCCTGGGTCATGGAGCAGGCCGTGCAGGAGGCTGCACGCTGGCAGCAGCAGGGCATGCCCATCAAGGTCTCGGTCAACGTGTCGGCGCTGGAGTTCCGCCAGTCAGGCTTTGTCGAGCGGGTGACCGAGCTGCTGCGCAGCTACGGCCTCACACCCCAGCTGCTGGAGCTGGAGCTGACGGAAAGCATCTTGCTGCAGGACGCCCAGGACATGGCGCTGCGCGTGTGCCAGATCGCCGATCTGGGTGTGGGCATGGTGATTGACGACTTCGGCACCGGCTACTCCAACCTGGCCTACCTGAAGAAGCTGCCCATCTCCAAGATCAAGATCGACCAGAGCTTCGTGCGCGGCCTGCCCAGCGACGAGGGCGACCAGGCCATTGTGGGCGCCATCATCAGCCTGGGTCTGGCGCTGGGCGTGGAGATCGTGGCCGAGGGCGTGGAAACGCACGAGCAGCTGACGGCCATCCACCGCATGCAGGGCCACTACTTCCAGGGCTTTCTGTGCGCGCCTGGCCTGCCGCGCGAGCAGTTCGGCGAATGCCTGCAGGCCCAGCGCGCCGGCATTGGTGCCATCGCCTACCGGCAGAGAATGGCCCAGGCCGCGAGCGCTCAGCCGCCTGCGCTCAAGCCCTTCCAGAGCATGTAGGCCGCCAGGCCGAACAGCAGCGTGGCAAAGATGCGCTTGAGCTGGCCCACGGGCAGCCGGTGCGCGGCCCGTGCCCCCAGCGGTGCCGTCAGCACGCTGCAGCAGGCCAGGGCCAGAAGGGCCGGCAGCCACAGGTAGCCCAGCGAGTATTCGGGGCGCCCCGCATCGCCCGCGCCGGTGAATATCAGGCCCGCCGCATTCACCACGGCAATCGGAAACCCCAGTGCCGCGCTGGTGCCCACGGCCATGTGCATGGGCACCGAGCAGCGCATCATGAAGGGCACGCTGATGAAGGCCCCGCCTGCCCCCACCAGCCCCGAGATGAAGCCCAGGCCCGTACCCGCGCCGTACAGCCCCAGCGGGCCGGGCAGGGCGTGCGTGGCCGTGGGCTGGCTGTTGCTGCGCAGCATGCGCAGCGCCATGTAGCCGATGAATACGCCAAAGAACAGCGCCAGGTACTTGCCGCGCAGCAGCGCGAAAACGCCCAGGCTGGCGAGCAGGCAGCCCGTGATGATGCCCGGCGCCAGACTGCGCACGATGTCCCAGCGCACGGCGCCGCGCCCATGGTGGGCGCGCAGGCTGGAGATCGAGGTGAACACGATGGTGGCCATGGCCGTGGCGATCGCCATCTTCACGGACAGGTCAGGGCCGACCCCGCGCTTGTCGAGGAAGTAGGTCAGAAACGGCACGAGCACCATGCCGCCGCCCACCCCCAGCAAGCCGGCCAGGAAGCCGGAGCACAGGCCCAGCAGGGCCAGTTCGAGAAACAGCAGGTCAGGCATGCGGCAGAAGGTCGGTAGTGGATGGGCGGGGAGGGGAGGGCAACAAAAAACCCGGCGCACCGTGGAGGTGCGCCGGGTTGGAATCAGGTGTCTGCAAAGACCACCGGGCCGTCATCCTGAACCGGGGTTCAGGGGGGCAAGGGCAGCCAGACGTTGGGTTCATCTAACGCGAGACGATCACGCTCGAATGGCAATGTACCAAGCCCGGGCTCATAGAGCATTGGTCCAAGGAACTATAAAGCCCGGCGGGTTTGCAGACGCCTCCATTCTACGGCGATTGAGCAGGCCCGCAATCAAGTTCTTTGAACGGCATGGGCTTTCCATTGACATGGCCGATGCCATGAAAACGGCCTCCGAAGAGGCCGTTGGATGGACGGGGAGTGCAGCGGCTCAGAGCAGCCGAGCATCGCTTTCCAGGGCCTGGTCCAGGCGCAGCACCAGTTGCTCGGCAAGGGCCTGCTGGCGCTGGCGCTCGGCCAGTTCCTCGGGGCTGGGCTCGGGCGGCATGGATTGGGCGGCATGCTGCGAAGTGACCTCGTCATGCAGGGACTGCATTTCGGCCTGGGCCGTGGCCATGGCGCTTTCCTGCGCTTCGCGGTCCAGCACGTCGAAGGCCATGTTCAGCGCGGACAGCACGGCCACGCGCTCGCGCGAGCGGACCTTGCCGCTGTCGCGGATGCGGGTCATGGCCGTGTCCACACGGCGCACGGCCTCGAGCAGACGCTCTTCCTGGCCATCGGGGCAGGTCAGCACATAGCTTTGCTGCAGGATTTGCACTTCGATCTGCTTCATGGGCGTTCGGGACGTCGGCGGTTGCGAAGGGGGTCAAGCCCCCTGGTTGGAGGGCAGGCGCTCGATCAGGGCATCGACGCGGGCCCGTGCGGCGTTGAGCCGCGAGCGCAGCAAATCACGCTCCTGGGTCAGGGCCGCCACCTGTTCGGCGAGTAGCGCATTCGTGCGTTGCAGTTCCTCGTGGCGAACCAGCAGGCGCTCCACGCGCTCTGCAATGTGGTCGAGGGAAGTCTGGGAGGTCATAGACGCTGAGATTGTAGGACGTGCGAACGAAGTGAGCGCATTCCGTGGAAGTATCCGAGGAAACCTGATAGCAGGGGGGCTTAGAAGGCTTGACGTCAGCGCCGTGCTCAGGTATTCGAGCGCAGGCGGCAGACTGTCTCACAAAATCGTAGCGCCATGTGTAGGACGCGTCTGCTTCGGCGGGGTGTAATGCGTAAGCATTGGTTGCGGGCGCGGTGCGGGTCGGGTGCGGATACGGCGGGGGTGCGCACTACAATGCGCCGCGTTGGCGGAGCGGCCGGTTCAAGGCAGCGTCGCACGGAGCAAACAAATACACATGAATATTGACCTTGGCCGGGGCGGGGCACGCTGCCCGGCGCTGCTGATCACTTCCACGGCCTCGGGCCAGGGCAAGACCACGCTGACGGCTGCGCTGGCGCGGCTGCATGCGCGCCAGGGGCGCCGCGTGCGCGTGTTCAAGTGCGGCCCTGACTTCCTGGACCCGCACTGGCACGAGCTGGCCAGCGGTGCGCCCGTGCACAGCGTCGATCTGTGGATGACGGGCGAGGCCGACATGCGTGAGCGCCTGCACGCTGCCGCCTGCGAGGCCGACCTCATCCTGGTGGAAGGCGTCATGGGCCTGTTCGACGGCACGCCCTGCGCGGCCGATGTGGCCGAGCGGCTGGGCCTGCCGGTGCTGGCCGTGATCGACGCCTCGGGCATGGCCGGCACCTTTGGCGCACTGGCCCATGGCCTGCAGCACTACCGGCCCAGCCTGCGCTGGGCCGGCCTGCTGGCCAACCGCGTGGGCAGCGCCCACCATGCCGACCTGCTGCGTGCCGGCCTGCGCGAGCCTTCGTTGTGGCTGGGCGCGCTGGCGCGGGTGCAGGGTGCAGGCACCACCTCGCTGCTGCCCGAGCGGCACCTGGGCCTGGTTGCCGCGCATGAGCTGGACGATGCCCTGCAGCGCCTGGACGTGGCCGCCGATGCGCTGCTGACCACGCCGCTGGGCCAGTTGCCCTGGCAGGTCGGGCCGGGGCAGGGCGCCAGCTGGCAGGACTGGTCCGTGGACTTTGAACCGTGCCCGGAACCTGCCGAAGCCGTGCAGCCCTGGCTGGCGGGCCGCACCGTGGCGGTGGCGCGTGATGCGGCCTTCAGCTTCATCTACCAGGCCAACCTCGACTGCCTGCGTTCCATGGGTGCGCGGATTGCCTTCTTCTCGCCCCTGGCCGCAGAGCGCCTGCCGCAGTGCGATGCGCTGTGGCTGCCCGGCGGCTATCCGGAACTGCACCTGGACGCGCTGGCCGCCCATGCCGCGCTGCGTGGTGACATTGCCGCCCACGTGGCAGCCGGCCGGCCGGTCTGGGCCGAGTGCGGCGGTATGCTCGTGCTGTGCGAACGACTGACCGACACTGCGGGCCGGACCGCGGACCTCTGGGGCCTGTTGCCCGGCCATGCGCGCATGCAGCCGCGCCTGGCCGGCCTGGGCATGCAGCAACTGCCCACGCCCTGGGGCCTGTTGCGCGGCCATACCTTTCACTACAGCCGGCTGGACACGTCCATGGCCGAGGCCGGGCGCAGCAGCCGTCCGGGCCAGGATGCCCATCCCGACCGGGGCGAGGCGCTGTACCGCCAGGGCAGTGTGCACGCCAGCTATTTCCATGCCTGGTTTGCCTCGCAGCCGCGCGCCGTGGCGGCGCTGCTGGGCGCTGACATTCCCGCAGGCCAGGCGTCATGACCGACCAGATCTCCACCTATTCGCTTGCGCGCAGCCAACTCATTCTGGGCGGCCAGAAAAGCGGCAAGTCGCGCCGTGCCGAATTGCTGGCCCGCGCCTGGCTCGATGGCGCCCTGGACCGCGAGGCCGCGCTGATCGCCACCGGCCAGCCATGGGACGACGAAATGCGCGAGCGCATCGCCCGCCACCGGCGCGACCGCGCCGAGCGCGTGCCGGGCATGGCCACGCTTGAGGAGCCGCTGGACCTGGCCGCCATGCTTGCGCGGCACAGCACGCCGCAGCGCCTGCTGGTGGTGGACTGCCTGACGCTGTGGCTGACCAACTGGATGATGCCGGCCCAGCCTTCCGAGGAACTGGCGCGCGGATGGGAGGGCCAATGCACGGCCTTTCTGGCCGCCTTGCAAGCTGCGCCCGGCCCGGTGATCCTGGTCGGCAACGAGATCGGCCTGGGCGTGATCCCGCTGGGATCGCAGGTGAGGGCCTTTGTGGATGCGCTGGGTGTGCTCAACCAGCGTGCGGCGCAAAGCTGTGAAACCGTCACGCTGATGTGCGCCGGCCTGCCGCTGGCGCTCAAGGGCCCGCAGCCGTGAGGCCATGGCGTCTCGCCCTGTGGGGCCTGGCACTGGCGCTGTCTGCGGCGCAGGCTGCCATCCGGGTCACGGACGGGCGGGGCGTTCCGGTGGAGCTGCCACAGCCGCCGCAGCGCATCGTCAGCCTGCTGCCCTCGCTGACCGAGACCGTGTGCGAGCTGGGCGGCTGCCAGCGTCTGGTCGGCGTGGACCGCTATTCGAACTGGCCGGCCCATGTGAAGACCCTGCCTGTGGTGGGCGGCGGAATCGATCCCAACATCGAGGCCATCGTCGCGCTCAAGCCCGATCTGGTGCTGGTGTCCATGGCCTCGCGCTCGGTGGCGCGGCTGCAGGCATTGGGCCTCAAGGTGGTGGCGCTGGAGCCGCGCACCCATGCCGATGCGCAGGCCGTACTGCGCACCGTGGGCCAGTTGCTGGACCTGCCGCCCGCGCAGGGCGCCGACCGTGTCTGGTCCGCCATCGAGGCGCGCATGCAAGACGTGGAGCGCAGCATGGCCCCCGCGCTGCGCGGGCAGACCGTGTATTTCGAGGTCAACCGCGGCCCCTTTGCCGCAGGCGAGTCTTCGTTCATCGGCGAGACCCTGGCGCGCCTGGGCATGCGCAACATCGTGGGTGCGCAGCTGGGGCCGTTTCCGCGCATCAACCCTGAATTCGTGGTGCGCGCCGATCCGGACTTCATCCTGGGCGGCGACCGCAGCCTGGGCACATCAGGCGAGCCCTATCCGGGCTGGGGCCGCATGCGTGCCATGCAGGCCGGGCGCGTCTGCCGCTTTGTGCCGGCCGAACTGGACGTGCTGGTGCGCGCCGGCCCGCGCATGGCCGAGGGCGCTGCGCTGATGGCGCGCTGCCTGAACGGGGCCGCACGGTGAGGCCGGCCCGCAGGCACCACAGCGGCCTGGCTGCGCCCTGGATGGCACTGGCCCTGCTGGTCGTGAGTGCCCTGCTCATGCTGCTGGGTGCGGGCGTGGGCAGCACGGGCTGGGAGAGCGTGTGGGCGGCGCGCAGCGATCCGCTGTCCTGGCAGATCGTCACCGACATCCGGCTGCCCCGCACGGCGGGCGCGTGGCTGGCGGGCGGCCTGCTGGGGCTGGCCGGGGCCATCGCCCAGGGCGTGTTCCGCAACCCGCTGGCCGATCCCTATCTGCTGGGCAGTGCCTCGGGCGCCTCGCTGGGCGTGGCGCTGAGCATGGCGGCGCTGGGCGCCTCGCCCTTCGCACTGGCGGGCCTGGCGCGCCTGGGTGTCACGGGTGCGGCCTTTGCGGGCGCGGCCCTGGCCGTGCTGCTGACCCTGGTGCTGGCCCAGGGCGTGCACAACACCATGCGCCTGCTGCTGGCCGGCGTGGTGGTGGGGGTGGTGCTGGGCGCGGCCGCATCGCTGGTGCTGCTGATGAACCCGGACATCATGCAGGCCATGCAGGCCTTCATGCTGGGCAGCACCTCCTTCATCGGCTGGGGCGCCTGCGCGCTGATGCTGGCCGTGCTGCTGGCCACCGCCCTGGGCGCCTGGTGCCTGGGCCGCGTGCTCGACGGCCTGTCCCTGGGCGAGGCTACGGCCCACAGCCTGGGCCTGCCGCTGGCGCCGCTGCGCATGGTGCTCATCTTGCTGCTGGCGCTGGCCACCGGCACGGCCGTGGCGCAGACCGGGCTGATTGCCTTCGTCGGCCTGGCCGCGCCGCATCTGGTGCGCTCCATGGTGCGCTCCATGCACCGCTGGCTGCTGGTGCTCAGCGCGGGCATGGGCGCCGTGCTGCTGCTGGCCGCCGACCTGCTGGCGCGCTGGCTCATCGCCCCGCAGGAGCTGCCCGTGGGCGCGCTCACGGCCTTGCTGGGCGGCAGCTACCTGCTGTGGCTCATGCACCGCCGCCACGCCCTGCGCGGCGGGGAGGGCGCATGACGGCCCCCGCCCTGCAAGCGCGCGCCCTGAAGGTTCGCCTGGGCGATCGACAGGTCCTGGGCGGCTTTAACCTGGCCCTGCCGGCCGGCCGCTGGACCGCCATCGTCGGCCCCAATGGCGCAGGCAAATCCACGCTGCTGCGCGCCCTGGCAGGCATGGAGTCCGGCGCTGGCGTGCAAGGGGAGGTGGAGCTCCTGGGCCGCCCGCTGCGGCAATGGAGTGCGCGCGAACGGGCCTGCTCGCTCGCCTGGCTGGGGCAGAACCAGCCCGTGGCCGGCGACATGCGGGTCCATGACGTGGTCATGCTGGGCCGCCTGCCGCACCAGGGCTGGTTGGCTGCGCCCAGCCAGGCAGACCATGCCGCCGTGGAGCAGGCCCTGCGCCAGACCCAGGGCTGGGACTGGCGCATGCGCAGCGTGGGCAGTCTCTCGGGCGGGGAGCGCCAGCGCGTGCTGCTGGCGCGCGCCCTGGCCGTGCAGGCCCGCGTGCTGCTGATGGACGAACCCCTGGCCAACCTCGACCCGCCGCACCAGGCCGACTGGCTCGAATGCGTGCAGGCCCTGGTCACCCAGGGCCGCACCGTGGTCAGCGTGCTGCATGAGATATCGATGGCCTTGCAGGCTCAGGAACTGGTCATTCTCGACAAGGGGCAAGTGGTGCACCAGGGTGCCTGCGCCGACGCGGTCACGCATGCGGCGCTGGAGGCCGTGTTCGAGCACCGGCTGCGCATCCGCGCCGTCGACGGGCAGTGGCTGGCCCTGCCACGGCTGCGGGGGCAAGCTGCGGCTCCCTGATCGCCTGTTGGAAAAAATGTCTCTCCATGCGCCGTATCTGAGCCGCTGGGCTCTGACCATCGATGGCCAGCCCCTGTACACGCCGCGCGGTGTGTTGCTGCCCGTGCGCCAGGGCGGCACGCCCGCCATGCTCAAGATTGCGCTGGAGCCCGAAGAGGTGGCCGGTGCCCGCCTGATGGCCTGGTGGAATGGCGATGGTGCCGCGCCCGTGCTGGCCCATGAAGGGCCGGCCCTGCTGATGCTGCGCGCCACAGGACCCGAATCGCTGGTGGAGATGGCCCGTGGCGAGCGCGATGAGGAGGCCACGCGCATCCTGTGCACCGCTGCCAAGCGCCTGCACCTGCCGCGCGCCAAGGCGTTGCCACCCCTGGTGCCGCTGACGCAGTGGTTCCATGCATTGCTTGCACAAGGCCATGGAACCGCCAGCCTGCTCGGCCTGTGCGCCACCACGGCGCGCGAGCTGCTGGCCGCACCGCGCGACGTGATCGTGCTGCATGGTGACCTTCACCACGGCAATGTGCTGGACTTCGGCCCCCTGGGCTGGCTGGCCATCGATCCCAAGGGCCTGCACGGCGAGCGCGGCTTTGACTACGCCAACATCCTGAGCAATCCCGACCGCGCCAACGCACTGGCGCCGGGGCGCTTTGCGCGCCGCATGGCCACCATTGCCGAAGTCTCGGGCATAGAGCAAAGGCGCCTGTTGCAATGGGTGCTGGCCTGGTCAGGACTGTCTGCGGTCTGGAGCATGGAAGACGGTGACGATCCTGGCGCTGCGATGGCTGTGGCGCAAATGGCGGCTTCGGCCTTGGGCTAGTCGCGACCGGCTTTCCTCGACCGAGGCGCCTCCAGATACGCGCCGCTGGCAAACAATTGCTCCTCGGCCTGGTCGATGCGCTGCACCACGCCCTTGCCGGCGCGGCTGGCCAGCAGTTCCACCAGGGCCTCGGACAGCGCCACGGCCGAGGTGATGGAGGGGAAGAACGACGGGCTGTGCAGCGAAAACAGCAGCGTGGCGTCGGCCAGCAGCGCCAGGGGCGAGGCGGGGCTGTCGGTCAGTGCCACGATGCGGCAGCCCGCGTCCCTGGCGGCCTGGGCCACGGCCAGCGCCTCGCGCGAGTAGGGCGCAAAGGCGACTACCAGCAATGCGTCGCCGCGCTCCATGGCGCGGCATTGCATCTCCAGCGTGCCGCCCTGGCCGTCCAGCAGGTGCACGCTGGCGCGCAGCAGCCGGTACACATAGACAAAGGAAAAGGCCACGGGGTAGCTGGCGCGAAAGCCCGCCACATGCACGCTGCGGGCCTTTTCCAGCAGTGCGCAGGCCTGCTGCAGCGCATCGCCCAGGCGCCGCTCGGTGGCCTCCAGATTGCGGCGGTGCACTTCGAAGGTCTCGCCCACCAGGTCATGGTCGCCAGCGCGGCCCACCAGGGCCTTGGCGCGCTGGCCGTAGGCCTCGTCGCTGCCCAGCCCCATGTCCTGCGCGAAGGCCTGCTTGAGCTGCGGCCAGCCGTCAAAACCCAGCCACTGCGCAAACCGCACCAGCGTGGCGGGCGGGCTGCCGGCGCGCGTGCCCACGCTGCGCATGGAGGCCGTGACCACATCGTTGGGATGCTCCAGCACGAAGCGGGCCACCTGTTGCAGGGCCGGGCTCAACTCGGCAAATCGCTGGCGGATGTCGTCTTGAACGGACATGGGTTTTCAGGAGAAAAGGGGGGAAAAGGGCGGTGTTGGCTGCGCCGACTGTAGCCCAGGCGCGGGCTGGCTTGGAACGGCTGTTGTTGAAATCTCTGTTGACGGAACAAATGTTCCGTCAAATAATGTGATGAAACATTTGTTCCTTGAAAGAACTGCCATGAGCCATGTGTTCCATCGCCATCTGCACCACACGCCCCCCGTCGCTGTCGCCGCCAGCGGCCTGGAGATACGCGACGCGCAGGGGCGCAGCTATATCGATGCCTCGGGCGGCGCGGCCGTGTCCTCGCTGGGCCACGGGCATCCCGACGTGATCGCCGCCATGCATGACCAGATCGACCGGCTGGCCTATGCCCACACCAGCTTCTTCACCACTGCGGTGGCCGAGGAACTGGGGCAGGAACTGGTGCGCGGCGCGCCCGAAGGCACCAGCCACGCCTACCTGGTCAGCGGCGGCTCCGAGGCCGTGGAGGCCGCGCTCAAGATGGCGCGCCAGTACTTCGTGGAGATCGGCCAGCCCGAGCGCACGCACTTCATCGCACGCCGCCAGAGCTACCACGGCAACACGCTGGGTGCGCTGGCCGTGGGCGGCAATGCCTGGCGGCGCGCGCCGTTCGCGCCCATCCTGGTGCCGGCCACCCATGTCTCGCCCTGCAATGCCTACCGCGACCAGCGCGACGATGAAACCCCAGAGCAATACGGCCAGCGCCTGGCCGACGAACTGGATGCGGCTATCGGCGTCCACGGCCCGCGCAGCGTGATCGCCTTCGTGGCCGAGACCGTGGGCGGCGCCACGGCCGGCGTGCTCACGCCCGTGCCCGGCTACTTCAAGGCCGTGCGCGAGGTGTGCGACCGCCACGGCGTGCTGCTCATCCTGGACGAGGTCATGTGCGGCATGGGCCGCACGGGCACCCTGCATGCCTGCGAGCAGGAAGGCGTGGTGCCCGACCTGATCACCGTGGCCAAGGGCCTGGGCGGTGGCTACCAGCCCGTGGGCGCGGTGCTGGCGCAGGGGCGCATCGTCGATGCCATGTCGCGCGGCAGCGGCTTCTTCCAGCACGGCCATACCTACCTGGGCCACCCGGTGGCCTGCGCGGCGGCACTGGCCGTGCAGCGCGTGATACGGCGCGACGGTCTGCTGGACAAGGTGCGTACCAATGGCGAAGCCTTCGGGCAGATGCTGGTGCAAGCCATAGGCAGCCACCGCCGCGTGGGCGAGCACGTTGGCGACATTCGCGGGCGCGGCTTCTTCTGGGGCATGGAGCTGGTGGCCGACCGCGCCAGCAAGGCGCCCTTCGATGCGGGCCTGAAGCTCAACGCTCGGATCAAGACCGAAGCCCTGCAGCGCGGCCTGCTGTGCTACCCCGGCGGCGGCACGGCCGATGGCCGTGCGGGCGACCACGTGCTGCTGGCGCCGCCCTTCATCGCCACGCGGGAACAGCTGCAGACCATTGCCACGCGCCTGGCCGAGTCCATCGAGGCCGCACTCGCCCAGGTTCTCTGATCCGTTCCTGCGCTCGCGCGTACTTCCACGCTTTCCCACCCTTTCCCCAACCCCGTCACAGGAGTGTCCCCATGACCCCATCCCGCCCGACCCTGAAGCGCACGGCCCTGGCCGTGACCAGCGCCCTGATCGCCGCGCTGCTGCCGCTGGCCGCCAGCCATGCCCAGGACAGCGGCACGCTCGCCAAGATCCAGCAGGCGGGGGCCATCACGCTGGGCTACCGCGAGTCCTCGTTCGGCTTTTCCTACCTGGATGGCGATCTCAAGCCCGTGGGCTACAGCATGGACATCTGCCGGCGCATCGTGGACGAGGTCAAGGCCCAGCTCAAGCTGCCCGCACTGCAGGTGCGCTATCAGGCCGTGACCTCGGCCAACCGCATCCCGCTGGTGGCCAACGGCACGGTGGACCTGGAGTGCGGCTCCACCACCAACCTGGTTGAGCGGCAAAAGCAGGTGGCCTTCTCGCCGGATATCTTCCGCTACAACGTGCGCATGCTGGTGCGCGCGGACTCGGGGCTGCGCTCCGTCGCCGACCTGCAGGGCAAGACCGTGGCGACGACGGCGGGCACCACGTCCTTTCGCCTGCTGCGCGAGGCGGACCGGGGCCGCAACCTCGACGTCACCAACCTTTCGGGCAAGGACCATTCGGACTCTTTCATGCTGGTGGAGAGCGGCCGTGCCCAGGCCTTTGTGCTGGACGACATCCTGCTCGCCGGCCAGATCGCCAATGCCAAGAACCCGCAGGACTACCTGATCACCGGCGAAAGCCTGCGCACCGAGAACCAGGCGCTGATGCTGCGCAAGGACGATGCCGGCTTCAAGGTCATCGTGGACCGCGTGGTGACGGGCATGATGCAGTCCGGCGAGATGGAAAAGCTCTACAACCGCTGGTTCATGTCGCCCATCCCGCCCAGGAACATCAACATCAACTACCCGCTCAACGCCGAGACGCGCGAGGCCTTCGCCCATCCCTCGTCCAAGGGCATCTGAACTTATTGCACGCATCCATGACCCGCATCGCCCTCATCCACGCCCTCAGCCACTCCGTCGCTCCCATCAACGAAGCCTTTGCGCGCGACTGGCCCGAGGCGGTTCGCATGAACCTTCTGGACGACAGCCTCTCGGCCGACCTGGCGCGCAACGGGCGCGGGCTGGACGCCGCCATGCACGAGCGTTTCCAGCGCCTGGCGCAGTACGCCGTGGACACGGGCGCGCAGGGGATCTTGTTCACCTGCTCGGCCTTTGGCCCGTGCATCGAGGCCGTGGCCGCGCGCCATGCGCCGCTGCCCGTGCTCAAGCCCAACGAGGCCATGATCGAAGAGGCCGTGCAGGGCCAGCAGGGGGCCTTGGGTTTGATCTCCAGCTTCGCGCCCACGCTGCAGTCCATGCCGCCGGAGTTTCCGGCCGGCATCGAACTCGTGCCCGCCCTGGCCGATGGCGCCATGGACGCGCTCAACCGGGGCGACACCGCCACGCATGACCGCCTGGTGGTCGAGCAGGCCAGGGCCCTGGCTGCGCGTGGCTGCACGCGCATTGCACTGGCCCAGTTCAGCATGGCGCGTGCCCGCGCCGCCTGCGAGGCCGCTACGGGCCTGCCCGTGCTCACCACGGTGGACAGCGCCGTGCGTGCCCTGCAGCGCCGGCTGGGCGCCCGCCTCGGTTAAAGTGGCGCTCCGCTGCGGCGCATGCCCGCCGCAGCGCGTGCAACTTTTGAGGACGACAGACCCATGCAGATCGAACAGGCCCCGACGGAAAAGCCCTATGAAAAGCCCGAAGGCGAACGCCGTGGCCTGGTGCTGGTGAACACCGGCGACGGCAAGGGCAAGAGCACGGCGGCCTTCGGCCTGGCCCTGCGCGCGCATGGCCGGGGCAAGTCCGTCAAGATCTTCCAGTTCATGAAGGTGCCCACCGCGCGCTTTGGCGAGCACCGCATGTTCGAGCAGCTGGGCATGCCCATCGAGGGCCTGGGCGACGGCTTCAGCTGGAAGAGCCAGGACCATGAGCGGTCGGCCCAGATCGCGCGCGAAGGCTGGGAGCGTGCGCGCACCGCCATCCTCTCGGGTGATCACTTCCTGGTCGTGCTCGACGAAATCACCTATCCGCTGATCTATGGCTGGCTGCCGCTGGAGCCTGTGCTGCAGGCCCTGGCCGACCGCCCGCGCCATGTGCACGTCATGCTCACGGGCCGCCGCTGCCCCGAGGAAATCATTGCCGTGGCCGATACCGTCACGCGCATGGAACTGGTCAAGCACGCCTTCCAGGCCGGCATTCCCGCCCAGCGTGGTATTGAGGACTGATGCCGCCCGCAGGCCCGGCCTGCGGCGGACAATGGCGGCATGAGCAGCGAAACGCAATCCCGGGCGCCAGAGACCATTCCCGCCCAACCCTTTGCCGAGGCCGAGCGGGCAGCCGTCTACCGCGCCATCCATGAGCGGCGCGACATGCGCCACTTCTGCGGCGGCGAAGTCGCGCCCGAGGTACTGCTGCGCCTGCTGCGCGCCGCCCACCATGCGCCCAGCGTCGGCTTCATGCAGCCCTGGCGCTTCATCCGCGTGCGCGATGCGCAATTGCGCCAGGAGATCCATGCCGTGATCGAGCAGGAACGCCTGCAGACCGCGCGTGCGCTGGGCGAGCGCGAGGAAGACTTCATGCAGCTCAAGGTCCAGGGCGTGCTGGATGCGGCCGAGGTGCTGGTCGTGGCCATGCCGCCAGGGCGCGAGGCCCATGTCTTCGGCCGGCGCACCCTACCGGAGATGGACGTGGCCTCGGCCGCCTGCGCCATCCAGAACCTGTGGCTGGCCGCGCGTGCCGAGGGGCTGGGGCTGGGCTGGGTCTCGCTGTTCGATCCCGAGGTGTTGGCCGCGCTGCTGCAAATGCCCGTGGGCAGCCGGCCGCTGGCCGTGCTGTGCCTGGGCCCCGTGTCGGCCTACTATGCCGAGCCCATGCTGCAGCAGCAAAAGTGGGCCAGCCGCGCACCGCTGCAGGACATGCTCTACGACGACTTCTGGGGCCAGCGCGCCGCCGGCCCACAACCGCAGGCATGAGCGACAGCCCTTCCTGGCAACTGCTGTGCGCCGCGCTCAGCCCGCTGTGGTGGTGCTGGCAGGCGCTGTCGCAGCCGCAGGCCCAGGTCCAAGCCGAACCCTGGGCGCGCCACGCCCTGGCCGCAGCGCTGGCCGTTCCCGTGGCCCTGCTGATCGACCGGCTCTGGGGCGAGCCGCCCGTGTGGATGCACCCCGTGGTCGCCATGGGCCGGCTGCTGGGTGCGGTTGGGCGAAGAATTGCCCCACGCGAAGAACATGTGCGCGACTGGCCACGCTTTGCGCTGGGCGCCGTCGCCTGGTGCCTGCTGGCGCTGCTGTTTTTCGCCATCTACGCGTTCATCCAGTGGCTGCTGCCGCCCATGCCCTGGTGGCTGGGCGCCCTGGTGCTGGGCGTGCTGCTCAAGCCGCTTTTGTCCTGGCGCATGCTGCGCGACGAGGTGCTAGCCGTGGAAGCCGCGCTGCAGCAATCCCTGCCCTCAGGCCGCGAGCGGCTGACCTGGCTGGTCAGCCGGGACACGGCGCAGCTCGACGCAGGCCAGGTGCGCGAAAGCGCCATCGAGACCCTGGCCGAGAACCTCAGCGACTCCGTGCTGGCGCCGCTGCTCTGGTTTGCCGTGGCCGGCCTGCCGGGCGCGGCCCTCTACCGCTTTGCCAATACGGCCGATGCCATGTGGGGCTACCCGGGCTGGCGCGGGCAGGGCGATGACCGGCGCCACTGGCAATGGGCCGGCAAATGGACTGCGCGTGCCGATGACCTGCTCAACTGGATACCGGCGCGCCTGACCGCCTTGCTGCTGGCCTTGTCCGGCCTGGCCGCTGGCCGGCGGCCGGGCTGGGGTGCGCTGCGCCAGGACGCGCGCATCACCCCGTCGCCCAACGGCGGCTGGCCCATGGGCGCCATGGCAAGGCTGCTGGGCGTGCGCCTGGGCAAGCCCGGCGTCTATGTGCTCAACCCCGCAGGCCGCGTGCCGCAGGCGGCCGAGCTGCAGCAGGCCGTGGCGCATGCGGGCCGCGTGGTGGCCATGCTGGTGGCTGCAGGGCTGGCCGCCGCCCTGGTCCTTGGATGGGCGATGGCAGGAAAGACACCATGAAACCGATCCCAGTCACCCACGGTGGCACGGATGCGCTGGGCGTGCCCGCGCACGATTTCTCCACCAACCGCAATGCCTGCGGACCCTGCCCGCAGGCGCTGGACATGCTGGCCCAGGCCCACGCGGCTCAGTACCCGGACCCGCAGTACACGGCGCTGCGTGCGCGCCTGGCGGACTTTCATGGCGTTACGGCCGGGCGCATCGTCATCGCGGCCAGCGCCAGCGACTTCATCCACCGCATCAGCATGCATGCAGCGCGCGAAGGCGCGGCCGTCGCCAGCCTGCCGGCACACCATTACGGCGACTACGCCCACGCGGCCCAGGTCTGGCGCCTGCCCCTGGCCGCGCGCGACGGCATCACCGAGGCCGGCCCCGGCCTGCACTGGGCCTGCGCGCCATCGAGCCCGCTGGGCCAGCCCGAGGACGTCTGGCCCCTGTGGAGCGAGCCCGCACCGCCCGGCACCTGGCGCGTGATCGACTGCGCCTATGCACCCCTCAGACTGGAGCCGGGCATGGAACCCGCCGTGCCCTCCCAGGTGCGCGATGCCTGGCAGATGTGGACCCCCAACAAGGCCCTGGGCATGACCGGCGTGCGCGCGGCCTACGCCATTGCGCCCGAAGCCGTGCCGCACGACGAGATCGAGGCCTTGCGTGCCCTGGCACCATCCTGGCCCGTGGGCGCCCATGGCGAGGCCATGCTCACCGCCTGGACCGCACCGGCCACCCGGCAATGGCTGGCGCAAAGCCTGCAACGGCTGCGCGATTGGAAGGCGCAACAGATCGATCTGGTGCAGCGCCTGGGCTGGCAGGTACTGCCCGGCTCGCAGGCCAATTACTTTGTGGCGCGCTGGCCGCAAGCCCAGCAGGGCGACGCCATGCAGGCGCGTATGGCCCAACTGCGCGCGCAGGGCATCAAGCTGCGCGACTGCGACAGCTTCGGCCTGCCCGGCTGCGTGCGCATGGGCGTGCTGGCGCCTGCATCCCAGAACGCATTGCTGGCCGCCTGGCAGCCAATGGAGAAACACCATGCAATCGAATGAACCCGCTGCCGTGAATCTGCCCCTGCCCACCCCCAGCCAGCGCCCTGCGCTGTGCGTGATGGTGCTGGGCACCAGCAGCGGCGCCGGCAAGAGCTGGGTCGCCACCGCGCTGTGCGCCTGGTACCGCGCCCAGGGCTACAAGGTGGCGCCCTTCAAGGCTCAGAACATGAGCAACAACGCGCGGGTGGTCTCCGCGCCGGGTGGTGCCTGGGGCGAGATCGGCACGGCACAGTACCTGCAGGCCCTGGCCGCAGGCTGCGCGCCCGATGTGCGCATGAACCCGCTGCTGCTCAAGCCCGAGGCCGACATGCGCAGCCAAGTCGTGCTGCTGGGCCGGGTCAGCGAGGAACTCTCGGCCTTGCCCTGGCGCGGCCGCAGCGCCCGCGTCTGGCCGCAGATCGCCGAGGCGCTGGACAGCCTGCGCGCCGACAACGATGTGGTCGTCATCGAAGGCGCCGGCTCCCCCGCAGAAATCAACCTGCATGCCAGCGACGTCGTCAACATGCGCGTGGCGCGCCACTGCGGCGCGCATTGCCTGCTGGTGTCCGACATCGACCGGGGCGGCGCCTTTGCCCACCTCTACGGCACCTGGGCCCTGCTGCCGCCGGAAGAACAGGCGCTGATCCGCGGCTTCGTGCTCAACAAATTCCGGGGCGACGCCAGCCTGTTGGCGCCCGCCCCGCAGATGCTGCAGGAGCGCACCGGCGTGCCCACCGTGGCCACCATCCCCATGCAGTTCCAGCATGGCCTGCCGGAGGAGGATGGCGTCTTTGACGACCGTGGCTCTGGAGGAGGGGCGGGGCGCGCCGTGCACACCACCATCGCCATCATTGCCTACCCGCGCATCAGCAACCTCGACGAATTCCAGCCCCTGCTGCAGGTGCCGGGTTTGCGCGTGGTCTGGGCGCGCACGCCGGCCCAGCTGGCAGGCGCCGACTGGATCATCCTGCCCGGCTCCAAGGCCACGGCTGCCGACCTGGCCTGGATGCGTTCCCAGGGCCTGGATGCTGCCGTTGCTGCACACGCTGCGGCAGGCCGGCAGGTGCTGGGCATCTGCGGCGGCCTGCAGATGCTGGGCGAGGCGCTGATCGACCTGCATGGCGTGGACGGCAACGCAGCCGGCCTGGGCCTTCTGCCGCTGACGACCCTGTTCGCGCCCGACAAGACCGTGCTGCCCGCCAGCGTGCAACTGCCCCCGCTGCCGGGGGCGCTGGCGCCGCTGTCTGGCGTGCAGGCGCAGGTCTATGAAATCCACCACGGCCAGACCAGCGTGCGCCCCGACATGGTGGCCGCTGGCAGTGCCGTGGCCGAGCCCGTGCCCGGCCTGCTGTGGCACAGCCCCGATGGCCGCATCGCGGGCTGCTACTGGCACGGCCTGTTCGAGAACGCCGAGGTGCTGCGCGCCCTGTGGGGCGCCGAGGTGCCCACGCTGGACAGCGTCTTCGCGCGCATGGCCGAAGGCGTGCAGCGCTGGTTTGCGCACCAGGCTTGACCCAGGTCAGGGGCCGCTTGCAGGGGGCACGGCAAGCTGTAGGCCATGGCCTGCATGCGCAGCCGCGCTGTACCGATAAATGGGGAGCTGGAAAACACGCATGCTTGGGCCTTGACTTTTTTCACGAGGAATGGAGTGAAGCTATGAAGAACCCATGGATTCGTCCCCTGCAGCTGTGTATTGGCGCCGCCGTGCTTGGCATGGCCGGACTGGCCACTGCCCAGCCCGCCCCTGGCCCCGATGGCATGCCGCCCCCGCCGCCCGCTGCGGAAAAGGCCAAGCCCCATCACCACCACAAGAAGCACGCCGAGCCCAAGGGGCCCGCCAAGCGCGGCTATGACCGCCGCGACCCTGCCCAGCACGAGGCTGCAGCCGTCCAGGAGCAATCGCGCCGAGGCGGCGTCCAGTCGGGCGACCACTTCCAGCGCAATGCCGTGGCCCGCTGCGATGTCTTCAAGAACGAAGGCGACCGCCGCTCCTGCGTGGAGCGCGTCAAGGACGGCCAGGTCAGCGGCTCCGTCGAAGGCGGCGGCGTGCTGCGCGAGTACACGGAACAGGTTCCTGTAAGGCAATAACAGCGCTGGCTGTTGTTCACCTGAGAAAACCCGCCGGGCCACGAAGCCGGCGGGTTTTTTTGTGGGCGAATGCAGGCGGCACCGGCAGCTGCATTCAGGCCAGAAGCACCACGTTCAGGCCCTGCACTCTCTGGAATGCAGGCTCCCGCGTCAGCAGCCTGTGGTGTGGTCCCTGCTGAGACCTGGCCCGCCACCACGCCCCTGTCCGCCGGATTTGATCTGGGTCATACAAACCCATTCCACCTGTCCCGGACCGGCGCGCACCGGCAAGGCATTTCTATGATGGCGCCGTACTTCCCATATGGAAAAAGGATTCATCCCATGCAAGCCTTCCGGATCGTGGTCATTGGTGCGGGGCAGACCGGCACTCCCTTGCTGCAGCAATTGCTGGACGCGCCCTTCGTGCAGTTGCTTGGGGTGGCCGACCTGGATTTGAACCAGCCCGGCATCGCACTGGCACGCGCGCGCGGCGTGCCGGTCACCACCCGGTTCATGGAACTGGTGGACGCGGCGGTGGACATCATCATCGACGTGACTGGCTCGCTGCAGGTGCGCGAATCGCTGCGCAGCAAGATGGTGGAGACCGGCAACACGCACACGCTGATCATGCATGAGGCGATTGCGCTGCTGATGATGTCACTGTCGGCCGGCCGGCTGGTGGTCGGCAAGCACAGCGATCTGGAATATTCCTGAACGCAGGCGGCGGATACGCAGGACAGCTATCCGCCCCATCCTCCCGTGCCTGGCGGATGACGGGCTGCCGCAGCAGACGCTACAGCTACAGCCACTCCTTCATCCACCCCAGCCCCTCGCTGGTAGCGTGCGCCGCCGCGCCGCGCGCGGGGCGGTATTCGCAGCCTATCCAGCCGTCGTAGCCCAGCTGGTCCAGCAGGCGGAACAGGTAGGGGTAGTTGACCTCGCCCACGTCGGGTTCGTGGCGTTCGGGCACGCCTGCGATCTGCACATGCCCCACGCGGCCCGTGGGCAGGTACTGGCGGATCTTCATGGCGAGGTCTCCCTCGACGATCTGGCAGTGGTAGAGGTCCATCTGGACCTGGACGTTGGACTCTGCGATGTCGGCCAGCAGCGCGTGGGCCTGGTCCTGGCGGCTCAGGAAGAAGCCTGGCATGTCCCGGCCGTTGATGGGCTCCAGCAGGATGGCGATGCCGTGGGGCGCGGCCAGCCGTGCGGCATGGCGCACGTTGGCGATGTAGGTGGCGCGCAGGATGTCATCGCTGGCGCCTGCGGGCTTGAGCCCGGCCATGACGTGGATGCGCGGGCAGCCCAGGGCCCGGGCATAGGCGATGGCGCGTTCCATTCCCTGGGCAAATTCCGCCTCGCGCCCGGGGATGCAGGCCAGGCCGCGCTCGCCCGCGTTCCAGTCGCCGGGCGGGGCGTTGAACAGCACCTGCTGCAGGCCGTGGTCCTGCAGGCGGCGGGCCAGTTGCTCGGGGGCAAAGTCGTAGGGAAACAGGTATTCGACGGCCTGGAAGCCGTCGCGCGCGGCGGCCTCGAAGCGGTCAAGAAAGTCCAGGTCGTTGTAGAGCATGGACAGGTTGGCGGCGAAACGGGGCATGAAAGCTTTCCTGAAAACGGAGGCTGAGTGTGGCATCAGGCGCGCTGCAACGCGCCGAAGGCCTTGGTGAAGAAGTCCGTGGTGCCGAAGTTGCCGGACTTGAGCGTGAGGTGCAGGCCCTGCGGCGCCAGGAGCGAGGCGGCATGGCACCAGGGCACGCCAGGGTCGATCTGCGGCCCTATGCGCATCTGCTCGATGCCCAGCGCCTGCACGCAGGCGCCCGAGGTTTCTCCGCCGGCCACGACGAGCTGGCGCACGCCCATCTCGACCAGCCCCCGGGCGATGGCGGCGATGGTCTGTTCGACCAGTGCGCCGGCCTGCTCCACGCCCAGGCGGCCCTGCACGGCCTTGACGGCCGCGGATTCGGCGGTGGAGTAGATCAGCACGGGGCCGCTGGCGATGTGCTGGCGGGCCCAGGCCAGGGCCTTGCCGGCTTCGTCCTCGCCGGCGGCGATGCGCAGGGGCTCCAGCGCCAGGGCAGGGCGGCCCGAGGCGATGAAGTGCGCCACCTGTGCATTGGTGGCCACCGAGCAACTGCCCGAGACGACCGCCTGCAGGCCGGTGGCGGTTGGCAGGGCAGCGGCCTGGGCCGTGGGCTGGATGCCGAAGTTCGCGGGCAGGCCGATGGCAACGCCCGAGCCGGCCGTGACCAGGGGCATGCCGGCCAGCACCGGCCCCAGGCGCAGCAGGTCGTCGTTGGATACGGCATCGACCACGGCCATGCCCACGCCCTCGGCCTGGAGTGCGGCGATGCGCGCGCGGATGGCGGCCTCGCCCTGCGCGACGGCCACATGGTCGATCAGCCCCACCTTGCGCCGTGTCTGCGCCTGCAGCACGCGCACCAGGTTGGCATCGGTCATGGGGGTGAGCGGGTGGTTGCGCATGCCGCTGTCGCTGAGCAGCACATCGCCCACGAACAGGTGGCCCTTGAAGACGGTGCGCTGGTTGTCGGGGAAGGCCGGCGTGGCGATGGTGAAGCCACAGCCCAGCGCGTCCATCAGCGCATCGGTCACGGGGCCGATGTTGCCCTGCGGCGTGCTGTCGAAGGTGGAGCAGTACTTGAAGTAGATCTGCGGCGCGCGGCCATTGGCGCCCTGGGCCTGCAGCCATTCGAGGGCCTGCAGCGATTGCGCAATGGCATCGGCCGGCGCGATGGTGCGCGACTTGAGCGCGACAACGACGGCGTCCACGCCCTCGTCCACCGGGCCGGCAGGCACGCCAATGCTTTGCACCACGCGCATGCCTGCGCGCACCAGGTTGTTCGCCAGATCGGTGGCGCCCGTGAAGTCGTCGGCTATGCAGCCCAGAAGAAGGGTCATGGGGATTCCGATGAGGCCTGGGGCAGGGTGATGCCCGGGAAGATCTTGATGACGGCGCTGTCGTCCTCGCGGCCATGGCCGGCGGTGGATGCCTGCATGAACATCTGGTGGGCCGTGGAGGCCAGGGGCAGCGGGAATTTGCTGTGGCGCGCGGTGTCCAGCACCAGGCCCAGGTCCTTGACGAAGATGTCCACGGCCGACAGCGGGGTGTAGTCGCCGGCCAGCACGTGGGCCATGCGGTTCTCGAACATCCAGCTGTTGCCGGCGCTGTGGGTGATGACCTCGTAGAGCGCGGCGGCATCGACGCCTTCGCGCAGGCCCAGGGCCATGGCCTCGGCCGCTGCGGCAATGTGCACGCCGGCCAGCAGCTGGTTGATGATCTTGACCTTGCTGCCCGCGCCCGCGCTGTGGCCCAGGCGGTAGACCTTGGCGGCCATGGCGTCGAGCACGCCTTGGCAGGCGGCATAGGCCTCGGGGCGGGCGGCCGTCATCATGGTCATCTGGCCCGACGCTGCCTTGGCCGCGCCGCCGGAGATGGGCGCGTCGATGTAGTGCACGCCCTGCGCCTGCAGCCTGGCCTCCAGCGCCACGGACCAGTTGGGGTCCACGGTGGAGCACATGACGAAGACGGAGCCGGGCTGCAGCGCAGGGGCGATGCCGCCTTCGCCGAACAGCACGGCCTCGGTCTGCTGGGCGTTGACCACCACGCTGACAACGATGCGGCAGGCGGCGGCCATGTCGGCCAGCGTGGCGCAGGCCGTGCCACCGTCGGCGGCGAAGGCGGCTGCGGCCTCGGGGCGGATGTCGTGGACGTGAACGTGGTGGCCGGCGCGGCGCAGGCTTTGCGCCATGCCGGCGCCCATGGCGCCCAGGCCGATCACGCCGACGGCGCGTGCTGCGGGCTGTGGTGTGGAGGTGTCGTTGCTCATGGCTTGGCCGGTGTCAGGTCATCGGCGATGTAGGCGCGCACGATGGCCGCAAAGTCCTCGTCGCCGCGCAGGCCCAGCTGGTTGGCGCGCGTGGTATCCCAGCGGCCGGGCCAGCTGCCAACGATGCGCTCGACCTTGTCGTCGGGCTGCCAGCTCACGCGGTTGGCCACTTCGTCGCCAGCCACTTCGCGCAGCGCGCGCACCATGTCGCCTGCGCTGACGGACACGCCGGGCAGGTTGATGGGGCGGCGGTCGGCGACGGCGCTGGCATCGAGTTCGCAGCCTGCGACCAGGGCCTCGACGGCGCGGCGCGGGGACAGCAGCCACAGGCGCGTGGTGGCACCCACGGGGCAGTTGGCCGCTTCGCCGTTGAGGGGCTCGCGGATGATGCCGCTGGCAAACGACGAGGCCGCCGCATTGGGCCGGCCCGGGCGCACGCTGATCGTGGGCAGGCGCAGCACGCGGCCGTCGACAAAGCCGCGCCGCGTGTAGTCGGCCAGCAGCAGCTCGGCAATGGCTTTTTGCGTGCCGTAGGAGGACTGCGGGTTCAGTGCCGTGCCGTCCAGCACGGTGTCGGGCAGGTCGCCCCCGTAGACGGCCACCGAGCTGGTGAAGACCACGCGCGGCATGTGGCCCACGGCGCGGCAGGTCTCCAGCAGGGCGCGCGAGGCATCGAGGTTGATGCGCATGCCCAGGTCGAAGTCGGCCTCGGCCTGGCCGCTGACCACAGCGGCCAGATGGAAGATCACGGCCGTGTCCTGGTCTATGGCGCCGCGCAGCACCTGCGGGTCGGCAATGTCGCCCACCAGGGAGCGCACGCGCGTGTCGTCAATGGCGTGGGTGGCCACCACGTCGAGCAGGTCGATCTGGTGGATGGGCCAGCGGGTGCCGGCCAGCGTCAGCGA
Source organism: Delftia acidovorans NBRC 14950 (assembly GCF_001598795.1). Lineage (GTDB taxonomy): Bacteria > Pseudomonadota > Gammaproteobacteria > Burkholderiales > Burkholderiaceae_C > Comamonas > Comamonas acidovorans. The sequence continues at coordinate 118,620 of NZ_BCZP01000011.1, read as the reverse complement.
GCCTTGTTCGAGCAGCTTGCGGGCCAGGCGCTGGCCCAGGAATCCGGCGCCGCCGGTGATCAGTACTTTCATGTGTCTTGGGGCTTGGAGCTTGAAGGATGGGAAGAAAGGCCGGTCAGCGGTTGACCATCTTTGCGGGGGTGAGCCAGACCGCGATGGCGCCCACCACGAGCACCCCCGCCAGCACGAACATGCCGGCCTGCGTGGACTGGGTCAGGTCCTTGAGGTAGCCGATCATGTAAGGGCTGGCGAAGCCCGCGAGGTTGCCGACCGAGTTGACGATGGCAATGCCCGCCGCCGCCGCCGTGCCCGACAGGAAGGCCGTGGGCAGCGACCAGAACAGCGGCGCGCAGGTCAGCACGCCGGCTGCGGCCAGCGACAGGAAGATCAGGGAAAGAACGGTGTTGTCGGCGAAGAAGGCCGTCATCGCAAAACCCACGGCGCCCATCAGCGCGGGCACGATCAGGTGCCAGCGGCGCTCGCGGCGCTTGTCGGCGCTGTGGCCCATGAGGTTCATCACCACGATGGCGCACAGGAAGGGGATGGCACTGAGCAGGCCGATGTTCAGCGCGCCCGTGACGCCCGTGGACTTGATCAGCGTGGGCATCCAGAAGGTCAGCCCGTATTGGCCGGCGACAAAGGCGAAGTAGATCAGGCACATCCACCAGACGCGGCGGTCGGCGAACACGGCCTTGAGCGAATGCTTCTGGGCGCCTGAGTGCTGCTGGTCCAGCTCGATCTCGCGCGCCAGCAGCTGCTTTTCGGACGCCGTCAGCCACTTGGCGCTGGAGATGCCGTTGTCCAGATAGAAGATGGTCACCACGCCGATCACCAGGGCGGGGATGGCCTCGATCAGGAACATCCACTGCCAGCCGTGCAGGCCATGGTCGCCGTGGAAGGCCTGCATGATCCAGCCCGACAGCGGGTTGCCGAAGATGCCGGCCACTGGGATGGCCGACATGAACAGCGCCACGATCTTGGCGCGCCGGTGGGCCGGGTACCAGTAGGTCAGGTACAGGATCACGCCGGGGTAGAAGCCCGCCTCGGCCAGGCCCAGCAGAAAGCGCAGGATGTAGAAGCCCGTGGGCGTTTCCACATACATGAACATGGCCGACAGAATGCCCCAGGTGATCATGATGCGGGCGATCCAGACGCGCGCGCCCAGGCGGTGCATGAGCAGGTTGCTGGGCACCTCGAAGAGGAAGTAGCCGATGAAGAACACGCCTGCGCCCAGGCCGAACACGGTCTCGCTGAAGCCCAGGTCCTGGGACATCTGCAGCTTGGCAAAGCCCACGTTCACGCGGTCGAGGTAGGCGATCACATAGCACAGCATCAGGAACGGCACGAGGCGCCAGAACACTTTGGCGTAGGCGCGCGCCGTCTCTGCAGAGTCGGCCTGGGCAGGGTGGGCCCCGGCCTGGCCGGATGCGATATCCGTTGTCGTCATTTCAAGTCTCCCTTGGGTTCGCCGCTTGGTTCGCCGCTTGATGCGCCGCCTGGCGGCTGCGCGGCTGTGGATGGGCTGGGTGGTGGAATGCGGCCGTGGGCGCCGCGGTGCAAATCAGTAGCGCGCCCCGAAGGTGGTGCGCAGCTCGTCGATGGCGGCCGCGTCCAGGGGCTGCGGCCGGGGATGGGTCATGAGCCAGAGCCTTGCGGTCTCCTCCAGCTCTTCCAGCACATGGCTGGCCTGCTCCACCGAGCGTTCCCAGACCACGGGGCCCAGGCGCTCGAACAAGGCGCCGCGCACCTGGCCGGCCAGCGCGGCCACCTCGGCGGCGGCCTGCGGATCGCCGGGCCGGCGGTAGCGGATCAGCGGGATGCGGCCCACCTTCATGACCTGGTAGGGGGTGATGGGCGGCAGCACCTCGTCCTCGCGCCAGACGCCGGACAGCGTCAGCGCCACCAGATGCGTGGAATGCGTGTGGATGACGGCGCGCGCCTCGCCGTCGTTGCCGTATATGCCCCGATGCAGGACCAGGGTCTTGGAAGGCTTGGCGCCGCTGACCCACTGCCCGCTGGCGTCGACCTTGGACAGCTCGGCCGGGTCGAGCCGGCCCAGGCAGGCGTCGGTGGGGGTGATCAGCCAGCCGTCATGCAGGCGCGCGCTGATGTTGCCGGCCGCGCCGACGGTGTAGCCGCGCTGGTAGAGGCTGGCGCCGGTGGCGCAGATCTGCTCGCGGATGCGGGATTCGTCGCTCATGGGTGAACGCCCAGGCAAAGGCCAGGTGTGTGGGGTGCAAAAAGAGGTATGACTGATATTGTCATCAGGTCATCATACAAATTTTGCGCAAAAACCCAAACAAGGTGAAAACCCTTGGCCATGCGCCAAGGGACGGTTTCGGAGGTTCAGGGCTTGGCGGCCAGGATGTCGCGGGCCAGGCGTTCGCCGTCCTGCTCCCAGAAGCTGGCGTCGGCGCGGTGAATGCGGTCTATGGCGTTGCCCATGTGCGTGGCGGCGGCCTTGCGCGCGGCCTTGGGGTCGCCAGCCTCGATGGCCAGCACGATGCTGTGGTGCTCGCGTTCCACGGCCTTGCCGAAGTCCTCGCGCCGCGCCTCGTTGGCGCGCGTGATGCGCATGGCGCCGCGCAGGAACTGCGACAGGTAGTCCAGCGTGCTGATCAGGAACGGGTTGCCCGAAGCCTGGGCAATGGCGCGGTGAAACGCCATGTCCTCCTCCACGCCATCACGGCCCAGCCGCACGGCCTCGGCCAGGGCACTCTCCGCATCGTGGATGCGCTGCATGTCCTCTTCGCTGCGCCGCCGCGCCGCGAGTTCGGCCACCTCGGCCTCCAGTGCGCGGCGCACCTCGGTGATCTGGATCAGCGCATTCCTGCCAGCCGCCGGCAGGCCTTCGAAGTCCAGTGGCTCTATGCCTGCCGCCTTCACGAACACGCCGCTGCCCTGGCGCGATTCCACCAGGTTGCGCGACTTGAGCTGGGACACCGCCTCGCGCACCACGGTGCGGCTGACCTCGAGCTGCTGCACGAGCTCGGCCTCGGTCGGCAGCTTCTGCCCCGGCTGCAGATTGCCGGCGCGGATGCGCGCCTCCAGCTGCCGGGCAACCTGGTCCGCAAGCTTGAGACCGGGCTGGATGGCCGAGAAGGAAACCGTCATGGAGGGGGTGGGGGGCTGGGGAGACACGTGTGGCAGCGATTGTCTCAGAACGGTGCGGCCTGTACGGCCTGCTGCGGCAATCGACGCCCAGACCGTCCATGGCGGCAGGAAAGAGACCGATGGTTCTGCCGGAGTTGCGCGGCGCGCCATACTTGCGCCTTTGCAATCCGCCCGCCACGCCCGCCCCGGGCCAAGGCCGCTTCGCCATGTCAACGCCCACCCCGCATTCCGCTGCACCCACAGAACACTCGCACGATGGCGCCAATGCTGCCACTACCGCTATAGCCGCTATTCCCGCCATCGCCTCGCTGGCCGATGCCGCCTTCACCCAGCGCGTGCAGCACGCCATAGACCACAAGACCAAGCCGCTGGGCGCACTGGGGCGGCTGGAGCAGCTGGCGCTGCGCATTGCCTGCATCCTGGGCCAGGACAGGCCGGTGCTGCAGCAGCCGCAGATGCTGGTGTTTGCGGCCGACCATGGGCTGGCTGCGCGCGGCGTGTCGGCCTATCCGGTGGATGTGACCTGGCAGATGGTCGAGAACTTCATGGCCGGCGGCGCCGCCGTCAGCGTGCTGGCACGCCAGCATGGGCTGGCGCTGAACGTGGTGGACTGCGGCGTGGCACGCGACTTTCCCGCGCGCGAGCAGGACCCCGACGACAAGCTTCCCCAGCCCGGCCAGCCGCGCCTGTGGCGCCGCAAGCTGGGCTACGGCACGCGCGACTGCAGCCAGGGCCCGGCCATGACGGCCACCGAATGCGCCATGGCCCTGCGCAACGGCGCGGCCCTGGTGCGCCAGCTGCCGGGCAATGCGCTGCTGCTGGGCGAGATGGGCATTGGCAATACCTCCAGCGCATCCTTGCTGCTGGCGCGGCTGTGCGGCGAGCCGCTGGCCGAGGTCACGGGAGCGGGCACCGGCCTGGATGCAGCCGGGCTGGCCCGCAAGATCGGGGTGCTGCAGGAGGTGCTGCAACTGCACGCCCAGGCCACGCAACCGCTGGACGCGCTGGCGGCCATGGGCGGCTTCGAGGTTGCCACCATGGTGGGCGCCGTGCTGCAGGCCGCTGCCGAGCGCCGTGTCATCGTGGTCGATGGCTTCATCACCACGGCCGCCGTGCTGGTGGCCAGCCGCCTGCAGCCGGCCGTGCTGGAGCGCTGCGTGTTCTCGCACCGCTCGGGCGAGCCCGGCCATGTGCGCATGCTGGCCCACCTGGGTGCCGAGCCGCTGCTGGACTGGCAGCTGCGTCTGGGCGAAGGCTCGGGAGCGGCCCTGGCTTGGCCGCTGCTGGTGTCGGCCTGCGCCATGCTGGGCGAGATGGCCAGCTTTGCGCAGGCAGGGGTGAGCACGCGTTCGGAGGAGGCATAGCCGCTGGAGCCGCGCCGCGGCTAGCGCGGTAACGCAGCTGCCGCCAGCTTGCCCAGCCGCCTGACCAGCGCGCCGAAGCGCGCGGCATCGGTGTTGCCATAGCCGATTACCAGGCCGTTGTCCTGGGGCAGCGGTGCCAGGGCGAAGGACGAGAGGGCGCCCGGGTTCATGCCGGCGCGCCGCGCCTGCTCCACGATGGCACGGTCGGACAGGTTCGGCGGCAGCCGCACCGTCAGATGCAGGCCGCCGTGGCCGCCCAGCACCTCGTGCTCCACGCCCAGTTGCGTGGCCAGCGCCTCGCGCAGGGCCGCCTGGCGCTCGCGGTACAGGCGCCGCATGCGGCCCAGGTGGCGCGAGAACTGGCCGCTGTCCATGAAGTCCGCCAGGGCCAGTTGCTCCAGTCGATGGCCGCCGCGCAGCATCTCCTGCACCGCCGTTGCGGCGCTGGCCGCCAGGGCCTGCGGCAGCACCACAAAGCCCAGGCGCAGTGCCGGGAACATGGTCTTGCTGAAGGTGCCCACGTAGAGCACGGGCGCGTCCGGCACCTGGCCCTGCATGGCTGCGATGGGCGTGCCCTGGTGGCGGAATTCGCTGTCGTAGTCGTCCTCGATGATCCAGGCCCCCGCGCGGCGCGCGCGCTCCAGCAGGTCCAGCCTGCGCGCCACCGACAGCACGGCGCCCGTGGGATATTGGTGCGACGGCGTGATCTGGATCAGCCGTGGAGGATGGCTGTCCCACAGGCCGGGCGCGATGGCTGCGCCATCGGCATCCACGCGCAGTGTGCTGACGCACAGGTCTCCTCCCGCAAAGGCCGACTTGGCGCCCCGGTAGCCGGGCTCCTCCAGCCAGGCATGGTCGCCCGGGTTGGTGAGCAGTTGCACGCACAGGTCCAGCGCACCCTGGGCGCCTTCGGTGACGATGATGCGCGAGGCATCGCAGCGCACGCCGCGCGAGATGCGCAGGTGCTGCGCAATGGCCTGGCGCAGTGCGGGCTCGCCCGAAGGGTCGCCATAGTCCAGCGTGGCGTTGGCGGGAAGGCGCAATGCGCGGTCCTGCGAACGGCGCCAGGCGGTCAGGGGGAATCTGTCCAGCGCGGGCGTGCCCGGCGTCAGGGGCAGGCTGCGGTCGATGGCGTGGCGCGTGGGCGCGATGCGGTCCAGGCGCCGTGCCGTGCGGGGTGCGCAGGGGGGCGGGGCGGCGGCCTCGGCGGCTGCCGTGGAATGGGTGGATACAGCCGCCACGCGCGTGCCCTGCCGGTCGGCGACCACATAGCCTTCGGCCGCCAGTTGCTCGTAGGCGATGAGCACGGTGTTGCGCGAGACTCCCAGATCCTCCGACAGCGCGCGCGAGGCCGGCAGGCGGTCACCGGCCGGCAGGCGGCCCGCCAGGATGGCCTGCTTCAGGCGCTGGATCAGTTGGCGCTGGCGGGGAGCCGCTCCAGGGCCGGATTGCAAGGGACTGGTCAGCAGATCGGAGGCGTGCATGCAATGGGTGGCGTGGCACCATGAAATAAGGAGGATATGGCGCTTTCAATGATGCCACGCCAGCGCTATCGTGGCCCTGCCAAATGACCTGACCAGGAATCTCCCATGCCCCCCGCACTCAATGCCCACTCCCAACCCGTAGGCCACGACCTTCCCGGATGGACCCCGCGCCAGCGCCCGCCCCGCATGCCCATCCAGGGCCGTTACTGCCGGCTGGAGCCGCTGTCCGCCGCGCGCCATGCAGCCGATCTGTTCGACGCCTTCAGCCAGGCGCCGGACGCCAGCGACTGGACCTACATGTCGGTAGGCCCCTTCGCGGATGCCGAGGCCTATCTGCGCTTTGCCGAGGCCGCCCAGGCCAGCGATGACCCGCTGCACCACGCCGTCATCGACCTGGCCACGGGCCGTGCCATCGGCTCGCTGGCGCTGATGCGCGTGGACACGGCCAGCGGCGTGATGGAAGTGGGCTTTGTCTGCTACTCGCGCCTGCTCAAGCGCACGCGTGCGGCCACCGAGGCGCAGTTCCTGCTGATGCAGCGCGCCTTCGACGAGCTGGGCTACCGCCGCTACGAGTGGAAGTGCGACAGCCTGAACGCGCCGTCGCGTGCCGCAGCGGCGCGCCTGGGCTTCCAGTTCGAGGGGGTGTTCCGCCAGGCCGTGGTCTACAAGGGCCGCAGCCGTGACACGGCCTGGTTCTCCATCATCGACAGAGAATGGCCGGCGCTGCGCGCGGCCTACCAGCGCTGGCTGGAGCCGGGCAACTTCGATGCGGGCGGCGGGCAGGTTCTTTCGCTGTCCAGCCTGATGGGGCTGGGTGCGCCGCAGGCTCAGGAGACGGCAGGCGCGGCGTAGTAGGCCTGCAGCACCTCGATCAGGGCCTGCGCATGGCGCGGCAGCCTGCCCTGGTCGCGCACGAGGATGCGGCGCTCGCGCACGCTCCATGCGTCGGTCAGATCGATCAGCGCCAGCCCCATGCTTTCGCGGTTGCGCCGCGCGGCGCTCTCGGGAACGATGCCGATTCCCACGCCCGCGCCGATCATGCGGCACATGGCGTCGAAGCTGGACAGCTGTATGCGCAGCTTCATGGGCTTGCCCAGGCGCTCGGTCACACCTGCCAGAAATGTCTGCAGCGTGCTGCCCTGCTGCATGCCGATGGCGTCCTCGTCCAGCGTCTCGGCAAACGCAATGCGCTTGCGCCGCGCAAAGCGGTGGCCGCGCGGCGTGGCCAGCACCAGCCGGTCGGTGCTGAAGTGGATGGTCTGCAGGCCCAGCGTATCCACCTGGCCGGCCACGATGCCCAGGTCGGCCCGGCCGTCGAGCACGCCGCGCGCGATCTCGGCGTTGGGCCGCTCCTGCAGGTCCACATTCACGCGCGGGTGGTCGGCAAGAAAGGCGGGCAGGATCTCGGGCAGGAAATCGGTCACGGCCGTGGTGTTGGCAAACACCCGCACATGGCCGCGCAGGCCGGCGCCGTACTCCTGCAGGTCGTGGCGCAGCTGCTCGGACTGCAGCAGCATCCCGCGCGCATGGTGCAGGAAGGCTTCGCCGGCCGGCGTGGGGCGCACGCCGCGCGCCTCGCGGTACAGCAGGGGCATGCCCGCCTGCTCCTCCAGCGCCTTGATGCGCAGGCTGGCTGCGGCCAGGGACAGGTGCTGCCTTTGCGAGGCGCGCGTGAGGCTGCCCAGTTCGGCGGCATGCACGAACAGGCGCAGGTCCGTCAGGTCGAAATGCATGAGGGGCATGAAAGGCGAAGAGGGCATGGGCTGGGTCAAGGCTTTGTCAATTCCGAAGGCCGGGTCAGGAAATGCGCGATTGTGCGCTGGCCCGGCACGGGCAACCATGCGGGCTTGCGACAAGAACAAATGGAGACATGACCATGCCGGATTCTTCCTTTCCCCTGCCGTCAAGCCTTTTGCGCCGCCGAAGCCTGCTGGCCGCTGCACTCGCCTTGCCCCTGCTGGGCCGTGCCCAGGCCTGGCCCGCGCGGCCCATCGTGATGATCGTCCCGCAGGCGCCCGGTGGCACCAACGACATCGTGGGCCGGCTGGTGAGCCAGAAGCTGGCCGAGGTGCTGGGCGCCAGCGTGGTGGTTGAGAACCGGCCCGGCGCGGGCGGCAACATCGGCACCCAGGCCGTGGCCAAGGCGCCGCGCGACGGCCATACGCTGCTGATGACCATCAGCAGCAGCCAAGCCATCAACCCCGCGCTGTACCGCAAGCCGGGCTTTGATCCGGTGAAGGACTTCCGGCCCATCGGCCTGATCGGCTCGGTGCCCAATGTGCTGCTGGCCCACCCCGGCTTTGCGGCCAAATCCGTGCCCGAGTTGATCGCCATGGCCCGGGGCCGGCCCGACGAGTTCCGCTATGCCTCGGCCGGCAACGGCACGCTCAACCATCTGCTGGGCGAGATGCTCAACAGCATGGCGGGCATCCAGCTGCAGCATGTGCCCTACAAGGGCGTGGCGCCCGCGCTCAACGATGTGCTGGGCGGGCAGGTGCCGCTGCTGTTCGGCAGCCTGCCATCAACGCTGCCCCATATCCAGGCCGGCCGGCTGCGTGCGCTGGCCGTGAGCGGCGCGGCGCGCTCGCCGCTGCTGCCCGATGTGCCCACCATTGGCGAGACCGTGCCCGGCTACAACGGCACGCTGTGGGTGGGTCTGTTTGCGCCTGAAGGCGTGCCCGCGCCGGTGCTGGCGCAGTTGCAGGACGGCATGGCCCGCGCGCTGGCGGCCAGTGATCTGCGCACCCGGCTGGAAGCCTCGGGCGTGGAGCTGGCCGGGCCGGCGGACAGGCCCGTGCCGCCCGCCCAGATGGCGGCCCTGCTGCGCGAGGACATCGCCAAGTGGGCGCGCATCGTCAAGGCGTCCGGCGCATCGCTGGATTGACGCAAGGCCTCAGCCCTGCGGCTCCATGGCCAGCGCGAACAGCTCGCTGCGAAAGTGGATGCCCAGCCGCGCAAAGGCGCGGTTGCGGTAGGTCTTGACGGTGGGCAGGCTCAGGCACAGGTCGCAGGCAATGCCCTCATGCGTCATGCCCTGCAGCAGCCGGGCGCAGACATCGAGTTCGCGCGGCGTCAGGTCGGGCTGTGCCTGCAGCAGGCGCATGCGCAGGGCCGGCAGTGTCTGCCGCTGCCGGGGCTGGCTGGGTGGGGTGGCCGGGGCCGAGGCCAAGGCCAAGGCCAAGGCCGTTACCACGGCGGGCTGCGCCTGCGTCAGCGCAATGTGCTTGTGCGCCAGGGCCAGCAGCACGGGCGCCATGCTCCCGAAGCGGTCGATCTGCGCATCGCCCAGTGCCCTCTGGTGCTGGTGGCGATAGAAATTGACGGCAAACACACCGCCGTCGTCCTGGTGCTCGACGATGGACACGCGCTCGGCCATGCCGTGCGCGTCGTAGACCAAGGCGCGGTGCTCGCCTTCCACCTCCTGGGCCGTGATGTGGCACAGCGCCGTGCTGCGTGCCGGGCCGGCGTCGCCGTGGTTCCAGGTGCTGTCGCGCAGATAAGGACCCGAGAGATAGGCCCACCAGCAGTCGCGCGTGGTGTCGCGCGCCTCGCTGCTGGCCGACAGGAACAGCTGCGGCCGGCTGCGCGGGCCCGTGCGGTAGACCGACCAGGAGGCGGCGGGCAGCAGCGGGTTCATGGCCTCCAGCACCTGCCGGGCGAAGCCGGGCTCGCCCAGGCTGGCGACCATGTGGCCGATGGCGTGGCTGGGCGCGTGGCCGGACGCATGGCCGCCCAGGGCGCTGGCGTCAGGGGTGTCGGAGGGGGCGGTCCAGTGTCTCAAGGGATGGCAGGGGCGGGCAGGGCGTTGTCATCTTCCGGGATGACGGCCGGCCCGGGCAATGGTGCTTATGCTAGGTCCCGATTCCAACCACCGGAGCCCCAGAACCATGCCAGATGACGTGCCGCAGCTTGCGGCCTTGCCCGATCCGCGCTTTCGCTTCTTCGCCGACCTGAGCGTGCAGGTAGGCCCGCCGCAGGAGGTCGGTGCCACGGCGCACGGCGGGCGCCGACTGATCCCCATCCTGGGCGGCACGGCCCGGGGCGACGGCTGGAGCGCGCGCGTGCTGCCCGGAGGCGCGGACTTCCAGCGCATCGTGCACGGCGGGCTGGCCGAGCTCGATGCGCGCTATGTGCTGGAGACCGATGCCGGCGACCTGATCTATGTCTGCAACCAGGCGCTGCGCAGCGGCGACCCGGCGCACATGGCAAAGCTGGCACGCGGCGAGCCCGTGGACCCCGCGCACATCTATTTCCGCTGCGCACCCCGCATGGAGACGGCCAGCCGTGCGCTGGCCTGGATCAACGAGCGCCTGTTCTTCGGCACCGGCGCGCGCCATCCCGATCGCGTGCAGATGCGCTTTCACGAACTGCTCTGAGCCGCGCCTTTCCCCTCTCGATACCCACAATGCAGGAGACAAGACACATGAAAAACCAGGCATCGAAGTCGCGCCGCACCGCCGTGGCCTGCGCACTTGCCGCCGTGCTGGCCACCGGGCTGGCTCCCTGGACCGTGGTCGGCGCCCAGCCGGCCTTTCCGAGCAAGCCCGTGCGCCTGCTCGTCGGCTTTCCTGCGGGAACGGGGCCGGACATCGTGGCGCGCCTGCTCGCGCAGAAACTCTCCGAGCAATGGGGCAACCTGGGCGTGGTCGTGGACAACAAGCCGGGCGCTGGCGGCCTCATCGCCGCCAGCGAGGCGGCACGCGCCGTGCCTGACGGCTACACGCTGATGCTGGGCGAGACCGGCCAGCTCAGCATTGCGCCCAACACCTACCAGCGCCTGCCCTACGACCCGCAAAAGGACTTTGTGCCCGTCAGCCAGGTCGTCACCTCCGACTTCGTGCTGCTGGTCAATCCGCAGAAAGTGCCGGCCCGCAATGTGCCCGATTTCGTGGCCTGGGCGCGCCAGCGCAAGGAGCTGTTCATCGCCACCTTCGGCGCCGGCACGCCCGGCCACTTCGGCGCCTTCATGTTCGGCAATGCCGTGCAGCTCAAGCCCGAGCCCGTGCACTACAAGAACACCAACGATGCCCTGGGCGGCCTGTTCAGCGGCGACGTGCAGGCCGTCTTCGCCACGGCGGCCCTGGCCGCGCCCCAGGTCAAGGCAGGCAAGCTCACGGCCCTGGGCAGCACGGGCGCCACGCGCACCCAGTCCATGCCCGAACTGCCCACCATCCGGGAGCAGGGCTATCCGTCGCTGGAGTTCAATTCCTGGTTCGGCGTGGTCGCGCCCGCCAAGACACCGCCCGAGATCGTGGCCAGGCTGCAGGCCGACATCGTGCGCGCCCTGCAGCAGCCCGACAGCCGCAGCCGGCTGGAGGAGGCGGGTTTCCGCGTGACGGGCACCACGGGCGACGAACTCGCCCGCATCATGCGCGCCGACACGGTCACCTGGGGCAAGGCCGTGGCGGCCACGGGGTTCAAGGCCGATTGAGGCTCAGCGCTTGCCCGCAGCCGGGGCAGGCGTCTTGGGCGAGTAGTCGCAGTACGACGCCACCACGCACTCCCAGCAGCGTGGCTTGCGGGCCTGGCAGACGTAGCGGCCCAGCAGGATGAGCCAGTGGTGCGAGTCCACGGCATAGGCCGGGGGCACGCGCTTCATCAACTGCATCTCCACGGCCAGCGGCGTCTTGCCCGGTGCCAGGCCCGTGCGGTTGCCCACGCGGAAGATGTGCGTGTCCACGGCCATGGTGGGCTCGCCAAAGGCCACGTTCAGGACCACGTTGGCCGTCTTGCGTCCCACGCCGGGCAGGGCTTCCAGTTCCTCGCGCGTGCGCGGCACCTGGCCGCCGTGGCGCTCGACCAGGATCTGGCAGGTCTGCATCAGGTGTTTGGCCTTGCTGCGGTACAGGCCGATGGTCTTGATGTATCCCTCCAGCCCTTCAAGTCCCAGGTCCAGGATGGCCTGGGGCGTATTGGCCACGGGAAACAGCTTGCGCGTGGCCTTGTTCACGCCCACGTCCGTGGCCTGGGCCGAGAGCAGCACGGCAGACAGCAGCTCGAAGACGTTGGTGTATTCCAGCTCGGTCTGGGGCGAGGGATTGGCGGCCTTGAGCGTGGCGAAGAAGGGTTCGATGCTGGTGGTTTTCATTGTGGGGGCGCGTATCCATCGATGTGGCGTGCATTGTCATGCAAGCGCGGGTATTTGAAAGTGCGTAACAGGGTCTAGGAATGTTCTGATTTTTCATGTCTGCCAGGGTCAGATCGTCTGGTTATGCAGATGTGGCGTTGACTGGCCAAGGCCGCATCGCAATAGTCGGCCGGATCGATTCCGCCGACACCAGACATCCAGACATCACGCCACCAGGAGGGGGGCGACCACATGGCCACTCGCAAGATATCCGTTTCTCCCGCGCTCGCATCGTCACAGGCCCTGCTGGGCAATGTGCGGGACCTGATCGAGGCCGCGCGGCTTCGCGTGGCAGCCAACGTCAACAGTGAACTCACCCTGCTGTACTGGCACATCGGCCAGCACATCCATGGCCATGAATCCGAGGTGCGGCAGGCAGGCTGCAGCGATGAGGTCCTGCCGGTGCTGGCCGGTCATCTGGTCCAGGACTATGGCAGCAGCTTCTCGGAGAAGAACCTGTGGCGCATGAGGCAGTTCTCCACTGCGTTTCCCGACCAGCCCCTGGTCATCTCGCCGACCCGGAAATTGAGCTGGGCGCATTTCATTGTGCTGATTGCGATCAAGGACCCAGTGCAGCGCGAGTACTACGCCAGCATGGCAAGCCTCGAGCGCTGGAGCGCACGCACGCTGCGCAGCCGCATCGACTCCCAGCTCTATGAACGCCTGGCGCTGCCCTGCGATGCCGAGGCGCTGATCGCGCAGGAGCCGGTCACGCCGCGCAGCACCGAGCGCATGTCGCCAGCGCTGTTCATGCGCGATCCCTACATCTTCGATTTTCTGGGACTGCACGATGCCTGGCAGGAGGGCGACCTGCAGGCCGCCATCATCCGCGAGATGGAGGCCTTCCTGCTGCGGTCGGGCACGGGCTTCACCCTGGTGGCGCGGCAAATGCACATGCATATGGATGAGCAGGACTTCCACCTCGATCTGTTGTTCTACAACCGCAAGCTGCGGCGGCTGGTGGCGGTGGAGCTGAAGGTGGGCGAATTCACGGCCGAGGACAAGGAGCAGATGGAGCAATACCTGCGCTGGCTGGACCGGCATGAGCATGAGCAGGGCGAGAACACGCCGATGGGCATGGTGCTGTGCACGGGCAACAGCTCCGAGCAGATCGAGCTGCTGGAGCTGGGACTGCGCGGCGTGCAGATGGCCGAGTACCTGCCCGGCCTGCCTGAGCGCCAGGCGCTGGCACAGCGGCTGCGGCAGGCCACACGCCGGGCGCAGTGGCATTGGGCGCAGCGCCAGCTGGAAGGCGGGCCGGCCTGAGCGCCTGCCGCTGCGCTTGAGACCCGTTCCCCCTCTTCTCCCTTCTCCCTTCTCCTCTTCCTCCTACCCAGGCGGCAGCAGTTCCCGCAGGTGCTCCACAAATGCTCGCACGCCCTTGGACAGGGTGCGTCCGGACAGCGTCTGCAGCTCGATGGCGCGCGCATTCATGCCGCGCTCGCGGATGGGCGCCGCATGCAGCTCGCCTCGGCGCACGCGCTCGCGCATGGTGACCTCACCGCCCAGCGACAGTCCGCCGCCGTGCAGCACGAAGTGCACCAGGGTCTCGAACTGGCCGCTGACCAGGGCGGGCTCGAACACCAGGCGGCGGTGGCTGCAGGCGATGTCGAACAGCTGGCGCGCGGTGTTGGCGTCCTCGGGCAGGGCAATGGCATGGGGATGCATCTGGGCCAGGGTGATGCTGGCATGCCGGGCCAGCGCATGGTCGGGCCGCATGATGGCGACCACGGGCGAGACCTGGCGGTGCCAGACCTCGATGTCACGTGCCGCCGCGCGGCTGTAGGTCAGGCCCACATCGGCCTCGCCGCCCAGCACGGCCTGGGTCACGGCGGCAGGCGCCTCCACACGCAGGTGGAACTGCATGCCCGGGTACTGTTCGCGGAAAAGCGCCATGGCGCGTGGCAGGAACTCGATGGCAAAGCCGCCCGAACTGCACACGCGCACCACGCCCCGGCGCAGGCCCTGCAGGGCCTCGATGTCGGAGACCACACGGTCGGCCTCCAGCGCACCGCGGCGTGCGTGGGCGGCCAGCAGCTCGCCTGCCGGGCTGGGCGCCATGCCGCGCGGGCGGCGCTCGAACAGCGGCACGCCCAGCATCTCTTCCAGTCCGGCGACCTGGCGGCTCACGGCCGAGGGCGAGACATTGAGCCGCGTGGCGGCTTCGCTGACCGAGCCGCTGCGCACTACTTCGAGAAAGTAGCGCAGGGCCGTGTCCTGTAGGCGGTTGGAAAGCATGGTTGCCTGCTCATGGTTTGCGAAAAACGCAACGATAAGCCAAGAAAAAGGCGATTGTCGAAATAGTTTCGCCTGCTTATGCTGACTTCGTTCTGTCACAAAAACGAGGAAATCCATGGAGTCAAACGCAAGCACCGCAACGCAGCAGCCGGATCTGGCCACCGGGGGTGGCGGCGTCGTGGAGATGTCGGCGGTCGCGCTGTCAAAGGCCATCCAGGGCCGCGATCTGTCCTGCGTGGAGGTGCTGGATGCCTACTGCGCACAGATCGACCGTCTCAACCCCGTGGTCAACGCGCTGGTGTCTCCGCTGGACCGGGACTGGCTGCGCGGCCGCTCCCGCGAGCTGGACACGCTGCTGGCGCGCGGCCAGAGCCTGGGGCCGCTGCACGGCTTTCCCCAGGCACCCAAGGACATCATGCCGGCGGCCGGCATGGTGACGACCAAGGGATCACCCATCTTCGCGGGCCAGGTCTCGCAGACCGATTGCGTGGTGTTCGAGCGCATGCGCGCAGGCGGTGCGCTGTTTGTGGCGCGCAGCAATTCGCCCGAGTTCGGCCTGGGCGGCCATACCTACAACCCGGTCTACGGGACCACGCGCAATGCCTTCGATCCTTCGCGCTCCGCTGGCGGCAGCAGCGGCGGGGCCGGCGTGGCCGTGGCGCTGCGCATGCTGCCCGTGGCCGATGGCTCGGACATGATGGGCTCGCTGCGCACGCCGGCCGCCTTCAACCATGTCTATGGATTGCGCACCTCGGTGGGCTGCGTGCCGCATGGCCCTTCGGAAGAGGTGTTCTTCCAGCAGTTCAGCGTGGCCGGCCCCATGGCGCGGGACATTCCCGACCTGGCCCTGCTGCTGTCCGTGCAGGCAGGCTTTGATGCACGCCTGCCGCTGACCCGCCGCAGCGAGCCGCCCAAGGACTGGACCGCGCAACTGCAGCGCGACTGCAAGGGCCTGCGCATCGGCTGGCTGGGGGACCTGGGCGGGCACCTGCCCACCGAGCCCGGCCTGCTGGAGACCTGCCGCGCGGCGCTGCAGCATTTCAAGACCATCGGCTGCACGGTGGAAGAGGCCGTGCCGGCCTTTGACTTCGAGCGCCTGTGGCGCGCCTGGATCGACCTGCGCAGCTTCAGCGTGGCCGGGGCCAACGCCGCCCTGTACCGCGACCCGGTCACGCATGCCCTGCTCAAGCCCGAGGCCCTCTGGGAAATCGAGCGCGGCCTGGCGCTGCCGGCCATGGCGGTCTATGACGCGGCGCGTGTGCGCTCGGCCTGGTACGAAGCCCTGCGCCGCCTGTTCGACAGCTACGACTTTCTGGTGCTGCCCTCAGCCCAGGTCTTCCCGTTCGATGCGGCGCTGGACTGGCCGCATGCCGTGGGCGGCCGCGAGATGGACACCTACCACCGCTGGATGCAGACCGTGGTGCCCGCCACCATGGCCGGCTTGCCGGCCCTGGCCGCGCCCGCAGGCTTCGGGCCGCAGGGGCTGCCTGCCGGGCTGCAGATCATCGGCCCGGCACAGGCCGATCTGGCCGTGCTGCAGATCGGCCATGCCTATGACCAGGCCGGCGGCTTCTCGCGCGTGCGCAGCCCGCTGCTCGACTGAAACCGCTGCATCGAGTTTTCCCAGGTTCCCGTTCCCTCGTCCCCCAGGAGATCCGCGCCATGGCCTTGTCCCGTTCCCGTTTTCTGTCGTGTCTGATGGCCAGTGCCACGGCACTTGCGCTGCCCGCAGCCAAAGCCCAGCCCCAGTCCTACCCGGATCGTCCGATCAAGCTGGTCGTGCCGTTTGCGCCGGGCGGCGCCACCGACATCCTGGGCCGGCTGCTGGCCACTTCGCTGGGTGAACGGCTGGGCCAGCCCGTGGTCGTGGAAAACCGCCCCGGTGCAGGCACGGTGGTGGCGGGCGCGCTGGTGGCCAAGGCGCCGCCCGACGGCTACACGCTGCTGCTGGGCGCCAGCACCACGCTGACGCTCAACCCCGCCATCCGCAACCCGCTGCCCTATGACCCGCTGCGCAGCTTCACGCCGCTGGGGCTGGTGGCCGACATGGGCCTGGTGCTGGTGGCCCATAACGAAACGCCTGCACGCACGCTGCCCGAACTCGTGGCCCTGGCCAAGGCCGACCCCGATAAGCTCTCCTACGGTTCCTTCGGCACGGGATCCTCGGTGCACTTCGGCGGCGAAATGCTCAAGACCGCCACGGGTATGCGCATGGTGCATGTGCCCTTCAATGGCAGCTCGCCCAGCCTCACCGCGCTGATGGGCGGCCAGGTGCAGGTGGCCGTGGACACGGTGGTGGCCACCACGCCGCTGATCAAGGCCGGCAAGATCCGTCCCATCGCAGCCCTGGGCCCGCAGCGCCTGGCCCTGCTGCCCCAGGTGCCCACCGTGGCCGAAAGCGGCTACCCGGGCTTTGCCATGGACACCTGGTTTGCCTTCCTCGCCCCGGCCGGCCTGCCCGCACCCATCCAGAAGAAGCTGGAAAAGGCGCTGGCCGACGCCATGGCCGAGCCGGCCATGAAGAAGAAGCTGGTGGACATCGGCCTGTCGCCCGCATGGGGTCCGGCCAGCGCGCTGCAGGAGCGCATAGAGCGCGAACTGCCGCAAATGCGCGCCGTGGCCGCCAGAGCCGACATCAAGGTGGATTGAGCGCAGCTGCCTTCCGGGAGAGAGGGGGAAGGCGCGAAGCGACTCAGGGGGCTTCTAATCGTGCAGGAAAGCTGCGGCAGGATTGGCGACAATGCAGGCTTCGCCTTTTCATTGCACCGACAAAGAGACTCCTGCCCATGCAATTCGCCGACCGTCTGAACAACGTAGAAACCTCCGCCATCCGCGAGCTGTTCAAGCTGCTGGGCAAGCCCGGCATCATCAGCTTTGCGGGTGGTTTCCCGGACAGCGCCATGTTCGATGTGGCCGGCATCAGCGCCGCCTCCCAGGCTGCGCTGCAGCAGGAGCCGGGCGCCGCGCTGCAGTACGGTGCGACCGAGGGCTACCAGCCGCTGCGCGAGCAGATCGCCGCCTTCATGGCCGCCAAGGGCGTGCGCGAGCTGGCCCCCGAGCAACTGGTGGTGACCACGGGCAGCCAGCAGGCGCTGGACCTGCTGGGCAAGACCATGATCAACCCCGGCGACAAGGTCATCGTCGAAGGCCCGACCTTCCTGGCCACCATCCAGTGCTTCCGCCTGTACGGCGCCGAAGTCATCAGCGCGCCCATCGATGCCGAAGGCGCCCAGGTCGATGCGCTGGAGCAACTCATTGCCGAGCACCGCCCCAAGCTGGTCTACCTGATCCCCACCTTCGGCAACCCCAGCGGCGCCATGCTGAGCCTGGAGCGCCGCAAGAAGGTGCTGGAGCTGGCCGTCAAGTACCAGACCCTGGTGGTGGAGGACGATCCCTACGGCGACCTGTATTTTGGCGAAGCGCCTCCGCCCAGCCTGCTGGCGCTGTCCAGCGAGGTGCCCGGCAGCCGCGACTGGCTGGCGCACTGCGGCTCGCTGAGCAAGGTGCTCAGCCCCGGCCTGCGCATTGGCTGGCTGGTGGCCCCGGCCGAGCTGCTGGGCCGCGCCGTGATGTGCAAGCAGTTCAGCGATGCCCACACCAGCACCTTTGCCCAGGCCACGGCCGCGCAGTACCTGAAGTCCGGCGCCATGCCCGCCACCCTGGCCCATGTGCGCGAGGTCTACGCGCGCCGTGCCAAGGCCATGGGCGATGCGCTGCGCGAGCACCTCGGCGATGCCGTGGAATTTCTGCAGCCCCAGGGCGGCCTGTTCCTGTGGGTGCGCCTGACCGGCAAGGGCGGCGCGCTGGCCGATGCCGGTGAGCTGGCCAAGCGGGCCATTGCCCAGGGCGTGGCCTTTGTGCCGGGTGCGCCGTTCTTTGCGCAAAACCCCGATGCCACCAGCTTCCGCCTCTCGTTCGCCACGGCTGACGAGGACAAGATCCGCGAAGGCATCGCCCGCCTGGCCCAGGCGCTCAAGGCATGAGCGTGGCTGACGACGCAGAACATGGCGGCGGGCACGCAGACGCCGATGCCCTGCAGGCGCGCGTGATGGAGCTGGAGATCAAGGCCAGCTACACCGAAGACCTGCTGGAGCAGCTGAACCTGACCATCTACCGCCAGCAGCAGCAGATCGAACGGCTGCTTGACGAGCTGCGCGACCTGCGCCGCCGGGTGCCCGAAGGCGGACCCGCCGGCGGCGCGACCAATCTGCGCGACGAGCTGCCCCCTCACTATTGAGTGCGCAGGGCTGCTGCGTGCGAATGCCCAGGCCAGCCCCTGCCTGGGCATTTCTTCATTCAAGCGGCTTGTTGGCCACGTGCTTCATCTTGCCCAGGAACAGGCGCAGGAAAAAGCCCGCCATGATCAGCATGAAGACGATGGCGCCCAGGCTCATCAGGCCGTAGTCGGTGGAAAAAAGATCAATCATCAGCTTCACAAGTCCTCCTGTGGTTTGTTGGTATCGGTGGGGTCCCGATCCAACTATCGCCGTGGCCTGGCGCGGAGGGCTTGTGATGGGTCAACGCGGCGGCGGGGTGGGTTTGCGGCAGCGCAAAGGGGCAAGCCCGGGCAAGCCCGGGAACTGGGCATGGGGTAGTAGTCCATCATCCAGGGCGAGCTAGGCCCATCACCCCCGCATGAACGGCAAGGGCACCTCCGCAGGAATCGGGCACGCATAGGGTCGGCCGCCGCGGCGCTCAAGCAGCTCCGCCTTGGCCTGGGCAATGCGTTCGGGCTGCTCCAGCAAGTCGATGGCCGTGGCCGCCAGCACCTGGGCGGCGCGCACCATGCCTGCGTGGGCCAGGCCGGACTGGCCTTGCGAGACCATCTGCCAGGAATGCAGCGGCGTGCCGAAGGCGTAGCAGGCCACCCAGGCCTGGACGGTGGGCGTGATCCAGCTCACATCGGCCACGTCGGTGGAGCCGAACAGGGTGTCCTCCACGGCAGGATCGTAGGGCGCCAGGCCTTCGAACACCGCCGGCACCTTGCCGCGCAGCACGCTGGCCAACGGGCGGCTGACCTGGTCCACGTCGTTGCTGTCCAGCGTGGCCTGGAAGTCTCCGGCCAGGCGATGCAGGCCGGGGTCCACGTGCAGCGGGCCCAGGGCCTGCATCTGCGCATACATCACCTGGTTCAGCGTGCGGTTTTGCAGCAGGTTGGAGCATGCCTTGTCAAAGACGATCTCCAGCCGGCAATCCGTCATCAGCGCGGCGCCGCGTGCCACGTTCTGCACGCGCTCGTACAGCGCTGCTGCCTCGTGGTTGCGCGCGGCGCGCACCAGGTAGAGCACCTCGGCGCGCGCCTGCACCACGTTGGGCGACAGGCCGCCCGAGTCGGTGATGGCGTAGTGCACCCGCGCATCGGTGGGCATGTGCTCGCGCAGGTAGTTCACGCCCACGTTCATCAGCTCCACGGCGTCGAGCGCGCTGCGGCCCAGGTGCGGGGAATGCGCGGCATGCGCGGCCTTGCCGTGGAAGATGAATTTCGCCTGGATGTTGGCCAGCGTGCTCTGGCTGAACACGCCGGTGAAGCTGGCCGGGTGCCAGGTCAGCGCCGCGTCCACATCGTCGAAGACCCCGGCGCGCGCCATGAAGGTCTTGCCCGATCCGCCTTCCTCGGCCGGGCAGCCGTAGTAGCGCACGCGTGCCTTGGCGCCGCTGCGGCGCAGGTGCTCCTGCAGCGCAACGGCCGCGAAATGCGCCGAGGTGCCCAGCAGATGGTGGCCGCAGCCGTGGCCCGCCAGGCCGGGGCTGTCGGTGGAAGGCGTGCAGACCAGGGCGCCGCTTTGCTGGTTCAGGCCCGACAGCGCGTCGTACTCGCCCAGGAAGGCCAGCACCGGGCCCTCGTCGCCCCATTCGGCCAGGAAGGCCGTGGGAATGCCGGCCACGCCGCGCGTGATGCGAAAGCCCGCCTGCTCCAGCGCATCGATGTGCAGCCGGGCAGAAGCGGTTTCGGCATAGCGCAGTTCGGCCAGGGACCAGATGCTGTCGGCCAGGGCCGCCATGCGCGGGGACTGCTGCTGGAAGAAGTCCTGGAGATGCTCGACTGCGCTCATTCCGGCTTCACTCCTGCCTTGTCCAGCAGCGCCTTGTTGCGCTGCAGTTCGCTGGCGATCTGGGCCGGGAAGCGGGCCTGGTCCATCTCGGTGACCGAGGCGCCCAGCAGCTTCAGGTGCTTTTGCACCTCGGGCAGGCGCACGGCCTTCACCGACGCATCCTGCAACTGCCGGACGATGGCCGGTGGCGTGCCGGCCGGCACGACCAGCCCGAACCAGCTGATGCCCAGTTCGTTGAGCTGCGCGTAGCCCAGCTCCTTGAAGGTGGGCACATCGGGCAGGTCGGGCGAGCGGCTGTCGCCCGACAGCGCCACGGGGATGAGCTTGCCGCCCTTGATCTGGGGCATGGCCGAAGGCAGCTGGTCGGTCATCACCTGCACCATGCCGGCCAGCGCATCGTTGAGCGCCGGCCCGTTGCCGCGGTAGGGCACGATCTGCACCTGGGTCTTCATGGTCTCGTTGAAGGACGCCACCATCAGATGGCCCAGCGTGCCCAGGCCCGGCACGCCCGCGCTGTAGGCGCCGGGCTGGGCGCGCAGCCTGGCCAGAAAGCCCGGGAAATCCTTGACGCCCATCTTGGGGTGGACCATGTAGACCGACGGCATGGTCACCAGGTTGGCCACGGGCAAAAGCCTGCCTTCCAGCTTGGCGGCGCGCGTGTACAGCGAGGGATTGATGGTGGCCGTGCTCACCGTGGCCATGCCGATGGTGTAGCCGTCAGGCGCGGCCTGGGCCATGCTTTCGGTGCCGATCAGGCCGCCAGCGCCGGCCTTGTTGTCCACCACCACGGGCTGGCCCAGCGTGCTGCGCAGGCCCTCTGCGATCACGCGCGCAACGATGTCGGTGGAGCCGCCTGCCGCAAACGGCACGATGAGCTTGACCGGCTTGTTCGGATAGGCGTCGGCCGCATGGGCCGTGGAGGCCGTGTGGGCGAGGGTGAGGCCGCACAACACGGCGGCAAGACCGGACGTGCCCAGCGAGAGCACGGTGCGCCGCGGCAGCTGAAAGAGGGGTTTGGCTTGCATGGCATGGGTTCCATCAACGGTGAAGGAGCCGCAGGCCTGGGCCGCGCCGGCTCCCGATGCAGGCGACTATAGAAATCCTGCCGCCCGCGTGGGCCACGGTATTTGTGCCAAGCTATAAGCCGTTCCGATAGCTTGCCCTGCGCCGCCTGTGGCGCGCCAGGGCCTGCCTGGGGAAAACACTGAGACTTCCATGAGCAATGACTTCGATGACCGCGACGGCCTGGACGATGCGGCCACGCCCCAGGGGCGGCTGCTGTATTCGCGCCTGACCAAGCATGTGCGCCTGCGCCAGCTGCAGCTGCTGGTGGCGCTGCAGCAATGCGGCTCGGTGGTGCAGGCCGCCGCCACGCTGCACATGAGCCAGTCGGCCGCCACCCAGGCGCTGGCCGAGATGGAGCGCGTGCTGGACATCCGCCTGTTCGAGCGCCATGCGCGCGGCATACGCCCCACGCTGGCCGGCCAGACCCTGGTGGACACGGTGCGCGGCGTGCTGGCCGCACTGGAGGAGGTGGCGGAATCGCTGGCTGCCATTCGCCGGGGCGCCGCGGCCGCGCTGCGCCTGGGCGCCATTCCGGCGGCAGCCCTGGCCATTCTCTCGCCCCTGCTGGCGCGGTTTTATGCCGAGCACCCCGAGGTGCATGTCGATGTGCACGAAGACGCCAGCACCCGGCTGCTGTCGCAGCTGCTGGGCGGCGGGCTGGATGCGGTGTTCTGCCGCGAGCCGGCGCTGCTGCCCGGCGCCTTCGTCTTCGAGCCGCTGCTGGCCGACACGGCCGTGGTGGTGGCCGCACGCTCGCATGCACTGGCCGGGCGCCGTGACGTACCGCTGCAGGCGTTGACCGGCGCGCGCTGGGTGCTGCCCACGGCCAACATCGCCGTGCGCGGGATTTTCGAGGCCGAGGTGCTCCAGGCGCTGCCCGATGCGCCCTGGTTTCCCGTCTCCACCGTTTCTCTGCCGATACTGGAGGGCCTGTTGAGCCAGCCCGGCGCCGTGGCCCTGGTGCCACTGAGCATTGCGCCGGGCCTGCAGACCCATGCGCGCGTGTGCCGGCTCGATGTGCGGCTGACGGGCAGGTTGGCGCCCCTGGGCGTGGTCTGCCGGCGCGACCAGGCGCCTGCCCTGCTGACCGAGATGCTGTCGCTGTGCCGGCAGATGCTGCCAGCGCCACCGGCCCGCTGAATGCCAAAAGCTGGCGACATGGCCTCTTGCCGGCCCCGCTTGCGGCCACAATACTGTCCGCGCGAAAACACGTCAGCATGGCCGCACCAGACAACAGAAAGCACGCAGAGGACCGCATGATCAATTGGTCGCTAGACGCCGATACCGTCACCCACAGCATCCAGCTGGCGCTGGCGCCGGTGTTCTTCCTGACGGCCGTGGCCGGCATGATCGGCGCCGTGGCCGGGCGGCTGGCCCGCATCATCGACCGCGCGCGCAAGCTGGAAGAACTGCTGCGCAACCCGCAGGAAGAGGACTTCATCGCGCGCAGCCTCACGGAACTGCACTTTCTGCGCAAGCGCGGCCGGCTGGCCAATGTCTGCATAGGGCTGCTGACCGTCTGCGGCTTTTGCATCGGCCTGACCATTGCCCTGCTGTTCCTGGGCGAGGCCTACGGCATCAACGGCCATGGCTATGCGGTGCTGGGCTTTCTGTTCGGCGTGCTGATGTTTCTCTCGGCCCTGGCCTGCTTTCTCTGGGAAACCATCATGGCCACCAGCCTGCTGGACTTCCACACCCTCACCCGCGTGCGTGCGGCCGTGCGCACCATACAGCGGCCCGAGCCTGCCGGGCCCGGGGCGCCGGCCCCGAGCCCTGGGCCGGGCAGCGAACCCTGAGCGCGGCTGCCTGGGTAAGCTGCTCAGCTGCTACCAGCAATCGCGTGCAGCCAGGGTGCCATTGCGGACCCCACCCACGCCCAGGTGGTCGTAGGTGAAGGTATGGCATTTGTCGCTGAGCTGGCTTCGCAGCGGCGAGGCAATGAGGGTGTAGCTCGATGCGGTGGGGTCAGGGCTCAGCGACAGTGTGTAGAAACCGTCGGGAGATCGGCTGGCATAGACGCCGGTGCCCCCCAGCGTCGCACCCTCGTAGGTCAGGTTGGCGGAAAAGTACTTCTCCATGGCGCCTGCGGCCTCCAGCAAGGCGCGCCTGCCATCGGTGCGGCGGGACTTGCGCAGGTACTCGGCATAGCTGGGATAGGCGATGGCCGACAGGATGCCGATCACGGCCACCACCACCATCAGCTCGATCAGGGTGAAGCCGCCTGCCGTCCGGCGGCGGCCGGGCGTCGGCAACGGGTTGTTCTGCATGCCCATGGTCAGTCCAGGCCCAGCGGATGGATGTCGGCCGGGGTGTCCTCGCGCCAGGAAATGCGCCTGTTGCTCAGCGGCCCCTTGCTTTCGGCCAGCGACTGCAGGCCTGCGGTGCTGTTCATGACCTTGGTTTCCTGCTTGCCGTTGTTCAGGATGGCGGGCTGCGAGCTGATGCCCTCCAGCCGCGCGCCCCCGGTGGCGCGGTCGTTGTCGCCGTAGCGGTCGCTGCCGTCCACCGTACCGTCGCCGTTGATGTCGAACAGGCCGTCGGCATACTTCTCCGCGCCCTGGCCGTCCAGCGAGAGTTCCATCAGCCAGCTATGGCCGCCTGCCGTACACATCTGCGTGCTGGGCACGGCCGTGGTGAAGATGATGCGGTCGCGGCGCAGCATGGGATGGGTGATCAAGCGCTCGCCCGCGTCGGCCAGGGGCATGATCCAGTTCCTGTTGCCGGGGCGGCCGTCGGAGATCAGCCGCAGGGACATCTGCGTGGTGCGGCCATCGCCGTTGGCGGCGCCGGCGTCGACACTGGTGACCTTCAGCACGCTGTGGCTTGCGGAGGAGCCCCCGGCGCCTTCGTCCAGCAGGCTGAAGAAGTACTGGGATGCGGAGGCCGGGGCCGCAGCGTCATGGTCGCCGACCTCGAAGCTCTTGCCCGTGCCGTACAGCAGCTGCACGTGCGATTGCAGCGTGCCGTGGCTGATCTTGGCCTCGGGCCGCGTGGTGATGGGCTGCCCGTGGAAGCTGCCGCCCCAGGGGGTGCTCATCGGTGCAGGAGTGCCGTTGACCGACGGCACGATCCCGCCCCCGTCCCCGCTCGCGGCCATGAGGTCGAAGCGCCACATGTTGCCCTGCAGGTCTCCCGCATAGACGCGGTCCACCAGTCCGTCGTCATCCAGGTCCACGGCAGCCGGCGTGCTCAGGCCATTGGGCCACCTGCGCGTGCTGTCTTGCACGCCTCGGCGAGTGTCCCATTTCCTGTGCAGCGCGCCGGTCTCCAGGTTGACGGCGTACAGCACGGCATTGCCGCTGGCGCTGGCCGCGCCGTCCGCTTCCACATTGTTGTAGCCGTTGCCGAACAGGGCCATCCAGCCTGCTCGGGTCCTGGCGATGGAAGGCTGCGCGAAGCTGAAGCCCATGTCCATATCGAAACCGGCCGGTCGGTTGCTGCCCGGTGCGCGCCGGTCGCGGTCGCCGAACTCCCACAGCACGACGTCCTTGGCGGCGGCTTCGGTGATCGCATCGGGATCGGTGATGTCCAGCGCGTACACGCCCTGGCCCCCTGCGCCCAGACCCCCCACGAGGATGGTGCGCCACCGGCCGCCGATGAAGGCATCGGCCACCATGGGCGAGCCGTCCACGTAGAAGCGGTGGCGGTAGTTCGGATCGGACAGCTGGCGCAGGTGGGGGATCACGGTCGAGGGGACATAGGCAAAGAGCTCCTGCCCCGTGTCCGCGTCGAAAGCATGCAGCATGCCGTCGTTGGCTCCCACGTAGACCATCTTGCGGCGATCGGCCCGTGCCTTGCGGAATTCGCGGTAGGAGGCCTCGGCGTAGGGCATCTCGGGCGCGCCCACATACACCGGGGCCGAGTTGACGATGTCGCCCAGCAGGCTGGTGCGCCTGCGCAGGGGTCCACGGGGCGCTTCCTGCGCCTGGCTGCCCCGCAGGTAGGCCAGCACGTCGGGCGCTCCGATCTGCCTTTGCTGCTCGGGGTTCAATTCATCCCAGGCAAAGGCCACGCCTTGGCGCGTGTCGGGCCGGTAGCTGAGGATGCGGCGTGTCGCAGGAATGCGTGCCTCCCACTGCGCCTGTTCGGCCACCGCAGTGCCTGTGATGCTGTGCGCTGACAGCGTGCCGCTCCAGTCGCGGGGATCGAAGCGTGCCTGGTAGATCCTGGTGCTGCTGGACACGTTGGTGGAGTTGGCCGCCACGGCGGCCACGCTGGAGGAGCGGGCGGCGATGTCGGCGAAGATCGCCTGCAGGGCGGTATCGAGGGTCGCGGGGTCGTTGGCCGCGAAGGCGCGCTCCGTGCCCCCGGCGGCGGCCACCTCGTTCAATTGCTCGGGATTGGTGCCGAAGGGCAGGGCGAATCCGATGACGAAGGTCTCCACGTTGGCCTCTTGCCTGAGGCGCCGCGCGGCCTCTGCCGTCTGGCGCAGGCCGGCCGCCATGTCCTGGATGATGGTGCCGTCGGGCCGGGTCGAGGGCAGGCCATCGGTGAGCAGCACCACAAAGTTGCGGCCGCAGGACTGGGGCAGCGGATAGCAGGCGGGCAAATAGCCTTCTGCGGCATTGCGCCAAAGTTCCTCGCCCTGGAAGTAGTCCAGCGCCGTCAGCAGCGTCCCCTCAAGCGGTGTGTTGCCCGCGTTCTGCAGGGGCCGGGCGGGATCACGGGGCGCGTTAAGCAGAAACTGCGAGGTGGCGAGCTTGCGTTCCAGAGCGGCCCTGTGGGCGACGTCCAGCGGCCGGATGGGCTGGTGCAGGAAGCCGCGGCCCGGAAAGCTTTCGCTGAACCAGGCCTGTCCTATGGGAGTGTCGAACATCTGCCTGCCGAAGTCGTAGATGCCCTGGGCATAGTCGGAGTCGGTGGGGTTGAACATTGCCCGGCCCTGGAAGTTGTTGTATCCCGCATTGCCGGTGGTGTTGGTGGCGTTGGTAGTGCCTGTCTTGTCGCTGAAGCATGAATAGACGTCCCAGGGGCCATCGACGGTCTCGTTGGTGCGGAAGCCGTCGGGATTGGCGGGCGTGGGCCCGGCGTTGGCCGTGGCGGAAAAGCAGTGGCTGGAGGTGTCGCCGCCACCATAGAACGGCAAGGCCACGTTGTAGTAGATGAAACGCCCGTTGTCGCTGGGGTTGGGAACCCTGAAGCGCTTGCGGGTGGGGCTGGCGCGCGTGCCCGTCCATTGCGGGTCGAAGTGGTTGGGGTCGTAGCTGACGTCGTATAGCGAGTTGCTCAGGCTGCGCGGGACGACGTCTTCCTGCTGGTAGGCCATCAGGCCCAAGTTCATGCGCCCCTGGTAGCGTTCGATGATGGTGCGGGCAGCGGCGCGGGCGATCTCGGACTTGCTGTCATTGCTGTCGCTGCCGACGGCGGAGCCGTTCGGGGCCTCGTCCATGCTGTTGGAGTTGTCCATGATGAGCAGCACGTTGGGCGTGGCGTTCTGCGTGGCCATCAGGGGCACCTGTGAGATGTTCAGAGGCACGGGGCGCGGCGGCTGCTGCGCGCGGGGGCCGACCATGCAGGCGAGCAGCAGCATCGCCACTGCCGCCGGCAAGAGGGGGGTGCTGGGCTTTTGCAGAGGGAGTTTGCGCATGGTCTTTCCTTCAATTGATGTACATGCTTTGCAGCACCACCCGCGAGGCCGGACTGCCATCGGCGCGCCGGGCCGCTCCCATGCCGATGGCCGTCACGCGAAAGACGGGAGGGCGGCCCTGGTCGGCGCCATAGCCCTGCACGACCACGCTTTGAGCAGGGGTCTCCAGCCGCTCGATGAGGTAGCGCGGTGTCGGTGCTCCCTGGGGGCCGGGGGCGGTCTGCCCGGTGTGCGTGCCCAGCGCCACGCCCAGCGTGTCCTGGGCAATGAGCGCCTCGGACCACGAGCTGCCGTCTTCCCTGGGCAGGCACAGGCCCGCTGTGCAGGCATCGTCAAAGGCCTCCAGGGCCGGGTTGCGGGTGGTGATGTCCTGCTCTCCGTCGCGCAGCGCGGCCTCGGCGGCCTGGAAGGCGATGTGCCAGTCGTTGCGGTTGCCCGTGGACCGGCCCTGCAGCAGGCCCATGTTCATGGCGGCCAGCGACAGCATCACCAGGGCCATCATGATGATCATGGTGGTGATGAGCGCCAGGCCGCCCTGTGTCCGTGTTTGTGTCCGTGTCCTTGCCATGCTCATTCCACCCGGTTTCGCAGCGTGAAGACCGCGCTGAATTCACGGTACAGCCGCCGATCGGCTGCGGTGGTGCGCTGGGGAGCGCCGTTGCTGTCGCGATAGAAGGTGTAGCTCTGGGGTGCGTGCAGCAGCGCACCCATGCCAGGCGCGGAGGCCATGAGAAGGCGCACTTCCACGGCGCGCACGGCAGGAGGCGGTGGCGGCGGAGTCGGGCCCGGCGTCGTCGCTCTGCCGGCCAGGCCGGAGCCGGTGTTGTTCCATACGCTGTTGCCCGGCGCCTTTTGCTGCACGGCGGCCGAGGGCTGGCCGTGTATGGACTCGATCTTGAGATCCACGGCCCCTTCGGCCAGCATGCGGCAGCTCAGGTCATTGGCTTTGCGGTGACCGGGCTTGGGATCGATCAGGCTGCTGGAGCAGTGGATGAGGCCGGTGGCGCTGCCGTCCTTGAGCCGCCCGATGAAGAACAGGTCATTGATTGCGGGCAGCACGCGTGCGTCGCGCTTGAGGGGCGTCAGGCCGCAGGTGCCCCGGTCCGGGGAGAAGCCGGAAATTCCCGATCCGGGCGGGGGCTTGATGCAGGTATCCAGGAGCGCCCGGCGGGAAATGTAGGTCTGCGAGCAATCGGTCGCGACGACCACATCGTTGTCGCTCAGTTGCTGGCTGCTCTTGTGCGTGCCCGTACCCGCGGTCCTGAGCACGTCCGACCGGGCGCTGGCCTGGGCAGGGACATCTTCCGCGAAACTGGTCCAACCATCCTGTGCCTGTCCGCGCCGGATGCCTATGGGGTCCAACAGATTCCAGTGGCGCCCGAGCCTCAGGGGCTCGGCGATGAAGGGGGGAACCTTGCTCAAGGCCGTGCTGCAGCCCGTGAAGCCCGCATTGCGCACCGCCTGGCCCATCACGCCAAAGCTCAGGCGTGCATCGCTTTGCATGCGCGCCAGTGCATTTTCATGGCGCAGCAGGCCTCTTGCGTTCACATACAGTCCCGCCAAGGCGGCCAGGAGAAACAGGGCGATGACCACCGCCACCATGAGTTCCACCAGGGTCAGGCCCTGCTGCGGGCCACGGGATGCCAGCCGATCTCTCATGGGATGACCTCGATGCTGTGTTCTTCGGGGTTTCCATCCCCGCTGCGGGGATGGCTCCAGGTCACGGTGATGAGGGTCTTGCCTTCGGCAGTCTTGACGCTGCCCTGGCCCTGGGCCAGGGCGTTGCCCAGGTCCCTTTGCCACAGGCACAGCCGGTACTGGGCATGGGCCTTGTCGTCGCCGCCTTCGCCAGGGTCGCTGCAGGATCTGGGCGCGGTGCCGCCACCGCCGTCGAAGTCGCCTGCCAGTGCGCCCCGGCGGTTGGCGCGCAGGCGTTCCACCATCTCGGCGGCCTTTTGCACGGCCGCCGTGCGCTGGTAGGAGGCATTGAGGTCGCCCAGGTTCTGATAGAGCCCCTTGAGGGTGCCCAGCAGGCCGGCGGAAATGACCACCAGGGTGACCATGACCTCCACCAGCGTGAAGCCTGCCTGCGATGCCGCAGCTGCGGCGGGGGTGGGAGCGGGGTGTGGATCCTTCCTGTCCATGCGAAGTCCTCGCTTGTGTTCAGAGGCTGGCGGCGCAGCCTATGGCTGGCGGCTTGCTGCTGCCAGAGGCGCGGGGCAGCGGGTCGCGCGGCGCCAGGTCCTGCAGGCCACCGGCATACATGGCGATATGGCGGGCGGGCAGGTGCCGGGCGCGACTCGGGCAGGCCGTGAAGGTCACGTCCGGGTTGCAGGGGTAGGCCACGCGGTGGACCTGCTCGGCGCCCGGTGCGCCCTGGCGGGCCGTGGGCCAGCAGATCTGCCCGTCCGGAAGCGCGTGTACGGCGTGGCCCGCCGATTTCATGCCCTGGCCGCCCGTCGGATACCAGGCGAAGAGATCCACGCTGCGCACGCTGGGAAACACCCTGAGGACCTGGTCGTCCTCGTCGATCACGCGGGGGGTGCTGCCGTCGCTGAAGGCGATCAGCTCGCCGGACCAATCCTGGAGCCCCTGATAGGGACCGCTGCCGATGGCGGTGTCGCTGCAGGCCTTGCGGCCCGCGCTGGCAGGGCAGATGGTGATGCGCTGGTTGCGTCGTCCCGCCTCGTGCTGGGCCATGCGCAGGGCCGCGGACAGGCGCATCAGTGCGGACTCCTGCTGGCTGGCCTGCACCATGTCGTTCATGTTGGGGGCGGCAATGGCCAGCAGGATGACCATCACGGCCAGGGTCACCATGATCTCCACCAGGGTGAAGCCCTGGTGGCGCCCTGCGGGCGGCGCAGGCATGCCGCCGGCTTCGCGGCGCCGCTGGCATGCCGCATGCGCAATGAATGGAATGCGCAAATGAAAAGCGAAGGAGTACTCCTGCATTGTCTGTCCCGTGTATTCGTCCCTGTGTATTCCTGTGGTGTTCATAGGCGAATCCTGAATATCCGGCAATGGAGGAATTGCCGGAGATGCCGATTTCCTGGATATGGAAAGTATTTCGAGGCGCGTCTATTGCCTGCGTGATTTTCAAAAAGAGTGGCGGCTTTATGAAATTGCCTTGAGGCCCGCGAATTCTCTAGGCTCACTGCAAATGATGTCAAGGCTTTTCAGAGAATCTGAGTCCTTCTTTTTGCCCCCCGGGACGCTTGTATCTGCCTTATAGGAATGCTCCTATTTGATTTCTAGGACTGTTCCTGTTTGTATTTTCCGGGCGTGCGCGGGATTATCTGATGACGCCGGTATTTCAGCGGCTTCAATGAATGGAAGACCTGTTTTTTCCGGTATTGCGATGATCCCGGGCCGGCAAAAACGCATTGGCCGGGGATGTGGATTCGACGGAGTGGGCGAGGCGGGGAAAGAGGGGGGCGTCGATGGCCCCCTCACTCCATCGGGTCAAGACAGGCGGCTGCCGCCTGGATCACGCAGTCCGTCAGCCGCTGCAGGCTGGCCTGTGCATTGCGCGCATGGGCCCAGTACATGGGAATGTCCAGGTCGTTGCCGGGCAGCAGCTCCACCAGGCTGCCTTCGGCCAGTTGCGCGCCGATCATCAGCGGCGGGTGCATGCCCCAGCCCATGCCCAGCTCGCAGGCCCGCGTATAGCCCTGGTTGGAGGGAAGAAAGTGGCGCGGCGTGTTGCGCCGCCCCTCTGCGCCCAGGCGTTGCAGCCATTGGTCCTGCAGGCTGTCCTTGCGGCCGTAGCTCATCATGGGCGTGCGCGCCATGGCCTCGGGCGTGATGCCGTCCTTCAGGTAGCGGCGGATGAAGTCGGGGCTGGCCGCCGCCACGTAGCGCATGCGGCCCAGCGGCCAGGTATTGCAGCCGGGAATGGCCGAGGAAGTGGCCGTGACGGCAGCCAGCACCTCGCCCTCGCGGATGCGCTTGGCCGTGTGGTCCTGGTCGTCGATGCTGATGTCCAGCAGCTCGTTGCCGTCGCGCGTGAAGGCGGACATGGCATCCATGAACCAAGTGGACAGCGAGTCGGCATTGACGGCCAGCTTGAGCGTGGGCAGGGCGGTCTGGCCCTCGGGGACCAGCTCCGGGTTCTTGCGGCGCAGATCGTTTTCGAGCAGGGCCACCTGCTCCAGGTGCAGGCACAGCCTGCGGCCCGCATCGGTGCCCGAGCAGGGCTGGCCGCGCAGCACCAGCACCTGGCCCACACGCTCCTCCAGCAGCTTGATGCGCTGGGAAACGGCCGAGGGCGTGACATGCAGCTTGCGCGCCGCGCGCTCGAAGCTGCCTTCGCGCACCACGGCCGCCAGGGCTTCGAGTCCGGCGTAGTCGAGCATTTAGATATTCTTCATTTGGTTGAGTAAATGTAATTTTACTTAACCATTTGCCGGCCAGACAATCCCGGCCATGTGGACTGCAAATGTTTCTTCTTCCTGGCTGGCGGGCTTCACGGTCTGCCTGTCTCTCATCGTCTCCATCGGCGCCCAGAACCTCTATGTGCTGCGCCAAGCCGTGCACGGTCAGCATGTGCGCGCCTGCGTGGCCTGGTGCGTGGTGAGCGACGTGGTGCTCATCGGCCTGGGCGTGGCGGGCATGGCCCGGCTGCTGGGCGACAACCCCGACCTGGCCCGCTACCTGACGCTGGGCGGCGCCCTGTTCCTGCTGGCCTATGGGCTGATCGCGCTGTGGCGCATGGCCATGGCGCCCGATGCGCAACTGGCGGCATCGGGCGGGCAACTGGCCCCGCGTGGCCTGCTGGGCGTGGTCTCCACGCTGGCCGTGATCACCCTGTTCAACCCCCATGTCTATCTGGACACGGTGCTGCTCATGGGTTCCATCGGCGCGCGCCAGGAAGGCGTACTCAAGTGGGTCTATGTGGTGGGCGCCGCATCGGCCAGCCTGTCGTGGTTCGTGGCGCTGGCCTTTGCGGGCCGCCGCATGAAGCGCCTGTTCGAGAAGCCGCAGGCCTGGCGCGTTCTCGATGGCCTCACGGGCGTGATGATGCTGGCGCTGGCCTGGTGGGTGGCTGGCAGCGCGTTGGCACCGGCAGTTGGCTGACCGCGCAGATCAGTCTGCGGCCGGGGCTTCCTCGCCGGGCGCCCAGGTGCCCACGGCCTCGATGAGGTTCCAGCTGTTGCATTCGATGCAGTAGTGGCCCGTGGCGCCGGTTTTCTGGCTGGTCGCCTCGATGACGACCTTGTGGCCATGGCGCTGGGCCTCGGACAAGGGCTGGATCTTGTCGTAGTTGTATTGCTCGGCCAGGTCGCCCCGGAAGGAAATGGTGATGCGGTCGCGCTTGGGATAGTAGTCACGCTCGTACTTGTCGAGGGTGCGTGTGGCGACGAGGCGGGCCATGCTGTCCGGTGAAGGTGCGCTCAAAGCAGTCTCCTGGTGTATGTCTAGGTTGTGTCAACTTGTTTCATTGTCGGGCTTGTGTTCTGCCATCGGCAACTGCAGCCCGGTCTTGATGCGTTCCAGAGCGATCGAGGTGGTGTAGCGCCGGATGTTGTCGTCTCCGGAGAACAGCCGCGCCGCCAGCGCCTGGTACTCCTGCATATCGGCAGCCGTGACGATCAATGAATAGTCGGCTTCCCCGGTCACGTAGTAACACTGCTGCACGGCGGGCTCGCGCGCCACGCGCGCGCGAAAGGCCAGGGACAGGTCCGGGCGCTCGTTGGCCAGCTGCACGTTGATGAGCACGGTGAGCGGGCGCCCCGTGCGCACGGGATCGACCACGGCCACGTTGGCCGTGATCACGCCCAGCTCCTGCAGGCGCCGTATGCGCCGCTGCACGGCCGGTGCCGAAAGGTGGACCTGCTCGGCAATGAGGCGCTGCGGCGTGAGGTTGTCGCGCTGGAGCACGTCGAGGATGGCGCGGTCAAAAGTATCGAGTGCGATGGCGGGCATGGGGCAGGGGCAGAAAACGGGTGCGAGGCGGTCGGAAAGAGCGAATGTTGCGCGAAGAGGCCCCAAAACGAGCCTTTTGCATCGCTGGCCTGCAATATCGTACGTGCCATGACAACAAACACCACATGGAACCGCGCCTGGCCCCTGCTGGCCGTGCTGGGCTCGGTCACGGCACTGGGCGTGGGCACTTCTCTTGCCAAGCAGCTTTTTCCGGTGCTGGGCGCCCAGGGCACTTCGGCATTGCGCGTGGGCTTTGCCGCGCTGATCCTGGTGGCCATCTGGCGGCCCTGGCGCTGGACGCTGGCCCGCCCCCAGGCGTGGGCGCTGCTGCGTTTCGGCGTGGCGCTGGGCGCCATGAACCTGCTGTTCTACATGGCGCTGCGCACCATTCCCTTTGGATTGGCCGTGGCCATCGAATTCTCCGGTCCGCTGGCCGTGGCCATCTACCACTCGCGCCGGCCGGTGGACTTTGTCTGGCTGGCGCTGGCCGTGGCGGGGCTGGCCCTGATTTTGCCGATAGGGGGCGCCGGCGCGGGCGGATTGGTGCTGGAGCCCGTGGGCATTGCCTGCGCCGTGGGCGCTGCCATCTGCTGGGCGCTGTACATCCTGCTGGGGCAGCGCCTGGGCAGCATTCCCAGCGGCCAGGCCGTGTCGCTGGGCCTGGTGTTCGCCGCCATGGTGGTGGTGCCTTTCGGCGTGGCCGAAGCGGGGGCCAAGCTGCTGCAGCCGTCCATCCTGGCCTTCGGTCTGGTGGTGGCGGCCATCTCCAGCGCCTTGCCCTATACGCTGGAGATGATGGCCCTGCGCCGCCTGCCACCGGCCACCTTCGGCATCGCCCTGGCCACGGAGCCTGCGATTGCCGCCCTCATGGGCATGCTGCTGCTGCATGAGCACCTGGTGGGGACCCAGTGGCTGGCCATCGCCTGCATCATGGGCGCGGCCATGGGCAGCGCCATCACGCGGCCCGCTGCGGCGGCCAAGGCGCCGGCCGAGGTGACGCCTGCGGGTTGAGTGGCGATACCAGGGAAGGGGAATGAAAAAAGCGCTGCCGAGGCAGCGCTTTTTTTGCGGGGACAGGATGCAGCCGAGCGGCTGCATTCCCTGCGCCTCAGAACGCAGGAACGACAGCGCCCTTGTACTTCTCGAGGATGAACTTCTTCACGTCGGGCGTGTGCAGCGCGTTCATCAGCTTGGCGATGTTGGGATCGTTGGCACGGTCCTGGCGCGAGACCACGATGTTGGTGTAGGGCGAATCGGAGCCTTCGATGAACAGCGCATCCTTGGTGGGATTGAGCTTGGCCTCGATGGCGTAGTTGGTGTTGATCAGGGCCAGGTCCACGTCAGCCAGCGCGCGTGGCAGCAGCGGGGCTTCGAGTTCCTTGAACTTGAGCTTCTTGGGGTTCTTGGCCACGTCCAGCGGCGTGGGGGTCAGGCTCTTGGGGTCCTTGAGCTCGATCAGGCCCTGCTTGGCCAGCAGGATCAGGGCGCGGCCGCCGTTGGAGGGGTCGTTGGGGATGGCGATGGTGGCGCCGTCCTTCAGATCCTTCACGTTCTTGATCTTCTGCGAGTAACCGCCGAAGGGCTCCACGTGGACCTTGCCATTGGGCACGGCCACCAGCGAGGTCTTGCGGTCCTTGTTGTAGCTGTCCAGGTAGGGCTGGTGCTGGAAGAAGTTCACGTCCAGCTGCTTGTCCTCGACGGCCGCATTGGGCTGCACGTAGTCGCTGAATTCCTTGATCTGCAGGTCGATGCCCTGGGCCTTGAGGGCCGGCTTCACATGGTTGAGGATTTCTGCATGGGGCACGGCGGTGGCGCCGACCTTGAGCACGTCGGCGGCCTGGGCCGTCAGGGCCAGCGTGGCAATCGCGATTGCGGAGAGGGCTTTCTTCAACATGACCGGAGGACTTTCTTCAACGGGTTGCAAAAACGCCGCAGGCCCGGTGGAGTGGTTCTGTATCGGGCGGTACGGCAGGCAGGCGCATAGTCTAGTGCGGAGCCAGCGGCCGCAATGAACAATTTTGCTATTTGGTTATAAGGCTGTGGCTTTTTATGCAGATTCTTGCGATGCCGCAGCGCGTACCATCGCCGCCATGGACTCCGAAATGCTGCAAAAGCTGGTGCTGGTGCACATGCCCTACGGCAAATACAAAGGCCGGCTGATCGCCGACCTGCCCGGCAACTATCTGAACTGGTTCGCACGCGAAGGCTTCCCCAAGGGAGAGCTGGGCCAGTTGCTGGCGCTGATGCAGGAACTGGACCACAACGGCCTGTCGCACCTGCTGCAGCCGCTGCGCGCCGGGCCGCGCTGAAACGGCCGCCCTACAAAGCAAAAGGCCGCGACGGGCGCGGCCTTTCCGGGGGAAAACGCAGGCGGTTTACTTGGCGGCAGCGCGGGCGGCTTCGGCCTTGGCCTTGGCTTCGTCGGCCTTGCGCTGCAGCTCGGCTGCCTCGGTTTCAGCGGCCTTGGCCTTGGCTTCGGCTTCCTTGGCGGCCGCGTCCTTTTCAGGGGTCATGGCGCCAGCCAGCGCATTGCCGGCCATGGAGCCTGCAACGGCGCCCACGGCAGCGGCGCCCAGCGTGCCCATCATGCCGGAGCCGCGTGCTGCGGGAGCGGCAGCCGCGCCAGGTGCAGCAGCAGCGGGGGCTGCCGCAGCGGGAGCGGCCCCAGCCGCAGGTGCCGCAGCGGGGGCTGCCCCAGCGGTCGGGGCTGCAGGCGTGGTCGGCGCGGCGGGGGTGGACGGAGTCGCCGCCTTGCTGGCGGTGGGTGCCGCAGGCGCTGCGGGCTGAGCGGGGGCCTTGCCGATCGACGCCGGGCGCACGGACTTGCCGCCGCTGCCCATGCGCTTGGCCTGGGCCAGCGTGGGCACGGTCAGCGATGCAATGGCCAGGGCGATCACGGAGGCAGTGGCGCGGAACGAAGTCTTCACGGAGTTTTTTCCAATCATGGTGGTCATGTACACGGTCGGCGCAGGCGGGCCCGCGCCGGTCGGCGCGCCACAGGCTGCCCGTATGCGGGCAGGCCTGCGGCCTTGTGTATCACATGGGGATGGGGGAGGAGATTCCAAGCACCGGCGCGCGGATGCGCCGGCGTGCAGCCTGCTGTTGTAGGTGGGCCACCCGGCGCTGGGGCGGTGGCCTATGGGGCTGCGTGAAGCATTGTAGAAAAGACTGGGGCTTGCCGGAAAAGCAAGCCCACAGAACATTCTCAGCTATTGATTGCGGAGCGGCGCAGCGGCCTGCGCGCGCACTGCCGCCCGTTTTCAGCGCAGGACTTCCAGCAGGCGGTCCAGGCCGCCTTCGGTGATGGAGACCTTGGCTTCGTTGCGTACGCGCGGCTTGGCGTGGTAGGCCACGGACAGTCCTGCGACCTGCATCATGGGAATGTCGTTGCTGCCGTCGCCCACGGCGATGCACTGGTCGGGGCGAATGCCCAGCAGCGAGGCGACTTCCAGCAGGGTGCGGCGCTTTTCGGCGCCGTCGCAGATGTCGCCCCAGGGCTGCTCGATCAGGCCGCCGGTCAGCGCGCCGTCACGCATCTCCAGCACGTTGGCACGCACGAAGTCGATGCCCAGCATGCCGCGCACATGTTCGGCAAAGTAGGTGAAGCCGCCCGAGACCAGCAGCACCTTCAGGCCCGCAGCCTGGGCTGCGCGCACCAGGGTTTCGGCGCCCGGGGAGAGCTTCAGGCGCTCGGCCAGCACGCGGGCCATGTCGGCCTCGGTCACGCCGACGAGCTTGCCCACGCGCTGGCGCAGGCTGTCCTTGAAGTCGGTGATCTCGCCGCGCATGGTGGCTTCGGTGATGGCCGAGACCTCGGCCTTCTTGCCGGTGGCGTCGGCGATTTCGTCGATGCACTCGATGGTGATCAGCGTCGAGTCCATGTCGAACGCGATGAGCTTGTAGTCGGCCAGCTTCAGTGGCGGCTGGATGCCGCGGATCAGCAGTCCGGGCGCGAATTCGGTGACATCGGTCATGGGTGGGGCAGCAAAAAGGGGACGGGCCGCCGGGCTGGCGGGAAACAGGCGCAAATCATATCCAGTGGCGGGCCTGCCGTCAGGCTGCGGGCGGCTGGCGCAGGTAGATGGCGTCCGACCAGGTGGCCAGCCATTGGGGGCGAAACACCACGAAGATGGCGGTGACCATGCCGGTGACCACGGCATCGCCCCAGGCCATGAGCCAGCGCGCGATGCGTGACAGATCCTCGTTGACGCCGGGCAGGGCGTGGCCCGCCGCCTGGGCCAGCAGGGCCGAGATGAAAACGCACAGCACCGTGCCCGCAAAGCCGCGCGCGAGGATGTAGACAAAGATCTGGTGCGGCAGCCAGCGCCGCAGCGCCGCGCCCCAGAGCATGGCCAGCGTGGCAGGCACGATGCCCTGCCAGACCGCGATGCCCAGCGCATCGCCCCAGCCCAGGGCCGGCGACAGCAGGGCGGCCAGCCCGCCCACGATGAGCAGCAGCGGCACGGACAGGGGCCAGCCCAGCATGAGCACCACCAGCGGCGCAGATGACCACTGCAATTGCAGCGGCATGCGGTGCAGCGTGGGCAGGGCCCAGATCCAGGGCAGCAGCACGAGCACGCCCAGCAGTGGCGTGATCAGGGGCGAGGCCATGCGGTCCTGCGGGCCGCCCGGACCGGTGCGGCCGGCCAGCATGCGCCAGGGGCGCAGCCACAGCGCGGTGGCCAGGGCCAGCAGGGCAATGCTCGCTTCGAGGAACATGGCTGGAACGACGCGTTCTATGCGGGCTGGGCCGCCTTCGCTTCCACCAGCGGCTGGCCCAGGCTGCGCAGCACGTCGCGCACCATCTGGGCGCGGTCCTTGGGGTTGTCCAGGGCACGCTCGATGCGCAGCTTCTCGTTGCCGGCCAGCTTGATGTGCTTGTTCTTCTGGATGAGGTGGATGATGGCCATCGGGTCCACGGGTGGTTGGGGCTTGAAGGTGATGTTGATGACGCCGGGCGCCGCATCCACCTTGACCACGCCGTAGGGCTGGGACAGCACGCGCAGGCGGTGCACGTCGATCAGCGTCTGCGCCTGGGGCGGCAGCTTGCCGAAGCGGTCCACGATTTCTTCGAGCAGGGTGTCGATCTGGTCGCTGGTGCGGGCCGTGGCCAGTTTCTTGTAGAAGGACAGGCGCAGGTGCACGTCGCCACAGTAGTCGTTGGGCAGCAGGGCCGGCGCGTGCAGGTTGATGTCGGTGGAGGCCGACAGCGGGCTGAGCAGGTCGGGCTCCTTGCCGGCCTTGAGGCTGCGCACGGCCTCGGACAGCATCTCGTTGTAGAGCTGGAAGCCCACCTCCATCATGTTGCCGCTCTGGTTCTCGCCCAGCACCTCGCCGGCGCCGCGGATCTCCAGGTCGTGCATGGCCAGGTAGAAGCCCGAGCCCAGTTCCTCCATCTGCTGGATGGCCTCCAGCCGCTGCTGGGCCTGCTTGGTCAGGCTGTCCAGGTCGGGCACCATCAGGTAGGCATAGGCCTGGTGGTGGCTGCGGCCCACGCGGCCGCGCAGCTGGTGCAGCTGGGCCAGGCCGAACTTGTCGGCGCGGCTGATGAGGATGGTGTTGGAGCTGGGCACGTCGATGCCGGTCTCGATGATGGTCGAGCACAGCAATATGTTGTAGCGCTGGGCCACGAAGTCGCGCATCACGCGTTCGAGCTCGCGCTCGGGCATCTGGCCGTGGGCCACGGCAATGCGTGCCTCGGGCAGGATTTCCTCGAGCTTTTGCTTGCGGTTCTCGATGGTCTCGACCTCGTTGTGCAGGAAGTAGCACTGGCCGCCGCGCTTGAGCTCGCGCAGCACGGCCTCGCGGATCACGCCCGTGCCCTCGTTGCGCACAAAGGTCTTGATGGCCAGGCGCCGCTGGGGCGCGGTGGCGATGACGGACAGGTCGCGCAGGCCTTCCAGCGCCATGCCCATGGTGCGCGGGATGGGCGTGGCCGTCAGCGTGAGCACGTCCACCTCGGCGCGCATGGCCTTCATGGCTTCCTTATGGCGCACGCCGAAGCGGTGCTCCTCGTCGATGATCAGCAGGCCCAGGTTCTTGAACTGCGTGGACTCCGACAGCAGCTTGTGCGTGCCCACGACGATGTCCACCGAGCCGTCGGCAATGCCCTTGACGGCCGCCGTGATCTCCTTGCCCGAGCGAAAGCGCGAGACTTCGGCCACCTTGATCGGCCACTTGGAGAAGCGGTCCACCAGGGTCTGGTAATGCTGCTCGGCCAGCAGCGTGGTGGGCGCGAGAAAGGCCACCTGCTTGCCGCCCGTGATGGCCACGAAGGCCGCGCGCAGCGCCACCTCGGTCTTGCCGAAGCCCACGTCGCCGCAGACCAGGCGGTCCATGGGCTGGGGGCTGATCATGTCCTGGATCACGGCGTGGATGGCGGCGCGCTGGTCCGCCGTTTCCTCGAAGCCGAAGTCGTTGGCGAACTGCTCGTAGTCCTGGGGCGAGTAGCGGAAGGCATGGCCCTGGCGCGCGGCGCGGCGCGCATAGATGTTCAGCAGCTCGGCTGCCGAGTCGCGCACCTGCTCGGCCGCCTTGCGCTTGGCCTTTTCCCACTGCGTGCCGCCGAGCTTGTGCAGCGGCGCGTCCTCGGGCGAGACGCCCGTGTAGCGGCTGATCAGCTGCAACTGGCTGACGGGCACGTAGAGCACGGCGTTGCCCGCGTACTCCAGGTGCAGGAACTCCTGCACGGCCGGCGTGCCGTCAGGGTTCTTCTGGCCCATGTCCATGTTGACCAGGCCCTGGTAGCGGCCGATGCCGTGGTCCGAATGCACCACGGGGTCGCCCACCTTGAGTTCGGACAGGTCCTTGATCAGCGCCTCCACATCGCTGACCTGCTCCTGGCGGCGGCGCCTGCGGCCCGTGGGGCTGGTGGCGAACAGCTCCGTCTCGGTGACGAAGTCCAGGCCTTCCTCCACCCAGGCAAAGCCGTTCATCAGCCCGGCCGTGGCAATGCCCACCTTCTCGCCCGCATCGCCCTGGAACTCGGCCAGCGAGTCGAAGACCGGCGGGTTCACGCCCGAGGCGCGGAAGAAGTCCAGCAGGCTTTCGCGCCGGCCATCGGACTCGGCCAGCAGCAGGATGCGGTGGGCGCTGCTGGCAATGTGCCTTTGCAGGCGCGCCAGCGGGTCTTCCGCGCCGCGCACCACGGACAGGTCCTCCAGCTTCTGGAAGATGGCGCTGTCTGCCACGTCCTCGGTGCCTGGGCGCAGCGCGAGCTGGGCGTGCTCCTTGGCGCGCGTGTAGAACTGGTCGGCGGACAGGAACAGCACCTCGGGCGGCAGGGCCGGGCGCTCGGGGTCGCCTTGCACCAGGCGGAAGCGCTCCTTGGTGTCCTGCCAAAAGCGCTGGAAGGCCGGCTCCAGGTCGCCATGCATCACCACGGTGGCATCGGCGCCCAGGTAGTCGAACACGGTGGCCGTTTCGTCGAAGAACAGCGGCAGGTAGTACTCGATGCCGGCCGTGGCAATGCCTTGGCCCATGTCCTTGTAGATGCGGCTGCGCGTGGGATCGCCCTCCAGCAGCTCGCGCCAGCGCTGGCGGAACTTGGCGCGTGCGTCCTCGTCCATGGGGAACTCGCGGCCGGGCAGCAGGCGCACCTCGGGCACGGGGTAGAGGCTGCGCTGGGTGTCGGGATCGAAGGTGCGGATGGAGTCGATCTCGTCGTCGAACAGATCCACGCGGTAGGGCTGCAGCGAGCCCATGGGAAACAGGTCGATCAGGCCGCCCCGCACCGCGTACTCGCCGTGGCTGACCACCTGGGAGACATGCTGGTAGCCGGCCAGGGTCAGCTGGGCCTTGAGCTTGGCCTCGTCCAGCTTCTGGCCGCTCTTGAACTCGAAGGTGTAGCCGGCCAGGAAGGAGGGCGGCGCCAGCCGGTACAGCGCCGTGGTGGCGGGCACCAGCACCACGTCGGCACCATGCTCCTTGTCGCGCTGGTTGATGCGCCACAGCGTGGCCAGGCGCTCGCTGATCAGGTCCTGGTGGGGGGAGAAGCTGTCGTAGGGCAGGGTCTCCCAGTCGGGGAACAGCGCGCAGCGCAGGCCCGGGGCGAAGAAGGCCATCTCGTCGATCAGCCGCTGGGCATCCGAGGCGTCGGCCGTGACGATGGCCGTCACCCGGCCAGCAGCCTTCTCGCGCTCGCCCAGGCGGGCCAGCAGCAGGGCGTCGGCGCTGCCCACGGGGCGGGGCAGGGTGAAGCGTTTTCCGGGAGTGAGCTTGGGCAGTTCCATGGTGCTTGGACGTTGGCGCCGCAGCGCCTGGGCGAAGTAACGACAAAACCCCTCGGCACGCGCAGAGGGGTATCGAACCATTTTAGCCAGCACGCATGACGGCCATGCAGGCATGCCCGCATGTCCATGGTGGCTCATGGCCGCTCGTGGCCGCGCATGGCGGTCACTACAATGCGCCTCCATGACAGATCTGCTTGCGGCGGCTGCGCCCGCGTCCCTGGAGCCGGCCCGCCTGTGGGCCTTGATCCCCTGTGCGGGCACGGGCTCGCGCGCCATCGCACCCGATGCGCCTGCGCCTGAACTGCCCAAGCAATACCATCTGGTGGCCGGTGCGCCCATGGTGGCGCACACGCTGGCCGCCTTTGCCGGTGCAGCGCGCGTGCACCACACGCTGGTGGTGATTGCCCCCGGCGATGATTTCTGGCGCCAGGGCCTGCCGGGCCCGTCGCCCACGCGCTACTCCACGGCGGCCTGCGGCGGCACCACGCGGGCCGAATCCGTGACCAACGGCCTGAAGGAGCTGCTGGCGCGCGGTGCGAGTGCGCATGACTGGGTGCTGGTGCACGACGCCGCGCGCTGCCTGGTGACGCCCGAACTGATCGATGCCCTGATCGACGCCTGCGAGCACGATGCCGTGGGCGGCCTGCTGGCGCACAAGCTGCCCGACACGCTCAAGACAGCCGTGACCGGGCCTGGCGGGGTGCGCGTGGCGGGCACGGTGGACCGCAGCGACAAATGGCTGGCGCAGACGCCGCAGATGTTTCGCATCGCGCCGCTGCTCGACGCCCTGGAGCACGCGGGATCGGCCGTGACCGACGAGGCCAGCGCCATGGAGGCCGTGGGCCAGCGCCCGCGCCTGGTGCCCGGCGGCGCGCAGAACTTCAAGGTCACCTATCCCGACGACTTTGCGCTGGCTGCCGCCGTGCTGTCGCAGCGCGCGCATGGCGCGACGCTGGAACGCTACCGGGGCAAGCGCGACCAGCCGCAGGCGTCGGGCAATCCGTTTTTCTGAACCTGGAATGTTTCACATGAATTTTCGTATTGGCGAGGGCTGGGACGTGCATGCCCTGGTGCCCGGGCGCAAGCTGATCCTGGGCGGCATCGAGGTGCCGCATGAACTGGGGCTGCTGGGCCACTCCGATGCCGACGTGCTGCTGCACGCCATCACCGACGCGTTGCTGGGCGGCGCGGCGCTGGGCGACATCGGCCGGCATTTCCCCGACACCGACCCCGAATTCCGTGGCGCCGATTCGCTGGTGCTGCTGGTGGAAGCTGCGCGCCGCGTGCGCGCCACGGGCCTGGAGATTGGCAACATCGACAGCACCATCATTGCCCAGGCTCCCAAGCTGGCGCCGCACATTCCTGC
The DNA here is from genome assembly GCF_001598795.1 of Delftia acidovorans NBRC 14950. Classification (GTDB taxonomy): domain Bacteria; phylum Pseudomonadota; class Gammaproteobacteria; order Burkholderiales; family Burkholderiaceae_C; genus Comamonas; species Comamonas acidovorans. The sequence goes on along the minus strand of NZ_BCZP01000011.1, from coordinate 76,066 downwards.
CATGCGCGAGCGCATCGCCACGGCGCTGGGCCTGGCGCTGGACCAGGTCAACGTCAAGGCCAAGACGGCCGAGAAGCTCGGGCCCGTGGGCCAGCAACAGGCCATGGAGGCGCGCGCCGCCGCCTTGCTGTTCCGCGCCTGACCAGCGGGGTGCCGTCCCCATGGCAAAAGGCCCCGGCGATCGGTCAATGATCGCCGGGGCCTTTGTATCTGCCGAACGTATCTGACGAACGCGCACTGCGGGCTCAGTCTTCTCCGTCCAGGGCGCCGTCCTGCGCACGCGGAGGCAGCTGGCGCTTGATCTGCGGGCGCTGCAGACGCTGCTCGGGCTCGGCACCCTTGGCCACGCCCGAGGCACGCTGCAACTGCACATGGGCAACCAGCCCGCCCGTGGAGGAGTTGGACAGCGCAAACACGCCGCCCATGCGCTGCACCGTCTTGTCCACGATGGACAGGCCCAGGCCCGCGCCCGCTGCGGCCGTGCGCGCAGAGTCGCCACGGAAGAAGGGCTGGGTCAGGCTGGCCAACTGCTCGGGCGGCACGCCCCGGCCATGGTCGCGGATGCGAATCACGACCCAGCTTTCGCGCTCCGATGCCGTCACGTCCACGTGGGTGGTTTCGGTCTCTGGCGTCTTGCCGTAGCGGCGTGCGTTCTCGAACAGGTTGGAGATCACGCGCGCCAGTTCCACCTCGTCGGCCAGTACATAGACGCCTTCGGGCACGGCCATGCTGATCTGCAGCTCGCGGTGGTCCTGCACCGCATAGACGCAGGAAGACACCACGGCATGCAGGTTGACCGGGTTGAGGGTCACATGGTCGGGGCGGGCGTAGTCCAGGAATTTGTCGATGGTGGCGTCCAGCTGCACGATGTCGGCCACCATATGCTCGCGCGCCACGTCGTCCACCACGCTCATCTCGGTCTCCAGCCGCAGGCGGGCGAGTGGCGTGCGCAGGTCGTGGGAGATGCCAGCCAGCATCACCGCGCGGTCCTGCTCCAGCTGGGCCAGTTTCTGCGCCATGCGGTTGAAGCCGATGTTGACCTCGCGGATCTCGCTGGTGACGGCTTCCTCGTCGAGCTGGCTGGCGTCAAAGTCGCCATCTCGCACGCGGTTGGCCGCATAGCTCAACTGCTTGAGCGGCCGGTTGATCAGGCGCGCGATGGCTGCCGCGCCCGCGAGGGACAGCAGGCCGGCCGTGATCAGCCAGATCAGCCAGGTGCGCCCGCTGGCCGGCGTGAAGCGCGAGCGGTCCATCAGCAGCCATGTGCGGTCGCCATTGATGGTGAAGCCCACCCACAGCCCCGGTTCGCCATTGACGCTACGCGCCACGATGGTGCCGTAGCCCAGGCGGCGCGTGAGCTCCTCGGTCAGGCGCTTGCCCAGCGTGCTCTGGTCCAGCAGCTCGAAGCTGTCACCAGGCTCGCGCGGCAGAATGCGCACGCCTTCCTGGTCGGCCATGGTCTTGATCAGAGAGACGCGGTTGATGGCATCCGAATGCACCAGGGCCGCGCGGCTGAGGTTGACCAGCGAGGCGATCTGCTGGGCGGTGTGCAGCGTGCGCGGCTCGAACTCGAAGGCACGCAGCGTCTGCAGCCACGCCAGGATGCTGCCCACCAGCAGCAGGGCCAGCAGGCAGAAGGTGCGCCAGAAAAGATTGAGTCCCAGCGGAGAGCGCGCAGTCATGCGCCGCTCGTAGTCGAGCGGCGCAGGGCTGGTGGCGTCGTGGGGCGGGACGGTGAAGGAACTCATGGAATGCGGTTCGTCATTCTAGGGGCCGGCTGCGAGATTACGCCTGTGCCGGCCAGCCTGCGTTACCGGTTGTCTCGGTCGACAGGGTGAGGTTTTGGCGCTGCGCATTGTCAACGGCACATAAAACGTTACGGCCCCAACCCAGGGACGCCGAGCAAGAGCCGCCTCGCGGCGAGGGCGTCGTCCCCCTCCCGCGTAGCGAGAGAGGGGGAAGGCGCGCAGCGCCTCAGGGGGTGATGCATTTCAGTTCGCGCCATCGGGTACGAACACGTAGCCCACACCCCAGACCGTCTGGATATAGCGCGGTGCGGCGGCATCTTCCTCGATCAGCTTGCGCAGGCGCGAGACCTGCACGTCCAGGCTGCGGTCGAAGGGCTCGAACTCGCGGCCGCGCGCCAGCAGGGCCAGCTTCTCGCGCGACAGCGGCTGGCGCGGGTGGCGCACCAGGGCCTTGAGCATGGCGAATTCGCCCGTGGTCAGCGGCAGTTCCTCGCCATTCTTTTGCAGCACGCGCGTGCCCAGGTCGAAGGTGAAGGGGCCGAAGCTCACCACCTCGTTGTCGCCGGAAGGCGCGCCCGGCGCTTCCTGCGGCGGGCGGCGGCGCAGCACGGCATGGATGCGGGCCAGCAGTTCGCGGGGGTTGAAGGGCTTGCCCAGGTAGTCGTCGGCGCCCACTTCCAGGCCCACGATGCGGTCCACATCCTCGCCCTTGGCGGTCAGCATGATGATGGGCGTGCGGTCATTGGCCGAGCGCAGGCGGCGGCAGATGGACAGGCCATCCTCGCCGGGCATCATCAGGTCAAGCACGATCAGGTCCACGGTCTCGCGCAGCAGGATGCGGTTCAGCGCCTTGCCATCTTCGGCAATCATGATCTCGAAGCCTTCCTGCGTCAGGTAGCGGCGCAGCAGGTCGCGGATGCGCGCATCGTCATCCACCACCAGGATCTTGTCGGTGCGGTTGGTCGTAGTGGCCATGTTCATCCTCGGTCGGTCATTTGTAACAGCCGCCATTGTTACCAGCTTGGGCTGAAAAGTCTGGTCAAAACCCCGAACTTTTGCCGTGTGTTACAGATGTTGCGTTTAAATTTAGAACGGAAAATGTGTCTTTAGAATATTTAACTATGGGTTCATCGCGTTGATGCATTTATCGTTGCAATAATGTTGTGAATGACGGGGCGAATAGGCCTGAACGGCTCCACACCTGTCACCATCTGGCGGCATGCCGTAGCGAAAGGGCGGCATGCAGTTGTATCCCTGAACTACCTTTCATTTCAAAGGGTGAACGCATGAGCAAGCTTTCCAAACAGCTGTCCCGCCCCTGGGTCAAGTCCGTGGTCGCGGCCACTGCGCTGGCCTGTGCCAGCGGTGCCTGGGCGCAGAACGCCGCCACGGCGCAGGCACAGCCGGCCAATGTGGTGCAGTTGTCTGCAGAAGGCTCGGTGGATGTGGTGCAGGACTTGCTGACCGCCACCTTGTCGGCCACGCGCGAAGGGCGCGATGCGGCCACGGTCCAGTCCCAGCTGCAGAAAGTGGTCGAGGCCGCCATGGCAGTGACCAAGCGCAGCGCCCAGTCGGGCCAGATGGATGTGAGCACCGGCAGCTTCGGCATCTATCCGCGCTATGGCAAGGACAACAAGGTGGAAGGCTGGCAGGGCCGCGCCGAGATTCTTCTGCAGGGCCGCGACTTCGCGCGCATCACGCAGACGGCGGCCCAGGTGCAGGACATGACGCTGTCGCAAGTGGGCTTCGGCCTGTCGCGCGAGGCCCGTGAAAAGGTCGAAGGCGAGGCCCAGGCCAAGGCCATCGAACAGTTCAAGCAGCGCGCCTCCACGCTGTCCAAGAGCTTCGGCTTTGCCAACTACAGCCTGCGCGAGGTCAACGTGAGCAGCAGCGATACCTCGGTGCCCATGCCGCGTCCGCGCATGATGGCCATGTCCGCCAAGGCCGCCGGCGCGGAAATGGATGCCGTGTCCGTGGAAGCGGGCAAGGCGCAGGTGATGGTCCACGTTTCGGGCTCAGTGCAGATGTACTGACCGGGTGACCCATTCATGAAAAAAGGAGCGCCGTGGCGCTCCTTTTTTGGCAGTGATCTGTCTGGCCGCGATTACTGCGCAGCCCAGCCGCCATCCATGTTCCAGGCCACGCCGCGCACGTTGGCGGCAGCGGGCGAGCAGAAGAACACGGCCAGCTCGCCAAGCTCCTCGGGCGTGGTGAACTGCATCGAGGGTTCCTTTTCGCCCAGCAGCAGCTTCTTGGCTTCTTCGTTGCTGATGCCGTGCTGCTCGGCCTTGGCGTCCACCTGCTTTTGCACCAGCGGCGTCAGCACCCAGCCGGGGCAGATGGCGTTGCAGGTGATGCCGGAGGTGGCGTTCTCCAGGGCCGTGACCTTGGTCAGCCCGACAATGCCGTGCTTGGCCGCCACATAGGCGGACTTCTGCGCCGAGCCCACGAGGCCGTGCACCGAAGCCACGTTGATGATGCGGCCCCAGCCCTTGCCGCCATCGGCCGCCTGCATCATGGGCAGGACCAGGCGCGAGGTGTGGAAGGCGCTGGACAGGTTGATGGCGATGATGGAATCCCAGCGCTCGGGCGGGAAGTCTTCCACGCGTGCCACGTGCTGGATGCCGGCATTGTTCACGAGGATGTCGATCTGGCCGAAGTTGCGCACGCTGTACTGGACCATGTCCTCGATGTCTGCCACGCGGCTCATGTCGGCACCGTGGTAGGCGACCTGGGCGCCGGCGGCCTGGCCTGCGGCCAGCACTTCGGCACGGGGGCCGTCCACATCGCCGAAACCATTGAGCACGATATTGGCGCCCTGGCGGGCCAGCGCCTTCGCGATCCCGAGGCCGATTCCGCTGGTCGAACCGGTCACGAGGGCGGTCTTGCCTTTCAACATAGAGAGTCTCCGAATGAATGTACGATGCAACACAGCCATTATCGGCGCCGGCTCCGCGAATGCGTTTCCATGAATCATCCTACGCTGAACTACGTATCCTGCCCGGCAGTTGCCGGGCGTGCCTCACCCTGGAGCCGTACTGCCAGCTCGGCTGCTCAAGATAATGCGTCGCACCGCATGGCCTATTGGGAATGGAATCGCACCGGCGATCCGCACCATCCCCATGTCGTGGTCTGCGTGCACGGCCTGTCGCGCCAGGGGCGTGACTTCGACGTGCTGGCCGAGCGGCTCAGCGAACGCGCCCGCGTGATCTGCCCCGACGTGGTCGGGCGTGGCGAAAGCGACTGGCTGCAGGATCCGGCCGCCTACCAGGTGCCTCTTTACGCAGCCGACATGCTGGCCTTGCTGGCCCAGGTGCATGCGCAGGCGCCTGTCGAACAATTGGATTGGGTGGGCACCAGCATGGGCGGGTTGATCGGCATGGCGCTTGCAGGCCAGCCGGGGCTGCCGCTGCCGGCGCCCATCCGCAGGCTGGTGCTCAACGATGTGGGGCCTGTCATCGAGTGGTCTGCCCTGGAGCGCATATGTCAGTACCTGGGCAAGGGCGTGCATTTTGAAAATCTTGAACAGGCAGCCCATGCGCTGCTCTTGATTTCCGAAGGCTTCGGCCCACATAGCGAAGGGCAATGGTTGCGATTGACGCGACCTATGATGCGGCCGGCCGCCGATGGCGGCCTTGTCTTGCACTATGACCCTCAGATTGCAGTGTCCCTGCAGCAGATGACGCCCGAGATGGCCCAGGCCGGCGAAGCGCTGCTGTGGCAGCTGTATGACCAGATCAAGGCACGCGTCTTGCTAGTTCGTGGTGCGCAGTCCGATCTGCTGACTGCGGCCACGGCGCAGGCCATGGCGCAGCGCGGACCGAAGGCGCATTGCGTGGAATTTGAAGGGGTGGGGCATGCGCCCACCTTCGTCGCAGCAGGGCAAGTGGCCTTGCTGTGCCGGTTCTTATGGGGAGAAGAGCGCTTGCCAAGCACCATGAATATTGCCGAGCAGGCCAGGGAGAGTGACGAATGAAGACCGCCAGCAGCGAGGCCGCCGTGCAGGCGCCTTCGCCCGCCGCAGCCGCGCCTGGCCAGGTGCCGGCGGTGCTGCCGCACCTGATCACGGCCACGTCGCAGACCCTGCCCGAACAGGTCAACGCGCTGGCCCGCGCGCGCACCTTTGCCGAGCCGCTGATCGCCACCGAGACCATGGAGTCCGGCGAGAACACGATGGCCCATGCCGATGCGGTGGCCGCCATCCTCAAGACCATCGGTGGCTCCGAAACGATGCAGGCGGCGATCTATCTGGTGCATGCCAGCGTGCACCTGAATCGTCCGCAGGAAGTGATCGCCAAGGCCTTTGGCGAGAATTTCGCCACCCTGGCCGTGGAAACCAACAAGCTCATGCGCGTGCAGCAGCAGGCGCGCGGCGCCGAGCTGGGCGGCCAGTATCTGGACGATGAGGCCACGCAGACCGAGAACGTGCGCAAGATGCTGCTGGGCTTCTCGCGCGATCTGCGTGTCGTGCTGCTGCGGCTGGCCTCGCGCCTGCAGACGCTGCGCTACTACGCGGCCAGCAAGCGCCCGGTCTCTCCCGGTATTGCGCGCGAGGCGCTGACGGTGTTCGCGCCGCTGGCCAACCGGCTGGGCATCTGGCAGATCAAGTGGGAACTGGAAGATCTGTCCCTGCGCTTCCTGGAGCCCGAGACCTACCGTGAAGTGGCCCGCCTGCTCGATGAAAAGCGCGTGGAGCGCGAGGCCTACATGGAGCAGATGCGGGCGCGGCTGGAGGCCGATCTGCGTGCGCACAGCATCAGCGCCACGGTGCAGGGCCGGCCCAAGCACATCTACAGCATCGTCAAGAAGATGCGCGGCAAGTCGCTGAACTTCGACCAGGTCTTCGACATCCGCGCCATGCGTGTCGTCGTGCCCACGATCAAGGACTGCTACGCCACCCTGTCCTGGGTGCATGAGCAGTTCACGCCCATCGAGGCGGAATTCGACGACTACATCGCCAAGCCCAAGCCCAACGGCTACCAGTCGCTGCACACCGTGGTGCGCGACGAGACGGGCCGTGCCATCGAGATCCAGATCCGCACCCAGGCCATGCACGACCATGCCGAGCACGGCGTGGCCGCCCACTGGGCCTACAAGGAGGCGGGCACCAAGGGATACGCGGGCGTCACCGCCAGCAGCGAGTACGACGCCAAGATCGCCGTGCTGCGCCAGCTGCTGGCCTGGGGCAGCGACCTGGCGGGCGCGCACCATCGCGGCCTGTTCGAGGACCGCATCTACGTGCTCACCCCCGACGCGGCCGTCATCGAGCTGCCGCAGGGTGCAACGCCGGTGGACTTTGCCTACTCGGTGCACACGAGCCTGGGTCACCGCTGCCGTGGCGCGCGCGTGGACGGCGCCATGGTGCCCCTGAACACGCCGCTGCAAAACGGCCAGACCGTGGAAATCACCACGGTCAAGGAGGGGCGCCCCTCGCGCGACTGGCTCAACGCCGACCTCGGCTACCTGACCAGCAACCGCGCCAAGGCCAAGGTGCGCGCCTGGTTCAATGCCCAGGCCACGCACGAGACCGTCGCGCGCGGCCGCGAGGCCGTCGAGAAGCTGCTGCAGCGCGAGGGCAAGACCGCCGTCAAGCTGGAGGAGCTGGCGGTGCAGCTGGGCTTCAAGTCGGCAGATGCGCTGTTCGAGGTCGTCGGCAAGGATGAGTACTCGCTGCGCAATATCGAGACCGTGCTGCGGCCGGCCGAGGTGGAGGAGGAACCCGAGGAATTCACCCTCGTGCGCAAGGCGCGCGGCACGGACTCGCCCAAGGGCGGCGTGCTGGTGGTTGGCGTTGACTCGCTGATGACCCAGCTGGCCAAGTGCTGCAAGCCTGCGCCGCCGGACGACATCCGGGGCTTTGTCACGCGCGGCAAGGGCGTGAGCGTGCACCGCTCCGACTGCTCCAACTTCCGCGAGATGGCGGCGCGCAATTCCGAGCGCGTGATCGACGTGGCCTGGGGCCAGCCCAAGGCGGCCACCGTGGCCTCGGCCGTCTACCCGGTCGATGTGTCCGTGGAGGCCGCCGACCGGCAGGGCCTGCTGCGCGATATCTCGGAAGTCTTTGCGCGCGAAAAGACCAATGTCATTGGCGTGCAGACCCAGTCCGTCAAGGGAACGGCCTGGATGACCTTCACCGTGGAGGTGGCCGATTCGGGCCGCCTGAGCAAGGTGCTGGGCATCGTGGCCGCCGTGGCGGGCGTGCGTTCGGCGCGGCGGCGTTGAGCATGTTCAGGCATTTTTGCCTGGAGGCTGAAAAAGCCGTGCTAGAATCGCTTTCTCGAACAAACACAGGCGCGTAGCTCAGCTGGTTAGAGCACCACCTTGACATGGTGGGGGTCGTTGGTTCGAGTCCAATCGCGCCTACCAATTTTCCATTGCCAGATGGAATGCAAAAAGCCTTCTGATCACTCAGAAGGCTTTTTTGTTTGTGCGTTCTCCCTGTGGTCTTGCCTTGGCCTGTCTTGTGATCGAACATGCATCACTTTGGGAGACATGGATGATCAAGACAGTTTCGCCCGAGGCGGCCGCGTCGGCCAGCGCATTGATCAACCAGCGCATTGCCGAGCTGGGCGACTGGCGCGGCGAGGTGCTGGCGCATGTGCGCCGGCTCATCGTGCAAGCGCTTCCGGACGCGGCGGAAGAGTGGAAATGGTCGGTGCCGGTCTGGTCGTGCAGCGGCATTCTGTGCACGGGCGAGGCCTACCAATCGGCCGTGAAGCTTACCTTTCCCAAAGGCGCATCGCTGGCCGACCCGCAGCACCTGTTCAACGCCAGCCTTGGAGGCAAGGTGCGCCGTGCCATCGATATCCGCGAAGGCGAGGAGATCGATGCGCAAGCGTTCAAGGACTTGGTGCGCGAGGCAGCCGCCCTCAACGAGGCAGCAGCCAGGAAGAGGTCGCCGAAAGGATGAAGGTCTGCGCTCAGGTGCCGATGCCGGCCTGTGCCTGCAGGTAGTCGTTTTGCAGCAGGTACATGCGGATGGCATTGCGGTACTGGCCGTTGGCGAAGAACTCGTCGATCAGCACGCCTTCCTGCACGAAGCCTATGCGTGCGTAGATGTGGATGGCCTTCTCGTTCTCCTGGTCCACATGGAGAAAGATCTTGTGCAGGTTGAGCGTCTTGAAGCCATAGTCCAGCGCCAGCCGCGTTGCCTGGGCTGCGATGCCCTGGCCTTGCTGCTCGGGGGCGATGATGATCTGGAATTCGGCGCGCCGGTGGATCAGGTCGATCTCCACCAGCTCGACGAGACCGGCGCGATCGCCCTGGTGCTCGACGATGAAGCGGCGCTCGGTCTGGTCGTGCACGTGGGCGTCGTAGAGCGCGGAGAGCTCGTCGAAGGTCTCGTAGGGCTCCTCGAACCAGTAGCGCATGATGGCGGCATTGTTGTTGAGCAGATGCACGGAGCGCAGATCTTCGCGCTCCAGGGGTCTCAGGCGGATGCTGTGATTCATGCGCTCATTGTGCGAGAGCCGCGGTATCCGGCTGCAGGCCACGGATTACCAGCCGGTAGATCAGATCGGCCGCCGTGTCGTAGTCGCCGGCGGTCAGTTCCGGCCGGCCCAGCAGCAGCGCGAACTGGGCCTGCTGATCGGCATAGGCCTGGGTCACGGACCAGAGGATGAACATCAGGTGGGTGAAATCCACGCGGGCAATCTTGCCCTGCGCCACCCAGCGCTCGAAGGCCTGCACGTCTGCCGCCAGCGCCGGGCCTACCTGGCTCGCTATGGCCTGCCCGAAGCGGGGCGCGCCGGCCATCACCTCACGCGTGAAGACACGGGAGCCATGGGGCCGTTCGCGCGAGGACTGCAGCTTGGCCCGGATGTAGATGCGCAGGGCCTCCGCAGGGTCGTCGCCGCGCAGCAGGTCGGACATGCCGGCCAGCCACTGCGTTAGCACGTCGCCCAGCACGCGCAGGTACAGCTCCTCCTTGCTGGCGAAGTAGTACAGCAGGTTGTGGCGGCTCAGGCCGGCGTCGTGCGCGATCAGTTCCAGCGATGCGCCTTCGAAGCCGTATTGCGCAAAGTGAAGCTCGGCCGTCTGCAGGATGTTCAGTTCCTTGCGCAGGCGTGCAGCCGTGGGTTTGCGCGTGGCCGATCGCGCCAGGGACGGGGGCGCATTGTCAGAAAGGGTTGCCATTGCGCAGATGGTAAGTCGGGATAAGTGGCGCCATTTTGGTGCGATTGTCTGGCATCTTTCTTGCTGACGACTTTCTGGGTGATTTTACTGATTGGTAAATTTTTTCACCCGCGTAAATTCCGTTCCACCCCCAGTGCGCCCGACAAGAGGCGTCACTTACACATGCGAGGACCACGATGAAACCTCCGAAGACTGTGTTGTTGGATCCGGGGCCGTTCAGGAGTCCTTCCTGCGGCCCGCCTTGCGTTGTCCGAGATGGCCCGGCGTGCACCTGCATGCCGCGGCCCCTTTCACGCCCTCAATCCTGACTCTGGAGGATGCACCATGGATAGCCCCGCGCAACGCGCCTGCGGCATTGCCGCCGGCCGACTGAACCTGGCCGACTACGCGGCCAATTTCTCTGACGCCCATCCCGCGCTGAACCGTTCCCAGGCCTTGATCGAGGCCGAGCGCTGCTACTACTGCTATGACGCGCCGTGCACCACGGCCTGCCCCACCAGCATCGATGTGCCGGCCTTCATCGCCCGCATCGCCCAGGACAACGTCCGTGGCGCAGCGCGCGAGATCCTGACGGCCAACCCGCTGGGCGGCATGTGCTCCCGTGTCTGCCCCACGGAGCAGCTGTGCGAGCAGGCCTGCGTGCGCAACACCCAGGAAGACAAGCCGGTCGAAATTGGTGCACTGCAACGCTATGCGACCGATGCCTTCATGGCCTCCGATGGTGCACCGCTGTTCCAGCGTGCCGCCGCCACGGGCAGGAAGGTGGCCGTGGTCGGGGCAGGGCCTGCCGGCCTGACCTGCGCCCATCAGCTGGCGCTGCAGGGCCACGACGTGGTGCTGTTCGATGCCCGGCCCAAGCTGGGCGGGCTCAATGAATACGGCCTGGCCAGCTACAAGACCCCGGGCGATTTTGCGCAGAAGGAAATCGACTGGCTGCTGTCCGTGGGCGGGATCACGCCGCGCAACAACCAGCGGCTGGGGCGAGATTTCACGCTGGATTCGCTGCTGTCAGAGCATGACGCCGTGTTCCTCGGCCTGGGTCTGGCGGGCGTCAACGCGCTGGGCGCGGCCGAGCCGCAGGCCGAAGGCTTGCGCAATGCGGTGGACTTCATTGCCGACATCCGCCAGGCGGCCGACAAATCCACGGTGCCGGTGGGCCGGCGCGTGGTGGTGATCGGCGGCGGCATGACGGCGGTGGATGCATCCGTGCAGGCCAGGCTGCTGGGCGCCGACGAGGTCACCATGTTCTACCGCCGGGGCAAGGATGCGCTGTCCGCCTCCTGGGTGGAGCAGGAATGGGCGCAGACCCATGGCGTCAACCTGCGGCTGTGGGCCGCGCCCCAGGAGATCCTGGTGCAGGACGGCAAGGTCTGCGGCGTGCGCATGGCCAGCACCCGCATGGAGGGAGACAGGCTGCAGGTGACGCAGGAGGTGTTCGACGTGCCGGCCGACATGGTGCTCAAGGCCATTGGCCAGACCTATGTGGCCACGCCGGCGGGCGCGGCCATTGCCCTGCGTGACGGCCGCATCGACACCGACGACGAAGGCCGCACCAGCGTGCCGCGCGTTTGGGCCGGCGGCGACTGCCGCGCCGGTGGCCAGGACCTGACCGTGCAGGCGGTGGAGCACGGCAAGGTCGCCGCGCGAGCCATGCACCAGGCGCTGACCAGCGCCGTGGCGGCCGGGGTTTGAGCGGCTGTGCCCGCGCTTTTCAAGGAGCATCGACATGGCAGACATCAGCAGCCGCTTTCTGGGCATTTCCAGCCCCAATCCGTTCTGGCTGGCCTCGGCACCGCCCACGGACAAGGAGATCAACGTCACCCGCGCATTCGAGGCCGGCTGGGGCGGCGTGGTGTGGAAGACGCTGGGCGAGGACCCGCATGTGGTCAACGTGAACGGGCCGCGCTACTCCACCCTCATGGCGCAGGACCGGCGCGTGATGGGCCTGAACAACATCGAGCTGATCACCGACCGGCCGCTGCGCACCAACCTGGAGGAGATGACCCGCGTGAAAAAGGCCTGGCCTGACCGCGCGCTGATCGCCTCGCTGATGGTGCCCTGCGTGGAGGAAAGCTGGAAACGCATCCTGCCCATGGTGGAGGACACCGGCGCCGACGGGCTGGAGCTGAACTTCGGCTGCCCGCACGGCATGAGCGAGCGCGGCATGGGCGCGGCCGTGGGCCAGGTGCCCGAGTACATCCAGATGGTCACGCAGTGGTGCAAGCAGTACAGCCGGCTGCCCGTGATCGTGAAGCTGACGCCCAACATCACCGACGTGCGCTTTCCCGCGCGTGCGGCCAAGGCCGGCGGCGCGGATGCGGTGTCCCTGATCAACACCATCAACTCGCTGATGGGCGTGAATCTGGACACCCTGGTCATGCACCCCAGCACCGACGGCCAGGGCTCGCACGGCGGCTACTGCGGCCCGGCCGTCAAGCCCATCGCCCAGAACATGGTGGCCGAGATCGCGCGCGATCCGCAGACTGCGGGCCTGCCCATCTCGGGGATCGGGGGCATCACCACCTGGAAGGACGCGGCCGAATACATTGCGCTGGGATGCGGCAATGTCCAGGTATGCACGGCGGCTATGGTCTACGGCTTTCGCATCGTGCAGGACATGTGCGACGGGCTGTCCAACTACATGGACGCGCACGGCTTTGCGCGCATCGAGGACTTCCAGGGCCGGGCCGTGCCCACGGTCAGGGACTGGAAGGACCTCAACCTCAACCACATCGACAAGGCCGTCATCAACCAGGACAGCTGCATCCAGTGCGGGCGCTGCCACGTGGCCTGCGAGGACACCTCCCACCAGGCCATCACCTTCAGCAAGGAGGGCGGTGTGCGCCGGTTCGAGGTGGATGACACCGAATGCGTGGGCTGCAACCTGTGCGTGTCCATCTGCCCCGTGCCCGAATGCATCACCATGCGCAGCCTGCAGCCGGGCGAGGTGGACCCCCGCACCGGCCAGACGGTCACCGGGGAGTATGCGAACTGGACCACGCATCCGAACAACCCCATGCGCCAGGCCGTGACGGCGCAGGGCTAGAGGGGGCATTGCGGCAGGTCGGCGCACGGCCCGCATCCGGGCCGACCTGGCACGAAATGCGCTTGATGGAAAAGGTCAGACCCTGGATCAGCAATGGATTGGTGATTTCTCTCTTCGAGAAGGAGCTTCGCAATGTCGCATGCCCCGCATTCCGGTGAGTCCACAGGCAGCCTGTGGAACCACGACCTCGCACCCACGCTGCCCAGGCAGCGAACCTGGACCTGGTACCACTTCGCCGCCCTGTGGATAGGCATGGTGATGTGCATCCCGGCCTACACGCTGGCCGCCAGCATGATCACGAACGGCATGTCGTGGTCGCAGGCGGTGATGACGGTGTTCCTGGGCAATCTCATCGTGCTGATTCCCATGCTGCTCATCGGCCATGCCGGGGCCAGGTACGGCATTCCCTTTGCCGTGCTGGCCCGTGCCTCGTTCGGCACCCATGGCGCCAAGCTGCCGGCCTTGCTGCGGGCCCTGGTGGCCTGTGGCTGGTACGGCATCCAGACCTGGTTCGGCGGCATGATGATCTACACCCTGCTGGGCGTGCTGCTGGGCCATCCGCTGGAAGGCGAGAAGATCGCGGGCCTGGGCATCAATGTGGGGCAGCTGGTGTGCTTTCTGGTGTTCTGGGCGATCCAGTTCTACTTTGTGGTGCATGGCATCGAGTCCATCCGCAAGCTGGAGACCTGGACTGCGCCGCTCAAGATTCTGATCTGCTTCGTGCTGCTGGGATGGGTCTACCAGAAGGCCGGCGGCTTCGGCCCCATCATGGAGCAGCCTTCGCAGTACGCGCCGGGCGGCCCCAAGGCGGGCCAGTTCATGTCGGTGTTCTGGCCGTCGCTGACGGCCATGGTGGGCTTCTGGGCCACGCTGGCCTTGAACATTCCGGACTTCACGCGTTTTGCCAAGTCGCAGAAGGACCAGGTCGTGGGCCAGGCCATCGGCCTGCCGGTGCCCATGGGGCTACTGGCCATGCTGGCGGTGGTGGTGACGTCGGGCACCGTGGTGATCTACGGCAAGGCCCTGTGGGACCCCGTGGATGTCGCCAGCCGCATGACGGGGGCGGCCGTGCTGATCGCGCTGATCGTGCTGCTGATCGACACCGTGAGCGTGAACCTGGCGGCCAACCTGGTCGGGCCGGCCTATGACTTCTCCGCCCTGGCGCCCAAGAAGATCAGCTACCGCGTGGGTGGCTACATGACGGTGGCCATTGCCATCGTGATGATGCCCTGGAAGATCCTGGAATCGACCGAGGGCTACATCTTCACCTGGCTGATCGGCTACTCGGCCCTGCTGGGGCCGATCGCGGGCATTCTGATGGTGGACTACTTTCTGGTGCGCAAAAAGCAGCTGGTGGTGGAAGACCTGTACAGGGAAGAGGGCGTCTACCGCTACTCCAACGGCTGGAACTGGGTGGCCGTGGCGGCCTTCGCCCTGGGCGTGGCGCCCAACCTGCCCGGCTTCCTGCACGCGGCGTTCCCCGCTGCATTCCCGAACGTGGGTGATTTCTTCAAGCATGCCTATGACTACGCATGGTTCATCGGCCTGTTCATTGCCGGCGTGGTCTACCGCATCGGCATGGCAGGCCAGGTGACCAAGGGCGCTCCCGCGCTGAGCAAGGCATAGGCCGGACCAACCAACAGGAGGCATGACGCTATGGGTCAATCACAGGGTTCGGTATGGGTGCGTGGCGGCACGGTGGTGAATGCAGACCGGCAGGAGAAGGCCGATGTGCTGTGTGTGGATGGGGCGATTGCGGCCGTGGGGCCGGATGTGGCGGCCCTGGTGCCGGCCGGGGCGCAGGTGATCGATGCCTCGGGGCAGTTCGTCATGCCCGGCGGCATCGATCCGCACACCCACATGCAACTGCCCTTCATGGGTACGGTCACGGCCGATGACTTCTACACCGGCACGGCGGCGGCGCTGGCCGGTGGCACCACCAGCATCATCGATTTCGTCATTCCCGATCCGCAGGAGCCGCTGCTGGACGCCTACCGCAAATGGCGTGGCTGGGCCGAGAAGGCTGCGGCCGACTACTCCTTCCACGTGGCCGTCACCTGGTGGAGCGACAGCGTCCATGCTGATATGGGCACGCTGGTGCGCGAGGAGGGCATCAACAGCTTCAAGCACTTCATGGCCTACAAGAACGCCATCATGTGCGACGACGAAACGTTGGTGAACAGCTTCAAGCGCGCGCTGGAGCTGGGCGCCATGCCCACGGTGCATGCCGAAAACGGCGAGCTGGTCTACCTGCTGCAGCAGGAAGTGGCCAAGATGGGCATCACCGGGCCCGAGGGCCATCCGCTGGCCCGCCCTCCCATGGTGGAGGCCGAGGCGGCCAACCGCGCCATCGCCATCGCCGGCGTGCTGGGCGTGCCCATCTACGTGGTGCACGTCAGCTGCACCGAGGCGGCGCAGGCCATTGCCGCTGCCCGTGCGCGCGGCCAGCGCGTGTATGGCGAGGTGCTGGCCGGCCATCTGGTGATCGACGAAAGCGTGTACCGCGACCCCGACTTCGCCAAGGCCGCCGCCCATGTGATGAGCCCGCCCTTCCGGGCCAAGGGCCACCAGGAGGCCTTGTGGCAGGGCTTGCAGTCGGGCCAACTGCACACCACGGCCACCGACCATTGCACCTTCTGCGCCGCGCAGAAAGCCATGGGCCGGGACAACTTCGCCAAGATCCCCAACGGCACCGGCGGCGTGGAAGAGCGCCTGGCCGTGATCTGGGATGCGGGCGTGAACACCGGCCGGCTGACGCCCAGCGAATTCGTTGCCATCACCTCGGCCAACACCGCCCGGCTGTTCAACATCTATCCGCGCAAAGGCCTGGTCGGCGTGGGGGCCGATGCCGATCTGGTCGTCTGGGACCCTGCCGCCACCCACACCCTGTCGGTCAAGACCCAGCACTCCAAGGGCGACTACAACATCTTCGAGGGGCGCACCGTGCAAGGCATGCCCAGTCACACCATCAGCCAGGGCGTGGTGGCCTATGCGCAGGGCGATCTGCGCGCCGAGATGGGCAAGGGGCGCTATATCAAGCGCCCGGCCTTCGGCCCCAACTTCGACGCGGTGCAGCGCCGCGCCGCCACGCTGCAGCCCACGGCCGTGGCGCGCTGAAGCCCGCATGACAAGGAGACCGCAATGGATACAGATACCCAAGTGAAGCAGGACATCGCGCAGCTGCGCGTCAACGGAAGCCGGCTGTGGGATTCACTCATGGAGCTGGCCCGGATCGGCGCCACGCCCAAGGGCGGCGTCTGCCGCCTGACGCTGACCGACCTGGACCGCCAGGGCCGTGATCTGGTGACCCGCTGGGCGCGCGAGGCGGGCATGACGGTGACCATCGACAAGATCGGCAACGGCTTCATGCGCCGGCCCGGGCGCGACAACAGCCTGCCACCCATCATGACGGGCAGCCACATCGACACCCAGCCCACGGGCGGCAAGTTCGACGGCAACTACGGCGTGCTGGCGGGGCTGGAGGTGGTGCGCACGCTCAACGACCACGGCATCGAGACCGAAGCGCCCATCGAGGTGGCCTTCTGGACGAACGAGGAAGGCTCGCGCTTCGTGCCGGTGATGATGGGCTCGGGTGTGTTCGCCAAGGCCTTCACGCTGGAGCATGCCTATGCGGCCACCGACTCCGAAGGCAAGACCGTCAAGGGCGAGCTCGAGCGCATCGGCTATGTGGGCAGCCAGGAACCGGGCGACCACCCGATCGGCGCCTACTTCGAGTCCCACATCGAACAGGGCCCGGTGCTGGAGGACAACGCCAGGACCATTGGCGTGGTCACCGGCGTGCTGGGCATCCGCTGGTATGACTGCGTGGTCACGGGCATGGAGGCCCATGCCGGCCCCACGCCCATGGCCCTGCGCAAGGACGCGCTGCAGGCGGCCGCGCAGCTCATGCAGGAAGTGGTGGCCTGCGCCCACCGCCATCCGCCCCACGGGCGCGGCACGGTGGGCATGGTGCAGGTCCATCCCAACAGCCGCAACGTGATCCCGGGGCAGGTCAAATTCAGCATCGACCTGCGCAACGCCACCGATGCCGACTGCGAAGCCATGGACGCTGACATCCGCGCCGTGGCCGACCGCATCAGCCGGGAAACGGGCCTGCCCATAGCGATCAACTTGGTGTCCAGCTACCCCGCCCAACCCTTCCATGCCGACTGCGTGGATGCGGTGGCGCGCGCCGCCAAGGCCCTGGGCTACTCGCACATGCCCGTCGTCTCGGGCGCCGGGCATGACGCGGTCTACATGGCGCGGCTGGCACCGGCCGGCATGGTATTCATTCCCTGCAAGGACGGCATCAGCCACAACGAGATCGAGGACGCCACGCCGGCCGACATCACCGCAGGCTGCAATGTGCTGATGCACGCCATGCTGGAACGCGCCAGGGTGCTGTGATCGGAAAAACTGCGCAACTTGCCCGGAAGCCCTGTTTTGCACTGCTATACTTGCGGCTTCAACAAACGACAGGCGCGTAGCTCAGCTGGTTAGAGCACCACCTTGACATGGTGGGGGTCGTTGGTTCGAGTCCAATCGCGCCTACCAAATATATTGGTGAAAAGCCTCTCGGATAAAATCCGAGGGGCTTTTTTTCGTCTGGACGATCTTCCTCGTGCAAATCCTGGCCCCTGCCCAGCTCGGAATTTGCATTGTTTTGTTTCGATGGCTTTCCGTGCTGTTTCCGTGACTGTGGCGCAATTGCTTCAATAAGCGCTTGCGTCAAAAAAAAGATCCTGGCAGCACTGATTTATGGGTGGCATGCTTATTCATGGCAGGGCTGCCACTGATGACCGTTTTCATGCACAGCCATGGTGCATTGGCCGCCTGCCTATGCCCTGCCCATATCCTGCCCGTTCAAGGTCAGCAGCTCTCTTGCAGTCACCCTTCAGTTCCCGGGCCTGCATGGCTTTCGCCGTGATCTTGCCGCCCGCTCTTCCTGGCGCCGCTCTTTGACGCCACGATGTCGATATCACTGATTTCAGTGATATACATGCGGTGAAAATATATTGAAAATCCATTTTCAATAATCAATTGAATTTGCCAGGCTTTGCTGTCGGCGTTTCTCTTGCGTTGGCATGCCAATGTTTCCATTGAACCTTCTCTTAATGAGAATGGCTGCATTGACATTAAAGAAAATGTTTGTAACTATCCGGCCGGTCTTTGGGCAGGGCAGTGAATCGGCGTCGGAGCCACAGCTTTGAAGGGATCGGATCGATGGCGGGTACGGACAGCGGGGCGGAAGCGGGCGGTCTGAAAGCCCGCCTGATGGCGGTGGGAGCCGCCGATGTGCATCTTTCACGGCGCAATGCTGCGGGGTTCGACGGTCTGGTCGCCTACGTGGTGGGCGGAGAGCGCGATACCCTGCAGGCTGCCCTGGCTGGCGCAGGCGATGCGGTGGTGCGGGTCAGCGCCTTGCCGCTCGATGACATGGGCGCCATCGACGAGGCCGCCCTGGCCGCACTGCCAGTCTGGTCACCGGGCGCGGTCGACGCCGCGCAGCAGCAATGGGGCAGCGCGCTGGTCACCCGGCCTGCCGTGCAGCCGGCTTCCCACCTGCACCTGTGCGATCTGCTGCCCGGCCGGCCCTTGCTGGGCGATCCGGCGCCCGCACCTGCGGCGCGGCGCGGCGCGGTGCCTTTGCACGAGCGCATTCCTGCCGTCCACCATTCACCTGCGCTGCCGGACGCGGGTGTCGGATATGCGCTGGAGCAGGCGCTGGTGCGCGCGGCTGCGCGTCCCGGAGCGGGCATCGTCCATGTGGCTGCCGATCTTTCCCAGTCCCGCACCAGCTATGCGCAACTGCTCGACGAGGCCTGCCGCACCCTGGGCGGGCTGCTGGCCCTGGGGCTGAAGGCGGGTGACACCGTCATCGTGGACGCCGGGGACAGTCGTCACCTGCTGCCCGTGTTCTGGGGCTGTGTGCTCGGCGGCCTGGTGCCGGCGCCTCTGGCACTGGGACCGGCGGCGGCCGGGGGGGCCGGCCTGGAGCGGTTGCTCAACTGCTGGGAGGTGGCGGGCAGGGCGCCCGTGGTCGGCTCTGCGGCAGCCCTGGCCGGCTTGCGGCCCCATGCCGCAGCGCTGCAGGGCATGCAGCTGCTCGATGCCCAGGCACTGCAGGCGGGTGCGCCCGCGCAGCCCTCGGCCAGCGCCGGGCCGGGGCAGCCCGCACTGATGCTGCTGACTTCGGGCAGCACCGGAACGCCCAAGGGCGTGGTACTGAGCCGCGGCAATCTGGCCGCCATGATCAGCGGCGTGCAGCAGCAACTGCGCTTCGCGCCCGGCGAGACCGCGCTGAACTGGATGCCGCTGGACCATGTGGGCGGCGTGGTGTTCCTGTGCGTGATGCCTACGGTGCTGGGCCTGGACCAGGTCCAGGTGGATACGGCCACCATCCTCGAGGCTCCCGCGCGCTGGCTGGACCTCGTGGCCGAGCACCGGGTCGCAGCGGTGTGGGCGCCCAACTTTGCATTCGACCTGCTGCTGCGTGCAGCCCGCGGCCAGGCCCCCGGCCATTGGGACCTGTCCTGTTTGCGCATGCTCATCAACGCCGGGGAGCCGGTATCGGAGCCGGTCCTCGTGGATTTCGAGCGCCGCTTTGCGCAGGACGGGCTCAGGCAGGGCGCCGTCTGGATGTCCTTTGGCATGACCGAGACGGTCTCTGCGTTCTCGCTGCGTTGCTGGACAGCGTCCGGCGAGGCGGTGACCAGCCTGGGCCACCCGATCGCAGGCGGTGCACAGCGCATCGTGGACGATGCAGGCCGCACCCTGATGGAGGGTGAGATCGGGCGGGTCGAACTCAGCGGGCCCTCGGTGTTCTCGGGCTATCACGGCCGGCCCGACCTCACGGCCGAGGCGCTGCGCAACGGTTGGTTCCAGACCGGCGACATGGGGTTCCTGCGTTCGGGCGAGCTGCACATCGTGGGCCGCGTCAAGGAAATGATCATCGTCAACGGTGCCAATTTCTACAGCGCCGAGATCGAGGAGGCCGCTGCGCGCGTGCCCGGCCTGGACCGCCAGGGGCTGGCTGCCATCGGCGTGCGCCCGGCCGGCGCGGCCACCGACCAACTGGTGCTGTTCTTTCACGCGCCGGGCGCTGGCGAGCCGCAACTGCGCCGTTCGCTCATGCGCGCCTTGCGCATGCGCCTGGGCCAGGACCTGGGATTGGCCGTGGACCATTTCATTGCCGTGCCGCCCGAGCGCCTGCCGCGCACGGGTGCCGGCAAGGTGCAGCGCGTGGAGCTGCGCCGCCTGGTGGAGACAGGGGCCTTTGATCGCGAAATCAAGGATGCCGCCTGCCTGATCGGCGGTGCAGGCACCATACCTGCCTGGTTTGCCCGGCCCGTATGGCGCCCGCGCCAGCACGATGCGTTGCCGGCCATGGCGCCTGCGCAGGCGCATGCGTTGACTGTGGCGCTGTGTGGTGCCGGCGCCCAGGCGCTGGCGCAATTGCAGGCCCTGCAGCCCCGTCACCGCTGGATGGCGCTGGACGATACCGGCTCACCGGCCGACGCCGTGGCCGCGTTGCGCGAGTGGGCGCCTGATGTGCTGGTGCTGGCCGGTGAACAGGCGCTGGCCCCTGGCCTGCTGCAGGCAGCCCGCTGGCTGGCCGCCCCCGGCGGGCATGTGCCAGGCCGGTTGCTGGTCTGCGCAGGTACGGCTCAGGACGAGGGCCAGCGGGCAATGGCGCGCGCGGTACTGCGCAGTCTGGAGGCTGAAATGCCTGCCTTGCGCTGCCGCCATGTCGCCTGGGGCGACGCCGGTGTCGCTGCCGATGCCGACGCCAGTGTCGCTGCCGATGCCGCCGTTCTTGATGCCGCCGGGCTGTGCGCGGAACTGGGCTGCAGCCAGCGCGAGCCCGAGGTGCTGTGGCATGCCGGCGTGCGGCGGGTGCGGCGCCTGGTGCCCCTGGTGCCCCTGGTGCCCCTGGTTCCCGATGCTGCAGGGCATCAGGGATTCCAGGAGCAGGGGCTGTACCTGCTGGCCGGTGGGCTGGGGGGCGTGGGCTTTTTGCTGGCCCGGCACCTGCTCGGCCGGTACCGCGCCCGGCTGCTCATCGTCGGCCGTGCCCCTGCTGTGGAGCGCCGGCAGCCACTGGAACTGCTTTCGCGCAGCGGGACGCTCCTGTACGTGCAGGCCGATGTCACCGACCCCGCCGCCCTGCAGGCCGCGGTGGCCCAGGCGCAGCAGCACTTCGGACAGCCGCTGGCCGGCGTGGTGCAACTGGCAGCCGAGTCGCGCCTGGCCCTGTGTGCGGAGGAAGAAGAGCAATGCTTTGCCCGGGCGCAGCGCGCCAAGGTCGAGGGAACGCGCCATTTGCACGCCCTGATCGCCCACGATCCCCGGGCCCTGTTCCTGGTGGCCGGCTCGGTCATGGGCCTGCTGGGGGGGCGCCGCGTGGCGGCCTATGCGGCGGGAGATGCCTGGCAGATGGCCTTTGTGGAGCGACAGGCGCACAGCGCCGGTGGCGCCCGCTGCCGCTACCTCGGTTTTTCGGCG
This sequence comes from Delftia acidovorans NBRC 14950, assembly GCF_001598795.1. Classification (GTDB taxonomy): domain Bacteria; phylum Pseudomonadota; class Gammaproteobacteria; order Burkholderiales; family Burkholderiaceae_C; genus Comamonas; species Comamonas acidovorans. Next base: position 54,631 of record NZ_BCZP01000011.1, on the reverse strand, counting down.
TGGCGGGACATCGGCCTGAGCCGCCAGGTGTCGAACCCGGCGCTGTTCGCTGCCTCGGGCTATCTGTCGATCGATGAGGCGCAGGGCCTGCAGGCCTTCGAATTGGCGGTGCGCGGCGAGCAGCCTGTCATGACCGTGGGCCTGGACCTCGGCCATCCCCGTCACGCCGCGGTGCGCGAGGGCGCCATCTACGGTGCCGATGAGCTGGTCTGGGTGCGTGAAGGCGCCGCAGTCGACGCGCGCCGTGCCGGCGAAGAGGATCAAGTGGATCAAGTGGAGCAAGTGAATGAAGTGGCCGGCAGCGGTGACCCGTCCGCACCGCATCGGTGGCTGCACGATGCCTGTGGACGGCCGGTGAGCGTGCCGGTGCTGAACGTCGCATCCCTGCCCACCGATGCCCGGGGGGAGCTGGACCGCGCGGCCCTTTTGCGCCTGGCTGCGGGCATGGCATCCAGCGCAGCGCCACGCAATGCGTTCGAGCGCTACATGGTGCGCCTGTGGTGCAAGGCGCTGGGCCTGGCCGACTGTGGTGTGGACGACGACTTCTTCTCGCTGGGCGGCAATTCGCTGGGGGCGGCGCAGATCGCGGCGCGCACGCGGGAGCTGTTTCGCGTCGATATATCGATGGCCGAGCTGTTGCGCCACCCCTGCATGGCAGATTTTTGCCAGCGCGTGATTGCGCTGGAATCCCGCCCGGGAATCACGCTGGCCATTGCGGGCCGGCTGTTCGAGATCGAAAGCATGACCCCTGATCAAAAGGCGGCCGCCCACGGCGCTGCAGCAACCAAGGCGCTGCCATGAGCGCGGGCGGTTTTTCCGACGACGATCTGCTGGCGGCCCTGCTGGCAGAGGATGGCTTCGAGCTGCCAGACACGCAGGCGCCAGGCGCCGCGCCACGTGCCGCAGATGCGCCCGTGATCGCGCTGTCGGCGCAGCAGCGGCTGTGGATGATGGAGCGCATTCACGGGGCTCGTGGCGAGTTCAATCTTGGCCTTGCCGTGCGCTTTTGTGGCGCGACGCCCGATGTGGCCGCGCTGCAGGCCGCACTGACCGCCCTGGCGCAGCGCCATGAAAGCCTGCGTGCTCGCTTCGAGGATGCCGATGGCGAAGCGGCGCGCCTGGTCTTCGATGCGCTGGATGCATTGCCGCTGGCGGTGCACGATGTCGGCCCGGCATCGATGCCGCAGGCGCTGCAGGACGCGGCGGCCCGGCCTTTCTCGCTGGAGCGGGGCAGCCTCTTCCGGGCCGATCTGCTGCGCGCCCACGGCGAGCAGGTTCTGCTGCTGGGTTTTCACCACGCCATCATCGACCTGTGGTCGGCCTCGCTGGTGCTGCGCGAGCTGGCCGCTCTCTACGCCGCGCAACTGGGCGGGGCGGCCGCGGACCTGCCGCAGCCGCAGCGCTTTGGCGACTACGTCGCCTGGCTGGGCGACAGCGCCCGGCAGCAGGCCTTGCCGGCCCTGACAGCGTACTGGCGCAACAGGCTTGCAGGCCTGCCGCCGCTGCTGGAGCTGCCCTTTGCCGGGCCGCGCGAGGCGGGTCAGGACCGGTGCGGCCGTATCGCGGTGGTGCTTGCGCCCGCGCTGGCGGCGGAACTGGGAAGATTCGCCGCCGCCTGTGGCACCACGCCTTTCACCGTGGTGCTGGCCGCCTTCAATGCCGTCCTGGCGCGCTTCACCGGCCAGGACGATCTGGCCGTGGGCGTGCCCGTGTCCAACCGCCACCGTCCCCACACCGGCGGCACCGTGGGCTTTCTGGTGGAGACCCTGGTGCTGCGCACCGACCTGCGCGCAGACCCCGGCTTTGCAGCCCTGGTGGAGCGCGTGCGCGAAGCCTGCCTTGAGGATTTTGCCCACCAGGACCTGCCGCTGCAGGCCGTGGTGCAGGCGGTCAACCCGCCGCGCCTGCCGGGGGTGCAGCCGCTGTATCAGGCCATGCTTGTCTTCCAGGCGCTGCCTGCGCTGCGCGAGGCGGCCGGCGATGTCCTGCTGACGGGACAGGCCGTTCCCCTGCCTGTGGCCCGCGCCGATCTGACGCTGGAGCTGGACCAGGGGCGCGACGATGGCGCCATTGCGGGCTGGCTGGAGTACCGCGAGGGCCTGGTGGATGAGCAGGTGGCTCAGGCCATCGCCATCGCATTGCCGGTGCTGCTGCAAGCGGCGCTGGCCCAGCCCTCGCTGCCGCTGTCCGTGCTGCCGCTGCAGCGGCCGGCCGACGCACGGCGCGGCCTGGACGCACTGCATCCGGCGCCGCTGGGCGAGCGCATCGAGAGCGCTGGCAGCCTGGCGGCGATGTTCGAGCGGCGCGCGCGCCAGTCGCCCGCCGCGACCGCGCTGATCGATGCGGGCCGCGCAGTCAGCTACCAGGAACTGGACCGGCGCTCGGCGACCCTGGCGGCCCACCTTGTCGCTCAGCTTGGCGCATCAAGCGCCACAGGGGCCGGGGCAGGGGGGGCTGCAGCCGGCATTCCCGTGGCCGTGTGTCTGCCGCGCGGTGCCGACCTGGCCGTGGCCCTGCTGGCCGTGCTGCGCGCCGGCGCGGCCTTTGTGCCCATGGACCCGGACCATCCTGCGCAGCGCCTGGCCTATATGCTGGCCGACAGCGGTGCATCGCTGCTGCTGGCGCAGGGCCGGCCCGCATGGCTGCCGGCCGCAGGCGCTCCCCTGCTCATCGATCCCGGCATGCTGTTGCCCGAGGCCGAGGCGCCTGCGCTGTGCATCGGCCCCGATACCCTGGCCTACGTGCTCTACACCTCGGGCTCCACGGGCGAGCCCAAGGCTGTCATGGGACTGCACCGCGGCGCCGTGAATCGCCTGCTGTGGATGTGGGATGCCTATCCCTTTGTCGCGGGCGAAGTGTGCTGCCAGAAGACCACGCCGGCCTTCGTCGATTTCATCTGGGAGTTCTTCGGCCCCCTGCTGGCGGGCGTGCCCAGCGTGGTGCTGGCGCATGCCGATGTGGTGGACCCGCGTGCCTTTGCCGGCGCATTGGCACGCCATGGGGTGACCCGGCTGGTGGTGGTTCCCTCGCTGCTCAAGGCCCTGCTGGAGCCGGCCGCTGATACGGCAGGCCTGCTGCCCGCGCTGCGGCACTGTACGGTCAGCGGCGAGGCGCTTTCCAGCGACCTGGCCGGCCGCTTTCTTGCGGCCCTGCCGGGCTGCCGCCTGCTCAACCTCTATGGCTCCTCTGAAATCTCGGCCGACTCGACCTTCCAGGAGGTGACACAGGCCGGTGGCCATCTCGTTCCCATAGGCCGGCCCATTCCGGGCCACCGCATTGCGGTCTGCGACGCCGCTGGCCAGGCACTGCCCGTGGGGGTGGCCGGGGAGATCGTGGTGGGCGGCGATGGCCTGGCGCTCGGCTACCTGGGCCGTGAGCGGGAGACCCGGCAGCGCTTCCAGCCCACTGCGGCCCTGGACGGCGCCCGCGGCTTTCGCACCGGCGACCTGGGCCGCTGGCGGCCCGATGGCGGGCTCGACTGCCTGGGGCGGCTGGATCGGCAGATGAAAATCCGTGGCGTTCGCGTAGACCCTGCGGAGGTGCGCGCGGCCCTGTTGCTTCACCCCGGCGTGGCCGACGCGGCCGCCGCCGGATGGGTGGGCACCGACGGCGAGACCGTTCTGGCCGCTTGGGTGGTGCACCTGCCGGGGCATGCGCCCGCCGCCTCCGCACTGCATGCCTGGTTGCGCGATCGCCTTCCCCGTGCAGCGCTGCCCAGTGCCTATGTGCGTCTGGCGCAGTTGCCGCTCAATCCGAACGGCAAGGTCGATGTGCGCGCCTTGCCGGCCCCGGGCCCCGACGACCTGCCGGCGAGCGGCGAGGGCAACGCGCCCCGCCTGCCGCTGACGGCCGCACAGGCGCGCCTGGCCGATGTCTGGGAGCGCGTGATCGGCTCCCGTCCCGTCAGCGCCGACGCGGATTTCTTCATGATGGGCGGGCATTCGCTCAATGCGGCCCGGCTGGCCCAGGCCGTCCGCCAGGAATGGGGCGTGCCGCTGGACGCGGCGGCCGTGTTCGAGGTGCCGACGCTGGCCGCCATGGCGACGCGCATCGGCCAGGCTGCGCCCGGCGCGGGCCTGCCGGCCATCGGCCGGGGGCCGGCGCATCCGGGGCGCGAGGCTCGCGCCTCCTTCAACCAGGAACGCCTGTGGCTGATCGAGCAGCATGAGGCCCAGCGCGGCGCCTACAACCAGGTGGTGTGCTACCGCACTGGCGCCGGGCTGGATGCCGGAAGGCTGGAGCAGGCACTGCGCGCCGTGGTGCTGCGCCACGAGGCCTTGCGCACCCGCCTGGTGCTGCGCGATGGCCTGCTGTGGCAGCAGGTGGGGGAGGCCGGTGATTTCTCGCTGGTTCGGCGGGATCTCTCGGGCCCCGGTGCCGAAGCGGCGCTGGAGCGCTTTCTGGACGACGAAGTGGCGCGGCCGCCTGCGCTGGACCACGCGCTGCCCTGTTCGGCCACGCTGCTCACCCTGGGCATGCACGACCACGCGCTGGTGATTTCCATGCACCACACGGCGGTGGACGGCCAGTCCTGCGAAATATTCATGCGGGAGCTGGCGCATGCGCTGCAGGGCGGTGATCTGTCGGCGCTGCCGCCGCCCCTGCAATGCATCGATGTGTCCGAGTGGCAGCGCGCGTGCGGCGACAAGGGTCTGTGGGCACCGCAGCTTGAATACTGGCGGCGCGCACTGGCCGCCGCCCCCGCCGTGCTGGGACTGCAGCCCGAGCGCATGCCGCAGCGGCGCAGCTACCGCAATGCCCGGGCCGCGCTCTGCCTGCCGCCGGCGAGCATGCAGCGGGTGACGGCAGCGGCGCGGCAAGCGGGCACCACGCCCTTTGCGTTGCTGCTGGCCGTATGGGCTGCCACCCTGGCACGCTTTGGCGGTGATGCCGAAGTCATGGTTGCAACCCCCGTTTCCGCGCGCGAACGCGAGGGCATGGACAGCGCGGTCGGCTTCTTCAGCAACACCGTCGTCCTGCGCGTGGGCGTCAGCGGCAGTACCGGCCTGGATGTGCTTGCCCGCAACGTGCGCGACCAGCTGGCCGAGGCGCTGCGCCACCAGGATGTGCCCTTCGCCCAGGTGGTGGAGTCCTCGGGCGTGCCCCGCGCCGCGCAGCGCCCCGCGCTGGCACAGGCGATGTTCGTGCTCTCCCAGGGGCAGGACTGGGATCTGGCGTTCGACGGGCAGCGCGTCCCGCCCCGTATCCAGGCCGCACCGGTGTCGCGCTGCGACCTGTCGCTGGCCTTGCTGGCAGGGCAGGGCGAAGACGACCTCGTGCTCGGCGGTCATATCGAATATGCGGCCGATCTCTTCGGCCCCGCGCTGGCGGCGCGGCTGGCTTCGGCTTTTTCGGCCCTGCTGGAGGCCGCCTTGCAGCAGCCTGCCGCGCCGCTGGACGGCCATCCGCTGTGCGATGCGCATGAACAGGTCCTGCTGGACAGGCTGGCCTGCTCTGCGGCGCAGCCGCAGCGGTTGAACCCGCCGCACCAGGGTCCGCAGCGGCTCGATGCGCTGCTGCGCCGCGCCGCCGCGCAGCATCCCGGCCGGCCAGCCGTGGCCAGCATGGCGGGCGCGCCGCAGGCGATGGACTATGGGCAGCTGTCGCGCCTGGCCTCGGCCTATGCACGCTGGTTGCGCAGCAAGGGACTGCAGGCGGGCGACTGCGTGGCGCTGGTCGCGCAGCGCTCGCCCGCGCTCATCGTGGCGCTGGCCGGGTTGTGGGAGGCAGGGGCCACCGTGGTTCCCGTGGACCCTGCCTATCCCGGCGCGCGCATCGCTGCCATGCTAGAAGATGCCTGCGCCACGGCCGTGGTGGCCGAGGCGCCTGTCGCGGGCTGCAGCCTGCCCCTGTGGCCCCTGCCCATGTCACTGTCCTTTCCCGTGGCAGGCGAGCCAGGCTCAGGCGTTGACTTGGTCGAGGGCCAGGACCAGGGTGCCCCTGGCGCCAGCGCTGCGCCGGCAGGCCATGGCGACGAAGCCCTGGCCTGCATCATCTTCACCTCGGGCTCCACGGGCCGGCCCAAGGGCGTGCGCGTCACGCATGCCGCACTGTGCCGGCTGGCCGAGGCGGCGGGCACGGCCTTCGGCATCGGACCCGGCAGCCGCGTGCTGCAGATGGCGGCCTTCGGCTTCGACGTGGCCATGTCCGATATCGCCTTCGCCCTGTCGGCCGGTGCCTGCCTGTGCCTGGCCTCGCGCGATCAACTCCTGCCTGGCACCCCGCTGGTCGGCACGCTGCAGGCCATGGCCGTCACCCACCTGCAGATCCCCGCCTCGCTGCTGGTGGCCACGCCGGTGGCGGACCTGCCGTGCCTGCAGACCCTGGTCGTCGGCGGGGAACGCTGTCCCGATGCCGTGGCCGATGCATGGTCGCGCGGGCGCAGCCTTTTCGTGGCCTACGGCCCGACCGAGGCTACCGTGACAGCCACCGCCGCACGCCACCTGCCGGGCCAGTCGCCGGGCATAGGCCGCCCGCTGGGCGATGCGCGCCTGTACGTGGTGGACGACAAGGGGCGGCGGGTTCCCGTGGGGGTGGCCGGGGAGATCTGGATCGGCGGCCCGAATGTCAGTCCCGGCTATGTCGCCAGCGGCATGGGCGACGGACGTTTCGGCCCCGATCCTTTTGACGGCTCGGGGGGCGCACGCCTGTACCGCAGCGGTGACCGGGGCCGGTGGCGTGAAGACGGAACTCTGGAGTTCCTCGGGCGCATGGACCGCCAGATCAAGCTGCGCGGCTTTCGCATCGAGCCTGGCGAGATCGAGGCCGCCCTGCTGGAGCAGCCCGGCGTGGCCCAGGCCTTTGCCATGCCCTGGACCGATGCACAGGGCCAGCAGCGCCTGACCGCCTGGGTGGCCGGTGGCCAGGATCTGGACGCGGCAGCCTTGCGCGCGCGGCTGCGTGGCACGCTGGCCCCGCACATGGTGCCGGCCGTGGTGGTGCGCGTGGATGCGATGCCGCTGACTGCGCATGGAAAGATCGACAGCAGGGCGTTGCCGCAACCGCAGTTCGATGGCGGGGCGGACGGCGGCAGCAGGACCCCCTTGCCGGTGCCCGCGGCCACGCAGGCACGCGTGGCCGCGCTGTGGAGCGAGGTGCTCGGCTGTGCCGGCATCGATGCGGATGCCAACTTCTTCGACGTGGGAGGCCACTCGCTGCTGCTGGTGGCGCTGCACGACAGGCTGGGATCGGACCTGGGTGTATCCGTGCCCATCAGCGAGCTGTTTCGCTTCACGACCATCCGCAGCCAGGCTGCGTATCTGGACGCGCTCCGGTCCCCGCACGATGGCGCAGCGCCGGAGGCCCAGCGGGTGCCGCAGCCTGCGGGCGAACAGGATGTAGCCGTCATCGGCATGGCCTGCCGCTATCCCGGTGCGCCTGATCTCGATGCCTATTGGCGCCTGCTGCTCGAAGGCCGCGAGGGCATCGACCACGGTGGCGCGCCAGACGCTCCGCTTCCGGGCTTCGTGGGCTCGGCCGGGCGCATCGGCGATGCGGACTGCTTTGATGCGGCCTTCTTCGGCGTGGGTCCGCGCGATGCCCTGACCTTCGACCCGCAGCACCGCGTGGCACTGGAGTGCGCCTGGCACACGCTGGAGCATGCGGGCTACACGCCCGAAGCCCATGGCGGGCGCATCGGCGTCTTCCTGGGCGTGGGCACCAACACCTATCTGCGCGTGCTGTATCCGGGCGGCGAACTGCCGGCCGGCGCCGACACCTACCACGCGCTGTCATGCAATGACAAGGACTTTGCCGCCAGCCGCATCGCCTATCACCTGAACCTCAAGGGCCCGGCCATGGCCGTGCAGACGGCCTGCTCCTCATCCCTGGTCGCGGTGGACATGGCCTGCCGTGCCATCCGCGAGGGCAGTGCCGAGATGGTCCTGGCCGGGGGCGTGTCCATCCAGTTCCCGCAGCGCGACGGCTACGTACACCAGCCCGGCATGATCCTGTCGGCCGATGGACGCTGCCGCCCCTTCTCGGCCGACGCGGGCGGCACCGTGCCGGGAGGCGGCGTGGGCATGGTGCTGCTGAAATCGCTGTCCCGCGCCCTGGCCGATGGCGACAACGTGCTCGCCGTGGTGCGCGGCAGCGCCGTCAACAACGACGGCTCCGCCAAGGTCGGCTACACCGCGCCCGGCGCCGACGGGCAGGCCGGGGTGATTGCCGCCGCGCTGGCAGCGGCGCGCCTGGCTCCGGCCGACATCGACTACATCGAGGCCCATGGCACGGGCACGGCACTGGGCGACCCGGTGGAGATCGCGGCCCTGGGCCGTGTGTTCGGCAACACAGCCGGTGGCGCGGGCGCGCAGGACACGGCGGCCCGCAGCCGTCCTCTGGCGCTGGGCTCCGTCAAGAGCAACATCGGCCATGCCGATACGGCTGCAGGCATTGCAGGCTTCATCAAGGCCGTGCTGGCCGTGCACCATGGCGTGCTCCCGGCCAGCCTGCATTTTTCGGCCCCCAATCCGCATGCGGACTTTGCCTCCGTCCCCATCGAGGTGGTCTCCCGGCAGCGGCCGTGGACGCATGACGGCACGCGCCGCGCAGGCATCAGTGCCTTCGGCATCGGCGGCACGAATGCGCATGTGGTGATCGAGCAGGCGGCGGCGCACGCGCCCCATGCGTCCAGCACGGGCGCGCTGCCGCAGGCCTGGGTGCTGCCGCTGTCGGCGCGCACGCCGGCCGCGCTGCAGGCCGGCCTGCTGGCCCTGGCAGGGATGCTGGACAAGGCGCCAGAGACTTCGCTGGCCGACCTCTCGTTCACGCTGCACCAGGGCCGGGCCGCCTTTGCCTGGCGCGCGGCCGTGGTGGCGCACGGCACGGCCCAGGCGGCGGCGCTGCTGCGCCGCGCCGCGCCCTGTCAGGTGTCCCAGGTGTCTCAGGTGTCTCAGGGCGACCGGCCTGCGCAGGCCTGGCTGTTTCCTGGCCAGGGCAGCCAGTATCCCGGCATGGGACGCGCGCTGTACGAGCAGGACGCCGACTACCGCAGCGTCTTCGATCGTTGTGCCGATGGGCTGGCTCCGCATCTGGGGCAGGATCTGCGCGGCATTCTGTACGGCCCGGTCGGCGTGGCCGTCGATGCCCAGGCACTGCGCCAGACCGAGCTGGCGCAGCCCGCGCTGTTCGCCGTGACCTATGCCATGGCCAGCGCCGCGCTGGCCCGCGGCCTGGAGCCGGCGGCCTTGCTGGGGCACAGCCTGGGCGAGTACGTGGCAGCCTGCCTGGCCGGGGTCTTCTCGCTGGACGACGCCCTGGCCCTGGTGGCCGCGCGCGGCCGCATGATGCAGGCGCTGCCGCACGGAGCCATGCTGGCCGTGCCGCTCACCCAGGCTCAGGCGCGCGAACTGCTGGCCAGCCCGGCCCATGCCGGCATCGACCTGGCCGCCATCAACGCGCCGCAGCAGTGCGTGTTCGCCGGGCCGGTGCCGGCCATAGACCGGCTGCAGGCGGCGCTGGCGGATGCGGGCAAGGCCGCCATGCGGCTGGACACCTCGCATGCCTTCCACTCCGCATCGATGGAGGGCATGCAGCGCGCGTTCACCGACTTGTTCGATGGCATGGTGCTGCACCCTCCGCAGCGACGCTTCCTGTCCAATCTCACGGGTACCTGGATCACGGACGCCGAGGCCACGGACCCGGCGTATTGGGCGTGCCACCTGCGTGCGCCAGTGCGCTTTGCCGACGGCCTGAAGACCCTGCGCGCCGAGGGCATCGGTGTGCTGGCCGAATTCGGCCCGGGCAGGGTGCTGGGCAAGCTCGCTGGTGCCAATGGATGGGCTGCAGATGCGCTGGCGCCCTCGGGGCTGCAGCGCAGCGAGGGGTCCGTCGCCGAGCCTGCGCTGGATGCGCTGCATGCGCGGCTGTGGTGCCTGGGCGCTGCCTCGCGTCCGGGGCGCCTGCCGCCCGCAGCCGGCCGACGCATTCCCCTGCCCGTATATGCCTTCGAACGCATCCGGCACTGGCCTGCCGAAGTGGCAGGCAAGCCGCATGCGCCAGCCGCCCCTTCGCTTTCCGCTGTTTCACCGGCCTCGCCTTTCCTGGGCGATGTCCGGGCCGCTCCGCCGAAGCTGCCCGACATGGCCGACTGGTTCCATGTGCCGGGCTGGCGCCGCGAGCCCGCTGCACAGGCCGCTGGCATTGCGGCACCCGCCGCAGCCTCGCTGCGCTGGATGGTGGTGGGCGTACACCTGCCGGCCGGCGCCGCGCTGGTGCAGGCCCTGAGCGTGGCCGACCAGCAGGTGCTTGCCGTCAGCGCCGGCCAGGCGTTTGCGCAGGCGGCGCCCGGCCATTTCACGATCGGTGCTGGAGATCACCAGGATTTCCGGCGTCTTCTGGATGCCTTGCCGGAGCATGCACGGCCGCAGCGCATCGTGCACCTGGAGGCCACACGCGGCGGCGCGCCGGACGATCTGTTGCGGCGAGGCTTCTTCGGCGTCCTGGGGCTGGCACGCGCCCTGGGCAGCGCGGTGCCGCCCTGGCCGGTGCGGCTGGACATCGTGACCACTGGCGCAGCCGACGTGGACGGCGACGAGGCCCTGGCCGCGGGCGCTGCAACGCTGCTCGGCGCCGTCAAGGTGTTGCCGCTGGAGTATCCGAACCTCGATTGCCGCCTCATCGATGTCCGTGACATGGACGGCCCGGGCGCAGGCGAGGCGCTCCAGGCCCTGGCTGCCGAGCTGCTGCGCACCGATCCGCTGTCGCAGGCCCCGCAGCCCGTGGTCGCCCTCAGGCGCGGGCGGCGCTGGGTGCCGCAGTTCACGGCGCAGCGCCTGCCCGAGCCGCTGGCCGGCCAGGCGCGCTTCAGGCCTGCAGGCGTCTATGTGCTGACGGGCGGATTCGGTGGCATGGGCTCGGCGCTGGCGCGCGAGCTGGCCGGCAGCGGCGCGCATCTGGTGCTGCTGGGCCGGCATGTCGATGCATCCTTGGTCGCTCAGTTGCAATCGCGCGGCGCCCAGGTGCTGGCGCTGGCCTGCGATGTGTCCGACGCCAGAGCGCTGGGCGATGCCCTGGCCCGGGCCCGCAGCCGGTTTGGCCGCGTGGACGGCGTGCTGCATGCGGCCGGGGTGGCGGACCAGGGCGGGGTGGTGCACAACCGCGACGACGCCAGCATCGCCACGGCCATGGCAGCCAAGGTCCAGGGCGCCCTGGCGCTGGATGCGGCCCTGGCCGGACAAGAACCCGACTTCGTTGTGCTGTTCTCCTCGCTGGGCACGGTAGTGCCGGGCAGCAAGTTCGGCCAGATCGGCTATGCCGCCGCCAACGAGTTCCTGGCGCTGTTCGCCGCCGAGCGCACGGCACGCCGTGGCGGCTTCACGCAGGCCATCGACTGGGACGACTGGACCGAAGTGGGCATGACCGTCATGGCCCGCCAGCGCTGGGGCCTGCCCGCACTGGCCGCCAGCGAGGGACTGACGCCCGCCGAAGGCGTGGCCGTGCTGCGGCGTGCCCTGGCCTCGCCCCATCCCCGCGTATCGGTTTGCGTGCGCGACCTGCCCTCCCTGCTGCGCCTGGCCGGAAGCGTCTGGACGGACGCGGCTGCAGCGCCCGCAGGCCTGCCCGCCAGCGGCGAGCCGGCACAGGCCCCTGAGCAGGGCGGCGAAGGCCCGGACACGCGGCAACGGCTGGCCGCCGTCTGGCGCGAGGTTCTGGGCGTAGCCGAGATCGGTGCGCAATCCCACTTCTTCGAACTGGGCGGCCATTCCCTGATTGCCATGCGCGTGCTGGCCTATGTGCGTGAGCATTTCGGCGTGGAGCTGGGCATCGCGGCGGTGTTCGAGCATCCGGTGCTCGGCGACTTGGCAGACTTTGTTGACGCGTGCCGGCCCATGGGCGGCACCGTGGAGGAATTCACCTTATGAAGAGTGCGAGCGACAGGGCAAGCGATCTGCTGGCCCGCCTGGCGCAGCTGGGCGTGACCGTGCAAGTCGAGGGCGGCGATCTGAAAGTGCGCGGCCCGGCAGGTGCCATTGGCGGGCAGATGCGCGATGAGCTGCGCGCTCTCAAGCCGCAGCTGCTGGCCCTGCTGTCACGCAGCGGGCCCGCGCCAGTGGCCGCAGGAGCTGCTGCAGAGGTGGATCCCGACCGCGTGCCGCTGTCCTTCAACCAGCGCCGGCTCTGGTTCCTGGACCGGCTGGAGGGCGGTGGCAGCGCCTTCATCATGGCCGCCTGTTTCGAGCTCGAAGGCCCTTTGGACCTTGAGGCCCTGCAGCAGGCGCTGACGGTGCTGGTGGAGCGCCACGAGCTGCTGCGCAGCGTCATCGTGGACGAGGCCGCCGAGCCGGTGCTGCGCATCGGCGCTGCCACGGCCGTGCGCCTTCAGCCAGAGTCCGTGGACGATGCCTCACCCCAGGGCCTGGCCGACCTGATGGCGCAGCAGGCGCGCCAGCCCTTCGATCTGACGCAGGCGCCCCCCTTGCGGCTGCGCCTGTTTGCACTGGAGCCGCAGCGCCACGTGCTGGCCCTGTCGCTGCACCACATTGCCGGGGATTTCTGGTCCATGGGGCTGCTGCTGGCCGAACTCGGCCAGCTGTATGACGCGGCCTGCCAGGGCCTGCCGTCGCCGCTGCAACCGCTGCCCCTGCGCTACCCAGACTACTCGGCCTGGCAGCGCGCCACGCTGGATGAGGCGCGGCTGGCGCCGCAACTGGCCTTCTGGCAGTCGCAACTGCAGGGCGCACCCACCCAGCTGGCGATGCCGCTGGACAGGCCCCGGCCCGCAGAGCGCGGCGCCAGTGGCGCCCACCATCACTTTCGCATCTCGCCGGAGGGCACCCAGGCGCTGCAGGAGGCGTCAGCACGCGCAGGCGTCACGCCCTTCATGGCGCTGTTGGCCGCCTATGCCGCCGTGCTGGGGCGCTGGACCGGCCAGGACGAGGTCGTCATCGGCTGCCCGGTGGCCCACCGGGACACGCCGCAGACGCAGGGACTGGTCGGTTTCTTCATCGACACCCTGCCGCTGCGCATCGACCTGCGCGACGACCCCCAACCTGCCGAGCTGCTGCAGCGCGTTCGCCGCACCTGCCTGCAGGCATTCGAGCACCAGGACCTGCCGTTCGAGCGCATCGTGCAGGCCGTGCGGCCCGAGCGGGCGCTCAACCGTGCGCCCCTGTTCCAGACCATGTTCGTGCAGCAGACCGCTGGTGCAGCCGTGCTGGCGATGCAGGGGCTGGCCGTGCGGCCGCTGCCCGTGCCAGCGGCGGCGCCAGAGCTGGACCTGAACCTGTCGGCGCGTCTGGACGGCGAAGCCTTCGCCTGCGACATGGAGTACGACGCCGACCTGTTCGACCCGGCCACCGTGGCTGCGCTGTGCGCGCAGTTTGCGCATGTGGCGGGGCAGTGGGCGTGCGGCCTTGCACTGTCCCGGCTGGCGCTGGCCCCGCAGGCCTGCGCCGTGGCTCCCGCACCAGCCATGCCCGAGGGCGCTGCGCCGGCATCCGTCCCCGCGCTGATAGCCCGCGCTGCCGATCGCTGGCCGCAGCGCATGGCCGTGCAGGCGGATGGCGCGGCACTTTCGCTGCGCGAGCTTGTGTGCCAGGCCGACGCACTGGCCGGGCGACTGCGCGGCGCGGGTGCCAGGCCCGGCGACCTGATCGGCCTGGGCCTGGGCAACTGCCTGGCTTTGCCGGTGGCCATGCTGGCGGCCTGGCGCTGTGGTTGTGCCTATGCCGTACTCAGCCTGGCGAGGCCGCTGGCACAGCGCGCGACCATGATGGAGGCGGCCGGCGTGCGCCTGGTCATTACCGCGTCTGCGGCGGAGCAGTGGCCTTCGCATACGGTGCTGGTAGCGCCGGACCTGGCGCCGGACCTGGTGGCAGAGCCTGCCGGCAGCGCCGCGCAGCAGCCCTGGCTCGCAGACCCCGCGCAACGGGCCTATGTCTGCTTCACCTCGGGATCGACCGGCGCCCCGAAGGGCGTGGTCGTGAGCCATGCCAACCTGGCCCACCATGCGGCGGCGGTGGCGCGTGAGTTCGGCCTGTGCGAGACCGATCGCGTGCTGCAGTTCGCGGCACCCGATTTCGATGTGGCTGCCGAGGAGATCTTCCCCACGCTGGCCTCCGGTGCCTGCGTGGTGCTGCGGGCACAGAACAGTCTTGACAGCCTGGAGGCTTTCCAGGCCCAGGTGGCAGGCGCGCGGCTGACCGTGCTCAATCTGCCGTCCGCGTTCTGGCACGAGTGGGTGGGCATGCTGCATGCATCGGGCACGGCTGTTCCGCCCGCCCTGCGGTTGGTGGTCACGGGCAGCGACCGCGTTTTCGTGCGCAGCTTGCGCCAGTGGCAGGCGCTGTGCCGCCATCCTGTGGCCCTGCTCAGCGGCTATGGCCCGACGGAGGCCACCATTTCGGCCGCGTTCTTCGACCCCGCGCACGACGTGCTGCCTCTGGCGGCCGAGATCCTGCCTCTGGGCCATGCGCTGCAGGGCGTGCAACTGGCCGTGGTGGACAGCGCCGGGCAGGCCTTGCCTGCCGGGGCCATCGGCGAAATCGTCATCGGCGGCGGTGGTGTGGCGCAGGGGTATCTGCAACAGGACGAGGCCACACAGGCCGCTTTTCGCGCCTGCGCCGCACTGGGCGGGGCGCGCGCCTATTGGAGCGGCGACCTGGCGAGGCGGCGTGCCGACGGTGCGCTGGAGTTCCTGGGCCGGCGCGATGCGCAGGTGAAGATCCGGGGATTTCGCATCGAGCCCGCCGAAGTGGAGGCCGCCCTCATGGCCCATCCCTGCGTGCGCGAGGCTGCCGTGGTGCTGGCGCACGATGGCGCAGGCCAGCCGGTGTTGCTCGCGGTGGTTGCGGGACAGGCCGATGCGGCGGCGCTGCGCAGCTGGCTGTCCGAGCGGCTTGCGCCCTACATGGTGCCTGCCGTGTGCCGCGTGCTGGAGAGCCTGCCCCATACGGCATCGGGCAAGATCGACCGGCGCGCGCTGGCGGGGCTGGCCCTCCAGTCGCCGCCGCAGCTGCCTGTGGCGGACGGCACGGCCCAGCCTTGCAGCCCGCTGGAAGCCACCCTGGCCAGGCTCTTTGCCGAGGTGATGAACCTTGCGCAGGTGGGCGTCACCGACAACGTCTTCGACTTGGGTGTGGACTCCATCCGCTGCCTGCAGATCGTCTCGCGTGCGCGCCGCCAGGGCCTGGACCTGGTGGTGCGCGACATCTTCCGCACCCAGACCGTGCGTGCCCTGGCCGGGGAGATCGCCCTGCGGTCGCGGGCCGCGCCGACGGTACCGGTGGCGGAGGCCGGGGCACCGTTGTCACCGACCCCCATCCAGGCCTGGTTCCTGGAGCATGCAGGGGCAGGGGCCGCTCACTACAACCAGGCGGCCGTGCTGCGCGTGCCCCCGCAGTTGCCGGCCGAAGCGCTGGAGCGGGCGCTCGCGGGCGTGGTGGCATGCCACGAGATGCTGCGCCTGCGGGTGGACGCACAAGGCGTGCTGGATATTGCCCCCATGGCGCCCGGGCCTGTGCTGGACGTGGTCTGCCTGGAGGGCCTTGCACCGGCAGAGGCACAGCAGCGCCAGGCCGAAGCCTTTGCCGCGGCCCAGCGCGCCATGGACCCGGCGTCCGGCCGCATGGTGCGTGGCGTGCTGCTGCCCGGCACGGGCCGGCTGATGCTGGCCATTCACCACCTGGCGGTGGATGCCTATTCCTGGTCGGTACTGCTGGAAGACCTGGCCCTGGCCTGCGCACAAGTGTCGCGCGGCGAGCCCGTGCGACTGCCCGCGCCCACCAGCTCCTATGCGCGCTGGTCGCACCGGTTGGGCGAGCTGGCCGCCGGGCCCGAGGCGGCTGCGCAGGCGCAGGCGTTGCAACAGGCGTTCAGCCAGGTGGGCGCGACCGTGTTGCCTCCCCAGACGCCAGCCGGTTGCGTGGGCCAGGCCCAGACCCTGGCCTTCGAACTGGACGAGGAGACGACGCAGGCCCTGGTCCACGAGGTGCCGCGTGCCTTTGCCGCCCGCGTGGACGAGGCTTTGCTCGCCGCCCTGGTTGTGGCAGGCGTGCGGCTGGGGGTGGATGGTCCCTGGCGGCTGGATCTGGAGCGCAACGGACGCGCCGACCTCTTCGAGGAGCTGGACCTGTCTCGCACCGTCGGTTGGTTCACGGCGCTGCAGCGCGTGGGCATCGAGCCAGCTCACGGCGCCGCCGATGCCGCGGCGGTGGTGGCGCAGGTTGCCGCTCAGGTGCGCGGCGCCGCATGGCAGGGACTGGCGCTGGGGCTGCTGCGCTACCGCTCGCCCGACGGCGCCGTGCGCGCCGGCCTGGCCGCGCTGCCTGAACCGGAACTGCTGCTGAACTACCTGGGCCGCATGGACGGCGCCCCTGCCGGGGACGAGACCATCGCTCCGGTGGATGAGGCGGCGGGACCTGCGCAGGCCCCCGGACTGGCGCGCAGCCATGTGATCGAGCTCAATGCGGGGCTCTGGAATGGCCGGCTGCGCGGGGAACTGAGCTTTCCGGCAGGGGGGCCGAACCGCGAGCGCATCGCCCAATGGCTGGATGAGGTGAAGACCGTGCTGGCCGAGATCGCCAGCGCCGCGCGTGAGGGCCGTGGAGCATGTGCTGCCCCGGCCGGGCAGGTGCCGCAGGCCGTTCCCCGCAGCCGTGCTCCGGTGGCCGTGCTGGCGCTCACGCCCCTGCAGCACGGCCTGCTCTACCACAGTCTGCGTGCACCCGATGACCAGGTCTACTTCGATCAATTGACACTGACCCTGCAGGGTCCGCTGGACCCGGCAGCGCTGCGCCGTGCCTGGGAAGCTGTGGTGGCACGCCACGGCGTGCTGCGTACCAGCTTCCACTGGGACGATGGCGAGGCCATGCAGCATGTGCATGCCCACGTGGAGCTGCCCTGGCAGCACGACGACTGGCGCACCATGGATACGGCCGCGCAGCATGCCGCCCTGTCGGCACTGCTGGCGCAGGACCGGGCCCGGGGCTTCGACCTGCGCCACGCGCCCCTGATGCGCCTGCATCTGCTGCACACGGCAGAAGACCGCCATGAGCTGTTGTGGAGCGCCCACCACCTGCTGCTGGACGGGTGGTCGGTCTCTGTGGTGATGGACGAGGTCTTCCGCCTGTACGGCCAGGCCCTGGGCGATGGCACGCCAGCGCTGCCGCGCGCGCCCGATTTCGCCGACTGCGTGCGCTGGCACCAGCGGCGCGACGTGCAGGCCGACCAGGCCTTTTGGCGCCAGGCGTTGCAGGGCCTGCACGAGCCCACCTCACTGGCCTTTCTGCGCCAGGCCGGGGAGCCTGTCGAGCCTGAGGCTCCGGACCCGATCGAATGCCTGCTGCCGCCCGCCACCAGCAGCGCCCTGGCCGCGCTGGCCCGCGCCGCGCGTGCCACGCCCGGCATCGTGCTGCAGGCCGCCTGGGCACTGCTGCTGTCGTGCCACAGCGGCAGCCGCGACCTGGTGTTCGGTGTGACCGTGTCGGGGCGCTCTCCCGACATCGCTGACGTGGAGCAAATGGTCGGCATGCTGATCGCCACGGTGCCGGCGCGTGTGCGTGTGGCTGCCGGCATGCCGCTGCTCTCGTGGCTGTCCGCGCTGCAGCGGGACCACCTGGAGCGCGAGCAGCATGCGGCCGCATCGCTGGCGGAAATCCGCCAGGCCTCGGAACTGGAGCCAGGCTGCGATCTGTTCCAGTCCCTGGTTCTGGTGCAGAACTATCCTGCGCCCGATGCGCTGCAGGCCGGTGGTCTGTGCCTGGCCGCAGTCGCCAGCCATGAGCGCACCAACTTCCTGCTCACCCTGGCCTGCATGCAAGGCACGGATGGATGGCGCCTGGCACTGCACCGCGACCGCGAGCAGGTGCCGGCTGCGGCAGCGCGCCGCCTGCTGTCGCACCTCGATGCGCTGCTTGCCGCCATGGCGGCGCAGCCCGGTCAGGCACTGGGCTCGCTGCTGCAGCTCGCGCCCGAGCAGGCGCGCGATGCCCTGGAGGCCGGCACCGGCCCTGCCGAGACCATGGACGAGCGCTTTCTGGTGGACTGGATCGACCACTGGGCGCAGCACACGCCCGGCGCCACGGCCCTGGAAGGGCCGCACGGTCGCATGGACTATGCGCAACTGGCGAGGCTGTCGAGCCAGGCGGCCTGCTCGCTGTATGCCCTGGGTGCAGGGCAAGAAACCCGTGTGGCCCTGTGCCTGGGCCGCTCTCCCGTATGCCTGGCGGCAATTGCCGCAATCCTGCGCGCGGGCGCAGCCTTTGTGCCCATCGACCCTGCGCTGCCGGCGCAGCGCCAGCGCTTCATGCTGGAGGACAGCGGCGCAGTGCTGGTGCTGGCCGATGCCGCGCTGCCCGTGGCGGAGGAACTGGGTTTGCGCTGCCTCACGCCGGAGCAGTTATTCGGCACCATGTCGCCAGACGAGGCTGCCGAGGCCACTGTGCTTGCCCAACCGCAGGCCTCGTCCTCGGCCTATGTGATCTATACGTCCGGCTCCACGGGCACGCCCAAGGGCGTGGTCAATACGCGGGCGGGCATGCGCGCCCTGGCCCATGCCCAGCAGCGCGTGTTCGCGCTGGATGGAAGCGATCGCGTGCTGCAGTTCGCCTCGCTGTCCTTTGACGCCTCCGTCTGGGAGATGACCATGGCCTGGCGCCATGGGGCGGCGCTGCTGGTGCCTGCCCCGGACATGGCAAGGGCCGGGCCACAGCTGCAGGCCTTTGTGCGGCGCCATGGCATCACCGCCGCAACACTGCCGCCCACGGTGCTTTCCACCCTGGAGGCGGCCTCGCTTGATGCGCTGCGCCTGCTGGTGGTGGCCGGCGAGGCCTGTGCACCGGAGTTGGCGCTGCGGTGGTCGGTGGGCCGGCGCTTTTTCAATGCCTATGGACCGACCGAGGCTTCGGTGGCTGTCAGCGTGCAGGAGGGCGTGCAACGCGCCGACCAGCTGCCCATTGGACGGCCGCTGCCGAACATGCAGCTGCATGTGCTGGACGAGGACATGCGCCTGCTGCCCCCGGGGGCGCCGGGGGAGCTGTACATCGGCGGTGCAGGGCTGGCGCGGGGCTACCTGGGGCGTCCCGGGCTGACGGCGGCCAGCTTTGTGCAGGATCCGTTCGGCGACCCCGGCGAGCGGCTGTACCGCACGGGCGACCGGGGCTGGCGCCTGGCCGATGGGCGCGTGCACTTTGCAGGCCGCAACGACCACCAGATCAAGCTGCGCGGCCTGCGCATCGAGCTGGGCGAAATCGAGGCTGCGCTGGCCACCCACCCGGGCGTGGAGGCCGCAGCGGTGCTGGTCATTGCGCACGGCGAGGCCGACCACCGGCTGACGGCCTGCGTGGGCGCCGCGAACCCCGTCGGCGCCGAGGCGTTGCGCGCGTACCTGGCGGCCCGCCTGCCTGCGCACATGGTTCCCGCCTATTTCGTGGAGCTGAACCAGCTCCCGCTCACCCACAGCGGCAAGATCGACCGCCAGGCACTGGGCCGGCAACTGGCGGCGCAGCCGGCGCGGCCGTCTTCGCCAGCGCCTGCCGCCGACGCCGCTGCAGGCGACGCCTGCGCGCGGCTGGCGGCGGTCTGGTCCCAGGTGCTGGGCGTTGCCGAGGTGGGGCCGCACCAGAGCTTTTTCGAGCTGGGCGGGGACTCCATTCTTGCCATCCAGGTGGTTGCGCGGGCCAACCGGCAGGGGCTGGCCATCACGCTGGCGCAGCTGATGGACCCGGCCTCGCAGACGGTGGCTGCTCTCGTGGCGCTGCTGGATCAGGACGGAGGGCCGGTGGTGCAGCCCCGCGCCACCGAGGACGTTGCAGGCGATGGCCGCGTGCCGCTCACGCCCATCCAGCGCTGGTTCCTGGCGCTGGACGCTCCGCAGCGCCAGCACTACAACCAGAGTTTTCTGTTGACCGTGCCTGCCGACCTCGCGCCCGAACGGCTGCAGGCCGCGCTGGCGCTGCTGCTGCAGCGCCATGATGCGCTGCGCCTGCGCTATCGCCGCGAGGACGGCGGCTGGGTGCAGACGCTGGCCGATGGCCTTGTGCCGCCTGCGGTCCCGCTGCTGCAGGTGGTGGCATCGCCGCCTGGCGAAACGCCGGCCGCATGGCGCGAGCGGCTGCAGGCCGCCGCCGTGGCCAACCAGGAGCGGCTGGACCTGCAGGCGGGCCCGCTGATGCACGCGGCTCTGTACCTTCCCCCGGGCCAGGAGGAGGCGCCAACTCATGCACAGGCACAGGCGCGCCTGCATCTGGTCGTGCACCACCTGGCCATCGACGCCGTGTCCTGGCGCGTGCTGCTGGACGATCTGGCCGAGGCCTGCCGCCTTGGCCGCATTGCCAGGCCGCCTGGCGCGTCCTTCAGCCATTGGGCGGCAGCCGTGTCGCGCCATGCCGCATCGCAGTCGGCGCGTGCCGAGCTGCCGTACTGGCTGGCCCAGTCAGGCGACGCCTGCCTGCCGCTGGCGCGTGGCGCCGGGGCGGCCTCCACGGTGGGCGGAGCCGTCACCCTCGGCGTGCAGTTGTCCGTGGACGAGACTGGCGCCTTGCTGCGCGAGGCGCCACGGGTCCATGGCGCCTCCATGCAGGAGCTGCTGCTGGCGGCGCTGGCCTCGGCCCTGGCCGGTCGCGTCCAGGGCCGCTGCATCGGTGTGGCGCTGGAGTCGCATGGCCGCGATGTGGTGCTTGAAGGCCTGGAGGTGGGCTCCACCGTGGGGTGGTTCACGGCGCTGGCACCCCTGGCACTGCCCCTGCCTCGATCGTTGCCCGATGCCCCGCCTGCGGACGGCGCTGCGGGCCCGTCCGCGCTGTCTGCTCTTGCGGTCGTGCGTGAGGCTCTGCGCGCCATGCCGCGGCGCGGCTTCGGCTACGGCGTGCTCAGCCAGCTTTCGCCCGAGCCGGCCGTGCGCCAGGCCCTGGCCGCGCAGGCCCCGCCCGGCATCGCCTTCAACTACCTGGGGCAATGGGATACGGCCTGGCCCGAAGGCGAGGGCCTGCGCCCTGCGCCGGAGCGCGATGGCCCGGGCTTCGCGGCGAGCACGCCGCGTGCCTTCCCGCTGGAAGTCAATGCCATGGTGGCGGACGGGCGGCTGGCGCTGGATCTCACCTACGATCCCCGGGACCTGGAGGAAGGCTGGATTGCGGCGCTGGCCGCCGACATGCAGGCCTGGCTGGTGCACGCGGCGGCCAGTGCGCGGCAAGCCGGTTCTGTACAGGCAGGCGGCGCACAGGCCAGCCCGTCCTTGCGCGCGCCAGCCTTGCCCTCGCATGGCCTGGGGCCGCAGCAGGACGCCATGCTGGCCCACGCCCTGGCCTGCCCGGGATCGTCCGCCTATGTGGTGCAACTGGGGGCCAGCCTGCCTGCGACGCTGGACGTGCCCGCTTTCATGGCTGCCTGGAACGCCGCCGTGGCTCGCCATGCGGCGCTGCGCGGCTGTTTCTCTGTGGACGCAGCAGACGGGTCGGGGCGCCAGCATGTGGACGACAGCCTCACCGCCGCGCCCTGGCGCACCGAGGACTGGTCTGCCTGGACACCCGCCGATGCACAGGTCGCATACGATGCGCTGCGCGAGATCGAGCAGGCGCGCGGCTTCGATCTTGCCCGCGCCCCGCTGATGCGCTTTGCGCTCGCCCGCATGCCGGACGGCGGCTGGCGCTTTTGCTGGACCTACCATCACCTGCTGGTCGATGGCTGGTCGATGCCGATTTTGATGGCCGATGTGCAGGCCGTTTATGCGGGCCGCTTGCCCGGCGCGGCGGCGCCCGACACTCCAGCGCCCGACGTGCGGCGCTTCCTCGACTGGCTGGATGCGCAGGATGCGGGCAGCGCGCAGGCCTTCTGGAAGAATGAACTGGCGGGCCTGGCGCCCTCGCGTTGGCCTGCTGCCGAGGCAGCCGTGGCCAGCGGACGTTCCCGCCAGGTGCACCGGGTGCTGGCAGCCGGGACGGGCGCCAGCGTGGCTGCCTTTGCCCGCCGCCACCGCCTGTCGGTGCCCAGCGTGGCCCTGCTGGCGTGGGCGCTGGTGCTGGCGCGGCACATGGGGCGCGACGACCTGGCCTTTGGCGTCACCTCGGCCCTGCGTCCCGCCGAACTCGAGGGTGCCGAGGCCATGGTGGGCGCCATGTTGGCCACACCGCCGTTGCGCGTGAGGCTCGACCGGGCGCAGGGCTTTGCCGCCGCCTGCCAGCAGTTGCAGCGCCGGCGCATGCAGGCGTCTGGTCATGCCTGGCTGGCGCCGCGGGCTATCGCATCGGCCGCCGGGCTGGCCGCTGCCGATGACCTGTTCGGCACGGCGCTGCGCATTCAGAACTACCCGCTGGGCGAGTTGGGCAGCGACAGCGCCGCCCTGGCTTTTCACGATGTGGACATCCGTGACGCCTGGCACCACCCGTTCAACCTGGAAGTCATGCCCGGCGACGATTTTCGCCTGCTGGCGGTGCACGACGCGCTCAAGGTCGCTCCCGCCGTGGCCGACGCCCTGCTGGAGTCCATGGCGCACCTGCTGGAGACGCTGGACCAGGACCGGCCGCTGACCTATTGGCTTGAGGAGACACATGGCT
Organism: Delftia acidovorans NBRC 14950; assembly: GCF_001598795.1. Taxonomy (GTDB): domain Bacteria; phylum Pseudomonadota; class Gammaproteobacteria; order Burkholderiales; family Burkholderiaceae_C; genus Comamonas; species Comamonas acidovorans. Next base: position 32,141 of record NZ_BCZP01000011.1, on the reverse strand, counting down.
GACGCAACACCGCTTTATCTGCGCGAGGACGTGGTGGCCGTGCCACGGTTCGCGGGCTGGTATGCCTGGTCCTTTCTGATTTCGCCCGCCACGGCGGCCCTGTACCTGGCCAACCGCTACGTGCGCATCATGGAGTCCTATCTGGAGGCGCCCGAGCTGCATGCCCAGGCCGTGGCCAATGCCGCCATGCGCGGCGGCCCCTTCATGGACTGGCCGGCCGAGCGCCGCGGGGACATCCAGGCCCTGCTGGACGAGACGCGCCAGCGCCATGCCGGGCTGTTGTCGTTTGCTGCCGACCTGGGGCAGTGCTGGGAGTTGCTCAAGACCCAGGCCGATGGGCATTCGATGGCGCAGCTGTATCCGCGCCTTCCCGATTCGGTGCGCGGCTATGCGGAGCTCGTGTACTCGCTGACCGGCGCACCGGACCTGCGCCTGATCGAGGCGCTGCTCTACCGCAGCCCGCTGTATGACACCTCGGCTCAGAGCACGCTGGTGATGCGCGGCGGCGATGTGCGGCCCTTTGCCCTGGGCACGCCGCAGCTCGAACGTGACGGGGCGGTCGCCCTGCAGATTCCGTATGCCAGCCCCGCCAACGACATGCTGGCAGCGCTGCGGCACGCACCGCGCCCCTTCGATGCCATCGCCGAGTCGCTCGGGCTGGAGGGCGCGCGGGCCGACCGCTTCCACGCTTTGCTGACCGGCACGCCACCGGCCCGGCGCGGTGGGGACCTGGCGGACACGGCGCCGGTGGGCAGCGCGCGCTGGCGGTATTTCGGCCATGCCTGCGTGCTGGTCGAGACGCCAGGTGGGCGCAGCGTGCTGATCGATCCCCTGGTGCCTGCCGGTGGCAGCGCGGGCCAGACACCGCGCTTCACGCTGGCCGACCTGCCGCAGCGCATCGACTGCGTGGCGCTGACGCACAACCACCAGGACCATGTGCAGCTGGAGACCTTGCTGGCCCTGCGCTCGCGCATCGGTCGGGTTCTGGTGCCAGCCGGCGGGGGAGGCAGTCTTGCCGACCCCTCGCTCAAGCTCGCACTGCAGGCGGCGGGCTTTGCCGATGTGCAGGAAATCGGCCCGCTGGAGGTCTTCAGCGAGGGCGACCTGACGGTCACCGCCCTGCCTTTCCTGGGCGAGCATGCCGATCTGGACATTCGCACCAAGGCCGCCTGGCTGGTGGATGCCGCCGGCAGCCGCCTGCTGTTCGCGGCGGACTCCAACAATCTGGAGCCTCGCCTGTACGAGCACCTGCGCCCCGTGGTGGGTTCGCTGCAGGCCCTGTTCATCGGCATGGAGTGCGAGGGCGCGCCCCTGAGCTGGCTGTACGGTCCGCTGCTGCCGACACCGCTGGACCGCGCACGCGACCAGTCGCGCCGGCTCGACGGCTCGGACTACCGCCGCGCCATGGGCCTGCTGCGCATGCTGCAGTGCGAGCAGGTCTTCGTCTATGCACTGGGGCTGGAGCCGTGGCTGTCGTTTATCACCAGCATCGAGTTCGACCCGGAGTCGGCCGCCATGCGCTCCGTGCGCTCCCTGCTGGCCGCCTGCGAGGATCTGGGCATCCCGGCCGAGCGCCTCTACGGAAAAGCCGAAGGCTGAGGCCCCGAATGCACCCCGTTCGCAGTCCCCTGACCCCCTCCTGCGCCCGCGGCCAGGGCGCGGCGCGCAGGGTTGACTGTTACCTGTGTTTCACGAATGATTCCGGTGTCGGTGACACTTTGGAACATTTGTGTTCCGCCGTGGCACTGGGCGAACTCCGCTTCCTGTGCCGCCTTCCCGGCGCCGTGCGCCGGGCCACTTGTTCCCCAACTGGAGATTTCCCATGAGCGTGGAAAAAGCCGAAAGTACCGTGAGCCCTGCCACCGACACGGCCATTGCCGATGCTGCCGTGGCCTCTGCTGAAACAGCCGATGCGCCCCTGACCCCGCAGGAGCGGCAAAACGAGGCCCTGCACACCATCAAGAACCACGTGATCACGGCCATGGGCATCGGCATCCTGCCGGTTCCGGGCCTGGACCTGATCGCCCTCACCGGCGTGCAGCTGAGCCTGCTGCGCAAGGTGGGCCGCCTGTACGGCCATTCGCTGTCGGACGAGACCGGCAAGAAGCTGCTGGGCGCGTTGCTGGGGGGCTACCTGCCGCTGGTGGTGACGGCACCGCTGGCCAGCCTGCTGAAGTTCATCCCGGGCGTGGGCATCGCCGCCGGCGTGCTGGCCCAGTCCACTTTGGCGGGCGCGACCACCTACGCGGTCGGCAAGCTGTTCATGCAGCATTTCGAGACGGGCGGCACCTTCCTGGATGTCAAGGTCTCGGACATGAGCAGCAAGCTCAAGCAACAGGTGGAAGAGGGCAAGGCCTTCGTCCAGAAGAACGTCGGCGGCGGCAAGGCCGGCGCGTCCTGAGCAGGCACGGCCCGGTTGCGATGACATCGATGCAGCCCTCCCGCTGCCCCTGGCTGGCCTTCGGTGCAGGTGCGGCGGATGCAGGCGTGCGCCTGCTGTGCCTGCCCTTCGCCGGTGGCGGTGCCTCGGCCTATCTGGGCTGGCGCCGCCATCTGCCAGGCGTGGCCGTGGCGCCGCTGCAGTACCCGGGCCACGAAACGCGGCTGTCGGAAAGGCCGCTGGTCAGCCTGGACGCCATGCTAGCCGGCCTTGCCGATGCCGTGGCGCCCTGGCTGGACCGTCCTTACGCGCTCTTTGGCTGCAGCCTGGGCGCGCGCCTTGCGTTTGCCCTGGTCCGGCAACTTGCCGAACGCGGCCTGCCGCCACCGTGCGGGCTGCTGGTGGCCGCCAGCGCGCCCCCCGGTCGCCCGGCCGTGGCCGATACGGCTGGCCTGGATGATGGCGCCTTCCAGCGGCTGGTCCGCTCCTATGGCGGCATCCCGCCCGAGCTGGATGCCGACCCCGGTTTCTGGACCATGGCGCTGCCCGTGCTGCGGGCCGACTTCGCACTGGCGGCCCAGCCGCTGCCGGGGCCGGGGCATCCCCTGGATTGCCCCGTGGTGGCCTATGCGGGACGGGCCGATGCGCTCGCCACGCCCCTGGCGATGGCCGGATGGTCCGCCATGACCACGGGTGGCTCGCGGCTGCATTGCTTCGATGGCGGGCATTTCTTCCTCCAGTCGGCTCCCGACTTCCTGGACACTCTGTCCGCCGACATCGACCGCCTGCGCCTGGGCGCAGCGGCCTGCCTGGTGCCTGCATGAACGATTTCCCGATGATGACGAGCGGCGCCCTGCGTGCCGCGCTGCTGTGGACGCTGATGGCGTGCGGCCTGGCCGCCACCGCGACGGGCGCCAGGGCCCAGGACGTGGGGCACCGGCTGGGCAGCAACAACCATGTGATCGAAGAGCCGCTGCAGGAACTGGTCAAGAGGCGCCGGCCCAAGGGGCAGATCTATGTATCCATTCCCCAGGCCCTGGTGATCCTGGCCAACGACGGCATGAACCGCCGCTCCGTGTGCTCGCCCCAGATCCAGGTGAACAACTCCTCCAACCAGACCATGGAGGAACTGGTGGCCGGCATCCGCTACCGCAAGCAGGGCAACGACAAGTCGGCCGGCAGCACGATCGCCCGCTTCTATGTCCTCAAGGTCGGCAAGCAGGACCTGACCCATCTGTCCAATGCCATCGATGTGGGCAGCTGCGACAACCTGACCGGAGAGCTCGAAGTCATCGAGTGCACGTACTCCAACGGCGCCGACTGCTCCGCCGACGTGCGTGCGCTGGCCTACGGCGCCATTCCCCTGAAGATCATCGACAAAAAATAGGAGCCCGGGCATGTCGAACGCCTTTCTCATCTATCTGATTTTGTGCCTGATCGTTTCCTTCATCGGCCGGCGCACCCGCCTGGGCTGGATGCGTACCCTGGTCGTGGCTTTCATGCTGACGCCGCTGGTGGCATTCATCTACCTTCTGCTGTTCGCCTCGCTGCAGGCCGAAGACCGCCTGGGTGGCCGCTGACGCATGCGCCTGACGGAACTCCTGATCCGCGATGCGCGGACCCCGCTGCAGCGCCTGGGCTTTGTCGCTTTCCTCGCCGGTGCCTCCAGCACGGTGATCCTGGCCGTGGTCAACTCGGTGGCGACGGACAGCCAGCTGCGTTCGGGCGGCAACGCCCAGTACGTGGCGCTGTACGGATTGGCGCTGCTGGTCTACATCTTCAGCCAGCGCTATGTTCTCAACACCACCACCGACGAGGTCGAGCGCATCGTTGACGAATGGCGCCGCCGCCTGATCCGCAAGCTGGCCGCCAGCCGCCTGGTGGGGGTGGAGAAGATCGGCCATGGGGCCATCTTCACGGCCATCAATGCCGATACGCAGACCGTCTCGCACACTGCCGGCAGCCTGATCCTGGGCGTGCAGGCCGTGATGATGATCCTGTGCACGGCGGTCTACATCGCCACGCTGTCCCTGCCTGCGCTCGGGCTGGTGGTGGTGGTCCTGCTGCTGGCCGCGCGCGTGTATGCCCGCCGTGGCCAGCGTGCCAGTCAGGATCTGCGCCGCGCGCATGAGGAAATCGGCGCCCTGCACGAGATGGTCGAGGCGCTGCTGGGCGGCTTCAAGGAAATCAAGCTGTCCAGCCGCCGCGCCGCGGAACTGCTGGACGATGCGGTGCGCGTGTCCTCGCGCACGGCCCACTACCGTTCGCTGGCGCAGCGCACGCTGGGCATGAATTTCGTGTTCTCCCAGGCGGCGATCTTCGTGCTGCTGGGCTCGCTGGTCTTCATCCTGCCGGTGTTGAGCACGACCTTCGCGGCCATCACGGTCAAGGTGCTGACCGCCGTGCTGTTTCTTGTCGGGCCGGTGTCGGGTGTGATCTCCGCCGCGCCGCAGATCACCGTGGCCAATGCGGCTGCGGAGAACCTGCTGGCTGTCGAGAAACTGCTGGATGACAACGTGGAGCCTCCGGGCACCAGCACTGGCAACCCCACGAGCACGGGCACCGATTCCGGCGCGCCCGCCAGCTTCGACACCATCGAGTTGCGCCATGCCGTCTTCACGCGAGGCGAGGGCAGCGACCGTTTCACGGTGGGGCCTGTCGACCTGAGCATCCACCGGGGCGAGACGTTGTTCATCACGGGCGGCAACGGTTCGGGCAAGACTACGCTGGTCAAGATGCTGACGGGGCTGTATCCGCTGGACTCCGGCTCCCTCGTCCTGGACGGGCAGCCCGTGGATGCCCAGGGCCTGCAAGCCTACCGCGACCTGTTCGGCGCCATCTTCTCGGACTTCCACCTGTTTCGCACGCTGTACGGCCTGGATCCTGTCGATAGCGCACATGCCGATGCGCTGATCGACGAGATGGAGATCGAGAGCAAGGTGCACATAGAGGGCGGCCGGCGCTTCTCGACCGTGGGCCTGTCCACCGGACAGCGCAAGCGCCTGGCCCTGGTGGCGGCCCAGCTGGAAGGCCGGCCCGTGCTGGTGCTTGACGAATGGGCGGCAGACCAGGACCCGCATTTCCGCGCCAAGTTCTACGAGGTCCTGCTGCCGCGCCTGCAGCACAAGGGGGTGACCGTCATCGCCATCACCCATGACGACCGCTATTTCCACCACGCGGACCGCCGCGTACACATAGAGGACGGGCGCATCGCCTCCGTCTCTAACCGAGGGAGTGCATCATGAACGCCACCACCGCAAGCCGGGATGGCGGCATGGCCGCGATGGGCCGCAGGCTGTGGGCACGGCTGCGTTTTTTCGGGGACGATCTGCTGATCGCCGCCGTGGTCCTGCTGGTCCTGCTGGTCTTTCTGCTGCCTTCCATGGTCGTCACCATTCCGGCGGGCCACCTCGGGGTTCACTGGAAGCGCTTTGGCGGCGGCACGGACATCGATTCGGTGCGCTCCGAGGGCACGACCCTGATTCCGCCCTGGGACATCCTCTACATCTACGACGCCCGCCTGCAGAGCGTGGACCGCGAGTACGAGGTGCTGGCCTCCGACGGACTGAAGCTGCAGGTCACACTGGCCTGGCGATTCCGCCTGGTGCCCGAGTTCCTGGGGGAGTTGCACCGCTATATCGGCAGCGACTACACCGAGACCCTGGTGGGCCAGTCCATCGGTGCGCGTGCGCGCGATGTGATCGCCATCTACCGCCCTGAGGATATCTACACCAGTCACCGTCTGGAGATCCAGAACCAGATCTCGGAGTCGGTGCGCTACGACATCCGCCACCGCTTCAACACCGAACTGCGTTCTGGCCAGGAGTGGGTGCTGATCGAGGACGTGCTGATCAAGCGCATCGTGCTGCCGGACGGCGTGGAAGATGCCATCGTGCGCAAGAACGTCACCCGCCACGAAGTCGAGCAATACGCGCTGATGGTGGAAAAGGAAGGGCAGGAGAGCGAGCGCAAGCGGGTTGAGGCACTGGGCATCCGCAACTTCCAGGAAATCATCAGTGGCGGCATGAACGATGCCTATCTGCGCTGGCGCGGCATCGAGGCAACCCTGGAGCTGGCGCGCTCCGAGAATGCCAAGGTGGTCATCATGGGCAACGACAAGACGGGCGGGCTGCCGCTGATCTCCATCGGTGGCGAGGGCCTCAAACCCGAGGGCAAGACGGCCGGCAAGCCGGTCGCCGGCACCAGCAGGGGCGATGCCTCCACGCCTGCAGATGCCGTTGCCGGACCGCTGGTGCGCGACGCCAGGCCGGCCTCGTCCGCCATGCCACGGCCGACGGTTCCCGACACGCATCGGCGCGAGACGGCCAGGCCGGAAGCCATCCCGGCGCCTGCTGCGGCTCCGTCCACGCAACGCGATGGTATCGCGGCCGCCAGGTGACACTGCAGCGGCTGCGCGTGCCGGCCCATGCGCCGCTGGATTTTGAGCTGCCACCCCTGGCGCCGGACTCTGCCGTCTGCCTGGGGCTGACACTGGACTGGACACTCGAGCGCGTCTTTCGCCCGGCCCTGGCGGCGCATACCGCCACCTGCGAACATGCGCGCGCTGCGCGTTTTGTGCAGGGGCGCGATGCGCTGCGTCACCTCGCGGGGCGCAGCCTGCTGCGGCGTCTGGCCAGCGCCTATGGCGGCATGCCGGCGCTGGCGCCGCTGGCACTCAACTCCTTTGGTCGGCCCGATTTCGCGGCCTTCGGGCTGGGTTGCAACCTGAGCCACAGCGGCAACCAGGTCTGGGCCGTGGCCACGCGCTGCACCACGGCAGGCATCGACGTCGAATCCGCCCAGGCGCCCCCTGACTTCCTGGGTATTGCGGCCTGTTTCCACCCCACGGAGAAGCGGGCCATCGAGGCCCTTGCCGAAGAGGCGTCCGGTGCGGCCATGCGCTGCTGGGCGCGCAAGGAGGCAGTGTCCAAGGCCGTGGGCCAGGGGCTGTCGCTGCCGCTGGATGCCTACGCCGTGGACTGCGGGCCTGCCGCCTCCGGTTGGCTGTGCCATGCTCCGGCCGGCATGGCGCCACAGGACTGGACCACGCTGGATCTGCCTGTGCCGGCCGGCTATGTGGGCGCGCTGGCCGTGGGGGCGCCGGGAGTCCAGGTGCAAGTGCTGCTGCTGGAGATGGTGGCCTGAGCGGAGCTGATTCCGGCGCGCCGTGCATACCATGCGTGAAACGAGGGCTGAACCATGACCATTTCCCGAGCCTTGACCCGCGATGGCCTGCGCCGGCTGCGTGCGCGCGAAGTCATCCGCAATCACACGTTGATGACCGCTGCCAGCGCTGCGGCGCCTCCCGGCATGGTCAGCGCGGCCGTCGCCATGGCCGTGCAGCTGCGCATGGCGCAGCGGCTGTGCCTGCTGTTCGGCGCGCCTTTTACACAGGAGCTTGCTGTGCAGGTCATCACCGGGCTCGTGCAGGCCATGGAGCCGCCGCGCCTGGGCACGCAGGTGCTGCGCCTGGCCTCCATTGCCAGCTGGTTTACCGGACCGCTGACTTGTGCAGGCATCAATGCCGCCTATACCTGGGCCATCGGCGAGGCCTTGCTGGAGCAACTGGCCACGCATTCCAGCCTGGGAATGCCGCCTGCCAGCCCGGGCCTGCCGGCTTGACGGCGCGCGACCTGCAACTGGCTGCGCACGGCGGCCTGGCCAGGTCGCCCTTGAGACGCTGTTGCGCGCGGCAAGGCCCGCAGGCGCGCCGTACGCGGCTACCATCAGGGTTACTGCTGCGCCAGGTGCTGTGTGCGCTGCCTAGAATCTGTTGCAGTGCAATAGATCAATTGCCCGTACAAGCACGTACAAGAGGAGAAGCATTGCAATGCAAGAGACGACAACAGCCGCCGCCCCCAGCGCTCAGCGCGTGATCAAGAAATACCCCAACCGCCGTCTCTACGACACCAACACGTCCTCCTACATCACGCTGACGGAAGTCAAGCAGCTGGTAATGAGCAACGAGCCCGTGGTGGTCAAGGACGCCAAGAGCGGCGAAGACCTCACGCGCAGCATCCTGCTGCAGATCATTCTGGAAGAAGAGGCTGGTGGCGCGCCCATGTTCTCCGAGACCGTGCTGGCCAACATCATCCGTTTCTACGGCCATGCCATGCAGGGCTACATGGGCTCGTATCTGGAAAAGAACGTGCAGATGTTCACCGACTTCCAGAACAAGCTGGCCGAGCAGGCCCAGGGCACCTCGCCCGAGGCCTGGAGCCAGTTCATGCGCATGCAGCCGCCCGCCATGCAGAACATGATGAGCAGCTACATGGAGCAGTCGCAGAACATGTTCACCCAGATGCAGGAGCAGATGCAAAAGCAGACCGAGCAGATGCTGGGCGCGCTCGGGATCAAGCGCAATAGCTGAGCTTGCAGGGATAAGTTCAGGGGCGGTTTACCAAGTTCTCGCAGAACTGGGACAATATCGCCCCTATGACCCCCACGAGCGACGCAACAACCATGACAACCCCTGCAGGCGCGGCCGCTCCGCGCGTGGGCTTCGTGTCTCTTGGATGCCCCAAGGCACTCACGGACTCTGAACTCATCCTTACCCAGCTCAGCGCCGAGGGTTACCAGACCTCCAAGACCTTCGAGGGCGCTGACCTGGTGATCGTCAACACCTGTGGCTTCATCGATGACGCCGTGCGCGAGAGCCTGGACACCATTGGCGAGGCGCTGGCCGAGAACGGCAAGGTCATCGTCACGGGCTGCCTGGGTGCCAAGGCGGGCAAGGACGGCGGCAACCTGATCCAGGAAGTGCACCCCAGCGTGCTGGCCGTGACCGGGCCGCACGCCACGCAGGAGGTGATGAACGCCGTTCACACCCATCTGCCCAAGCCGCACGATCCCTTCATCGACCTGGTGCCGGGCGCCTTTGGCGAGGCGGGCATCAAGCTCACGCCCAGGCACTACGCCTACCTGAAGATTTCCGAGGGCTGCAACCACCGCTGCACCTTCTGCATCATTCCCTCCATGCGTGGCGACCTGGTCTCGCGCCCCGTGGGCGATGTGCTCAAGGAGGCGCGCGCGCTGTTCGAGGGCGGCGTCAAGGAGCTGCTGGTGATCAGCCAGGACACCTCGGCCTATGGCGTGGATGTGAAGTACCGCACGGGCTTCTGGGACGGCAAGCCGGTCAAGACGCGCATGCTCGAACTGGTGCAGACGCTGGCCGAGATCGCCGAGCCCTATGGCGCCTGGGTGCGCCTGCACTATGTCTACCCGTACCCCAGCGTGGACGAGGTCATTCCGTTCATGGCCACGGGCCGCGTGCTGCCCTATCTGGACGTGCCCTTCCAGCACAGCCATCCCGATGTCTTGAAGCGCATGAAGCGCCCCGCCAACGGCGAGAGGAACCTGGAGCGCCTGCAGCGCTGGCGCGAGATCTGCCCGGATCTGGTGATCCGTTCAACCTTCATCGCGGGCTTCCCTGGCGAGACGGAGCAGGAGTTCGAGCACCTGCTGCAGTTCCTGCGCGAGGCGCAGATCGACCGCGCGGGCTGCTTTGCCTACAGCCCGGTCGAAGGCGCTGCCGCCAACGAGATTCCCGGCATGCTGCCCCTGGAAGTGCGTGAGGAGCGCCGTGCGCGCTTCATGGCCGTGGCCGAAGAGGTTTCCACTGCGCGCCTGCAAAAGCGCGTGGGCCAGACCATGCAGGTGCTGGTGGACAAGTCCGTGGGCCTGGGCAAGAAGGGTGGCGTGGGCCGCAGCTATGCCGATGCGCCCGAGATCGACGGCCTGGTGCACCTGCTGCCGCCCGAGAAGGCCAGCAAGACCTACAAGGTGGGCGACTTCGTGAAGGCGCGCATCGTGGGCACGCAGGGCCACGACCTGGTGGGCCAGCCCGTGTAAGGCCTGCATTCGCATCCCTGAAAAGCGGGCAAGGTTTTCCTTGCCCGCTTTTTTTGTCCTTGATGGTCCAAGGCCTGATTTTGATCAAGGCGTTCAGGTCGCTTCGCTGAAATGCTGTACCTACTTTGACGCAAAGAAAGGATGGCGCGAATGAACAGGACCATGAAGGCCGCCGTGGTGCGGGAGTTTGGCAAGCCGCTCACCATCGAGGAAGTCCAGGTGCCCAGGCCCGATCCCGGCCATGTGCTGGTGAAGATCGAGGCCTGCGGCGTCTGCCATACCGATTTGCACGCGGCTCAGGGCGACTGGCCCGTCAAGCCCAATCCGCCTTTCATCCCAGGCCATGAAGGCGTGGGCTATGTGGCCGCCGTGGGAGCAGGTGTCACCCATGTGAAGGAGGGCGACCGCGTCGGCATTCCCTGGCTGTACACGGCCTGCGGCCATTGCGAGCATTGCCTGGGCGGCTGGGAGACGCTGTGCGAGCAGCAAAAGAACACCGGCTACTCCGTCAACGGCGGCTTTGCGCAGTACGCGCTGGCCGATGCCAATTTCGTGGGCCTGCTGCCCGGCAGCGTGGACCTCATCGAGATCGCTCCCGTGCTGTGCGCGGGCGTCACCGTCTACAAGGGCCTGAAGGTCACCGACACCAAACCCGGCAACTGGGTGGTGATCTCGGGCATCGGCGGCCTGGGCCACATGGCCGTGCAGTACGCCAAGGCCATGGGCCTGAACGTGGCGGCGGTGGATGTGGATGACGACAAGCTGGCGCTGGCCAGGCGCCTGGGCGCACAGGTCACGGTCAACGCCATGACCACGGACCCTGCGGCCTACCTGAAAAAGGAGATTGGCGGCGCACACGGCGCCTTGGTGACGGCGGTATCGCCCAAGGCCTTCGAGCAGGCGCTGGGCATGGTGCGGCGCGGCGGCACGGTGTCGCTCAACGGCCTGCCGCCCGGCAGCTTTCCGCTGCCCATCTTCAACATGGTGCTCAGCGGCGTGACCGTGCGCGGCTCCATCGTGGGCACGCGGCTGGACCTGCAGGAGTCTCTGGACTTCGCGGCCATGGGCAAGGTCAAGGCCACCGTGTCCACCGACCGGCTGGAGAACATCAACGACATCTTTGCGCGCATGCATGAAGGCAAGATCGAAGGGCGCGTGGTGCTGGACCTGAACGCCTGACGCTTTGCCCACCCCAAAAAAACAGGCTTCCCTCGGGAAGCCTGTTTTGCATGGCGCACGCCTTACACCATGCGGCGGATGGGGCGCTTCTTCCAGACCAGCTTGTAGTAGGCGGTCTGCAGGCACAGCGTCAGGGTGTAGGACAGCGGAAGCGCCATCCAGATCCCCATCAGCCCGAAGCCGCGGCTCAGCCACCAGGCCATGGGCAGCTCCAGCACGGCGAGCACCGTGATGGTGATGGCCGTGGGAATGACCACATCGCCGCTGGCGCGCATGATGGACGACAGGGCAATGAAGCAGCCCAGCAGCAGGCCGCTCCACAGCACGATGTACAGCAGCTCGATGGCCAGCACCAGCACCTGCTCGTCGGTGATGAACATGCCCAGCAGCGGCCGTGCGAACAGGCTGCCGATCAGGGCCAGTGCGGCGCCCAATGCCAGGTTCATGCGGATGGCCGTGGCCGTGATGGCTCCTAGCCGCTCGCTGCGGCCCGCGCCGATGGCCTGGGCTCCGAGGATGGAGGCCGTGATGGCGACCGAGATCACGGGAAACTGCGCAAACGAGTTGATCTGGTTGACCGCGCCATAGGCGGCCGTGGCGCTGGAGCCGAAGCCGTTGACCAGCGACACGACGACCAGCCCGGCCATGGACGAGGCAATCATCTGCACGCCCGTGGGAATGCCCACGCGCAGGATGCTCTTGAGCAGGGTTCGGTCAATGCGCATCGCCTTCCACAGCGCGGCATTGGGCGCCAGCGGGCTGCCGATGCGGCGCAGCCGCCAGCCCAGCCAGGCCAGCGCCAGGGTGAAGCCCAGGATCATGGACACGCCCGCGCTGGCCACGCCCAGGCGCGGCAGGCCGGCCCAGCCCGCGATCAGCGCCGGGGTGCAGGCCAGGCCCGTGCCCGTGGAGATCAGCAGGGCCAGCATGGGCGAGACCGTGTCGCCCACGCCGCGCAGCAGCGAGGTGGCCAGCAGAAACACGAACAGCCCCGGCATGCCCAGCAGCACGATGCGCGAGTACAGCGTGGCCTGCTCCATGATGTCGGGCGGCGTGCCCAGCAATCGCATCAGCGGCTCGGTGAACAGCCCGCCGAACAGGGCCACGATGGCGCCAAACAGCAGTCCTATGCACATGGCCGTGCCTGCAATCGCGCGCAGCTTGTCATGCATGCGCGCGCCGTAGGCCTGGCCGATCAGCACCGAGGAGCCCGCGCCCAGGCCGATCACGAAGGCGATGAAGAGGAACATCACCGGAAAGAAGGCCGCGACGGCGGCCAGCGCCTGCACGCCCAGCATCTGGCCGATGAAGACGCTGTTGATGGTGCCCGACAGCGATTGCAGGATGTTGGCCAGCACCATGGGGCCCAGGAACACCAGAAAGGTGCGCCACAGCGGCTGGCTGCCGGCAATGGGCGGCCCGCCGGGGCTGGATGCGGCAGGCGCGGCGGCCTGGGGCAGGGGTTCGGTTGGTTTCGTCATGTTGTGTCTGGTAATGCGACGAGAAAAGCAGTGAGGTCGGGCCGGTTTAGGTTTTCAGTCCTGGGCTGGTGCCGCAGGTGAGCCCGCCCACACGGGGCCGCCCAGTTGCTGCAGGTAGCTTCGCACATCCTCGGGCCAGGCGGCGGTGTGCTGTGCAAAGGCTTCGGCCTGGCGTGCAAACAGGGCGCGGCTGGCGTCCTCGAAATGGGGCAGGTCGCCCGCCATCTCGCTCATGAAACGGTAGACGGCTTCGGTGGCGGCGCGCACGGCATCCTGTGCGGCGTGCTTGCCGCGCGCCTCGTCCACCAGCCTGCGCAGTGCGCCGGAGGCGCCGCCGGGCTGGCGGTTGAGCCATTCCCAGTGCCGTGGCAGCAAGGTGACTTCGCGTGCCACCACGCCCAGCTTGGGGCGGCCCACGCTGCGGGGCGCGGCGGCTTGACCGGGTACGGGCGATGCGGCCAGCTCGCTGCGCCAGTCCAGGTCCAGCCGCATGCCGCTGTGGTCGTCGAAAACCCACAACGGCGGTGCCGATCCACTGCCCTGCGCCTGTTGTTCATGGCTTTGCAGGAACTGCAGGACGGCAGGCCTGTCCCCCTGGAGCAGACGGCCATGGCCCTGGAAGATGGTGTAGCTGGGTGCGGGCTCGGCGCCCGCCATGCAAGAGTCGGTAGTCATGCGGTGGATATTAGCCGGGTAAAATTTGCAAGTCAATTAAATCCGGGTAAATATCTGCATGGATACCGCGCGCCCAAAGAAAAAGCCCCTGGCAGAGACTGCCAGGGGCTTCGCAGAGGGAACTGCAAGCGTTGTTTAGACGCGCTTGCGGTATTCGCCCGTGCGGGTGTCGATTTCGATCTTGTCGCCCTGGCTCACGAACAGGGGCACGGGCACTTCGAAGCCGGTGGCAATCTTGGCGGGCTTGAGCACCTTGCCCGATGTGTCGCCCTTGACGGCGGGTTCGGTCCAGGTGATTTCGCGTTCCACGGAAGTGGGCAGTTCGCAGGAGATGGCCTTGCCGTCGTAGAACACGACTTCGGCTTCCATGCCGTCTTCCAGGTAGTTGATGGCGTCACCCATGTTGGTGGCTTCCACTTCGTACTGGTTGAAGTCGGCATCCATCCACACGTACATCGGATCGGCGAAGTAGGAGTAGGTGCACTCCTTCTTGTCCAGGATCACGTTGTCGATCTTGTCGTCGGCCTTGAAGACGACTTCGGTGCCCATGTTGCCCAGCAGGGACTTGAGCTTCATGCGGACGGTGGCGGCGCCGCGGCCACCGCGAGCGTATTCGGTCTTCAGGACGATCATCGGGTCCTTGCCGTGCATGATCACGTTGCCGGCGCGGATTTCTTGAGCGATTTTCATAGCTTGCTTGGCTGAGGTTGAGCCGCTCAACAGGGCAGGCAAGCGAAGTCGCTGGGACGGTGCGCCTGCCGCAGTTCCGCGGCGGGTGCAACCCTGGTTGGTCGATGGCGGCCGGCTGGCGGTCGCCCGCAGCGGCGCCTCCAGGGAGGCAAAACGTGCATTCTAGCTTTTTTCGGTCACGAAAGCTTGTAGCTGCTCAATCAATGGGGTCTGTTGCAGCAGCCGCAAGCGTGCCGCCTGCACGCATTCCTGCCATTGCTGCAGCAACGCAGGCGTGATTGCGGGCAAGGTGCTTGCCGGTGCCATGCCGTTCCAGGCATGGTGGAAGGCGCGCAGGCTGGCTGGTGCCTGCAGCCAATCAAGAAAGGCGTCGAGCTTGTCGTGATGGGCGTCGTCGTGCTGGAGATAGATGTGCCAGACCAGCGGCTGGCCCGCCCACAGCGCGCGTACCAGCGAATCCTCGCCACGCACCAGGTTCAGGTCGCAGGCCCAGAGCATTTCATCGAACTGAGGTTGGGGGCAGGGCTGCAGCGCATGCCGGGTCACCGCGCCTTGTTCCGTGGCGGGCACGCTGGCCATGGCCTGTTGCACGGTGGCGGCTGCGCGCCCCGGGGTTACCAGCAAATGCGTGGCCTGCGGCGCAGGGGGCGCTGCATGCAGTTGGGCCAGCCATTGAGGCAGGGCAGGGGGCTCGTAGCAGAACAGAGAGATGGCGCAATCGCCGGTGCCTATGCCGTGGCGTGTGCGCCAGGCCTGCCGGCCCTCGGAAGCAAAGGCTGCCTGGCGCGCGGCCAGGTCCGGCTCGCGCAGCAGGCCGCCCGTGGCGGCCGTGAAGCCCGGGTAGAAGAACCAGCGCGTCAACCCCGCAGCCGGCCCCGACATCAGCGGCGAGGGCAGGCGGTGGCAGTGCTCCACATAGTCCTCTGCCGACAGGTATTCGAGGTTGATCCACAGCGGTGCCCGGCGCGCGATGGCCGCCAGAAAGGGCGGCGGGATCTCGCAGCCGAAGGCCTCGATGACCACATCACCCATGGACTGCGGGACATCCTGCGCCTGCGTGGGCCAGCCGTGCACGCTGAGCCCGGCCGGGTGCGGCCGGGGAGCCATCCAGGCCAGGGCGCTGGCGTCGTCCATCCACAGCCGCACGCGCTGGCCGCGTGAGGCCAGGTCGGCCGCCGCGCGCCAGCACACGCCGATGTCGCCAAAGTTGTCTATGACCTGGCAGAAGATGTCCCAGGTCCGTGCGGCGGCCTGCTCTGGCAGAGGGGCCGGGGGGATGGGGTTGAAGGCAAGCATGGGAATCAGGGTTCGCACAGGTGTTCGACCAGCAACTGCGCCACGGGCGGCAGTGCCTCTTGCGAGCGCACGCACAGCATCAGCTGGCGCTCGGCCCAGGGCTCGTCCAGCGCAATGCAGCGCAGCGGCAGGGCGCCCAGGTACAGGCGTGCGCTGCCTTCGGGCAGGATGCCGACGCCCAGGCCCGAGGCCACCATCAGGCACAGCGCGTCATAGCCCGTGACCTTCATGCGCAGCCGGGGCTGCAGGCCCAGGTCAGCGGCCGCGCGCGTGATCTGGTGGTTGAGCGCGCTGCCGGCGTGCATGCCCACCAGGTCATGGTCCAGCACCTGGGCCAGCCGCAGCGAGCGCCGCCGTACCAGCGCATGGCCCTGGGGCACGATGACGATGAGGCGATCGCGCCGGTACGGGCGCAGGCGGATCTTCTCTCCATAGCTGCCCTGGTTGAGGATGCCGATGTCGGCCTCGTTGTCGGCCACGGCGCGTGCGATGTCGCTGCTCACGCGCTCCTGCAGGCGCACGTCCACATGCGGATGCTGGTCCAGGAAGCGCTGCAGCTGGGAGGGCAGAAACTGCGTGATGGCCGAGATGTTGGCCATCACGCGCACATGGCCGCGCAGGCCGCTGCCGTACTCGCGCATCTGCTCGCCGATGCCGTCCAGGTCGTTGAGCACGCCACGCGCCATGTTCAGCAGTGCATAGGCGGCAGCCGTGGGCACGCTGCCGCGGTTGCTGCGCGTGAACAGCTCCACCTGCAGCTGGCTCTCCAGCTCGGCCAGCCGCCGGCTGGCGGCCGAGGGGGCGATGTGTTCACGTGCGGCGGCGCGGGCGATGGCGCTTTCCTCCATCACGGCCACGAACAGGCGCAGCGAAATCGGGTCGAGTTTCATGGGGTGGCGATTATCTCCCGGCCCCGCCCGGCTGGGTTCTGCCATGCCGGTTTGCGATGGCAGCGTCGCGCTTGAGCGTTTTGCAGCGCGCGCGGACGGCGGCAAGATCGGCGCCGCGGCAATGCCATCGGAGGCTGGCCGCAGGAGACAAAGAGGAAGCGCTAACCCATGACACAACAGACAAGGCAGGCACCCACACCCGGCGCACTCAATGGCGTGCGCGTGGTCGAGATGGGGCAATTGATTGCAGGGCCGTTCTGCGGCAAGACGCTGGGCGAGTTCGGCGCCGACGTGGTCAAGATCGAGGCGCCGGGCGCGGGCGATCCGCTGCGCAACTGGCGCCTGATCAAGAACGGCACCTCGGTCTGGTGGCAGGTGCAGTCGCGCAACAAGCGCTCGGTGGCGCTGGACCTGCGCCAGCAGGAGGGCCAGGACATCGCGCGGCGCCTGATCGCCGAGGCCGATGTGCTGGTCGAGAACTTCCGCCCCGGCACGCTGGAAGGCTGGGGCATGTCGCCCGAAGAGCTCCATGCGCTCAACCCCGGCCTGGTCATCCTGCGCATCTCGGGCTACGGCCAGACCGGCCCCTACCGCGACCTGCCGGGCTTTGGCGTGATAGGCGAGGCCATGGGCGGCCTGCGCCACCTGACGGCCGAGCCGGGCCGCGTGCCGGTGCGCGTGGGCGTCTCGATAGGCGACACGCTGGCCGCGCTGCATGGTGTGATCGGCGTGATGATGGCCCTGTACCACCGCAAGGTGAACGGCGGTGCCGGCCAGGTCATCGACGTGGCGCTGCACGAGGCCGTGTTCAACGTCATGGAAAGCCTGCTGCCCGAATACAGCGCCTTTGGTGCCGTGCGCGAGGCGGCGGGCAGCGCGCTGCCGGGCATTGCGCCGTCCAACGCCTATCCCTGCCAGGACGGCTGGGTGCTGGTGGCCGGCAATGGCGACTCCATCTTCAAGCGCCTGATGGCCACCATCGGCCGCCAGGACCTGGCCGACGATCCGCAACTGGCCGACAACGCGGGCCGCGTGGCGCGCATCGCCGAGATCGACGCCGTCATTGGCGGCTGGACGCGCTCGCAGAGCGTGCAGGCCGTGATGGACCAACTGGCCGCCGCGCGCGTGCCGGCCGGCAAGGTCTACACGGCCAAGGACATTGCCGAGGACCCGCATTACCGCGCCCGCGACATGATCCTCAGCCAGCACACGCGCGACGGAGACGACATCGAGGTGCCGGGCATCGTCCCCAAGCTCTCGCTCACGCCCGGCACGGTGCGCAGCAGTGCGCCCCATGTGGGCGATGACACCGATGCCGTGCTGGCCGAGGCCGGCCTCACGGCCCAACAGATTGCGCTGCTGCGCAGCAAGGGAGTGATCCAATGAATGCCGTCCACCCCACGGATGTCTGGCAGGGCGCGGGCCGCCGCGTCTTCTTCAACGAGGTCGGCACGCGCGACGGGCTGCAGATGGAGCAGGCCTTTGTCCCCACCGAGGACAAGATCGCCCTGGTCAATGCGCTGTCTCAGGCTGGCCTGTCCAAGATCGAGGTCACGGCCTTTGTCTCGCCCACGGCCATTCCCGCGCTGCGCGATGGCGAGATCGTCATGCGTGAGATAGAGCGCCGCCCCGGCACGGTCTACACGGCCCTGGTGCCCAATGCCCGCGGCGCCGAGCGCGCCATCGAGGCGCGCACGGACGAGCTCAACCTGGTCATGTCGGTCAGCGAGACGCACAACCTGTGCAACCTGCGCATGCAGCGCAGCCAGTCGTTCGCGGCGCTGGCCCAGGTCGTGGCCACGGCGCAGCAGGCGGGCGTGCCCGTCAACGTCTCGCTGTCGTGCTGCTTTGGCTGCCCCATGGAGGGCGACGTGCCGCAGCAGGAAGTCTTCGACTGGGTGCAGCGCTTTGCCGACCTGGGCGTGCAGGGCATCACGCTGTGCGACACCACGGGCATGGCCTTCCCGACCCAGGTG
This sequence comes from Delftia acidovorans NBRC 14950, assembly GCF_001598795.1. Classification (GTDB taxonomy): domain Bacteria; phylum Pseudomonadota; class Gammaproteobacteria; order Burkholderiales; family Burkholderiaceae_C; genus Comamonas; species Comamonas acidovorans. The sequence goes on along the minus strand of NZ_BCZP01000011.1, from coordinate 13,723 downwards.
CGTGCCATGGTGGCCGCCTTCCGGCAGCGCTGGCCACAACTGGGACTGACCCTGCACTTCCACAATACACGCGGTATGGCCCTGGGCAATGTGCTGGCCTCGATCGAGGCGGGCGGCGACCGCTTCGACGCCTCCATCGGCGGCCTGGGCGGCTGCCCCTACGCGCCCGGCGCCTCGGGCAATGCCTGCACCGAGGACATCGTCCACGCGCTGCAGCTCATGGGCTACGACACCGGCGTGGACCTGGCGCAGATCGTCGCGGCCGCGCGCAGCCTGCCCGCGCTGATCGGCCATGACACGGCCAGCCAGATCGCCAAGGCCGGTGCCCGGCTGGACCTGCACCAGCCACCAGCCGACTTTGCAGCCATCCGCGAACGGGCTTTGGCCAAGGGCTGAGGCCGGCGCGCATTCTCATTCACAAGAACCGAGCAAACCAAGGAGACAAAGATGAAGAAGATTCAACGCAGACAGATCGCAGCCGTGGCCATGGCCATCGCAGGACTGGGCCTGGGCGGCACAGCCGCGCTGGCCCAGGGCGGCTACCCCGCCAAGACCATCACCATGATCGTGCCGGCCGCAGCCGGTGGCACTACCGACCTGGCGGCGCGCATGGCGGCCCAGGCCCTGGCGCCCGTCATCGGCCAGTCGGTGGTGGTGGACAACAAGGGCGGCGGCAACGGCTCCATCGCAGCCAGCCTGGTCAAGCGTGCCGAGGCCGATGGCTACACCCTGCTCATGCAGTACTCGGGCTACCACGTCATCTCGCCCCACCTGACCAAGGCCCGCATCTGGGAGCAGGGCGACTTCCAGCCCGTGGCCAATGTGCTGTCGGCGCCGCAGATCATCGTGGTGCGGTCCGAGCTGCCCGTCAAGACGCTGGCCGAACTCGTGGCCTATGCCAAGGCCAACCCCGGCAAGCTGAACTACGCCTCGTCGGGCAATGGCTCGCTGCAGCACGTGACGGGCGCCATGCTGGAGCAGCAGGCCGGCATCAAGATGGTCCACGTCCCCTACAAGGGCACCGGCCCCGCGCTGCAGGACCTGCTGGGTGGCCAGGTGGACCTGACCTTCGGCACGGCGCCGCCCTTCATGCCCCATGTGCAAAGCGGCAAGCTGCGCGTGCTGGCCGTCACCGGCACGCAGCGCCTGCCCAGCCTGCCTGATGCGCCCACCACGGCCGAGGCCGGCTATGCGGGCGTCAACGCCACCTCCTGGTTTGCCGTGTTTGCGCCCGCCGCCACGCCCAAGCCCGTGATCGACAAGCTCACGGCCGACCTCAAGAAGGTGGTGGAGAACCCGGCCTTCAAGCAAAAGGCACAGGAGCAGGGCGCCACGGCGGACTACATGAACCCGCAGCAGCTGGGCGCCATGGTCAAGACCGAGTGGTCCAACTGGGCCCAGGTGGTCAAATCCTCGAAGATCGAGGCCGAGTAAGAGCCCGAGGGCCCGCAGGCCCGCTGCGGCGGGCCCGGGCAGCGGCCACAATAGGCGCATGTCCGAACCCCATTCCGATGAACTGCTGGCCCAGGTGGCAGCGCTGCCGGGTCTGCCCGGCGTCTACCGCTATTTCGACGCGGCAGGCGGCCTGCTGTACGTGGGCAAGGCCATCAACCTCAAGCGCCGGGTCTCCAGCTACTTCACCAAGAACCATGGCGGCACGCGCATAGGCCACATGGTGGGCAAGATCGCCCGCATGGAGACCACGGTGGTGCGCTCCGAGGCCGAGGCCCTGCTGCTCGAAAACAACCTCATCAAGACGCAGCACCCCAAGTACAACATCCTGTTCCGGGACGACAAGAGCTATCCCTACCTGAAGATCACCGGCGTGGCCGCGCGCGACGGCCAGGCTGGCGAGCCTGCCCACCAGCGCTTCGCGCGCATGGCCTACTACCGTGGTGCCGTGGACAAGCGCCACCGCTACTTCGGTCCCTATCCCAACGCCTGGGCCGTCAAGGAAAGCATCCAGCTGCTGCAGAAGGTCTTCAGGCTGCGCACCTGCGAGGACACGGTCTTTGCCAACCGCTCGCGCCCCTGCCTGCTCTACCAGATCAAGCGCTGCAGCGGCCCTTGCGTGGATCTGATCTCGCCCGAAGCCTATGCGCTGGATGTGCGCAATGCCGAGGCCATGCTGCGCGGCGAAACCCAGGAACTGCTGCGCCAGCTGGAGGCCCGCATGATGGAGCACGCCGGGCGCATGGAATACGAGCAGGCCGCCGAGGTGCGCAACCAGATGACGGCGCTGTCGCGCGTGCTGCACCAGCAGGTCATAGAAACCGCTGACGACCGCGACGTGGACATTCTCGCCGTGAAGGTGCAGGGCGGCCGCGCCTGCGTGAATCTGGCCATGGTGCGCGGCGGCCGCCACCTGGGCGACCGGCCGTACTTTCCCGCCAATCTGGGCGATGCCGCCTCGGTCTACGCCGGCGAGGAAGAGGCCAATCTTGCCGAATCCGCGCGCCCGGTCGAGGACATCGTGCTGGAGGCCTTCATCGCCCAGCACTACACCGGCGTGGCCGTGCCGCCCGTGCTCATCGTCAGCCATCCAGTGGACAAGAAGCTGCTGGCCCTGCTGAGCGAGCAAGGCGGCGTGCGCATCACCGCCGTGCAGCAGCCGCGCGAGCAGCGTCGCATCTGGCTGGAGATGGCGCAAAAGAACGCCGACATCCAGATGGCCCGCCTGCTGGCCGAAGAAGGCTCGCAGCAGGCGCGCACGCGCGCGCTGGTCGAGGCGCTGGACCTGGCCTGCGAGAACCTGGATGAACTCACCATCGAATGCTTCGACATCTCGCACACGGCGGGCGAGGCAACGCAGGCCTCCTGCGTGGTCTTCCATCACCACAAGATGCAAAGCAGCGAATACCGGCGTTTCAACATCGAAGGCATCACGGGCGGCGACGACTATGCCGCCATGCGCCAGGTGCTGACGCGCCGCTACAGCCGCGTGGCCGAAGCGCAAAGAGAGGCGGGCGGTGCCGAGCTCACGGGCAAGCAGCCGCAACTGCCGGACCTGGTGCTGGTCGACGGCGGCAAGGGCCAGGTCAGCATGGCGCGCGAAGTCTTCGAGCAGCTGGGCCTCGATGTCTCGCGCATCGTGGGCGTGGAAAAGGGCGAGGGGCGCAAGGTCGGCCTGGAAGAGCTGGTCTTTGCCGACGGGCGCGAGAAGATCTACCTGGGCTACGACTCGGCCGCGCTGATGCTGGTGGCCCAGATCCGCGACGAGGCCCACCGCTTCGCCATCACCGGCATGCGCGCGGCGCGTGCCAAGGTGCGCGTGGGCGGCGGCAAGCTCGAGGAGATTCCGGGCGTTGGCCCCAAGAAGCGAGCGCGCCTGCTGCAGCGCTTTGGCGGCGTGCGCGGCGTGTCCGAAGCCACCGTCGAGGACCTGTGCAGCGTGGACGGCATCTCGGCCGCGCTGGCTGAAGATATCTACCGTGCATTGCATTGAAATGACCGTCCCGCAGGCTGCACCGCGGGCCTTGAAACAGAACCTCAAACACCAAGGTACGTGACACAATGGCGGCCATGTTTCTCACAATCCCCACCTTGATGACCTGTACGCGGATCGTCGCGATTCCGCTGATCGTCGGGGTGTTCTACGCGCCGTTCGATGTGGCGACCCGCAACCTGGTCGCCACGGTCATGTTCATCGTCTTCGCGGCCACCGACTGGCTCGACGGCTACCTGGCGCGCAAGCTCAACCAGACATCGGCCTTCGGCGCCTTCCTCGATCCGGTGGCCGACAAGTTCCTGGTCTGCGCGTCGCTGCTGGTGCTGGTGCACCTGCAGCGCACCGATGTGTTCGTGGCCCTGATCATCATCGGCCGCGAGATCGCCATCTCGGCTCTGCGCGAGTGGATGGCGCACCTGGGCGCGGGCAAGAGCGTGGCCGTCCACATGCTCGGCAAGCTCAAGACCACGGCGCAGATGGTGGCCATTCCCTTCCTGCTGTACGACGGCCGTGTGTTCGGCATGATCGACACCGGCGTCTGGGGCCAGGTGCTGATCTGGGTGGCGGCGGTGCTCACCGTCTGGTCGATGGTGTACTACCTGCAAAAAGCCCTGCCCGAGATCCGCGCGCGGGTCACGCACTGAGGGCCTTTCCGGCCGTTCCCGGGATCCTGCGCCAGACACGTCAAACTGTCTGGCGTTGCTATTTTTTTGGAAGCATTTGAATCAGGCAGGGCAGCCGCTGCGGCGTCGTGGATGCGAAGCGGTGAGGCGCATTGCAGCACTGGCAAGGCCTGCAGCGGACAAGTCCATTGTCAACCCTTGTCAATTCGTGAAGCCGCTAGCCTGCGCCGGGCGCAAAAAACCGGCCGCAAAGCCAAAGCTGGCGCCAAAACCGCATAGAATCGTCCCCTGTCGCTGCGATGCGCAGCGTGCATTGACACCTGGAAGGTCGATGGCTTTAATTCACCGATGTCTGCCCCGAGGCAGGCGTCGAACGGCAAGCCAGATTCCGTATCCGTCGCGCCGGGTTTCTGGCCGAGCCAAGTTGGTGGCCGCAGAGACATCCCATTCACTTATTTCTCCAGAGGCATCTTGTGAATAAAACCGAACTGATTGAGCACATCGCTAACAACGCCGACATCTCCAAGGCTGCGGCTGCTCGTGCACTGGATTCCACGATTGAGGCTGTGAAGAAAACCCTCAAAAAGGGTGGTACAGTGTCGCTCGTTGGTTTTGGCACATTCGCCGTTGGTAAGCGCGCTGCTCGTACGGGCCGCAACCCCCGCACCGGCGAAACCATCAAGATCAAGGCCGCCAAGGTTCCAAAGTTCCGTCCGGGCAAGGCATTGAAAGATGCCCTGAACTGACACCAGTCAAGGTGGGGTGCTTAGCTCAGTTGGTAGAGCGGCGCCCTTACAAGGCGTAGGTCAGCGGTTCGACCCCGTTAGCACCCACCACCAAAAACTGAATTAAATCAAGGCCCTAGAGACTTCTAGGGCCTTTTTCTTTGCCGTTTTACCCGCCAGAATGGTAGCCAAAGGGAGCGTCTACCAGCCGAGAATAGTTGTCTACCAACCTGCCTGGGCGTAGACTCGCGCCCCATTTGCAGCAGATCGGAGGCCGGCTTGGCAGGCAAGAAACAGTTCCCGAATGGCACCTGGCAGTACACGTTCAAGCGCCGGGGCGTGCTGGACAAACCGCTCTATTTGACCTTCGCAACCGAGGCCGAGGGCGATGAATATGCAGCCAGGCTGGATGCCCTGCTGTCACGGGGCATCGTGCCCGCCGAGCACCAAAAGGCTGAGGTGGTGCTGACAATCAAGGAGCTGGTGCGCGAGTACGAGCGCGATGCGCATCCGTCGCCGAAAGATCGAAGTGCCCTCGGCACCATCCTGGACAGCCGTGGCCACTACCCGCTGAGCGAGATCAATTCGGCTTGGGTCGATGGCTGGATTTCGGAAATGAAGAGGGTGGAGAACCTGGCGCCGGCCACCATCCGTGCCAAGGTAGGGGCACTGGCCAGGTGCACGGACTGGGGCATGCGAAAGGGGCTGCTGTCCCTGCCGGACCATCCGCTACGCACGCTGCCAGACGGATATGCCCAGTACACAAAGACGGATGCCGCGCTTGCAGAAGGTGGTGCTCGCACCGATGTGGAGCGTGACCGGCGCCTGGAGCGCGGCGAGTATGAGGCCGTGTTGGCTGTGATTGATGGGGGAGTTCTCGCGCGAAGGCAGCGGCCGCTGAAACTGGAGAACCAGGCAGCGTTGCGATGCCTGTTCGTCCTGGCCGTGGAGACGGCAATGCGGATGCGCGAGATGTACACGCTGACGCTCGGGCAGGTGGACCTGCCACGGCGAACGGTGTTTTTGGACAAGACCAAGAACGGTGACAAGCGGCAAGTGCCGCTGTCCTCGGTGGCAGTTGGAGTGCTGGAGGGCTACCTGCAGGGCCTGGATCTGCCCAGCCCGCAGTCGTTGATTTTCCCGTGGTGGTCGAAGCGTGATGAAGATCTGCATGCCACCACTGACTACCTGTCGAACCTGTATGCGGGGATCATGGAGCAGGCCGGGGCCAAGGGCCTGCGATTTCATGATCTGCGACACGAAGCGACCAGCCGCCTGTTTGAGCGGACCACGCTGAGCGAGACGCAGATCATGAAGATCACAGGCCACAAGACGCAGCGCATGCTAATGCGCTACGCGAACCTGCGGGGCACTGACCTTGCGAACGCGCTTTGGTGAGCGCTTCAGTATGCGGTCGGCGGTTTGCTTGTTGATTGCCTGCTCGGCGAAGCGCACCACGTCGCGGCGCATGAAGACATAGGCACGGCCGATTTTTGCGGCCGGTATTTTCCCCTCGCGGGCCATGTCTTCTGCGGTTTTGACGTGAATCTTGAGGATGTCTGCAGCTTCGCGCAGGTTCAGGGTGTCTGTGTTGCTCATTGTTGTTGTCCTTGCTGTTGGTTCAGGATGCGCCTGAGGTCCAGCGGCCACACCCAAGGGTTAGCGCTCCAGCTGGTCGGGCCGTTGATCGATTCCCAGAGGCTCTGGAACGACTCGCGCGGGCTCAGCGTCCAGTCTTGGTCGGTCTTGTCCAGGTAGTTGCGGTAGCCGCATTCCGGGTCACCTGCCATGCACTCCATGCCCTCGGCGCGGGCATCCTCGTCGCTGATGTCCTGCAGGCGCTCGATGCGCACACTGGTGATCTCCAGCAGGATGCGGCTGGCCCAGCGGGGAATGTGAATGCTGGGGCGCCAGGGCTCCAGTTCCAAGCAGTCGCCATCGGCCCTGTAAAACACATCGCAGCCGGGCTTGAAGTTCTCGTTGCGCTCGAAGTGGCCGAAGGTCTCGCGCACCCACAGCCGGTCGCCGGGCTGGCCATAGGGGCAGAGTAGCGGGTTCGAGGGCTCCAGCGGACCGCCATCCGCCGCGCTGCGGCACCACGATGCACGATAGCCGCCGACGTGCCAGTAGGGGAAGCCCCTGTGTGTGGAGTCGGGTTGTGGCTTCACGACGCGGCGCGTTTGCGTCTTCGTGCCCGCCAGCAGGGCGCGGACCATCGGGCCGCTGAAGAGAATGGGACGTTCACGCATGGTGGCTCTCCTGTTTGCTTGCTGTGCGCCGTGCTTGCTGGTGCGCCTTTAGCGCCGCCTTGTAGCTGGCCTTTGCTTCCTTCTTCGTGGTGGCCCACTGGCCCTGCACGTCGCGGTAGCTGTCCCAGTCGCCGTCCCAGACCATGCGGTACATGCGGTATTCCTGGGTTCCGTTGAGGACGTAGCCGCGTGTCTCGAACTTCGGTAGCCGGCTTCCGCACAACCACTCGCAGAACGTGCAGCCCGTGTCCGCATTCAGCCATTGGCGGTACTGCGTCTGCTTCGCAGGTGGCGGCGGCTCGGGCAGGTGCTCCAGCGCCAGGGCGGCGCCGGCCGTGGTGGTCACGAACACGATGTCGCTCACCTCGCAAAATGCCGGCGCGTGCACGCGGGCCATGAGGCCTAGGCTCTCCAACGATTCGAGGTCCGGCATGTCGTGGTGGCCAGGCCCAGCCACAAAGTGATTGCGGTAGGAGCTGCGTTGGTGCTCGCACAGGCCGAGCGTGTGCTGCAGCAGGCGGACCTGCTGGGGTGTTGCTGTTTGCATGTCAGCTCTCTTTGTGCGGCGCGGGGCGCGATTTCGCGGGGTGGATCGTGATGTCGCGGCGGTGCCCGCTGTTGCGGTCCGTGCCCTTGATAGTGATTGGCAGGTTGTCGGCATGGCCGTTGTGCTTGGCAAAGCCGACAACCAGCGACACGAAGGTTCCAGTTGCGATGGACATGGCCTCGGCGATCCCGTGCTCTTCCAGCAGCCGATCGAAAGCCTTGAGGAATTCGTCGTGCGCGTCAGCCATTGCCGTGCTCCCCCTTGGCGGTCTGGTGGGCCTTGAATGCCTCGTCGTAGTGCGCGTTGCAGCAGAAGCCTTTGCCCATCCAGAGAATGTTTGAGGGCCGTCCGCACGGGCATGCAGGGAAAGGTTCGTGCTTGTTGGCGTCGAACCAAGCCTGCGCCTCCTTGCCATAGGGGGCGTCCTCGTCAGGAATGTGGCCAGGGCCGCAGAGACCGTTCTCGATCCATCCCATCGCAGCCTCCGCGCCCGCGCCATGCTGCCATTCGATGTAGGCGGCTTGCTGAGCGACGATCTGGTCATGGAACATGCCGGCCAGCTCGTTGATTGCCTTCTGCAGTCGCCCGGCCTCGGCCTGCAGCTTGCTAATGGTCGTGGTGCCGTCTTCGGCTTCGGGTAACTCGCGCAGCCACCACGCCGCCGGCCCGTCCTCGGTGTCGAAGATGGAAACCAGCTTCCAGCCGACGCCTTGGGGTGAGGTCGGCTGCCAGTCGGTCCAGTTGACGGCCTCGCTCATGGTTTCGAGAGCATCGGCGTCCAGCTGGTCCTCGGCCATCGTGTGGGCCAGCTCCAGACCTAGCGCGGCGAAGAAGCTGCGCGGCATCATGCCTTCGTCCAGCCAAGGCAGATCGGGGTGATCGCCCAGGCCCATCTCGTCGCGCTCTGGCGCGCGGCCGTCGAGCATGCGGGCCTTCCAGCGGTCATCCAGCACAGGATGAGTGCCGCCAGCGCGCAGCTGCTCAATGGCGGCGATGATGGGTTCGGCGCCTGGGTTGATGTCCGAGTTGATGCCCAGGCAGTCGCTGATTTGGCCCAGAGCCTCACAGGCTGCGTTGAACATGCGGGCGTACTGCTCGATGGTGCTGCCGGCCAGGGTTGCGGGCTCCGCAATCTGCTGCAGGCACTGGCTGCCGGCGCGGGCATGCTGGACCTCGGCAATGCGGACCATTGCGGCCCAGGCCTCGTGCAGTTCCTGGGTGTTGCAGCCGATGAAGGGGCGAAGCAGGGCAGTGCTGGGTTCGCGCGGGATCAGGATGTGAGTCATGTGTTGCTCCTGTGTTCGCGGGGATCAGTTGAGGAAGTCGGCGGGGATCAGAACACCCAGCTTGTTTGCGGCGCGCCAGCCCAGGGGGTTGCACTTCTCAATCGCTGCGTTCAAGGCCTCGAATGCCTCGCGCAGCTCATCCGGGACCTCGCCGTCTTCTGGCAAGTCGTCCGCGAAGTGCTCATTGGGGTCGATGGGCTGCGCGTGCACTGGCTCGCATTGCACGAGGCGAACATCTTCTGGATTTAGTTCGTGCTCCTTCAGCCAGTCGCGCAGGTCATCGAGGTCGAAGAAGTAGCGATCGCTGTCGAAGACGCACAGCGGCATCAGCTCCTCAGAAACAGGCGCCTTCGGCAGGGCCTGCCACTGGGCATCCTTCCTTTCGGCGTAGCAGGCCTCGCAGTAGGAGCGGTTCTCGACAGGGCCGTGTGCAGGGTTCTTTTCGCAAATGCTGTGCGTCGATCCGCAGTAGCGCGCCATGCGCTCGTCGTCACCCCAGAAGCGGCCGTCGCGCGCGACCCAGCCGGTGACGGTCTGAATGCTTGCGGCCTCGGGGGAGCTGGCCAGGATCATTTCGGGCGTTTGCTTCGTTGCTGTCATGAGGCTTCCTTGGGGATGCGCCACCAGGTGGCAGTGGTGTTGATGACGTGGCCTGCGCGCTGCAGCAGCTCGCAGGTCTGGGGTGGGGTCGGGGTCAAGCGGCGACTCCGTAAATCAGCGCCTCGTGGGCGAAGTTGGCGCGGGCCAGGGCCTCGGCCAGAGGTGGGCAGACGCTGTTGCCGCACATGCGGACCTGGGCGGTAGTGCTCAGGTCGATGAGCGGCACATCACGCGGGTCGGCGGCTTGCTTGCCACCTCGAAACAGCAGGGCCGGGTCGGGCACGCGCTCGAAGTGGTAGTCGCGCGGGAAGCCCTGGGCCCGGAACAGCTCGCGTGGCTTGAGCATGCGCAGCGTGATGTCGACGAGCACCCACCACTGGCCCGCGTGCCACATCAGGACCAGCTCGGCGGGGTCTGGGAAGTGCTCGGGCAGGTGCTTGTGAAGCAGCTCGGCGCAGAGCCGGGCCCGCTCGGCATGCTCGGGCGCCAGCGTTGCGGCCGGCACCTGGCAGGTCTGCACCAGGCCCATGCGCGCCTTCGTGGGCACGGTGTGCATCGGCTCGCTGCAGGCGCTGTACTGGCCGCCCTCGCTGTAGTACTTCACGAGGTAGGCGGTGATGAGCCGCTGCTGCGTGCCGCTGGAAGTCACCGTGGACATGGGGTCCGCCGCGCTGCGGCCGTCGCCGTCGTAGAACCCGCCGTTGGCCTGCTCCAAGCACGCGGCCACCATGGCCTGCTCACCCCGGTTGGCGCCGGTGACGGTGCGCAGGGGCTCGCGCGGATCGTTGCCGGTGCGCTCGCCGTGGTGGGTGAGGTGGGTGAGGTGTACGGCAGCCAGCGCGCTGGTGCCGCCGCTAGCCGTGACCGTGTTGAGCGGCACTTCCAGGCTGCGCGCGCCATGGCTCCAGCGCTTGCCGTAGCCGATGGTGACCAGGTTGGCGCCCACCAGCGCGTGGTGCGTGCCGGACGCGGCAACCGTGGACAGCGGTGCATCCACGGCATGGCCGAGCAGGTGCTGCTCAGTCGTGCCGCGCAGCGGGGCCAGCGTGGGCGCCACCACTGAGAAGTGGCCACCCTTCACCTGCGCGCAGACCGTGCGCAGCGGTGCGTCGGCGGGCATGGTGCGCTGGTTGCTGGCGTTCGCGTGTTCGTTCAGGTAGGGCGCGATCACGGGCTGGGCCACGGCGCGGTGGTTCTGCGTGGTCACGGTGCCGATGGGGCGGTCTGTCGCTGCAGGCCGGCCCGAATAGACCGGGCCGCCAGCGCCAACGATGAACGGGCTGGCACTGGTCAGCACATGGCGCCACAGGCCCTTTGCGACACGGCGCATGGTGTTGTCCACCAGCGGGCGTTTGCGGCCGAACACGCTCTCGGCATGCAGGTCGAAGTCGATGCACTCGGCGGCCGTGCGGTGCGCGGCCAGCTTGCCCGCGATGACGCGGCGATCCGTGGGCTCGGCATGTGTCTGCTCGGGCCAGACGATGGGCAGACCGTCGCGGCGGGCCACCAAGAACAGGCGCTTGCGGATCGTGGGCGTGCCGTGGTCGCTGGCGCGCAGTTCGCGCCAGTCCACCTGGTAGCCGTGCATGCGCAGCTGGCGCACGAACGATTTGAAGGTCTTGCCCCGGCGCGCGGGGTCCGGCCGGGCCAGGCCATCGGGGCCCACCAGGATCGGACCCCAGGTCTGGAACTCCTCCACGTTCTCCAGCATGAGCACGCGGGGCTTGCACATGGCAACCCAGCGCATGCCCACCCACGCCAGGCCCCGGATGTGCTTCGATACGGGCGTGCCGCCCTTGGCCTTGCTGAAGTGCTTGCAGTCCGGCGACAGCCAGACGAGCGCCACGGGCTGATTGCCGGTGACCTGGATCGGGTTCACGTCCCAGACCGATTCGCGCAGGTGCAGCGTGTGCGGGTGGTTCGCGGCGTGCATGGCCAGCGCCTCGGGGTCGTGGTTGATGGCGATGTCCACGGGCCGGCCGAATGCGGACTCCAGCCCAGTGGACGTGCCGCCGCCGCCGGCAAAGTTGTCGATGATGAGTTCGCCGGGGAAGGCCAGCGGCATGGTGAAGTTGTCGCGCTTCATCGGGTGGGGTTCCTTTGGGCCAAAAAAAAGCCACTCGCGGCACGGGGCCGGGTGGCTTCAGGGGAGGGGGAGGTATCAGGACAGCGCCCATGCGCTGTGCTCATGCCTCTACTGGGTGGCGATCAGGAAGGGCGCGCGGTCCTTGCCGTTGATCCAGTTCGGCGGCTTGCCCCGGCCGGTCCAGGTCGCGCCGGTGGCGGGGTCCCGGTACTTCGGCTGGCCCACGTTGGCCTTGGGCTTCGCTGCGGAGAACACATCGGCAGCGCTGATGCTGTACATGGTGCACAGCTGCTTGACCGTGTCGATGGAGTCCTGGCGCAGTCGGTTGAATTCGGTAGCGATGCGCGCGTCGAGCGCATCTCGCTGAGCGAGCAGGAGTTGGTATGTGTTCATGAAAATCCTCTTGAGTGATTGCGGTTAGTGGCCGCAGGGCAGTCCCTCGCCTTCGGCGAGATGGGTGGGTGCAGGTGCTCCGCAGCTGAGGCAGCGGCGGGCCTGTGCGCTGGTGGTTGCCTGATATGCGCTGCATTTCACGGCTTTCACGCCGTCCGGATAGGTCTTGATGACGGGCATGGATGCGAAGGGCAGCGCGGCGCAGGCGCGGCTGCCGCTGCAGCAGGTCTGACACATTGAGCCTTTGGGCTGATGCTGATTCATCGGTTGGGCTCCTCATCGCTGGTGCGGTGGACCAGGCCCTGCCAGTGCTGGCCCGGCGGCAGTGGTGTGGTGTGGCCGGACCCGTCTGCCGTGGGTCTGGGCAATGCAGCTTGCGTCGCTGGAGAGTCAAGAAATCCCACGCGCGAGGCCTTGGTGATCCGCGCAAATTCGATTTCTGCGCGGGAGCTGGCCACCAGGGTCTGGCCGATGTCGGTGATGGCGCGGGCGATCTGCGGCGTGGTGGCACCGCTGCGCAGATCCTTGATGGTCTGGAGCAGCAGCGATTGCAGCTGGCCCATGCCGCTGATTTCAGGCGGCGTGGGCTGGGTGTCGGTTGTGGTGGTGGTCATGCTCGGTTTTCTCGATTTCCTTGATCTCGCGGTCCAGCTGGCGTGTGAGTTGCCACACGGGCAGAAGGTCGATGGGGACGGCGGCCCCGTTGCTGCGGGACAGCTCTGCGCGAGGGATGCAGCGGAGGTTGTTGATGTCGAAATTTGAGGTGTCGCCGTCATGGAAGATGACGGCATGTCCCTCCGGAATAGGGCCGTGGTGCTGCTCCCAGACGATGCGGTGTACCAGCGCCCATCGGTTTGGCTCGGCCACCTTGCGCTTGAGGTAGCGGGCTGCATGTGGCAGCGCGCGTGGCGGCGTGGTCCAGCGCTCGGTGCCCACGGGCACCCAGGTCGGAGGCCTGTTTCCGGCCTTGAAATGGCTTTTTCGCTGCTCCACGCTGTATCCGTGCTTCCCCTTGTTCCACGGCTTGAACCCTGCGGTGAACTGCCCCAGCCTCTGGCCCTGGCGCAGCATGGAAGCGCGGTAGGTCTGGGTCAGCACCGCAGGGGACTTGTGCAGGCCCAGGCGGCTGGCCCTTGTGGCGATGTCTCGCATGGGCATGCCCAGCAGCTCCCGCAGGTCCTCGTTGAGCATGTCGGCATACAGCAGCTGCAGCAGGTCATCGAGGTCCGTCCAGCGGCCGGTGCGCGCGGTCTTGGCGCCGGGTGCCTTTTTCACACCCAGGTCATAGGCGCGCTGCTGCACATGCCTGGCCGAGCGCTGCAGGTGCGCAGCGACGGCAGCCGTGGGCTGGGTGGGGTAGTGCGCCCGCAGGTAGGCGTCATCCTCGGCCCGCCATGGTGTGTTCTTGCTCATAGCGGGAGACCGACCTGCTGCCCCTTGATCTGCAGCACGCGGCGTGCGTGGTTGCCGACTTCGGCGGTGACCGAGTAGCCGTAGCCATCAGGGTTGATCAGCTCGCGGATCAGGTCGAAGGCCTCGGCCGCATCCGGCGCCAGGTGGTTGGCGTCGTAGGTGGTGGTTTCGAGGTTGGGCAGGTGCTGGGCCATGCGAAGCAGCTCCAGGGCGGCCGCGTCCTCAGTGTTCAGGCCGCGCCCAGGCACCGGGCGGGGCAGGTTGGTGGTCAGGGCAACGCGGCCCTCGTCGTCGGCGGAAATGGCAATGATGATCTGGCGGGCCATGGTGGTCTCCTGTGGTGTGGCGGGGTT
>NZ_BCZP01000010.1 GCF_001598795.1 Delftia acidovorans NBRC 14950 | reverse complement strand
AGATCGGCCGGCTGACGCTGCAAGGCAGCAGCGAGGTGTATTCGCTGGGCCAGCTGGCGCTGGCCTGGCTGGAGCGGCCCGAGGGCCATCGCAATCTGGAGGTGGTGGCCAATGCGCTGCAGGCCATTTGCGGGGCTGCGCAGCGGATGGAGGAGCTGGTGGAGGACGAGGTGAGCTACGTGCATTGCCTGCAGGAGGATCCGGCGTATCTGCGGCGGATGGCTGCGGCTTCGGCGGCGTTTGAGCGCTGATTCTCTTTGCAAGCCCTGTAGGGCCTTCGCTTCGCTTGGCCTGGGGCTTCAGCCCAGGACGTTCTTCAGCAGCGTCTTTTCCTGGTCCGTGAGGGCGGCGATGCATTCGTCGCCCAGGGCCTGCAGCAGACGGGTGCTGTCGGCGTTGGCGATGTCCAGGCCCAGGCGCTTTTGCTGGGCTGCGGGCTGCGTGAAGTTCAGGCGCAGGTAGCTGCTGGTGCCCAGTTCCTGGCGGGCCGCCTTGACGGCCTGGACCTCCTGGGCGGCCATGACCAGGTCCAGCAGGGGCTTGACCAGGGTCAGCCCGCGCCGGGGCATGGCCACGGGGTCCTGGCCCTGCTGGGGGTTGGCGGTGCCTATGCTGATCATCACGATGTCGGCGGCCGGCCCCCAGAGCTGGCGGGCGGCCTGCAGGGCCAGCAGGTCGGGCGCGTTGGCGGCGAGTCCGCCGTCCACGAAGACATGGCCTGCTGCGGCGTGCGCGGGAAAGTAGGTGGGGGCGGCCGATGAGGCCAGCATGGCGTCCATCAGCGTCAGGCCCAGCCGGTCCCTGTCGGGCAGGGCGCCGCTGGCCAGCACGTGCAGCTGCGATGAATTCCAGTTCACGGCGGGCAGCAGCAGCGGCACCTGCAGTTGCCCCAGGGCGGACTGCTCCGCTTGCGGCATGGCCTCCTTGATCGCTGCGCGCAGCGGGGCGCTGTCATAGAGCGCCTTGCCCATGGCCTGGCGCAGGCCGGGCAGCCATTTGGAGGGAAAGATGGCGGGGCCGTGGTCCAGCAGCAGCTGCTTGATGCGCGCGGGCTGGCAGCCGCTGGCCAGGGCGGTGGCGATGATTGCGCCGATGGAGGTGCCGGCGAACAGGTCCACTTTCTCCAGCAGGTCGCCGTTGCCGAATTCGCGGTGGATGCGCTCCAGCACATGTGCGCTGAACAGGCCGCGATAGCCGCCGCCCGACAGGCTCAGGACGACCCGGCGCCTGCGCAGGCCCTGGCGCACCGCGCTGGACAGGGGCGGTACGTCGAAGTCCATCACAGCGCGTGCACGGTGACGCCCCGGGCGGCGGCCTGCGTCAGGTAGAGGTTGGCGGGTTCGGTGTAGCAGACCTTGAGCAGGTCGGCCGTGGCGATGAGCAGCCGCAGGTCCTGCGCCAGGGGCGCCGTGCCCTGCGGGCCCTGGCTGTCCAGCGGCGCGAAGTTGCGCCATTCGATGAAGCGCTCCAGCACCTTGTTGTCCACGCTGGTCAGCATGGAGGCGCCTTCGGCCCGCAGGTTGGCATACAGCGCGTCGAGCAGGGAGAACCACTCGTTGCGGTCGCGCAGGTCGTGGAATGCCTCGGCCACGGCGGCCTTGGCGATGGCCATGGACAGGTCGCTGACGATGCAGTCCAGCGGCCGGATGGTGGAGAACCACTGCAGGGTTGCGGGTTCCTGGTTCGCCATCCACAGCAGGCAGCGGGGGCCCAGCAGGTAGCGGCTCATGGCGCGCGCCGGGCGGGTACGTCGATATCGCCGCGCGCCCCGGACATCTGCGCAGCGGACAGATCCACGGCCTGGCGCGGCAGCGGCAGGGACCGGCAGATGTCGGCCACCGTGCGGGGGGCGCGCTCGTTGGCGGACAGGGCCACCATGTGCTCCTCGCTGACGATCACGTAGCGCTTGCGGCCCTGGGAGATGAGGGCCACCCCGTCGTGATCGGCCTGTTTGAGCACCGAGCCGTACTGCGCCTTGAAGACCGAGATCGGCATGGGCGTGGTGTTGCGCGGCATGGCCGATCCGACCTGATGGCTCAGGTCCCGCAGGGCGCGGTTCAGCGGGTCGCGCTCGCCCTCGGGCAAGGCAGCGTCGGTGCGGGCGGAGAAATGGGACGGCATGGTCGACCTTTCTGGTCAGGTTGTGCTGCCATTGTTGGTCAGGCTGACCAGGGTGTCAATTGTGGCCATGGCAGGCCCCTGCGGCGCCCCCGCAAGGCGCCGGTCCGCACTTGTACCCAGCCGCGTCTGCGCTACACTTGCCCGCTATGTTCATTCATCGCATGTTCATTGCAGGTTGTGGAGACCGGGGAGCCTGGCCCTGGCGCAAGCCTGTCCAACTGAACAGCTGAAGCACCCGGGGCGCGACCCGGCGTGCACCCGAGGCCCCACGGGCCAATCGAATGAATCGGCGCAATCCATACGCAGCCCGCACCCACACCAGGTCTGCCAGCGCCACGCAATCCGGAGTCTTTCCCCGTGATCACCGAACTCGAATTCAAGAGCCTTGCTGCGCAGGGCTACAACCGCATCCCTCTGATGGTCGAGGCGTTTGCGGATCTCGAAACCCCCCTGTCCCTCTACCTCAAGCTGGCCCATGCGGGCGGTGACGGCAAGCACAGCTTTTTGCTGGAGTCCGTGGTGGGCGGCGAGCGCTTCGGGCGCTACAGCTTCATCGGCCTGCCTGCACGCACGCTGCTGCGCGCCAGCGGCTTCGGCGATGCGGCATGCACCGAGGTGGTGACCGATGGCCAGGTGGTGGAGACGGCCAAGGGCAATCCGCTGGATTTCATCGCTGCCTACCAAAAGCGCTTCAAGGTGGCGCTGCGCCCGGGGCTGCCGCGTTTTTGCGGCGGGCTGGCCGGCTACTTCGGCTACGACGCCGTGCGCTATATCGAGAAGAAGCTGGAAGATTCCTGCCCGCCCGATACGCTCAACTGCCCCGACATCCTGCTGCTGCAGTGCGAGGAAGTGGCGGTGATCGACAACCTGTCGGGCAAGCTGTACCTGATCGTCTATGCCAACCCCGGCGAGAGCGAGGCCTATACGCGCGCCAAGAAGCGGCTGCGGCAGTTGAAGGATCTGCTGCGCTACTCGGTCAGCGCGCCGCAGATCAAGGCCGGCGAGAGCCATCCGGCCCAGCGCAGCTTTGCCAAGGAAGACTACCTGGCGGCCGTGGAGAAGGCCAAGGAGCTGATCGCCGCGGGCGACTTCATGCAGGTGCAGGTGGGCCAGCGCATCCACAAGCGCTTCACGGCCAGCCCCTTGAGCCTGTACCGCGCGCTGCGTTCGCTCAATCCCAGCCCCTACATGTACTACTACCACCTGGGCGATTTCCATGTGGTGGGCGCAAGCCCCGAGATCCTGGTGCGCCAGGAGAACACGGACGAGGGCCAGAAGGTCACCATCCGCCCGCTGGCCGGCACGCGCCCGCGCGGCGCCACGCCCGAGGCCGACAAGGCCACCGAAAAGGAGCTGGTGGCCGACCCCAAGGAACGCGCCGAGCACGTGATGCTGATCGACCTGGCGCGCAACGACATCGGCCGCATCGCCAAGACGGGCAGCGTGAAGGTGACCGAGGCCTTTGCCGTGGAGCGCTACAGCCACGTGATGCACATCGTCAGCAACGTGGAGGGCATTCTGCGCGACGGCATGGACAACATGGACGTGTTCAAGGCCACCTTCCCGGCCGGCACGCTGACGGGCGCGCCCAAGGTGCATGCCATGGAGGTCATCGACCAGCTGGAGCCCACCAAGCGCGGCATCTACGGCGGCGCCTGCGGCTACCTGAGCTTTGCGGGCGACATGGACCTGGCCATTGCCATCCGCACCGGCGTGATCAAGGACGGCACGCTCTACGTGCAGGCCGCCGCCGGCGTGGTGGCCGATTCCGTGCCCGAGATGGAATGGAAAGAGACCGAGCACAAGGCGCGCGCATTGATGCGCGCGGCCGAGCTGGTGGAGGAAGGACTGGAATGAGCACGGACCGCGCCAAGCAGGCCATCGACCTGGTGCAGCACTGCACCGACATGCTGGATGTGCGCCGCAATGTGGATGCGCTGGACGATGTGCTGGTGCCGCTGCTGGTCACGCGCATGGGCTACATGCAGCAGGCCGCGCGCATCAAGGCCGATGCGGCCCAGGTGCGCGACGAGGGCCGCATCGAGGCCATCGTGCGCCGCGTGCGCGAGCGCACGGCCGCCGAGGGCGGCCAGCCCGACATGATGGAGGCGGTGTACCGCCACCTCATGGAGGAATGCATTGCCTACGAGCACCGCGAGTTCGCGCGGCTGCGCGAAGGCGGTGCGCAGGACGATCGTTCCTAGGGCCTGTTCACACTCATGCGGGGATCGCGTTGCCCGGCAGCCAGCGCAGCGCATGGCGCGCTGCCACCCATTCCTCGTTGGTGGGCTCCACGCCCACGGTGACGGCGCTGCCGGTGGCCGAGATCACGGCCGCATCGCGCGCATTGGCCTCGGCGTCCAGCCGCAGGCCCAGAAAGCCCAGGCCCTCGCACACGCGCCGCCGTATCTCGGCGCTGTGCTCGCCCACGCCTGCGGTGAACACCAGCAGGTCCAGGCCGCCCAGCACGGCGACCAGGGCGCCGATCTCGCGCACGATGCGCCGCACGTACAGGGCCAGCGCATCGCGCGCGCGCTCGGCCTGGGCATCGCCGCCTGACTCCAGCGGCAGCAGCACGCGCGGCTCGGACGAGGTGCCCGAGACGCCCAGCAGGCCGGACTCGTGGTACAGGATGCGGCCCACTTCCTGCAGGCTGAGCTTTTCGATTTCCATCAGGTAGATCACGGCGCCGGGGTCCAGCGCGCCGGTGCGCGTGCCCATCATCAGGCCATCCAGCGCAGAGAAGCCCATGGTCGTGGCCACGCTTTGCAGGCCCTGCATGGCGCACAGGCTGGCGCCGCTGCCCAGGTGGGCCACCAGGGTGCGCCCGCGTGCCAGGTCGCCATGGCGCTCGGGCAGGGCGGTGGCCATGTATTCGTAGGACAGGCCGTGGAAGCCGTAGCGGCGCAGCCCGCGCTCCCAGGCCGCGTGCGGCAGGGGCAGCAGTTGCTCGACCTTGGGCAGCGTGTGGTGGAAGGCGGTGTCGAAGCAGGCCACCTGCACCAGTTCGGGCCGCTCGCGCAGCAGGATGTCCATGGCCTCCAGCGCAAAGGGCTGGTGCAGCGGCGCCAGCGGGATGAAGGCCTTGAGGTCGGCCAGCACGCCGGCATCGACGCGCACGGGCTCGAAGTAGCGGCTGCCGCCGTGCACCACGCGGTGGGCGACGGCGGCCACGCGGGCGCCGTCCAGCTGCGCCAGCCGCGCGGTGATGCGCTCGCGGATCAGCTGCAGCGCGGCGCGGTAGGGGTGAGCGGCATCCAGGGCAATGGCAAAGGGCGGCACGCCGCTCTCGCCGAAGTCGGGCGCGGGCCCGCCGATGCCCTGGACCTTGCCGTTCCACAGCGGCTTGCGCGGCAGCGGGCGCTGGGCACCGTCGAAGACGGCGAACTTGATGCTGGACGAGCCGCAGTTGAGCACCACGACCAGTTCGCGGGCGGGGGAGGATGCGGTGTGGGCGGAGATCATGGCGGGGAGTTCCGGTAGCGGTGGGCCAGCAGCAGGGCGATGGCGCAGGAGGCAATGCGCGAGGCGCGGCTGTCGGCGCGGCTGGTCAGGATCACGGGCACCTTGGCTCCCATGACGATGCCGGCGCTGGCCGCCTCGCCCATGTACATGAGCTGCTTGGCCAGCATGTTGCCGCTTTCCAGGTCGGGCACGACCAGGATGTCGGCCTGGCCCGCCACGGGCGAATCGATGCCCTTGGTGCGCGCGGCGGCCATGGACACGGCGTTGTCGAAGGCCAGCGGCCCGTCGAGCACGCCGCCTTCGATCTGGCCCCGGTCGGCCATCTTGCACAGCGCGGCGGCGTCCAGCGTGGCCGGCATGTGCGGGCTCACGGTCTCCACGGCGGCCAGGATGGCGACCTTGGGCTCGGGCACGCCGATGGCATGTGCCAGGGCGATGGCGTTGCGCACGATGTCGGCCTTTTGCTGCAGGTCGGGCGCGAGGTTGATGGCCGCATCGGTGACGATGAACGGGCGCGGGTAGTGCGGCGTCTGCAGCACGAAGCAGTGGCTGACGCGGCGCTTGGTGCGCAGGCCGGCGGCGGCGGCCACGACCTCGGCCATGAGTTCGTCCGTGTGCAGGCTGCCTTTCATGATGGCCTCGACCTCGCCGCAGGCGGCCAGCTCGGCGCCGCGCGTGGCGGCGGCGTGGCTGTGCGGGACGTCCTCGATGCGCAGGCCGCCCAGGTCCAGCCCGTGCTCGGCTGCCACGGCCTCCAGCCGCGCGCGCGGGGCCACCAGCACGGGGTCGATCAGGCCTTCGCGGCGCGCGTCCAGCGCGGCCGAGAGGCTGGGCTCGTCGCAGGGATGGACCACGGCCACGCGGATGGGCGGCAGGCCGGCCACATGGGCCAGCAGGCGCTGCAGGCCGTCGCGTCCACCGGCTTCCAGGCGGATCTCGGGCAGGCTGGTGCGCTGGCGCTCGATGTGGCGCGCAGGCGCATGCACGGTGGCCTGGCCCTCGATCACGGCGGCGCCATGCTGGTTGTTGCAGGCCACGGCCAGCGTGACCTGGCGCTGCTCGGCCTGCTTGGCCAGCACCTCCACGCGCACGGTCAGCCGGTCGCCTGCGGCCAGCGGCGCCAGAAAGCGCAGCGTCTGGCCGACCAGGGTGGTGCCGGGGCCGGGCAGGCGCGTGCCCAGCACCGAGGCCAGCAGCATGCCGCCCCACATGCCGTGGGCGATCAGGGCCGTGTCGTCATCGTCGGCGCCGGCAACCGTGCCGGCACCGGCACCGGCACCAGTGCCGTCGGCCACGGCCGCGCCCGACAGGGCGGCAAACAGGCGCAGGTCCTGGGTGCTCAACGTGCGTTCCAGGCTGGCGCTGTCGCCCACGTCCAGTTCGTCAAAGCTGTGGTTGCGCAGCAGGGCCAGGTCTTCGGGCGGCAGGGCCGCATCGGAATCGGGGGAGAGGTTCATCGCTTTTTCCGGGGGCTGGGGTGTGCACGGCTGGCCTGGGCGCGTGCGGGGCGCTTGGCGGCAGGCGCGGAGTCGGGAACAGGTGCGGTCAGAGACGCTGCCGAAGGTGCCGTCACAGGTGCCGTCACAGGTGCGGGTTCAGGCTCGGCCACCGAGGCTGGCGCGATGGCTGGGTGCCGCTCGGCCTGCTCTTTCGCCTGCCTGGACTCGGCGGCCTCCAGCGCCTGCACGAAATGCCCCATGGCCTGCAGCAGGCGCTGGTGCTCGGCATCGCTGAGGTTGCCGCCCTGGTTGGCCAGCTCGTCCACCGTGGTCATGCCCCAGCGGATGTCGGCGGCGGGCGAGGCGGCCAGCAACCGGGGGATGGCGGCCATGGCGGCGTCGGGCTCGCGCTGCATCAGCAGGGCCTGGCGGCGCACGATGCGGCGGAACTGCGCCATGTCGGGCGGCACGCCGCCCAGGTGGTCCTGCAGCAGCCGCCAGGCGTGGCGGAAGTGGCGCTCATCGGCCTCGCCGCGTGCGCGCAGCACGTGGAACAGGGCGCGGATGACAGCCTCGTACAGCCCGCCCTGGGCCACGCTTTCGTGCAGCCGTGCCAGCTCCTGGCGCATGTACTGGCAGTGCTCGGGCGATTCGCCGGGGTGCGGGCGCGGCGGGCCGTCGTCCTGCCGGCTTTGGCCGGCCAGGGCCTGGACCAGGGGCGAGCCATAGATGGCGTGGAACAGCCGCGCCTGCATGGCATCGCGCTGGTCGCGGTAGGTGTCGAGCAGATGCACCACGGCCTGCGACATGGCCTGCTGCGCCTTCAGGAAGGGGTTGTCGGGCTCGACGGGGTGGCGGTCCTCGCGCGCATGCTCGGCGACCTGGGCCACGACGGGCGCCAGCGGGTGCGAGTCCGACCAGCATTCATAGCCCACGCGCAGCGGGTGCATGGCCTGCAGCCAGCGCGCAGACAGCGGCGTGGACAGCGCCTGCACCCAGGGCTGCACGGTGTTGCGGTACAGGGCCAGGTTGATTTCGGAGACGCGCGCGGCAGCGGCGAAGTGGCGCTCGCTTTCGGGGTCGGGCCGGACGATGGAGCGCACCTCGGCCAGGTCGCTGCGGCGGATCTTCATCAGGTAGGCGTCGTCGGTCAGATCCTGTGCCGGCACACCGGCCGGGCGGTCGGCGATCTCGGCGCGGTAGATGCCGGCGGGCAGCAGGTCGATGATGTCGATGTGCGCCGCGAACTCGCGGTGCTCCTTGCGGCCCACGGCGCCCGAGACAAAGATGCCCAGGTGGCCGATGCTGTCATGCGTGGCGAAGACGATGGTCTGGTCGTGGGCGGCGATGTCCTCGTCGTCGCGGTACAGGTCGGTGATCCAGCCCAGGGCCTGGCCCGGCGGCGTGATGTTGTCGCCATGCGAGCAGAACACCACGATGGGCGAGCGGATGTTGCGCAGGTCGATGCGCACGCCGTCCGAGGTCGTCAGCTCGGCCGTGGCCAGCCGGTTGCCGATGAACAGGTTGTCCACGATGTACTGCATCTCGCGGCCTTCCAGGAAGACATAGCCGCCCCAGTACTTCTCGAAGCCCAGGTAGCGCGGCCCCTCGGTGTCCACGTCGGCATAGACCTGGTACTGCTTTTCCCACAGCGTGTTGGCCGGGTTGAGGTTCTCGAAGTTCTGCACCAGCCATGCGCCGTCGAAGCGGCCCGCGCCCAGGTCGCTGGTCAGCGCCGTCATCCAGCTGCCGCCCATGAGGCCGCCGCCGTAGCGCATGGGGTTGTCGCCGGCCCAGTACGACAGCGGCGCACCGGCCACGATGATGGGGCCGAACAGCTCGGGCCAGACGGCGGCCGTCATGAGGATCTGCCAGCCGGCCTGGCAGTTGCCGATGACGGCGGGCTTGCCCCGGCTCTCGGGGTGCAGCTCGGCGACCTTGCGCACGAATTGGGCCTCGGCGCGCATCACGTCCTCGACGGTCTGGCCGGGCACGGGGTCGGGCAGGAAGCCCACGAAGTAGCAGGGGTGGCCGGCCTTGAGCGCGGCGCCGATCTCGCTGTCGGGCTTGAAGCCGCCGATGCCGGGGCCGTGGCCCGCGCGCGGATCGACGACGATGAAGGGGCGCTTGGCCGGGTCGATGACCGTGCCCTCCATGGGCGCGATGCGTGCCAGGCCGTAGTTGACGGGGCGCGGCAGGTCCAGGCCCGACATCACGATCTCGGCCCGGAAGCTCAGCACATTGGGCACTTCCTCGGCCAGATGCTCGCGGTACTGGTTGCCACGCTGGCGCCGGATGTCGGCATACAGCAGCGAGCGCTGCCAGGCATCGGTGGCGTATTGCGCGGCTGCCTGCGACAGCTTCATCGGATCGCCCCACATCCCTCCCACGTCCACGGTGCCGTGGCTCTGCAGGTTCTCGTTCATCTGGCCCACTCCTTTACCGGCATGTCATGCCCTGCTCTTAGATTGCGTGTGATTGCTTGTGGCTGGGTGCGGATGGCCGCCCCGCGCCCATGCGGCCCCGAACCTGCGGGACCGCGTGGCGGCTTCCTTGGGGGCCGTCAGCCCTGGGCTGTGGTGTCGCGGGCCGTTTCGGCGGCGGCTGCCGCAATGGGCTGCTGCGCCGCATGGGCGGGCTGGGCCACGGACTGCACGGCCGAGGTCCAGCGGGCGAGCAGGTCGCTCCACGGCACGGCGGTGTCGGCTGCGCCCTGGGTGCTGTTGCCCAGCGTGGCTGCCACCTGTTGCTGCCAGTCGTGCACGGCCTGCTGCACGCCCTGGGCCAGGGTCATCTGGCTGGCCATGGCGGTCTGGGCCAGGGCCTGGGCATGGCCCATGCGCAGGTGGGCGTGGCGCCAGAAGGCCTGGGCGGGCAGGGTGGCCAGCTCCTGCCAGCTGCTGGTCTGCTGCACGCCCTCGATCTCGCTGCCGGTCTCGGCGATGCGCTCGGGGCCGTTGCGTGCGGCATGCTCCAGCCACTGTTGGCCGCTTTCCTGCAGCAGCCGGCTCAGGTGCAGCTGCAGTTCAAGCTGTGCCTTGAGCAGATGGAGGGGAATGGTCTGTGCGCTCATATGAAACTCCTTGCTGGTTGAGATGGAAAGATGCCTTGGCGGCGGGAACGAAATCAGGCCATCTGGCTGATGGTCTTGCGAAAACGGGTGAGCGTGAGGGCGAACAGCACGGAGCCGATCGCGGCCAGCGCGAGGAAGGGCTTCCAGACCACGTCCAGCCCCGCTCCGCGGTAGAGGATGGCCTGCGACAGCTCGACAAAGTGGGTGGTCGGCGCGGCCAGCATGATGTTCTGCACCAGCTCGGGCATGCTTTCGCGCGGCGTCATGGCGCCCGACAGCAGCTGCAGCGGCAGCAGCACGAGCACCAGCAGCATGCCGAACTGTGGCATGTTGCGCGCCAGCGTGGCAAGGAAGATCCCCAGCGACGTTGTGGCGAACAGGCACAGCGCGGCCCCCGCCAGGAACAGCGGCAGCGAGCCTTCGATGGGAACGCCCAGGGCGCCGCGCACCACGAGGTTGAGCGAGGCAAAGGCGGTGACCAGCACGACCAGTCCCATGGACCATATCTTGGCCAGCATGATCTCGGTCGGTGTCACCGGCATGACCAGCAGGTGCTCCACCGTGCCGTGCTCGCGCTCGCGGATCAGGGCCGCGCCCGTGAGGATGATGGACAGCATGGTCACGTTGTTGATGATCTGCATCAGCCCGCCGAACCAGACCTTGTCCAGCGCCGGATTGAAGCGCGCGCGCACCACCAGGTCCACGGGCAGGGCGGTGGCGCCCCGAAAGCGCCGCACGAACTCGCTGACCTCGGCCGAGACGATCTGCTGCACATAGCTGTTGCCCGTGAAGGCCTGGCTCATGCGCGTGGCGTCCACGTTCAGCTGCAGCTCGGGGGCGCGGCCCGCCAGCACGTCGCGCTGGAAGTTGGGCGGGATGTTGAGCACGAAGGTGTAGGTGCCCGAGTCCATGCCCGGGTCCATCTGCGTGCGATCGATCATGGCCGGCGGCGCGAACTGCGGCGGATAGAAGGCGCCCGCGATGCGTTGCGACAGCGGCGAGCCGTCCTCGTCCACGATGGCGATGGGCGCGTTGTGCAGGCTCTCGGGCATGGCCGTGGCCGCCGTGTAGATGGAGACCGTGAACACATAGGCGATGAGCACCAGCAGCACGGGGTCGCGCCACAGGCTCCACAGCTCCTTGACGCCCAGCCGGTAGATGTTGGAGAAAAGGCGGGTGCGCATGTCAGCTCTCCTGCTTTCTGGTCAGTGCAATGGCCAGGCCCAGGATCACCGGCACGGACAGCAGCAGCGGCCCGAACGAGCCGGCCAGCTCCCTAAATCCCAGCGCCTTGCTGAACACGCCGCGGCTGATGGCGATCATGTGGCTGGCCGGATAGACCTCGCCGATGACGCGGCCCGCCCCCTCCAGCGAGGACACGGGATCGACCAGGCCCGCGAACTGCGTGGTGGGGATCAGCGTGCCGATCAGCACCAGGAACATCGAGGCGATCTGGCTGCGCGTCAGCGTGGAGGCCAGCAGGCCGAAGCCCGTGGAGGCGCCACTGAAGATCAGCGCCGCCAGGGCCAGCGTGGCAAAGCTGCCCGTCACGGGAACGCCGAACAGGGTGACGGCCATCAGGCACATCAGCAGGAAGTTCAGCATGGCCAGCACCACATAGGGCAGTTGCTTGCCCAGCAAGAATTCGGTGCGCGTGACCGGCGTGACGTAGAGGTTGGTGATGGAGCCGCTTTCCTTCTCGCGCACCACGGCCAGCGCCGTCAGCATGGCGGGCAAAAGCAGCAGCAGCAGGGGCATGACGGCCGGCACCATGGCCGGCAGGCTGCGCACGTCGGGGTTGTAGCGAAAGCGCGTCTGGATGTCGATCAGGCCGGCCGGCGCCACGCCCAGGCGCTCGCGCGCCTGCTCGGTCAGCCAGTGCTGGTGGATGCCCTGCAGGTAGCCGCGCACGGTCTCGGCGCGCGTGGGCATGGCGCCGTCGAACCAGGCGCCCACCTGCACGGAGCCGCCGCGCAGCACGTCGCGCGCAAAGCCCGGGGGGATCTCGATGGCCAGGGTCAGCTCGCCGCTGCGCATGCGGCGGTCCAGTGCGTCGTAGTCGGTCAGCGGCGGCTGCTCGATGAAGTAGCGCGAGCCCGACAGGCTCATCGCATAGCTGCGGCTGATGGTGGTCTGGTCGCGGTCCAGCACGGCAAAGCGCAGGTCCTCCACGTCCAGGCTGATGCCGTAGCCCATCACGAACATCAGGATCAGCGAGCCCACCAGGGCCAGCGTGGCGCGCACCGGGTCGCGCTGCAGCTCCAGCGCTTCGCGCCAGACATAGCTGAGCATGCGCTGGGCGCTGAAATGGCGGCGGCGCGCGGTGTGCGTTTCCACGGCAGCGGTGGCGGCAGGCGCGGCCGGTTCCTCGACGGCTGGGGCCTCGCCGCCACCGGCCTCGACCAGGTAGCCGATGAAGGCTTCCTCCAGCGTGGCCGCGCCGCGCTTGGCCACCAGGCGCGCGGGCGTGTCGCTGTCCAGCACCTTGCCCGCATGCATCATGGACATGCGGTCGCAGCGCTCGGCCTCGTTCATGAAGTGGGTGGAGATGAAGATGGTCACGCGGTCGCGCCGCGACAGCTCCACCAGCAGGCGCCAGAAGCCGTCGCGCGCCACGGGGTCCACGCCCGAGGTGGGCTCGTCCAGGATGAGCAGCTCGGGCTTGTGCACCATGGCCACGGCCAGCGACAGGCGCTGGCGCATGCCCAGCGGCAGGGCGGCCGGCAGGCTGTGCTGCGCGGCCTGCAGGTCGAAGCGCTGCAGCATCTCGGCCACGCGCGCGGGAATGTCCGCCTCGGGCACGCCGAACAGGCGCGCGTGCAGCACCAGGTTCTGGTGCACGGTCAGCTCGCCGTACAGCGAGAACGCCTGGGTCATGTAGCCCACGCGGCGGCGCGTGTCGATGTCGCGCGGGTCCACGGGCTGGCCGAACAGCCAGGCCTGGCCCTCGCTGGCCGGCAGCAGGCCGGTCAGCATCTTCATGGTGGTGCTCTTGCCGCAGCCGTTGGAGCCCAGGAAGCCGAAGATCTCGCCGCGGCGGATGCGGAAGGACACATGGTCCACGGCGACGAAGTCGCCAAAGCGCATGGTCAGGTCCCTGGCCTCGATGGCGATGTCGTCCTCGCCGCCCTCGGGCAGGGGAGCGATGGTCACGGGCGCATGGCCGCGCTTTTTCTCTTCGGGCAGCAGGGCGATGAAGGCCTCTTCCAGCGAGCGGCTGCCCGTGCGCTGCAGCAGCTCGGCCGGCGTGCCCGTGGCCAGCACGCGGCCCTCGTCCATGGCCACCAGCCAGTCGAAGCGCTGGGCCTCGTCCATGTAGGCCGTGGCCACCAGCACGCTCATGCCGGGGCGCTGGCGGCGGATGCGCGCGATCAGGTCCCAGAACTGGGCGCGCGCCAGCGGGTCCACGCCCGTGGTGGGCTCGTCCAGGATCAGCAGGTCGGGGTCGTGGATCAGCGCGCAGCACAGGCCCAGCTTCTGCTTCATGCCGCCCGACAGCTTGCCGGCCGGCCGCTCCAGGAATTTGCGCAGGCCCGTGGCCTGGGTGAGATCGTCGATGCGCCGGCGCCGTTCGGCCGCGTCATGGCCGAACAGGCGCGCGAAGAACTGCAGGTTCTCCTCCACCGACAGCGTGGGATAGAGGTTGCGCCCCAGGCCCTGCGGCATGTAGGCCACGCGCGGGCAGACGGCCTCGCGGTGCCGGCGCTGGGCCATGTCGCCGCCCAGCACCTCGACGCTGCCTTCCTGGATCTTGCGCGCCCCGGAGATCAGCGCCATGAGGCTGGACTTGCCCACGCCGTCCGGCCCGATCAGGCCGACCATGCGGCCTTCGGGAATGTCCAGGTCGATGCCCGCCAGGGCCTCGACCTGGCCATAGCGCTGGTGCACGCCCTTCAGGCGCACGACCCAGCCGCTGGCGTGGGGCGTCGTGCTCTCGCTCATTGCGCAGGCTGGGCTGGCAGCTTGATGGCCAGGTTGGCGGGCCACTCATGGCTGGCATCGGTGCGCAGCCAGGCCATGCCGGGTACGCCGGTCTTGACCTGTTCCAGATGGCGGCGCAGCAGCTCCGGCGGGATCTGGGCGCGCACGCGGAACATCAGCTTCTGGCGCTCGCTGGCGGTCTCCACGGTCTTGGGCGTGAACTGGGCCTGGCTGGCGACGAAGGAGACGCGGGCCGGAATCACGTACTCGGGCGCGGCGTCCAGCACCAGGCGCACCTCGCTGCCCAGTGCAATGCGCCCGGCTGCAGTTTCCGGCACGAAGAAGGTCATGTAGACATCGGACAGGTCCAGCAGGTTGAGCACGCGCCCGCCTGCGCCCAGCACTTCGCCGGGCTGGGCCACGCGCAGCTGTACGCGGCCGTCGCGCGGGGCCTTGAGCACGCCGTCGTCGATGTCGGCCTGCACGCGCGCCACCGTGGCCGTGGCCGCCTGCACCTGGGAGCGCACGCCCACCACCTGGGCCTCGGCCGCCTTCACGGCGGCCTGGGCGGCGGCGGCCTGGGCGCGCGTGGCGGCCAGCGCCGCCTCGCTGCCGCGCACGCGGGCGCGGTCGTCATCGAGCTCCTGCACCGAAGAGGCGCCCTCGCGCGCCAGCGTTTCCGAGCGCTTGAAGCGGCGCTGCGCGGCATCCACCTCGGTCTCGCGCTGCACGATCAGGGCCTGGGCGGCGGCCAGGTCGCTGCGGCGCAGGGTGACCTGGGCCTCGGCCGCGGCCACGCTGTGCTCGGCCTGCTGGCGCATGGCGTCGGCTTCCTGGCGCTGGGCGCGCAGGGTGTCGATCTGCATGCGCGCCACGGGCTGGCCGGCCTGCACGAAGTCGCCCTCGCGCACCAGGATTTCCTCCACGCGGCCGGGCAGCTTGGTGGAGATGTCGATCTCGGTGGCCTCGACACGGCCGTTGCTGCCGACGAAGCCCTCGCCCGGGCCCTTGGGCGTGAAGGTCTTCCAGGCCCACCAGGCCACGAGGGCCAGGACCGCCACGGCGGCGATCGGCACGATCTTGTTCTTCAGAGAGGTGTTCTTGTCCATGGGCGGGTCCGGAGGCTTCAGGAATTCGGGGGATCGGCAGGCGTGGCCGGCAGGGTGGCGGGCAGCGCGGCAGGTTCCGCGCCGCTGCCGCCGCCCAGGGCGGCATACAGGCCCACCTGGCTGGACAGCAGGGCGCGCCGCGCCTGCACCAGTTGCTGGCGTGCGGCCAGCAGGTCGCGCTGGGCGTCCAGCACCTCCAGGTAGGCGGCCGAGCCGTTGTCGTAGCGCAGCTGCGCCAGCCGCGCGCGCTCGGCCTGGGCCTGCACGGCGGTGCGCTGCACGGTGATCTGCTCGGACAGCCAGCGGCGTGCGGCCAGGCCATCGGCCACCTCGCGGAAGGCGGTCTGGATGGCTTTCTCGTACTGGGCCACGGCCATGTCGCTGCGGATCTCGCCCAGCTCCAGGTTGGCGCGGCGCCGGCCGCCGTCGAAGATGGGCAGGGACACCGTGGGCACGAAGGCCCAGGCGCGGCTGCCGCCGTCGAACAGGCCGTCGAGTTCGGCGCTGGCCGTGCCCCAGCGGGCCGTGAGCGCAATGCGCGGGAAGAAGGCGGCGCGCGCCGCGCCGATCTGGGCCCGGGCCGCGCGCAGCTGGTGCTCGGCCGCGGCAATGTCGGGCCGCGCCGTGAGCAGTTCCGAGGGCAGGCCCGGCCGCAGCTCGGCCAGCACCAGGGCGTCGTCAAAGGGTGCGGCGGCGGGCAGCGGGCCCGGGTGGGCGCCGACCAGCTGGGCCAGGGCATGCAGCTGCTGCGCGCGTGCCAGCTCCAGCTGGGCCAGCAGGGCCTGCGCCTGGGTCAGCAGGGTCTGGACCTGGGCCAGCTGCAGGCGCGAGCTGGCGCCCACGGCCTCGCGGCGCGTGAAGATGCGAAAGGATTCCTGGCGCGTGGCCAGCGTCTCGCGCGCAATGGCCACGCGCTCGTCCAGCTCGCGCAGGCCCAGGTAGCCGTCGGCCACCTGGGCGATCAGCGCGGTCTGCACGGCGTGGCGGCCCGCATCGCTGGCCAGCCAGGTCTGCAGGGCCGCGTCCTTGAGGCTGCGCACGCGGCCCCACAGGTCCAGCTCCCAGCTGCTGAAGCCGACCTCGGCGCGGTACTCGCCGCTGACCACGGAGCGGCCCGAGAGGTTGAGGTCGCCAGGCACGCGAGCCCGTGCGGCCTGGCCGCCCACGCCAATGGCCGGGAACAGCTCGGAGCGCTGGATCTGGAAGGCCGCGCGCGCCTCTTCGGCGCGCAGCGCGGCCACGCGCAGGTCGCGGTTGTGCTCCAGCGCGGTGGCGATGAGCTGGCGCAGCACGGGGTCGGTGAAGTACTCGCGCCAGGGCAGGCCGGCGGCGGCGACACCCTGGGCGCCCGCCTGCAGATGGGCAGGCCAGGCCTCGGGCGTGGGCAGGGGCGGCGGCTCGTGCGGCGGCGCCAGGGAGGCACATCCTGCCAGGGCTGCGGCCAGTGCGGCTGCCAGCGCGGCGGCGGCGGTTCGGGGGAATGGGAGGGTCATCTGCAGTGCTGCGGGGCGCCGGTGCGGCAGCCGCTAGTTGAGGATGTGGTGGCCGCCATCGACATACAGCGTGCAGCCCGTGATGGCGCGCGCCCCGTCCGAGGCCAGGAAGGCGCACAGCGGCCCCACGTCGTCGGGCTGCAATTCGCCGGCAATGGGCGAGCGGCGCACGCTGTCGGCCACGAGTTCATCGAACGCGGCAATGCCCGAGGCCGCGCGCGTGGCGATGGGCCCGGGCGAGACGGCATTGACGCGGATGCGCGAGGGGCCCAGTTCGGCCGCCAGGTAGCGCGTGGTGGACTCCAGCGCGGCCTTGACCGGGCCCATGATTCCGTAGTGCGGCATGACCTCGCTGGCGCCCAGGTAGCTCAGCGTCATGAGGCTGCCGCCGCTGGCGGCCATCAGCGGCTCGGCCAGGTGCGCCATGCGGATGAAGGAGTGGCAGGAGATGTCCATGGCCAGCGCAAAGCCCTCGCGGGAGCTGTCCACCACGCGGCCCTGCAGGTCCTTGCGCGGGGCGTAGGCCACGGCGTGCAGCACGAAGTCCAGCCGGCCCCAGCGCACGGCGGCGGCATCGAACAGTGCGCGCATCTGCTCGTCGTCGCCCACGTCCAGCGGCATGCGCAGCTCGGCACCGATCTCGTCGAGCAGGGGCTCCACATGCACACGGGCCTTGTCGTTCTGCCAGGTCGCGCCGATCTCGGCGCCCGCCGCATGCATGGCCCGGGCACAGGCCCAGGCAATGCTGTCGCGGTTGGCGATGCCGACGATCAGGCCCTTTTTGCCAGCCAATAGCGTCATCTCGAATGCTCCAGATCAGAAGGTCTGCCGGGAAACAGGCCGCCTTGGGGCGGCTTCGTCAGGAATCACGGGGCATGGCGCGGCATTGCCGACATATGCGCCACGGCGAATGTTTGTATTTCCTGTGACTACGAAGCTTTTGATAGCTTGTTTTGATGCATGCAAATCAAAGGTTTGCATGCCAATATCGTCTCCTGGTCTTTTTCATTCTATCTATGTTGCACTGCAGCGACCGATTTTGGCGATGCCGTTTCGTTATATCGATGCAGTTCACTCCATAGTCTTGACTCAGGTCAAAGAGGGCGGCGTCACTGAGAGAATGTCGCTTGCCGCCGGTCGCTGCGTCCAGTAGAGCAATGGCGTCTTTTCTGCGCCAACAGCCAAACATTCCCTGTATTGGCCGGATTTCAATGAATACAAGGTTTTCACACCATATTGGTGCACGGGGGGTAAAGAAAATCGGAAATCTGCCGATGGTCCATGAACAGAGAAAATCCCCTGCCTGCAAAGGCCTGGGCCGCCACATTCAGTCAGGACAAGACCGAAGGAAGACGATCAATCCATGACCAGCATTTCATCCACCGGCGCCAGCTTTGCCGCCAGCGCAGCGGGCATGCGGCCCACGGTGTCCGTGAGGTCGTCAGCGACCACGGCAGCTGCTGCACCCGCCGAACCGGGCACGCAGGTCACGCTGGGCCAGTCCACAGGGTCCAGCGTCATCTATGCCAAACCGCAGCCCGTGGAACTGGGCCAGTTCAGGCTGACCCGGGCCTGGGCCTCGCAAGACAGGGACGACATCAGCACCCTGATGGCGCGCAACCTGGGCCTGGGCCCGTCGGCCAGCCTGGCCGACCGCTGGCGCGGCCTGGGCGGCGCCCTGCTGTCGCGCTTTGCGGCCACGCCGTCGGACTACCAACAGACGGTTGCGGAGTACCAGGCGCCCACGGCGGCCGACTCCGTCGCAGGCAGCGCGGATGCGCAGGCCCTGGACAAGTCCGCACTGAGCGATGTGTCCGTGGGCGCTGCCACCGTGAGCCTGAAGATCCGCACGCAATCGGGCCAGACCGTGGAGCTGCGGATTGCCACGAACGACGGCAGCGAAGCGGGCAGCAGCAGCGGGCTGCGGGTCGAGGTCAAGAGTTCCGGCACCTTGAGCCAGGCCGAGAGCGCGGCCATTGCCCAGCTGGCCGACGGGCTGGACGAAGCGCTGGAAGGCCTGGGAAAGCCGGGCAAGCCCCAGCTGGAACTGGGCAAGCTGATGGACTTCGACCGCAGCGTGCTGTCCGGCCTGGACCTGGACATCAAGAACCCCAAGCCTTCGCAGTCCCTGTCCTCGTTCAGCCTGCATGTGGGCGCCGATGGCCGATCGGTGGCGATGAAGGGCGCGGCTGGCGAGCTGGCCGTCAACCTGGAGTCCGATGCCCCCGTGGGCGCCAGCGCTTCACAGCGCCAGTCCGCGCTGGACCAGCATCTGAAGCGCTTTGATGCCGCCGCGCAGCGCGGCCGTGCGGATGCGGCGCTGGTGGACATGTTCAAGAGTGCCTTCAGTCAGCTGCACAACGCGCAGGCGCCGGCCGCGCCGGGCGCCATCGTCGCGCTCTCCGGGCTGGAGCGTTCCGTGCAGTCCCTGCAAAGCGGTCTGGCCGATTTCCAGGCCAGCTTCAGCGGTGATTTCGAGAACACCAACGAATTCGGCGCCGTGACCGAAATCGGCCGCGCCGAGTACCAGGTGGGCCAGAAGACCACCCGGCAGTCCCGCGGCAGGGAGGGCGAGTCGATCGCCCAGGTGGTGACCGAGTCCCTGAACGCCGAGTCCAAAAAGGCGCGCAACCGCAGCATGCTGGATTTGCAGTCGGGCAACTATGACCTGACCAAGGTGCAGGACAGCCGCACCATCACCACGCTGATCGAGACAGCCGGCAAGCAGGTCACCGGCGCGCTGCGCAAGACGCAAGAGCGCCAGATGCAGACGTGGGACCAGCTGGTGGAGCACCGCACCCAGCAGCACCGCGAAACGCCCGGTGGGCGCAGCTTCACTGAGCAACTCGCGCTGAGGTAGTCGCGCTGAGATAGTCGCGTTGAGGTAGTCGCGGCGCGGGCCGGGCCGCGTGTCGTCGTTGTGTCACAAAACTTCCGTATAAGAAGTTTTTTTGAACAAAACATGACAACGGCCCGCGCGTTCATGACCGAATTTCATCTTGCCGTCATCCAGGGCGGAGCCTCTCAATGAACGCGCGCCGTGCTTTGGCGGCGGGGCTGGCGGCGCTGCTGCTGGCGGCCGTGGGCGGCGGCGTCTGGTACTCGCGCACGGCCCTGGTGCAGGACCGCCAGGCGCAGCTGACGCAGCAGCCGTCCGTGACGGCACGCGGCCTGATCGGCTCCGAGAAGGAAGCCTTCTTCCAGGACGAGCGCGTGCGCGACGTGCTGGCGCGCCACGGCGTGACGGTGACGGTGCAAAAGGCCGGCTCGCGCAGCATTGCCAACAGCTACGACCCCAAGCAGTACGACTTCGGCTTTCCCTCGGGTGCGCCGGCTGCAGCCCAGCTCAAGGCGGCGGCCAGGGCCGCTACCGTCTATACGCCGTTCTACACGCCCATCGTGTTCGCCAGCTGGCGGCCCATTGCCGAGATCCTGATCGCCAACGGCGTTGCGCAAAAGCAGGGCGACTTCTTTTACGTGACCGATCTTCCCTCCCTGCTGGCCATGGCCGGCAAGGGCACGCGCTGGCGTGACCTGAAGGCCTCCGGCGCCTTTGCCACCGGCAAGGCCGTGCTGCCCGCCAGCACCGATGTGCGCAGCTCCAACAGCGCGGCCATGTACCTGGCGCTGGCCAGCTATGTGCTCAACGGCCAGCAGGTGGTGCAAAGCCCGGCCGACCTGGAGCGCGTGATGCCCCAGGTGGCGCCGCTGTTTTTGCGCCAGGGCTTCCAGGAAAGCTCGTCGGCCGGGCCGTTCGAGGACTACCTGGCCCTGGGCATGGGCAAGGCGCCGCTGCTGGTGGCCTATGAATCGCAGCTGGTGGAGTTCCTGCTGCGCCACCCGCAGCGCAGAAGCGGCGAGATGGTGATGCTCTACCCGCAGCCCACGCTGTATTCCAAGCATGTGCTCGTGCCCTACACGCCTGCGGGCGATCGCGTGGGCCAGCTGCTCGAATCCGATCCGCAACTGCGCGCATTGGCGCAGGAATACGGCTTTCGCACCGGCGGCGACACGCACGGGCCCGAGCGCTGGGCCGGGCAGGGCGTGCAGGCGCCCGCGCAGCTGGTGGATGTGATCGATCCGCCCAGCCAGGAGTGGCTGGAGCGAATGATCGTGGACATGGAGCAGCGCTTCAAATGACCGAACGTTCCAGGAGCAACCGATGAGCAACACCCCCCAGACCACCACTGCCAGCGCCGCCGTGGCCGTGCCTGCACAGGAGCAGGATTTCGTGCTGGAGCCGCCTGCGCCCGCCCTGCCCGTGCCCATCGAGTCGGCCAGCGGCAAGGTCCGCCTCAAGGCCGAGGAAGTGCAGCAGCTGGACGCACAGGTGGCGCAGTTCATCGACGACATCACCGCCAACGACAGCCAGTCGCCCGCCTTCAAGGGCGCGGTCGAGCGCATCCACGGCATGGGCAACAAGGAGGTGCAGGCCGCTGCCGCCGTCTCCAACCGCATGCTGGAGCGCCCCGTCAAGACGCTGAACAACGGCCTGTTCGACCAGGGCAGCCAGATCGGCCAGGGCCTGATCGAGCTGCGCCGCCAGGTGGAGGCGCTGGACCCCTCGCGCCAGGACGACCTGTTCAAGCCGCGCAAGCTGCTGGGCCTGATCCCCA
Source organism: Delftia acidovorans NBRC 14950 (assembly GCF_001598795.1). Classification (GTDB taxonomy): domain Bacteria; phylum Pseudomonadota; class Gammaproteobacteria; order Burkholderiales; family Burkholderiaceae_C; genus Comamonas; species Comamonas acidovorans. The sequence continues at coordinate 217,844 of NZ_BCZP01000010.1, read as the reverse complement.
TGGGCAACAGGCTGGTGGACTACTTCGACAAATTCCAGTCCAGCCAGAGCCACCTGAACGCCATCATCGACAGCCTCAAGCGCGGCAAGGACGAGCTGCTGCGCGACAACGCCGCCATCGAGCAGGAAAAGGCCAACCTGTGGGGCCTGATGGAGCGGCTGGAAAAATACATCCACATCGGCAAGAAGCTGGACGCGGCGCTGGATGCCAAGGCCGCACAGCTGGACGCCAGCGACCCCGAAAAGGCCCGCGTGGTGCGCGAGGACATGCTGTTCTACGCACGCCAGAAGGTCACCGACCTGCTCACCCAGATGGCGGTGAACGTGCAGGGCTACCTGGCGCTGGACCTGGTGCGCAAGAACAACCTCGAACTGGCCAAGGGCGTGGACCGCGCGACCACCACCACGGTCTCTGCCCTGCGCACGGCCGTCATCGTGGCGCAGGCGCTGGCCAACCAGAAGCTGGTGCTGGACCAGATCACGGCGCTGAACACCACCACGGGCAACCTGATCGCCGGCACCAGCGAGCTGCTGCGCGAGCAAAGCGGCAAGATCCACGAGCAGGCGGCCAGCAGCACCATCGACATCGCCAAGCTGCAGCAGGCCTTCGGCAACATCTACCAGACCATGGACGCCATGGCCGACTTCAAGGTCAAGGCCCTGGCCTCCATGCAGACCACGGTGGACACGCTGTCGCAGGAGGTGGACAAGTCCCGCGCCTATCTGGAAAAGAGCCGCCGCGAGGACGTGCGCGAGGCGCTGCAGGCGCCCGCCGGCGAGGTGGTGCTGTGAGCATGTTCCGGCGCCTGGCGGCCTGGTGGCTGCTGGGTCTGGCGCTGGCCCTGGCCGGCTGCGGCAAGTCGCCCGAACCCGCGACGCAGGCCGCGGCAAAGGCCGATGCGCCTGCTGGTCCCCAGGGTGCATTCACCGTGCTGGCCGGCTCCGAACTCAAGGACGTGGCGCCCGCGCTGGAGCAGGCCGCCACGGCGGCGGGCGTGCCGCTCAAGCTCAGCTATGCGGGCACGCTGGAGATGGTCGAACACATCAATGCGGGCGAGCAGTACGACGCCATCCTGCCGCCCAATGGCGCCTATCCCGCGCTGGCGCTGGCGAACAAGCCGCTGGCGCGCGAAAAGCTTTTCTACTCGCGTGTGGCCCTGGGCGTGAAGACACCGGTGCTGCAAAAGCTGGGCTGGGACAAGGCCCCGCCCACCTGGGCCGACATCGCACGCGCTGCCGCCCAGGGCCGGCTGCGCTACGGCATGACCAATCCGGCCAGCTCCAACACCGGCATGAGCGCGCTGTTCGCCGTGGCCTCGGCCGTGGCCGGCAAGACCGAGGACCTGGACGCCAGGGAGGTCAATGCCAAGGTGCTCAAGGACTTTCTGTCGGGTCAGAAGCTCACGGCAGGCAGCTCCGGCTGGCTGGCCGAGGCCTTCGAGCGTGAGCCCGGCGCCGTCGATGCGCTGGTCAACTACGAGGCCGTGATCCTGCGCCTGAACGAGAAGCTGCCCGCCGCCGACCGGCTAACCCTGGTCTACCCGCGCGACGGCGTGATCTCGGCCGACTATCCGCTGATGCTGATCAACGCTGCGCGGCGCGCCGACTATGACAAGCTGGTCGCCCAGTTCAAGGCCCCCGCCTTCCAGGGCCAGCCGCTGCGCCAGGCCCAGTTGCGCCCCGCCAGCCCCGAGGCACAGGCCAGCCCGGCGCTGCCCACGGCGCCCGTGGTGGAGTTGAGCTTTCCGAACCGGCTGGAGGTGATCGATGCCGTGCTCTCGGCCTACCAGAGCGATCTGCGCCGCCCGGCCACCAGCATCTTCGTGCTGGACGTGAGCGGCTCCATGAAGGGTGCGCGGCTGGCGCAGATGAAGGAGGCGCTCAAGCTGCTGTCCGGCGCCGAGGCCTCGGCCGCCAGCCAGCGCTATGCCGCCTTCCAGGCGCGCGAGCGCGTGCTGCTGATTCCTTTCTCGGGCCTGGTCGGCCAGCCCGCGCGCGTGCAGTTCGCGGCGGGCGACCTGCAGGCCGCAAGCGCCCAGGTGCTGGCCTATGCCGACAGCCTGGTGGCCGACGGCGGCACGGCCATCTATGACGCGCTCACGCTGGCCCAGCAGCAGGCACGCCAGGAGCTGCGGGCCGATCCCGAGCGCTTCGTCAGCATCGTGCTGCTGACCGATGGCGCCAACACGGCCGGCCGCGACTGGGCCGCGTTCGAGCGCGAGCAGCGCATGGCGCGCGACGGCGGCGCGCCGCTGGTGCGCGTCTTTCCCATCATCTTTGGCGAGGCGCAGTCCGGCGAAATGCAGGCCCTGGCCGCGCTGACGGGCGGGCGCGCCTTCGATGCGCGCAACACCGGCAAGAGCGGACTGCCGCTGGTGTTCAAGGAAATCCGGGGCTACCAGTGACAGCGCCGCCACCGATCGGACCCGCCTGATGCGCCGCCTGCAGCTTTTCTTCTACGGCAACGGCAACCTCGCCGGCCTGGCGCTGGCCCTGCTGGGGCCGGTGCTGCTGTTTGCCGGCGTGATCGGTGCCGGCTGGGGCTGGATCACCCTGGGCCTGTACGTCGCGGGCCTGCTGCTGGGCTGGGCCCTGCAGCCCGCGGGCGCCAGCTTCGAGCGGGCGCTGCAGCAGCACTGGAGCGCCGAGGACATCCGCGAACGCATCGACGAACTGGTGCAAAAGGCCCGCCCGATGCTCACGCCCGAGATGCAAAAGCACCTGGACAGCGTGCGCGGCTCGGTGCACGAGGTGCTGCCCTCGCTGGCCGAGGCCGGCCCGGTCTTCAACGACGGCCTGTTCACCGTGCGCGAGACGGTGCTGGAGTACCTGCCCGCCACGCTGTCGCACTATGCGGCGCTGCCGCCGCTGTTCCGTGTCACCCAGCCCGTGCAGGACGGCAAGACGCCCAGGCAACTGTTGACCGAGCAGCTGGCGCTGCTGGCCGGGCAGATGCAGCAGGTGGTGGCCCATGTGGCGGCCAGCGATGCGCAGGCGCTGCTGGCCAACGGGCGCTTTTTGAAGCAGAAGTTCGACCAGCCGGATTTCCTGAAGTGAGGCGCCCGCAGGGTCGTCCCGCCACGCTGCGCGGACCCTGTGTTAGCATGCTCCGCCATGCAGCCTGCTGCATTCCCGTCTTCCAGACACTTGAACTCTCGATCCAAGACAGCCATGAACGGTACGCCCGTTTCGATCATCGTTGCACAGTGGTGGCGCTTCCAATAAGGAAGCGGCACGTCGTTGCGGTTGCGTACCGCGCCTTGCCGCCGTGACGGCAGCAAGGCTCACCCAGCAGATGGCTCCCCGGCACGGCGGCTCCCAGAACCCAGGAGATTGCCCAGATGCCCTCAGATTCCCCCTTCCAGACCCAGGCAGCATTGCGCGCATTCCCGCGCCAGCCTTCGCTGCGGCATGCCCGCGCCACCCGTTTTTCCCTTTGAGACCCAGGAGCCGGTATGACCAGACTGCTGATGATCGACAACTACGACAGCTTCACCTACAACATCGTCCAGTACTTCGGCGAGCTGGGTGCCGATGTCACCGTGGTGCGCAATGACGAGGCCACGCTGGACGAGGTGATCGCCCTGGTCGAGCGCGAGAAGATCGACCGCCTGGTGATCTCGCCCGGCCCCTGCTCGCCGGCCGAGGCGGGCATTTCCGTGGCGGCCATCCAGCACTTTGCAGGCCGCCTGCCCATCCTGGGCGTGTGCCTGGGCCACCAGAGCATTGGCGCGGCCTTCGGCGGCGACATCGTGCGCGCGGGCCAGCAGATGCATGGCAAGACCAGCGTCATCACCACCGACCGCAAGGGCGTGTTCGCCGACCTGCCCGAGCAGTTCACGGTCAACCGCTACCACTCGCTGGCCATTGCGCGCTCCAGCCTGCCCGAATGCCTGGAGATCACGGCCACCAGCGAGGACGGCGAGATCCAGGGCGTGCGCCACACCAGCCTGGCCATCGAGGGCGTGCAATTCCACCCCGAGAGCATCCTCACCGAGCATGGCCACGCCATGCTGAAGAATTTCCTGGAACAGAAGGCCTGAGCAGGCCGGCACCCAACCGAGACACCGCAATGACCCAGATCACCCCCCAGGAAGCGCTGCAGCGCACCATCGAGCACCGCGAAATCTTCCACGACGAGATGCTGCACCTGATGCGCCTGATCATGCGCGGCGAGCTGTCGCCCGTGATGACGGCCGCCATCGTCACCGGCCTGCGCGTGAAGAAGGAGACCATCGGCGAGATCACGGCCGCGGCCGAGGTCATGCGCGAGTTCTCCAACAAGGTCCATGTGGAGGACAAGCGCCACCTGGTGGACATCGTGGGCACGGGCGGCGACGGCGCCAACACCTTCAACATCTCCACCTGCTCCATCTTCGTGATCGCGGCGGCGGGCGGCAAGGTCAGCAAGCACGGCGGGCGCAGCGTCAGCAGCAAGAGCGGCAGCGCCGACGCCATGGAGGCGCTGGGCGTCAACATCCAGCTCAGCCCCGAGCAGATCGCGCGCAGCATCGCCGACGTGGGCATCGGCTTCATGTTCGCGCCCAACCACCACCCGGCCATGAAGAACGTGGCGCCCGTGCGCAAGGAGCTGGGCGTGCGCACCATCTTCAACATCCTGGGCCCGCTGACCAATCCGGCCAGCGCGCCCAACATCCTCATGGGCGTGTTCCACGAGGACCTGGTCGGCATCCAGGTGCGCGCGCTGCAGCGCCTGGGCGCCGAGCACGCCATCGTGGTCTATGGCCGCGACGGCCTGGACGAGATCAGCCTGGGCGCGGGCACCCTGGTGGGCGAGCTCAAGGACGGCGTGGTGCGCGAGTACGAGATCCATCCCGAGGACTTCGGCCTGCGCATGGTGGGCACGCGCGCCTTCAAGGTGGACAATCCCGAGGAATCCAAGGCCATGCTGCTGGGCGTGCTCCATGGCGAAAAGAGTGCCGCGCGCGACATCGTCTGCCTGAACGCGGGTGCCGCCCTGTATGCGGCCAACGTGGCCTCCAGCATTGAGGACGGCATGGCCCGCGCCCAGGCGGCGCTGGACAGCGGCGCTGCCCTGGCCAAGCTCAACGAACTCGTGGCCTACACGGCCCGGCTGACGGCCTGAGCCGCGCAGCCCCCATCGACCACCGAATACAAGAAACCAAGGAAAGCAACGTGTCCGACATCCTCAAGCAAATCTGCGACGTGAAAGTGCAGGAAGTGGCCGCCGCCCAGAAGCGCATGCCCTTCGCGGACATGCGCCGCGACGCCGAAAGCCGCGTGCTCACGCGCGACTTCGTGGGCGCGCTGCGCGCCAAGATCGCCGCCGGCCAGGCCGGCGTGATCGCCGAGATCAAGAAGGCCAGCCCCAGCAAGGGCGTGATCCGCGAGGACTTCATCCCCGCCGACATCGCGCAAAGCTATGCCGATGGCGACGGCAAGGGTGTCAGCGCCGCCTGCCTCTCGGTGCTGACCGACAAGCAGTTCTTCCAGGGCAGCGTGGACTATCTCAAGCAGGCGCGCGCCAGCTGCCACCTGCCCGTGCTGCGCAAGGATTTCATGGTCGATCCCTACCAGATCTACGAATCGCGGGCCATGGGCGCCGACTGCGTGCTGCTGATCGCCGCCTGCCTGGACGACGCGCAGATGGCCGAGATGGAACAGATCGCCCACAGCCTGGACATGGCCGTGCTGGTCGAGGTCCACGACGGCGCCGAACTGGACCGCGCCCTCCGGCTCAAGACGCCGCTGGTGGGCATCAACAACCGCAACCTGCGCAGCTTCGAGGTCAGCATCCAGACCACGCTGGACCTGCAAAAGAACGTGCCCGCCGACCGCCTGCTGGTCACCGAGTCGGGCATCGGCAGCCGCGAGGACGTCAAGGCCATGCGCGATGCCGGCATCCACAGCTTCCTGGTGGGCGAGGCCTTCATGCGCGCCAAGGAGCCGGGAGAGGCGCTGGCCAAGCTGTTTGCCTGAAGCCGAGACCGGATCGGTCCCTCGGTGGAGCGCCACCGAAGCAGCCCGCCGCAGCCATGCGTGCGGGCTTTTTTTTGTGCAAATAGTGTTTCTGAAAGTTTTTCGTTCGCATGATAATTATTGACAATGCGCATGAAATGCCGATCCGGCAACATGGCCGCAGCCCATCGCCTACGGAGATTCCGATGTCGTTCATTCCCCGTGCCCCTTTCCTGTCCAGCCGCGGCTGGGCTGCCCTCATCGTTTGCGCATCGGCCACGCTGGCATCCTCCGGCGCCTGGGCACAGGCCACGCGCACCTGGGTCTCGGGCGTGGGCGATGACGTCAACCCCTGCAGCCGCACGGCTCCCTGCAAGACGTTTGCGGGGGCCATCTCCAAGACGGCCGCCAATGGCGAGATCAACGTGCTGGATCCTGCGGGCGTCGGTGGACTCACTATCACCAAGTCCATGCAGGTGGACGGCACAGGCGTGCTTGCCGGCGTGCTGGTCTCCGGTACCGCGGGCATCACCATCAACGCGGGTGTTTCTGACACCGTGGTGCTGCGGGATCTGGACATCGTCGGCAACGGCACAGGAACGTTCGGCGTCAGAATCGTCCAGGCAGGCAAAGTGGTGCTGGACAACGTCAGGATCCAGGGCTTCACGCAGGCGGCGGTGAAGGTCGATACGGGCGCTACTTCTGTGTCTGTTCTGGTGCAACGCTCGCAATTGCTGGGCAATGTAGTGCCAGCACAGGGCGAGCCGGAACGCGCCGCCATCAGTGTCCAGAGCACGGCCGCCCAGGTCTACCTGTCCAACACCACGGTGTTCGGCAATGACAAGGCGTTCAACGCTGTGGCTGGCGGGAAGATCACCTCGTTCAACAACAACCGGGTCATGGGCAACACCCAGGACAGCGCGCCCACCGACACCGTCTACGAACGCTGATCGGCGCAAGGCAGCATCATGCACAGCGTAAAAGGCGTTGCCCGCAAGTCCTGTCTGGGGCTTGCGGTGTTTGCGGCCCTGGGCCCGGCGCAAGCCGCCGAACTGCTGGCCAACGGCAGTTTCGAGCAGAACTCCGGTCCGGGTTCCCTGGTTTTCACGGGCTGGCAATCCGTGTCCCAGGCCGGCTCCAAGGGCGGCTTCGCCGCCCAGCAAGGCACCAGGGGCGCCATCACGCCCGTGGCCGTGCCTGCACCTCCCGACGGGGCGTTTGCCCTCATGAGCGACCAGCCCGGCCCCGGCAGCCATGTGCTCTACCAGGACGTCGCCATTCCGGCGGGCAGCCCGGCCACGCTGAGCGCCCGCGTCCATGTCCAGAATGCGGCCAAGGTCGCTGCGGCGCCGGCCACGCTTGACTACACGGTGGCTGCGCCCAACCAGCAGGTGCGCATCGACGTCATGAACCCTGCAGCCGCGCCCGACAGCCTGGGCGCCGGTGTGCTGGCCAATGTCTTCCAGTGGCCGCCGGCCACGGTGCCCGGCCCTTCGGCCAGCGGCAGCGGCTACCAGTCGCTGCAGTTCGACCTGTCGGCCTACGCGGGCCAGACCGTGCGGCTGCGCATTGCCGAGGTGGACAACCGGCAAAGCCTGTTCTTCGGCGTGGATGCGATGAGTGTCTGGTCCGGCAGCGTTCCGGGCGCACTTCAGCCACCTGCCGATACGGGCTTTTTCGCGCAGGGCACGGCCATGCAGCTGACCTTCGATCCGGTCGCCTCCATCCCCGGCCAGACGGTCACGGGCTATGTGGCGCAATGCGTCCCGCAAGGCGGCGGCGCGGTGCTGACGGGCACGTCCAGCACTCCGACGGTGGCGGTCAACGGCCTGACGCCCGGCGTGGCCTACAACTGCAGCGTGGCGGCACAGTCCAGCAGCGGCGCGGGGCCAGCCTCGCAGCCCCTGACGGTCAACGCCCCTGTCGCTGGCGCCACCACCATCTCGACCCTGCAAGGCGGCAGCGCGACGCTGACCGTCAGCAATCCGGCCAGCGGCTGCAGCCTGCAATCGGCATCGCTGGTGCGTGCGCAAAGCCTGCCCACGGCGCCGCCCCAGGGTGCAGCGGCCTATCCGCTGGGCGTGCTGAACCTGCGCTCGTCGGGCTGCAACTCAGGCGCGACGCTGAAGCTCAGCGTCACCATGCCGCAGGCCCTGCCCGCGGGTGCCCAGTACTGGAAATACGGTCCCACGGCGGCCAACCCGGCACCGCACTGGTATGCCTTCAACGACGGCTTCAAGGTGATCTCGGCCAATACCTACACCCTGGAAGTCCAGGACGGTGGCCTGGGCGACGATGACCTGCAGGCCAATGGCGTGGTGGTCGATCCGGGCGGCATCATGGTGATGGCGGCGACGTCTGCTGCAGCCATTCCCGTGTGGAACCTTGCGGGTCTGGCGGCCACATCGGCCTCGGTGCTGCTGGCCATGGCGGCAATGCGCCGGCGCCGCCGGACGCGCTGATGCGCTGACGTGCATGTCGCACACGCCGGGCGGCTGTGCGACTGCGGGTATCCTCAGGACATCAATGCACCGGCCGCGCGCCGGTGCATTCCCGTTTCTTTCGTACCTTCGAGGAACCACCATCGCGCGCCATGCGTGCGCTGGTGCCCCATCCGCCATGGCCCTTCAAGACGACGCAATCGCCCCGGCGCAAGCCGACCAACTCCAATCCGCCGATCCCTCCGACTGGCCCGTTGCGCCCGACTGGCAGCCCTTGGTCGAGGACTTCTTCGCGGGTGCCACGGGCCAGCAGCTGCTGACCTTTCTGCACCAGCGCCTGGAAGCTGGCGCGGTGATCTTCCCGCCCCAGCCGCTGCGCGCGCTGGAGCTGACCCCGCCCGAGGAAGTGCGCGTGGTCATCCTGGGGCAGGACCCTTACCACGGCCGGGGGCAGGCCGAAGGCCTGTCGTTCTCGGTGGCGCCGGGCGTGCGCATGCCGCCCTCGCTGCAGAACATCTTCAAGGAGATGCAGCGTGACCTGGGCGTGCCCTTCCCGCCGTTTCCCAACCCGGGCGGCAGCCTGGTCAAGTGGGCGAAGAACGGCGTGCTGCTGCTCAACACCTGTCTCACGGTGGAGGAAGGCCAGGCGGCCAGCCACTCGGGCAAGGGCTGGGAGCTGCTGACCGATGCGGTGATCCGACACATCGCCCAGGGCGCGCGCCCCGTGGTCTTCATGCTCTGGGGCAGCCATGCGCAGTCCAAGCGCGCCTTCATTCCGGCCGACCGGGGCCATCTGGTGCTGACCAGCAACCATCCCTCGCCTCTGTCGGCGCTGCGCCCGCCCGTGCCCTTCATCGGCAACGGGCACTTCGGCAAGGCGCGCGACTTCCGCGCCCAGCACGGTTACTGAGCGGCTCGTTCGGGGCGTGGCTCCACCATGGGGAACACGCTGTCGAAGCGGTCCAGCATGGACATGAGCGCCGCTACCTTGGAGGCGTCGCCCTCGATGCGCAGCTGGCCGCTCTTGATGGCCTCGGCCATCGTGGTCTCCTGGCCTGCAATGGCGTCCAGCGTGGCGCGCGTCAGGCGCAGGCTGGCATGGGCGGCGGGCGCAAGGCCCGGGCTCTGGGTGAGGGCGCTGTTCTCCAGGTTCAGGCTGCGCTGCTCGCCGGTGTCGGTGAAGGTCCAGTTGAGCACGATGCGCTGGCCTGCGGCCTTGCCGGCGTCCAGCCGCACGCCCAGGTAGTCGAAGAACATCTCCAGCGGCAGGCTGCGCACCAGGTCGCGTGCGGTGCTGCCGGGCCTGGGCAGCTGGGGCACGCCCTGGCGCAGTTCCGCCGCGCCCTGCAGGAAGGCGTTGCGGGCCGTGGCCGACTCCATCTGGTAGCCCAGCTGTTCATAGGCATTGGCGGCCAGGCGGCGCGCGGCCTGGTTGGCCGGGTCGGCAAAGACCAGCTGCGAGGCGATCTGCGCCACCCAGCGGTATTCGCCGCGTTCGTAGTCGGCCTGCGCACGGCGCAGCACGGCGTCGGCGCCCCCCATGTATTCCACGGTCTTGCGTGCGGCGGGCACGGGCGGCAGCGCCTCCAATTGCGCCGGATTGCCTTCGTAGTAACCCAGGTAGTGCTGGTAGATGGCGCGGATGTTGTGGCGCAGGTGGCCGTAGAAGGCATGCGTTGCGCCGTCGCGGGCCAGGGATTCGGGCATCTTCAGCATCTCGGCGATCTCCGAGCCCACGTAGCCGTGGTTCATGAGGCGCACGGTCTGGTCGTGCAGGTATTTGTAGGTGTCGCGCTGGCCGGCCAGCAGGTGCTGCAGCCGGGGCTGGCCCCAGACCGGCCAGTGGTGCTGGGCAATCAGGATCTCGGCCTTGCCGCCATAGGTGTGCAGGGCGTCGTTCAGGTGGCGCGACCAGCCCAGCGCATCGCGCACCTGGGCGCCGCGCAGCGGCAGCAGGTTGTGCTGTGTGTGCACGGCGATCTCGGCCATGTTCAGCACCTTGAGCTGGGGGTAGTACATGATCATCTCGGCCGGCGCCTCGGCCCCGGGCGTGAGCGCGAACTCGATGTCCACGCCGTCGATGCGCAGGGTCTCGCGCGGCTTGTCGATCACGCGCGTGGGCGCGATCAGCCCCATGGTGCCGGGCGCACCCGCCTTGCCCAGCCCTGCGTCCACCTGTCCCCTGGCATTGCGCGGCAGCAGCATGCCGAACTGGTAGAGCGCGCGCCGGCCCATGGCGTGGCCGGCGATCACGTTCTCGCCCACGGCCTCGGCCATGAAGCCAGCCGGCGCGATGACCTGCACGCGGCCTGCATCCACCTCTTCCTGGCGCACCACGCCGCGCACGCCGCCGAAATGGTCCACATGGCTGTGCGAGTAGATGACGGCCACCACGGGCTTGCGCGGGCGGTGCTGGAAGTACAGGTCCATGGCGGCCTGGGCGGTCTCGGTGTACATCAGCGGATCGACCACGATCAGGCCGGTCTCGCCCTCGATGATGCTCATGTTCGACAGGTCCAGGCCGCGTACCTGGTAGAGCCTGTCGGTCACCTGGAACAGGCCGCTGACGCGGTTGCGCTGGGCCTGGCGCCACAGCGCGGGGTGCACGGTGTCGGGCGCCTGGTCCTGCTCCAGGAAGGCATAGGACTGCATGCTCCAGATGGGACGGCCCTGGGCATTGCGCACGACCAGGGTGTCGGCCGGTGCGATCAGGCCGCGCCGGGCGTCCTCCATGGCCTGCGCATCGTCCAGCGGCTGCTGTGCCAAGGCCGCCTGCTGGGCCGCGCGCGTGGCGGCGCTGGCCGGCTGGGGCCTGGCCATGTCGGAGACGGGCAGGGTGCTTTGGGCGCAGGCGCTCAGCAAAGCGGCTGTGGCCAGGCTGGCCAGCAGGCGGGAAGGGCGCGCCAGCGCGCGGGGCAGGGGGTGTGAGGCTTGCATGGGAAGGTCTCCTGGCATGTTCGATGTCAGCGGCGAAAATACGCAGGCCCGCCGGCTGTGTCTGTCAGCCACCCGACATCCCTTTCCATGCAAGCTTCCCTCGCCTTTTCCTACCTGCCCACGCTGCGCGCCGGCCGCTGGTTCAGCGCACTGGCGCCGCAGTTTGCCGATTTGCTGCTGGCGCTGGCCCAGCCGCGCAGCCTGGAGACGGGCGAGGCCCTGTTCCTGCGCGGCGATGCGCTGGAGGGTGGGCTGTTCGCCGTGGTCCGTGGCAGCATCGGTTTCTCCGGTGTGGGTGGCCAGAGCGAGCATGCGCGCGAGGCCCTGCTCACGCGCATGGGCCCGGCCACCTGGTTTGGCGAGATCGCGCTGTTCGACGGTTCGCCGCGCACCCACGATGCCCACGCCATGGAGCCCAGCGTGGTGTTGCAGGTGCCGCGCCAGCCGCTGCTGGACTGGCTGCAGCAGCACCCCGCGCACTGGCATGACCTGGGCGTGCTGATGTCGGGGCGCATGCGCGCGGCCTTTGCGGCGCTGGAGGATCTGGCCCTGCTGCCCGCACCCCAGCGCCTGGCGCGCCGCCTGGTGGCCATGGCGCGCGGCTACGGCGAGCGGCTGGACGATGTGCCGGCCCGGCCGCGCCTCGATATCACGCAGGAGCAGCTGGCGCGCATGCTGTCGATCTCGCGCCAGACCACCAACGTGCTGCTGCAGGGCCTGCAGGCGCGCGGCCTCATCCGGGTGCAGCGCGGCGAGATCGAGATCCTGCAGTGGCAGGCGCTGTGCGCCGAGCGGTTCTGAGAAGGCCCGGTTGTGAGAGGGTCCATCAAGGCGGCGCTACGCGCTGCAGGCCGCCTGCTTCAGACCACCAGCACGCCTTCCACGTCCTGCACCTTGCGCCGCGCCAGCGCGAGATTGGCCTTGGCCTTGTCGAGCACCAGGTAGAGGAACAGTCCCTCGTGGTGGGTGGAGGGGCGCAGGATGTGGTACTGCTTGCTCAGCGTGATGAGGATGTCCTCGATGGTGTCTTCCAGGCCCAGCGAGCGCATGGTTTTGAGTTTGGCGCGCACCAGTTCGGTGTTGCCGGCGGCAGCCAGCTCCAGGTCCACGCCCGATCCGTCCTGCCCCAGGATCATGCCGCTGTTGTAGTCCACCAGTGCAGCGCACATGGCGCCGTCGCAGCGCATCAGTTCATCCATGGTTTGCTTGATATTGGCCATTGTTTTCCTAACTCCCTTGTGTTGCGAAAATGTTCTGCACCTTCGCGGTGCCTTCTTGCCGGATGCATATGAGCAGCCCTTGCCTGCCTTTGCCATCACGCTTGTTCCAGCGTCCGCACGGCCTCGCGCGAGACATAGAGAACCTGGCCCAGAACGGCCTCGCGCGAGGCCACCACGCTGATGACCAGCGTCAGGCCCGGGCGCTGTGCCTGCAGCATGACGATGAAGCCCTCGGCCGCCTCGACCACCACGTTGGCGCAATGCCCGAGCTGGTTCTCCTCGCCGGCGATCATGCCCAGCGCCGCCATCGAGCTGGCCATTGCAGACAGCCGCGCCGTGCTGCCCTGGCCTTGCGCACGGGCGGCCACCTCGAAGCCGTCCTCGGTGCTGACCACGCAGCCACGCACGCCGTGCAACCTGCTCATCAGCGACTGCACCGCCGCCTGGGCTGCAGCCTTCAAGGCAGCGTCATTCTTCATGGGACTTCTCCTGGGCAAGGGCTTCAATCTGCAGCAGCAACAGCTCGATCAGGGCCACCACCTGCTGGGGGTTGCGCACATCGGCCGGCACCACGGGGCACAGCAGGCCGCGCGATTGCAGGTGCACGGCAAAGCTGTCCAGATCAGGCGCTGTGTACTCCTGCATGCGGCATACCGCCACCACGCATGCCGTGCTGCGCAAGGCATCGGACAGGCCCTGGACATAGATATCCAGGTCGGCCAGCGGATCGGAGCGGCTGTTGTCGATCAGCAAGATCACGCCCAGCGCGCCGCGCGAGAGGATGCGCCACATGAAGTCAAAGCGCTCCTGCCCGGGCGTGCCGTAGAGGTACAGCTTCTCGCCGTTGTCCAGGGTCAGCTCGCCATAGTCCATGCCGGCCGTCGTCAGCGCCTTGTCCAGGGTGTCATCGGTGTTGCGCACGTCGGTGCTCACGGGGGCGATCTCGCTGACGCAGCGGATGGCCGTGGTCTTGCCTGCGCCTGGAGGGCCGGAAATCAGGATCTTGAGTTCGCTCATGGGCGCGCTCCTGCAAACCGGGCCAGGCGAAGGCGTATGCGTTCGAGCACGCCCCTGTCCGGCGCAGGGTTGCCGGGGGGCGGTGCGGCGGGCGGGCGGGCCGAGGCCCAGCGCAGCAGGCCGGCGGCGTCCAGCTCGTTCAGAAAACCGGCACAGATCTCGGGCGGCAGGCCCGAGCGCTGGCACAGGGTCTGCATCGTCGTGGGCTGGCCTGTCAGCAAGGTGGCCAGGCGGATATGGTGGGATCTCGTCAGCAGTTGCGGCGACGGCCAGCGCCGCAGCTGCAGCAGCATCAGCTGATGCTGCGTGTGCAGGCCGCTGGCGTGTGCCTTGGCGCTGGCCGGTTTGCCGTGCACCGACAGGATGCGTGCGCCCATGGTGTTGAGGCATTCCTCCAGCGCATCGGCGCGCAGGGGCATGCTCAGATGACCGCCCGCAGGAAAGGCCCCCTTGGGCTGCCCGCCCACGCGCAGCGTCAACGCGGGCGGGGCGGCAGGCGCTTCGGCCAGTTCGCCATGCGCCACCGTCATGTCCGCCTGGGATTCGCGCCACGTCCAGCGGTGCCGTGTGCGGTGATTCACCATCAGCACATAGGAGCGGAACAGCTTGGCGTCGCGGTCCGACAGGCCATGCAGCATGAAGGTCAGTTCGGTTCGCTCATCCATGCTGTGCCTCCCGCTGCAATTGCCGCTTGCGCCCTCCGGTCTGGTTCGTGTACATGCCTTGCCTCTTGTTTGCAGGTCCGGCGATGGCCGGGTTGTCCGTGTATTCATTCAGGAGCGGGAGTCAAGGGGTTCCGTAAAGGAAGCCCGGCGACAGAGATGCGAATGATAGGAACGGCGCCGGCGGCTGGCTGTCCGGTCGCGCAGGAGAATCCGAATCGGCTGAGTCAGAATCAGAGTAGTCCTATCCGATTCATGCCCGATCCGCTCCCGTCTTCGGTGGACCGATCAGGGCGATGGATGAATCACGGGTCTGCAGGGCAGTAAAAACCGGAGCTTTCCGAGTTTTGCCCCTCCGCCCATGTTCGGACTGTGGTCTCTTTTCTGGCCTGCCCTGTTTCCGTGGTGTCTGGCGGGCGCTGCCCGCGATGCCCTCCGGTTACCAGGGACCGGGCAACCGCAGCTGCAGCATTTCCAGGAAGGACTGCGCCGCATGCGGCAGCGTGCGGCCGGCCAGGGTCTGCACCTCGATGTCGCGCAGGTCCATGCCCCGGTCGCTGAGCGCCACGGCCACCAGTGCGCCTGTGGCCACCATGTGGCGCGCGGCGATCTCGCTGGCCACGGCCACGGCGGCGCCCTGGGCTGCAAAGTTCAGCAGGGTCTTGCCGTGATTGCTCTCCATCACCGGCATCAGCATCAGGCCCTGGCGGCTGCAGGCCGCGTCCAGCAGCTGGCGCACGGCAGTATCGGCCGGTGTGAGTGCCAGGGGGTGGCGTACCAACTGGGCCAGCGACAGGCGGCGCGCCTGGGCCAAGGCATGGCCGGGTGCGACCAGGGCCACCAGCGGCGCCGCCACGCGGCAGGCCACGGCAATGCCTTTTTCAGGCGCGCGGCTGAAGCACAGGCCGATGTCGGCCGTGCCGCTGCGCACGGCCTCTGGCACGGCAGGCGTGGGCAGCACCATCACCTCGAAGACGATGCCGGCATGCGCGCGCTGGAACGCTGCGCACAGGCGCGGCAGGAACTCGTTGGCAAAGGCGTCGGAGCTTGCGATGCGCACGCGGCCGCTGCGCAGCCCCTGCAGGGCCTCGATCTCGCCCAGCGCGCGCTCGGCATCCAGGCCGGCGCGGCGCACATGGTCGGCCAGGATCTCCCCGGCCGCATTGAGCACCATGCCGCGCGGGTGGCGTTCGAACAGCGGCGTGCCCAGCAGCCCCTCCAGCGCCGCGATCTGGCGGCTGATGGCCGAGGCCGCCACATGCAGCCGCGCCGAGGCCTCGGTCAGCGATCCGCATTGCGCCACTTCGTGGAAGTAGCGCAGCGCGGTGTCCTGCAAAAGAAGGTGGCGGGCGTCGGGCATGTCGCCCCGATTGTCATCAATTTGCCGCAGAGGCAACGCAGGTTTGCAAATTTGCTGATGGCGGCAAAGGGGCGAGGGTTCTACGATGGCCTGTTGCGGCGTTGCTGGGGAGCAGCGGCTGCAGCCGTCCAACCCCTGTCCAGGAGTGTGCCCATGAAGGCATTGCCCAGCGTTTTACTTCCACGCCGCGCCATCGTGGCTGCAGCCTGTGCCCTGGCTGGCGCCATCGCCCTGCCCGCCGTGGCACAGGGCCAGGCGTCCTGGCCCTCGCACCCGGTGCGCCTGGTCGTGCCCTTTCCGGCCAGCGGCGCCACCGACCTCGTGGCGCGCGTGGTGGCGCAGCGCATGTCCCAGGACCTGGGCCAGCAGCTGGTCATCGACAACCGCCCCGGCGCGGGCGGCACCATCGGCACGGGCGAGGCCGCCAAGGCCTCGCCGGACGGCTACACGCTGCTGTTCACCACCAGCAGCACGCATGCCATCTCGCCGCATCTGATGACCCGTCTGGCCTACAAGGCCGACAAGGATTTCACGCCCATTGCCGAGATCGGCGGCGCGGCCAGCATCCTGCTGGTCACGCCCTCGCTGCCCGTGCGCAATGTGCAGGAGCTGATCACCTATGCCAAGGCCCATCCGGGCGCCCTCAACTACGCCAGCAGCGGCAACGGCACCATCGTCCACCTGAACGCGGCGGCCTTCGCGGCACGCGCGGGCCTGCAGCTGACCCATGTGCCCTACAAGGGCACGGCCCAGTCCATCACCGACCTGGCCGCTGGCCAGGTGCACCTGCTGTTCGACTCCATTCCCACCGGCATGCCCCATGTGGCCAGCGGCCGCCTGCGCGCACTGGCCGTGACCGGCGACAAGCGCAGCGCGCTGGCGCCCGACCTGCCCACGGTGGCCGAGTCCGGCCTGCCTGGCTATTCTTCGGTCACCTGGTTCGGCGTCTATGGTCCGGCCGGCATGAAGCCCGAGCTGGTGGCGCGGATCAATCAGGCCTTCAACAAGGCCATCCAGAATCCCGAGGTGGTGGCCAGCCTGGCCAAGCAGGGCGTGGAGGCCGCATCGCCCCGCACGCCCGCGCAGTTCGCTGCCATGGTGCAGGCCGACAGCGTCCGCTGGGCGCAGGTCATCAAAGAAAACAAAATCACTCTTGACTAACCTTTTCCCCATCGAGACATGACAAGCACCATCAAGGACTGGACACTTCCCTACGCCTCGCACCGCTCTTCGGTGCTGGGCCGCAACATGGTCTCCACCTCGCAGCCGCTGGCCGCGCAGGCCGGCCTGGCCATGCTGCTGGCCGGCGGCAATGCCGTGGATGCGGCCATTGCCACGGCCATGGCGCTGACCGTGGTCGAGCCCACGGGCTGCGGCCTGGGCAGCGATGCCTTCTGCATCCTGTGGGATGGCAAGGAATTGCACGGCCTCAATGCCTCGGGCCGCTCGCCCGAAGCCTGGACGCCCGAGTACTTCGCCGCGCTGGGCGGCATCCCCGAGAAGGGCTGGAACGCCGTCACCGTGCCCGGCGCCGTCTCGGCCTGGGTGGAGCTGTCGCGCCGCTTCGGCAAGCTGCCGTTCGAGCAACTGGCCCAGCCCGCCATCCGCTATGCGCGCGACGGCTTTGCGGTCTCGCCCACCATCGCCACGCTGTGGGCGCTGGGCGGAGCCAAGCTCGGCGACCAGCCCGGTTTTGCCGAATGCTTCCTGCCCGATGGCAAGGCCCCGAAGGCGGGCGAGGTCTTCCGCAGCGAAGCCCATGCGCGCACGCTGGAGGAGATCGCCGCCACCAAGGGCGAATCCTTCTACCGTGGCGCACTGGCGCGCTCGATGGCCGAGCACGCCAAGGCCTGCGGCGGCGCCATGACCGAGGCCGACCTGGCCGCCCACCAGGCCGACTGGGTCGGCACGGTGTCGCAGACCTTTGGCGACTCGGTGATCCACGAGATCCCGCCCAACGGCCAGGGCATTGCCGCGCTGATGGCGCTGGGCATGCTGGACGCACTGGGCGTGGGCGCCGAGCCGCTGGACGGCGTGGAGTCCGTGCACCTGCAGGTCGAGGCCATGAAGCTGGCCCTGGCCGACCTGCACGAATACAACGCCGACGGCGACCACATGCGCGTCGAATCCGCCCATCTGCTGGACGCCGGCTACCTGCGCGAACGCGCGGCGCTCATTGACCGCGAGCGCGCCAGCGCGCCCACCTACGGCGCCCCGCGCCCCGGCGGCACGGTCTACCTGGCGTCGGCCGATGCCAGCGGCATGATGGTCTCGTTCATCCAGTCCAACTACATGGGCTTCGGCTCGGGCGTGGTCGTGCCGGGCACCGGCATCAGCCTGCAAAACCGCGGCCACGGCTTCACCACGCAAGCCGGCCATGCCAACGAGGTCGCGCCGCGCAAGCGCCCCTCGCACACCATCATCCCGGCCTTTGCGATGAACGCCGACGGCACGCCCCAGATGGCCTTCGGCGTGATGGGCGGCCCCATGCAGAGCCAGGGCCACCTGCAGATGGCCCTGCGCGTGCTGCGCTACGGCCAGAACCCCCAGGCCGCCGCCGACGCACCGCGCTGGCGCGTGACGGGCGGCAAGGGCGTGGCCGTGGAGCCGGCCTTCGACGCCGAGGTCGTCGCCGCCCTGCGCGCACGCGGCCACGAAGTCACGATCGAGGAAGGCCATGGCGTCTTCGCCTTCGGCGGCGCACAACTGGTGCTGCGCGACGGCGACCACTACATCGGCGGATCGGACCCGCGCAAGGATGGGGGCGTGGTGGCGTTCTGAGCGGGGGCTGTGTCCGGCAGCCTCACCCCCAGCGCAACACCCAATCCGCCCGCCCCCGCGTTGCCGCAATGCGGCGCGCATTGGGCTCGTCCACCTGCGCCACCCAGTCGCGTGCGGCCTGGGGGCTGCGGCCGTGGAGTTCGTGGCGGCGGGTCAGGCGTTCGATGCGAAGGCGGTCGTCCATGTCCACGTACCAGACCTCGTCCAGCAGCGTGTGCACGGCATGCCAGTGCGTGCCCGGCGCATCCTGTTCATCCATCAGCAGGTAATTGCCTTCGGTGATGACCAGGGGCACGCCGGGCGCGATGGCGATGGCGCCTGCAATGGGCTCCTCGATGGCGCGCCGGAATTCGGGGGCGTAGACCGTTTCACCGGCCACGGGCGCGCGCAGGCGGCGCAGCAGGGCCACGTAGCCGGCCGAGTCGAAGGTGTCGGGCGCGCCCTTGCGCTGTGCACGGCCCAGGCGCTCCAGCGCGGACTGCGCCAGGTGGAAGCCGTCCATGGGCACGGCCGCCGTCAGCGGGCCCAGCGCCTGCAGCAGGGCGGCGCAGGCCGTGCTCTTGCCTGCGCCGGGCGGGCCCGTCAGGCCCAGCAGGCGTCGGGGGCCGGGGCGCGCCAGCGCAAACGCACGCGCCAGGGCTTCGGGCGGCAGGATGGCCGTCATGCGCGTGCCTGCTGCGCGCTGGCCAGCCCGTCTGCCATGAAGCCGCGTGCGTGCAGGGCCAGGTCCATGCCGTCTTCCCACATCGGGCGCCAGATGGCCAGCGCGTTCGACAACTGCTCGTTGACGATGGCCGACGAGAAACTCTCGAAGGTGACGGTGCCCTGGTAGCCGATCTGCGCGAGCGCACCGAAGAACTGCGCGAAGTCGATGTGGCCCGCGCCCAGGTAGCCGCGGTGGTTCTCGCCGATGTGCACGTAGCCCAGCCGCTGGCCGCAGGCCAGCACGGGCGCGGCCAGGTCGGCTTCCTCGATGTTCATGTGGTAGGTGTCCAGGTGCACGCAGACATTGGGCTTGCCGACTTCGTCGATGAATTCCAGCGCCTGCTCGGCCGTGTTGAGCAGGTTGCTTTCGTAGCGGTTGACCACCTCCAGGCCCAGCGTGACGCCGCGCTCGCCCGCGAAGTCGGCAATGCGCCGCACGGCCTCGATCGCGTTGCGCCGGCCCTGTGGTGTGCACGGGTGGCCGTATTTCGCCATGGCGCCGTAGAGGATGCCGCCGAAATAGCGCCCGCCCAGGCGCGCCGTGATGTCCACGCCCTCTTGCAGCAGCGCCAGGCCGCGCGCGACCACGGTGGGGTCTTCGCTGGAGACATCGGCCTCGAAGGTCAGCCCGCGCGAGCAGCCTACGCCCAGGCCATGCTCCTGCAGCAGATCACGCGTGAGCGCCAGGTCCATGAGCCGGGGGCCGTGCAGGGACAGCTCGACCAGGTCGTAACCGGCCTGGCGCGTCCGCTCGATCACATGGCGGGTGGAGGCCGGCGACAGGTCGCCGGCCCAGACAAGGGCGTGGATGCCGAGGGGGTTCATAGGGGCTCCGGGTGGACTCTGCGAGAGCGTGAAGGGGAGGGTTCGGCGGGTGCCCGGGCACGGCCCCGCCAGCGCGCCAGCAGGTGGCGCGCGGCCACGGCGGCGATCATGGTGGCGCCCCACAGGGCCTGCGTTAGCTGGGCATTGGCGCCCAGCAGGTTCACCCCGCTGGACAGCACCTGCAGGATGAGCAGGGCGACGAACAGCCCCGACACCCGGCCGAAGCCGCCCATGGGATCGGTGCCGCCCAGGATGGCCGCAAGCACCGTGACCAGCAGGTAGGACTGGGCATAGCCCGCGCTGGCCGAGTTGAAGCGCGCCATCATCAGCACGGCCGCAATCCAGCACAGCAGCGTGGACAGGGTGTAGACGCCGATCAGCACGCGGCGCGTATCGATGCCCGCATGGCGCGTGGCCTCGGCATTGGAGCCGACCATGCGGATGGCCAGCCCGTGGCGTGTGCTGCCCAGGTACAGGCCCACCAGCAGGCACACGGCGGCGAAGATCCAGAACGGCAGCGGCAGGCCCAGCCACTGGGCGGAGCCCAGGGCCTGGAAGGCCTCGGGAAAGCCTGCAATGGGCTTGCCGCGCGTGAGCCAGACGCACAGGCCGTTGATCAGCGACATGGTGCCCAGGGTGACAAGGATGGGATGGGCATGGACGCGCGCCACCAGCCAGCCGCTGGCCAGCCCCACCAGCAGGCTGGCGAGGGCGCCCACGGCCAGTGCTGCGGCGATGAGCAGGCCCTCATGGCCCGACAGGTCCAGGCCCAGCGCCGACAGGCCTCCCACCAGCACCCAGGCCATGGCCAGACCCGCCATGTTGGCGCTGGCGACCACGGCCAGGTTGATGCCGCCGCTGACCAGCGGCAACATCTGCGCCAGTGCCAGCAGGCCCAGTTCCGGGATCTGCAGCAGCACCGATTGCAGCGTGCCCAGGGTGGCGAAGCTGCCGGGCAGCAGCAGCGTGAACACGGCGCACAGCAGCGCCAGCAGCGCGATCAGGCCCAGCGGCGCGCCAGTGCTGCGGTTCATGGCGCGGCCCTCGCCAAAGGCGCTGCAGGAGTGGCGTCAGCGCTGCGCTGCTGGTTGCGTCGCTGCGTGCGCCGCAGTCCCGTTGCGGCGGCGCAGGCCAGCACCACGGCGCCCAGCAGCACCTGGAAGAAATACGGCGACACGCCCAGCAGGTTCAGCCCGTTGCGCAGCACGGCCAGCAGCAGCACGCCCATCAGCACGCCGCCCACGCTGCCCGTGCCGCCGAACAGGCTAGCGCCGCCCAGCACGGCGGCCGCGAGCACGAACAGCTCCGTGCCGACCAGCGCGTTGGGCACCGACTCGCCCACGCGGTGCGCCTGCACCAGGCCTGCGATGGCCGCCATCATGCCGAGCCAGCCATAGGCCACGCCCTGGATGGCGCCCAGCCCGATGCCCATGCGGTGCGCGGCCTCGGGGTTGCCGCCGAAGGCGTACAGGCGCCGCCCCAGCGCGCTGCGGCCCAGCAGCAGTGCGGTCAGCAGGGCGGCCGCAGCGGCCACGGCGATGGGCAGGGTCAGGCGCACGGGGTCTGTGCCGTCGGTGCCCGCGAAGCGGGCCAGCACCACTGAATCGCTCCACCACGACGGCAGGTCGTAGATGGACCGGCCGCCCGTGCCATGCATCAGCAGCGCGAAGTACAGGTTCAGCGTGGAGATGGTGATGATGATGGAGGTGGCGCGCAGGCGGTGGATAAGCAGGGCGTTGAATGCGCCCAGCGCCAGTCCCGTGGCCAGGCCCAGCGCGATGCTGGCCGCCGGTGCCCAGCCCAGGCGTGTGGCCGCGAGGGCCGCAAGGTACTGCGCCACCGTGGCCGTGGCGGCAAACGAGATGTCGATGCCGCCCGCGACCAGCACCACCAGCAGGCCCACGGCCATGATGGCGGTGACCGATGCGCCCTCGGCCACGTCCATCCAGTTGCCCAGCGTCCAGAAGCCCGGCGCCAGGGCGCCGAACAGCAGGGCCATGGCGGCAATGGCCAGGCCCAGCCGGGCCACGGGGTGTTGCAGCAGCGCGTGTGCGTGTTCAGGCATGGACGGCCTCCTCGATCTGGCTTTCGGAATGCACCCCCGGCACGAACTCGCCGGCCATGCGCCCGCCGCGCATGTGCAGCACGCGGTCGCAGTGGGCATGGACCTCGGCCACCTCGTCCGAGATGACGATCACCGCCATGCCCTGTGCGGCGAGCCCGTGCACGATCTCGAAGATGCCCTGCCGATTGCCGATGTCCACGCCCACGGTGGGCGAGTCGAGGATCAGCACGCGCGGCGCGGTCGCCAGCCAGCGGGCCAGCACCACGCGCTGGGCATTGCCGCCGGACAGCTGGTGCACGGGTGCGTCCAGCGCGGGCAGGCGCATGTGCAGGCGGTCGCGCCACTGGGCTGCGGTGGCGGCGCGGCGGCTGGCAGGCAGCCAGCCCAGCGGGCCGGACAGGCGCGGCAGCATGGCCAGCACCAGGTTGTCCTGCACGGACTGGCGCAGGTTCAGGCCGATGGACTGGCGGTCCTCGGGCACATAGGCAATGCCCGCCGCCATGGCGTCGCGGTTGCTGCGCAGCACCAACGTGCGGCCGCCCAGGCGGATGCTGCCGCGATCGGGCCTGCGCATGCCGAACAGGCCCAGGGCCAGCTCGGTGCGGCCCGCGCCCAGCAGCCCGGTCAGGCCCAGGATCTCGCCCTCGCGCACGTCGAAGCTCACGTCCTCGTAGTCGCCGTCGCGGCCCAGGCCGCGCACTTCCAGCAGCGCGGGCGCGGCGGACATGTCACGCGCATGCAGTCGTTCATCCACTTCCTGCCCGGTCATCAGCGTGGCCAGTTGCCTGCCCGACAGTTGCGCGGCGGGCCAGGTGCCCAGCTTGCGCCCGTCGCGCAGCACGGTGACGCGGTCGGCGATCTCCATGACCTCATCCAGCTTGTGGCTCACGAAGACGATGGCCATGCCATCGGCCTGGAGCCGGCGCACCACGGCCAGCAGCGCATCGACCTCGGCGCGCGTGAGCGAGGCCGTGGGCTCATCCATGAACAGCAGCCTGGCCCGGGCCGCCATGCCCCGGCAGATGGCCACGAGCTGGCGGCCCGCAATGGGCAGGTCGCCCACCCGCACATCCAGCGGCAGCGCAATGCCCAGGCGCTGCATCACGGCCCGGGCCGCCGCGCGCTGGCGCCTGCGGCGCACGGGCGCCCACCAGCGGCCCATGGCCTGGTCAAAGGCAATGTTCTCGGCCACGCTCAGGTTGGGAAACAGCGACAGGTCCTGGTAGATCACCTGAATGCCCAGGGACTTGGCCAGCGCCGGGTCCAGCCGCTGCACGGGCTGTCCGCCGATGTCGATGCGCGCGCCCGGCTGCAGCGCGTGCACGCCGCTGAGCACCTTGATCGCCGTGCTCTTGCCGCTGCCGTTGCTGCCCATCAGGCAGTGCACCTCGCCGGGCATCACGTCCCAGTCCAGCGCATGCAGCGCCGTGGCGTCGCCAAAGCGCACGGTGACCGCCTGCATGCGGACCAGCGCCGTTGTGGTGGCATCCATGGCAGCGCGCGGCTCACAGGCCCAGGCTGACCAGCCGGTCTATGGTCTGCCGGTTGATCGGCTCCAGCCTCTGGCCCTGGATGTTGCGGCGCTCGCGGTCCACCTGGACCTTGCCCAGGCCCGGTATCTCCATGCCGTCCGTGGGCTCGCGGCCGTCGATCAGCATCTTGCCCACATGCACGATCACCTCGCCGGCCAGCGCGGGGTTCCAGATGAAGCCCTCGCGGATCACGCCGTCGCGCACCAGCTTTGCGCCCTGGCCCGGCGAGAACGAGCCCACCACGGCAACGCGCTCGGCTTTGCGCGCATCGGCCACCGCGCGGCCCGCGCCAATGGGGCCCTGGCTGCCGAAGGCCAGAAAGCCCTTGAGGTCGGGGTGCGCGCGCATCAGGTCCTGGGCGCTGCGGTAGGAGTCGTCCAGGCTCTCGGCCACGCCAAAGCGCTCGGACACCAGCTGCATCTTCGGCCACTGCTTTTTCTGGTGGGCGATGGCCGCATCGGCCCAGGCGTTGTGCAGCGGTACGGTCAGCGAGCCCACGAAGACCACGTACTTGCCTTCGCCACCCATGGCCTTGGCCAGGCTGTCCATGTGGCGCTCGCCAAAGCCCGCGACGCTGCTCAGCTCGATGTTCCAGTCGGCGCCCTTCTGGTCGGGCGACTCGTGCGTGAGCACCTTGATGCCTGCGCTGCGCGCACGCCGGAACACGGGCTCCAGCGCCCTGGCGTCATTGGGCACCACGGCGATGACCTTGCTGCGGCGCGCGATCAGGTCCTCGACCGCGCGCACCTGCTGGGCCGCATCGGCCTCGGTGGGGCCGACCATGCCGCTGGAGATGCCCAGCTCGCGGCCTGCCTTGCGGATGCCGGTCTCCATGGCGTTGAACCACGGAATGCCCCCGACCTTGGCCACCACCGACACATCCTCGGCACTGGCCGCGCCCGCCAGCACCGCCAGGGTGCAGGCCAGCAGTGCTCTCGAGAACCGGCTGAATCCATGGAACATGGCGCTCCTCCCTCTGTTTTGCACAATCGATTGCGCAAACTATAGACAGATGGACTTCCATTGCCGATGCGGGATTTCCCGGGCCGCTGCTGCGTGCCGGTGCCGGTCCGCCCGAATCGCTGCCGCAGCGGCTACGATGGCCGCCGAGCGCTCCCGTCCCAACCCCTGCAGAGCACCGTGAACCGCCCCCGAACATCCACCATCTACGACCTGGCCGAACTGGCCGGCACCTCGGCCTCGACGGTCAGCGCCATCCTCAACGGCAGCTGGCAGTCGCGGCGCATCAGCGAGGAGACCGCGCGCCGCGTGCAGCAGCTCGCCCAGGAACACAGCTTTGCCGTGAACCGCCAGGCCAGCGGCCTGCGCCGCCAGCGCTCGGGGCTGATCGGCATGGTGATTCCCACGCATGAGGACCGATTCTTCGGCGCGCTGTCCCAGGCCTTCGAGCGCATGGCCCATGAGCGCGGCCTGTGCCCGCTGGTGGTCAGCACGCTGCGCGACGGCGCGCTGGAGGTGGAGACCGTGCGCTCGCTGATCGCCTTTCGTGTGGAGCACCTCATCGTCACGGGCGCCACCCGGCCCGACGCCATCAGCGCCGAATGCCGCCAGGCCGGCGTGCGCCATGTCAACGTGGATCTTCCCGGGAAAAAGGCGCCCTCCGTCACCAGCGACAACCGCTGGGGTGCGGCCGAACTCACACGCCTGCTGCTGGCGCGCTCCAGGCCCCCGGCAGGTGCGCCGCAGGACGCCGTCTGCTTTCTGGGCGGCGTCCGCAAGGAGTACGCCACCGAGCAGCGCCTGGCCGGTTTTCGCGAAGCCCTGGCGCCCCACACGCCGGTGGCGGACGAGCACATCATTTGCTGCGGCTACGACCCCGAAGCGGCCCGCCTTGCCATGGCCGCGCTCTACCAGCGCCTGGGCGGCCTGCCGCGCGCCCTGCTGTTCTCATCGGGCATCACGCTGCAGGGCGCCATCCGCTTCCTGCGCGCACTGCCCGATGCGGAACTGGTGCAATGCAGCTTTGGCAGCTATGACTGGGACCCCTATGCCGAATGCCTGCGCTTTCCGGTGCACATGGTGCGCCAGAACGTCGAAGGCCTGATGGCCGAGGCCTTCCGCGCCATCGATGGCGAAGGCCTGCGCGCGGGGCAGGTGGTGCAGGTGCGGCCGCAGTTGGTGGAGTGGGGGGAGGGCGTGCATCCCACGCCATAGGCGCGAAACCTCGGCTGGCTCAGTGCGCGCCAGCAGCGTCTTGCTGCGCAATGTGGCTGACGTGGATCACGCCGCTGCTTTGCCTGTTGCGCTCACGGATTGCCGCTGCGGGCTGGCCGCAGCAATTCCCATGGCTCCACTTCCAGGGCCCTTGCCAGCATCTCCACTTCGGTGAGCTTGGCGGAGCCGGCCTTGCCATCCTTGCCCGGCTTGCGCCGATCCGGGCTCAGATACAGGCTGATCGTTGTCTGGCCCACTCCGCATTTTTTGGCCAGCGCCATTTGCTTCAAGCCCTTTTTCTCCATGTGGAGAGCCAAGTTGTCGGCAAGGATCTGGTTGAGGGAGCTTTCAGGCATCGGGCGAGTGTGCAGAACTTTGCCAGTGAAGTGGGGATTGACCGTGCGGACTACCGGTCGCTTCGATTCTTGATCCCAGGTCATACCGCAGGCATGCGGATAGTCCGCTGCCTTGCCTTCATCGCCCTGCACCCACCAACCCCGGCATCACCGTGAAATCCACCTGCGCCTGCGCCAGTTGCTGCATGGCCGGGATCAGGGCGCGGGCGTCGCCGCGTCGCCATTGGAAGGCGTAGTGCAGAGGCGCGAGGGCAGCCTTGGGGTGGGCACCCCCGACGGCGCGCAGGCCCAGGGCGGCGATCCAGCCGGTGGGCAGGAAGCCCACGCCCAGGCCGGCGCGCAGCATGCCGGCCACGGCGCCCCAGCTGTTGCACAGGATGCGCTCGCGCACGCTGGCGCCCTGGGCGAGCAGCCAGTCGTCCAGCAGGCGCGTGGTGCCGGCTTGCGGGGGCAGGGTGACCAGCGCATGGCGCTGCAGCAGGGCCGTGGCGCCCAGGCGGCCCGCGCCTGCCAGGCCGGGGGCCACGGCCCAGGCAAAGCGCGCGGCGCCCACGGGGCGGGACAGCAGGCTGCTGCGCGAGGAGCGGCCCGCGATGACGGCAAAGTCCAGCTCGCCGTCGTCCAGGCGCTGCTCCAGCACGCCGCCCACGTCCACATGGGGCTCCAGCACCAGTTGCGGATGGGCCTGGCGCGCGGCGGCCACGAAGGCCGGCAGCCAGGTCAGCGCCGACAGGTCGCCCACGCCGAAGCGGCAATGCCCGGCCAGCGCCTCGCGCGTGTCCAGGGCCTGGCCCAGCGCAGCCATGGCGTTGAGCACCTCCAGCGCGGCGGGCAGCAGGCGCTGGCCGGCATCGGTGAGCACGGCGCGGTGGCCGCTGCGGTCGAACAGCGGCTGGCCCAGCGCGGACTCCAGTTCCGTGATGCGCTTGGACAGCGAGGACACGGACAGGTGCACGCGCTGCGCTGCCGTGGCGAAGTTGCTGCAGGTGGCGGCCCACCAGAAGGCTTCGAGCTGCTTGACCGAGGGTGTGGACATGGGTTTTTCATTGGCAAAAAGCGAACAAGTGAATTCTAAATAATCCACTTTCATTCAATGGATGGGCGGCCTACAGTGGCGCCGGCTCCTGAACATTCCGAGGTCCGCACCATGGCCGCCATCGCTTCCTCCTCTGCCTCCACGCCTTCGGCATCCGCCCTGCCGGCGCCGCGCGCCCCGGCCGTGCTGCGCCGCATGCTGTCGCTGCATGATTTCGAGGAGGCCGCGCGTCGCAGGCTGCCCCGGCCCATCTTCGGCTACATCGCCGGGGCGGCCGAGGACAACGCCTCGCTGCGCGACAACCGCGAGGTGTTCGGCGAATGGGGCCTGACCACGCGCGTGCTGGCCGATGTGTCGCAGCGCTCGCAGGCCGTGGAGCTGTTCGGCGAGCGCTATGCCAGCCCCTTCGGCATTGCGCCCATGGGCATCAATGCGCTGTCCACCTACCGGGGCGACCTGGTGCTGGCCCGCGCGGCCCAGCGCGCGGGCATTGTTTCGGTGATGAGCGGCACTTCGCTGATTCCCATGGAGGAGGTGGCGCGCGAGAGCCCGGCCACCTGGTTCCAGGCCTATATCCCCGGGGACCAGGCCCGCATCGACGCGCTGATCGACCGCGTGGAGCGCGCAGGCTTTCGCACCCTGGTGGTGACGGTGGACATACCGATCTCCGCCAACCGAGAGAACAACATCCGCACCGGCTTTTCCACGCCGCTCAAGCCCAGCCTGCGCCTGGCCTGGGACGGCATGGTGCGCCCGGGCTGGGTGGCGGGCACGTTCCTGCGCACGCTGCTGCGCCACGGCATGCCGCATTTCGAGAACTCCTTTGCCACGCGCGGCGCGCCCATCATGTCGTCCAGCGTGATGCGCGATTTTTCGGCACGCGACCACCTGAGCTGGCGCCACATCGAGGCCATCCGCCGCCGCTGGAAGGGGCCGCTGGTCATCAAGGGCGTGCTCAGCGTGGAGGATGCGCTGCAGGCCCGGCGCGTGGGGGCCGACGGCATCGTGCTGTCCAACCATGGCGGGCGGCAGCTTGACGGCGCGGTGTCGGCCATGCGCATTCTTGAGGACGTGGTGGCGGCCCTGGGGCCGGACTATCCCGTGCTGATCGACGGGGGCTTCAGGCGCGGCTCCGATGTGCTCAAGGCCGTGGCGCTGGGCGCGCGCATGGTGCTGGTGGGTCGGCCCTTCAACTACGCCGCCGCCGTGGGCGGCGAGGCCGGCGTGCTGCACGCCATCGGCCTGCTGCGCGACGAGGTGGACCGCAACCTGGCCATGCTGGGCGCCTCCTCCTGCGGCGCGCTGGACCGCTCGCACATCGTGCGCCGCGCATCGGCCTGACAGAAACCTCCACCGTCCGTTCAAAACACAGCCATTCCCAGGAGACATCCCATGAACCACTTCACTTCACGCCGCAGCCTGTGCGCCCTGCTGCTGGCCGCTGGTGCCGCACCGGGCGCCATGGCGGCCGATGCCGGCGCCTATCCCACGCGCCCGGTGCGCCTGATCGTGCCGTTTGCGGCCGGCGGCACCACCGACATCGTGGCGCGCGCGATCGCGCCGCGCATGGCAGAGGCCCTGGGCCAGCCGCTGGTGGTGGACAACAAGGGCGGCGGCGGAGGCGCCATCGGCGCGCACGAGGCCGCGCGCGCCCAGCCCGACGGCTACACGCTGGGCGTGGCCACCGTGTCCACCACGGCCACCAATCCGGCCATCAACCCGCGCCTGCCCTACAACCCGCTCACCGATTTCACGCCCATCACCAACATTGCGGCCACGCCCAATGTGCTGGCCGTGCATCCGGGCTTCAAGGCGCAGAGCTTTACGGCCTTCGTGGACGAGGTGAAGAAGAACCCCGGCAAGCATGCCTACGGCACGGCGGGCACGGGCTCCATAGGCCACATGCTGATGGAGCTGATGTCCAGCCGCTCGGGGCTGTCGCTCACGCATGTGCCCTACCGGGGATCGGGCCCCGCGCTCAACGATGCGGTGGCGGGCCAGGTGCCCATCGTCTTCGACAACCTGCCCTCGGCCCTGCCCTTCATCAAGGCGGGCCGGCTCACCGCGCTGGCGGTGGCCGCGCCCGAGCGCCTGGCCCAGCTGCCCCAGGTGCCCACCTTCAAGGAGCTGGGGCTGGAGCCTGTCAACCGCAGCGCCTTCTATGGCATCTACGGCCCCAAGGGGCTGTCGCCCGAGATCGTGGCGCGCCTGCATGCGGCCGCCCAGCGCGCACTGGCCAGCCCCGAGGTGCGCCGCCAGATCGAGGACACGGGCTCGCGCGTGATCGGCAACCGCCCCGAGGAGTTCGCGCGCGAGATCGCGGCCGAGAACGCCCTGTACCGCAAGATCGCCACGGAGCGGCGCATCGTGGCGGATTGAGCGCCAGCCGGGGCGGGAATGGGGGATGGGGGCCGGGGCTGCGAAAAAATTTTTGCCCACGCTGTCACAACGCGCACGCCCCGCGCGTCTTGAAGGTATGGGCCAGCCATTCCGGCCGGCTGCTACATCCCTCAAGGAGTGTTTTCCATGACCGCTTCATCTTCCGCTGCCACCGGCGCCCGTCCTCTTGCCGCCCCCACGCCGCGCCTGAACTTCCAGGCCGTCGCCCCCGAGCTGTACAAGGCCCAGGCCGGCATCAACGCGCTGCTGCACGAGTCCAGCCTGGGCATCCAGCTGCTGGAGCTGGTGTTCCTGCGCGTCTCGCAGATCAACGGCTGCGCCTTCTGCGTGGACATGCACACGCGCGAACTGCTGTCCCGAGGCGAGGACCTGCAGCGCATCAACAGCATCGTCACTTGGCCCGAGGTGGATTTCTACGACGGGCGCGAGCGCGCCGCCCTGAACTGGGCCGAGCGCTGCACGCGCCTGAGCCAGGCCCATCCCGAGCAGCAGGACTTCGAGGCGCTGCGCCCGCATTTCAGCGAGCGCGAGATGGTGGAGCTGACCTATGCCATCGGCAGCATCAATGTCTGGAACCGCCTGTGCGCGGGATTTGCAGCGCCCGTGGCACGCAAGCCGATCAAGCTCTGAACGGGCGCAAGCCGCTCACTCCGCCGAGAGCTTTCGCTCCTTCACCAGCCTGCCCCACTGCTCGTATTCCTTCTTCATGAAGGCCGCGAACTCGGCTCGCGTGGTGGGCTGGGGGGTGAGGCCGTGCTTGTTCAGCGCCTCCTTGACGCCAGGGTCATTGAGTACCTTGACGATCTCGGTGTTCCAGCGGTCCAGCATCGGCTTGGGCGTCTTGCCCGGTGCCACGAAGGCATACCAGTTCAGCGCCTCGAAGCCGGGATAGCCGGCTTCGGCCACCGTAGGGATGTCGGGCATGTACGCCGGGCGCGTGAGGCCCGTGGTGGCCAGCGGGATCAGCTTGCCGGCCTCGATGTGGGGCAGGGCCGTGGGCGGCGCGGCGAAGTAGCTGGTCACGCGCTCGCCCAGCAGGTCCTGCAGCGCGGGCGCGCCGCCCTTGTAGGGCACGTGCACCATGTCGATGCCCGCGCGCTGGTTGAACAGCTCGCCTGCCAGGTGGGAGGCCGAGCCCGCGCCCGTCGAGGCGTAGTCCACCGTGCCCGGGTTCTTCTTGGCCTTGGCCACGAACTCGGCCAGGGTCTTCACGCCCGCGCCCTTGTGCACCACCAGCACGTTGGGAAAGTTCACGCCGCCCGAGATGGGCGCCAGGTCCTTGAAGGGGTCGTAGGGCAGCTTCATCAGGTGCGGCGCAATGGTCAGCGGCCCCACCGAGCCGAACAGCAGCACCGAGCCGTCGGCCGCCGCGTTGGCCACCTGCTGGTGGGCGATGTTGCCGCCCGCGCCGCCCTTGTTCTCCACCACCACGCTCTGGCCGATGTTCTCGCCCAGCTTCTTGGCGATCAGGCGCGCGGCCGCATCTGCGGCGCCGCCGGCGGCGAAGCCCACGACCAGGGACACGGGCTTCTTGGGAGGAAAGTCCTGGGCCTGCGCACTGGCGGCCAGTGCGAGCAGGGAGGCGGCCAGGGCGCTGGCGTGCAGGAAGTTGCGCTTGTTCATCATGGGGTTGTCTCCGTCATTGGCTGGGAATCGGGGCGGATGCGGCTAGTCGGCGCCCAGCCCGATGGGGCTGGGCTGGCGCTTTTCGGTGTTGTGGCGCAGCAGGGATGCCGTGCGGAACACGCCGTGCGCGAACTTGCCGTAGGGCAGGGTGGCGAACAGGGCGATCACCGCGCCCAGATGCAGGCACAGCAGCAGGGCCAGGGCCGGCGTGCCGCGGCCCAGCCACAGCGCCATGCCGCTGGCGGCGACCAGGAACAGCAGGGCGATGAAGCCCAGGTCCATGGGTTTCTGGCGCGCGTCGCCATGCAGCGGGTGGCGCCTGCGGTTCAGGCGCCACAGGCCTGCGGTGCCCAGCATGAGGCTGGTGCCGCCCACGGCGCCCAGCAGCTTGGGCAGGCTGGGGAATTCGTAGGGCGCGGCCCAGCCGAACACGTAGTGGTAGACCGTGGCCAGCGCCGTGGCCGCAAAGCACAGCATGAATCCGTAGAAGGTCAGGTGGTGAAAGCGCCTGCGGCTCAGGGTGTAGGCATCGTCGTCGTTGTGGCAGCCCTCGCCGTGGCCGCCGTCCAGGTATTTGAGGCGCAGCACGTCGTGCGCGGCCTCGGCCGCCGCCGGCGTGCCCACGTCCACGCCGCCGGTGGCGGGCTTGACGTCCTTCCAGAAGCGGCGCACGCCCATGGCCAGTGCCAGCACCACGAACAGGAACACGGGCGCGAAGATGCCCACCAGCAGGTTGTGCGGGAACAGGTTGTAGAAGTTGGCGCCCAGGTCGGCGCCCCACAGCCGGCCCAGGCCGCCCTGCAGGGCCACGGCCAGCACCAGGAACAGGGACAGGCCTGCGGCCAGGGCCAGCGACAGCGTGAGCCCGTTCCTCTGGTACAGGCGCCCCAGGGCGGGCGGCCAGGCGTAGTCGGCATAGGTCTGGCCGCGCACCTCGGCCATGGCCTTGGGGATGTTGATGGCGAACTCGTGCGGCGGCGCGTACTGGCAGGCATGCAGGCAGGCGCCGCAGTTGTGGCACAGGTTGGCCAGGTAGTGCACATCGGCCTTGCCGAACTCCAGGCGCCGCGTCATGGCCGGGAAGACCGCGCAAAAGCCTTCGCAGTAGCGGCAGGCGTTGCAGATCTGCAGGGCGCGCGCCACCTCGCCTTCGGCGGCCGTTTCGGTGGAAACCGGCAGGATGGGAATGACCCGGCCGGCGGCCAGGTCCTGGGCTTCTTGGGCCAGGGCGTTCAGGGTCTGCATCTCGGTCAAGCCTTCTCTGTCACTGCGCCGCGCACGGCGGGGTGGCCCGCGGCGGCCAGGGCTGCGTTGCGGCCCGCGATGCGGCCGAAGGCCGTGCCGATGGACATGCCCACGCCGGCCGTATAGCCCTTGCCCAGCACGTTGCCGGCCATCATTTCGCCGGCCACGAACAGGCTGGTGCTGGGCCGGCCGGCAAAGCGCACGGCCGCCGTGTCGTCGGTCTCCAGACCCAGGTAGGTGAAGGTCACGCCGGGGCGCAGCTGGTAGCCGTAGAAGGGCGCCGTGTCGATGGGGCGGGCCCAGTGGGTCTTGGCGGGCGCCAGGCCCTCGGTGTGGCAGTCGTCCAGCGCCGTGTGGTCGAAGTGGCCGACGCGGCAGGCGCCGTTGTAGGCATCCAGGGTCTGCATGAAGCGTTCCTCGTCCAGGCCCAGCTTGCGTGCCAGCTCGGGCAGGGAGTCGGCGCGCACGCCCGGGAAGACCGGCGGCATGAAGCGGCCAATGGCCTTGGCGTCGATGACGGACCAGGCGGTCTGGCCCGGCTGCTGGGCCACCAGGCGGCCCCAGATGGCATAGCGCTTGGGCCAGAAGTCCTCGCCCTCGTCGTAGAAGCGCTCGGCCTCGCGGTTGACCACCACGCCCAGCGAGACGCAGTCGATGCGCGTGCAGATGCCGCCGTCGTACAGCGGCGCGCGCGCATCGATGGCCACCATGTGGGCCTGGGTGGGGTCGCCGATGCGGTCGGCGCCATGGTCTTCGAGCAGGTGGCGCAGCAGCACGCCGCGGTTGAAGGCCGTGCCGCGGATCAGGAAGTTGTCGGACGGCCATTCGCCGCGTGCGTTCTGCCCCCAGGCCTCGCGCAGCCACTCGCGGTTGGACTCGAAGCCGCCCGCCGCCAGCACGCAGGTCTTTGCGGTGATGCGCTGCTCGCCCACCCAGGCGGCCTTGAACTCGCCGTCCTCGATCTCCAGCCGGTCCACGGGCGACGCGTAGCGCACCTGCACGCCCAGCCGTTCGGCGCTGCGGTAGTAGGCATTGACCAGGGCCTTGCCGCCGCCCATGAAGAAGGCATTGGTGCGCGCCACATGCAGGGCGCCCGACAGCGGCGGCTGAAAGTGCACGCCGTGGCGGCGCATCCAGTCGCGGCAGGTGGAGGAGGCGCGGATCACCATGCGCGCCAGGTGCTCGTTGGTGATGCCGCCCGTGACCTTGAGCAGGTCCTGCCAGAACTCCTCTTCGGGGTAGGCCTCGACCAGCACGTCCTGGGGCGCGTCGTGCATGCAGCGCAGGTTGCGCGTGTGGCCGGAATTGCCGCCGCGCCAGTCGCGCGGCGCCGCCTCCAGCAGCAGCACGCTGCGGCCTGCCTCGCGCGCCATCAGGGCCGCGCACAGGGCGGCATTGCCGCCGCCTATGACCAGGACATCGGGGTCCATGGAGTTCTCCTTGCATTCGCCATCGTGGGGAGTGCGAATGTAGGGAGAACGCCGCGCGGCGGGCAGGGGCCCGCCGGCATGGGGGTATCAGTCTTCGTGATGGATGAGGGCCGTGCCAGCCCAGGCACCGCCGCGCAGCAGCTGGCGCACGCAGTCGATCAGCACCACGCGCGCGGCCAGGGCGGCGGGCGACAGCTCATCCTCGGACAGGCTGCACAGCAAGTTGGTGCGCAGGGCATCTTTGTCCGTGATACGCGACCACTCGAAGCGCTGCGCGGCATCGGCATAGCGGCCCATGGAGGCCCAGGGCTGCACCGTGCTGCCCAGGCCTGCATCCACGGCCGCCATGACCATGGACAGCGAGTCCACCTCCAGCACCAGATGCGGCGTGAAGCGCGCCTGCGAGAAGGCCGTGTCCAGCGTGCTGCGCAGGCCGTGCAGACCCGTGGGCAGGATCAGCGATTCGCCGGCCAGGTCGGCCAGCGCCATCTGCGGCGGCAGCGGCTCGGGGTGGTGGCCGCGTGCGCGGATCAGGAACAGCTCTTCCTCGATCAGCGGGTGCACCTGCCAGCGCCGCCCGCCTGCGCGGGCCTGACCGCCGTGCAGGCGGGCGTCGAACAGCACGGCCATGTCCAGCGCGCGCGCATTGAGCATGTCGGTCAGGTGGCCGGACATGCCTTCCACCATGTGCAGGCGCACATCGGGGTAGCGCGCGCGCATGGCCTGCATCATGGGCAGGCCCAGCATGGCCGAGGTGGTGGGCGCCAGGCCCACGCTGACCGAGCCCGACAGCCGCGCCTGCTGCGCGCTGCGCACGGCCTGCTCGGCATGGCGCAGCGTGAGCTGGGCCTCGCGGAAGAAGGCCACGCCCGCCTCGGTGGGCACCACGCCGCGCGGCGTGCGCTGCAGCAGCCGGGTGGACAGCTCGCTTTCCAGGCGGCTGACCTGCTGGCTCAGCGCGGACTGGACCATGTCCAGGTCCAGGGCGGCGCGGCTCATGGAGCCCAGTTCGACGATGCGGACGAAGTAGCGGAGTTGTCTCAGTTCCATGGGGGCGGCGCTCGTGGTGTGCAGCGCCGATTGTCGGTGCAGACCGGGGCTTGGCCTCAGATGCCGCGCGGCAGCAGGGCCGCCAGGGCCTCGCCTATCGAGCGCGCAATCAGCTTCTGGCGCTCGCCGGGCATGCGCTCCAGCGTGGAGGCCACGCTGACGGCGGCCACGGGCTCGCCTTCGGCATTGCGCACCGCCATGCCCACGGCCAGCACGCCGCGCGTGGCGTGGTTGCCGATGACGGACCAGCCGCGCTGGCGCGTGGCCTTCACCAGCAGGGCCATGCGCTCGGGCGTCATGCCGCCGTACTGCTCCAGCACGGGCGCGTTGGCCGCCATCGCGGCCTGCACCTCGGCATCGGGCAGGGCGGCCAGCAGGGCCAGGCCCGCAGCTCCCACGCCCAGCGGCTGGCGCGTGCCCACCTGGATCACCAGGATCTGCACCGGATGCGTGCCCACATGGCGGGCGATGCAGTGCGATGCCGCGCCTTCGCGCACGATGGCAAACGCCGCGTCCGCGCAGCCCGCGCTCACGCGCTCCAGCACGGGCTGCAGCCGCACGGCCATGTTGGGCTGGCCCGCGCTGGCGGCCGTGGCCGCCAGCCGGTGGCCGGCCGCATAGCCGAAGCGCCCCCTGTGCGCCACATAGCCGCTGTCCACCAGGGTAGACAGCAGGCGGTACACCGTGGCGCGCTCCAGCCCGGTGGCGCGGCACAGGTCAGCGACGCGCAGGCCTTCGCGGCCTGCAGCCAGCACGGCGTCCAGCACCTGCAGGCCACGGCGCAGCGTGCGGCTGCCGGCATCGTCGGCGGAGACTGGAATGTCCGCTGGCCGGACGTTTGGATTGGTGCTGCGCGAAGGCATGGAAAAGAATTTCCCGGTGATTGCAGGCAGGGCAGAAAAGGGCCTGCGTGCAGCGCGCAGTGTGCCGCAGGCCGTCGAAAGCCCACACAGGCAGACATAAGCGGACATCAGAACGATCACCTGGAGACAAGACATGACAACCCCTGCCCGTTTCAATCCGTGGGCGCGCCGGCGCCTGCTGGCCTGTTCCTTCACCTGCGCACTGGCCGGCATGGCCGCCGCGACCGCCGCGTTGGCGCAGCCGGCGGCCTGGCCGGCCCGGCCCGTGCGGCTGGTGGTGGGCTATGCGGCCGGCGGCGCCACCGATGTGATCGCACGTCTGGTGGCCGCCCGGATGGGCGAGCAGCTGGGCCAGAGCGTGGTGGTGGACAACCGCACGGGCGCCAACAGCAATGTGGGCGCCGAAGCCGTGGCGCGGGCGCCTGCGGACGGCTACACGCTGTATGTCTACACCATTGCCAACACCATCAATGCCTCGCTCTACCCCCGGCTCGGCTATGACCCGGTCAAGGACTTCGAGCCCATCGGCCTGATCGCCAAGATTCCCAACATCCTCGTGGTCAACCCGCGCCTGCCCATACAGAACGTGGCCGACTATGTGCGCCACGCCCGGCAGAGTGCGCAGGGCATCAGCTTCGCCTCGTCGGGCAGCGGCTCGTCGATCCACCTGTCGGGCGAGATGTTCCGGCAGCTGTCGGGCCTGCGCATGCTGCACGTGCCCTACCGGGGCAGCGCACCGGCCATCACCGACCTGCTGGGCGGGCAGGTGGATTCCATGTTCGACAACGCGCCCTCGGCCCTGCCCCATGTGCAGGCCGGCAAGCTGCGCGCGATCGCCATCACCAGCGCCCGGCGCTCGGCGCTGCTGCCCGATGTGCCCACGCTGGCGGAGTCGGGCTATGCGGGCTTCGATGTGCAGTCGTGGTTCGGCCTGGCTGCCCCTGCGGGCACGCCGCCCGCCGTGATCGAGCGCCTGAACCATGCCCTGAACACCGCCCTGGCCGCACCCGAGCTGCGCCAGCGCCTGGGCGAGATGGCCGCCACGCCCGAACCCGGCACCCCGGCGCAGATGCGCAGCTTTGCGGCGTCGGAGATCAAGCGCTGGCGCGAGGTGGTCAAGGCCT
This sequence comes from Delftia acidovorans NBRC 14950, assembly GCF_001598795.1. Classification (GTDB taxonomy): domain Bacteria; phylum Pseudomonadota; class Gammaproteobacteria; order Burkholderiales; family Burkholderiaceae_C; genus Comamonas; species Comamonas acidovorans. Next base: position 181,055 of record NZ_BCZP01000010.1, on the reverse strand, counting down.
CGGGCGCCACCGCCCAGTAGTTCGACACACGTTCGGCAAAAGCTCGACACAACCGCCCCACAAGGAGACGACCCCCATGCAACCCATTGATTTTTTCTGGCGCGCGGCCGAGCGCTGGCCGCAGCGCATCGCCATCGACGCGCCGGGCGGCTGCATCCGCTATGACGCGCTGGCCCGCAAGGTGGCCGCGCTGGCGGCCGGCCTGCAGGCGCTGGAGCCCGCCGTGCAAAGCCGCGTGGGCATCTGCGCGGGCAACAGCGCAGACCATATCGCCGCCCTGCTGGCGGTGATGGCCAGCGGCAAGGTCTGGGTGCCGCTCAATCCCAAGAGCACGCAGTCCGAGGTGCGCCGCATCATCGATGCCACCGAGCCTTCCATCGTGCTGTGCGATGCCGGCGGCGCTGCACTGGTGCAGGGGGCGCCGGGCATCCACCTGGTGCTGGGCGAGGGCACGGCGGCGCTGGAGCAGGCGCACAGTGGCGCCGTTCCCGTGGTGCCCGACCTGCCCGCCGATGCCATCCAGGCCATCAAGTTCACGGGCGGCACCACGGGCCTGCCCAAGGGCGTGATGCAGCCCTGCCGCGCCTGGATGGCCGGCATTGCCAACCAGATCCAGGCCTGGGGGTTCGATGAGCATGACCGCTACGTCATGGCCGCGCCCATCACGCATGGCACGTCCACCTATCTGCTGCCCATCCTGGCGCAGGGCGGCTGCCATGTGCTGCTGGACGGCGTGGGTGCCGGGGCCGTGCGCAGCGCCTTTGCCCTGCGCGGCGGCACCGTGTGCTTCATGCCGCCCACCCTGATCTACATGCTGATGGCGCTGCCGGACGCCAGCCGTGCGGACTTCCCCGGCCTGCGCCGCCTCATCTACGGCGGCGCCGCCATGCCGCCCGAGAAAATCCGCCAGGTGCGCGCCTTCTTCGGCCCCGTGCTGGCCACCACCTATGGCCAGACCGAGGCACCGCAGATCCTCACGGCCATGCGGCCCGAGGACTTCGAGGACGAAGGCCTGTGGACCTCCGTGGGCCGGGCCACCTGGTTCAGCGACCTGGCCATCATGTCGCCCGACGGCCGCCTGCTGCCCCGGGGCGAGGTGGGCGAGGTCGTGGCGCGCGGCGATCTGCTGATGAGCGGCTACTGGCGCCTGCCCGGCAAGACGGCCGAGACCCTGGTGGACGGCTGGCTGCACACGGGGGACCGGGGCCTGATCGATGCGCAGGGCTACCTGCACCTCAAGGACCGCCTGAAGGACCTGGTCATCACGGGCGGCTTCAACGTCTATCCCGTGGATGTGGAAAACGCCCTGGGCCAGCACCCGGCCGTGCACGAGTGCGTGGTCTTCGGCATCCCCGACGACCACTGGGGCGAGGCCGTGCAGGCCGCCGTGCAATTGCGCGCCGAACTGCGTCCCGACCAGCGGCCGGACGAGGCCGAGCTGATCGCCTTCGTGCGCCAGCGCCTGGGCCCCGTGCAGACACCCAAGCGCATCCACTTTCACGCCAGCCTGCCGCGCTCGCCCGTGGGCAAGCTGCTCAAGACGGCCGTGCGCGAGCTTGCGCTGGCACCCCGTTGATCCCGCACACCATCACAAGGAGACCCTGGCCATGGCAACCCCCCAACCCCCCGTCACCCGCCTGTGCACCCACACCCTCACCAGCCTGCATTACCGCGATGCCGACCTGGTCGAGGACCTGATGGGCAAGAAGACCTTCACCGAGGTGATGCTGATGCAGATCCTGGGCCGCACGCCGCGCCCCGTGGACCTGCGCATCGCCGATGTGGTGCTCATCGTGCTCATGGAGCATGGCCTCACGCCCAGCGCCATCGCCACGCGCCTCATCTACATGAGCGCGCCCGAGAACCTGCAGGGCGCCGTCTCGGCCGGCCTGCTGGCCGTGGGCAGCTCCTTCGTGGGCACCATGGAGAACTGCGCCGCGCTGCTCGACCGCATCGCCGCCGCCGCCGACCCCGAGGCCGAGGCCCGCGCCATCGCCCAGCACCACAAGGCGTTGAAAAGCCCCGTCCCCGGCTTTGGCCACCACCTGCACAAGCCCGTGGACCCGCGCGCCTACAAGCTGCTGGACATGGGCCGCGCCGAACCCGAACTGGCGGGCAGCAGAATCCGCGCGCTCGAAATCCTCTCTGCCGCCGTGGACGCCGCAGCGGGCCGGCCCATCACCATCAATGCCACGGGGGCCGTGGCCGCCCTGCTGGGCGAGATCGGCGTGCCCACAGCCGTGATGCGCGGCTTTGCCGTGATCTCGCGGGCGGCCGGGCTGGTGGCGCATGTGGTGGAGGAGCAGCAAAGCCCGTCGGGCCGGTTCATCTGGGAAACGGTGGAGGAAGCAGTAGCCCATGCCCGGTAAAGGGGCCGAGCGCAGCGACGGCCCGCAGCAACTCCCCCGTATGTCAGCGCCTGCGCCGGGTTGTCTGCGGGGTTGCAGTCCTGCCGAAGGACAGGACTGCCTCGTCATCTGACTCGCCGTGATTGTCTGAACGGAGCGCGCAGCGCGAAGTGAGTTTCACGGCGAACCCCGCAGGCGGCCCGGTGCAGGTTGCCCGCAGCGAAGCGAAGGGTCGCGGACATTCGGGGTCGCCTTCTTTGTCCCCCTTTCTTGGCGATCAAGAAAGGGGGTCGGCCGCCGGGCCGAGACCCGGCCCCTGCCTGCCGCGCAGGCAAGCCGCTGGACGCGCCAAGGCACAAGCAGCATGAAGCCCACGCGAACGCAGCATGAAGCAATGACCGATGGACCACCGCGCGCCATGCCGCGAGCATGGAGTCCATGCAACAAACCCATGGATTGTCCAGCGCCCTCGACGGCCTGCGCGTGGTGGACCTGTCCCGCATCCTGGCGGGACCCTGGTGCACCCAGAACCTTGCCGACCTGGGCGCATCGGTGCTCAAGATCGAGCGTCCCGGCACGGGCGACGACACGCGCGCCTGGGGCCCGCCCTTCGTGCAGGCGCCCGGTGGCGAGGCCGTGTCGGCCTACTTCCTGTCCTGCAACCGCGGCAAGCAGTCGGTGGCGCTGGACTTCACCGAGCCGGCCTCGCATGCCTGGCTGCTGCGCCAGATCCGCGATGCCGACGTGCTGGTGGAAAACTACAAGGCCGGCGCGCTGGCGCGCCACGGCCTGGACTATGCGGCGCTGGCCGCGATCAACCCCGGGCTGATCTACCTGTCGATCACGGGCTTCGGCCAGAGCGGCCCTTTTGCGCACAAGCCCGGCTACGACTATGTGTTCCAGGGGCTGGGCGGCCTCATGGGCTACACGGGCGTGGCCGATGGCGAGGAGGGCGCGGGCCCGCTGCGCACGGGCGTGGCCGTGGTGGACCTGATGACGGGCATGTATGCCACCAGCGCCGTGCTGGCGGCCGTGGTGCAGCGCCAGCGCACGGGGCGCGGCCAGCACATCGACCTGGCGCTGCTGGACGTGGCCGTGGCCATGAATGCCAACCAGGCGGCCAACTACCTGGTCAGCGGCGAGAACCCGCGCCGCACGGGCAACGCCCATCCCAATTGCGCGCCCTACGAGGTGTTTGCCTGCGAAGACGGGCATTTCATCCTGGCCATCGGCAATGACGGGCAGTTCGCCGCCCTGTGCTCCGTGCTGGGCACGGACTGGCACCTGGACGCGCGCTTCGCCACCAATGCCGCGCGCCTGACCGGCATGCCGCAGCTGCGCCCGCTGTTGCGCGCGGCGCTGGGCCGCTGGCCGCTGCAGGCCCTGACCGATGCGCTGGACACCGCCCAGGTGCCCTGGGGCTGCATCAACACCATGGAACAGGTCTTCGCCCATCCGCAGGTCCGGTACCGCCAGATGCTGCAGACGGTGGAGCACCCGCAGCTGGGCACGCTGAAGCTGGTGCGCAACCCCATGGTGCCGGCCGGCAGCGGCGCCCAGGTGCCGCCGCCGCCCGTGCTCGGTGCGGCGCCGCAGGACCTCTGAATCCCTAGACATCGACAAGCCAAGAAGGAGACAAGGATGACGAAACGCATGAAAGCACTGAAGGCCGCCGTGGCAGCCGCCGCGCTGGCGGGGATGCCGCTGGCATATGCAGCAGGGGCAGCGGGGGCGGCAGGGGCAGGAAGCTATCCCGAGCGGCCCGTACGCCTGGTCGTGCCCTATGCGGTGGGCGGCGCCACCGATGTGATCGCGCGCGTGGCGGCCCGCTACCTGGGCGAGACGCTGGGCCAGCCCGTGGTGGTGGAAAACCGCCCCGGCGCGGGCGGCAGCACGGGCTCGGCCTATGCGGCCAAGCAGCCGGCCGACGGCTACACCCTGGTGATGATGGTGGAGAGCTCGCATGCCGTGAATCCCAACGTCTACGCCAAGCCCGCGTATGACCCCGTGAAGGACTTCACCCCCATCACCAACATCGCCAATGTGCCGGGCGTGATGGTGGTCAGCGCAGGCTCGGCCTACAAGAGCGCCAAGGATGTGAGCGACGCGGCGCGCGCCGCGCCGGGCCGGCTCAACTACGGCTCCTCGGGCAATGGCGGGCTCAGCCACCTGAGCGGTGCGCTGTTCGGCAGCACCACGGGCACCACCCTCACCCATGTGCCCTACAAGGGCCTGGGGCCGGCGCTCAACGACCTGATGGCGGGGCAGCTCGATGTGGTGTTCGACAACATGCCGTCCTCGGGCGCGCTGATCGCAGGCGGCCAGCTGCGTGCCCTGGCCGTGTCCAGCCCCGTGCGCCTGCCGGCCCTGCCCGGCGTGCCCACCTATGCCGAGGCCGGTCTCAAGCCCATGAACGACATGTCCTGGTACGGCCTGGGCGCGCCTGCCAGGCTCGATCCCGCCATTCTTGCCAGGCTCAGCGAAGCCATGCGCAAGACCTTGCAAAAGCCCGAGCTGATCAAGACCATCGAGCAGCAGGGCGCCGTCGTGGACTTCCAGGAGCCTGCGCAGTTCAGGCAGACGGTGGAGCGCTCCAACCGCGCCTGGTCCCAACTGATCCGCGACATCGGATTCGAGAAACTTTGAGGAGATCTGCCGTGCATGCACAAGTGACCTTTCCCACCCCGCAGACCGCCGTGCTCACCATCACCGGCGGCGGGCCGCTGAACATCCTGGGCACGCCCGTGATCCGCGCGCTGACCGCGCAATTGGCCGAGCTGGCCGAGCGCCCTGATCTGCACTGCCTGGTGCTGCGCGGATCGGGCACGCGCGCCTTCGTTGCGGGGGCGGACATCCGCGAGATGGCGTCGCTCAACGCCGCCTCGGCACGCGCCTTCATCAGCGGGCTGCGCGACCTGTGCAACGCGGTGCGGCATTTCCCCGTGCCCGTGATCGCCCGGCTGCAGGGCCATACGCTGGGCGGCGGGCTGGAGCTGGCCATGGCGGCCGACCTGCGCATCGCGGCCGATGATGCCGTGGTGGGCATGCCCGAGGTCAAGGTCGGCATTCCCTCGGTGATCCACGCGGCCATGATGCCCGCGCAGATCGGCGGCACGCGCGCCAGCTGGCTGCTGCTCACGGGCGAGAACATCGGCGCCCTGCAGGCCGAGCGCTGGGGCCTGCTCAACGAATGCGTGCCCGGCGACCAGCTCGATGCGCGCATCGCGCAGATTGCCGAGGGGCTGGGCGGGATCGGCATTGAGGCGCTGCGCCAGCAAAAGCGCCTGCTGCGCCGCTGGGAGGGCATGGGCGTGGACTCGGCCATCACCGACAGCGTGGCCGAGTTCGGCGCGGCCTTCAACACGGGCGAGCCGCAGCACCACATGAATGCCTTCCTGGAGCGCAAGCAGGCCAAGGCCCAAGCCCAGCCCCAGCCCTGAACCTAGGCCTTGTCGGCCAGCCCTTTCAGAAAGCTGCGCAGCCGCTGCGCGGTGGGCGTCAGCGGCCGTTCGCTGGAGCGCACCAGCTGCAGCGGGCGCCGTGCCCAGGTTTCCTCCAGCGACAGGCAGGCCACCGCATGCGCGGTGCCGAGCCTACGGTAGATGCTGTGCGGAATGATGGCCAGGCCCACACCCTGCGAGACCAGCCGCACGATGGAGGTGAAATCGTCCACGTGGATGCGGCAGCGCAGCGGCCGGCCATGGCGCTTGGCCAGCTCGCGCAGAAAGGCGTAGTTGCTGCTGGTCAGCGCCATGCCCACGAAGGCATGGGACAGGGTGTCGAAGAACCGGCAGGAAGGGCCTTCGCCGTCCTCTGGCCTCTCGCCCGGCTGGGGCACCAGCGGATGGCCGGGCGGGGCAATCACCACCAGGCGGTCCAGCGCAAAGGTTTCGCAGGCCACGGCGCCCGCCATGGGCTCGCCCGCGTAGACGCCCAGGTCGGCCTCGCCCTCGGCCACGCTGGCGGCAATCGTCTCGCTGGTCTGCTCCACCAGGGTGAGGTTCACCTCGGGAAAGGCGGTCAGGAACTCGCCGATGTGCGGGCCGATGAAGCCGTGCAGCGAGGAGCTGTTGGCCGCCAGCGTTGCCTTGCCCTGCAGGCTGCTGCCCAGCAGGGCGGCCTCGGCCTCCATGCCGTCGATGGCAGCGAACACGCCGCGCGCATGCTCGAGCATGGCGTGGCCTTCCTCGGTCAGCCGCATGCCCTTGTGCTCGCGCGTGAACAGCTGGCAGCCCAGGGCCTGCTCCAGGTTGCGCAGGCGCTGGCTGGCGGCCGAGGGCGTCAGGTGCCGCGCCTGGCTGGCACGCGAGAGATTGCCGGCCTGGGCGATGGCCATGAACAGCTTCAGATCGGTCAGGTCGTAGCGCATGCGGGCGTTTCCTAGGGGGCAAGAGGGCCATTATTCCTGCTGGCGCAGGGCTGCAAAGCCCGTGGCGCGCAGCCTTTGAAGGGCGCGGGGATAATCGCTGCCATGACTAAACACCGCGTCGTGGTGGGCCTGTCGGGCGGTGTGGACTCCGCTGTCACGGCCCATCTCCTCAAGCAACAGGGCCATGAAGTGGTCGGCATCTTCATGAAGAACTGGGAAGATGACGACGACAGCGAATACTGCTCGTCCAATGTCGATTTCATCGATGCCGCCGCCGTGGCCGACGTGGTCGGCATCGAGATCGAGCATGTGAACTTCGCCTCCGAGTACAAGGACCGCGTCTTCGCCGAGTTCCTGCGCGAGTACCAGGCCGGCCGCACGCCCAACCCCGACGTGCTGTGCAATGCCGAGATCAAGTTCAAGGCCTTCCTGGACCACGCCATGCGCCTGGGCGCCGAAAAGATCGCCACGGGCCACTACGCCCGCGTGCGCCAGAACCCCGACACGCAGCTGTTCGAGCTGCTCAAGGGGCTGGACCCGGCCAAGGACCAGAGCTACTTCCTGCACCGCCTCAACCAGGCACAGCTGTCCAAGTCCATGTTCCCCGTGGGCGAACTGAAGAAGACCGAGGTGCGCCGCATTGCCGAGGAGATCGGCCTGCCCAACGCGAAGAAGAAGGACTCCACGGGCATCTGCTTCATCGGCGAGCGGCCGTTCCGCGACTTCCTGAACCGCTACATCAGCAAGGAGCCCGGCAACATCCTCGACGACCGCAACCGCAAGCTGGGAAAGCATGTGGGCCTGTCGTTCTACACGCTGGGCCAGCGCTCGGGCCTGGGCATCGGCGGCGTCAAGGAAAAGGGCGCGCCGCGCGGCGGCGGCGACCACGAGCCCTGGTTCGTGGCGCGCAAGGAGCTGGACACCAACACGCTGCGCGTGGTGCAGGGCCATGACCATCCGTGGCTGCTGTCGCAGTCGCTGCTGGCCGACCAGGTCAGCTGGGTGGCCGGCCACGCGCCCGCCGAGGGCAAGGCCTACGGCTCCAAGACGCGCTACCGCCAGCCCGACTCGCCGGCCCTGGTCTCGGGCGCCACGCCCGAAGGCTTCCGGCTGGATTTTCCCGAGCCGCAATGGGCCGTCACGCCCGGCCAGTCGGCCGTGCTCTACGACGGCGACGTGTGCCTGGGCGGCGGCATCATCGCGGCAGTGGATCCGCACTGATGCAGCACTGACGCGGCACTGATGCGGATTGACGCCGGGCAGGATTCGGCCCGGCGCGTTTTGCTATCGTCACGGGGGGCGGCACAACCGCCCCTTTTTCTTTTTCCTTTTGTTCTTCACGACAGCACCACAGGAGACCCCATGGCTTCATCGATTCTTGCGCGCCGGCATTTTCTGGGAGCGGCCCTGGGCGCCGTGGCCACGGCCGGATGCAACGGCGAGGTGTCCTGGGGCGATCCCATCGATCCGCCCGTGACGGACCGCGTCAAGCGTGCGCTCGATCAACTCGACGGCCAGGTGCGCGCGCAGATGCGGCGCACGGGCGTGCCCGGCGTGGCCGTGGCGGTGGTGCATGAAGGCCGCCTGGTCTATGCCCAGGGCATGGGCGTGCGCCGTCTGGGCTCGTCGCTGGCCGTGGATGCGGACACGGTGTTCCAGCTCGCCTCCGTCTCCAAGTCCGTGGGCGCCACCGTGGTGGCGCAGCAGGTGGGCCAGCGCCGCGTGTCCTGGGACACGCGCGTGCAGCAGGGCCTGCCCTGGTGGACGCTGGAGGATGCCGACGCGGCCCAGCGCATCACCGTGGGCGACATGTATGCCCACCGCTCGGGCCTGCCCGGCCAGGCCGGCGATGCGCTGGAGGAGCTGGGCTACAGCCAGCGCCAGATCCTGGAGCGACTGCGCTACCTGCCGCTGCGGCCCGTGGGCACCCAGTACGCCTACAGCAACTTCGGCCTGACCACGGGCGCCGAGGCGGTGGCTGCCATCGCGGGCCAGTCCTGGGCCGCGCTGTCGCAGCAGGCCGTCTACGGCCCGCTGGGCATGACGCAGACCAGCTCGCTGTTTGCCGATTTCGAGGCGCGCGCCAACCGCGCGGCCGGCCACCTGCGCGTCAACGGCGTGTGGCAGACGGGGCCGGTGCGCCGGCCCGATGCGCAGTCGGCCGCCGGCGGCGTCAGCTCCACGGTGCGCGACATGGCGCGCTGGATGACCATGCTGCTGGACGAGGGCCGCTTCGAGGGCCGCCAGGTGGTCGATGCGCAGGCGCTGCGCACGGCGCTGTCGCCGCAGATGCTGCAGTCGCCGGCCGGCAACGGCGAGCCTGCGCGCTACTACGGCTTCGGCTTCAACGTGGGCGTGTCCGAGGCGGGGCGCACCACCTACAGCCACTCGGGTGCCTTCGGCACGGGCAGCGCGACCAGCTTCACCGTCATGCCCGAGCTCAAGCTGGGCATCGTGGTGCTGACCAACGGCATGCCCATCGGCGTGCCCGAGATCGTGGTCTCGCAGTTCCTGGACCAGGTCGAATGGGGCCGCCAGCGCCAGGACTGGGAGAGCATCTGGACCAAGCGGCTGGCACCCATCATGCAGCCGCACGGCGAGCTGGCAGGCAAGACCCGGCCCCCTTTCCCCCGACCGCCCCGGCCGCTGGGCGCCTATGTGGGCAGCTACGCCAACCGCTTCTACGGGCCGGCCCAGGTCAGCCTGCAGACGGGTGGCGGTGGACTGCAGGTCAGCCTGGGTTCGCAGCGCATGCTGCTCAGCCACTGGGATGGCGAGGTCTTCAGCTTCGTGCCCGAGGGCGATTCGCCGGGCAGCCTGTCCAAGGCCACGTTCGACGGCAACCAGCTCACGCTGGAGTATTTCGACGATGTGCTGACGCCGGCCGGCGTCAGTGCGGGGATAGGGCGCTTTTCCCGCTGAGGGTGGCCTGCTCCGTGCCGTCGTGCAGGTGATCGCCGGGCACGGGCAGCCAGGCGGCCAGCACGGTGGCGCCGGGCTCTGAATCCATGTCCAGATGGCCGCCCAGGCGCTGCAGGCGCGCCTGCATGCTGCGCAGGCCCACGCCCATGCCGGCCTGCTGCACGGCGGCCACGTCAAAGCCTGCGCCGTCGTCGGTGATGCGCAGCATCAGCCAATGCGGCTCGGGCCACTGCAGCTGCACCTGCACGCACTGGGCGCGGCTGTGCTTGATCACATTGGCCAGCGCTTCCTCCAGCACGCGCGTCAGCGCCAGGCACTGCAGCGCACCGGGCGGCTGCGGCCAGGCGGCAGGTACCTGCCAGTCGGACTGCATGTCCAGCGCGTCGAACAGGCTGGCAAAGCGGTGGCGCAGCGGCGCGATCCAGGCCTGGGGTGTGTCCGGCACGGTGACGGAGACGCTGGTGCCGCTGTCGATCATCTGGCGCAGGTCGTCGCGCAGCAGCTTGAGCACGGACAGGAACTGGCGGTTGTGCATGGGGCCACCCGCCTGCTCCACCATGGCGATGGAGCGCACCAGGGAGCCGCCCAGGCTGTCGTGCAGGTCGTGCGCCAGCTGCATCCGTTCCTGCAGCCGCGAGTGGCTGAGCGCCAGCGCATGCTCGCGCGCCAGCGTGCCGCCGAGCTCGTCGCAGGCACGTGCCACGCTGTCGGTCAGCTCCTGGTTGAACTGTTCGATGCGGCGCATGCTGAGCACGAACTGCCGGCCCAGCACCATGGACAGGGCCAGCATGGTCAGCGGCGCGGTATAGGGCATCCAGGGCGTGGCGGGGCCAATCACCTTCTTGAGCGCCAGCATGTCGTGCAGGCCCGCGCACAGGAAGACCAGCAGGCAGGCTGCATAGACCAGGTGGCCCGGCTCGCGCGTGCGCCAGGCGTGCAGCGGAAAGTGCAGCGACACGGCCACGCAGATGCCGAAGTACACCAGGCCGATGTGCAGCACGCCGTCCACCAGCGACCAGGGCGCGAAGATGGCGGCGGCCATGCCGGCCAGCGTCAGCGCCCACAGCAGCTTTTCCAGCCGGGGCAGGTGCAGCCTGCCGAAGCGCCAGGTGAACAGGCAAAAGCTCTGGCCGAACAGCAAAAAGACCAGCAAATTGCCGCGTGCCACGGCCAGGGTGTCGGGGAAGGGCCAGGCCTCGGTGGCCAGGATATTGGCCAGGAACAGCGCCCAGCAGAAGGCATTGAGCGCGTACCAGCCAAAGGCCTTGCTGGCGCGCCGCTGCAGCCAGGCAAAGGCGAACAGCACGCCCAGCACCAGCGAGACCACGATGTTCATGGCAAACAGCGTGCGCTGGTTCCACCAGGTCTGCTCGTGCCACTGGCGCAGCGCCTCGGGCTCGCCCAGGCGCACTTCGCCCAGGCCCGGCGTCTGCTCGGCCAGGCCGTGCACGCGGATCCACACGCTGTTGGTGCCCGCATGCAGGGCGGATTCGGGCAGCAGCCAAAAGCGCGGCATGTTCCAGCTGCGCGACAGGGGCTCGACCAGGTGCCGGTCGCGCCACAGCAGGTCGCCGTTCACGAAGACCTCGCCGGCCATGACCATGGAGTGCAGGGCCAGCGCCACGGGATCGGCGGGGGTGGGAGCGGTGGCAGAAGCGGCAGGGGGGTGAGCGCAGCCGCGCTGCCAGTCGATGCGGTACCAGACGGCGCCGCTGTAGCCGGGCCAGCGGTCCAGCCAGTGGTCGGGCAGGGTCACGTTGTGCCAGTCGCGTACCGCGCTGGCGATGGGCGGCGGTCCCAGGCCTGCGGCCTTGGCGGACTGGATGGACAGGATCTGCGGCAGGCAGGCCTGGGCCAAGGCGCAGCTACTGCACAGGAGAACCGCCAGGCCCAGGGCGAAGTGCCGCACCAGGCCGCACCACCGGCGCCCCCAGCCCATGGCCGTCAGCCCAGCAATCCGCGCACGCGTGCCGTGTTGACGGCGCGCGTGCGCGAGGACACGGCCAGCTTGCGGTAGATGTGCTTGATGTGGCATTCCACCGTGTAGCGCGACAGGTGCAGCTGCTCGGCGATCTCGCGGTTGGTCAGGCCATCGGCCACCAGGCGCAGGATCTGGCTTTCGCGCGCGCTCAGCGTGGACTCGGTGCCGCTGCTCTCCGGCGTGGCGGGTGCCGCGCCCTGCAGCTCGGCGATCACGCGGCGCGCGATGAAGGGGTCGATGGGGGCGCCGCCGCGCAGCACGCTGCGGATGGACAGCGACACTTCCAGGTCGTCGCGCTCCTTGAGCACATAGCCGGTGGCGCCTGCGCGCAGCGCCGCGAGGATGGCGTCCTCCGTGCTCCAGGCCGAGATCACCAGGATGCCCACGGCCGGGTCTGCGCTGCGCATCTCGGCGATCAGGTCGATGCCGCTGCCGTCGGGCAGGCCCAGGTCCACCAGGGCCAGGGCCACGGGCTCGGCCAGGCAGGCGCGGGCCTGGGCCAGGGAGCCGGCGAACAGCAGGGCATCGGGCGTGTAGCCCAGCTGGCCCAGCACGGACTGCAGCCGCTGGCGGATCAGCGGCTCGTCCTCCACTACCAGCACCGGGGCCGGAAGCGTGGACTCTGGGACAAGCAGGTGGGCGGGCATGGAAAAGGCGTGCGCAGCGGCGGGCGTAAAAAGGGGCAGGATGGCCGCCCGACTGTGGGCGAAGCCCGCATCTTTGCATATCCCTGAAAACTGGTAATCGCGGGGGCGCGCGCCGCTGCGCCGTCCATAATTCCGGCCCGGGCCGCACGGGCGGACCCTGGCAACGACACCTACCGAAAGGACGCCGCCGCATGGCACGCGTACGTGACCCTGCTGGCTACGATGGCCAGCGTGAAATGATCCTCTCCCACGCCGCCCAGCTGTTCGCGCAGCGCGGCTATGCGGGCACCTCCATGAACGAGGTGGCTGCGGCCTGCGGCGTCTCCAAGGCCACGCTCTACCACTATGTGATCGACAAGCACGACCTGGCCGTGCGCATTGCCGAAGAGCATGTGCTGCGCCTCGAAGCCCTGGTCAACGACACCCTGCAGGCCCATGCCGATCCCGAGCAGCGCCTGCATGCGCTGATCCGCGGCTTCGGCCAGGAGTACGCCCAGGCCCAGAATGCCCACCGCGTGCTGACCGAGGACGTGCGCTTCCTGCGCGAGGAAGACCAGCAGCGCATCCTGGACGTGGAGCGCCGCGTGGTCGCGGCCTTTGCGCAGACCATTGCCCAGGTGCGCGGAGAACCTGCCGACAGCGCCCTGGGCAAGCCCCTGGCCATGCTGCTGTTCGGCATGATCAACTGGACCTTCACCTGGCTCAAGCCGGGCGGCACGCTGGACCATGACGCCATAGGCACCATGGTGTCCCAGCTGTTCTTCGGCGGCGTGCGCGCGGTCAGCGTGCCGGACGGCAAGAAGCCGCGCAAGGCCCGCCAGGCCTAGGCCCGGCCCGGTCCCTCACCACCTGCGCTGCACGACCACGAAGCGGTCGGCCACGAAGGCCAGCGTGGTGTAGCTGGCATTGGCCGCGGGATTGCCGCCCGTGGCGTGGAAGTCCGAGAAGCCTGCCGACTGGTTGACCATCACGCCCTGCGTGAGGTTGATGGACAGGGCCACGCGCGAGCGCAGCGCCGAGGCCGCCACGGCATCGACAAAGGCCGCATCCGTGGAGTACAGGCCCAGCGTCATCGCGCCATGCGCGCGCACGCTGCGCTCGGCCAGCTCGCGCGCGGCCTGGGCCGAGGGCACGGCCACCAGGTAGGAGACGGGGCCGAAGCATTCGCGCTCGTAGATGGCGGCGTCCCCCACGTCCAGCGCGCGCAGCGCGGGCGTGCGCACCTCGGCCTGCGGGTACTCGGGATGGGTGAGCTTTTGCGAGGCGCGCACGGCGCGGCCCACGGTGGCCGCCTGTTCCACGCGCTCCACGGTCTGCGCAGAGCCTATGGCGCCCAGCACGGTGAAGGCCACCTTGGGATCGGCCAGCAACTGGTCGATGGCGGCGGCCAGATCGGCGCCGACCTGCTCGAAGCTCTTGTGGCCCTGGTCAGTCTCTATGCCGCCGGCCGGAATCAGCAGGTTCTGCGTGGTGGTGCACATCTGGCCGCTGTACAGCGACAGTGACAGGGCCAGGTTGCGCAGCATGCCTGCGTAGGCATCGGTGGACTCGATCACCACCAGGTTCACGCCGGCCATCTCGGCATACAGGCGTGCCTGCGGCGCGTTGGACTGCAGCCACTGGCCGAAGGCATTGCCGCCGGTGAAGTCGATGGAGGCCACGGCCGCGTGCGTGGCCAGGGCCTGGGTCAATTCGGGCTTGTCGCTCACGGCCAGGGTCACGAGGTTGGGGTCCAGGCCCTGTTCTGTCAGCACATCGCGCAGCACGCTCACGGTGAGCGCGGCCGGCAGCACGGCGTTGGGGTGGGGCTTGACGATCACGGGGTTGCCCGTGGCCAGCGCGGCGAACAGGCCCGGGTAGGTGTTCCAGGTCGGGAAGGTGGCGCAGCCGATGACCAGGGCCACGCCACGCCCCACGATCTCGAAGCGCTTGTGCAGCACGGCGGGCGCATGCTTGCCCTGGGGCTTTTCCCAGACGGCCTCGGCAGGCACGTCGGCCATGGCCTTCCAGGCCACGGCAATGGCTTCCAGGGCCCGGTCCTGGGCATGGGGGCCGCCGGCCTGGAAGGCCATCATCGCGCCCTGGCCCGTGGTCAGCATCACGGCATGCGCGATCTCGAAGCTGCGCTGGTGGATGCGCGTCAGCGCCTCCAGCAGCACGCCGGTGCGGCCCTGGGGTCCCAGCGCCTGCCATGCAGGCTCGGCCGCCTGGGCGGCATCCACCAGCGCCTGGGCATCGCACTCGGGGTAGCGGATGTCCAGGGCCACGCCATAGGGCGATTGCTCGGTGGCCACGCGGGCGCGTTCACCGGGCTGGCGCAGCGGATAGTCCTTGCCGAACAGCGCCTGCACGGCGGCGTGGCCCTGGGCCTGGGCGGTCTCGCCATAGACCTTGGGCGAGGGCGCCTCGGGGAAGGGCGACCAGTGGCCCCGGCGGGACAGGGCCTGCAGGGCGTCGTCGAGCAGGGGGCGGTGGCGTTCGTAGAGGGCGTGGGCGGGCATGGGATGTCTCCTGGGTTGGAATGTGGCGTCGCTATCAGGGTTAGTACCGGACAACAAGCCTTGTTGCTCAAGAAAGCTGCATCTTATAATCCTACCGTCCGGTCGGTCAATTATTCTGAACCCCTTGCCTCACGACGCCAGAACCCCGATGAACAAAGACCTGCGCCCCGCCCCCGGCGACCTCGACCCCATCGAAACCGCCAGCCGCGACGAGATCGCCTCGTTGCAGCTGCAGCGCCTGCGCTGGTCGCTGCAGCATGCCTACGACAACGTGCCCCACTACCGGCGCGCCTTCGACGAGAAGGGCGTGCATCCGTCCGACCTGCGCACGCTGTCCGACCTGGCCCGTTTTCCCTTCACCACCAAGAAGGACCTGCGCGAGAACTACCCGTTCGGCATGTTCGCCGTGCCGCGCCAGAAGGTGGCGCGCGTGCATGCCTCCTCGGGCACCACGGGCAAGCCCACGGTCGTGGGCTACACGTTGAATGACATCGACAACTGGGCGAACCTGGTGGCCCGCTCCATCCGCGCGGCGGGCGGGCGGCCCGGCGACATGGTGCATGTGGCCTATGGCTACGGCCTGTTCACGGGCGGGCTGGGCGCGCACTACGGTGCCGAGCGCGCGGGTTGCACCGTGGTGCCCATGTCGGGCGGGCAGACCGAAAAGCAGGTGCAGCTGATCCAGGACTTTCGGCCCGACATCATCATGGTCACGCCCAGCTACATGCAGGTGATCGTGGAGGAGATGCAGCGCCAGGGGATGGACCCGCGCGAGAGCTCGCTCAAGATCGGCATCTTCGGCGCCGAGCCCTGGACCGAGGCCATGCGCCGCGAGATCGAGGGCAAGGCGGGGCTGGATGCCGTGGACATCTACGGCCTGTCCGAAGTCATGGGCCCGGGCGTGGCCAGCGAATGCGTGGAAAGCAAGGACGGGCCGGTGATCTGGGAAGACCATTTCTATCCCGAGATCATCGACCCGGACACGGGCGAGGTGCTGCCCGACGGCAGCGAGGGCGAGCTGGTCTTCACGTCGCTGTCCAAGGAAGCCATGCCCATCATTCGTTACCGCACGCGGGATTTGACGCGGCTGCTGGCGCCGACCTCCCGCAGCTTCCGGCGCATGGGCAAGATCGTGGGGCGCAGCGACGACATGATGATCATCCGCGGCGTCAACGTCTTTCCGACCCAGATCGAGGAAATCGTGCTGGCCAATGCCAGCCTCACGGGCCTGTACCAGATGCACATCAGCCGTGAAGGCCTGCTGGACACCGTCGAGGTGCACTGCGAGCTGCAGCCGCAGCGGCGCGGCCTGGGCGATGCCGAGCGCGGCGAGATCGCGCAGTGGGTGCAGCAGCGCATCAAGACCCTGGTGGGCATTTCCACGGCGGTGCGCGTCTTCGATCCCGACACCATCGAGCGCACGCAGACCGGCAAGGCCCGGCGCGTGTACGACAAGCGGCCGCGTTGAGGCACCGCCGGCCGTCGTCAACCATTTCATTGAAGGAGATCGCACATGTATACCCAGGCCATGGACACCATGGGCAAGGAAGCGGGCGATGGCGGCAAGGCCGTGCGCTCGGCCGACGAAATGCGCCTGCAGCAGCGCTTTGACGAGCGCATCGATGCCGGCGAATTCATCGAGGCCAAGGACTGGATGCCCGACAACTACCGCAAGACGCTGCTGCGCCAGATCAGCCAGCACGCGCACAGCGAGATCGTCGGCATGCTGCCCGAGGGCAACTGGATCAGCCGCGCGCCCACGCTCAAGCGCAAGGCCATCCTGCTGGCCAAGGTGCAGGACGAGGGCGGCCATGGCCTGTACCTCTACGCGGCCGCCGAGACGCTGGGCAGCAGCCGCGACCAGATGCTGCACGCGCTGCACACGGGCAAGGCCAAGTACAGCTCCATCTTCAACTACCCCACGCTGACCTGGGCCGACATGGGCACCATCGGCTGGCTGGTGGACGGCGCGGCCATCATGAACCAGGTGCCCATCTGCCGCTGCTCCTATGCGCCCTACGCGCGCGCCATGGTGCGCATCTGCCGCGAGGAGAGCTTTCACCAGCGCCAGGGCTACGAGGCGCTGCTGACCATGATGCAGCAGGGCACCGAGGCGCAGAAGGCCATGGTGCAGGACGCCGTCAACCGCTGGTGGTGGCCGTCCATCATGATGTTCGGCCCGCCCGACGACCAGTCGCCCAACAGCGCGCAGTCCATGCGCTGGGGCATCAAGCGCATCTCCAACGACGCGCTGCGCCAGAAGTTCATCGACGCCACGGTGGACCAGGCCAAGGTGCTGGGCGTGACCCTGCCCGACCCCGACCTGAAATGGAACGAGGCCCGCCAGGCCCATGACCATGGCCCCATCGACTGGGACGAGTTCTGGCGCGTGATCGCCGGAGACGGCCCCTGCAACCGCGAGCGCCTGGGCGCCCGCGTCAAGGCCTGGGACGAAGGCGCCTGGGTGCGCGAGGCCGCCCTGGCCCATGCCCGCAAGCAGACACAGAGAAACCAGACCCGCAAGGAGGCCGCATGACCACCGTCGAACAGAACATCACCAACGAATGGCCGCTGTGGGAAGTCTTCGTCCGCAGCAAGGCCGGCCTGGACCACAAGCACTGCGGCAGCCTGCATGCGGCCGACCCGCAGATGGCGCTGCAGATGGCGCGCGATGTCTACACGCGGCGCCAGGAGGGCGTGAGCGTCTGGGTGGTGCGCTCGGACCAGATCGTGGCCAGCGACCCCGGCGACAAGGACATGTTCTTCGACCCGGCCCAGGACAAGGTCTACCGCCATCCGACCTTCTACCAGCTGCCGCCCTCGGTGGACCACATGTGAGCGGGGTGCAGCCATGAACGCCTCCGCCTCGGCCTCCTCCATCGCCATCGACGCCCGTCCCGAGGTGCAGTACCTGCTGCGCCTGGGCGATACCTGCCTGATCCTGGCCCAGCGCCTGGGCCAGTGGTGCGGCCACGCGCCCATCCTCGAAGAGGACATCGCCATGACCAACATGGCGCTGGACCTGGTCGGCCAGGCACGAGCCCTGCTGACCCGCGCCGGCCAGCTTGAAGGCCGCGCGCACGACGAGGACCAGCTCGCCTTTCTGCGCGACGAGCGCGACTACTTCAACGCCACGCTGGCCGAGCTGCCGCGCGGCGACTTCGCCTTCACCGTGCTGCGCAACGCCATGGCCGCCACCTGGCTGCGCCTGATGTGGGAGCGCCTGGTGCACTCCAGCGATGCCGAGCTGGCCGCCATCGCCGCCAAGGCGCTCAAGGAGGCGCGCTACCACGAGCAGCACGCGGGCGACTGGGTGGTGCGCCTGGGCGACGGCACCGAGGAATCGCGCCAGCGCATGGAGGCGGCGCTGGCCCAGCTGTGGCGCTACGCGGCCGAGCTGTTCACCGACGACGCCACGGACGCTGCCGCGCGCGCCAGCGGCCTGGGTCCGGCCTGGTCCGAGCTGCGCGAGCCCTGGCAGGCCGAAATGGCCGCCCTGCTGCAGGAGGCCACGCTGGACATGCCAGCCGAATCCGCCTTCCGCAGCACGGGCCGCAACGGCGTTCACAGCGAGCACATGGGCTTCATCCTGGCCGAGATGCAGCACCTGCAGCGCGCCTATCCGGGCGGGGTGTGGTGATGGCTGCCGCACGGCTTGTGGCCGTCACATCCGCCTTGGCCGAGCGCGAGCGCCTGGCCTGGGCCGCGCTGCAGGACGTGCCCGATCCCGAGGTGCCCGTGATCTCGGTCTGCGAGCTGGGCATCGTGCGCGAGGTCCATGCCCTGCCCGAAGGCCAGGGCATGGAGATCGTGCTCACGCCCACCTACTCGGGTTGCCCCGCCACCGAGGTCATCGAGCGCAGCGTGCTCGATGCCATCGAGGCCGCAGGCCTGGGCCCCGCGCGCGCCGTGCTGCGCCGCGCCCCGGCCTGGACCACGGACTGGATCAGCGACGACGGCCGGCGCAAGCTGCGCGAGTACGGCATCGCGCCGCCCGGGCGCTGCGGCGACGCCGGCCTGCCGGAAGGCACCTCGCCCATCCGCCTGGTGCGCAGGCGCCAGGGCATTGCCGTGCCCGAACCCGTTGCCTGCCCGCACTGCGGCAGCGCGCACACCGAGCGGCTTTCGGCCTTCGGCGCCACGGCCTGCAAGGCCCTGCACCGCTGCCTGGACTGCCGCGAACCCTTCGAACACTTCAAGCCGATATGACCACGACCACGATGTTCCACCCGCTGCGCGTGCGCAGCATTGCGCCCGACACGGCCGAGGCCGTGGTCGTCTCCTTCGACGTGCCGCCCGCGCTGCGCGAGGTCTTCGGCTTCACCCAGGGCCAGTACCTCACCCTGCGCCACCAGATCGACGGCCAGGACCTGCGCCGCAGCTACTCCATCTGCGCAGGCGTGGATGACGGCGAGCTGCGCGTGGGCGTGCGCAAGGTGCGCGGCGGCCAGTTCTCCAACTGGATCAACGAGCATCTGCGCCCCGGCGACACGCTGCAGGTCATGGCGCCCCAGGGCCGCTTCTTCGTGCCCATCGAGCCCGGGGCCGCGCGCCACCATGTAGGCGTCGCCGGCGGCAGCGGCATCACGCCCATCCTGTCCATCATGAAGACCGTGCTGGCGCGCGAGCCCGCCAGCCGCTTCACGCTGATCTACGGCAACCGCCAGCTGCAGTCCACCATGTTCAAGGAGGAGATCGAGGACCTCAAGAACCGCTACATGTCGCGGCTGTCGCTGCAGCATGTGTTCTCGGACGAGCACACCGACCTGCCGCTGAACATGGGTGTGATGGACCGCAGCAAGATCGCCGAATTCCTGCAGGGCGTGGTGCCGGCCGCGCACATCGACCATGTCTACATCTGCGGCCCCTTCCAGATGAACGACGAGGCCGAGGCCGCCCTGCTGGCCGCCGGCGTGGCCGAGGAGCGCATCCACATCGAGCGCTTCGGCGTGGCCCTGCCGGCCGCAGGCCAGGGTACGGTGGGCGCCGTGGTGCACGAGGCCCAGCCCGGCGACGCCGCCACCGCCCGCATCACCCTGGTGCGCGATGGCCTCTCGCGCGAGATCCCCTTCACGCGCGGCCAGGCCAGCATCCTGGACGCGGCCTCCTCGGCCGGGCTGGAAGTGCCCTATTCCTGCACCTCGGGCGTCTGCGGCACCTGCCGCGCCAAGGTGGTCGAGGGCGAGGTGCGCATGGAGCGCAACTTCGCCCTCGACAAGAACGAAGTCGCCTGCGGCTTTGTCCTGACCTGCCAGGCGCATCCGCTGACCGAGCGCGTGGTGCTGTCGTTCGATGAGCGGTGAGGGCGCCTGCGTTCTGGCGCAGGGCAGGAAGACTCAGGGAAACAGTGTCGAAAGCATGTGCTTTGGCACTGGCAGCCCATCAGATGCTTCGATGAAGTGCAAACCCTTGGATGCGGGCTGTATGGACTGAAACGCGGAAGGAAAGCGCGGCAGCTGCACATGGTGCTTGCTCTTGCATTCCTCGCAGGCGTGGAACTGCGGCTGGAAGACTTTGTTTTTATGGCTTCCCACGGGACCGTTGGCATCCCAGACGGCCAGCGATGCCTCGGTGGAAACCGGCTTGCACAGGTTCTTCCAGTCCAGTGCCCCGTGCACGACCATGTAGAAGCCAATCAGGTTGGAAACGAGGTCTTCCTGGCTGAATCCACTGTCTGTGAGGAGCGACATGGATGCCTGCAGGCTCTCGAAACCCATGGAAACCTCCATGAATATGGCCAGGGCCACGGAGCGCTTCGCTGAAAGAGACAGGCCTTTCTTGACGAGATAGAACTTGGCAAATTCCTGGGTCAGGCCAAAGCGCCCCATGGATTGCTTGTATTGAATCAGATGGCTGTCGGAGTGACCGGGAATCCCGATGCCGCGCTCATGCAGTATGTCTTTCCAGAGATAGGCCGCACTGGCGTAGCGATTGCGATGGCTCTCGACCGATTGGAGGTGGCCCAGGTCAATCCATCCGCAGTTGCAGGTATAGATGAGTCTTCGGGGTATGTGGGATCTGCTGGACATGTTCAGTCGTAATGGGTGAGCGTGACCTTGCACAGGCCTGTTGCCATTGCCTGGGTGACCGCCAGTACGGCAACTTCGCCGGCCGATGACGCGTATTGCGCGTATTGGACAAGGCGCTCTCCCTCGGGGACAAACGATGCGGCGGCATTTTCGGCATCGATGGATCTCTGGTGGAAATCCTTCTGGCGCAGGTAGCTGGTGATGGCCGCAGTGGCTTCGGTGATGTCGTTGGCGCTGGTCTCGAAGGTCATCTCGGACTGCGGGGGCTTGTTGCCATCACCGACGGAGCCGAAGTAGGCGGGCTGCGCCATCGTCCCTGTCGCTGGCGCATTGCGTATCAGGGAAGAGATTCCTACGTAATATCTGAGCGATCCCCGCTCAGGCGAGTAGTCCTCCTGGGAGATGAGAAACCCATACACGGCCAACCAGGATGCGGATGCGGCAAAGACCAGGAGGACAAGGCCCAAGATAACGGATCTGAGTCGCATGGAAGAGATGGGACGGGTTTGGGGAGGTGACAGCGGTCCAGATCCTAAATGAGCGGGCTGAAATCTTTATTTCAAAAGAGTAACTCTTTGAAATAGAGAAATTTCTGAATGACTCATTCGATATTTGACGGATTTCTCTTTGCGAAAGAGCAGGCCGCGTCTGCCCCAGGAAAGCAAGCGGTCTGCCAGCGCTGGAAAACCATGCCCGGGGCAGGTTTCCTACTCGATGCCGATATCCAGCCGCGACACCAGTGCCCGGCCGTGTTCGTTCAGGCCCGTCACCTCGACCGTGCTGCCGTGCTTGCGCAGGCGCTGGCAGACCTTGTCCAGCGCATTGACGGCCGTGATGTCCCAGAAATGCGCGTTGGTCAGTTCGATGCGCACCGGCCGGCCTTCGATGTCCCGCACGTCGAAGGCATCGACCAGCTGGTCGGCCGATGCAAAGAAGACCTGGCCCGATACGCGGTAGGTCAGGCCTGCGCCGTCCTGCGTCTTCTCGACGGACAGCAGCCTTGAGACCTTGAAGGTGAAGAACACCCCGCTGAGCAGCACGCCGACGCCCACGCCGGCGGCCAGGTTGTCCGTGGCGACGGTGACCACCACGGTGGCCAGCATGACGGCGCTGGACAGCTTGGGATGCCTGAGCAGGGCGCGGGCCGATCCCCAGTCCAGCGTGGAGGCCGACACCATCACCATGATGGCCACCAGCGCCGCCACCGGCACCTGGGACACCCAGGGCTTGAGCAGCACCATCAGGATGAGCAGGAAGGCGCCCGCGAACAGCGTGGACAGCCGGCCGCGGCCGCCGTAGCGCACATTGCCCACGGTCTGGCCGATCATGGCGCAGCCGGCAATGCCGCCGAACAGGCTGGCCGCGATGTTGGCCACGCCGATGCCGCTGCACTCGCGGTTCTTGGAGCTGGGCGTGTCCGTGAGTTCATCGACCACGCTGGCCGTCATCATGGACTCCAGCAATCCCACCATGGCGATCGCCAGCGCGGGCAGGGCGATCAGGCGCAGCGTCTCCAGCGACCAAGGCACCTGCGGCAGCCCGAAGCTGGGCAGGCCGTCCGGCAGCAGGCCCAGGTCGGCGACCGTCTTCAGGGGCAGGTCCAGCCATTGCGCCGCCACCGTCAGCACCACGATGCAGACCAGGGGCGAGGGCACGGCCGTGGTCAGCCGGGGCAGGCCGTAGATGATCAGCAGGCCGGCACCCACCATGGCCCAGGTGGCGGCATTGGCGCCGATCAGGTGCGGTATCTGGGCCGAGAAGATCAGGATGGCCAGCGCATTGACGAAGCCCGTGCGCACCGAGCCCGACACATAGCGCATCAGCACGCCCAGGCGCAGCAGGCCGAACAGGATCTGCACGGCTCCCGCAAGGATGCCGGCCGCAAAAAGGTACTGCACGCCATGCGCATGCACCAGCGGCGCCGCCACCAGCGCGACCGAGCCCGCCGCCGCCGACACCATGGCCGGGCGCGCGCCCGTGAAGGCGATGACGATGCTGATGATGAAGGAGGCGAACAGCCCGACGGCGGGATCGACCCCGGCCACGAAGGAGAAGGCGATGACCTCGGGGATCAGCGCAAAGGTGGCCACGGCGCCGGCCATGAGCTCGCGCGGAATGCTGGGCGCCCACTCGGCGCGAAAGGGATGGGGGTGTTTCGACATGGAAATGGCCGGCCCCGCCGCGCTGGGTGTGACAAGGCGGAGCAGGATTTTGTAGACGGGAATGAACATGCCGGGCGTCGGGCGATGCCCGAAACCTGGCGGCTTGTACGGTTCGGCCGTGCTACGGCGGCGCCAGGCGGGTGCAGCCCGAACGCCGGCTCTGCGAGCCGCGCGCGATGCGGGCCAGCGTGAAGCTGTGAAGGCGCGCGGCATCGCGGCTGCGCGCATGGCGAGCCTCGGGTTGACGGTGCCGGTGGACTGAAATCACGGGCGCGATTGTACGAGGGGGTGGGTGTTCGGGGGGGCGGGAAGCGCCGCTCCGATCATGAAGGCGCCATGGATGCGGCGCCTATGATGTGGCCGCTTTGATATTCGCTTGAAGAATTCTCGAGATACTCTGTTCTGTTTGCCTGCGGATGGCGCCATCGTATTCCTGCACTCGTGCAGAGAATAAAGATGCCTCCTGCGCAACTCTCGAAATGATTTCTATTGTTTCTTTTTTGCTGACTCCAGCTTCTTTGCCGAGCTGTTGCAGATGCGCCAATCGAATAATGGATGCCTCGCCTGCTACGTCCATTTGATGGTAGCCGCCCGGTCCTCTATTGAAGGTTATGTCATAAACCGGGGCAAGCTTCCAATGGCCATCCTTTCCCATCCTGAAGGAGAAATTCTTTCCGTGGTCATCCCGATTGTTGAAAATCACGTTGAACACAGCGCGTTCAAAGGCTTTTTTCACTTCCCTTGAATCTCTGGTCAGAAATCGTGTTGCCTGAATCAAGGTGATATAGCCGATGGACCCGGCCACCCGGAAATCAGCGCCAACAAATGCAGCCAAGGTGTGGACAGGAACGCGGTACTTGCCTTCTCTGTCGAAGCGTTTGATGCCAAAGGCAGACAGCCCCTGTCCCAAATCCAAGCTGACGGTAGGCGGCGCCTCAAGCCCGCATGCACTGGCAGACTTGATGTAGAGATCCTCAATGGCACAAACCTCGGAGTGTTCATTCATTGCGGGAAATTTCACCAGCCAAGGTTCAGCGCCCTCCATGGGTACGGTGCTCGCGCGATGTGTCTCGCTATTCAGATAGACCAGCGCCTTGGGCCGAGCCCCATGAGGCGAGCCACCCACCAGGGCGAGTTGCGCTAGCAGAGCTGTGTCCTTGTCCTCAAGCACTTGTTGCACTTCTTGTGCAAGCATTGCCATAGGAATATCTGCTTGAGGCTGTTTCATGAAACTATCAGCAGGTGCAAATGTCATTGCACCTAATGCGCTGTCGCCGACATATGCCAATCGATCCAGCGCAGATAACCGAGCAGGGTCCAATCCACGTTTTTGGAATAGTTTGTCCATCAGGAGCAAACCCCATCCATCCGGCAAAGAATCGTAGACAGGGCCTGGTAGACCTAATTGGTGTCTTGGTAGAGATTGGGAGAAATCTCGTCCCTTTACAAGCGGGAAAAGGTAGGGCGATAGCTCCAGTCCCTTGGCAAAAGCCTCGTCGGTATATTCAAAAATAATGCTGCTTCTGGCGTCGGCTGCACCAAGGGTTGCCCAATGAAATTTGTCGCCCCAGCCTTCGTAGTAGACATTAATCTTCTGAACCATGTGAAGCTTTCAGGGAACGCACCCGCTGAGGAAGAGTTGAAATCCTTTCAAGCTCTTCAATCGTGCGTGGTTGATAAAGAAACAGCTCTTCAAGCTGAATGGCAAGGCCCAGCACCTGTACAACGGCAATCACGGTCTCGAATGAGACGTTCTTGCCTGCCTCCATGTTGACGATGGTGGCCTTGGATACGCCTACACGGCTGGCCAGTTCCGCCTGAGTGAACTTTTGGGCGATGCGATGCTTGCGCAGCCGTGACGATAGCTCTGCCGCGATTTGTGAGGAAGAGTAAAGTCCAAGATTCATTATTTTTATCTTTAAATATTAAAAAATCATTCAAAGATAAATATTTTATTCTTTATATAGAAGACGATCAAGGTCTGGCTGGCTTGCACAGCTGCGGCACATCCGCTGCGGCCTGGGCCTCGGTTCGCTTCAGCGGGGTCGGCATGCGACTGGCAAAGAAAAAGCCCGCCTCTCCGAAGAGCAGGCGGGCCCGAATCAACAAAAACAATCCTCTTCGGATTTAGAACGGAATGTCGTCATCCATATCGTCAAAGCCCGAGGCTGCGCGCTGGGGCGGGGGTGCCATGGGCGCGGGAGCGGGGCGCTGGGCAGGGGCCTGGCGCGGTGCGGGCGCTGCCATGGGGGCAGGGGCCGGGCGGCGCTGTTGCTGCTGCGGAGGGGCGTCGTAGCCGCTGTCGCCGTAGCCTTCATCGCCGTAACCGCCGCCTTGCTGGCCACCGCCGCCGCCCTGGCGGCTGCCCAGCATCTGCATGCTGTCGGCACGGATTTCGGTGGCGTAGCGTTCCTGGCCGCTGGCCTGGTCGGTCCACTTGCGGGTGCGCAGGCTGCCTTCGACATAGACCTGGCTGCCCTTGCGCAGGTACTGGCCCACGATTTCAGCCAGGCGGCCATTGAAGACCACGCGGTGCCACTCGGTGGCTTCCTTGTTCTCGCCGGTGTTCTTGTCGCGCCAGCGGTCGGTGGTGGCGATGGTCACGTTGGCCACCTGATCGCCACTCGGGAAGGTGCGCATTTCGGGGTCGCGTCCGAGGTTGCCGACGATGATGACCTTGTTGACGGATGCCATGAGTGAAATACCTTTACATAGGGAAGTGGCCCGGGCATAGAGGGATGGATCCCGGGCCAGACGCGCCATTGTGCCGCAAGCCGTCCGCCGATGGCAGGGGGCGGATATCCCGTGGCAACCGCCTGTGGCGGCGGCTTGTAACCGTCTGAAAATCCGCCGTTCAGCCGTGGCGGCCCACGGGGCGCAGCGGCCAGGTGACGACCAGCCACAGCACGGCCAGGACACTCGTCAGGGTGAACAGGCCCGGCATGCCGGCCCATTTGGCGACGGCGCCGCCCAGCGCGCCACCTGCGAACAGGCCCAGCGATTGCAGCGTGTTGTAGGCGCCCAGCGCCGCGCCGCGCAGCGGGGACGGGGCCATGCGCGATACCAGGCTGGGCTGGGTGGCCTCCAGCGCGTTGAAGCCGCAGAAGAACACGAACATCAGCACGGCCATGGCCCACAGTGGCGGCTGCGCGCCGCCGGCCGCCAGCAGGCCCAGGCCGATCTGCACGAGGGTGATCAGGGCGATGGCGCCCAGCAGGGCCGCGCGCAGGCGCCCGCGCCGCTCCATGGCGAACAGGCCGCCCATGGCGGCGAAGGACAGCACCACGGCCGGCAGGTAGACATGCCAGTGCGCCTGCTTGTCCAGGCCTGCCTGCACCAGCATGGCGGGCACGGCCACCCACATGGACATCTGCACGGTGTGCAGCACGAACACACCCAGGTTCAGGCGCACCAGATCGCCGTGGCGCCACAGCTCGGCCATGCGGCCGCGCGGCTGGTCGGCGTGGCGCGCGGGCTCGGGCGGGACGACCCAGAGCACGACGGCAATGCCCGCCAGCGCCAGGGCGCAGGTCAGGCCGAAGATGCCAGGCAGCCCGCCCCAGGCAGCCAGCAGGGGGCTGAGCACCAGGGCCAGCGCGAACATGAGTCCGATGCTGCCGCCCACCATGGCCATGGCCTTGGTGCGCACGCTGTCGCGCGTGAGGTCGGCCAGCAGCGCGGTCACGGCGGCCGAGACGGCGCCCGCGCCCTGCAGGCCCCGGCCCCACATCAGGCCCAGCAGCGAGTCGGCCGTGGCCGCCAGCAGGCTGCCCGCGGCAAAGACCAGCAGCCCGGCGACGATGACGCGCTTGCGCCCGAACCGGTCCGAAGCCAGGCCCAGGGGCAGCTGGAACACGGCCTGGGTGAGCCCGTACAGGCCCATGGCCAGGCCGATCATGGCCGGATCATCCCCGCCCGGGTACTTGCGCGCCTCCAGCGCGAACACCGGCAGCACCAGGAACAGGCCCAGCATGCGCAGCGCAAAGATCAGCGCCAGGCTGGCGCTGGATCGGCGTTCCTGCGGGGTCATGCGGCCCGATGCGGCCGAGGAGGGGGCTGGCGCCTGGGCGCCGTGGACGGGTGTGGGGGAATCGAGCACGGGGTGCACTGTTGTGGGGGCAAGCAATCCGCCATTCTCGCCCATAGGCCGGCGCTGCGGGGTGGCTGGGTTATGCAAGGCAGTGCAAGACAGTTTTGTGAAGGGGCGCCGCGGCAGACCCTGCCGCCCCGCAGACCGAGCCGCCATGCGGTGGCACGGGTTCTGACCTATCATGGCGGGTTCGCCTTCGCAGGGGTTTTCCCGATGCCTGGTTCCCACACGATTTCCGAAGACGGCGGCCTGGACCGGGCCGCCGACTCCCGCTCCCAGCCCGACGGCCGCTACCTTGGCCTGGCGCTGGCGCAGTCACGCATCGCCATCCGCGGTGCGCGCACGCACAACCTCAAGAACATCGACCTGGACATTCCGCGCAACCGGCTGGTGGTGATCACCGGGCTGTCGGGCTCGGGCAAGTCCAGCCTGGCCTTCGACACGCTGTATGCCGAGGGCCAGCGCCGCTATGTGGAGAGCCTGTCGGCCTATGCGCGCCAGTTCCTGGGGCGGCTGGACAAGCCCGATGTGGACCTGATCGAGGGCCTGTCGCCCGCCATCAGCATCGAGCAGAAGGCCACCAGCCACAACCCGCGCTCCACCGTGGGCACGGTGACCGAGATCAACGACTACCTGCGCCTGCTGTTCGCACGTGCCGGCACGCCCTACTGCCCCGACCACAACCTGCCGCTGCAGTCCCAGACCATCAGCCAGATGGTGGATGCAGCCCTGGCCTTGCCCGAGGACACGCGCCTCATGGTGCTGGGGCCGCTGGCGCGCAACAAGAAGGGCGAGTTCGCCGAGCTGTTCGCGCAGATGCAGGCCCAGGGCTATGTGCGCTTTCGCATCGACGGCAAGATCCACGAGTCCCATTCCCTGCCCGCGCTGGAGAAGAACGAGCGCCACGACATCGACGTGGTGATCGACCGCCTCAAGGTGCGTGCCGACGCCCAGCAGCGCCTGGCCGAGAGCTTCGAGGCCGCCCTGCGCGCGGGTGGCGCCGACGCCGGCGGCCGCGTGATCGCCCTGGAGATGGACAGCGGCAAGGAACACCTCTTCAGCGCCAAGTTCGCCTGCCCGCTGTGCAGCTATTCGCTGCCCGAGCTGGAGCCGCGCCTGTTCTCGTTCAACTCGCCCATGGGCGCCTGCCCGGGCTGCGACGGCCTGGGCTGCACGGAGTCCTTCGACCCCGAGCGCGTGGTCGCCTTCCCCACGCTGAGCCTGGCCAGCGGCGCCGTCAAGGGCTGGGACCGGCGCAACGG
Source organism: Delftia acidovorans NBRC 14950 (assembly GCF_001598795.1). Lineage (GTDB taxonomy): Bacteria > Pseudomonadota > Gammaproteobacteria > Burkholderiales > Burkholderiaceae_C > Comamonas > Comamonas acidovorans. The sequence continues at coordinate 152,744 of NZ_BCZP01000010.1, read as the reverse complement.
CTACTACTTCTCCATGCTGGAGAGCGTGGCGCGCCACTACGGCACCGATGTGGAGCTGCCCTTCGAGGAGCTGCCCGAGAAGGTGCGCCATGTGGTGCTCTGGGGCTCGGGCGAAGAGGAAATGCCCTTCAGCTACGTCTTCGACAGCGGCGCGCGCAAGGGCGAGTCCATGGTCAAGAGCCATCCCTTCGAGGGCATCATTCCCAACATCACGCGGCGCTGGCGCGAGACCGAGTCCAGCGTGGTGCGCGACGATCTGGCGCGGCTGCGCAGCGTCGCCGTCTGCCCCGACTGCGGCGGCACGCGGCTGCGCCGAGAGGCGCGCTTCGTGCGCATCGGCGAGGGCGAGCAGGCCCGCGCCATCTACGAGGTGGGCCACGCCACGCTGGCCGAGGCCCATGCCTGGTGCGCGTCCCTGCAGCTGTCGGGCGCCAAGGCCGAGATCGCGGGCAAGGTGGTGCGCGAGATCGCCTCGCGCCTGCTGTTCCTCAACGACGTGGGCCTGAGCTACCTGAGCCTGGAGCGCGGCGCCGACACGCTGTCCGGCGGCGAGGCCCAGCGCATCCGCCTGGCCAGCCAGATCGGCAGCGGCCTGACGGGCGTGATGTATGTGCTGGACGAGCCCAGCATCGGATTGCACCAGCGCGACAACGACAAGCTCATCGGCACGCTGCAGCACCTGCGCGACATCGGCAACAGCGTCATCGTGGTCGAGCACGACGAGGACATGATGCGCGCGGCCGACCAGATCATCGACCTGGGGCCCGGCGCGGGCGTGCATGGCGGCCGCGTCATGGCCCAGGGCAGCTACGATGAGGTGCGCGCCAACCCCGATTCACCCACGGGCCGCTACCTGGCGGGCACCCAGCGCATCGAAGTGCCTGCGCGGCGCACGCCCTGGCAACCGGTGCTGGAGGCAACGGCCGAGGGCGAGGCCCGGCCAGCGGCCAAGGGCTTCCCGGCCCGCACCCAGCAGCCCCCCGCCAATCCCGACAACGCAACCGCGCCCGGCGCGCCGCAACTGCAGGCCCTGCGCGTGGTGGGCGCACGCGGCCACAACCTCAAGGGCGTGACGGCGGACTTTCCCGTGGGCCTGCTGACCTGCGTGACCGGCGTCTCTGGCTCGGGCAAGAGCACGCTGGTCAACGACACGCTCTATACCGAGGCCGCGCGCCAGATCCACCGCGCCGGCGGCGAGGCTGCGCCGCACGACGACATCATCGGCATGGGCCATTTCGACAAGGTCATCAATGTGGACCAGTCGCCCATAGGCCGCACGCCGCGCAGCAACCCGGCCACCTACACGGGCCTGTTCACGCCCATCCGCGACCTGATGGCCGAGACCAACACCGCCAAGGAGCGCGGCTACGGCCCCGGGCGCTTCTCGTTCAACGTGGCCGGCGGCCGCTGCGAGGCCTGCCAGGGCGATGGCGTGGTCAAGGTGGAGATGCACTTCCTGCCCGACGTCTACGTGCCCTGCGACATCTGCAACGGCCAGCGCTACAACCGCGAGACGCTGGAGGTGCAGTGGAAGGGCCGCAACATCTCCCAGATCCTGGAGATGACGGTGGAGGACGCCCATGCCTTCTTCAAGGACGTGCCCACCATCGCCCGCAAGCTGCAGACCCTGCTGGACGTGGGCCTGTCCTATATCCGGCTGGGCCAGAGCGCGACCACGCTGTCGGGCGGCGAGGCGCAGCGCGTCAAGCTGGCCCAGGAACTGTCCAAGCGCGACACGGGGCGCACGCTCTACATCCTGGACGAGCCCACGACGGGCCTGCACTTCGCCGACATCGCCCTGCTGCTCAAAGTGCTGCAGCAGCTGCGCGATGCGGGCAACACCATCGTGGTCATCGAGCACAACCTGGACGTGATCAAGACGGCCGACTGGATCATCGACATGGGCCCCGAAGGCGGCTCGGGCGGCGGTCAGGTAGTGGCCACGGGCACGCCCGAGGACGTGGCGGCCAACCCGGCCAGCCACACGGGGCGCTATCTGCGGCCCTACCTGGAGGCAGCGGCCGCTCCCGCGCAGGCCAAGCCAGGCCGCAAGAACGCAAAGTGAGGCCGGCCATGGACAGCAGCATCCGTGATTTCGTGGTGGTGGGCGCGGGCATGGCCGGTGCCTCGGTGGCCTGGCAGCTGGCGCGCGATGGCGGCGCCTCGGTTCTGGTGCTGGAGCGCGAATCCCAGCCCGGCTACCACAGCACGGGCCGCTCGGCCGCGCTGTATGAGGAGCACTATGGCCCGCTGCAGGTCCAGGCGCTGACGCGCGCCAGCCGCGCCTTCTACGAGCAGCCGCCGCAGGGCTTTGTGCAGGCGCCCATCCTGGCGCCGCGCGGCGTGCTCTATGTGGGCACGGCCGCGCAGAAGGACCTGCTCGATGCCGCCCATGCCGAGGCGCTCCTGCACTCGCCCCAGGCGCGGCGCCTGGGCCCCGATGAACTCAAGGCCCTGGTGCCCTGCCTGAACACCACGCTGCTGGTCGATGGCTTTGCGGACGACGGCGCGCGCGACATCGACGTGCATGGCCTGCACCAGGGATTCCTGCGCGGCCTGCGCCAGTGCAGCGGCGAGCTGCGCTGCAGCGCCGAGGTCCGCGCGCTGGCGCATGACGCAGGTGTCTGGACCGTGGACCTGGCCGACGGCAGCCAGGTGCGTGCGCGCTGCGTGGTCAACGCGGCTGGCGCCTGGGCCGATGCGCTGGGCGCGCTGGCGGGCGCAGCGCCCATCGGCCTGGTGCCCAAGCGGCGCAGTGCCTTCACCTTTGCCGTGCCCGAAGGCATGGATGCCGCGCACTGGCCCGCCGTGATCAGCGCCGACGAGGGCTTTTACTTCAAGCCCGATGCAGGCCAGCTGCTGGGATCGCCCGCCAACGCCGACCCCGTGGCGCCGCAGGACGTGGCGCCCGAGGAACTGGACGTGGCCACGGGCATCTGGCGCATCGAGGAAGTGACCACGCTGCAGATCCGCCGCCCCTCCCACACCTGGGCCGGGCTGCGCAGCTTTGTGGCCGACGGCGAGATGGCCATTGGCTGGGATGCCTCGCCCGTGCCGCTGCCGGGCTTTTTCTGGGTGGCCGCCCAGGGCGGCTACGGCATACAGAGCGCCTTCGGCTACAGCCTGCTGGCGCGCAACCTGCTGCGTGGCGAGCCGCTGGATGCACGCCTGGCCGCGCAGGGCGTGCAGCCTGAACGGCTGTCGCCTGCGCGCTGCCAGCGCGGCTGAGGTTCGGCTGAAGCGTGCCGCTCAGAGCGGCGAGCGCCTGGCGAAGCGCACCACGGTCACGCCCGCGCGCGCCTGGCGCACCGAGGGCATGACCAGCACGCAGTCGCCATAGGGCGTGATCACCGGCTCGCCATCGTTGTCGCCGATCACCGTGCCGGCCTTCTCGAAGCGCTCCAGCCCCGTGAACGGCGCCGTGAAGCGAAAGCCGCTGCTCTTGGCCACCACGGGCGCCGTGACTTCCAGCGCCCACTGGGCCGGTGCGTCGGCCTGCTTCCAGCCGGGCAGGGCGGCGTGCAGCGCGCCGTTGTCGAAGATGGCGGCCACTTCGAGGAAACGCAGGCACTGGTCGTGCGCCACGTCGCGGCTGGCCAGATCGCCGTGGAAGCCGCATTCGATCAGCAGCGAGCGCGAGTCGCCGGCCTCGGCGTCGGGCAGGCCGAAGCGCCCGTAGTCGCGCAGCCGCGTGCCGTCCTTGTGGCCGGCATCCACGACGATGTTCGCCGGCGCGCCCATCTGGCGTGCCAGATCGCGGTTGCGCGGCTGCATGCCGGTCAGCAGCAGCGGGGCCGAGGGCTCGTGCATGGAATGCAGGTCCAGCAGCCAGTCGGCCTGCTGCACGAAGGGGCGCAGCGCGGCGGCGCGGCGGCGCTCGCGGGTGCTGCCCTCGTCGATGCGTGCGTCTATCCACTGGCGGTTCATGTCCTCGTCCACGAAGCGCGAGGCATCGTGGCTGGCCGCGTCGAAGCGGTCGAAGGCATCGAGGTTGGCCAGCACCAGGGTCAGGCGGCCATTGTCCAGCGCCAGGCCGTTGTTCAGGGCCTGAAGCAGCCCGGACACGGCCCAGGCGCCGCAGATCTCGTTGCCGTGCACCAGCGCGGAAATCATCACGTGGCGGCCCGGGCGTCCCGAGTCGAATTGCCACACGCCCTCGGTACCGGTATTGCCCGCGCGCCAGGCGCTCAGGTCGGGCAGGGGAAGGTCAAATCGCAAAGTTTCCATCACTCACTCCGTTGTCTACACGCGCACGGCTTTTGCAACTGGCGCAGCGCAAGCGAGGGCAGCCAAGCAAGGGCCGCCCCGCAGCGAGGGCTGCGTCCCCCCGCCCGCCGTGCGCAGCACGGCGAGAGTGGGGGGAAGCGGCGCAGCCGCTCAGGGGGGATCAATTCTCAATATGGGCGAATTGGACGATTTTTGTGTACTTGGCGATCTCGGCGTTGATGTACTTGCCGGCATCCGTCTTGGGATCGGCCACCACCGAGCCTGACTCTTCCATCTTCTTGCGGAACTCTGGCGAGGCCATGGTCTCGTCCAGCGCCTTCTTGACCTTGGCGGCCACGGGTGCGGGCAGGCCCTTGGGTGCCATCAGCGCGAACCAGACGTTGATGTCCACGTTCTTGTACTGGGGCAGCTCGGACAGGGCCGGGATGTCGGGCGTGATGGCCGAGCGCTTGGCCTCCGTCGTGCCCAGGGCGATGACCTTGCCCGCGCGGATCTGGGGCAGGCCCGAGGACAGCACGAACATGCCGAACTCGATGTTGTTGCCCACCAGGTCCGTGGTCAGGGGCGCCACGCCCCGGTAGGGGATGTGGGTCATGTGCAGCTTGCCCTGCTCCTTGATCATCTCGCCGGCCAGGTGCAGTGCCGTGCCCACGCCCGAGCTGCCGTAGCTGAACTTGCCCGGGTTCTTGGCCACCAGGGCGCTGAACTCGGCGGCTGTCTTGACGCCGGCCTTCTGCGAGGCCACCAGCACCATGGGCTGGGAGCCGATCATGCCGATGGGCGTGAAGTCGCCGATGGAGTACTTGATGCTCTTGTTGATCAGCCGTGCGATGGCCAGCTCGTTGTTGGCGCCCACGAACAGCGTGTAGCCGTCGGGCGTGGCCTTGACGGCCTTTTGCGCGCCGATGGCGCCGCCGGCGCCGCCCAGGTTCTCCACCACCACGGGCTGGCCCAGGCGCGAGGCCAGGCCATCGGCCACGAAGCGGCCCACCAGGTCGGTGCTGCCGCCGGCGGGGTAGCCCACGATCATGGTGATGGCACGGTTGGGGTAGCTGGCGGCGTCGTCGGCGAAGGCGCTGCCGGTGGCGGCGATCAGCAGGCCGCAGGCCAGGGCGGTGCGGCGCAGGAGGGAGTTGCTGGGCATGGGGTTATTCCTGAAATGTATGAGTTTGATTGTGCGAAGGACTATCCAGGCATTCGGTGCTGATTCGGCACGAGGCGGAGCCATTGCAGCACCAAAACCCGCTTGTTCCACAGCCCGGTGCGGGTTTGCACCATGAGGGCGCATGCATGCACCCGTCAGGCGCCCGTGATGTCGCTCCAGAACTGCTCGGCCGCGGGGCCCAGGTGGCGCTTGGGACGGTACAGGCGCACGTCGAAGTGCACTTCCAGGCCCGGGTCGCCGGCCACGGCCAGGCGGCCGGCCTGGCAGTCGCCGCGCACCATGGACCACGGCATCCAGGCCAGACCCAGGCCGCGCAGTACGTATTCGTAGTGGGCGTCGGCCGAATCGCAGTCCACGCAGCGGCGCAGGCGCGGCGCCAGCGGATGCCGGGCCAGGTGGTCTTCCACCAGGCGGCCCAGGGCCATGCTGTGGGAGAAGGCCAGGTAGGGTACGGGAGCGACGGGCTGGTGGCTGGCCGACAGCTCGTACAGCGGACGGCCCTGGGCATCGGCGCGGGCCACGGGCACCAGCCTGTCCTGCATCACCGTCAGGTAGCTGAACTGGCGGCCGTCCAGGCGCACGCCAATGGCGGCGTGGTGGTAGACCAGCGTGAAGCTGACTTCGCCGCGCTGCAGCATGGCCACGGTCTCGTCCAGCGTGCGTGTGACCACGCGCAGCTCGGCCGTCTGCAGCACGCTGCCGTGGCGCGTCAGCCAGTCGGCCACGATGGTGCGCGCCAGCGTGCGTCCCGTGGCCAGGGTGATCACGCGGGCCTGGCGCCCGGCCACGGCCTGCAGTTCATCGTGCGACTGGGCCAGCGTGCGCACCAGTTGCTCGGCCGTGTCGCGGAAGGCTTCGCCGGCCGGCGTCAGCCGCACGGGGCCGCCGCCGGGCTCGACCAGGGGCGTGCCGGCCCAGGCCTCCAGCGCGCGGATGCGCCGCCCGAAGGCCGGATGGGTGACATGGCGCAGCTCGGCCGCGCGCGTGAAGCTGCGCTCCTGGGCCAGCAGCAGGAAGTCTTCCAGCCATTTGCCTTGCATGGCCGGGCTTCCCTGCCGTCTCAGGCGGCGGCTGCGTCTTGCAGCGTCTGGCGCGTGGCCTGGGCGGCGGTGCGCGCGGCGGCAGCGAAGTCTTCGCCCTGCGATGCATAGAGCACCGCACGCGAGGAATTGATGATGATGGGGCCGCCGCCGATGCGCGCCGCCTTGACCGTGGCCACGGCATCGCCCCCCTGGGCGCCCACGCCGGGAATCAGCAGCGGCAGCGAGGGCGCGAATTCACGCACGCGCTCGATCTCCTGCGGGCGCGTGGCGCCCACCACCAGGCCGAGCTGGCCGTTGGTGTTCCAGGGGCCTTGCGCCAGGCGCGCCACATGCTCGAACAGGTGAGGCTGGCCCGGCAGGTCGGCCAGGCGCTGGGCCTGCAGGTCGTCGCCGCCGGGGTTGGAGGTGCGGCACAGCAGGAAGGCGCCCTTGCCCTCGTACTGCAGGTAGGGCGTGATGGAGTCGAAGCCCATAAAGGGCGACAGGGTCACGGCGTCGGCGCCGTAGCGCTCGAAGGCTTCCTTGGCGTATTGCTCGGCGGTGGAGCCGATGTCGCCGCGCTTGGCGTCCAGGATGATGGGCACATGGGGAGCGACGGCGCGCATGTGGGCCATGAGCTTTTCCAGCTGGTCTTCGGCGCGGTGGGCCGCGAAGTAGGCGATCTGGGGCTTGAAGGAGTTCACCAGGTCGGCCGTGGCGTCGACGATGGCGGCGCAGAAGTCGTAGATTTTGCTTGCATCGCCGCGCATGGCCGCAGGAAAGCGGCTGGGTTCGGGGTCCAGGCCCACGCACAGCATGGATTGGTTCTGGGCGGTGGCATTGCGCAGCATGTCGAGAAAGGTCATGGGGCGCGATTTTAGCGATCGGCCCTTCCCGGGGCCTGTCGCCGGGCATCCAGCGGGCCTGGCGGCCCGCGGGCACAATCGGCGGCCTATGCCTGCCTTCACCGCCCGACAAATCCTTTTGCTGATCGCGCTGACCCTGATCTGGGGCATCAACTGGCCGGTGATGAAGCTGGGCGTGCAGCATTTCCCGCCGCTGAGTTTCCGCATGGCCTCGATGTGGGTGGGCCTGCCCATCCTGGCGGCCTTCGTGGTCTGGCGCCGCCTGCCGCTGGCCGTGCCGCGTGCCTATTGGCCCCGGCTGGCGCAGCTGACGCTGTTCAACATGGTGCTGTGGAACAGCCTGATCATCATTGCCATCCCCATGCTGTCCAGCGGGCGGGCGGCCATCCTGGGCTACACCATGCCCATCTTCTCGGCCGTGCTGGGCAGCCTGTTCTTCCATGATCGGCTGGCGCCGCGTGCCTGGGCGGGTGTGGCGGCGGCCTTGGCGGGCGTGCTCCTGCTGCTGTGGCACGAGGTCGGCGCCCTGGGCAGCCGTCCCATCGGCGTGGGCCTGATGCTGGCCGCCGCGCTGAGCTGGGCCTTCGGCACGCAGAAGCTGCGCCGCGCCGAGGTGCCCGTGCCCCTGCTGACGATGACGCTGTGGATGGTGGCGCTGACCGCGCTGACGCTCACGGTGCTGGCCTTCGTCTTCGAGCGCCACCTGTGGCACTGGCCTGATGCTCAGGCCACGGGCGCCATCGTCTTCAACGGCGTGCTGGTGCTGGGCTTTGGCCAGACGGTCTGGTTCTTCCTGGCGCGCAGCCTGCCGCCCGTGGCGTCCACGCTGAGCGTGATGATGATCCCCGTGCTGGGCGTGTTCAGCGGCGCCTGGTGGCTGGGCGAGGTGCTGCACTGGCAGGACTGGACGGCCGTGGCGCTGATGGTGGTGGCCATCGCCTCGGTGCTGTGGCCGGCGCGCGGCCGCTGAGGGCAAGCAGGAGAACGTCGGGAGAAGAAGACGCAGCCTGACTGCGCACACGGGCGCAGTCAGGCTGCAGGGCCTCAGCGTTGCGCCGTGGCCGGGGCGCCCAGCAGGCGCTGGATGTCGATGTTGTTGGGCAGCGCGTAGTCGTGGCTGCGCACGATGCGGCTGTCGTCGGTGCGAACCAGCTTCAGGCTCACATAGGTGTACTTGGCAGCCGCCGAGTACGTGCCCACCAGGACCAGGGCCGCATTGTGGTTGCGTGCGATGTCCTTGATCTCGCGCGACAGCAGCAGCTCGCCCGTGCCTTCCTTGACGTACACATCGCCGCGCAGCTTCAGCTCCTTGACGTTGTAGCCCTTGGCGGACAGCTGGGAGGCGTACAGCTCGCTGAGCGTGCGGCCCAGCGGGGCCGAGCGCGTCAGGTCGTTGACGTTGACCACGGTGGCCACGAGCACGGGCGCCTCGCCCAGTTCCTCGGTGTTCAGGCCCTTGACCAGCTCGTCCACGGCAGCGCGGCTGCTGGCGATGAAGGGGTTGGCTGCGGCCGACTGGTAGGTGGGCTCGCCGCGGCGCGCGGCCGACGATTCGGGCGTGGTCGCGGGAGCGGGCACGGCGCAGGCGGACAGCAGGGCCGCCGCAGCCAGCGCGGCAGGCAGGAGGGGCGTGCGCAGCGTCATTGGCCCACCACCTTCAGGTTCTTGGCGGGGAATTCGGGGCGCTCGTCCTCGGCCGTGAACAGCACGGCGTCGCTCTTTTCGAGGTAATAGACGTCGGTCTTGCGCGCCAGGTACTGGTTGTTGCGCACCACCGTCGTCGTCAGCACGAGTTCGGGGTTGGGCAGGCGCTTGCCGTGGCGCACGACCTGGGCGCCGTAGCTCACCTGCAGCTGGGCCTGGGCCGGCTGCTGCATGACGGTCACGCCGCTTTGCACGAGCTTGGTGATGATCAGCTCACGAAAGCCCTTGTCGAACTGGCTGGGCTCGGCCGGCAGGGCCACGTGGACCGGCGTGGTGCGCTCGATGCCGGTCTTTTGCAGGGTTTCCAGCGTCTTGGCGACGACATCGTTGGCCACGGAGTCCCAGTGGCCGGCAGCGCCGATCTTGGGCTGGGCCGTGGCTTCGAAGTAGCTGGTCATCGGTGCATTGACGCAGCCCGCCAGAGCCAGGCAGAGGCCCGCCAGGGCCAGGCCGCCAGCGGATTTGAACGATCGCATGGATTTCTCCTCGGTGCGGGGGCGCGCTGCGGCGGATTGCTGCAGCTGCGCAAAGTGTCGATTGTGGCTTCGCCGCGAGGCACTGACAAGAAAGTGCCCCGTATCCGGATGTTGCCGTGCTCAGCCGTTGGCGCGCTTTTGCAGGATCTCGAAGGCGGGCAGGGTCTTGCCTTCCAGCACCTCCAGGAAGGCGCCGCCGCCCGTGGAGATGTAGCCGACCTTGTCCTCGATGCCGTACTTGGCGATGGCGGCCAGGGTGTCGCCGCCACCGGCGATGCTGAAGGCGTCGGACTCGGCAATCGCCTGGGCCACGACCTTGGTGCCGTTGGCGAACTGGTCGAACTCGAACACGCCCATGGGGCCGTTCCAGACGATGGTGCCGGCCTTGCGCAATTGCTCGGCCAGGCGGGCGGCGGTCTCGGGGCCGATGTCCAGGATCATGTCGTCGTCAGCCACTTCGGTGGCCTTCTTGACGGTGGCGGGCGCGTCGGCCGCAAAGGTCTTGGAGACCACCACGTCGGTGGGAATCGGCACATCGGCGCCGCGTGCTGCCATGGCGTCGATCACGGCGCGGGCCTCGCCGACCAGGTCGGCCTCGGCCAGGCTCTTGCCGATGTTCAGGCCCGCCGCCAGCATGAAGGTGTTGGCAATGCCGCCGCCCACGATGAGCTGGTCCACGTTCTTGGCCAGCGACTGCAGGATGGTCAGCTTGGTCGACACCTTGGAGCCAGCCACGATGGCGGCCAGCGGGCGGCGCGGGTTGGCCAGGGCCTTGGTGATGGCGTCGATCTCGGCCGACAGCAGCGGTCCCGCGCAGGCAATGGGCGCGAACTGGGCGATGCCGTAGGTCGTGCCTTCGGCACGGTGGGCAGTGCCGAAGGCGTCGTGCACGAAGATGTCGCACAGCGCGGCCAGCTTGCGGGCCAGTTCTTCCTTGTTCTTCTTCTCGCCCACGTTCACGCGGCAGTTCTCCAGCAGCACGACCTGGCCGGGCGCCACCTGCACGCCGTCCACCCAGTCGGCGACCAGGGGCACTTCGCGGCCCAGCAGCTCGCCCAGGCGGCGGGCCACGGGCGCCAGCGAATCGGCCGGCTTGAACTCGCCTTCGGTGGGGCGGCCCAGGTGGCTGGTCACCATCACGGCGGCGCCGGCCTTCAGCGCCATCTCGATGGCGGGCACGGAGGCGCGCACGCGCGTGTCCTCGGTGATCTCGCCGGCATCGTTCAGGGGCACGTTGAGGTCGGCGCGGATGAAGACGCGCTGGCCCTGGGCCTTGCCCTGGGCGCACAGATCGGAGAAACGGAGAATGTTCATGACGGCGGCGTTGCGATCGGTGGCGATCGCCATGGAATTGAAACGAAAAAGAGGTAAAGCGCGGCCATTGTAGGCGGCGTGCCCGCCCTGGCAGCGGGCGGGCGCACCGGCGATCCGGGGCATCGGGAGCGCCTGTAATCCGGTTTCAGCCGGGGAGCCGGGCGCTCTCGGCCGCTCTCGCCCGCGCTGCGCCTACCAGCCCAGGCCGATATGCAGTGGCAGATAGACCGCCATGCCAAGCGCGATCGTGCCCATGATGCTGCGCTTGTAAAAAAAATACATGACCGCGCAAGCCAGGGCCGGCAGGCGCGCATCGACCACGGTGGAGATCAGCCGGCCGTTGGTCATCACGATCTCGGGCGCAATCACGGCCGCCAGGGCCGCCAGCGGCGCGTACTTGAGGCCGCGCTTGAGCCATTGCGGCAGGGGCACCTCGCGCTCGGGAATCAGGAAGAAGGCGCGTGTGAACAGCGTGATGGCCGCCAGGCCCACGCAGGCCAGCCAGGGCCACAGCCAGGACAGATCCATCAGAGCGTTTCCTTTTCCTTGGTTTCCACGGGCCGGGCGTCTTCGTCCAGCGGCAGCCGGGCATGGCGCTCGCCATGGGCTGTGTCGGGCGGGAGAATCACCGGGCTCGACTCCCCTTTTTCAGGCGCCTGCAGGGCGCGCAGGCGCTGCTGCAGCGTTTCCGCCAGCAGGCCTGCGGCCACGGCTGCAGCGATGGCCACGAGGATATTGAGCTTGAGCGGCAGCGCAAAGGCCGCCACGGCCGCGCTGGCCGCAACCACGCCTGCCACCCACGTGGCACGGTCGTTGAGCATGGACAGCAGCACGCCCATCAGGGCCAGCACGCCCGCAAAGCCCAGGCCCCAGGACAGGGGCACCTGGTCGGCCAGCAGGATGCCCAGCGTGGACGGGATCTGCCAGGCCAGCCAGTTGGTCGATGCGGCACCCCAGAAATAGGGCAGCTGCTCGGGCTGGGGCCGGGCATCGGGGTAGCGCTTCATGAAGCCCACGAAGATCACGTCGCCGCTGAAATAGGCGATGGCCAGGCGGTGGCGCAGGCGCAGGTGGGCAAAGTAGCTGCGCCACATGCTGCTGAGGATGACGAAGCGCAGGTTCACGCAGATGGCCGTGAACCAGACCACCCACATGGGCGCGCCCACGGCCATCAGCGGCAGCACGGCCAGCTGGGCACTGCCGGCATAGACCAGCAGGCCCATGAACAGCGCCAGGGGCAGGGACATGCCGCTCTTGATCATGGCCACGCCCGTGACCAAGCCCCAGGCGCCTATGCCCAGCGCCGTGCCCGACATGTCGCGCACGCCGGTCATGAAGGCGGGATCGCGCGCAATGCCGCGTGCGCGCTCCACCAGGGGCTGCAGGTTCATGGCGTGCCGCCGCTGGCAGCGCCGTCCAGAACGGCTCCTTCAGGCAGATCGAAGCCGCGCAGGAAATCGCCCGCCGCCAGCCGCTTGCCGCCCGCGCGCTGCAGCAGCGTCATGCACAGCACGCCATTGCCGCAGGCCACGCGCACGCCGTCGGCGCCTGCGGACAGCACGGTGCCCGGGGCTGCCGTCGCCACGGCGATGGCGGGGTCGGCGTGAGCCTCCCAGACCTTGATGGCTTCATCGCCGTACTGCGTGGCGCCGCCCGGGAAGGGGTTGAAGGCGCGCAGGCGCCGGGCAATGGCCTCGGCATCCTGGCGCCAGTCGATCTGGCTTTCGGCCTTTTCGATCTTGTGCGCGTAGTTCACGCCCTCGGCGGGCTGGGGCGTGCGCGGCAGGCCGCCGCAGGCGCTCATCTCCAGCGCCTCGACGATGAGGCGCCCGCCCAGGTCGGCCAGCTTGTCGTGCAGGCTGGCCGTGGTGTCGTCGGCGGTGATGGGCAGGCGCTCGATGAGGCACATGTCGCCCGTGTCCAGGCCCGCGTCCATCTGCATGATGGTGACGCCGGTCTCGGCATCGCCGGCCTCGATGGCGCGGTGGATGGGGGCGGCGCCGCGCCAGCGCGGCAGCAGGCTGGCGTGGATGTTCAGGCAGCCGCGCGGGGGCGTATCGAGCACCCACTGCGGCAGGATCAGTCCGTAGGCGGCCACGACCATGACATCGGCCTGGGCCGCTTCGATGGCGGCGCGGGCGGCGGCGGCCTCTTCGGGGTATTTGCCGTCCAGGCGCAGGCTGCGCGGCTGGGCCACGGCAATGCCATGCTCCAGCGCGCACTGCTTGACGGGCGAGGCCTGCAGCTTCATGCCGCGCCCGGCGGGACGGTCGGGCTGGGTCAGCACCAGGGGGACGGTAAAGCCCGCGGCGAGCAGGCGTTCAAGGGCAACGCGCGCGAACTCGGGCGTGCCGGCAAAAATGACTCTCATGCAATCCAGTAGGGACAGTGGGACGGTGTGCCGGCTCAGCGACGGTCGTCGTCGTTGAACACTTCGTCGGTGAACATCACGCGGCGCACCACGCCGGCGGGGTCGATATGCACATGGGCCTGGCGGCGAATGCCATTTTCCAGAATACGGTAGGTCCAGATGTCGCCGTTGAAACTGTAGACCCTCTCGATCAGCGCAGGCGGGCCGAAGAGCTGACGCACGCTTTCGCGGGTGTCCTCGCCATTGCGCAGGGCGTGGAAGCGTTCGATGGTGAGCGCCTGCTCCACGCGCACCAGGCGCTGGCTGGCGTCGAAATCCATGTGGTAGACCTGCTGGCCCGCAGGCTGCCGGCTGTAGACCAGGCGCGTGCCGCCACCGTCCAGCGGCAGGCTCAGGGTCGGGCGGCCCATGGAGCGCTCGATCTCGGAGCGTGGCGTGCCGGGCTTTTGCCACTCGGGCACGGCGCAGCCGGCAAGCAGCAGGGACAGGGCCAGCAGCGCCCAGGCAACGAGGCCCGCGCCGTCCATCTTCCAGCGCGGCATGAAGCGAAGCGCTGGCAGGTGGGTCATGCGCGTTCTGCCTGTTTCTGCTGCTTGAGCAGCTTGGTCTTGATGCGGTTGCGCTTGAGCGGCGACAGGTATTCGACGAAGACCTTGCCCATCAGGTGGTCCATCTCGTGCTGGATGCAGATGGCCTTGAAGCCTTCGGCCTCGATGATGCGTTCGTTGCCGTTCTCGTCCAGCGCCTTGACCTTGATGGCGGTGGAGCGCTCGACGCCGTCGTAGATGCCGGGCACCGACAGGCAGCCTTCTTCGCCCAGCTGCGTTTCCTCGCTGGCCCAGAGCAGCTCCGGGTTGATCAGCGCAAAGGGCTCGTCACGGCCTTCGGAGACATCGACCACGACCACGCGCTCGTGCACGTTCACCTGGGTGGCTGCCAGGCCCACGCCCTGGGCGTCATACATGGTGGCGTACATATCCTGGACCAGCTGGCGAATGCGGTCATCGACCTTGGCAACCGGCTTGGCGACGGTGTGCAGGCGGGGGTCGGGATAGCAAAGAATGGGCAGAATGGACATGGCGTGGTCGGTGAATGTCGTTATTTTCGCCACTTTTCTGCCTGGGCGCAGCGGGACGACGCAATAAGCGTTGCCCTCTCATGGCCTTGCACGCAGAATCTTTGCTGATTTGTAAGACCTGTATGGCCGTTCATGACAAGATCGGCCGTGCCGCAGTGCCTAGGAGGGACGCTGCGTCAGCCACAAGAAGAGGAATTCCATGACTGCATTCGCCACAGCTCGTACCTGGACTGTCGCAACGGCCCTGATCGCTGCGTTCGCAGCGGCCCACGCGCAGCAGCTTCCGGTGACGGCATCGCAGCGCTCGGCCGCCCAGCAGGTGGCCCAGCAGGGCGTTCCCGTGGGCGAGCTGGCGCCCGATGCGCCCGACAGCTACACCGTCAAGCGCGGCGACACGCTGTGGGGCATCTCCGGCATGTACCTGCGCCGTCCCTGGCGCTGGCCCGAGCTGTGGGGCATGAACATGCAGGCCATCGCCAATCCACACCTCATCTATCCGGGCCAGGTGCTGTACCTGGACAAGCGTGATGGCTATGCCCGCCTGAGCACGGCGCGTCCCATGGGCGACGGTGGCGAGCCCGGTGTGGTGCGCGTGTCTCCGAGCACGCGCAGCGAGTCGCTGGCGCAGGCGGCCCTGCCCACGCTGCAGCCCCATCTGATCGAGCCCTTCCTGGCCGAGCCGCTGGTGGTGGATGCCGAAACGCTGCTGCGCGCACCCCGCCTCATCGCCACCACGGACGAGCGCGTGCTCATGGCCAGCGGTGACCGCGCCTATGCGCGTGGTACGGCCGAGGCGCCGCTGCGCAAGGGCGACGGCCTGCCGCGCCAGTACCGTGTCTTCCGCGATGCGGTGGCGCTCAAGGACCCCATCTCCGGCGAGGTGCTGGGCTACGAGGCCAAGTACCTGGGCCTGGCCGATCTCATCGAGGGAGAGACCTCGCTGGAGATCGTGGACAGCAAGGGCGAAAAGCACGAGCAGGCCTCCCCCGCCACGGTGGACCTGTCGCGCGCCAAGACCGAGATGCGTGCTGGCGACCGCCTGCTGCCCGCACCGGAACGAACCTACATGAACTATGCGCCGCATGCGCCGCAGGCTGCCGTGAAGGCCCACGTGGTGTCCCTGTACGGCGACCAGGCCGTGCGCTGGGCGGCCAACAACCAGGTCATTGCCATCAACAAGGGCACGCAGGACGGCATGGACGTGGGCACGGTGCTGGAGCTGATCCGCCGTGGCGTGCGCATCGTGGACAAGACGGGCGACAAGAAGGAAGAAGTGCAGCTGCCCGACGAACGCAATGGCCACGCCATGGTGTTCCGCACCTTCGATCGCGTCTCCTACGCGCTGATCCTGGAGGCACGGCGCGGCGTCGAGGTGGGCGACAGCCTGACCTCGCCGGCTCCCTGAGCCCCAGCGGCCTGCCGGCAACGCCATGGCGGCCGCCTTGCAGTCCACCGACCGGCTCGCTCCCGAGGAGCTGTCCGCCTGGCTTCGGCTGCTGCTGACGCCCGGCGTGGGCCGCACCACGGCGCGGCGCCTGCTGGCGGCCTGCGGTGGCGCGCAGAACATCTGGAGCGGCCCTCCAGCCGCCTGGCACGGCCTGGTGACGGCGGCACAGGCCCATTCGCTGCAGACCGTGCCCCAGCGCCTGGAGCAGCTTGTGGCGGCCACGGTGCAATGGCTGGACCAGCCCGCTTCCGGGCAGTTGCATGCCGTGCTTGCGCTGGGCCATCCCCAGTATCCGCAGGCGCTGCTGCAGACCGAAGATCCGCCGCTGCTGCTGCATGTGCAGGGCAGCGAGCGCTGCATGACAGGTTCTGGTCCCTGGTTCCCCTATCCACAGTCCCTGGCCATGGTCGGCAGCCGCGGGCCGACGGTCCAGGGCGCGGCCAATGCGCGCGCCATGGCGCAGGCGCTGGCCGAGGCCGGCCTGTGCATCGTCTCCGGACTGGCGCAGGGCGTGGATGGCGCTGCCCATGAGGGCGCACTGCGCGCGGTGCTGCGCACGGGCGCCCAGGCGGCGCCCGTCACCATTGCCGTCGTGGGCACGGGCCTGGACCAGGTCTATCCACGGCGCCACATCGGCCTGGCCCGCGAAGTGGCCAGCCACGGGCTGATTGTCAGCGAATATCCGCTGGGCACCGGCCCCATGGCCGCACACTTTCCGCAGCGCAACCGCATCATCGCGGGCCTGTCGCAGGGCACGCTGGTGGTCGAGGCGGCCCTGCAATCGGGCTCGCTGATCACCGCAAGACTGGCCAGCGAACAGGGCCGCGAGGTCTTTGCCATCCCCGGCTCCATCCACGCGCCCCAGTCGCGCGGCTGCCATGCGCTGCTGCGCCAGGGCGCCAAGCTCGTGGAAACGGCGCAGGACGTGCTCGATGAGCTGCAGGGAACGGCCGTGCGCCTGCCGCTTGCCAAGCCCGTACCGGCAGCAGCGGCGGCAGCGGCAGCTGTTCAGCCCGCCCAGGACCATGAGAACGACGCCACCCTGCGCGCCCTGGCCCACGACCCGCTGTCGCTGGACGAGCTCATGGACCGCACAGGCATGGATGCCGCAGCCCTGCAGGCCCACTTGCTGGAGCTGGAACTGGAAGGCCGCGTGGAGCGCCTGCCCGGCGGCCTGTTCCAGCGCCTGGCCCAGGCCTGATCTCAAAAACTGGCGCGTCCCCAAGCGGGAGATGCCGAGCAAGAGCCGCCTCGCGGTGGGGGCGCCTAGCCGAGGGCGTCGTCCCCCTCCCTTGCGAAGCAAGTAGAGAGGCGCCGTGCCACGGGGGGAAGGCGCGCAGCGCCTCAGGGGGTGCCGAGTCTTTCAGGGTTCGCCTGAATCTTCTCCAGCGCATCGCGCGTCGCGCGCACCGTGAGCGCCTCTTCGTCATGCACGGACAGCAGGCCGGACTGCAGGTAGGAGGCCATGCGCCGCAGCTGCAGCAGGTGGCAGGTGCCATCGAGCGCGGCGAACAGGTGCAGCTGCTTGCGGCGGCTGCGCCAAGTGTATTGCACCTGGATGCGCGCGCCGTTGTGGTCCAGCGTGAACCAGCGGCCCGGCTCCAGCGAGGTGGCCCACTCCAGCATCACCGGGTCCACGGGGGTGTTGGTGCTCGGGATGACGTTGAGCCCGGCCGTGTCCACGCCCAGGATCATCTCGATGTTCTCGGGCGACAGCGGCATGTCCTCGTCGAGCATGCCGTCTTCGCTGATGTACTGCTCCAGATGGGACAGCCGCTGGGCCATGGCCTCGATACGGGCCGGTGCGATGGTCGCTGTCTTGGAGACGAAGGCTTCGGCCAGCGTGTCGGTGACCAGCTTGATGCGTGCGGACTGCCCCTCGCCCGTGACGCCGATCAGGGCCAGCCCTTCGCGCAGCGTCTGCAGCAGCGTCGGCAGCGTCTGGATCACGCGCGAGCGTTCCTGGCGCGTGGGCTTGGCGCTGGCGGCCCAGACCAGTTCGCTGGCGGCCTGCTTGAAGCGCATGGTGCGCGCGTCCTTGGCGCCGTGGCGCACGGCGGCCAGGGCCAGCACCTCGGTCCAGGTCTTGAACAGGAACTCGCGGATCTCTTCGCGCACCGGCATGTCGGTGAGCAGGTGGCGCAGCTCGATCGTGTACTGGATGGCCAGGGTTTCCTTTTGCACCACCTGCTGGGCCACGCTGACGATCTTGGCCTTGTCCTGCGACTGGGTCAGGTAGCGCGCCAGGAAGTCCTCGAACTCGCGCAGCACCAGCACGAAGACCTTCTGGCCGGTCTCCGGGTACTGCTCGATGACTTGGACGATGCGCCGGATCTCCGACTCCAGCGCGCTGCCGCTGATGCTGGAAGCGTCGAACCCCATCACGCACGAACCCAGGCGGTCGATCAGCAGCCGGGCCGGGTGGCGCAGGTTGCTGAAGAATTCCGGCTCGGCCAGGGCCACGCGCAGAACGGGCACCTGCAGCCGGGCAAACCAGACGCGCACCGAGGGCGGGATGCGGTCCTCGGTCAGGATGGCCTGGAACATCAGGGCCACGATCTCGATGGTGGCCTTTTCGCCCGAGGTGGTGGCCTTGCGCTTGAGCTCGGCCGAGCGCTCGCGCACCTGGCCCACCAACTGGCCGATGGCGGCCGGGCTGGCATCGATTTGCAGCGTGGTCAGTCCCCGGGCCAGCATCTGCTGGTACTGCGTCTGGGCCACGACGCGCTGCTCCAGCAGGGCCTGGGTCAGCGCGGCCGATGCGGGGGCCTGCTGCAGGCCACCGCCCACGCCGCCCACGCCGGGCACCAGGCCCGGCACGCCCACGCCCGGCTGCATGAGCAGGCGGCGCAGTTGGCCCACGACTTCATGGGCGCGGTGGCGTGCGCGCGAAAGTGTTGTCAGGCCCACGGGCATCTGGCCCTGGGGCAGTGCTCCGTTGGGCGGATAGGAGGCGGCAGCGCCCGGCACGCCACCCATCTGCGTGGGCGCATAGGCTGAGGAAGGCTGCGAGGTCGAGGCAGGCGCCGTGGCCGGGCCCAGGCCCATGGCGCGCGTGGAGTGGCCGCCCTCGGTGCGCCGCACCCGCATGGCCACGTCCTGCGAACGGGTGACGCCCTGGCCATCCAGCAGCTGGTGGGCCGCCTGGTATCCGGCCACCAGCAGCGGTGCCAGGGCTGTCTGCAGCAGATCGTTCACACGCTGCAGATCGCCGCGCTGCAGGCCGCTGGCGAGCCATTGCTCGACCAGATGGCGGCACACGGACTCGCTGCGCAGAATGTCGTCGGATGGCAGTTCCTGGTTTTCAATGGCCTGCATGCGCAGGCGCAGCGTATCGAAGACGGGTGCCGTGGTTTCCCCCATGGCCAGCGCCATGCGGGAGGCCAGGATCTTGTTCTCCACCACATCGTCGCTGAGCAGTTCGAACTGCAGCGCCCCGCGCTGTGGCAAGGAGGCCGGTGTGGCCCTGCCCGGCTGCAGTGCGCCCTGCAGGGCCTGCATGCAGGCATTCAGCCAGGCCGCCTGGTGCTGGCGATAGCTGGACCAGGCCTCGCGACGCTCCTGCATTTCACGTGCGGTGCCCACGGCCTGGGCCTGTTGTTCCATCTGGGCCAGCAGCTGCTGGGCCACGCCGGGCAGGCCCTTGCACAGTCCACGCACCCAATGCAAACGCGCCTGCTGGCCCAGTGAGGACTGGGTGCCAGCAGGC
Organism: Delftia acidovorans NBRC 14950; assembly: GCF_001598795.1. GTDB lineage: Bacteria > Pseudomonadota > Gammaproteobacteria > Burkholderiales > Burkholderiaceae_C > Comamonas > Comamonas acidovorans. Next base: position 133,365 of record NZ_BCZP01000010.1, on the reverse strand, counting down.
GCGTTGGAAGGGGTGGGCAGAGAGGGCATGCCCGCGAGTGTAAGCCGGTCTGGAGCTAGAACATTCGCTTACACAGTGGCGCCGGCGTTGGGATCGTTGGGGTCCGTGGAAGCCTTGGGCGCCTTGATCAGATCCTCGCGCTTGACGCCCAGCCACATGGCGATGGCGGCGGCCACGAAGACCGAGGAATAGATGCCGAACAGGATGCCGATGGTCAGAGCCAGCGCGAAGTAATGCAGGCTGGGACCGCCGAAGAAGAACATGGACAGCACCATGGCCTCGGTGGAGGCGTGGGTGATGATGGTGCGGCTCATCGTGCTGGTGATGGCGTGGTCGATCACCTCGGTGGTGCTGAGCTTGCGGAACTTGCGGAAGGCTTCGCGGATACGGTCGAAGATCACGACCGACTCGTTGACCGAGTAGCCCAGCACGGCCAGCACGCCGGCCAGCACGGACAGCGAGAACTCCCACTGGAAGAACGCGAAGAAGCCCAGGATGATGACCACGTCGTGCAGGTTGGCGATCACGGCGGCCACGCCGAACTTCCATTCGAAGCGCATGGCCAGGTAGATCACGATGCCCAGCACCACGAAGCCCAGTGCCATCAGGCCGTTGTGCATGAGCTCGTCACCCACCTGCGGGCCCACGAACTCGGTGCGGCGCAGCGTGACTTCGGCGTCTTCCTTCTTGAGCGCCGTGAGCACCTGCTCGCTTTGCTGCGCGGAGGACACGTCCTTTTGCACGGGCAGGCGGATCATCACGTCGCGCGACGTGCCGAAGTTCTGCACCGTGACGTCGCTGTAGCCCAGCTTGGAGACGGTATCGCGCACCTTGGCGATGTCGGCGGTCTGGGTATAGGCCACCTCCATCACGGTGCCGCCCGTGAACTCCACGGACAGGTGCAGGCCGCGCGTGAGCAGGAAGAACACGGCCAGCGCGAAGGTGATGAAGGAGATCGCGTTGAGGACCAACGCGTACTTCATGAAGGGGATGTCTTTGCGGATGCGGAAGAACTCCATGGTCTTCCCCCTTTCAGTTGTTGGCGCCGGAATCGGCGACGCTGGAACCCTTGGCAGCCACGGAGCGCAGCTGGCTGGTGTCTTCCGGCTTCCAGACCTGGCCGATGGAGATGCTCTTGAGCTTCTTGCGGCGGCCGTACCAGAGGTTGACCAGGCCGCGCGAGAAGAACACGGCCGAGAACATGCTGGTCAGGATGCCGATGCAGTGCACCACGGCGAAGCCGCGCACCGGGCCGGAGCCGAAGGCCAGCAGCGCCAGGCCCGCGATCAGCGTGGTCACGTTCGAGTCCAGGATGGTGTGCCATGCGTTCTCGTAGCCCGCATGGATGGCGGCCTGCGGCGAGGCGCCGCCGCGCAGTTCTTCGCGAATGCGCTCGTTGATCAGCACGTTGGAGTCGATGGCCACGCCCAGCGCCAGCGCCATGGCGGCGATGCCGGGCAGGGTCAGCGTGGCCTGCAGCATGGAAAGGATGGCCAGCAGCAGCAGCACGTTGACCGACAGGGCCACCGTGGAGATCACGCCGAACAGCATGTAGTACACGCACATGAAGGCCGCGATGGCCACCAGGCCCCAGACCACGGAGTGGATGCCGCGGTTGATGTTGTCGGCGCCCAGGCTGGGGCCGATGGTGTATTCCTCGATGATCTCCATGGGCGCGGCCAGCGAGCCGGCACGCAGCAGCAGGGCCGTGTCGTTGGCTTCCGCCGTGGTCATGCGGCCCGAGATCTGCACGCGTCCGCCACCGATCTCGGTGCGGATCACGGGAGCCGTCACGACCTCGCCCTTGCCCTTTTCGAACAGGATGATGGCCATGCGCTTGCCCACGTTCTCACGCGTGATGTCCTTGAAGATGCGCGCGCCCTTGGCATCGAGCACCAGGTTGACCGTGGGTTCCTGGGTCTGGCTGTCGAAGCCGGGCTGTGCGTCGGTGAGGTTCTCGCCGGTCAGCACGACCTGCTTTTGCACGATCACGGCCTGGGCGTTGCGGTCCAGGTAGCGCTCGGAGCCGAAGGGTACGGGGCCCGAGCCCAGCTCGGCGCCGCGCGCCTCGGAGGATTCGTCGACCAGGCGCACTTCCAGCGTGGCCGTGCGGCCCAGGATGTCCTTGGCCTTGGCCGTGTCCTGCACGCCGGGCAGCTGGACGATGATGCGGTCCAGACCCTGCTGCTGGATCACGGGCTCGGCCACGCCCAGCTCGTTGATACGGTTGTGCAGGGTGACGATGTTCTGCTTGAGCGCCTGCTCCTGCACCTTGCGCAGGGCTTCGGGCTTGATGGAGGCCAGCAGCTTGAAGCCGGCGCCATCAGGCTCGGAGGTGGCCGCCAGATCGGGGAACTGGTCGGTGACCAGATTGCGTGCGGCCGTGAGCATGGCCTCGTCGCGCACGCGGATCTCGATGGTGTTGCCGTTGCGCGAGACGCCGCCGTGGCGGATGTTCTTGTCGCGCAGCGAGGTGCGCAGGTCGCCGGCAAAGGAGTCGGCCTTCTTGGTCAGGGCCGCAGCCATGTCCACCTGCAGCATGAAGTGCACGCCACCGCGCAGGTCCAGACCCAGGTACATGGGCTTGGCGCCGACGGCCGTGAGCCATTGCGGCGAGCGCGACACCAGGTTCAGCGCCACGATGTAGGCCGGGTCGTTGGCATCGGGGATCAGGGCCTTCTGGATCACGTCCTTGGCCTTGAGCTGCTCGTCGGGCGTGTTGAAGCGCGCCCGCACCGAGGTGCCCTCAATGGTCAGCACATCGGGCTTGACATCGGCAGCCTTCAGGGCCTCCTCGACCCTGTGCAGCACCGCGTTGTCCACCTTGACGGTGGCCTTGGCCGAGGAGACCTGCACCGCAGGCGCCTCACCGAAAAAATTGGGCAGGGTGTAGAGCACCCCCACCAGCAGCGCGATCACGATGATCGCGTACTTCCAGACCGGATATCGGTTCATGATCGCGCTCTTCGCTCTTTGTAGACAGCAACGCACAAAAGGGTGTGCTGCCGCCTGCGCGGTCCGCACACCCGCAAGACAGGGACAGCGCTTACTTCAGCGTGTCCTTGGGCAGCACCTGTACGACGGCGCTGCGCTGGATCTGGACTTCCACACCCGAGGCGATCTCGATGTGCAGGAATTGCTCGGACATGCGTGTCACGCGGCCGATGATGCCGCCGGACGTTGCCACCTCGTCGCCCTTGGCCAGCGCCTCGATCATGGAGCGATGCTCCTTCTGGCGCTTCATCTGGGGGCGGATCATCACGAAGTACAGCACCACGAACATCAGTGCCAGCGGTGCCATGCCGTACAGCTGCGACATGAAGTCGCCACCGGAGGCTGCTGCTGCGGGTGCGGTCTGGGCAAAAGCGGAAGAAATAAACACGGGCAAGACTCCAGGATTGGAAGGTCGAAAAAGGGTCGCTGCGCACGCCGTATGCACGGGCCCGCGCAGGAGAACGGAGCATTGTATGCGTCAGCCCTGACCCACATGGGCTGCCAGGATCTGGCGGCTGCGGGTTTTTCGGCGACGATGGCTGCAACTGGCTGCCATCTGCCGTTTTTAAAGGGGTGGAGCGCGGTTTTTCGTGATTTTTGCGCTCGGCTTGACGGTCCATGGAACGGACCCTGACGGAGCCGCGCCGCCCACACCTTGCGGTGCGGGCGGCGGCAGCGATCTTACAGGAGGCCCCTGGAGCAGGGCAGTCCGTGTGGTTTCAGGCGACGCCGACGGCGGGCTTGCCCGTGCTGCCCGCACCCCGTGACGGTGCGCTCCAGCGTGCCATCAGTGCCTTCCACTTGATGCGGGCCGCTGCCAGGTTGCGCTCCTTCACATGGCCGTAGCCGCGGATGTCCTCGGGAATGCTGGCGATCTCCACGGCCAGCGCCAGGCGCTCGGGCGTGAGTTCGGCCAGCAGGCCTTCGATGCACTGGCGGTATTCCTGGATCAGGGCGCGCTCGGTGCGGCGCTCCTGCGTGCGGCCGAAGGGGTCCAGCGCCGTGCCGCGCAGGCCCTTCATCTTCGCCAGCACTTCCATGGCCTTGCGCATCCAGGGACCGTAGGACTTCTTGACCAGATGGCCGTGCTCATCCTTGCCGGCCGACGACGGCGGCGCCAGGTGGTGGACCACGCGGTAGTCGCCCTCGAACATGCCGGCGATGCGCTGGCTGAAGGCTGCATCGGTGTGCAGGCGCGCGACCTCGTACTCATCCTTGTAGGCCATGAGTTTGAACAGATATCGGGCCACGGCCTCCGACAGGCGCGTGCCGGAGCCCGCCACGCCGCGCTCGGCGGCATGGACCTTGTCCACGAAGGCCTGGTACTCGGCCGCATAGGCGGCGTTCTGGTAGCCCGTGAGGAAGTCCACGCGCTTGGCCACCATCTCGGTCAGCGAAGGCTTCTTGACGAACTGGATCACCTGGGCCGTCTGGAACAGGGCGCGCACGGCAGCCAGGTCATGGGCGCAGCGGCGGCCCCACTCGAAGGCGGCCTTGTTGTTGTCGGCCTGCACGCCGTTGAGTTCGATGGCGCGCATCAGCGCCGCATGCGACAGCGGCACGCGGCCCTTTTGCCAGGCGTAGCCCAGGATCAGCGGGTTGGTGTAGATGCTGTCGCCCAGCAGTTGCACGGCCACCTGCTCGGCGTCGAAGCTGCCCAGCAGCTCGGGGCCCACGGCCTGGGCCAGGGCGCTGGCGCAGCGGTCGTCCGGCGCCTGCCAGTCAGGGTTGGTGACGAAGGCTGCCGTGGGCGAGCCGTGGCTGTTGAGCGCCACGAAGGTGCGTCCCGGCTGCATCACGGACATGGTGGTCGGCGTGGCCGTGACGATGGGGTCACAGCCGATCACCAGGTCGGCCTTGGCCATGTCCACCTTGGTGGTGTAGATGGCCTCGGGACGGTTGGCGATCTGGATGTGGCTCCAGGTGGAGCCGCCCTTTTGCGCCAAGCCGGCCGCATCCTGGGTGATCACGCCCTTGCCCTCCAGGTGGGCGGCCATGCCCAGCAGCGAGCCGATGGTGATCACGCCCGTGCCGCCGACGCCGGCCACGACAATGCCCCAGGCCTGCTCGGCCACCGGCAGCACGGGCTCCGGGATGGCGGGCAGCATGGACAGATCGCCCTTCTTCTCCTTCTTGGGCTTCTTGAGCTGTCCGCCTTCGATGGTGACGAAGCTGGGGCAAAAGCCCTTCACGCAGGAGTAGTCCTTGTTGCAGGTGTTCTGGTTGATGCGGCGCTTGCGGCCGAACTCGGTCTCCACCGGCTCGACCGACAGGCAGTTGGACTGCACGGAGCAGTCGCCGCAGCCTTCGCAGACCAATTCGTTGATGACCACGGTCTTGTCGGGCGTGGCCAGCGTGCCGCGTTTGCGGCGGCGGCGCTTTTCGGTGGCGCAGGTCTGGTCGTAGATGATGGCCGTGCAGCCCTTGAGGGTGCGGAACTCGCGCTGGATGCGGTCCAGCTCGTCGCGGTGGTGCACGGTCACGCCCTCGGCCAGCGGCACGCCGTCGTACTTGGCGGGTTCGTCGGTGACGATGACCAGTTTGGCCACGCCCTCGGACTTGAGGCTGTTCATGATCTGCAGCACCGAGTGGCCCTCGGGCCGCTCGCCCACGCGCTGGCCGCCCGTCATGGCCACGGCGTCGTTGTACAGCAGCTTGTAGGTGATGTTCACGCCGGCCGCGATGCTCTGGCGTATCGCCAGCAGGCCGCTGTGGAAGTAGGTGCCGTCGCCCAGGTTGGCGAAGACATGGGCGTCCTTGGTGAAGGGCGCCTGGCCCACCCACGTCACGCCCTCGCCACCCATCTGCGTGAAGGTGCTGGTGGAGCGGTCCATCCACACCGTCATGTAGTGGCAGCCGATGCCGGCCACGGCGCGGCTGCCCTCGGGCACGCGGGTGCTGGTGTTGTGCGGGCAGCCGCTGCAAAACCATGGCACGCGGTCGCCCGTGGGCTGGCTCTGGGCGGCCTTGAGCGCGGCCTCGCGGGCGTCCAGCACGGCAATGCGCTCGTGCATGCGCTGGGCGATGTGTTCGGGCACGCCGATCTTGGTCAGGCGCTGGACGATGGCGCGCGCGATGAGGGCCGGCGTCAGGTCCGCATTGGGGCGCAGCAGCCAGTCCTGGCTGGGATTGGGCACCGACCATTCGCCGCCGTGCTCATCGCTGAACTTGCCGACCACGTTGGGCCGCACGTCGGAGCGCCAGTTGTAGAGCTCTTCCTTGATCTGGTATTCGATGACCTGGCGCTTTTCCTCCACCACCAGGATTTCCTGCAGGCCGCGCGCGAAGTCGCGCGTGATGGTGGCCTCCAGCGGCCAGACCACGTTGACCTTGTGCACGCGTATGCCCAGCTGGCGGCAGGTGTCGTCGTCCAGGCCCAGGTCGGCCAGGGCCTGGCGCATGTCGTTGTAGGCCTTTCCGCTGGCGATCAGGCCGAAGCGGTCGTTGGGACCGTCGATCACGTTGTGGTTGAGCCGGTTGGCGCGCACATAGGCCAGGGCCGCATACCACTTGTAGTTCATCAGCCGCTGCTCCTGCTCCAGCGGCGCATCGGGCCAGCGGATGTGCAGGCCACCGGGCGGCATCTGGAAGTCCTCGGGCAGGATGATGTTCACGCGGTCCGGCTCCACCGACACGCTGGCCGAGGACTCCACCACCTCCTGGATGGTCTTCATGCCCGACCACAGGCCCGAGAAGCGGCTCATGGCAAAGGCGTGCAGCCCCATGTCCAGGATGTCCTGCACATTGCTGGGAAAGAACACCGGCGTGCCGCAGGCCTTGAAGATGTGGTCGCTCTGGTGGGCGGCCGTGCTGCTCTTGCTGATGTGGTCGTCGCCGGCCAGCGCGATCACGCCGCCGTGCCTGGCCGTGCCCGCCATGTTGGCGTGCTTGAACACGTCGGAGCAGCGGTCCACGCCCGGGCCCTTGCCGTACCACAGGCCAAAGACGCCGTCGAACTTCTTGGTCTCGGGATAGAGATCCAGCTGCTGCGTGCCCCAGACGGCCGTGGCGCCCAGCTCTTCATTGACGCCGGGCTGGAAGACGATGTTGTTGGATTCGAGGTGCTTTTTCGCGGCCCATAGCGCCTGGTCATAGCCGCCCAGCGGGGAGCCCCGGTAGCCGCTGATGAAGCCTGCGGTGTTCAGGCCCGCTGCAGCGTCGCGCTGGCGCTGCAGCATGGGCAGGCGCACAAGGGCCTGTACTCCGCTCATGAATGCACGGCCGTGCTGCAGAGCGTATTTGTCGTCGAGAGTGACCGTCTCCAGGGCGCGGCGCACGTCTTCGGGCAGTGGGGCATTCATGGCTTGTCTCCATCGATGGTCGGCGCCCTGTCATGTCCTGCCCGGAACGGGAAAGAGGCATGCACGGCACTCGTTGTCTGAACCAAATCGCCTTTTTTCAGTGTATTCGTGCTCGTCTGATAGGTCTTTGCTTTCTTTGCGCTGTTTCAAGTATTCTTGGCAAGAATCTTTCTTGAAAACGGTATTTTGTGCAAACTTTGGACAAATTCGACATTGCCATCCTCGGCCACCTGCAGGCCGATGCGCGGCTGACCAATGCCGAGCTGGCCCAGCGCGTGGGCCTGTCGGCCGCGCCCTGCTGGCGCCGTGTGCGGGCGCTGGAGGAGGCGGGCTTCATCCGCGGCTACCACGCCGACATCGACCGCCACAAGATCGGCCTGGGCGTGCTGGCCTTCGTGCGGCTCGATGCCGTGCGCACGGCCGGCACGCTGACGCTGGAGATGGAGGACGCCATCCGCAAGCTGCCCGAGGTCGTGACCTGCCACTACATCAGCGGCACCGGCACCTTCGAGCTGCAGGTGGTGGCGCGCGACCTGGACAGCTTTGCGCAGTTCGCGCGCAACACGCTGCTGAACCTGCCCAATGTGAAGGACATGCAGACCAGTTTCTCGCTGGGCGAGATCAAGTCCAGCCATGCGCTGCCCCTGTCCCAGCTGGGGCCCATGGCGGGCAAGGGCCTGCCGGACCAGTAGCCACAGGCCGGCGGACTGGCCTAAGAAGGTCGCGCCGAAGCGACAGTGTGCTCCTGCAAAAGGAGCAAAAAACGCCTGCCGTGCAAGGCGGTGATCGTGGTTCTTAGTGCAACAACCATTTCTGGCGCCACCCCCGCGTTTGGGCCGAGAATCAGGGGCACATGGCCGCAGAACAAACAACACCAGTCCCCGCCCAGCCGCCTGCCTCCGAATCCGAGCCTTCCACCCAGCCTCCGGCCGAGCCTTCGGGCATGGGGGCGCCGGGCACCCTGATCGAAGACCCGTCAGGCATGACGGCCGCCGACAAGGCGGCTGCCGAGGCCGAAGGCCAGAAGACGGCCCAGGCCCAGCAGGGCGTCTGGGCGCCGCTGTCCGGCCCCACCTTCCGCATGCTGTGGCTGATCTGGATGGCGGCCAACACCTGCATGTGGATGAACGATGTGGCGGCGGCCTGGCTCATGACCTCGCTGACCACCTCGCCCGTGCTCGTGGCCCTGGTGCAATCGGCCTCCACGCTGCCCGTCTTCCTGCTGGGCCTGCCCAGCGGCGCGCTGGCCGACATCCTGGACCGGCGCCGCTACTTCATCGTCACCCAGTTCTGGGTGGCGGCCGTGGCCCTGGTGCTGTGCCTGTTCGTGCTGTCCGGCCAGATGACGGCGCACTGGCTGCTGGTGCTGACCTTTGCCAACGGCATCGGCCTGGCCATGCGCTGGCCCGTGTTCTCGGCGCTGATCCCCGAACTCGTGCCCAAGCACCACCTGCCTTCGGCCATGGCGCTGAACGCGGTGGCCATGAATGCATCGCGCATCATCGGCCCGCTGGTGGCCGGCGCCATCATCGCCAGCCTGGGCAGCGCATGGGTGTTCGTGCTGAACGCCGTGCTGTCCATCCTCTCGGGCATCGTGCTGATCCGCTGGAAGCGCCGCCATGTGGCCAACCCGCTGGGCCGCGAGCGCCTGCCCTCGGCCATGCGCGTGGGCCTGCAGTTCGTGCGCGAGTCGCCCCGCATGCATGCGGTGCTGGCGCGCACGGTGTGTTTCTTCCTGCAGTGCACGGCCGTGATGGCCTTGCTGCCCCTGGTGGCCCAGCGCCTGCACGGCCCCACCGAGGGCGGGGGCGGCGCCGAGACCTTCACGCTGCTGCTGGCCTCCATGGGTGCGGGCGCCATCGTGGGCGCCATGTTCCTGCCGCGCCTGCGCCAGGCCATGTCCAAGGAAAGTCTGATCCGGTCGGGCTCTGCTGTGCATGCGCTGGCCACGCTGGCCGTGGCCCTGTCGCCCAATGTCTACATGGCCGTGCCGGCCATGATGCTGGCCGGCATGGCGCTGATCTCCACCGCCAACGTGCTGGGCGTCTCGGCCCAGATGGCCTTGCCCAACTGGGTGCGGGCGCGCGGCATGTCCATCTACCAGATGTCCATCATGGGGGGTACGGCGACAGGCGCCGCGCTCTGGGGACAGGTGGCCAGCATGGTGGGCGTGCGGGGCAGCCTCATGGTGGCCGCTGCCAGCGGCGTGGTCTGCATGCTGCTGGTCCAGCGCCTGGTGCGCGACCGCCAGATCGAGGAGGATTTGAGTCCCTCCAAGGCCTTCCAGCGCCCCGAGGTCAACATCCCCGAAGCCGGCCGCGTGGTCGTCACCATCGAGTACCAGATCGACCCCACCCAGGCCGAGGCCTTCCGCGCCCTCATGCAGGAAAGCCGCCGCAGCCGCATGCGCCAGGGCGCGCTGGGCTGGAGCCTGCTGCACAGCATGAGCCACCCGGAGCGCTACGTGGAGCAGATCATCGACGAGTCCTGGACCGAGCACCTGCGCCGCTTCGACCGCGTCACCGCCGCCGACGTGGCCCTGCGCGACCGCAAGCTCGCCTATCACAAGGGCAAGGAGCCGCCGCGCGTCACGAGGTACTTCGATACCCCCTGAGGCGCTGCGCGCCTTCCCCCTGAGGGGGACGGCGCCCTCGCAGCGAGGCTGCTCTTGCTCGGCGCCCCTGGCGTTGGGCCGCGCCAGAGCGAGGGACAGTGGATAGAGGTGTGTCTGCGCTGGTCTTGTGCCATGCGGGGCGAGCCTTGGCGCAAAGGATAAAACCGGCGCACCCCAAAGCGAGGCTGTCGTCCCCCTCCCTCGCGAAGCGAGTAGAGAGGGGGAAGCGGCGTAGCCGCTCAGGGGGTCACCTCAAGTGCGGCGCCTGGCTGGCAAGGCTCCGCGGCCAGAAGGCCCAAAGGCGCAGATTCTGCTTGATGCGGCCGGCCAGGTCGCCGGCTTCGGGTCCCCAGCCCATGAAGTAGTCGGCGCGCACGGCGCCGACGATGGCGCTGCCAGTGTCCTGGGCGAATACCAGGCGGTTCAGGGCCACGGTGGGCCCGGATGTGGACAACCAGACCGGCGTGCCGTAGGGAATGCTCTGCTTGTCCACGGCGATGGAGCGGCCCGGGGTCAGGGCCACGCCCTGGGCGCCCTTGGGGCCGAATTGCAGGTCCAGGCCTTCCAGCGGCTCCTCGCGGAAGAAGACATAGCGCGGGTTGCTCCACAGCATTTCATTGACGCGGCCGGGGTTGGCAGCCACCCAGGCGCTGATGCCGGGCCAGGTGGCGTCGCGCACCAGTCCCTGGTCCAGCAGCCAGCGGCCCACGCTCTTGTAGGGCTGGTCATTGGTGCCCGCAAAGGCGACGCGGATCGTGCGTTGCGCGCCTGTGGGCTCGGTGATGTTCAGGCGCCCCGATCCCTGGATGTGCAGCACCATCGCATCGACGGGGTCGCGCAGCCAGGCGATGGCGCGGCCTGCCAGGGCCGCCTGGGCCTCGGGCATCGTCTCGATCTGCTGGCGCGAGAACCAGGGCTTGCGGCTGCCGAAGCCGGCGCCGGCCGGCGTCTTGTACAGCGGCACGTTGAAGCCGTCGCCCGGCAGGCGCCGCGCCTCGAACAGGGGCTCGTAGTAGGCGGTCAGCATGCCGTCCGGGCCACCGCCCAGCGCTTCGATGCGGTAGGGCTGCAGATTGGCCATGAGCCAGGCGCGCTGCTCGTCGCCCGTGGCAATGCTCAGCTGGCGCACGTCCCGGCACAGACCCGCAAAGACCGAGCTGGGCCGTTCGCAGTTCTTGAGCCAGGCATTCCAGGCTTCGTGCAGCGCGTCTTCCTGCAGGCCGGGCAATTCGCTCCAGTCGGCCGCGATCCAGCGGCTCTTGGTGGGGGTGCTGGTGACCAGCGGGGGCCTGGGTGTCACGGTGACCGGGCCTCCCGGCTGCAGGTCGGGCACGGGCGAAGGGTCATAGACCGGCTTGGTGGTGGTCGTGCAGGCGACCAGCGTCCCTACAATCAGCGCCATCGCGGCATGGCGCAGGAGGTGGAAATTCATGGGGTTGATTTTGCTCGAAGCACTGCTGGCCTTGGTGATTCTGGTCGCTATTGTGTGGTGGACCATGTTCTCCGGGCGCCGCAAGGGCGAGTTGCCCGTGGACACGCCACGGGATTCGCACCCGTCTCCAGACAAACCCTCTCCCGGGCAGGATCGCAGCGGCCCGTGACGGACCCGAAAGCAGCCTCGCGGAGCGGGCGCCGTCCTACGGGTATGCCCTGCCCGCACTGATAGGCTGTGCTCAGCCTGCTTTCCACAATGGGGACCCTGGCGCTACCGCACGGTGCGTTCCCAAGATTCAAAAAGGAGTTTCCCATGCGCAAGCACATCGTTCTGGCCGCCGCAACGGCTGCCGCACTGTTCATCTCCGGCTGCGCGAACATGAGCGACACCCAGCGCCGCACGGCCACGGGCGCTGGCGTGGGCGCTGCGGCCGGCGCCGTGCTGGGCGCGGTCACCGGCGGCAGGGCCGGCACGGGCGCCGTGATCGGTGCCGGCGTGGGTGCACTGGGCACCTACATCTGGTCGCAGAACATGGAAAAGCAAAAGCGCGAGATGGAGCAGGCCACCCAGGGCACGGGCGTGAACGTGAGCCAGACGGCTGACAACCAGCTCAAGCTCGACATTCCCAGCGACATCTCGTTCGATACCAACCGTTCCGACATCAAGGGCAACTTCGCCCCCATCCTGGACCGCTTCGCCGAAGGCCTGCGCAACAACCCCAATGCCGAGGTGCGCATCATCGGCCACACGGACAGCACCGGCTCGGACGCCATCAACAACCCGCTGTCGCTGGACCGCGCCAACAGCACGCGCAACTACCTGACCATGCGCGGCGTCTCGGGCGCTCGCATCGCCACCGAAGGCCGTGGCTCGCACCAGCCCGTGGCTTCCAACGACTCGGCCAGCGGCCGTGCCATGAACCGCCGCGTTGAAATCTTCGTGGGCGAGATCCCGCAGCAACAGCAGCAGCCCCAGTATCAACAGCAGCCGCAGTACCAGCAGCCGCAATACCAGCCCCAGTACCAGCAGCCCCGCTGATCCCGGCTCTGGCCCGGATGCAACGCCCCGCAACGCGGGGCGTTTTTGCGTGGGCGGCCACCTGCCTTGCCCTATGCTGGCACCCATCCATCAATGGGGAGTCGTATGAGTGAAGCAAGCACAGCAGGCATGGCCGACGTGGTCAGCCCGCTCGACAAGGGCCTGGGTGCACTGTCGGCGCCCTGCACGCCGCAGGACGCCGCAGCGCAGGGCTGGAACCTGCTGCGCGAGGATCTGGGCCTGCCGGCCGCCGTGCTCTCGCAGTCGCGCCTGGCGCACAACCTTGCCTGGATGCAGCGCTTTGTGGACGCCTACGGCGCCAAGCTCGCGCCCCACGGCAAGACGACCATGGCGCCCCGCCTGTTCCGCCAGCAGATCGATGCGGGCGCCTGGGGCATCACCTTGGCGACCGCCCAGCAGACACGCGTGGCCCATGCCCACGGCGTGCGCCGCGTGCTCATGGCCAACCAGCTGATCGGACGGCGCAATATGGCCGCCGTGGCCGAGCTGCTGGCCGATCCCGGTTTTGAGTTCTTCTGCCTGGTGGACTGCGCCGAGCAGGTCGAGCAACTGGCGGCCTTCTTTGGCGCGGCGGGCCAGTCCGTGCAGGTGCTGATCGAGCTGGGCCCGCCCGGCGGGCGCACGGGTGTGCGCTCTGATGCGCAGATGCAGCCGCTGCTGGATGCGCTGGCAAGGGCTGGCGCGGCCGTGCGGCTGGCCGGCATCGAGGTCTACGAGGGCGTGCTCAAGGAAGAGGATGCCATCCGCACCCTGCTGCGGCGCGCCGTTCACTGGCTTGAGCGGCTCGCAGGTGATGGACGATTGCAGCGCAGCCCGGCCGTGCTCACGGGGGCCGGCTCGGCCTGGTACGACGTGGTGGCCCAGGAATTCGGCAAGGCCGACATTGGCGGCCCCCTGGATCTGGTGCTGCGCCCCGGCTGCTATCTCACGCATGATGCGGGCATCTACCAGGCAGCGCAGCAGCGCATCGACCAGACCAACCCCGTGGCGCAGCAGATGCGTGCCAGCCTGCTGCCTGCGCTGCAGGTCTGGGCCTATGTGCAGTCACTGCCCGAGCCTGGCCGCGCCATCGTGGCGCTGGGCAAGCGCGATACCGCCTTCGAGGCCGTGCCGCCCCGGCCCGCGCTGCGCTACCGCCCCGGTGATGCCGCGCCGGTGGCCGCACCGCCCCATTGGGAGGTCACGGCCATGATGGACCAGCATGCTTTCCTGAAGGTGGCCGAGGACGATGGCCTGCGCGTCGGCGACATGCTGGCCTTCGATATCTCCCACCCCTGCCTGACCTTCGACAAATGGCGGCAGATGGCCGTCGTCAACGATGGCTACGACGTGGTCGACGTGATCGCCACGTATTTCTGAAGACGTCAGCCGTGCGTGCGCAGCAGGTTGGCCAGTTCCACGGCCGACTTGACCTGCATCTTGTCGAAGACGCGCGCGCGGTGGACTTCGACGGTGCGCACGCTGATGTCCAGCTGGTCGGCGATGAGCTTGTTGGGAATGCCCTCCACCACCAGCCGCATCACGTCGCGCTCGCGCTCCGTCAGTTCGTTGAAGCGCGCACGCACGGCCTCGCGCGCACGGGTCTCGGCCTGGTGCTGGGCTGACAGTTCCAGCGCCTGCTCGATGCGGTCCACGAGCGCGTTGTCCGAAAAGGGCTTCTCGCAGAAATCGAAGGCGCCGCGCTTGACCGTGTCCACGGCCGTGGGCACGTCGGCATGGCCGGTCAGGAAGATCACGGGCATGCCCGCGATTTGGTTGCGCTCCAGCATGAGGTTGAACAGCGCCAGCCCGCTCATGCCGCCCATGCGCATGTCCAGCAGCAGGCAGCAGGGATTGCGTGGCGGCGGGCGCGATTGCAGCATGGCGTCGAAGGCCTCTGCGCTGTCATAGCATTCGCTGAGCAGGCGGCGCGAGCGCAGCAGCCAGGCCAGCGCTTCGCGTACATCGGTGTCGTCATCGACGATGTAGACGGTGGCGTCGGGTACAGGTTCCATGGGCCTATTGTTCCATCTATGGTTCCACCTGTGCCGGGTTGTGGGTCGGCAGCGTGAAGGCGAAGACGGTTCCGCGCGGGCTGTGCGGGCTGTGCTGCAGGTGGCCGCCATGCTGTTCGACCACGGTGCGGCACAGGCTCAGGCCCAGGCCCATGCCCTCGTTGCGCGTGGTGAAGAAGGGCGTGAACAACTGCTCCGCCACATGCTTGGGGATCCCGCTGCCGCAGTCGATGACGGCGAATTCCACCCAGCTGCGGCGCGTGCTGGCGGCCGCACGCCGCACGCGCAACTGCAGTTCGCGGTCCACGGTCTCGGGCGAGTCCATGGCCTGCATGCCGTTGCGCGCCAGGTTGAGCAGCACCTGCTCGATCATGGTCGGATCGCAGAGCACGGGCGACAGGCCGGGCTCGATGTCGGTGGTCACGCGCACGCCCAGGTTGCGCGCCTGCAGGCTGACCAGCGGCAGCACGGCGTCTATGAGTTCGGCGGCACCTATGACTTCGCGTGATTGGTCGCGCCGCCGCACGAAGTCGCGCACGCTCTTGATCACGCGGCCTGCACGGTCGGCCTGGAAGCTGATGCGCTCCATGGCCATGCGCAAGTCCTGCAACTGCTGGCGCAGATGGGCTTCGTTGCCGGCGCTGCCTGCCGCCCCGCCGTCGCTGCCCAGCATGTTCAGCGATCCTGTGGCGTAGCTGGAGATGGCCACCAGCGGCTGGGTAAGTTCATGGCTGAGCAGCGATGCCATTTCGCCCACGGTGGCCAGGCGGGCCGTGGCCTGCAGGCGCTCCTGCGAGGCGCGCGAGATCTCTTCCATGCGCTTTTGCTCGCTGATGTCGATGAAGGCGCTCATCCAGCCCGTGTGCTGGCCCTGGGCGTTGATCAGCGGCGCCTCGAAGATCAGCACCGGAATGCGTGTGCCGTCTTTGCGCATGAAGATGCTTTCGTGGCCCTCGCGCGGCGGCGGTGCGTTGCCGGACAGGCGGTTGTCGCGCCGGCGCGCGTAGATTTCGGCGCGTTCGGGCGGCCAGTAGGGCGCGATGCTCAGGCCCAGCAGCTCCTCGGCCGTGAAGCCCACCATGTTGCAGAAGGCCGGATTCACATAGCTGATGCGGCCCTGCAGATCGCGCGCCCGCAGGCCCGTGACCAGCGAGTCCTCCATGGCCTTGCGAAAGGCCAGCGCATCGCCCAGGTCGCGCTCGGCACGCAGGCGGCGGCGGTTGTCGCGCACCAGCACGGCGACCACGGAGACCAGGGCGATGGACATCAGCGTCACCAGGGCCGTGAGCACGTTGGGGAACACGCTGGGCGCGCGGTGCCAGCTGTCCATGCGCAGCACCAGGGTGCTGCCGGGCAGGTCCAGCAGCTGCTGCGCCGTGAACATGCGCGTGCCGCGCCAGGAGGCGCCCAGCAGTGCCAGGCGCGTGCCGTCGGGCTCGGTGAAGGACACTTCCTGGGTGCGCGGCAGGTTCTTGCTGACCTGGGTGATCAGCAGGCTTTGCAGGCTGTAGGTGCCGATGACGAAGCCGATGATGTGGCCGCTTTGCGTCAGCGGCAGGCAGACCTCCATCATCTCCGTGCCCAGGCCCTCGGCCAGCAGCTGGAAGTAGCTGGGCGAGTAGGCGGGGCCGTTCAGGCGGCGCGCGTGCGTGCAGGTCAGCACGGCCTCGGGGTGGGTGTTGTTCGTGCGCAGCTGGTCTTCCCACTGCACGTTGCGATAGGGGGTCTCGGCATGGGAGCGGATCTGCAGGCCCGCGTCGCGCCACTCGATGCGCATCAGTTCGCGGCGCACCTGCAGCAGCTCGGCGGCGCGGGTCTTCCATTCGGCGGGCTCGTTGTCGGGCGCGTTCAGCGCCTGCAGGTCCTGCAGGTTGCGGTTGAGCGCGGCGCGTATGTCGGCCACGGCATTGGCCGTGTCGCGCTCCAGCTTGTCCTGGACCTGGGAGGCCTCGTAGCGCCCGGCCAGCCAGACCATGGTGACGAGCATGCTCAGGACCAGGGCGACCAGCAGGCTCCACAGCGACCAGCGGCGCCAGGCCGTGCGCCAGCGGCGCCAGGGCCAGCGGCCTTCGGGCATGGGCGACATCGGCGACATGGGCGGGTGCGTTGGATTCACAGGACGCGGTGCTCCAGGGCCGGCAGCTGGCGGCGCACATGCGCCAGGCGCTCGCGCTTGATCTCGCCCAGCACCACGCCGGCACCCTCGGCCTGCTGCGCCAGCACCATGCCCCAGGGATCGGCCAGCAGGCTGTGGCCCCAGGTACGGCGGCCGTTCTCATGGTGGCCGCCCTGGGCGGGTGCCAGCAGGTAGGCCTGGTTTTCGATGGCGCGGGCGCGCAGCAGCACTTCCCAGTGCGCCAGCCCCGTGATGTGGGTGAAGGCGGCGGGCACCAGCAGCAGGTCGGCGCCCTGCTCGGCAAGGCGGCGGTACAGCTCGGGAAAACGCAGGTCGTAGCACACGCTCAGACCCAGGCGCCAGGTCTCGCCCTCGCGCGAGGTGATGTCGCAGGTCACGGGCGTGTGGCCCGCCTGGACCACGGCGGCTTCCGTGTAGCGCTCGCGTCCGTTGTCGTAGTGGAACAGGTGGATCTTGTCGTAGCGCGCCACGCATTCGCCCTGGGGCGAGAACACCAGGGAGCTGTTGAGCACGTGGGCGTCGTCATCGGCCACCAGGGGCAGGGTGCCGCCCACGATCCACAACTGCAGCTCGCGTGCTGCGCGGCGCAGGAAGTCCTGGATCGGGCCTGCGCCGAAGCTCTCGCGGTAGGCCAGTTTGTCGGTGTCGCGCAGGCCCATGGCGCAGAAATACTCGGGCAGGGCCGCGAGTTCGGCCCCCTGGTCGCGCGCCTGGCGCAGCAGGGCCAGCGCCTGGTCGAGGTTGGCGCGCACATCGGGTTCCGACACCATTTGCAATGCTGCGATTTTCATGGGTTCTCTCCTGAAGAAGCGGGCTCGGTGGCGCCGGAGGGCGTGCTGGCGGGGCTGTTGCCGGCAGGATCGGAGGGTGTCGTGGCCCGGCGCCGTGGCAGGGCCGTGACCTGGGGATCGTCCCAGCTGCCGTCGATGCGGAATTCCTTGGTGGCCGCCGCGATCAGCGGGCCGCGCAGCAGCACCTGCGCCAGGAAGCTGCCCAGGCCGACCACGGGGTTGATGGCCGTGGCCACCAGGGAGGCCGTCATGGCATTGATCTCGGGCACCACCACCACATGCAGACTCTGCGTCTCCTGGACCAGGTCGGCCGTGCCCTCCATCAGCACGGCGGCGTTGACGCCCTTCATCTGCATGTTGTTGGTGCGCGCCACGCCGTCGGTGATCTGCACGTCGCCGCGCATGAAGTCGAAGGCGAAGCCGTTGCTGAATACATCGCGGAAGTCCAGCGTCAGCCGGCGGGGCAGCGCCTGCAGGCTGAGCACGCTCAGCAGCTTGGCCAGGCCCGGCTCGGCCTTGAGGAACTGGCCGGTCTGCACATCCAGGTGCATGGAGCCAGAGAGGCTGCGGAAGTCGGGTGTGATGGGCGAGCCCGTCCAGCCCGCCGAGCCCTGCAGCACGCCCTTGCCGTTGCCCACCACGCCGGGCATATCGAAGCGCGTGAGCAGCTTGCCCACGTCGCGCAGGTCCAGCTGGAACTGCAACTGGCTGCGCCCCGGGTGTTCGGACTGGCCCTGGGGCAGGCGCCACTGGCCGCTGGCCGTCAGCGTGGCCTCGGGCGTGGCGATGTTGAAGCGCGACAACTGCCATTCGCGCGCCGCCGCATCGCCGGGAACGGGGCGGTTGCGGGCCTCCACTTCCAGGCGGCCCAGGGCGTGGCCTGACAGGTGCATGTCGTCCACCACGATCTGCAGGGCCGGCAGCTGGCGCGGCCCCTCGCTGAACAGGGCGTCCACGCGGTCGGATTTGGCCTCGGGCACCGTCAGGCGCGACAGCCGGGCCACCAGCTGCCCTTCGGGCTGGGCATCCGTGCCTTCGCGAAAGCCCACGTAGCCGTCAAGCTCCTGGGAGGCGAGGTTGCTGTGCCACGAGCCGCCATCGCGCGAGATGCCCGCCACCACGTCGTGCAGCTGCCGCCCCTTGGCCTGCAGCTGCTTGACGCGCAGGGTCAGCCGGTCGGGGATGTATTCGCGCGCAGGGTCCGCGGCATCGGCGGGCTCCGGCTTGGCGCCGCTGGACTGCGGCGCCAGTGCCAGCCAGTCGTCGAGATTGAACAGCGGCAGCTGCACGTGGGCCTGCACGCCCTGGCCCGAAGTGGAAGCCGTGCCCGCTTCCTGGCCGATGAGGATGCTGCCGTGCAGCACACGGCTGTGCTTGCCACTGATGTCGCGCTCATAGAACACCGAGCCCGTATCGCCCAGTTGCACGCTGATCTGGTCGCGCAGCGGGGCATCGGGCGAGGTGAAGCTGGCGGGTGCGAGCTGGTGGCTCACGTTCAGTGGCTGGATGGACTCCGCCGCCTTGCCCAGCGGGGCGGGCAGGTTGATGCGCATGCCTTGCAGGCTGGACTGGACCTGGATTTCGGGTGTTCCGCGCCGCACCTTCAGCAGCAGGGAATAGGGCGACTGGCCCTCGGCATGGCGTGCCAGGTCGGCCACCCAGCCCAGCTCCCTGGCTTCGCGCAGCCCCTGTGCCGTGGCCGTGCCCTGCACACGCACCTTCACGGAGGATTCGGTGGCCGGCGCATTGCGCGCCAGCGCCTGCATGCCGCCATCGGCGCGCAGCTCACCGCCCAGCGCGCGCGCCTGCAGGCCGGCCAGCGAGAAGCCGGTTTCGGAGAACTTGACGGCCCCGCGCAGCTGGCTCAGATGGGGCGTCTGATCATCGAGCTGCAGGGAGTTGCCCGCCAGCGTGACCTGTCCAGACACCTTGCTGCGGTCCAGATGGTCGATGGGCAATTGCAGTTGCAGGGCCAGTTGCGCGGCGCCTGTGGCCTCGCTGCCGTCCAGAACGTGCCCGGTCAGCGCCGACAGGGCCGAGGTCTTGACCACGCCCAGCATGTCGGCCAGCGGGCCCTGGCCCTTGGCGGTCACGGCCACCTCGGTGTGGCCCAGGTTGGGAATGCTGGCCTGGATGTCGCGCATCTGCAGCTGCGGGTAGCCCGCGAACTCGCCGCGTGCATTGCGCACGGCCATCGACGAGCGGTCGAAGACCAGCTCGCCGGACAGATCGACCAGGGCCGGCCAGGGCGCCTCGCCATGCGTGAGCAGATGGGGCGGCACATATTCATAGTGCACGTCATGCAGCTTGGCAGCGATATGGAACTCGCCCTGGCTGGGCTTTTCGGCCGGCACGTGGTCCAGGTGGCCGCGCACCTTGAAGTTCACCGTGCTTGCGCGCCCGGCGTGGATGGCTTCTCGCACGTAGTGGCGCGCATCGGCAGGGATTTCCAGCGGCAGGTAGCGATGCACGCGCGTGCCGTCTGCGTTGCGCAACTGGCCCTGCAGGTCCAGCACGCCCGGAAAGCGCGGGTGCTTGTCGCTGCCGTCGCCGGTGTGCCACTGCGCGCGGGCCTCGCCCTCGGTGTCATCGTTGGCAAAGCGCAGGCTGGGCACCTGCACGCTGATGGCCTGGCCGCGCAACTGCCAGCGCAGGCTGGCCTGCAGGCGGTGCAGCGGGATCTCGGGTTCCTCGAAGACGCCAGGAAAGGACAGAGCAGCCGGCCGCTGCCCCGTGCCCTCCATCTCCAGCTGCGCCTGTCCGCCGTCCTGGTCCAGCGAGAAGCGCGCGTTCAGGCCCTTGATGCCGGGCATGCCCGGCTTCGTGGGGCCTTCGGACGATGCCACTCCGTCGATCGACAGCTGCTGCAGCTCGCCGCTGGCCTTGTACTGCTGCACAGCCTGCAGCGGGCCACGCCAGCTTCCCTGGAACTGGCGCAGCTGGCCGGCCGGGGCCATGTCGGCCAGATGGCGCTGCAGCTGCTCGGGCAGCGGCAGGCGCTGGCCCAGCTGGGCGAGGATGGCCAGGTCAATGCCATCGGCCTGGAACTCGCCCTGCTCGCCCAGCGCCCCCTGCGTGCTGGCGCCCGCAGGGTTGTAGCGCGCGCGCAGATTGCCGGCAGGCCAGTGCAGGCCGTCACCCGTGGAGAACTCCAGGTTCTGCGCGGCGAAGCGCCAGCCGTCCTGGTGCTGCACGCTCAGCCGGCCCGTCAGCGCCTGCAGTTGCAGCGGCTCCAGGTTCTCGCGCCACTGCAGTTGAAGGGCATTCACCGCCACATCGGCCATGGCACCCACGGGCTGGCCCTGGCGCAGGTCGATCCAGGCGCGCAGTGCGCCCCGGCCCTGCTGCAGGCGCAGGTCGGACGTATCCATGTACTGCCCGAGCCGGGACAGGTCGATCTGCGTGAACATCGCATGGGCCTGTCCGCTCCAGCGCTGCCAGTTGCCCTCGTGCGTGGACAGCAGCGGCTCGCGGAACAGGCCGGCGAGCATGAAGCGCTCGCCCCAGCCTTCGGGCGGCGTGGCATCCAGGCGGATTCCGTGGCTCCAGCCCTTGTTGCGCAGCACCAGGTCCACATCGCGCAAGGCCAGCGGCGGTGCCTGGCGTAGTTCGTCCACCCACAGCAGGCTGCCGCCACGCAGGGCCAGCTCGGTCTGGGAAAACAGCCAGTCGGCGGCGGCATTGTCCCCGCCCGATGAAGGGCTGATCTCGATGCCGGCCACGAAGACACGGCCATCGGCCGCGCGGCGGACCACGAGTTCGGGGCGGTCGATATAGATCTGCTCCACGCCCAGGCGCATCAGCGAGCGGGCCGAAACGGCTACCACCACGCTGGGCAGGCGCAGGGCGTCCGCGGAGTGTTCTGGGTCTTCGACCACCACGTCGCCCATCTCGAACCGGGGGACCAGTCCCTCGCTGCGGGCCGTGATGCTGCCTATGCGCACGGGTAGGCCCAGCGTGCGTGAGGCCAGGGATTCCAGCTGAGGACGCCATTCGCCGATTCGCGGCACAATCCAGCCATGGAGCACCCCCCACACGGAGCCCAGGACCAGCCAGAAGGCCAGGACCAGCCCCAGTGACCACCGCGCAAGGCCGGCCATCCAACGGGTCAGGCGTGTGGGGTGCGGTTTCGGTTCGATCATCGGCGGCATCAGCTATGACGGGAATTATGACCGGCACCCTCAGGGGCCGGACGGTAACCAAGGGTTGCTGCGATCCCTCTGCGCGTGAGTGGCCGCTTCTTTCGCGTTCCGTATGCAATCCTCAGAGCACGCAATGGCAGACACGGCCTTGAATGTCCCCGCACAGGCCGCCTATTCCCGTTTCCACCAACGGCTGCATCGTCGCTATGGCGACGAGTTGAGCCTGTTGCCGCCGGGCCCGCCCGAGCGCGCCTCCATGGAGCAGGCCCTGTCGGCGCTGCTGGAGCGCGGGCTGGACCTGTCGGCCGCGCTGCGCGTGCTGCGCCAGCTGGTCATGGAACGCACCATGGTGCTCGACTGCGAGCAGCAGGCGCCGCTGGCCGTGGTCACGCGGGCCGTGACCGAGCTGGCCGAGCTGGCGCTGGAGCGCGCCTGCATCCAGGTGCGCGCCGAACTCGATGCGCGCCATGGCGCACCGCAAGGCCCCGAGGGCCGGCCCGTGCAGCTGTGGATCATCGGCATGGGCAAGCTGGGCGCGCGCGAGCTCAATGTCTCCAGCGACATCGACCTGATCTACGTCTACGAGCAGGACGGCGACACGGCCGGCCTGCCTGACGGGCGCGGCGTTCTCTCCAACCATGAGTACTTCGCGCGCGTTGTCAAAGGCATCTATGGCCTGATCGGCGACACCACCGAGCACGGATTCGTGTTCCGCGTGGACCTGGCGCTGCGGCCCAACGGCAACTCGGGGCCGTCGGCTGTCTCGCTGGCCTCGCTGGAAGAGTATCTGCAGACCCATGGCCGCGAATGGGAGCGCTTCGCCTGGCTCAAGAGCCGGGTGGTGGCGCCCATGGACAGCGTGCGCTCCACGCAGGTGCAGGCGCTGCGCGCCGTGGTCCTGCCCTTCGTCTTTCGCCGCTATCTGGATTACGCGGTCTTCGATGCGCTGCGGTCGCTGCACCGCCAGATCCGCGAGCATGCGGCGCGGCGCAGCGCGGGCCATCCCGGCCGCTCCAATGACGTCAAGCTCTCGCGCGGCGGTATCCGCGAGATCGAATTCACCGTGCAATTGCTGCAGGTGGTGCGTGGCGGCCAGTTCCCCGAGCTGCGCTGCCGCCCCACGCTGGAGGCGCTGGGGCGCCTGGCGCGCGCCGGCCTCATGAGCCAGGAAGTGGCCGACGCCCTGGGCGCGGCCTATACCTTTTTGCGCCGTGTCGAGCACCGCATCCAGTACCTGGACGACCAGCAGACCCATGTGCTGCCCACGCGCGATGACGACCTCGAATGGATTGCGCGCACCATGGGCTTTGCCGATACCTGCGCCTTCCTGCACCAGTTCGACGCCCACCGCGAAAAGGTGGCCGAGGAGTTCGACACCCTGCTCGGCGGCTCTGCCCCGCCGCAATGCAGCGCGGGCCGATGCAACGGCGCCCGCAGCCCTGCCCAGGGAGGAACGCCGCGCGAGATCGATGGACTCATGGAGCAACTGCCGCCCGCCCTGGCCGCCCACGTGGCCGACTGGCGCGGCAATGCCCGCATCGCCAACCTGCGCGACGAGGCGCGCAGCAGGCTGTTCCGCCTTGTGCAGCGCACGGCGCAATGGGTGGCCGAGCGCAGCGTGCCCGAAGACGCCGCAGTGCGCTTTCTGAACTGGCTGGAGCCGCTGCTGCGCCGCGAAAGCTATCTGGCCCTGCTGCTGGAGCGCCCTGCCGTGCACGAGCGGCTGCTGGACCTGCTGGGCGCGGCGCGCTGGCCCGCGCGCTATCTGCAGCAGCACCCGGGCGTGATCGACGAGCTGGCCAACGACGCCATGCTGGGCGAGCGCTTCTCTCCCATGGATTTCGAGCATGAGCTGGCCCTGCGCCTGGCCGCGCTGCAGACCACGGGCGAGGACGACGACGAAACCCTGCTGAACCTGCTGCGCCGCGCTCACCATGCCGAGGTCTTTCGCACGCTGGCGCGTGATATCGAGGGCCGCATCACGGTCGAGCAGGTGGCGGATGACCTCAGTGCGCTGGCCGACTGCGTGCTGCGCGTGACGGCCAGCTGGTGCTGGAGCCGGCTCAAGAACCGCCACCGCGAGTCGCCGCAGTTCGCCATCATTGGCTACGGCAAGCTCGGCGGCAAGGAGCTGGGCTACGGCAGCGACCTGGACATCGTCTTCGTCTTCGATGACGACGACGAGCACGCCTCCGAGATCTATGCCGCCTTTGTGCGCAAGCTCATCAACTGGCTGGCCGTCAAGACGGGCGAGGGCGATCTGTTCGAGATCGACACCGCGCTGCGCCCCAACGGCAACTCCGGCCTGCTGGTGACCAGCTTTGCCTCCTATGCCAACTACCAGCAGCAGCGCGGCAGCAACACGGCATGGACCTGGGAGCACCAGGCCATGACGCGGGCGCGCTTCGTGCTGGGCAGCGACGATCTGCAGGCCCGCTTCGACGCCGTGCGCGAGGCCGTGATCACCGCGCCGCGCGACGCTGCGGCCCTGCGCGACGAGATCGTGGCCATGCGCGAACGTGTGCGCAGCGCGCATCCGGTGCGCGGCGGCCTCTTCGACGTCAAGCACAGCCCCGGCGGCATGGTCGATGTGGAGTTCGCCGTCCAGTACCTGGTTCTCTCGCAATCGGCCCTGCATCCGGGGCTGATGGCCAATCTGGGCAACATCGCGCTGCTGCAGCGTGCGGAAGAGGCGGGCCTGCTGCCTGCAGGCGTGGGCCAGCAGGCCGCCCGGGCCTACCGTGAACTGCGCCGCCTGCAGCACGTGGCGCGGCTGGACGAGCGGACGGCCCAATTGGTGCCGGGCCAGGCCGAGCCGCTCAGTGCGCCGGTCAAGGCCCTGTGGGAAGCGGTTTTCACGGGGGCCGCTCTGGTGTGAGGATGCGGGGAGGGAAGGTGGTCGGCCCTGGCCGACGCCGTCCCGTCAGCATCCATCGAACACGGCCTACAGCAGAATGACGCTCCTCGTCAAAATGTTACATTTTTCCCGCCCCCGACCCCTGGAACTTCTGCAAAAGTAGCTCATCTATTGGACAGGTTGACGAGAGAGGGTATCCAGACCGAATTTCACGTTGCGAAGCCTCTGGGGCCACAGTCCTGAACTGTTCCGCCCGAAGCGCTTCTCCTCCCTCCCTCTCTTTATTCGTTTCGGGATGCTTCGCAACTTTTTTATGCCAGCAAAAAGGCCACCCATCGGGTGGCCTTTTTTGTTGCCGCTGCAGCTGCAGTTGTCGTTGCGGGGGTGACCCGTTTTCAGGGCTGGGGCGGGCGTGTGGCCGCAAAGCTGGCGCGTTCCGCCAGCTTTGCCTGCAAGGTGGCCAGATTGGGGTGGTCGGCGCGCCAGTCCAGTTCGGGAAAGCGAAAGTCCAGCCAGCCCAGGGCACAGCCCACGCACACGTCGGCCAGGGTGAAGTGGATGCCGCAGCAATAGGGCTTGTCGCCCAGGCCCTGGGACATCACGTTCAGTGCGGCGCGCACCTTGGCCAGCTGGCGGTCTATCCAGGCCTGGCAACGCTGCTCTTCGCTGCGGCCATCCCAGGTGGCCTCGAGGCGGGCAAGGGCTCCGGCGTCCAGCACGCCATCGGCCAGGGCTTCCCAGGTCTTGATCTCGGCACGCTCGCGGCCTGTGCCGGGGATCAGCTTGCCTACCGGGGAAAGTGTGTCCAGATATTCGACGATCACGCGCGAGTCGAACATGGCATCGCTGCCGTCCATGACCAGGCGCGGCACCTTGCCCAGCGGGTTGCCGGTGCCCGGCGACAGCTCGCGGCTCCAGGGGTTTTCCTCGACGAACTGATAGTCGAGCCTTTTCTCGGCCAGTACGACGCGTACCTTGCGTACGTAGGCGCTGGTGGAGGAACCTATCAGTTTCATGACTGTTTTCCGTGGCGAAGAGGCGCCCCATGGGCGGGCAGCCGATTCTATGCGCTGCCCGGCGATCTCCCCCTACAGTCCCCGTTTTTGCCGCGCGCACCTACAATCACGGCCCATGAATCTGCCGCACATCTCCGCCCTGTCCCCGCTCGACGGCCGCTACGCCGCCAAACTGTCTCCTCTGCGCCCGATCATGAGCGAGATGGGATACATGCACCGCCGCGTGCAGGTGGAGGTGACCTGGTTCATCGCCCTGTCGGACGCCGGCTTTGCCGAGTTCAAGCCCCTGACCGAAGGCGCCCGCGTCTATCTGCAGGATCTGGTGAAGAACTTCTCCGAGGCCGATGCCGTGGCCATCAAGGACATCGAAAAGACCACCAACCACGACGTCAAGGCCGTGGAGTACTGGATCAAGGGCAAGTTCGACGGCCGTCCCGAGCTGCTCAAGGCCGCCGAATTCGTTCACTTCGCCTGCACCAGCGAAGACATCAACAACACCAGCCATGCGCTGCAACTGCGCGCCGGTCGTGACAGCGTGCTGCTGCCGGCCTTGACGGGCATCACCGCCAAGCTGCGCGAGATGGCCCACGCCTACGCGGCCGTGCCCATGCTCAGCCGCACGCACGGCCAGACCGCCAGCCCCACCACCGTGGGCAAGGAAATCGCCAACGTGCTGGTGCGCCTGGAAAAGGCCTCTGCCCGCATCGCCGAGGTCAAGCTCCTGGCCAAGATGAATGGCGCCGTCGGCAACTACAACGCCCATCTGTCGGCCTGGCCCGAGTTCGACTGGGAAGCCTTCAGCAAGAAGGTGATCGAGTCGCCCGAGCCCCAGGGCCTGGGCCTGAGCTTCCAGCCCTACTCGATCCAGATCGAGCCGCATGACTACATGGCCGAGCTGTTCGACGCCATCGCGCGCGCCAACACCATCCTCATCGACTTCTCGCGCGATGTCTGGGGCTATGTGTCCCTGGGCTACTTCAAGCAGCGCCTGAAGGCCGGCGAGATTGGCTCGTCCACCATGCCGCACAAGGTCAACCCCATCGACTTCGAGAACGCCGAAGGCAACCTGGGCCTGGCCAACGCCCTGCTCAAGCACCTGGCCGAAAAGCTGCCCATCTCGCGCTGGCAGCGCGACCTGACCGACTCCACCGTGCTGCGCAACATCGGCGTGGCCATGGGCTATGCCACGCTGGCCTACAGCTCGCTGATGACGGGCCTGAACAAGCTCGAACTCAACGAAGAGCGCCTGCAGGAAGACCTGGACCACGCCTGGGAAGTCCTGGCCGAGCCCATCCAGACCGTGATGCGCCGCTACGGCGTGCAGGGCGCCTACGAAAAGCTCAAGGAAGTCACGCGCGGCAAGACCGTGCAGGCCGAAGACCTGCACCGCCTGATCAACGGCCTGGAAATCCCCCAGGCCGACAAGGATCGCCTGCTGGCCATGACGCCTGCCTCCTATGTGGGCAAGGCGGCCGAGCTGGCCCGCCGCGTCTGAGTTGATGCAGGCCCATGGCGTCGGCGCTGCGGCGCGATCCAACAATTTTGATGCGCTGAGGCTGCTGGCTGCACTGCTGGTGATCTGGAGCCATCAGTTCGCGGTCATGGGCCTTCCGGTTCCTCAGCTCCTGCACAACGAGCCGGGTGCGCTGGGCGTCGTCATCTTCTTTGCCATCAGCGGATATCTCGTCACCCTGTCATGGCTGGCAGACCCCCACCTGGGGCGTTTTGCTGCCCGACGCGCGTTGCGGATCTGGCCCGGCCTCACGGCGGCTGTGCTGCTCTGTGCCCTGGTTCTCGGGCCCCTGGTGACCTCCTTGCCTGTGAAGGCCTATTTCGCGCATTCATTGACGTGTGACTATCTGCGCAACCTGTGGCTGGACACGCAGTTTGCGCTGCCGGGCGTATTTGATGGCAACGTGCTGGCTTCATCGGTCAATGGTCCTTTGTGGACCATTCCTCTGGAAGTGGGCTGCTATGCCTTCCTTGCTGCAGCCGGTGCCCTGGGTCTGATGTGCTGGCGCTGGGTTGCCCCATTGGTATTTCTTGCGCTGCTTTTGGGCATGCAATGGCGCTACAGCCCGGCGCCGGGTGCGGCCATGCCTGCGTGGTCCTTCGGGCTGCAATACGGCATGGTGTTCGCGCTGGGTGCGACGCTGGCCTGCTGGCGCCATCTGTGGATAGGGCGCCGCCCGATCGCCATGGCGGCCATGCTGCTGGTGATTGGCGCCCTGTACTTCAAGGGTCCGGCGATCATTGCGGGCCAGGCACCCTTGCTGGCGCTGGCCGTGGTGGCCGTGGTGGCCGGATCAGCCTCCACTCCCATCCTCAAGCACGCAGGGCATTTCGGTGATTTCTCCTACGGCCTGTACATTTACGCCTTTCCCGTGCAGCAGCTGGTGGCCTGGCATTTCGCGGATCGGCTCGGCTATGGCGCGGCTCTGGCCTGTACCGTGGCCGGCACGGGCCTGCTGGCAGTTCTGTCCTGGCATTTGCTTGAAAAGAAGGCGCTGACCTTCAAGCCCGCCAGGCCTGCTTCGGGTGTTTCCAAAATTCCTTCGGCGCAAGTGACGGGCTGACCCGCACCTGCCGAACGTACTCGTCTCATGGCCCTCAAATCCACCATCTTCAAGGCGAACCTGTCCATCGCCGACATCGACCACGGCTACTACGCCGACCATGCGCTGACCCTGGCGCGCCATCCTAGCGAGACGGACGAACGCATGATGGTGCGCCTGGTGGCCCTGGCCCTCAATGCACACCAGCTCAATGACATGTGCAAGGGCGACGGCACGCTGGCGTTTGGCGCAGGCCTGTCCGATCCCGAAGACCCCGATGTCTCGCTGACCGACTTCACGGGCGCCAAGCGCCAGTGGATCGAGGTCGGCCAGCCCGAGGAAAAGCCCATCGTCAAGGCCTGCAACAAATCCGATGCGGTGGTGCTCTACGCCTTCCACCATGCGGCCGAGGTCTGGTGGAAGGGCCTGGAGGGCAAGCTGGCGCGGCTGAACAAGCTGCAGGTCTGGCGCATTCCCTCCGAAACATCCCAATCCCTGGCGGAACTGGCCGAGCGCAGCATGCAGCTGCAGGCCACCATCCAGGAAGGCGCGCTGACGCTCAGCAGCAACCTGGGCACGGTCTTCATCGAGCCGCTGCGCTGGAAGTAAACGGGTTCCCGCTCAAGGTCCCCGTCTCAACCCGGCAACTGCATCCGTACGGCCTGGGCGAAGGACTCCACGGTCCAGCCCGCGCCCAGCAGCATGCGGCGCGTGGACAGGCGGTCCATGACATCGTCCGGCACATTGCGGCCCAGATGGATGAGCGACTTGCTGTCCGCAATGCCCACATATCGGCCGTCATAGCTTCGCGCCAGATGGTTCCACAGGCCGTGGGCGCCCGGCGACTGGCGTGCGCCGCTGACCAGGCAGGTGCCTTTGTCCAGCACGCTGCGATACACGGCGCTGGCAATGCCGCGCCGCTGGTAATGCGGCGCAAAGCGCGAATGCGGCGAGCGCACGCGCCGGTCAGTGCGCTTGTCCACCTCGACCAGGCGATTGAACACCGTGTAGCCGGCCAGGCAGCGCCGCTCCATGTCCTCCACGTAGGCAAACCATTCGCCGTCGGCCTCACGCCAGTGCAGCTGGAACTGCGGGTCGTGCAACGGGCGGCGCTCCAGGCCATGGAGCTTGTTGCCGGGCTGGTACAGGCGCTCGTGAATGGCTTCGAGCTCGCCCTCCACCAGCGGCTGCATCACGTCGATGCGCAGCTCGGTGACGTGGCGTGGCGCGCAGCGGGGCAGGGCGCGATGCGCCACGGTATCGCTCAGATGGCGCAGATGGCGCAAGAGCGTGGAAAAAGAGGGGGCGGCAAAAGAGGGCCCGGCTGGGTCAAGGGCTAGACAGGTCACGGCAGGGCTCGCTTCGTCGGCTGGCCGTCGGCTGGCCTTGAGGCCGGGCAGACGCGTGAAAATCCAACCGCCTTCAGCCTAGGGATGAAGGCGGCGCAAGAAGAGCGGATTCAGTGAAGCGACGCTGCCCGGTTCCGCGCAGGGCAGCGCATCAAGACCGTGCGGCCTGTCGGGGGCCGATGTTCAGCCGTGCCGCATCACGCTCGCGCAGGCGCGCGGCCGTGGCGGGCCAGGCCTTGCCGGCCGGCACGCGCGTCTCGCCCGCATCACGTGCCGTGAGGCGCAAGCAAAGGCGGAGGTGGCTGTGGCGGTAAGCGGCGGTATGCAGCATGGCGGCCGATGTTAGGCCGTCTGCAACATCGCACTGGTCCGGTGCGGTATCCGGCAGATCAGCCGGCAATCAACCAGCAATCAGCCAGCAATCAGCCAGAGTCACGCGATGTATCCGTGCGCTCGGCCGCACGTTCTGCATAGCGGGTGAAACGCCAGGAGTCGCCCTCTGCCGTGATCCTGCGCCAGACCATCCGCTTTTGTGCCGGCTCCATCGCGGTCCACAGCTGCACTTCGTTAAAGCTGCGGCCGCAGCCCTTGCATCTTTCGTCGCCCTGGCTGGTGGAGCAGATGGCGATGCAGGGCGTATCGGGCGTGGTGTCGTACCAGGCCAGCCAGGCCGCCATGGCGTGCGAGGGAAAGCCCTCAACCTGTACTTCGCTCTCATGCCAGAAGATCATCAGCGCGTACACCTCGGCCAGGGCCCGTACTTCGGGCTGCAGCAGCACGCCGTCCGGGGACGGATGGCGCTCACGCCAGTAGTTGATGGCGGCTTCGATGTCGGTGATGTGCAGTGCGGTCATGGACGGTCAGGGGGAAGGGACAGCGATGATAAGACGCCTGCCCGCGCACGGCCGGGCATGGCTGCAACACTCCGTTGGTTCAAGGGTTGCTATGGATAGTGAAGCATTTGAGGTAGGCGAATAAATGGTCTGGGGGATGCGCGACTTGTGCTTTCCGTGGAAATGAAGGGTTTTTTCACTTGCGTGCCGTGGCGGCTTTGTGTTGCAATCCACAGGTTCGAAGGGGAGTAGCTCTCTGCCGGCGGGGGGTGGTTTTTGCAAAGCCACCGTGCCGGCATCGGAATGGTCGTCAATACGAAGCGCAAGCTTCCGGCCTTCCGGGTTGCGGTGCATACCGCAGCCGAGCAAGACCTTTGATGGACCTGATGACGGTCGATCAAGGTGTTCTCCCCTGAGCCAGGCATGTCCTTGCCCGGGTAGGCGCTGTGTCGTCGCATCGGTCTTTCTGTGCTGGTGGGTGTTTCTCCAGGAGGGAGGAGTTCTCGCCGGCCTTACTCAACAGCGAGGACCTTATGGACTTGGACTTTCTGACTCACGCCCCGTTCTGGGTGGCCCTGGGCCAAATCATCATCATCGACATCCTGCTGGGCGGCGACAACGCGGTCGTGATCGCGCTGGCCTGCCGCAAGCTGCAGCCCGAGCAACGCAAGAAGGGCATCATCTGGGGCACGGCGGGTGCCATCATCCTGCGCGTCATCCTGATCGCCTTCGCGATGACATTGCTGGCGCTGCCCTTCCTGAAGTTCGTCGGCGCACTGCTGCTGGTGTGGATCGGCATCAAGCTGATTGCCCCTGATGAAGACGGCCACGACAACATCCAGGGCAGCGACAAGCTGCTGGCCGCCATCAAGACCATCATCGTTGCCGACCTGGTGATGAGCGTGGACAACGTGATCGCCATCGCCGGCGCTGCCCAGAGCTCGGGCGAGCACCAGATGCTGCTGGTCGTGCTGGGCCTGTTGATCTCCATCCCCATCATCGTCTGGGGCTCGCAGCTCGTGATCAAGCTGATGGAGCGCTTCCCCATCATCATCGTGGCCGGCGGCATGCTGCTGGGCTGGATTGCCGGCGGCATGCTGGTCACCGACCCCGTCTTCGCCAATACGGAGAAGTGGGACTGGATGGTCAAGCTGCCCCAGACTGACATGCTCAAGTACGGTGCCAGCGTGTTCGGAGCCCTGCTGGTGCTGGCACTGGGCAAGTACATCGCTTCGCGCCGTCCTGCTCCCAAGGCCGGCGCCCACGGAGCTTGATCCGCTGAAAAGTTGAGGTGGGCGCCGGGTTGGCCCGATGGGCCGCCCGCGCCGATTCGCGACAATCCATGGCAAGGGCGGCCCCGGCCGCCTGCCTCTCCCACTCCCGCAAACCCAGTTCGACAAGGACTTGCTTTGAACCCCATCATCGTCTACGTGGATGACGCTTCCTACGCTCTGCCTCTGGTACAGGCCCTGGCTGCCTCGCCGCAGGCCCAGGCCTCGCACTGGCTGCTGGTGGCCTGCGCACCGCGCATTACTCACCGGGTCAGCAAATGGGTGAGCCACAGCGCGCGCGAAAGCTGGCGCGGCAAGTGGGCGGACAAGCTGTTCGCCCAGTTGCTGCCGGTGTTCGGTGACAGCGCTGGCAGGATCACGCCAGTGCTGGCCAAGGGCCCGCTGGCCGAACTGGTGGCCCAGCTCCAGCAGGAGCACGGCACGGCCCAGATCGTCGATGCACGCCGCCCCAAGCAGGAAGCCACGGCTCCCGCCGTGGCGCCTGCCGCCCCGCTGGGCCGGCGCTGGAATCTTCCGGGAACGCTGGCGGCCATCGGCGCGCTGATGGGCCTGGTGTTCGAGGAAGCGATGATCTAAAGGCTGGCGTCTGCCTGACCGCTCTGGTCAGGCGATCGCTTTCAGGACGGCATCCCGGAAAAAGGGATGCCGTTTTTCATGGGGTTCTTCGGCCCACGGTTTCCAGTGCGCCGCCTCAACCTGGATCTGCCGGCTGCTGCTATGCTGCCCGCATGAAAATCCTGATCAAATGGCTGCTCAGCGCCGGTGCCCTGCTGGTCGTGGCCTATCTCTACGGTGGCGTTCAGGTCAACAGCTTCAGCTCGGCCATGATCGCGGCGCTGGTCATCGGCCTGCTCAACGCGGTGCTGCGGCCCATCCTCGTGGTGCTGACGCTGCCCGTGACCATCGTGACGGTCGGGCTGTTTCTCTTCGTGGTCAACGGACTGATGTTCTGGGCAGCCTCGGGCCTGCTCAGCGGCTTTCACGTCGCGGGTTTCTGGGCGGCCATGCTGGGCGCGCTCATCTACTCGCTGCTGGGCCTGGCTATCGAATCACTTCTCGCGCGCCTGTTCCCTTAGCAGCTCCTCCACGGCACGCAGCCGCGTGTCCACGATGGAGGCTTCGATGAAATCCACCTTGGGCCCGCCCTTGCGGGCCAGGTCCTGCGCGGCCTTGAAACGGTCCACTGCCGCCGCGTAGTCGTAGTGCGCGACCTGGGCCTCGGCCTCGGCACGCAGCGCGCGCAACTCCTGGCCCTGGGCGCGCTGCACCTGGGCCAGCAACTGCCAGGCGCTGGCATCACGCGGGTGGTCCGTCACCCAGGTCTGCAGCGGGCCCGCCATGCTGGCGGCGCCTTGCTCGCGCAGCAGGATCTGTGTGCGCATCAGCAATTCCGGCCTGCGCACGGCGCGGTTTTCGACCACATTGACGGTGGCCAGGCTGGGGCCGCTCTCCGTTGTCTTGGCGGGGATGGATTCCGTGGGATTGGCCTGGGCAGGCGCAGCTGCCGGCAGGTAGAGCGGTGGCAACGCCTGCAACGCGGCGCCGGGCTTGCCGGCCGTCAGCTCCAGTTCGGCCTGCAGCAGCTTGGCCTGCCGCTGGGCGCCGGCATCTGCGGCGGTTGCCACTTGAAGCCGCCCGGACATTTCCCGCGCTTCGGCCCAATCGCGCAATTGCACGGCGCTCAGCGTGGCGGCATATAGCTGCGCCACCTGCTGGGTTTGGGTTTGGCTGCCAAAGCTGGTGGAGCGCGGCTGCTCGGCCCACTGGCGCAGCACATCCACGCCGGGGCGCGACAGCACGCGGGCCCGTGCGGCCATCATCACGTGTTCCAGGGATGGTGCTGGCGCAGGCGCAACGCCACGCGGCAGGCGCGAATGCATGTCGGCCATGCGTTCCGTGGTCAGCGGATGGCTGCGCAGATAGGGCCAGCTGCCGTTGTCATTCAGGCGGTTGGCCTGCTGCAGCTTGTCGAACATGGTCACAAAGCCCTGTGGCGCGAACCCTGCAGGCGCCATCAGCCCGTAGCCCATGCGGTCGGCCTCGCGCTCCATGTCGCGAGAGAAATTGAGCTGGTTCTGCACGGCCAGCGCCTGGCCACCCATCATCATGGCCATGGCGGCATCGGGGCTGCGGCTGGCGGCCAGAGCGCCCAGAATCATCGAGCCGATCATCAGCGGCGTCTGCTTGCCCTGCTGGGCAATCAGTCGCGCGATATGGCGCTGCGTGACGTGGCTCAGCTCGTGTGCGAGCACCGATGCGAGCTCGTCGCGTGTGCTCACCACGCCGATCAGGCCCAGGTGCACCCCCAGATAGCCGCCGGGCAGCGCAAAGGCGTTGACCGATCGGTCCCGCCCCAGCAGGATCTCCCAGGCAAAGCGCTCTTCCAGCTCGTCCGAAAGCTCGCCGCGCGTGCGTGCCGCATCGACCAAGTGCTGCCAGATGCCTTCCACATATTCCTGCAGTACCGCATCGTCGATGTAGTCCGGATCGCGGTACAGCGAGCGGATGATGCGGTCACCCAGGCGCCGCTCGTCACTGGTCGTCGTGGCCGCGCCGTCGCCCAGCGTGGGCAGGCGCAACTGGGCCTGTGCGGGTGTATGCGTTGCGATGGTGAGAGAGGCCGCCAGCAGCTGCAGGCTGACGGCGATACGTGTCTTCAGGCGTGATGGGTGCATGGGCAGGTAGGAGGCCAGAAGGCCGGGCCCTGCACCTTGATGCCGGGCGGTGGAACACCCCACTATGATGCCTCGGTTCGCCGAACGTTCATGGCGCGTTCGACCTGCGTGTCAGGACTGCCATGGGCCGGCCAGTGCATTTTCAGGAGTTTCCATGTCTTCCCTCACCCATTTCGATGCCCAGGGCCAGGCCCACATGGTCGACGTCGGCGCCAAGCCCGCAACGCACCGCATCGCGGTCGCCGAAGGCCGCATCACCATGCAGCCCGCCACCCTGGCCATCATCCAAGGTGGCACCGCCAAGAAGGGCGACGTGCTTGGCATTGCGCGCATCGCCGGCATCATGGCTGCCAAGAAGACCAGTGACTTGATTCCGCTGTGCCATCCGCTGGCGTTGACACGGGTGGCAGTGGAGTTTGATCCGTTGCCCGAAACGTCGTCCGTCCGCTGTCTTGCCACCGTCGAGACCGTTGGTCCGACCGGGGTGGAGATGGAGGCGCTCACAGCCGTGCAGGTGGCCTTGCTCACGGTCTATGACATGTGCAAGGCGGTGGACAAGGGCATGGTGATGGAGGGAATCAGGGTGCTGGAGAAGCACGGAGGCAAGACGGGGAGCTTTGTGGCGCAGTAGCGTCTGTCGCGCGATTGCCGGTACCAGGGAAAGAACGGCCGGTTCACAATAACTGCTGGAAGGTCGCGGGGTGTCCGTGACAGAGAACGACAAGAAATCAGAGGGAAACACCAATGCATGCTGGCAACCCGGGGGCCCTTGCGCGCCTCAAGGAAAAGATCTCCCATGGCTCTGTGCGCGTGGGTATCTATGGGCTGGGATATGTGGGCCTGCCTCTGGCCCTTCGCTTCGCCGAGGTTGGCATCAAGGTGGTGGGCTTTGATATTGATGAAGCCAAGGTCCGTACGCTGGGCGAGGGCGGCAGCTATATAGAGCGAATCACTCCCGAGCAGATCAGACGTGCGCTGGAACAGGGATTCGAGGCCACCACTGACTTTGCACGGACAGAAGCAATCGATGCCCTGATCATCTGCGTGCCCACGCCCCTGAATGTTCACCGCGAGCCCGACCTGAGCTTCATCATCAACACGGTGGAGGCGGCGCTGCCTCACATGCGCGAAGGTCAGTTGCTGAGCCTGGAGAGCACAACCTGGCCCGGCACGACGGACGAAGTGCTGGCACCGCGCCTGCGCAGCCGTGGACTGGAGCCTGGCGCCAATTGCGCTCTGGTGTTCTCTCCGGAACGCGAAGACCCTGGCAATCCGCATTACGGTACCAAGGACATCCCCAAGGTGATCGGAGGGTGCACTGCCAGCTGCCTGGAACTGGGCATGGCGCTGTACCTACATGCCATCCAGACCATGGTGCCCGTCAGCAGCACCAAGGCGGCTGAAATGACCAAGCTGCTGGAGAACATCCACCGCAGCGTCAACATCGGCCTGGTCAACGAGATGAAGATCGTGGCCGACAAGATGGGCATCAACATCCATGAAGTCATTGATGCAGCTGCCACCAAGCCCTTCGGCTTTGTTCCCTATCGACCCGGCCCCGGCCTCGGCGGCCACTGCATTCCCATCGACCCCTTCTACCTGACATGGAAGGCGCGTGAATATGGCGTAAATACGCGATTTATCGAACTGGCCGGTGAAATCAACCACTATATGCCGCACTGGGTGGTGGGCAAGGTCGCCGATGCACTCAATGAACGGGGCAAGGCCATCAAGGGGAGCCGTATATTGGTGCTGGGGCTGGCCTACAAGAAGAATATTGATGACACACGGGAATCCCCAGCTGTGGAGATCATGGATCTGCTGCAGGCCAAGGGTGCGGATATAGATTACAGCGATCCGCATGTGCCGGTGTTTCCGCATAAGCGGGATTACCACTTTGACCTGAGGTCTGTTCCGCTGAATGAGGAAACAGTGGATCGCTATGACTGTGTGGTCCTGGCCACGGACCATGACGCGTTTGATTATGCGCTACTGGCCAGCAAGGCGAAGATATTTGTGGATACACGTGGGCGAATGCAAGGTGGATTCAATGTCATTGCTGCTTGAGTCGTTGTTGTTCTTGCGCCATTCTCTGGATGTTTCTCGACTTTCGGTGAATATGTGGGAGATGTTAATTAATATTTCAAACGAAATTACCCAGGAATCGACGTCCGTGTGCGACGAACGATGATTCAATAAAGGAGGGGCCATGGATAGTTCCAATTACAGGCCTGATATTGAGGGAATGCGGGCGGTTGCCATCGTCCTTGTCGTTCTGTCTCATTTTTCCATCGATGGATTCTTTGCGGGGTTTATCGGGGTGGACGTTTTTTTTGTGATCTCTGGTTACCTGATAACTGGAGTGTTGGTGCGGGAATATGAATCTTCTGCAAAGATAGAACTGCTCCGTTTCTTCTCTAATCGTATGCGCAGGCTTCTGCCCGCGCTGATGCTGGTTATTCTGGTCGCTGGTGCTGTTGTTTATAATATTGAGCCTGAAACAACACATCTAAGCCAAAGTATGGCGGCCGCAATGGCTGTTGCATGGATGAGTAATATATATTTTGCATTTTCTTATGCAAATTATTTCTCATCGGAATCTGGCGAGAATGCATTCCTCCATACATGGTCTCTGGGTGTGGAAGAGCAGTTCTACATTGTCTGGCCTTTGATCATTCTGGCGTATTTCAAGCTGCATAGAAAATACTCAAAGGTAACTGCGCTGGTTCCTTTGTTTTCAATCATTGCGATCTTGTCATTGCTGGCTTGCATATTTATATCGCAGTTCAATTCCATATTTTCTTTTTACATGATGCCAACCAGGGCATGGCAGTTCTCGGCGGGAGCCCTTGCATGGGTACTTTTCAGGCAAGGAAAATATTCATCTGGGTTTTATGGCATTGCGGGCTGGGTGGGAGTCATCCTGTTGATGGCTGGACTGGTGGGAATCGATAAAAATACGGCATACCCAGGCTGGGCAGCCATTATCCCAACCCTGGCCGCATGTGCGCTTCTGGTATCGGGGGGGATTCTGGAAAGCAACCGCTCATCGGTGATGGCATGGCCTTCAAGATTATTGGCGACGCCGTTGATGCAAGGCATCGGGAAGATCTCGTACGCATGGTATCTCTGGCATTGGCCGGTGATCATTGTTGGTGCCTATGTGGCTCCTGTGAAAGGCGATTTTCTCAATACGATTGCAGCACTGTTGATCTCATTGATGTTGGCGGTATTGACACATTACATTCTGGAGAATCCTGTGCGCTATGGACGGCTTGCTCGCGTACGCCATGGTTGGCAGAT
This sequence comes from Delftia acidovorans NBRC 14950, assembly GCF_001598795.1. Lineage (GTDB taxonomy): Bacteria > Pseudomonadota > Gammaproteobacteria > Burkholderiales > Burkholderiaceae_C > Comamonas > Comamonas acidovorans. The sequence goes on along the minus strand of NZ_BCZP01000010.1, from coordinate 96,018 downwards.
GCTTGCTGCAGTTTCTTTGATTTTGATCGCCAATTCTCAGTTACTGCGCTGGAATGCACATGCCCAGGAGGTCTTGACGATCGAAGATAATTCAAGGTATGTGCAGGCCAAGAATGATGCCCCTATGATTTATGGCTTTGACTGTGATGATTGGTTCCACAGTTCCGAGCTGAAGCCCTGTGTTTTTGGTGAGGATTCGGCAAAGAAGACGGCAGTACTATTTGGCGACAGTATTGGCGTTCAATGGTTCTCTACTTTGGCGGCAATGTATGATCCTCACCAATGGAAAATCGTCGTGCTGACGAAATCTTCATGTCCCATGGTGGACGAGGTATTTTTTTATCAACGCATAGGGCGTGAGTACACTGAATGCGAGGAGTGGAGAAACAAGGCCATCGAATGGCTGCAGGCCAGGAAAGTAGATAATATATTTCTGGGAAGTACGGCTTCTAGTGATTTCACGGAGAAGCAATGGACGGAAGGGACTGGGCGGATTCTGGAAAGGCTCTCTCGGAGTGCTGATGCAATCTTCGTGATTGAAGCCAATCCTACGCTTGGTTTTAATGGGCCGGATTGCTTGATAAAAGAAAAAAAGGAAGGGGGGCATAAATGCCAATCCCTCTCGGAAAACTCCCAATATTCCAGAGTCGCCTCTTTTTTAAAAAGTGTTGTGGATAAATACCCGAAAGCCCACTGGATTGAGACCGCCAGCTTTGTATGCCCTGAGGGCCTGTGCCAAGCAATTCGCAACGACACTGTGGTGTTCAGGGATGCACAGCACTTGACTGCAACGTTTACGGCGAAGGCGGCTATGCACTTTTCCGATCAGATGAGATGAGTAATTCCAACGGTGGCCTCAAAGCTGAAGTGCAGTGCCCTTTACCGTATGGGGTTCACATGCAGTTGCCAACTAGGGATGAACAACTCCAGCCCGGGGCCCGTATGACGATCGCCGGCATGCTCCAGCAAGGGCACAGCGTGCAAGCTACGGGTCGCCCGCTGCAGCGCCCGCTATCTACCATCAGCTGCAAGTTGGTGCGCAATTGCCCGGCCGATATGACCTACGGCTCGCACCGCGCTGAACTGGCATGTCAGGCTTGTGCCAAGCTGTCTTCTAGCAGCCTGTCCTGGAGCCTGGTGATGACGCTGTTGGGGCGCAAATGGTTGCCCCAACAGATCGCCGCTACCGGCAAGCACCCCTATCCCAATGAGGCCGCACGCCACGTGTCCCAAGAAGCCATCTACACCGCCGCCGCCCAGCCTCGTGGCGAACTGCGCCGCCAGCCCATCGCCTGCCTGTGCCGGGGCTGCGGTACACGGCTTGCCCGCATTCTGGGGATCGACCAGCACGGCCAGATCCCCGAAGTAGTCCGCGTCCACGCGCGCCAACCCGAGATTGAGGCATCGCGTAGTGCCCGGCCACTGGGGGGGCGACTCATAAAAGGGAGGCGGGCAAAAAGTCCTGCGTGGGCGTGCTGGTGGCGAGTTTCGGTCGCTTGGTGCACGGCGACAGCTCTGCCCTGGCAGGCTTCACCGCCAAGCTCAATTGCATCGCCACGCCGATGCTCCACACCTAAAAACAGGGCAATCAGATGAGCAGTCATCAGCAACTGGCTACAAACGCGGGCGCGCGGGTCTACTTCTGCGTTCCGCACAGCCCTTGGCCGTGCAGCATTTGCGAGAGCACCGATGGGCTGCTGCCCCACTACCTTCCCAAGGGTATGGACGACCTGACCGTGCGCAGGCAGGACGATTTGGAAGCCGCCATCGCTGATGGCTTGAATGGCAGGCCTCATGCAACCGGTGGCTTCAACACTCCACTTGCCGTCTTCTCACACCTGCTGGCCATGGCTCAGCAGGGCCCGTGTTCTTGCTCGGCACTCGCGTGTTGAAACCGTTATATTCATTTTTCTCCTGATAATGCTTGCCAATTAAGGGTGATGATGAATCACTTCAAAAACTTCAATACCATGGGCTGGATTCTCTTTGAGAAATTTCTGCGTATTGCGTTGGGGTTTTTTATTTCTGCAGCTGTGGCTCGATATCTCGGGCCAAGCCAGCATGGCTCGCTTTCTATAGCCTTGGGAATAGTGGCTATCTTCATAGGCTTTGCGGGAATGGGGGCCGATCATATCAATATTCATGAATTTGTGATACGCAAAGACGCGAATTTGCGTAAATTCTTTTCATCAATTCTTGTTGTCAGATTAATCTGGGCTTCTTTTTGTTTTCTCGCGCTTTGTATTTATATTTCTGTTTTTTCCTGGGAGAGTTGGAAAATCTACAGCATCCTGATTTGGATGGTGCCAATTACAGCATTATCGATATATGGGAACAGAATTCAAGCTATTGGGGGCTTTAGAAACCAAGCGATACTGGGAATTTTTGTGCTGGTGTGCGCTGCTCTCGCCAGAATGTACGGTATAGGTGCCGGGAAAGATATAAGTTTCTTTGCAGTAGTTGTCACTGGTGAAACCATGACGCTCTCTTTTGCATATGCTGCATGGCTTTTGAGGAAAGGCCATCAGAAATCATTTTTTATTTCTCCTGATGTGGTAATGATGAAGGAATATTTTCTAAAATGCATTCCAACTGCGTTTTCAGCCGGACTGGTTTCCATCTTTCTACGTATGGAGATATTCGTAATTGGTTATATGATTGGTGATGCATCAGCTGGGCAATGGGCCGTTGCAAACATGATGGTTGCGCCTTGGTCAATAGTTGGTGCTGCTATATTGCCAATTGTGAATCGCAATTTCTCCTTGCTTGAAAAAGACGAACTGCGCTCTGCTCAAAACTACTCTCGTTTGATAAGAGTAGTGGCCTTGATATCATTGTTTGCAATATGTATAAACTGGTTGGCCATTATTCTTGTGATCCCTTGGCTGTTAGGCTCGGCTTATTCAGACGCATATTTCATAATGATGATTTCTTCGTTTGCTATACCATTCCTTTTTTTTGGTGGGGTTCAGGATATATGGATTGCCCATAAGGGCAATACAAAAGTTGTTCTCAAGAAAATCATGCTGGGATTGCCAATTTCCTTGGGTCTGTTGTGGCTGTTTGTCGGCTGCTTGGGTGCAGAGGGGGCCGCAATCTCTATGATCATCTCCTACATGATGACGACAATTCTGATGAACATAATTTTTGATAAAGAGTACTTTAAGGTACAGATGCTTGCATTGGGGGTGAGATATGCATGGAGAGTATGACTACTCTATTTATTATAAAAAATATCATGATGGCTCACCGGAAGATATTCAGAGAAGGGAGAAATTATTCGCTGGATTAATTTTTGATTTAATCAAGGACTACCCACGAAGCAGTGCTGTGTTGGACTACGGGTGCGGCGATGGTGGATTAACTAGTTATCTGGGGAAATTCTTCGATGAGGTGCTGGGCGTTGATGCCAGTGCCGAGCAAGTGGAGTCGGCACGACGGAATGGGGTAGATGCTAAGTGCTTGCATACTGATGATTTCTCGGCATGGATTGAATCAAATGCTGGAAAATTTGATATCGTTTTTTTATTCGATGTATTGGAGCATATTCCTGTTGATTTGCAAATGAATTTCATGAGGGGATTGGTGAAGACTTTGAAAATTGGCGGTGTGATATTTATTAAAGTACCGAACGCCAATTCATTGCTTGCTAATCGATGGCGATACAATGATTGGACTCATTGCAGCTCTTTTACAGAGAGTAGCTTGGATTTCGTTTGCTTGAATTGTGGACTAAAGCAGCCAGAATATTTTCCTGATGAATCAAATGTCAAGCCTAGATATTGGTGGATTCCTCGCTATTCGATTTTTGGATTCTATATAAAAATGATATTTCGAGGATTGTGGTGGCTATACATTCGCTCCGAATTGGGCCCCCAGGCGAAAAATATACCTCTTGGTGTTAATCTCCTTGCAAGAGCGCGAAAGCAGGAGTGAGGGAAATCTGTTTTTTTGAGGGGTTGATGAGTGGTGTGTGTGTTAGATACCAGGGCCAAATAGCTCAAATATTGATTTGAGTGAAATTGAAATTTCATAGAAGGGGGTGAGTATTTTTGCTAAAGACCATGAGCACCGGCATATTGCAGGTCTTCTGCGTGAGGCAAGAGCTGCATGTCCTTACGATGACGTTTCAGAATGGATGGTTTACTCGCAAATAGTTTCGCCATTTTTGGTCAATTTTGTAGAGTGGATCATTTCAGACGCGTTGAAACGCGAGGTGAAAATATTGTACTTTCTGGCGAGAGATGGGCAGATATTGCACAAGATTGCCAAAGCATTGACAGCCTGCCGAAACATTCCTATTGAGTGCCGCTATCTCTATGCTTCACGACAAGCCTTGCACCTGCCCGGGCATGTCAGCATTTCGCAGTCGAGAAGTTGGATTATGGATGACACAGATTATCTATCCATTAGAGCTATCTCGGAGCGATTGGCAATACCAGTGGAACTTTTTGGGGAAAAGGTTAGAAAAAAAATAGATGTGGATTTCGAGAAGAATCTGTCCAAGGACGAGCGGAGAATATTGAGCCTTCTTCTTGAGGAAAATTCAATTTCCAAATTAATAGATGAATCCTCAAAAGAGAAACTCGATCTGGCCGTCAAGTATTTTAGACAGGAAGGCGTGATATCAGACGAAATCCGTAATATTGGTATCGTAGATGTTGGGTGGCACGGGCGCCTCCAGCGCTCAATCGATAATATTTTGTCCAAATGCGATATTTTTCCCAGTTATATACATGGATACTATCTGGCTCTTTTTGATAGCATGGTTTATTCCGATGCTACTCGCACGCATGCATTTATGTATTCTCCCTACCAGCCTGCTACTAGCGGCGGGGAGTGGATTCTATCAAATTTAGGAATGATGGAGCTTTTTCATTCCGCAGATCATCCATCGACTATGAGCTACTCAGCTGATGAGTATGGACGATATGGTCCTGTTTTTCTCGATCATTCTGTGTCGAATAATTCCGTTTTCCGGCAAGAGGCGATATTGTCATTTGCCAATCGTTATGCTGCATTGAGTGGATCTCTTGGTCGTTCAATTGAATTGGGCAAGGTAAATAACAGACTTCGTCGATTACTTGAAAGGCCCTCAATAGAGGAGGCTAAAATTTTTTCAAAATACTACCACTCTGAGCATCAAGTCGAAATGGAATCGGTTCCATTTGTGCGGAAGATGACCTTGATGGAGGCATTCAGAAAACCTCCATCACGTACTCATGGTCTTTGGCCTGCGGGGTCTCATGTAATAACCGGGACATTTATTTACTATTATTCTCGAAATATTGCGTTTAGAGTTAAGAGAATCATATCAAGGTGGTTGATGTTCTGAACAGAAGATGATATTTTCTGTCTTTCTTTAGATGGCATATATTGAATTATTTTCTTTGTGCATGTAGTCCAAATAATCAGTTGCACCACCTGCAAATAGACTTAACTCCATAGTGAATAGAAGGCTGCATGTATATTGAAACTGGCGTAGCTCCTAAGGTGAAAAAGCTGGCTTTAGTCAGCAGAACTGGAGCCCATGGAGGAGGGGCGAGCGCGGTGGCGTGCCAACTCGCAAGTCTAATTGGAGGCTCGACTGAAATTAGAGCTGAGCATTGGACCGCCGAACCAGAACCTCCTTACCCTAGAAAAAGCGTAAGGCAAGGTGCGTTGAATGGGTATATATACCGAGCTAGTCGATATATATCTAGAAAGACGGGTTTTGTCGATTTGACAACGATCACGTCTGGCCCAACTTGTGAAGATGGGCTTCCGTATGATTTATATCATTTTCATGATATATCTGATGCAATATCCCCACGCACCATAAAATATCTAGCAAAATATTCTCCCGTAGTCTGGACATTCCACGATTGCTCCCCTTTTACTGGAGGATGTATACACCCATTAGGCTGCACTTCTTTTATAGCTGGCTGCTCAAATTGTCCGCAATTGGGAAGGTGGCCGCAGATGACTTCCATAGATCGAACTGGGTTTCTGCAGCAGTATAAGATAAGAATGGTCAATGAGAATTTGAGTGCAATCGTCTGTCCCTCTAAATGGATTGCCGACGAGGCAATGAGGGCGGGTATAAGCAAGAATAAAATCCATGTCATTCACAACGCGGTTGATACTAAGCTATTTCAACCAATGGAAAAGCGGCGGATTAGGGAAAAATTAGGATTTCCATTGGATGGAATTCTCATATTGCTTGCAAGTGTTGATGTTCTTAATCCTTTTAAAGGATTGAAGTATGCATTGCAAGCGCTTTCATTGCAAAAGATTCGACTAAATGTTCTTCTGGTCGGGAATATGAAGGAGAAGTTGGTTCTGCCTGAGATGCATAACTACATCATTCGCGAGTTCACACCTGATAGGACTTTGCTGGCGGATTATTATGCAGCCAGTGATATTTTTCTTCTTCCTTCCATAGCGGAGAATTTTCCATTGGTATTGCTTGAATCAATGTCCAGCGGAACTCCCGTAGTTGCATTCGATGTGGGCGGAATCAAGGAGGCACTGACCCATCAATTCGATGGATGGATGGCTTCCAGAGGTGATATGGAAAGTTTGGCATACGGATTGGATTTGATGGTTTCAAATGAACATTTAAGATTGCAGTTATCTCAAAATGCAAGGGTTACCACCCTCCGTAAGTTCGGTGAACAGAGATTTCTTATGAGTCATTTGAATTTATACAAATCGCTGTTGAGTGGATAAGATGTGAGAGAGTTTTTCATGCCTGAATCCGATGAAATTAAAGTGTATAGCTTCGACGTTTTTGATACGTGTATTACTCGTAGCTATGCCAATCCCCGAGATATTTTTTACGTCCTCGGACATAAAATTTCCTCTTCTCACCTGAGCGAGGATGCAAGGCATAAATTTGCACGCAGATTTCAGAAAGCAAGAATTCGAGCGGAGAAAATTGTCAATCTTCTGGCGAAATGGAATGGCTCGGTAAGAACTGATATATTCTCGATCTATGAGGTGCTGCGCTATCTATTTAAGACAGGCATGAGTGTCAAGGAGCTAGTGCAAGTCGAAATTGATCTGGAGTGTGAATGCATTTATCCTGTTCCCGAAATCGTGAAAAGAATGGATTATATTCGTATCTCTGGCGGGAGAATCGTGTTGATATCTGACATGTATATTCCGGGAGACTTGCTTGCGCCAATATTAAAGCATCATGGAATCTTAAAAGATGATGATGTTTTATATGTCTCCTGTGATTACGGGAGGAGTAAGAGCTCTGGGGAGCTTTTTCCTCAAGTCTTGCTGAGTGAAAAAATAAATTCGAAGGAAATGCTCCATCTGGGGGATAATGTGCATTCAGACATATCCATGGCCAATGCAAATGATATAAGAGCCGATTATTTCAATGCTGCGCATTTAAGTAGATACGAGGAATTGATTTGTAAAGATGGTTCGCGGTTGGGCGTGAATAAATCGTGGGTTGCTGCTTTTTCTCGCCGCTGTAGATTGTCTGTTGGCAATGAATTTTCCCTCCACAAGGATTTCTCTGGAGTGGTTCAAAGCGCAATTATTCCATTTTTATTGGCATATGTAATATGGATAATAGAGCATGCAAAGATCAATGGTATAAAAAGGTTATACTTTGTTGCTAGGGATGGCGAAATTCTTTATAAGATGGCTCGGGAGTTATGCGCCACTGAAGAAGGTGTTGAGCCGCGGTATCTTCACGGATCGCGTCGTGCGTGGCTTGCTCCTTCAATCGGCCAGGATTCCTTGGATTGGCAGCGTTTGTTGATTGTTGCAGGAAATAGAAACTCTCCTGCAGATATAGTTGATCGGCTCGGGCTCGATGAATATGAAAAAGATCAAGTGCGGGGGATGCTGGGACTGAAAATGGATGAGTGGCATAGGGTAATGGATCTCGAGTCGGCTAATATCTTCTCCACTAATATTTTGAAAAATTATGGGGTCGCTGAGTTAATTAAAAAAGTTACTGGGAATAAACGCGAAGTCATGCGCCTCTATCTTGAAAAAATGGGGCTTTTCGATGATTCCGCCTGGGCGCTCGTTGACGCGGGTTGGTCCTTGAATAGTCAGGCAGCACTAAAGAGAGTATTGAATTATTATAGGCCCGGGTCAGATCCGAAAGGATATTATATTGGCCTGTCGAAAGATCACCTCTCAGAGGAAAAGGCGGGTCAATCCTTTGCATTCATTCAAAAATCTGGATCATTGCTTTCAAGAAGAAGAGTGATTGTCGAGCACTGTTTCTTACCGTCCATGCATGCGAGCACGATCGGCTACCAAGTGTTGGATGGAGAGGTCGTTCCGATACTTGGTGAAGAGATCAGAGGCAACGAAGAGCTTTTATATGCCCGCACCTTGCATGAAGCCGGGATTGCCTGCGCAAGGCTTGTCGCCAAAGAGCGCAGTATTTACAATGGAATTGCTAGGTCCAAATCTACGATTCTGGCTCTTGTCTCCGATTTTATCAGTAGGCCTGATAAAAATGATGTGAACTTTTTTACTCGCTTCGGTGTTATTACTGAAATGAGGCACGAAAAGAGTTTTATTAATCCGCTTTGCAGAGTTCTTGAGTGGAGCGATATAATTTCAATTGTGTTCATGACCATGTCAAAGCGGAGAACTTTCTTTTCCACTGGCTATATGTGGCTAGAAGGTTCGGCTGCAATCTCGACGTTACATATTCGACTTGTGGTAAAGGCCTTGTTATGGGTTGATTCCATAAAGAATAAGATCAAAGACAGGTCATAAAGCGGAAGGTTGATTGTATGCGAAGATATCCAATGCTTGTAGTTGGTGCTGGATTTGCGGGAAGTGTGGTGGCTCGTGAGATGGCAGAAGCCGGATATGCTGTCTTGCTCATTGACCAGCGGCCGCATATCGGTGGGAATGCTTACGACGAAACCGATAACCATTGCTTGCTTGTCCATCGGTACGGCCCCCATATATTCCATACCAATAGCGAGCGAGTGTTCAAGTACCTGTCTCGCTTCACTGCATGGCGCTCTTATGAACACCGTGTACTCGGTGTAGTCGATGGCAAGGCCTGCCCATTTCCCATCAACCGCGACACACTCAACCAGTTGTATGACCTTGAGTTGGACGAGGCAGGCGCGGCCTCCTTCTTCGAGCGCGTACGCGAACCGCGCGAACCAATACGCAGCAGCGAAGACGTCGTGCTCAACAGCGTGGGGCGCGATCTGTACGAGAAGTTCTTTCTCAACTACACACGCAAACAGTGGGGCATGGATCCCTCGCAACTGAAGGCCGGGGTGGCGGCACGCATTCCGGTGCGCACGAATACCGATGACCGGTATTTCACCGACGTTTTCCAGGCAATGCCTTTGCAGGGTTACACGCGCATGTTCGAGCGCATGCTCGACCATCCGAATATCCGTATTGAAATGGGCGTGAATTTTTCTGACGTGAAAATGCGTAGCGAGTTTTCCCATGTGGTTTACACAGGTCCCATTGATGCGTATTTTGACCATTGCTATGGACCTCTGCCGTACCGTTCACTGCGATTTGAACATGAACATCTGGCGGCAACGGAATGGTTGCAGCAGGTTGGAACGGTCAACTATCCCAATGACCATGCGTATACGCGTATCACGGAATTCAAGCATTTGACCGGCCAGCAGCATAGCGGTACGTCCATTGTGCGGGAGTACCCGCAAGCCGAAGGTGATCCCTACTATCCAATCCCCAGCGACGACAGCGAGGCGTTGTTCAAGCGCTATCAGGAGCTGGCAGAAGCCGAGACAGGTGTGACATTCGTGGGGCGGCTGGCCGAGTACCGTTACTACAACATGGACCAGGTCGTGGCGGCTGCACTGGCTGCAGCACAGCGTTTGTCGCAGCAGTTGATGGGCGGGGATTGAGCCTGCAATGGCAATGCGCATCGCTTTTCTATGTAAACGCCGCTATATGGGCAAGGATGTGATCCTTGACCGTTATGCGCGGCTCTATGAAATTCCTCGGCAACTTGCCCTGCTGGGGCACGAAGTACGCGGCTACTGCCTGGACTACCACACCAGGCAGGCAGATGCTGAGGTGTCTTGGCGGCATCAGACTGACGCAGGCAGTCTGTTATGGGCCAGCGAGTCGGTCCACGGGCTTTCCCTGCCACGGCTGGCACGATACCCGTGGCATCTGTTGGACCAGCTGAAGAGGTTTCGGCCGCAGGTGTTGGTGGGGGCATCCGATATTCCGCACGTGGCGCTGACCGGCTGGTTGGCCAGGCGTCTGGGCTTGCCTTATGCCGTGGATCTTTACGACAACTTCGAAGGCTTTGGCCAGGCGCGCATTCCCGGCTTTGTTCCGGCGCTTCGCAAGGCCACCCGCAATGCTTCGCTGGTTGTGACAACCAGCGAGCCGCTGCGGCAGATGGTCTTGAAGGACTATGGCGCCAAAGGGCAAGTCGTTTCCATGCCCAGTAGCGTCGATCTGCATATTTTCTGCCGAGGCGACAAATCGGAAGCACGCCGACGCCTGGGCTTGCCTGAAGATCTGGTGCTGATCGGCACGGCAGGAGGGTTGCACAAGGACAAAGGTGTGGAGCCGCTATACCGGGCATGGGCAAACATTGCTGCCCGGCATCCCACTGCACGCCTGGTTCTGGCCGGCCCTTATCGGCCCGAGCTACCCCCGCCGCAGGGAGATCGCGTCCATTACCTGGGCCATCTGGACCATGCCCAGGTGGCGGATCTGTTCCGCGCTCTGGATGTGGGCGTCATCTCCATTCTGGATACGCCGTTCGGACGCTACTGCTTCCCGCAGAAAGCCTATGAAATGCTGGCTTGCGGACTGAGCGTTGTGGTGGCTGACATCGGCGAGATGTCGGCGCTGTTCGCGCCCACGCCACAGATCATGTTTCCTCCGGGCGACGCCGACGGTCTGGTGCGAGCTTTGGAGCATCAACTGAGCATGCACGTGGATTCCAGGATTCCGGTACAGGGCTGGCCGGATCTGATTGCGGGCATAGAGCCTATTTTGCTGCTGATGGCAGAGCAAAGCACTGCCTTGGGTCGCGGCTAATGGTCTAGTGGCAGGCCTGCTTCAGCAACTGACTGTAGCGAACCGCCACATGCTCCCAGCCCAGCCGTTCCAGCAGTGCTGCGCGCATGGCCAGTGCTTGCTTGCCCGCGTTCTCGGGTGCTTGCAGGCGGCCCAGAATTGCCGCTGTCAATGCGCCGTTGTCACGGGGATCTACCATGCATTCTTGTGCATGTGGCCCGAAGATATCCTGTAGGCCTTCCACATTGCCCGCAACGGCCGGGCAGCCGCAGGCCACAGCTTCCATGAGTGCCACGGGCAATCCTTCCTGATCGCCGGACTCGGCTCGCACAAAGGGCGCCACAAACAGTGCCGCGCTCTGATAAAGCTGCGGTAAGTCTTTCTGGGCCACTGCGCCCAGAAAGCGAACACTTTGCTGCAGACCAAGTTCCACTACCCTGTCTTTGAGTTGTCCTTCATCAGGCCCGAAACCTGCGATTGTCAAATGCAGATCGGGCCGGGCCCGGAGCAGCGCAGGCAAGGCGTCAAGCAGATAACGCAGTCCCTTTTTTTCTACCAGTCGCCCTACGAACAGCAGCTCGTTGCGTGTCCGCAGGGCTGCATTGCCTGGTACGAAGCGCTTTGCCATGTCCACGCCCATCGGCACGACAGAGACTTTTTCCGTGTCTCCCCCCAGCTGTCCCACTGCCGCACGCATGGCTGTGCTGACTACGGTCGCGGAATGGGCACGGTGCAGCACCATGCGTTTGAGCGCCTGCAATGGCCCGCCTCGCAGCGCATACAGATCGGCTCCATGGGAGGTGACGACAAAGGACGGCCTGGATCCCGGCAAGCGCTTCAGCATGGCTGCGATAAGGCCTTGGGGGATCAGCCAGTGCGCGTGGATTGATGCAATCCGGTGTTGTCGGCATAGCCTCCAAGCCTGCCAGGCTTGCATCAGCACAAAGCTTGGCACCAGCAACAGCTTCCAGCGGTGATTGCGCAGGTTGGTCACAATGCCGCCGTTGTTCACCAGCGTCTGCAGGCGCTCCGGGGCATAGCGGTAGCGAATGACTTCCACGCCATCCATGGATTCGGTTGGCTTGGCTCCCGCTGCATGAGGGCAGAGCACTATGACACGGAAGTCTGAGCAGAGCCTGCGTGACAGCTCATGAACAAAGCCTGGCTCCGGGTCGTCTGTCCATCGCGGGTATGTAGAAGCCAGTACAAGCAGAACTGGCTTGGGGCTGGATACGCTGTTCACTTGCGGTCCTGATACATCAGCGCGGTGATCTGTTCGGAGATCAGTCCCATCAGAAATACCATGACGCTACCACTGTAGAGCAGAGCGCTCATGTTCGTGAAGCGGCCCTGGTGCCACCAGGTCCAGCCGTACCAGCCCGAAGCCAGTAGGAACATGCTCAAGGCAACCGGAGCGAAAATCTTCAGCGGCGAGAACAGGGTGCCGATCTTGAAAATGATCAGCAGGAAGCGTGCCCCATCTCGAAGCAAACGGATATGGCTTGTACCGATACGGGGCGCTGCATGTATGGGAATGTAGGCTACCGAGTAGCCAGCACGAAAGAATGCCATCGTGCTGGTGGTCGGGTAGGAGAATCCATTGGGCAGCAAGTAGAGGAATTCGCGAAATTTGCTGGTACGAACGGCGCGGAAACCGGAGGTGAGGTCTTCTACGCGGTGGCCTGTCATCCAGGTGGCAAGCCTGTTGTACAAGCCATTGGCCAATCCACGCCCTATACTGGCCTGGGAGCCTTTTTGCCTGGCGCCGACGACCAGGTCGTTGCCTTGCTCCATTTTCTCCAGCAGCCTTGAAATGTCGGCGGGATCGTGCTGCCCATCGGCATCCATGAAGACAATCACGTCACCATCGGCTGCGCGGGCGCCGGTCTTGATCGCTGCACCATTGCCTTTGCTATAGGGGTGTTGCACGACCCAGGCACCTGCCTGTTCGGCAATCTGGGCGGTATCGTCGGTGGAGCCGTCATTGACTACGATGATCTCGGCGTCTGGCATGCATTCTCTGACCCGGCGAACGGTCAGACCCACGCTCAGCGCCTCATTCTTGGCGGGCAGCACTATGCTGATCTTCATGGTTTGGCTTTCTTGTCGGATTCCTGTGTGGCGGCTTGCAAGTCCTCCTCCAGCGCTTGCCGCAGGCGTGCTATCTCCATGTCGTAGCCTGCTCTCGATCGTCTCATTGTCCTGTCAGGTTGTGTCCCATAGACTTCCTGGGCCACTTCCAGCAGTTGCAGCCCTTCACGGGGGCGGCCAGAACTTCCCATGTGTGCCACCATGGATAGCGCTGCCTCAATGTCCCGGTATCCCCTGATAGCTTCGATGAGCTGTGCCTGGGCCTCTTCGTAGTGGCCCAGGGACGTCAACAGCAGACCCCGCAAATAAGGCTCCATCCGATTGAATAAGGGCACAGCGGTGTACTGTGGCAGTGACTGCATCAGGCTCAGCATGGCCAGAGTCTCGCGCTGATAGTCGGCGCGGGCCTGCCGCTCCACGAGAGTTTCTGTCAGCATGCGCATACCCATTACAGTCTGCGCATCGAAGCGCTGGTGGGGCAGCAGCTGCCTAACGCGATCAAAGTCCTGCCCCGTTGCCTCTTGGCGCAGCACCTTTTGCAGCAACCATTGCATGGTCAGCAGCGAACTTTGAGGCAGGCGCTTCGTTGCAGATTCCAGCAGGCGAAAGCCTTCGTCAACCTGACCATTCTGAAAAAGGCGTATGGCGAGATGGTTCTGGGCTCTTGCTGATTCAGGCGTACTGGCTGCCCAGTAATTCTGCAGGGCTTCGGTGTCGGCCCAGAGGCTGGCGCGCTGCCAAGTAAGAGCGGCGAGCATGGTCAGGGTTGCGATCAGTGTGGCGGAGGCGATGAACCGACTTCTTTTCTCTGCCACCCAGAGCAGTCCCATGACCACCGGTAGGAAGAGAAAGAGCGCGGCACCGTAGTTGCGATGCTCGAAATAAAGCTCAAGTCCGACGACAGTGGATTCAATAAGGTGGGACGCAAAAAAGAAAAGAATCCCTAGCGCAAAATAGGGCGAGCGCTTGCGCAGTCTTATGGCCACCAATATCAGAGCGGCAATACCCAAAAGGCTAAGTATGGTGGTCCACGGGTGCAGCAGACCGGTGGAAATGACATAGCCATCTTGGAACAGTCCTCGTCCCTCGATGCGCGGTATATAGAGATGGAACAGGTATTCCCAAAGAATGCGAGGTTCTGTAAGGAGACGCTCTATCTGGTTGAAGGGGCGTGTAGGCCAAGCTTGCGGGGAGAGATTGATTTCCCTGGACAAAGCCCAGGTCACGGCCAAACTGGGCAGCCAAAGAAAGACTAGGCGCCAGCGCCAGTCGGGTCGTGCTGGAGAGTGGGCGGAGCTCACCATGCGGGAGGGCAGGCAGCATTCAGTCACCAAGGCCAGCAGCGGCAGCAGAATGCCGTTTTCCTTGCTCAGCGCAGCCAGCAACGTGCCAAGAGCAAGAGAAATCGACATCCACAGGTAGGCAGAGACTTTGCGTCGCCGCAAAAGCAACCTGCCGTGAAGGTAGCCGGCCAGCCCTGCCAGCATAAAGAGCGTGGCCAACTGAGCCATACGTTGCACCACATAGAGCGTGGTGGACACCATATAGGGATGCAGCAGCCAGAAGGCCATGTTGAGCACCGCACCCCAGCGGGCTCGACCTTCGGAGACTCCGAATAAGCGCAACAGATTCAGCGTGGCCCAGCACAACAGCAGACCTGTAAGAAGGTGCAGCCACAGATTGGTAAGTTTGAAGGAGCCGGGCTGGCTGGGCCAGAAATTGTCGTCGAGCAAAAAGCTGGCCAGCGCAATGGGGCGGCCAAGGGGGCCTGCGGACCCGCTCAGGATAAAGGACTTGAAAGTATCCCAGTTGCTGATTCCGCCCTGCGCGCCCATGGGTGAAAGATTGGGCGCGTCGTCGAAAAGAAAGCCACCTTGGAGCCCCGGGTGGTAAACGGCAAATGTGACCAGCAAGACCAGCCAGAAGACTGCGATCCAAGCGTTTCTGCGCAGCAAGCGAAATCCCTCAAAAGAAAAATGCCCGCTTGCGCGGGCAGATTCATGCCATCAGGCAGAACGGATTAGCTCTGGCGGCAGTTGGCCGGCAGGTACTTGGCATCCACAGGGTTGGCGGCAGGGCGCTTGCACTTCCAGTCCACGGCACCGACAACCGACAGAGCCGAGAGCACCAGCTTGTCATTGCCGCTAGCAACGCCAGAGCCGGAAGAGCCTGTCTTGTATGTGATGGTAATCAAGCCATCTTGAATGGTGATGCCGCTCACATACTTTGTGTTGGGGGAAGTGTAGCCAGCAGCAGCGCTGGTGGCGGGCCAGGTGCCTTGGCTCAGACGGTGCTCCGAGACGGCGGTCTTGGCAGAGGCTGCCAGGGTCAGGCCTTCCGACACTTTGGAACGCACCGTGTAATCCTGATAAGCCGGCAGCGCAACGGCTGCCAAAATGCCGATGATCGCCACAACGATCATCAATTCGATCAAGGTAAAACCTTGCTGGATGGAACGCTTCATGAACTTCTCCTCATAGGGGGTTGATTGCATGCTCTGTCGAGCAAGAGCCGTGCCAGTCGCGCCTTGAGGCCAAGGTTCGCGCATGTGTATTGTTTGGTTGCAAATTACACGGTTGGCCGACATTCTCTGACAAATCGATCCAATTTTGCGTGACATTTTTGTCAAGGATGGGGCGCTTTCCAACGAAGCAACAGCGAACCTTGTCAGTGGATCAAGAGGGTCCCTCACGCCACCAGGAACTGCATCTGCGTACCTGCCAGTTCCACCGTGTCGCCATGTTGCAGCGGCATGGCACGGCGGCCGATTTCCTGGCCGTTGAGCTTGAGGCTGGGGGAGTCGCCTTCCAGCTGGGCCAGCACGAAGCCGTGGTGCTTCTGGGTGATGGAGGCGACCGCCACGCCGGGCTTGCCCAGGGTGGTGACGACTTTGACCAGTGGTACTTCGCGGCCGGCGGCGTTGCCGTTGAGCATGCGGATGGCAGCCTGGCGTGTGGCCAGGCCGGCCATCGAAGGCGGCAGGGTGTGGTCGAAGCCTGAGGGGGTC
Source organism: Delftia acidovorans NBRC 14950 (assembly GCF_001598795.1). Lineage (GTDB taxonomy): Bacteria > Pseudomonadota > Gammaproteobacteria > Burkholderiales > Burkholderiaceae_C > Comamonas > Comamonas acidovorans. Next base: position 79,913 of record NZ_BCZP01000010.1, on the reverse strand, counting down.
TGGGTGCTGAACTGCGATGGCAGGTCTTCCGCCAAGGGGGCTGGGCGGGTTGCCTCGACTGCGGCGGCGATGGCGGCCAGGGCCGAGCGTGAGGACGCGCTGACCTGCTGTTGCACGAAGCGGATCTTGTACTTGCCGATGTCCAGCAGGTCGCCGTGGTTCAGGGTCTGCCGCAGTATGGGCTGGCCGTTGACATAGGTGCCGTTGGTGCTGCGCAGGTCTTCGATGATGACGGTGCCGTCGACGATGCTGAGAACGGCGTGCTCGCCGCTGACGGCGAGGTTGTCGATCACGATGTCGTTGTAGGGGCGGCGTCCCAGCGTGGTGCGCTCCTTGGCCAGCTGCACTTCCTTGATGACGGCGCCGTCGATGGAGATGACCAGGGTCGGCATGCTCAAAGTTCCTTTGTTATGCCCGGCTTGCACCATCCACTGGGCGATCCGGAGCTGGGGTGTATCCAAATATTATGTCTGCGGCCTGCGCGCGCCGAGGTCTGCCATCGTATTTGATACAGACTATGGATTGTCTTTTCCTGATTGTTGGATTTGCAATCATTTTTAACAATTGGAACCTGCAAGGGCGGTGCAGGCAAGCGCGTCCATCGGTTGGGATCTGCCGTCGATCGCTGTGTGGGGCTCAATCGAGGGAAGTGCTGGCTGCAGGGGGCGGGCCGGCCTGTATCTCGATCAGCGCCGCGCTGATGTTGTCGTTTCCGCCGGCTTCATTGGCGGCAGCGAGCAGCGAGGTCAGCAAGACGGGCAGCGGGCTGGATTGGGTGAACAGGGCGGCGATGGCTTGGTCATCGAGCATGTCGGTGAGGCCGTCGGAGCACAGCAGGATGCGGTCGCCGGGTTGCAGCGGCCACTCATTGAAATCGGGCGTGACGTCCGGCGTGACGCCCAGGGCCTGGGTGAGCAGGTGGCCCAGGCCGGATTGCCGGGCTTCGTGGTCCTGGATGCGGCCTGCGTCGATTTCTTCCTGGAGCCAGGTGTGGTCTCGGGTGAGGCGCAGCAGTTGACCCTCGCGCCAGCCGTAGGCCCGCGAGTCGCCAAGGTGGGCGAGCATCAGCAGGCCTGGCAGCAGGGCTGCGGCAATGATGGTGGTGCCCATGCCGCGGCAGCCCGGTGTTTCCCGGGCGGCTGTAAGAATGGCGGCGTTGGCCAGGTTCAAGGCATTGGCCAGTGACTGCTGCAATTCCTTGCGGGCTTGTGGAGTGTTGGCTGCCGGTGCCTCGGTGGCTACGCTTTGCAGTGCCACTGAGACCAGGCTGATGGCCATGGCGCTGGCGACTTCGCCAGCGTTGTAGCCGCCCATGCCATCGGCCAGCACCGCAATGGGCCAGGGCTGGGCGCTGGGGTGGATGGTGACCGCATCCTCGTTGTTGTCACGGCGCCGGCCCACATCGGTGCGCGCAACCATGGCGCAGTGTTGCGCAGGGACTGCCTGTCGGCAGGGCTGGTCCGGGGTCTTGGGTGCGCTGGGCATGGTGGCGAAGGGCGGGCGCGGCGGTGTTGCCATCAGTCCCTGTGTGCAGATGCAATGGTGAAGCCGGTGCACAGCGTAAATGAAAACAGTGCCCCCAAGTGCCAAGAATGGGCCGGCGTAGCGGCTCGTCAGCTTGACGCCACATCAAGAACGGACCCTCACAAAGCAAAAACGCACTGCCGAGGCAGTGCGTTGTGGAGGTGGCGAGGAGCCGCCTGCGGCGGTATCAGGCCTGTGCCGCGTGCTTGGCGCCGGAGCGTGACTGCAGGAGCTTGCCAATGCCGACGACCAGCACGGCACCGGCGGCAGCCGCCACGTAGTGCAGCCAGGGGTGGCTGATGGCGTAGTCGTGCAGCAGGCGGTCGTTGACGATGGTTTCTCCGCCGACCCAGCCGATCAGGGCAGCGCCCAGCGTGATGATGACGGGGAAGCGCTCCATGAGCTTGATCATCAGCGTGGAGCCGAAGATCACCAGCGGGATGCTGATGGCCAAGCCCAGGATCAGCAGGACCATGTTGCCTTGCGCCGTGGCGGCCACGGCAATCACGTTGTCCAGGCTCATCACCAGGTCGGCGATCAGGATGGTGCGGATGGCGACCATCATGCTGCCGTGTCCCTTGGATTCGCCTTCATCATCTTCTTCGCCGGTCAGCAGTTGCAGGCCGATCCACAGCAGCAGGCAGCCGCCCACGATCTGCAGGAAGGACAGCTCCAGCAGCTTGGCCGCGACCACGGTCAGGATGATCCGCAGCACCACGGCGGCGCCGGAGCCGAACATGACGGCTTTCTTTTGCTGTGCGGGGGGCAGCGAGCGTGCTGCGAGGGCGATGACGACGGCGTTGTCGCCAGACAGAATGATGTTGATCCAGACGATCTTCAACAGGCCGATCCAGAAATCGGCGCTTTGCAGGTATTCCATGGTTTCTCCACTGTTATGAGTTGAAAAGCGCCAGGGCGGTGGCCTCTGGCGCTTTTTCTTTTTTGGAGTCGTCAGTGTAGGGCGGACTTGCCGCCTTACCGATTCGTAATTCTGCGTAATTTTTTCCTGGGGCGAACCCCAGGATGTCACGCAGAACCGGTGTCGCTTAGATCAGGCCCTTGAGCAGGCGACCCATTTCGGAAGGATTGCGGGTGATGACGAAACCGCACTCTTCCATGATGGCCAGCTTGGCGTCGGCCGTGTCGGCACCGCCGGAGATCAGCGCGCCGGCGTGGCCCATGCGCTTGCCGGGAGGGGCGGTGACACCAGCGATGAAGCCGACGATCGGCTTCTTCATGTTGTCCTTGCACCAGCGGGCAGCTTCGGCTTCGTCGGGACCGCCGATTTCGCCGATCATGATGACGGCGTCGGTGTCGGGATCGTCGTTGAAGGCCTTCATCACGTCGATGTGCTTGAGACCGTTGATCGGGTCACCGCCGATGCCCACGGCCGACGACTGGCCAATGCCCAGTTCGGTCAGCTGTGCCACGGCTTCATAGGTCAGCGTGCCGGAGCGGCTGACCACGCCGATGCGGCCCTTCTTGTGGATGTGGCCGGGCATGATGCCGATCTTGATCTCGTCGGGCGTGATCAGGCCGGGGCAGTTGGGGCCCAGCAGCAGGGTGCGCTTGCCGCCTGCGGCTTCCTTGGCGCGCATCTTGTTGCGCACTTCCAGCATGTCACGGACGGGGATGCCTTCGGTGATGCAGATGGCCAGGTCCAGGTCTGCTTCCACGGCTTCCCAGATCGCGGCGGCAGCGCCTGCGGGGGGAACGTAGATCACGGAGACCGTGGCGCCCGTGCCTTGCGCGGCTTCCTTGACGGAGGCGTAGATTGGCACGTCGAAGATCTTTTCGCCGGCCTTCTTGGGGTTCACACCGGCCACGAAGCAGTTCTTGCCGTTCGCGTATTCAATGCACTTTTCAGTGTGGAACTGGCCCGTCTTGCCCGTGATGCCTTGGGTGATGACCTTGGTGTCTTTGTTGATGTAGATCGACATGGTGTTTTCTCCGGGCCTGCTTACTTGACGGCTTCGACGATCTTGGTGGCCGCTTCGGCCATCGTGTCGGCGCTGATGATGGGCAGGCCGGACTCGGCCAGCATCTTCTTGCCCAGTTCTTCGTTCGTGCCCTTCATGCGCACGACCAGGGGCACTTGCAGGTTCACGGCCTTGCAGGCAGTGATCACGCCGGTGGCGATGGTGTCGCACTTCATGATGCCGCCGAAGATGTTGACCAGAATGCCTTCGACCTTGGGGTTCTTGAGCATGATCTTGAAGGCTTCGGTGACCTTCTCGGGGGTGGCGCCGCCGCCCACGTCCAGGAAGTTGGCCGGCTCGCCGCCGAACAGCTTGATGGTGTCCATGGTGGCCATGGCCAGACCTGCACCGTTGACCAGGCAGCCGATGTTGCCGTCCAGCGAGATGTAGGCCAGATCGAACTTGGAGGCTTCGACTTCAGCGGGATCTTCTTCGTCCAGGTCGCGCAGGGCCACGATTTCGGGCAGGCGGAACAGGGCGTTGGCGTCGAAGTTGAACTTCGCGTCCAGGGCAACCACGTTGCCCTTGCTGTCACGGTTCAGCGGGTTGATCTCGACCAGCGAGGCATCCGTGTCCATGTAGCACTTGTAGAGCTTCTGGCAGATGTCGATGAACTGGGCGGTGGAGTCGGCAGGCATGCCGATGCCCTTGGCCAGTTCTTCGCCTTGCGCCTGGGTCAGGCCGACCAGGGGATCAACGAAGATGGTGATGATCTTCTCGGGAGTGGAGTGGGCCACTTCCTCGATGTCCATGCCGCCTTCGCTGGAAGCGATGAAGGCCACCTTCTGCGTGCCGCGATCGGTCACGCACGACAGGTAGTATTCCTTCTGGATGTCGGCGCCGTCTTCGATGTACAGGCGGCGGACCTTCTGGCCTTCGGGGCCGGTCTGGTGCGTGACCAGCTGCATGCCCAGGATCTGGCCAGCCAGTGCCTTGACGTCGTCAATGCTCTTGGCAACCTTCACGCCGCCGCCCTTGCCGCGACCACCAGCGTGGATCTGGGCCTTCACGACCCACACGGGGCCGCCGAGCTTCTGGGCGGCCTCGACGGCCTCTTGCACTGTGAACGCAGGGATACCGCGAGGTACAGGCACACCAAACTGACGCAAGATGTCCTTGCCTTGGTATTCATGAATCTTCATGATGTCTCTCTCAAACAAATAGGGGGGGATTGACCCGGTAGCCCTGGGGTGCTGCCTCAAGGCGGAGTGACCTGGCAATCGCCGAATGTACCATGCTGCACTGCGCCATCCGACACGCCCCCATGCGCAGAATCCACAATTTCCTGCGGGCCAAGCAGCATGCCAGGAACTGTGCAATGCATTGATATGTCAGGGAAAAGACGGTTTCCCGACATTTCTTTCAGGCACCACAGCTCTTTTGTCTTATAGAGGATCTGCAGACGGCGCTGCCCGCCGTTTGTAACAGGCGCATGTCAGCGCGCCCTTGATCGCCACTGCCAACCGTTTTGCGACAACGGGCGCAGGGGGACCCGGTTTCGGTGAGAATCCGCAGCTGGAACGCGGCAATGGTGCCGCAGCGGCTCCAGGAGGGCCGCGCAGCAGGAGAAATACAGCGATGGCAAAAGTCTTTATCGATGGCGAAGCAGGCACGACAGGGCTGCAGATCCGTGAGCGTCTGGTCGATCTGTCCGGCGTGGAGCTGGTCAGCATTGCCCCCGAGCTGCGAAAGGATCCTGCCGCCAAGCGTGCGCTGATCGCCGGCGTGGACTTGGTCATCCTGTGCCTGCATGACGATGCCGCGCGCGAGACCGTGGCCATGGTCGATTCCATCGAGGCCGAGACCGGCCGCACCATCAAGATCATCGATGCATCCACGGCCCACCGTGTGGCGCCCGACTGGGTGTATGGCTTTCCGGAGCTGCGTGCCGGCCAGCTTGAGGCGGTCAAGACTGCCAAGCGCGTGTCCAACCCCGGCTGCTATGCGACGGGAGCCATCGCGCTGCTGCACCCGCTGGTTGCCGCGGGCCTCATCCCCGCCGACCATGGCCTGAGCCTGCCCTCGGTGTCCGGCTATTCGGGCGGCGGCCGCAGCATGATCGAAGCCTATGAGGCCGGCACGGCCGCGCCTTACGAGGCCTACGCGCTGGGCCTGACGCACAAGCACATTCCCGAGATCCTGCAATACACCGGCCTGACGCGCCGCCCGGTGTTCATTCCCGCCGTGGGCAATTTCCGCCAGGGCATGCTGGTGCAGCTGCCGCTGCATCTGGACCTGCTGCCGGGCGCGCCCAAGGCGGCCGACCTGCACGATGCGCTGGCCTCCCACTACGCGGCCACCAACACGCCGGAGCAATGGGTGTCGGTGCTGCCGCCGACCGAGGACATGAAGCTGGCCGCCGACACGCTGACGGACACCAACAAGCTGGAGCTGCGCGTGTTCGCCAATGAGCAGTACCGCCAGGCCGTGCTGATCGCCCGTTTGGACAACCTGGGCAAGGGCGCCAGCGGCGCCGCCGTGCAGAACCTGCAGATCATGCTGGGCCTGTGAGCCCGGCCACGCCACCGTCCGCGTCCCTGCCCGGCCGGCGCAGTCCGGTCTGGGGCCATGTCCTGGCCCTGGCCGTGCTGTGCCTGCTGGTCGTTGTGTTTGCCTGGAAGATGCGGCCGGCATTGCCGTCTTCATCGCGCCTGCTGCTCAGTCCGCTGCTGGGCAATATGGAGGCCTGTCTGGTGCAGGACGGGCTGCGCGAGGATTTTCCCAAGGAATTTCAGCAGATACCCGCCAGTTGCCTGGGTCCGCAGGGCTCGGCCGCAGAAATGGTGAAAGCCACGCTGCAGCGCCTGGGCCGGCCCCAGGGTGAACTGGACCTGGGCTATACGCTCAGCGTGCCGCTGCTGCGCTATGTGCAGTGGAATGGCCAGGCCTGGGAAGTCCGGGGCGAGGCGCTGGACCGCGTGGTGCGCACGGTGGCGCAGGCGCACCGGCCCGTGGTGCTGTATCTGTTCGCCACGCATTTCGAGGTGCACTCCAAGGCCGAGGAGCGCTTGGCCGCCGATCCCGCCAATCTTGCGTGGACACCCAAGGGGCCGCTGCCGCTGGACAGCTATCTGGGCGCGCGCATCTTCCCGTGGTCGGTCGCGCGGCAGGACAACGAAGTCACGCGCGTGCGCAAACTGGTCGTCGATGCCCTGGCCGAGCGCATGTGCGCCGCAGGCGATGCCGCCATGCACCAGCTGCGCGCCCTCACCGTGCTGGGCGAGACGCACCAGCTGTTTCCGGGGTTCGAGGCCGGCATGGGGTTCGCGGCCGAAGGCTATGCGGTCACCGACTACAGCCCGGCCTCCGTGGCGGGCTTCCATGCATTCCTGCGCCAGCGCTATGGCGACATCGCGCGGCTCAATGCCCATCTGAAGTCCGGCTTTGACAGCTTCGACGCGGTCGAGCCGCCGTCGCGCAACATCCGCAGCGAGCCGCTGCAGAACTTCTTCCAGCACATCGACAGCTATGCAGCCGGCACCGTGCCCGTGTCCGGCTGGGTCCACTCGCCCGATGCGAAGCTGCAAAAGCAGCTGGCCGTGGCCGTCTTCGTGGACGGGCATCCTTACTCGCACGCCCCCGTGCACATGCACCGCCAGGACGTGGCACAGGCCAAGCCCGGGTTCCTCACGCCCGATGTGGGCTGGCGTGCCGACATCCGCTATCCGGCGCTGGGCGAGGGCCTGCACCGCATCGATGTGGTACTGCAGGCCGGTGGACGCAGCCTGGGCCTGCTGGCCACGCGCCAGATCGCCGTGATGGACCGCAACCAGGGCGAGCCCAGGCCCCATGCCGCCGAGGCCTTGCCCGACTTCGGCAAGCTGCCGGACGGCGTGGAATTCTGGGTGGACAGCCCGCAGGACCGGCTGGCGCTGTTCTACAACCCGCTGGTCACGGACTGGAACGATTTCCGCGAGCAGCAGGTGGCCGACTACATCCAGGGCTTTTCCGAGCACATCGGCCACGGCTGCCTGGGCCGGGTTCCTCGCTTTGCCCACCAGCTCAACCCCCATGCGAATCCGAGCTGGGATGCCAACCGCTACGCCGTGGAGCGCAGCCTGCAGCGCATGCCGGGGCTGTCCCTGGGTGTCAGCCTGTACGGCGAAGATGCCTACGGCCCGCTGGTCGGCCAGATGCTGCGCCGCTATGGCCACACGGCCTATGGCGTGACGGAGTTCCATCCGCTGGTGGCCCTGTCGCCGCAGCGGCTGGAGAAAGTGCTGACCATGCACCGCCGTCAGGGCGCGCGCTTCCTGTCCTTCTTCATGGAAGCCCGGCCCGAGGATGCGACGGGAACGCAGTCCAGCAACGAGTTCTCGTTCGATGCGGACAACACCGCGCATGGCTCGGATGCGCTGTACCACTCGCTGCGCCAGCTGCTGCAGCCGCACTGATCTGCCGCGCGCAGCCATCGACGTGTCTTCCCTGCAGAACAACTCGCCCGTGGCCGCTGGCCGGGCCACCGCCATCGGACTGCTGGCCGTGGTGTGCTGGAGCTGCACCGTGGGCCTGATGCGCTCGGTGGCCGAGCCGCTGGGCGCCGTGGGCGGCGCCGCCATGCTCTACACGGTCAGCGCACTGTGCGTGGCCGCCGTGCGCGGCCTGCCCAGGCCCTCGCAGTGGCGGGCCATGCATCCGGCCTACTTCTGGGGCTGCGGCCTGCTGTTTGCGGTCTACGAGATCTGCCTGTCGCTGGCGATTGGCCTGGCGCAGGACCGCGCCCAGGCGCTGGAGCTGGGGCTGATCAATTACCTGTGGCCCAGCCTGACCATCGTTTTGGCCGTGCTGCTGCGCCAGCAGCATGCGCGCTGGTGGCTGTGGCCCGGCGTGCTGCTGTGCCTGTGGGGGCTGACGCGAGTACTGGGCGGTGATCCCCTGCAACTGCGAGGCATGGCGGACCACATGCTGTCCAACCCGCTGGCGTATGGACTCGCTTTTGGCGCGGCCCTGCTGTGGCCCTGCTATTCGCTGGCTGCGCGGCGCTGGGGCGGTGGCCACAATGCCGTGGGCCTTTTCCTGATATGGACTGCGCTGGCGTTGTGGATCAAATGGCTGTGGCTGGGCGGTGAAGGCGGCATGCAATGGTCGGGCACCGTGGTGCTGCAATTGCTGGCCGTGGGCGGGCTCACCGCCCTGGGCTACAGCTGCTGGGAGCACGGCATACAGCACGGGCATCTGGCCGTGATGGCTGCAGCCTCGTACTTCACGCCTGTGTTCTCGGCGCTGCTGGCCAGTGCCTGGCTGCAGGTGCAGCCGGGCTGGGGATTCTGGCAGGGCGTGGTGCTGGTGACCGTGGGGTCGCTGGTGTGCTGGGGTGCTACCCGGCGCGCAGACTAGCCTACGTCCTCTGCTCCCGCGTCCCAGTCTTCGCTGCGCCCCCGCAGCACCTTGCTCGCAATTTCTCCACCAAAACCGCGCGCAGCCAGAAAGCGCATCTGCTTGAGCCGTTCCTGCGGTGTGGCCGGTGGTGCGCCGAAGCGCTGGCGCCATACGGCAAGGGCGCGCTGCAGTTCGGTGGCGCGCAGTTGCTCTGCGGCGGCGCGCACCAGTCCGTCGTCCAGTCCCTTGTTGCGCAACTCCTGCACCACGCGTGCCGTGCCAAAGCGCGCGGCCTTGCGGTGCAGCACGGACTCGGCCACGCGCTGGGCACTGATGAAGCCGCGCTGCTCCAGCGCGTCGAGCATGGCGCCCAGGTCTTCGCCTTCCTCCACATGGGGGGCGAGCTTGCGTTCCAGCTCCAGCCGTGAATGTTCGCGCTGGCCCAGCAGCTTGAGCGCCCGGCCCTTGAGCGACAGCTTGGCGAATCCCATGCGGCAATGTCTCCTGAATCGTCCCGAATAAAAAAGGCGCAGACGTGAGCCTGCGCCAAGATGGCAAACACAGTGTGTGCAGGCGCGGCAGCGCCTGCAGTGAGGGGTCAGGCCGCTCAGGCTTCGATCACGCCGTCCTTGTCGGCCTTGGCCTTGCCCGCCTTGGCGGCCTTGGCTTCGGGGGCATCGCCACCGGCCGTGGGCAGCAGGGCAATGCCCAGGCTGTCGCGCACCTTGTTCTCGATCTCCACGGCCAGGCCACTGTTCTCGCGCAGGAATTCGCGGGCGTTGTCGCGGCCCTGGCCGATCTTCTCGCCGTTGTAGGCATACCAGGCGCCCGACTTGTCGAGGATCTTGGCGTTGACGCCCATGTCCAGGATTTCACCTTCGCGCGAGATGCCCTCGCCGAAGAGGATGTCGAACTCGGCGGTCTTGAACGGAGGCGAGACCTTGTTCTTGACGACCTTGACCTTGGTCTCGTTGCCGATGGCCTCGTCGCCCTTCTTGATGGTGCCGGTGCGGCGGATGTCCAGGCGGACCGAGGCGTAGAACTTCAACGCATTGCCGCCCGTGGTGGTTTCGGGGCTGCCGAACATCACGCCGATCTTCATGCGGATCTGGTTGATGAAGATGACCATGCAGTTGGTCTTCTTGATGGTGGCTGTCAGCTTGCGCAGCGCCTGGCTCATCAGGCGGGCCTGCAGGCCGGGCAACTGGTCGCCCATCTCGCCTTCGATTTCGGCCCGGGGTGTGAGGGCGGCCACCGAGTCCACGACGATCATGTCCACGGCACCCGAGCGCACCAGGCTGTCCACGATTTCCAGGGCCTGCTCGCCGGTATCGGGCTGGCTGATCAGCACTTCGTTGAGGTTCACGCCCAGCTTCTGGGCGTAGCTGGTGTCCAGTGCGTGCTCGGCGTCGATGAAGGCGCAGGTGCCGCCCTGCTTTTGCATTTCGGCGATGACCTGCAGCGTCAGCGTGGTCTTGCCCGAGGATTCAGGGCCGTAGATCTCGATCACGCGGCCACGGGGCAGGCCGCCAACGCCCAGGGCGATGTCCAGGCCCAGCGAGCCGGTGGAGACGACTTGGATGTCCTGGATGGCTTCGCCTTCACCCAGGCGCATGATCGTGCCCTTGCCGAACTGCTTTTCGATCTGGGCGAGTGCGGCCTGCAGGGCCTTGGCTTTTTCACTGTTGGCGGTGGTGACGGCGGTGTTCATGCGGACTCCTGGGTTGGCTGGGGTTTCAGCTCTGTATTTGCATTCAGGCTGGATGCTTGAACAGTAGTTTATGGGCTTGTTGGTTTGTTTTGTTGGTGTTTTTAGTCAGTTTTCCTGACTTGTTGGATTTGCCTCCACAATGCATCCATGAGTGAGTTTTCCCCCGTCACGCCGCCCGCCGACGCCTGGCGCCAGACCCACCTGGGCCGCCTGCTCGGCCATGCCATGCGGCGGTTCGACGCGCGTGTGCTGCAGCTCATGGCGCGCGATGTGGAGGTGCCGCTGGCGCTGTCCAATCTTGCGGCGCGCGACAAGGTGGGTGCGGCCCACATCCACATCACGCGGCATCTGTCGCTGGCTGGCGACAGGCTCACCGACCTGGCCGAGCGCGCTGGCATGACCAAGCAGTCCATGGGCGACCTGGTGGCCCAGTGCGAGGCCTGGGGCCTGGTCACGCGCGAGAGCGACGAGCGCGATGCGCGCGCGCGCCGCATCCGCTTCACGCCAGCGGGCCTGGCATGGCTGCAGGCCTTCCATGACGCCGTGTCCCAGGCCGAGGCCGAGTTCCGCGAGGAAGTCGGCGACGACATCGCCACCGTGGTGGCGCTGGGGCTGGAGGCCTATGCGGGCGGCGGCTCACTCGGGTAAGGTCCCTGCCCGTGGGGCGGGGCGCATCCTAGAATCCTAGGAATCAACGGCGCGCATTTCCAACATCCAGAGCGCGTCTGTATTTCAGGAGACAACCCCATGCGCATTCTGATTGCCGAAGACGACCAGGTCCTGGCCGATGGTCTGCTGCGCAGCCTGCGCGGCTCGGGCGCCGTGGTCAGTCATGTGGCCAACGGCAGCGAGGCCGATACCGCGCTGATGACCAGCAGCGAATTCGACCTGCTCATCCTGGACCTGGGTCTGCCCAAGATGCATGGGCTCGAAGTGCTCAAGAAGCTGCGCGGCCGGGGCGATGCGCTGCCGGTGCTGATCCTCACGGCGGCCGACAGCGTGGAAGAGCGCGTGCAGGGGCTGGACTACGGCGCCGACGACTACATGGCCAAGCCGTTTGCGCTGTCCGAGCTGGAGGCGCGTGTGCGCGCGCTCACGCGGCGCGGCATGGGTGGCGCCAGCAGCACCATCAAGCATGGCCCCCTGGTCTACGACCAGGCCGGCCGCGTGGCCACCATAGACGGCAAGATGGTCGAGCTGTCGGCGCGCGAGCTGGGCCTGCTGGAAGTGCTGCTGCAGCGTGCGGGCCGGCTGGTCAGCAAGGACCAGTTGGTCGAGCGCCTGTGCGAATGGGGCGACGAGGTCAGCAACAACGCCATCGAGGTCTATATCCACCGCCTGCGCAAGAAGATAGAGCGCGGCCCCATCCGCATCGCCACTGTGCGCGGCCTGGGCTACTGCCTTGAGAAGATCGCTTCCTGAGGCCGCTGCCCTGGCTGTCAGGCCCGGGTTGGCTTGCCTGCGCATAGTGGCGGATGCCACGGGGCCGTGAACCCGTCGTGAGGGCTGCCCGCCGATGAAAATCTTCCAGCGTGAACAGCGCTCACTGTTCGGCGAGATCCTTGACTGGATGCTCACGCCGCTGCTGCTGCTGTGGCCCGTGAGCCTGGCGCTGACCTGGCTGGTGGCCCAGGGCCTGGCCAACAAGCCGTTCGATCGCGCGCTGGAGTACAACGCCCAGGCGCTGGCGCAGCTGGTGATGGTGCAGCAGGGCAAGGTGCTGTTCAACCTGCCGCAATCGGCCAGCGAGATCCTGCGCGCCGACGAGTCGGACACCGTGTATTTCCAGGTGCTGGGCGTCAAGGGCGAGTACCTGGCCGGCGAGCGCGATCTGCCGCTGCCGCCTGAGTCCGACGATCCGCCATCCGGCGATCTATCGCCCGGCGGTGCACCGACCGGCGGGGCCGTGCAGCTGCGCGATGCGGAGTTTCGCGGCATTGACCTGCGCGTGGCCCATGTCTGGGTGCGCATGCCCCTGCCCGACGAGCCCCAGGCCCTGGTCCAGGTGGCCGAGACGCGCGAAAAGCGCAGCGTGCTGGCCACGGAAATCATCAAGGGCGTGATGCTGCCGCAGTTCGTCATCCTGCCCCTGGCCGCCTTGCTGGTGTGGCTGGCGCTGGCGCGCGGCATCAAGCCGCTGCACCGGCTGGAGGAGCGCATCCGCGCGCGCCGGCCCGAGGACCTCTCGCCCATCAACCACAAGGACGTGCCGCTGGAAGTCGTGCCGCTGGTGGACTCGGTCAACGACCTGCTGGGCCGGCTCGGTGATTCGCTGGCCACGCAAAAGCGCTTCCTGGCCGACGCGGCCCACCAGCTCAAGACACCGCTGGCCGGGCTGCGCATGCAGGCCGAACTGGCCCAGCGCGAGGGCGTGAGCACGGAGGAGTTGCGGCAGTCCCTGGCACAGATCGCGCGCTCCAGCATCCGCGCCACGCACACGGTGAACCAGTTGCTGGCGCTGGCGCGAGCCGAGAGCGCCGGCGTGGGCCGCGGCTTGGCCATGCAGCCCTGCAACCTGGTGCGCATCGTCACCGACGTGGTGCGCGACTGCCTGCCGCGCGCCATGGACAAGCATGTGGACCTGGGATACGACGGCGCCGAGTCATCGGCCACGGGCGTCTGGCTGCAGGGCAACGCCACGCTGCTGACGGAGCTGGTGCGCAATCTCGTGGACAACGCCATCAACTACACGCCTTCCAGCAGCAGCCGGCCCGGCATGGTCACGGTGCGCGTGCTGGCCGACCCCTTCGGCCAGGTCCTGTTGCTGCAGGTGGAGGATTCGGGACCGGGCGTGCCCGAGGCCGAGCGCGAGCTGGTGTTCCAGCCGTTCTACCGCGTGCTGGGCTCGGAGGCCGATGGCTCGGGCCTGGGCCTGCCCATCGTGCTGGAGATCGCGCGCCAGCATGGCGCCCAGGTGGTGCTGGAAGATGCGCATCCTGGCCAGCAGCCGCCGGGTGCGCGTTTCAGCGTGCGCTTTAAGGCGCTGCGCTCGCCGCCGTCGCCCAAGCCTGCGGCGTAGGTGGCGGGGCTTCCCCGGCTGCCGCAGATTCCCCGGGAGCCACAGGCGCCACCGCGATCCGTCCCGGCGTCTGCGCGGCATGGTCCACCAGCCAGTTGCGGAAGATGCCCAGGGTGCCGTGGTTGGCGCGGTCGGCCGGATAGCACAGCCAGTAGCCCAGGGCGCTCTGGTAGCCGTGCTGGGGCAGGGGCTCGTTCACCAGGCCGGCCGCGATCTCGTCCTGCACCAGGCAGCGCGGCACCAGGGCGATGCCCATGCCGGCCATGACGGCGCGGATGATGGTCTGGAACTGGTCGAACTGCGGGCCCGCAAGGGGGCTGATGCCGTTGACGCCATGGGCCTCGCTCCAGCGCGCCCAGGCATCGGGAATGGTCACATGGCGCAGCCGGGTGCAGCGCGCCACGTCCTGGGGCGTGGTGATGCGTGCCTCGGGACCCGCGCCGCGCGGCGGTGCGATCAGCGCCACCTGGCGGCCCACCAGGTAGTGGGCATGCGCGCCATTCCAGTGCCCGTCGCCAAACAAAATTGCGCAGTCCAGCCCCGGACTGTCAAATTGGTAGCTGTGTACGTAGGGTACAAAGTGCAGCGTGATCTGTGGATAGCGCTGCTGAAACTGGGGCAGCCTGGGGATCAGCCACTTGGCCGCGAAAGTCGGCAGCGATGACAGGTGCAGCGCGCCTCGGCTGTCATCGCTGGTGATGAGTTCGAGGGTGGCTGCCTCCAGCTGGCCCAGCAGGGCGCGCACTGCGCGCTCATAGCGCTCGCCCGCGGGCGTCAGCCTCAAGCGCTTGCGCTCGCGTTCGAACAGCGGCACGCCCACCCATTTCTCCAGCTCCTGGATCTGCTTGCTGACTGCGCTTTGCGTCAGGTGCAAGGCTTCGGCCGCGCGCGAGACGCCCCCGAAGCGCACCACGGTGGAGAAAGCGCGCAGCAGATGCGTGGGCGGGTTGAGGCGGCGCAAACTCATGACAGGGATATGATGAAAGTATTCCTGTTTGGAATATTAACAGGCACAGTATTTGCTTTTTTTGTGAGCAGATTTCTTTTAATCTGAACTTGTTTGTAAGAAAGATCCTATGCAACGACGTCATTTCCTTGCTTCCATCGCCGCTTCTTCTGTCGTTCCTGGAATGTCCTTCGCCCAGGACACATCCCGTCCCCTGCGCATCGTCGTTCCGTTCCCTGCTGGTGGCTCCACCGACATGGTCCCGCGCAACATGCAGGACGTGCTGCCCAAGCTGCTGGGCGGCCAGGCCGTGGTGATCGAAAACAAGGCCGGCGCTGGCGGCTCCATCGGCATGGCCGAAGTGGCGCGTGCCACCGACGGCGTGACCTTCGGCATTGCCACGCTGTCCACACACGGCGTGAACCCCGCCGTATTCAAGAAGCTGCCCTACGACGCCATCAACGACTTCGTCGGCGTGACCGAGATCGTCAAGGCGCCTGGCGTGATCGTGATCAACCCCAAGCTGGTGCCCGCCAACAACTTCGCCGAGTTCGTGAAGTACCTGAAGGCCAACCCCGGCAAGGTCAGCTTCGCAACACCCGGCAACGGCACCATCGGCCACATGTGGGGCGCCCAGTTCATGAAGAGCACGGGCACCGAGATGCAGCACATTCCGTACCGCGGTGCAGGCCCGGCCATCAACGACGTGCTCGGCGGCCAGGTTCCCGTGTACTTCGACCAGGTGGCTTCCTCGCTGCCCCACATCAAGGGCGGCAAGGTCAAGGCCCTGGCCGTGTCTTGGCATGAGCGCCTGGACGTGCTGCCCGACGTGCAGACCTACGCCGAAGCCGGCCATGCCGACCTGAACGATCCTTCGTGGTTCGGCCTGGTGGCCCCCAAGAGCACGCCGCCCGAGCAGATCGCCCGCGTGCAAAAGGCCATCGCGGCCGCGCTCAAGGACCCGGCCGTGCAAAAGCGCATGGCGGCCCAGGGCCTGTACATCTCCGGTACCAGCAGCGACGCTTTCACCAAGCAGATCGCCAGCGAAGTCGCCAAGATGAAGAAGATTGCCGCCACGGCCCAGATCCAGCTGGATTAAGGCTCCCACGGAGGCGCTTCGCGCCTTCCCCCTCTCCCGCTTCGCGCCTTCCCCCTCTCCCGCTTCGCGGGAGGGGGACCACGCCCTCGCTGCGGGACGGCCCTTGCTGGGCGTGCCTGATATGAGGCTGCGCCCTGTTCATGGAGTGCGCCCGGCGAGTGGCGTCTGCACAACCGAGTAGACACATCTCATGCATCCCGTCCTGCGACTGATCAGTCAGAACTTCCTGCAATCCCTGCCCGGCGCGGCAGGCTCCGGCGCGGCCGATGCCGCGCCGCCCATGGTCACCAGCGTTGCCGGCGCCAGTGCCGTGGTGCTGGACTCGCCGCACAGCGGCACGGTCTACCCGGCGGACTTTGGCTCCTGCCTGCCGCTGGCCACGCTGCGCCAGGCCGAGGACACGCATGTGGAGAAGATCTACGCCTTTGCACCGGGTCTGGGCGTGAGCTGGGTGGAGGCGCATTTCCCGCGCATCTACCTGGATGCCAACCGCGACACCACCGAGATCGACACCACCATGATCGAGGGCCAGTGGCCGCTGCCCGTCACCACCGACCAGGTCGTGCTGCAGAAGGTGCGCCTGGGCAAGGGCCTGATCTGGAAGTTCACCGATGAAGGCGTGCCCATCTATGACCGCCAGCTGCCCGCCGCTGAACTGCTGCAGCGCATCGAGCGCTGCTGGAAGCCCTACCACGCCGCCGTGGAGCGCGCCATCGACGGCGCCCATGCGCGCCATGGCTACAGCATCCATATCAACTGCCACTCCATGCCTTCCGTCGCCGCCAGCCATGCCACGCTGCACCCGGGCCTGGTCCATGCCGACTTCGTCATCGGCGACCGCGACGGCAGCACGGCCAGCCCGGCGCTGTCCGAGCGCATCTGCGCCTTCCTGCGCGAGCGCGGCTACAGCGTGGACTACAACCATCCCTACAAGGGCGTGGAGCTGGTGCGCCGCTACGGCAAGCCCGCCGAGCACCGCCACAGCATCCAGATCGAGATCAACCGCAAGCTCTACATGAACGAGCAGACCCTGGATCTCGACCAGGCCGGCTACCTGCGCCTGACCACCGACCTGAAGGTGCTGGTGGAGCAGCTGATGGCCACCGATCCGCGTACGCTCTGAAGCCCCTGCGAGTGAAATGCAAAAGGCCCGCGATCCTGTGATCGCGGGCCTTTTTTCATCGTGCCCTGGCGGGGTTCAGCAGGGCCTGAACGGCTTGCCCTCGAAGGCCTTGCCGCCCATGGACTCGACCTGGCTGCGCAGCGCGGGCGTGGCCTGGGGCAGGCGCAGCGTGTAGAGGGTGATGTCGGGGCGCTCCTGCACCACGCGGGCCGTGCGCACGCCCTGGCGCGCAACGTTGGTCAGCTCGCGCGTGGCCGCTTCCTCGGAGGAGAAGCGACCCAGCGACAGGCCGGGCTCCAGTGCGCCGCCCGCGCGGTCAAAGTCGATCTTGCGTGCACGCAGTTCCGCCCGCTTGCGCTCCAGGAACTCGGCATCGGGGAATTTGCCCATGTAGACCATCCAGCGGCCCGGCTGGTGCGTGCTGCTCAGGTCCCATTGGTCGCTGGCGACCTGGGCGATGAGGCCGCGGCGCAGCGCCTCGGCATGGCGGTCTTCGATGCCCGTGGCCACCAGGCAACTGGTGGGCTGGCCCGCGGCTTTCTCGGGGCGAGCCGGTGCGGCGGGTTCCTCGCCACTGGCAGGAGCCGCGGGTGCTGCGGGTGTGGCGGGTGCCGCAGGGGATGCAGGAGCCGTGCCCGGGGTGGCCGAGGAGGGAGCCGGCGCGTTGTCCACACTCAGCAGGCTCAGCGCCTCCGGGCGCACCTGCTGGCCCAGGCGCTCGGGCTCGGTCTGGGATGGCGGTGCCAGGCCCAGGGCCTGGAGCTGGCCGTGGTTCCAGAGGTAGTAGCCGGCATTGGCCAGCACCAGCAGCAGGAAGGCGATTCGCAGCATGTCGTTTCTTGGGCCCTAGTGATGAGTCACCCGCCCTAGCCTACAGCAGCCGGGCGCACGCTGATTTCCGAGCTGGTGACGGCCTGCAGGCCGCGCGCCGTGCGCACCAGCAGCGCGCCATCGGGGCCCACGCCCTCGGCCGTGCCGCTTTCGCCATCGCTGAGATTGACGGCGCGGCCACGCAGCAGGTCGCGCTGGGCAAAGCGCTCCACCAGCGGCGCAAAGCCCTGGGCGGCAAAGGTCTGTATGTCGGAGACCAGGCCCGGCAGCACGCAGGCCAGGGCGGTGGGTGCGTCCAGGCGTTCGTCCAGCTCCAGCAGGCTGGCCGGGGGCGTGCGCATGCCGTCGCCGGGGCGCGGGCGCACGTTCAGGCCGATGCCCACGACCACGTAGCGCGGCGTGCCGGGCTCATGCGCGGCGCTGCCGACAAAGCTGGCCGTCTCGATCAGGATGCCGCCGAGCTTGCGGTCGCCGTCGATCCACAGGTCGTTGGGCCATTTGAGGCCGATGCGCGGGCGCTGCGAGCCCGGGGCGGGCAATTGCGGCTGCAGGCTTTGCGCCACGCTCAGGCCCACGGCCAGCGACAGGCCGGACCAGTCGGCAGGCGCCAGCGGCATGCCCAGCGAGAAGGTCAGCGAATCGCCCACGCCGCTGGTCCACTGGCGGCCCAGCCGGCCCCGGCCGGCGGTCTGCACTTCGGTCACCAGCAGCACGGGTTCGTTGCGGCCATCGCGGGCGCGCGCCATCAGCTCGGTATTGGTCGAGCCGATGCTGGGCACGATTTCCACGGAAAAGCCCGGCAACTGCGGCTCGATGGCCTGCCACAGCGATTCCGCAGGCCAGTGAATGGGGGACGATGCCATCATGCGCCGGCCTTTGTGGAGGATTTGCGGGATTTTTTCCTTGGCTTTTGGGGGGCCTTTTCCAAGGGCTTTTCCAAAGGCTTTTCCGCTTTGACCTGCTGCTTTTTGGCCCGCTTTGTCTTTTCAGATTGTTCCGATGCCGGCTTTGCGCTGGCCGGCAATGCATCGCCGGGCATGGGCGGGCGCCAGCCGCGCTTGGGCGCCAGCAGCGTGCCGCGGCAGGTGGCTGCGCCGCACCAGCATGGATACTCGGCCTTCAGCTTCCTGGTGTAGGGTTCGTCGATGATCAGGCCGTAGTCGTAGCTCAGCTCCTCGCCGGCGGCGATGTTGCGCAGCGCGACGATGAAAATCCGGCCATCGCGCTCGTCGGTGTAGCAATTGGGAGCGCAGCTGTGGTTGATCCAGCGCGAGGAGTTGCCGCCATAGTTGGCGTCGATCACGCGGTCTTCGTCCACGTGGAAGTAGAAGGTATGGTTGGGCTGGCTGGGGTCGTGCGGATGCCGGTCCTGGGCTTCCTGCCAGCTGACGATTTCCCCTACGTACTCGACAAGGACCTCTCCTTCGGCAAGATCCTGCGCGGCGAAGACGCCCTTGCCATGGACACCCGAGCGGCGGGTCTGGATACGGCGGCCGCCGGAAGGGGCCAAAGCTGTGCGGGGCATGTTTTCTCTGATAACTTGAATAGGCACACATGCGCGTGCGCGTACACGTACGTACACGCGTGAGCCATGGATTGTAGAAGCGCAGGCTGCGACATGCAGGTCCTGCGGGGAATGACGAGTACACACAATGACAAAGACCCTGGTGATTGCTGAGAAGCCTTCGGTCGCGCAGGACATCGTCCGCGCGTTGACTCCGGTGGCGGGCAAATTCGACAAGCACGATGAATACTTCGAGAGCGAGCACTACGTCGTGACCAGCGCCGTGGGCCACCTGGTGGAAATCCAGGCACCCGAGGAATTCGACGTCAAGCGCGGCAAATGGAGTTTTGCCAACCTGCCGGTGATTCCGCCGTATTTCGACCTCAAGCCCGTGGACAAGACCAAGAGCCGGCTCAATGCCGTGGTCAAGCTGGCCAAGCGCAAGGATGTCACCGAACTCATCAACGCCTGCGACGCGGGCCGCGAGGGTGAGCTGATCTTCCGCTTGATCGAGCAGTACGCCGCAGGCGCCAAGCCCGACGGCAAGGGCCTGGGCAAGCCGGTCAAGCGCCTGTGGCTGCAGTCCATGACGCCGCAGGCCATCCGCGACGGCTTCCAGAACCTGCGCAGCGACGCGCAGATGCTGGGCCTGGCCAGCGCCGCGCGCAGCCGCTCCGAGGCCGACTGGCTGGTGGGCATCAACGGCACGCGCGCCATGACGGCCTTCAATTCGCGCGATGGCGGCTTCTTCCTGACCACCGTGGGCCGAGTGCAGACGCCCACGCTGTCCCTGGTGGTGGAGCGCGAGGAAAAGATCCGCAAGTTCGTGAGCCGCGACTACTGGGAAGTGCATGCCGCCTTCGATGCGCAGGCCGGGCAGTACCTGGGCAAGTGGTTCGACACGCAATGGAAGAAGAGCGAGGATGCGGAAGCCCGCGCCGACCGCATCTGGAACCAGCGCGACGCCCAGGCCATTGCCGACGCCGTGCGCGGCAAGCCGGCCCAGGTCACCGAGGAGTCCAAGCCCACGTCCCAGGCCAGCCCGCTGCTGTTCGACCTGACCAGTTTGCAGCGCGAGGCCAACGGCAAGTTCGGCTTCTCGGCCAAGACCACGTTGTCGCTGGCGCAAAGCCTGTACGAGCGCCACAAGGCCCTGACCTACCCGCGTACCGACTCGCGTGCCCTGCCCGAGGACTACGTGCCCGTGGCGCACCAGACCTTCGCCATGCTGGCTGGCAGCGGCATGCGCCACCTGGCACCCTTTGCCCAGCAGGCGCTGGACGAGAACTACGTGCGCCCGACCAAGCGCATCTTCGACAACAGCAAGGTGTCGGATCACTTTGCCATCATCCCGACCACGCAGGCGCCCAGCGGCCTGTCCGAGGCCGAGCAAAAGCTCTATGACCTCGTCGTGCGCCGCTTCATGGCCGTGTTCTTCCCCAGCGCCGAGCACCAGGTGACCACGCGCATCAGCAAGGTCGAGCAGCACAGCTTCAAGACCGAAGGCAAGATCCTGGTCAAGCCCGGTTGGCTGGCCATCTACGGCAAGGAGGCCGCCAACGAGGTCGAAGGCGGCAAGGACGGCGACAAGGGCCAGCCTCTGGTCGCGGTGCAGCCCGGCGAGCAGCCGCGCGCCGGCCAGGTCGATCCCAAGGGCCTCAAGACCAAGCCGCCCGCGCGCTACTCCGAAGCCACGCTGCTGGGAGCCATGGAAAGCGCCGGCAAGCAGGTCGAGGACGACGAGCTGCGCGAGGCCATGCAGGAAAAGGGCCTGGGCACGCCTGCCACGCGCGCGGCCATCATCGAAGGCCTGCTGACCGAAAAGTACATGCTGCGCGAAGGCCGCGAGCTGATTCCCACGGCCAAGGCCTTCCAGCTCATGACCCTGCTGCGTGGCCTGGGCGTGGAAGAACTCTCGCGCGCCGACCTCACCGGCGAATGGGAGTACAAGCTGGCGCAGATGGAAAAGGGCCAGCTCTCGCGCGATGCCTTCATGCAGCAGATCCAGTCCATGACGGAAAAGCTGGTCAAGAAGGCCAAGGAATACGACCGAGACACCGTGCCCGGCGACTACGCCACCCTGTCCACGCCTTGCCCCAACTGCGGCGGCGTGGTCAAGGAGAACTACCGCCGCTACGGCTGCACGGGCAGCGACGGACAGGGCGCGGGCTGCGGCTTCTCGTTCACCAAGTCGCCTGCAGGCCGCACCTTCGAGACGGCCGAGGCCGAGCAACTGCTGCGCGACCGCCGCCTGGGCCCGCTGGACGGCTTTCGCTCCAAGGCAGGCTGGCCCTTCGTGGCCGAGGTCACCATCGTGCACGATGAGGAAGGCGGCAACTACAAGCTCGAGTTCGACTTTGGCGACGACGCCGCCTCCGAAGACACGGGCGAGCTGGTGGACTTTGCCAGCCAGCAATCGCTGGGCCCCTGCCCCAAGTGCGGCGCGCCCGTCTTCGAACACGGCAGCAACTACGTCTGCGCCAAGGCCGTGCCCACGCTGGCCCAGGCCACGCCCAGCTGCGACTTCAAGAGCGGCCAGATCATCCTGCAGCAGCCCATAGAGCGCGAGCAGATGCAAAAGCTGCTGCAGACCGGCAAGACCGACCTGCTGGACAAGTTCGTCTCCAACCGCACGCGCCGCAGCTTCAAGGCCTTCCTGGTCTGGGATGGCGCGGCCGGCAAGGTGAACTTCGAGTTCGAGCAGCGCGACAGCAAGTACCCGCCGCGCAAGACGGCGGCCGCCAAGAGCGCGCCGGCCAAGAAGGCGCCTGCCAAGAAAGCCGCGGCCAAGACCACGGCAAAGACGGCCACCAAGACCGCCACCAAGACCGCGCGCAAGCCGGCCGCCGGCACGCTGCAGCCCAGCGCGGCCCTGGCCGCCGTCATCGGCGAAGGCACGGTGGCGCGTACCGAAGTGGTCAAGAAGCTGTGGGAATACGTCAAGGCCCAGAACCTGCAGGACCCCAAGGACAAGCGCGTCATCCGCGCCGATGACAAACTGCGGCCCGTCTTCGGCAAGGACAGCGTGAACATGTTCGAGCTGGCCGGCATCGTGGGCAAGCATCTGGCGTAAGGCGCCTGCCTGACCTGATCCTGCGACCCGCTTTTGCACCTTGCCGGAGCGGGTCGCCGGCCTGACACGGGGACAACACATGCTTGGGCTAATCTAGCGGGCATGGATACCGAAATGCTCACCCCGGCAGCGGCTGCCGCCGCTGCTTCTTCCCCGGCGCCCTCGCGCTCCATCCGCCTGGACGGCGCCTCCAACTTCCGAGACCTCGGTGGCTACGCGGGCCTGGATGGCCGGCGCGTGCGCTGGCGCACGCTGTTCCGTGCCGACCACCTGGCCGGCCTCAGCGCAGCGGACCTGGACGTGCTGCAGGGCCTGAAGCTCGCGCGCAGCGCGGACTTCCGGGGCAAGATGGAAAGCGCCCACCTGGCCTACGAATGGCCGGGCATTGCCCGCCATGCGCTCATCGTCGAGCCCACCGTGGTGCAGCGCGCCAGTGCCCTGATCGCTGCAGGCAACGACCTCACGGCCGCCCATGCCGAGGAGCTGATGCAGGACACCTACCGCAGCTTCGTGCACGACTACGCGCCACGCTTTGCACAGCTGTTCCAACTGCTGCTGGACAGCCAGGACCCGCTGGTCTTCCACTGCACGGCCGGCAAGGACCGCACGGGCTGGGCCGCCGCTCTGCTGCTCACCGCGCTGGGCGTGGACGAGGACACCGTGATGCAGGACTACCTGCTGACCAACCAGCTCTACCAGCGCCCCGCCACCACCTTCGCCCCCATGCCTGCCGAGGTGATGGATGTGCTGTGGCGCGTGCAGGCCTCCTACCTGGCGGCGGCCACCGACATGGTGCGGGCCGACTTCGGTGGAATGCAGGGGTATCTGCGGGATGCGCTGGGCATCGACAGCGCTGCACGCGAGCGGCTGGCTGCGCTTTACCTGGAAGGGTGATTACCTTCGCTCACGGGGCGGCGGGTTGGCGCGGCTAACATGGGCTGTGCCGGTCGGTTGCGCCGGAGATGAAGGAGATTGCGATGAAGTACGGCATGCGTGGGCTGGCCGCGATGGTGCTGGTGGCCTTGAGTGTGGGGCTGGCTGGCTGTGCGGGCGGGGTGCCTGGGGATGTTTCGGGGAGCCAGGCGTCCAGTGGCAGTGGGGTGACGGTGTTTGGGACTGTGGATGCCAATGTGAGTCATACGCGGACTTCGCGGTGACTCGGTTTGTGCTTTGATTCTTTCGCCGGATTTGTCCCTGCCGGGTGGTTGTTTTTCGAGGCCGGGTTTCGGCCCGGCGGCCGACCGACTTTCTTGCCGCGCGGCAAGAAAGTAGGCAAAGAAGCGCGCCCCACTGCCCACGACCCTTCGCTTCGCTACGGGCGACCTGCGTTGGGCGGGATGCGGGGTGCGCCGTGAAACTCGTTGCGCGCTGCGCGCTTCACTCAAACATCACGGCGAGCTAGACAACGAAGCAGCCCTGTCCTTCGGCAGGGCTGCCACCCCGCATCCCGCCCAACGCAGGCGTGGGCAGAAGGGGAGAGGCTGAAGGACAGCCAACAGCCAACAGCCAACAGCCAACAGCCAACAGCCAACAGCCAACAGCCAACAGCCAACAGCCAACAGCCAGCAGCCAACAGCCAGCAGCCAGCAGGGTCAGGGCTGGATCGGCGTGATCACTACGCCGGTGCCTGCGGGGACGTCTTCGCCGCTGGGCAGGGCTGGCGTGGCGGGGGTGGCTTCCTGCACTGCGCGCTGGTCCGTGGGGCCCAGTGTGCCCTGGGTGAGGGGGATGCTGGGGGCGGGCAGGGTGGGAGTGCTTTCTATGATTTCCTCGCCGGGCGACAGGCCCGGGCCGGGTGGCTCCGTGGGCTCGGGTGCGGGTTCAGGGGCCGGTGCTGGCTCCGGGGTGGTGGGTTGGCCGGGCTGTGCGGGCGGCGGCTGGTCAGGCCACCAGTCCTGCATGCGTTCGCGCAGGCGGCCGACCATGTCGGACCACCAGTGGCTTTGTTCGGGCGGCTCGAAGCGGGCCTTGGCGTCGATGACAGGGCTGCGCAGGGCGCGGGACATGAAGTCTCCCACCATGGGCAGGGCGCTGCGCGAGCCCTGGCCCCAGCGGTCGCTGCGCAGGGTGATGCGCGGGTCGTTGAAGCCGGCCCAGGCGCCGGTGACGATTTCCGGGTGCATGAGGATGAACCAACCGTCGGCATTGCCCTGGGTGGTGCCGGTCTTGCCGGCCACGTCTGCGTGGATGCCGTAGCGCTGGCGCACGGCCACGGCCGTGCCTTTGTCCACCACGGCGCGCAGCATGTCCACCAGGGCGTAGGCGTGGTCTTCGTCCAGCGCGCGCTCGGGCTTGGGCGGGCTGAATTCGGCGATGACTTTGCCCTCGGCGTCCTCGATGCGCGTGACCATCATGGGCGGCAGCCAGCGGCCACCGTGGGCCAGGCTGGCATAGGCGTTGACCATTTCCAGCAGTGACACGGGGCTGCTGCCCAGGGCCAGGGCGGGCACTTCGTCCAGCGGGCTTTGGCGCACGCCCAGGGCGCGCGCCAGGCGCGCCACGCGGGCGGGGCCCACGGACTGCATGACTTCGGCGGTGATGGTGTTCTTGGAGTAGGCCAGGGCGTCGCGCAGCGTCATCTCGCGGCCCGTGGGTGGCGTGGCGTCGGTGGGGCGCCAGACTTCGCCGCCGGGCAGCTTGATTTCCACGGGGCCGTCCACGCGCTTGTCGTCGGGGGTGGCGCCCTGCTGCAGCGCGGCGCCATAGACAAAGGGCTTGAAGGTCGATCCGGGCTGTCGCCGTGCCTGCTGCACATGGTCGTAGGCGTCCTGCGTGAAGTCGCGGCTGCCCACCCAGGCCAGCACTTCGGAGGTGGCCGGGTTCAGCGCCACAAAGCCTGCCTGCACGCGGGTCTTGTCCTCGCGCAGCTGCTTCATGAAGGCCTTGTCGGCCAGCAGGGCCTTGAGGGTGTCTTCCTCGCTGTCTTTGTCCGTTACCTTGTCCTTGCCTTGGCCGTCCGCGCGTTTGCGCGCCGCGCGCCAGGCGGGGGTCTCCCGCACCAGCTGTTGCACCAGCGGGTTGGCGGCATTCCAGCCGTCGCGCTGGCTCCAGGCGCCGTTGGCCACGCCCTGCAGCGTGCGCGTCTGGCGCGCCACGGCCTGGTTGGCCCAGTTCTGCAGGCGCGAGTCGATGGTGGTGTGCACCACCAGGCCGTCGGTGTAGATGTTGTAGTCGTTGCGGTCGGCCCAGTCGATCAGCCATTTGCGCAGCTGCTGCGCGAAGTGGGGTGCCATGCCCAGGGGCTCTTCCTGGCGCTCGAAGTTGATGCGCATGGGGCGCTTCTTGAGCTGGGCGAACTCGGCCTCCTGCAGCACGCCGCGCTTGACCATTTGCGACAGCACCGTGTTGCGGCGGTACAGCGCGCGGTCGGGGTTGAGCACCGGGTTGTAGTAGCTCGTGCCCTTGAGCATGCCCACCAGCGTGGCGCTTTCCAGCACCGTCAGCCGCGCGGCCGGTTTGTCGAAATAGGTGCGCGCCGCCATCTCTATGCCGAAGGCGTTGTAGAGGAAAGGCACGGTGTTCAGATAGGTCTCGAGGATCTCGTCCTTGGTGTAGAGCGCCTCGATCTTGAAGGCCGTGATCGCCTCCTTGAGCTTGCGGTTGAGCGTGGGCGCGCGGCCGATTTCGGTCGGGTACAGGTTGCGTGCGAGCTGCTGGGTGAGGGTGGAGCCGCCCTGCGGATCGCCGCGCAGCGTGTGCACCACCGAGCCCAGCGTGCGCCGCCAGTCCATGCCGTGGTGCTCGTAGAAGCGGTGGTCCTCCGTGGCGATCAGCGCCTTGATCACCGAGGGCGACATCTCGTCGAGCTTCACCCATTGCCGGTTGCTGCGCTTGAACTGCGCGAGCTGCTTGCCATCCGCGCTCATGATCTGGGCGGGCTGCTCCAGCTTGGCCTTGCGTATGTCGCGGATGCCGGGCGTGAACGGGATCAGGGCCAGCACATACAGCGCAAACAGCAGCGGCAGCGCGGCGGCGAACAGCAGCCATTCGCGCCGCGTGGGCCAGCGGTGCCACCAGGGCAGGGCCGCCACGCGCTGGCCGATGCGGCTGGCCAGCAGCCTTTGCCAGGCTGTGAGCACAGCGTCGGGCAGCTTCAAGTCATTGAAAGAAAAGCGCATATTGCAAGACGGCCCTGATGACAGGACATCAGGGCCGATAGGGCGGGACCATTCCGCGAAGCCGAGAGAATGCCCAAAAAAACGGCACCCCGCTCGCGCGGGGTGCCTTGCCTATGGGCCAAGCCCCGGTATTGTCGGGCTGGCGGGTACTGGCGGGAAGTGCTTATTTCTCCAGCCAGTCGGACAGCTCGTCCGCGTGTTCCTGCTCCTGCTCCAGGATGGATTCGATCAGCCGGCGCGTGGTCGGGTCCTTGTCGCCGATCAGGTCGATCATCTGGCTGTAGGCCTCGATGGCCACGCGCTCGGCGATCAGGTTGGTGCGGATCATGGCCTTCAGGTCCGTCTCGCCGTTGTAGTCGGCATGGCTGCGCTGGGTCAGCGTCTGGGGGTTGAAGTCGGGCTCGCCGCCCAACTGCACGATGCGCTGGGCCAGCTTGTCGGCGTGGGCCATTTCCTCGTTGGCATGGACCAGGAACTCGTCGGCAATGGCGGGCGAAGCCAGGCCCACGGCCGTGAAGTGGTGGCGCTTGTAGCGCATCACGCACACCAGCTCGGTGGCCAGCGAGTCATTGAGCAGCTTGATGATGTCCTCGCGCCAGGGTCCGAAGTGCGGGGTCACGGCGCCATCGTCCAGGCTGTGCTTGGCGGCCTCCAGGGCCTTGGGGTCCAGTGCCAGGTGGCCGTTGCCGGCATTGGATTTGGCTTGCTTCGTGGGGGTGCTGTTGGGGTTCATACGTGGTCTCTTCATCGTGGGACGGAAACTACGGCAGGCATGCGCCTATGCGGCTTGTAAACACCTGCCAGCGAAACGGGACCAGGCGGGCCGATGTGCCCGCCTGTTGCCTTCCAAGGTAAGTTTTTGGTCGCCTGCTGTCTGTGAGACAAGTCCGCATCCCCATGCCCGGCCAGCGCGCCCCTGGGTGTCCCGGCGCTACCATGGGCGCTCCACTCCAGGAGCACCCGCATGAATGACACCGCCGCCGCGCCCCGCTCGGCCTACGACTTCGAGGCCACCTCCATCACGGGCCAGGCTGTCCCCCTGTCGGACTACCGCGGCAAGGTGCTGCTCATCGTCAACACCGCCAGCGCCTGCGGCTTCACGCCGCAGTACGCCGGCCTGCAGGCGCTGCATGAGCAGTACGGCGAGCGCGGCCTGGTGGTGCTGGGCTTTCCCTGCAACCAGTTCGGTTCCCAGGAAAAGGGCAGCGAATCGGAAATCGCCAGTTTCTGCGACCTGAACTTTGGCGTGCGCTTTCCGCTCATGGGC
Organism: Delftia acidovorans NBRC 14950; assembly: GCF_001598795.1. GTDB lineage: Bacteria > Pseudomonadota > Gammaproteobacteria > Burkholderiales > Burkholderiaceae_C > Comamonas > Comamonas acidovorans. Next base: position 52,400 of record NZ_BCZP01000010.1, on the reverse strand, counting down.
AAGATCGACGTCAACGGCGCAAACGCCCACCCGCTGTACCGCTGGCTCACGGCCGAGGCGCCGGGCGTGCTCGGCACCAAGGCCATCAAGTGGAACTTCACCAAATTCCTCGTTGGCCGCGACGGCCAGGTCATCCGCCGCTATGCGCCGCAGGATGCGCCGGCCAAGCTGTCCACGGACATCGAGGCCGCGCTGGCGCTTTGATGCGTTGATGCGCGCTGATCGCGCCTGTCCATCAGGGTTTCACGCAGGGCCGGCAGCGCGGGCCGGCCGCACGCCATGGTTAGCATGCTCCTTGACATCACAACAAGGAGACAACACCCGTGAAAGCCTTCCGCCGCACCGCCCTCGCCCTGCTCACTGCCTGCACCTTGCCCATGATTGCTACCAGCGCCGCCGCCCAGGACAAGCCCGTGGTCCAGTTCATCGCCACGGGCGGCACCATCGCCATGAAGATCGACCCGGTCAAGAACGCGCCCGTGCCCGCGATCTCGGGCGACGACCTGCTGGCCACCGTGCCCGACGTGGGCAAGTACGCGCGCATCCAGGTCAACAACCTGTCCAACGTGCCCTCCGACTACATGGACCCGGCCCGCTGGGTGCAGCTCACCCAGGCCGTACAGGCCGCGCTGGCCCGCCCTGAGGTGGCCGGCGCCATCGTCTCGCACGGCACGGACACGCTGGAGGAAACCGCCTTCTGGCTGGACCTGACCGTGCAGTCGTCCAAGCCCGTCGTGCTCATCGGCGCGCAGCGCAATGCCTCGGTGTCCGACTTCGACGGGCCGCGCAACCTGCTCAACGCCGTGCGCATCGCCGTGGACCCCAAGGCGCGCGACAAGGGCGCCATGCTGGCCATGAACAACCAGATCAACGCCGCGCGCTACGTCACCAAGACACACACGGCCAACGTGGAGACCTTCCGCTCGGGTGAATTCGGCTTTCTGGGCGAGGTCTACCCGGACCGCGTGAACTTCGCCTCCACCCCCGCGCGCCGCCAGCACCTGCCCATTCAGGCGCAGACCATGCCCGAGGTGGAAATCTTCCCCATGTACGGCGGCGCCAACGGCCAGGCCGTGCGCCAGGCGGTGGACCGTGGCGTCAAGGGCATCGTCATCGACGCCCTGGGCATGGGCAACATGAACGTCGCCATGCTCGAGGCCGCCAAGTACGCCATCGGCAAGAACGTGCCCGTGGTCGTCAGCACGCGCGTGCACAACGGCCGCGTCATGCCCAGCTACGGCTTCGAGGGCGGCGGCAAGACCTCGTTCGAGGCCGGCGCCGTCATGGCCGACGACCTGCGCGCGCCCAAGGCACGGATCCTGCTGATGCTGGCGCTGCAGTCCGGCGTGACGGGGCAGAAGGACCTGCAGGCGGTATTCGATCGATAGTTCGACCGACAGGCCGCCGCAACCCTGTCGCGCAGGCCCTGGCCTTGCGCGGCATTTCTGGCGGGGCACCGAGGTGGCACACTGGCAGCCTCATATGCCAACCAGGGCGCACCATGCAGGATGACGATCTCGAATACGTGGGCTTCTGGGCCCGCACCGGCGCCGCGCTGATCGACACCGTGATCCTGCTCGTGCTCATGCTTCCGGCCCTGATCTCCATCTATGGCTGGGAATACCTGGAATCCGAAAAACTGCTGCACGGCCCGGCCGATTTCGTCATCTCCTGGGTGCTGCCTGCCATTGCCGTCGTCATCTTCTGGATCAAGAAACAGGCCACGCCGGGCAAGATGCTCATCGCCGCCAGGATCGTGGACGCGCAGACCGGCGCGGACATGAGCACACGGCAGGCCATCATTCGCTACCTGGCCTACTTCGTGTCCATCATCCCGCTGTGCCTGGGGCTGATCTGGGTGGCCTTTGACCCGCGCAAGCAAGGCTGGCACGACAAGATTGCGGGCACCGTGGTGGTCAGGCCCAAGCACCGGGGGGTGCAGCCGGTGAAGTTCCACTGACACGCACCTCAGGCGCGCCCGCAGCGGGCGCTCCGTGCTATTTCAACGGCAGCTCGGATGTGGCATCGCGCAGCTGCGCGGCCCGCCCGAAGTTCAGTGCTGCAGCACAGGACAGGCGCCTGATCTCCGTCGCGTTGCCGGCTGCGCCGCCAGCCAGAGAAGCAAGCCAGCTGCATTGGGCATCGCGGTACTGCGTGAATTCCTTGCCGGAGGCGGACAGCCTGGCCTTGGCCTGGGCGGCATATTTGGCATCCTCATCCCATTGCCCCAGTGCGCTGGCTGCCTGTTCCTCGGCCTGCTTCAAGGCCTTGTGGCTGTCTGCGAGCCTGCGCGCCAGGCAGTCTCGCATTCCGGCCTGGGAGTGGGCACTGCATTCCTCGCGCAAGGCGCGTTCATCGGGTTGAGGAATGATTTCCGTGGCGAGGCTCCACAGAGGGATGCAGGCTGCCAGTGCCAGGGTTGTCAGCTTTTTTGCTCGCATGTGGAGGTCCTGAATCCGAATAGGCCGGGCTGCCTGATGCCGATGCAATGACGATGGCCGCAAAGGCGCCGGGCATTCTGGCATGCCTGATTGGCCGGTTGCGAGCAACTGCACGCGAACGCCAAGCCACCGGTCATGCCAATGCGCAGTGGTTTCCTTTGCGCACGAGCACCGGCCTCCCCGCCCCGTGGCTCAATCCTCTTCCAACCCCGGCTCGTCCACCACGAAGCCCGAGCCGTCCTCGTCGCAGAACACGCATTGCTGCACGAAGCTGTCCAGGCTGCTGGCGTGGAACCAGATCAGGCCCTGGTCTTCGTCGCAAAGCATGTCGGTCTGTTCGTCCACGCTGGCGGCGGCAAAGCCGCTCAGTTCCATTTCTTCGAGGAACTGCTCCAGGTCCTCGCAGCCTGCAAACAGCTCATGGTCCAGGCTGCCGATGCGGCCCTTGAAGGCGCCGTGCAGCACTTCCACGAAGGGGTTGCCGCCGGGGTCATGGCCAATGACCATGAAGTGCGCGGCAAACAGGTTCTCGCGCTGGTGGTCCTCCACGTCGCAGTGCTCCGAGCCTGCGCGGAAGTGGTGCAGGGTGCGCAGCCAGGCGTGGTTGTCGCCGGTCTCGTCGTCGGCCTGCAGGTAGTCCTCGCGGTCGGGCGCCGCTTCGAGCCGGTCGAAGTCCAGGCCGTTCTGCGTGATCAGGAACTGCGCGTAGGCGTCGGAGAAGCCTTGCGCGGCCTGGTACTCGCGCACCGCCTGGGCGTCGGGCAGGGCCAGGCCGAAGGGATTGGGAAAGCGCACTTGCATGGAACGGTCCTTGAAAAGGAGTGAACGGCGGCCACGCAGGCCGTGCCCGCAGGATGGTGCAGGCGTTGGGAGGCAGTTTGGTGACAGTTCCGCATCACGACGAAACCACCAGCCTCGAATGCCCCACGCCACCGCCTTTCTCCACCCGCACCTGCACGGCGATGCGCTCCTTGAGCGCCTCCACGTGGCTGATGATGCCGATCATCTTGCCGCTGTCGTTGAGCCGGTCGAGTGCGTCGAGCGCGATCTCCAGCGTGTCGGCATCGAGCGTGCCAAAGCCTTCGTCGAGGAACAGGGAGTCGATGGAGGTCTTGTGGCTGACCAGGTCGGACAGCGCCAGGGCCAGGGCCAGGCTGACGAGGAAGGCCTCGCCGCCCGATAGCGTGCGCGTGTCGCGCGGGGTGTCGCCCTGCCAGCTGTCGACGATGTCCAGTTCCAGCTCGCCCTCGGGCTTGCGGCGCAGCAGGTAGCGGCCGTGCAGGCGTGCCAGGTGGAGGTTGGCCAGGTGCAGCAGGTGGTCCAGGGTGAGGCCCTGGGCAAAGCGCCGGTATTTGTCGCCCTTGGCCGAGCCAATGAGGCCGTCCAAGTGCTGCCACAGGTCGCTGTCGCTCGCCTGGGCGGCGATGTGCTCGAACAGGGCCTGCTGGCCCTGGCGGCGGCGCTGGTCGTCGGCCAGCTGAGCGCGGGCGCCGCCCAGTTGTTCGCTGAGTGCCGTATGGCGCTCCTGCAGTGTTTGCAGCAGGGCCTGGATGGCTTCGGGTGCCAGGTCGGTCAGGGCCTGGGCCTGCAGATCCGTGTGCTCGCGCTGTGCGGCTTCCAGCAGGGTGGCCGCGCGCTGTTGTGCCGCCTGCAACTGCTGGCGCAGCGCGGCCAGGCGCTGGCGTTCGGGTGCGGGCAGCAGGGCCTGCAGGAAGGCGGGTTCGTCAGCAAAGGGACTGGTGCTCAGGGCGGCCTGCCATGCGGATTCGGCCTGGGCCGCTTCCTCGCGCTGGCGGGCCAGCGTGGCCTGGGCCTGTTGCTGCTGGCCTTGCAGGGCAACCTGCTGCCGCGTGAGAGCGGCGATGTCGCTGGCGCATTCGGCCAGGGCCTGCGGCAGCTGTTCCACGGGCGGCAAGGGCAGTGAAGGCGGCTCTGCCACAGCCGTATCGGCGGGATGGGGCTGCGCCGTTCTCTGCGCCTCCCACTGTGCCTCCCACTGTGTTTCCCACTGTTTTCTCCAGCGCTGCGCCTCGGCCTCGGCCGCCTCGCATTCCTTGCGCTGCAAGGCCATGGATTGGGCCAGTTGCTGCAGGTCGTGCCGGGCCTGTTGCCAGTGCTGCCATTCGGCTTCGCGCGCTTCAAGCCAGGGCTGGGCGTCGTCGGGCAGGGTGTGGCCGGCCTCGCCGAGTGAGGCCTGCAACTGCGCGTTCAGCGCCTGGGCTTCGGCCTGCAGGCTGGCGATGGATTGCTGCAGTTCTTCGCGGCGTGCGCTGTGGTCGGCCAGGGCCTGCTGCTGCAGCGCAAGCTGGCCTTGCGCGGTCTGCAGTGACTGGCGGCTGTGCTGGGCGGCGTCCTTGGCCTGTTGCACGGCCTGCTCGCCTTGCTCGGCGGCCTGCACGGCGCGCTTGAGCGTGTCCAGCTGGCGGGCGCAGGCCTGGGCCGATGCGGCGAGGGTGTCGGCCTGTTGCCAACTGTCTGGCGCGAGTTGCAGGGGTTGCGTGAGGCCCGGCCATGTGTCGTGCCATGTGCCGTGCCAGCGTGCGATGTCTTGTTCCAGTTCGTCGGCCTGGCGCTGGCGCGCAGCCTGTGCGGCCGTGGTGGCGGCCAGCGTGGCGCGGGCGGTTTCGCCCTGGGTTTGCAGGGCGTCGAGTTCATCCTGCTTGCGGCGCAGCGCGGCTTCGGTGGCTGAGGCGTCCAGCGCTTCGTAGGCGGCCACGGCCGGGTGCTCGTGCGCGCCGCACAGCGGGCAGGGCTGGCCGGGCTGCAGGGCGTGGCGGTGCTCGGACAGGCTTTGGATGCGCTGCTCCTGCAGGAGCAGGGTCTGCTTGTCCGCGACCTGTTCCTTGACGCTCTTGTACTGCTGCCGCAGGGCTTGCAGCGATGTGTCCTGCGCCCGCGCCTGTGCCTCTCCATCGCGCAATGCCTGCTCCAGCGCAGCTTGCTGGCGCGCAAGTTCGCGGCGCTGCGCGGCCTGGGTTTCTGCCTGGCGCCACAGGTGCAGGCGGTCCTGCTCTGCCTGCTCGCGCGCGCGCAGCTCGGCCATGCCGCCGCTGCCTTGAAGGCGCTGCGCCTGTTCGTCCTGCGCGTGCTGGAGTGCGGCGCTGGCGCGGGCCTGGGCGTCGGTGGCGGCCTGGACCTGGGCCGTGCCGGCTTCGGCGCATTGCGCCATGCGGGCCTGTTCGGCATCCAGCTTGCGCAGGGCCTGCTGCTGGTTGGCCGCTTGCTGTTGCTGGCTGGCGCGCAGCTTGAACTGCTGGCGCCAACTGCCCAGTCGCTCGCCCAGCAGGGCATGGGCTGCATGGTGGGTGCAGAACTGTTCCAGCGTTTGGTGCTCGGTCTGCTGGCGGGCCAGGGTGTCTTGCGCAGCCTGGGCCAGGCGGGCGGACAGGGCCTGGGCATGGCGGTGCTGTAGCAGCAGCCGGGCCTGGGTCTGCTGTTCGTGCTCGCGCAGTTGCTGCAGTTGCTGGCGGCTGTCATCGCAGGCGGCGGTGCTGCGCTGCCAGGCCTGGTGCAGCGGCTGCAGCGCCTGCGCGGGCTCGTCATGGGCCAGTCTTTCCAGTTCGGGCGTGGCCTGCTCCAGTGCCTGGGCGGCGTCTGCGCAGCCGGTGCGGGCGGCCTGCAGTGTCTGGGTGGCCTGGGCCAGTTGCTGCTGCCATTGGTGCTGGGCCTGGGTGCGCAGGTAGTCGGCCTGCAGCGTGGCCTGCTCCGTCACCAGGCTGTCGGCCTGGGCCTGCAGGGCATCGCGCGCCTCGGGCGTCAGCAACTCCACGCCATCGGCCTGGGCCTTGAGCTGGTCCAGGCGCTGGCGCGCATCGCGGGCGCGTTCGAAGACTTTTTGTGAGATGAGGCCGTAGATCTCGGTGCCTGTCAGCTCTTCCAGCAGGCCGGCGCGGACGTTGGCATTGGCTTCAAGGAACGCTGCAAAGCCGCCTTGGGCCAGCAGCATGGACTTGGTGAAGCGCTCGAAGTCCAGGCCCGTGATGGCAGCAGTCTGCTCCAGCTTGTCGCGCGTCTGGCTGCTGAGGATGATGCCGTCGCCCCGGGCCAGTTCCACCTTGGGCGCCTGCAGTGCGCCATCGAGCCTGTCGCGTGCGCGGCGCTGGCTCCAGAAGGCGCGGTAGACCTGACCCTTGACCTCGAATTCGACCTCGGCCAGACAGTCGGCCGTGTGGCGCGTCATGAGGTCGTTGGCCGATGCCGAGATGTTGTTCAGCCTGGGTGTCTGGTGGTACAGCGCCAGGCAGATGGCATCGAGCAGGGTGGACTTGCCCGCGCCCGTGGCCCCGGTGATGGCGAACAGGCCGTTGCCCGCGAACGGTGCCTGCGTGAAGTCGATGCGCCATTCGCCCTTGAGCGAGTTGAGGTTCTTGAGCCGCAGCGTAAGGATCTTCATGCGCGGGCCTCCTCGCCGTGTTCGCCGGCGCCTGGCTGGGGCGCATCAAGCCCGGCCACCACTTCCTGGTAGCGCCGGGTGAGGGCCTGGGCCAGGCCGGGCTCCAGTGTTTCCAGCGCCAGGCGGCGCTCGAAGACGTCGGCGGGGCTGATCTCGTGCAGCGACTCGCCGGCGGCGGCGGCCATGCCGGCCACCGCCCGGCCGCGCTGGCGCCGCACGCGCAGCAGTTCCACGGGCAGCTCGTCGGCCAGGGCCTGCACGCGGTCGGTGAGCTGGGGCAGGTAGTCGTCCTGCTCCACCACCACCTCCAACCACACGGGCCGTGCAGGGCTGCCGGCCTGGGCGGTGGCGCGCATCAGATCCGGCAAGGCGGTCAGGCTGCCTGCCACCGAGGCCATGGGCTGAAAGCAGGGCACGGGCAGCGGCGTGACGGCCTGTAGCCCTTCGGGGCCCAGGTCCACCAGCAGCATCTGCTTGGACTGGCGGGCCTCGTCAAAGCTCAGCGCAATGGGCGAGCCGCTGTAGCGGATGTGCTCCAGGCCGCCCACTTTCTGCGGCTGGTGGATGTGGCCCAGGGCCACGTAGTCGGCGGGCGGAAAGGCCGAGGTGGGGAAGGCATCCAGCGATCCCACGTAGATCTCGCGCACGGACTCGCTGCTGCTGGCGCCCACGGTGGTGAGATGGCCCGTGGCGATGATGGGCAGGCGCTGGCCGGATGCGGCGGCCAGCGCGTCACGGCGTGCCATTGCGGCGGCGTGCACGCTGCGGTAGCAGGACTCGATGGCGGCCTGCAGCGCCTGCTGCTTTTGCTCGGCGCTTTGGCCGGGCTGGCTCAGCACCAGGTCGCGCGGGCGCATGAACGGCAGGGCGCAGACGATGCAGCCGGGCGCGGCCGGCTGCCCCGGCCGGCGCCGCAGCGGCAGCTCGACCACGTGGCTGGCCGTCTCGCCCACGGCGGCAACCACGGTGGTGTCCAGGCAGGCCAGCAGCTCGCGGTTCTCTGCCAGCGTGGCCACGGAGTCGTGGTTGCCGCCCAGCAGCAACAGGGCCACGCCCGCCGCATGCAGGCGCACCACCAACTGGCTGTACAGCTCGCGCGCATAGCTGGGCGGCGCGCCGGTGTCGAAGATATCGCCCGCGATGAGCACGGCATCCACCGCCTGGGCATCGACCTGCTCCAGCAGCCAGTCGATGAGCGCAGCGTGCTCGGCCTGGCGGCTCTTGCCCATGAAGTGCTGGCCCAGGTGCCAGTCGGAAGTGTGAAGAAGGCGCATGGTTTCGGTATCGCGGTATCGGTGCAATGTCCGCCGGCTGTGGCGGGGGCGACAGTATGGTCGCTGGCGCGCATGGGTGACAGCAGGACGGCGTGCCGCAGCTAACATCCCGGTTCGCATCAACCAAGGAGACACAGGCATGTTCAGCCACGTCATGGTCGGGGTCAACGACCTCGAAAAATCCAAGCAGTTCTACGACGCATTCCTGGGCGCGCTCGGCGTTGCGCCGGGCATGGCCAACAAGAACCGCTATTTCTACCGCAGCGCGGGCGGCACGTTTGCCATTTCCACACCGATCAACGGCGAGTCTGCCTGCCACGGCAATGGCGCGACCATCGGCTTTGCGACGCAGTCTCCCGAGCAGGCCGACGCGGCCCATGCCGCAGCCGTGGCAGCCGGGGGCGTGACCTGCGAGGATCCGCCCGGCTGGCGCGAGGCTTCGCCCGGTGGCCGGCTGTACCTGGCCTATGTGCGGGATCTGGATGGCAACAAGCTGTGCCTGTTGCATCGGCCGCCCAAGGCCTGAGCGAATACCGCATCCCGGCATATACAAACCCCTCTGCGCCATACTCCCGCCCGAACGCGCCCACCGGGCGCTCACCCCCAAGGAGAATGCGTGCAATCAGCAAGTGACCAGTGGTTCGACGAGGCGTACTACCAGCGCTACTACTTCGACAAGAAGACCAGCGTGGTCGATACCGAGCATGTGAACCGTCTGGGCGCTTTCGTCTGTTCCTACCTGAGTTATGTGCGCGTGCCCGTGCGCCGCGTGCTGGATGTAGGCTGCGGCATCGGTCTTTGGCGCGAGGCGGTGCAGCGCCACTTCCCCGGTGCCAGCTACCACGGCGTGGAGTTCAGCGAGTACTTGTGCGGGCGCTTCGGTTGGGAGCGCGGCTCGGTGGTGGACTATGCGGCGCATGATCCTGCAGAGCCCTTCGATCTGGTGATCTGCCAGGGCGTGCTGCCCTATCTGAGCCCGCCGGATCTCAAGCGCGCGCTGGCCAATCTGGGGCGGTTGAGCCGAGGCGGTCTGTATGTGGAGGCGGTGGCGCGCGAGGATTACGAACGTGGCGTGATCGATGAGGATCTGACCGATCCGCGCCTGTTCCGCCACCGGGCCGATCTGTACCGGCGCGGGCTGGCCGAGCATTTCAAGGAACTGGGAGGCGGCGTGTGGCTGAGCCGCCGCGCCGAGCTGCCGCTGTTCGAGCTGGAAAGCGTGGGATGAGCCTGGAAATGTCAGCTGTGCCTGCTTCGGCGCAGGATGCCTGCGTGCCTCTGTCCTATCTGCGCGGCGTGGACTCCGGCGTGGCGCCGCATGCGGTCTCGCGGCTGCGCACGCAGCGGCTGGCGCGCAGCACGCGGCCGTTTCTGTCGCGCGGCGGGCCGCGCGGCGAGCGCTGCGAGGGATGCCGGCTGCGGCCTTCGTACTGCCTTTGCGCGCTGCGTCCCATGCTGCCGACGCGGGCGGGCTTTTGCCTGCTGATGCACGATGCCGAGCCGCTCAAGCCCAGCAACACGGGCTGGCTGATCGCCGATGTGGTGGAGCAGACGCACGCCTTCGGCTGGGCGCGCACCGAGGCCGATGTGGGCCTGCTGGCCTTGCTCGATGATCCGCAGTGGCAGCCCTATGTGGTGTTTCCCGGCGAGTTCGTGGAGCCGCTGCAGCGCGTGGTGCATACGCTGCCGGCGCCCCGGGCCGGAGCCCAGGCCGGGACCGAACCCGACCCAGGCCGGCGCCCGCTGTTCATCCTGCTGGACGCGACCTGGCCCGAGGCGCGCAAGATGTTCCGCAAGAGCCCTTACCTGGACCGCTTTCCGGTGCTGAGCCTGCACCCGGATCAGGTGTCGCAGTACCGTCTGCGCCGCTCGCAGCGCGAAGACCATTTCTGCACCAGCGAGGTGGCGGCCCTGTGCCTGGAGCTGACGGGCGACGTGGGTGACCGGCGCGCGGGCCGTGCGCTGGAGAGCTACCTGGCGCTGTTCACCGAGCACTATCTGCGGGCCAAGAACCAGCAGCCGGTGCAGACAGACAGTGACGCGCGCCGTGGTCTGCAGGACGCGATCTCTTCCGTTTGTCCGCCTGCTTGTTAAAAACGATAGCGGAAGATGCTGGTGTTCATTGGGATTGGTGGCGTTTTGTTCCAAATTGTTGACGGCGCATCCAACTCCCCTTGCCCTGTGTTCGCCAGTGGCTCAACAGGGCGGCGCAGGGCGGCGTGAGGCAGGGCACAGCAGCGCTGGCGGCAACTTCCTGTTACGTTCCGGCCGCGGTGCGCTGCCCATACTCGCTGCGTGCGATGAGAGGTGGACAGGCGGCGGGGCGGGATGACCCAGGACTCCAGGCCGAATGTCCATCGAACCTGGCCCGCAGGCGGTGATGGCTAAAATCGGATTTCGCTGAAATTCATCAGCCATTGCCCTGCACTGCAGGGCATGTTCGTGCACGCAGGGCCGCCCGTAGAGGCGGCCCGCATCCTCCAGGTGCGCCGCAGCCGCGGCTCGCGGATTGCTGGTCACAGCATCCGCCGGGAACCTTGGGGCGTGCCGTCTCTCTTATCGCGCTGGACCATGCGTTGCGACCCTCCCGGGGACGGCTGCGCCATGTCCGCGTGCTCCATTTTTCATGGGGTTTGTTCATGGCCCGGGGCTTATGCCCCGGCGTTGGAAAGGTGTCCGGTTTTGGTGGTCAAGGATTTCAAACTGCACTACAACCCCGCCCTTGACGGGCTGCGGGGCGTGGCGATCCTGTTGGTGATCTTGTCGCACTCCCATGCGCCTTTGTTCGATGGCGCATTCTTCGGGGTGGACCTGTTCTTCGTGCTCAGCGGCTATCTGATTACCTCGCTGCTGCTGATGGAGAACGAATCCGAAGGCCGCATCGGCTTCTGGCGCTTTTACCGCCGCCGCTTCTATCGCCTGATGCCGGCGCTGGCCCTGTTCCTGGGCGCGTACTGCATCTTCGCGCCCTTGCTGTGGCCGGACCTGAACGACATCTACACCGATGCGCTGGTCTCCATCCTCTATCTGGCCGACTACGGCATCGCCTTCTTCGACAGCCCGGACACGCTGCTGCACATGTGGTCGCTGTCGGTGGAGGAGCATTTCTACCTGATCTGGCCGCCGCTGCTGGTGCTGCTGCTGCGCTTTTCCAAGCCGGGCCGTCTGTGGCGCCCGATTGCCCTGCTGTGGGCGCTGAGCTGGCTGTGGCGCGTGTACTGGGTGGACCAGGGCCAGCACTTCTATGAGATCTTCTTTCGCTTCGACACCCGTGCCTCGGGCCTGTTCGCCGGTGCGCTGCTGGCGGCGGTGATGATCGAGCGGCCCGACTTCATCGCTGCACTGAAGGCGCGCATGCACCACGCCATGTGGGTGCCGCTGGCCGTGCCGCTGTTGATGGCGCTGCAATGGGACAACCAGGACGCCATGGTCTGGGGCATCACCGTGGTGGAATGCGCCGCCGTGGTGCTGCTGGTGGCGGCAAGCCAGGGCTCGGGCCTGGTCTTCGACATGCTGTCGTCGCCCACGCTGGTGAAGCTGGGCCGCCTGTCCTATGGCGTCTACCTCTGGCACTACCCGGTGGTGCGCTATCTGCGCGCCGACTTCTCGTGGCCCGTGGTGGTGGCGCTGGGACTGGCGATCTCGGTGGCGCTGTCGGCGCTGTCGTTCTACACGATCGAGCGCTGGGCGCTGCGCATGCGCGATGGCGAGCGCAAGGGCGGCGAGCGCCAGCCGCAGGCGCAGCCGGCCTGAATGCCGGCAGCGCGCCGAAAGCAAAAAAGGGAACGTTGGCACGTTCCCTTTTTTTGTGGGTGAAGGAGATCCGCTGCGCTCTCAGAACCCTGAGCCGGGCTGGGACAGGTACTGCAGTTCCTCGGCCGTGCTGGTGCGGCCCAGGATGGCATTGCGGTGCGGAAAGCGGCCGTAGCGCACGATGACGTCGCGGTGCCGGTGGGCGTAGTCCAGCGTGCCGGCCAGGAACTCGCGCACGCCCTCGCCGCCAGCGTCACCGGCCTCGTCGGCCAGGGCCTGGAAGGCAGCCACGCTGCGGTCCTGCAGGGCCAGGTCTTCGGCATGCTCCAGCGGCAGGTAGCAGAAGATGCGCGCCACGGCTGGCAGGTCGGCATGCCGGTCATGGCCCAGGGCGATGCCATCCAGCGCCAGCTGCAGCGCCTGCGGGTCGCCTGCAAAGCTGCGTGCCGTGCCCCGGAACAGGTTGCGCGTGAACTGGTCCAGCAACACGATCAGAGCCAGCCGCCCCAGCGCCGTGCCGGCCCAGCCGTCCAGTTGGCCGGCCAGTGCATCTTCGACCAGGGCGCCGAAGCGCTCGCGGATCTGGTCGTCAGTGGCATCGGACTTGATGAACCACAGGTTTTTGCAGGCCAGGGCGCCCGCGTTGTCGGGATGCGCGGAGCCCAGCCAGTAGCTGAGCACGTCGGCGATGCGCGGGTCTGCGGCGTGAGAAGGGGCAATGCTTGTCATCGGTGGCCAGGCTCTTGTCGGATGAGGAAGCCTTCGATTGTGCAGGCGGTGGCGTACGGCCCTTGTGGATGGCAGGTTTTGCGCAGTCAAAGCACAGCTTGTGCAAATGTTTATCAAGATGATGCGCACAGGTTTTTCAAGAGAAATTACCGGTGTTATTCACAGATTGGTATTCGGATTTCATTGCTGGTGCCTGTCAATCAGGCACTCATGAATTCAAGATTTCGCGTGGCAATGTTGCGAAAGTCCCCGGAGATGCGCGCATCCTGCGCCACGGTCTGCCAGAAGCGGCGTGCCAGCGCCTGGGCATGCGGCCATTCGGCCAGCGTGGCGGCCGTGGGGCGCTGGGGCTGGGCGCCGAAGTCGCGCTCCACGATCTCGCCGTTGATGGGCATGTAGAGCATGGGCAGCATGTCGTAGGTGGGCGACAGCGCCCAGTCGCCATGGGGCTGCGGCAGCACGAAGGAGATGTTGCCGTAGTGCCGGTCGGTGTTGGCGATGAGCTGGCCGTAGGCTTCGAGCAGGCGCAGGCTGCGCGCGTCGGCCTCGGTGATGAGGCCGCGTGCGGCCAGGCGGTTGGCCGTGGCTGCCCAGTTGTCCACCTCGCCCACGTACTGGGCATTGAGCACCTGCAGGGACACCATGCCGATGCGTCCAGGGTTGCTGCCCGGGTGGGCCTGTGAGACTGGCACATCGCCCGGTACATCGCGTGGCGCCGGCTGGCTGCGGTCGAAGCGCTCCGATTCGAGGAAGGCGCGGCCGCCATCGAGGAACAGCCGCGTGCGCGCTGCGGGCAGGCCGTCTTCGGCCAGGGTCTGCAGTGCCAGGTGCTCGCAGACCAGCAGGTCGCGGATGCGCTGCTCGGCCGGCGCGTTGCCTGCCGGGGAGAACTTGACGATGACGCTGCGCCCGGCCGTGATGCAGCAGAACTTGGGCTGCTCGCCGCCCGCCGACGAGCCCGGATGCGTGCCCTGCATGGCCTGCATGGCCAGGCGCGGATAGTCGGCCGCCGAGGCGGCGCGCAGCGTGCGCGCGGGCAGGGAGTGGAAGCGCTCGAAGGCGGCTTCGCCCACGATGAGGTTGCCCGGCAGGTCTTCGCCAAAGCGGGCCAGGGCGCGCAGCACATCGTCCTCGCCCCACTGGCGCGGGTCGCCGCCCAGCTGCAGTTCGGGGTGGCTGTGCGCAAAGCTGCGGCCGATGAAGCCCTGGGGCCGCATGTCGTCCAGGAACCAGGGCAGGCCGTCGTGCTGCTCGCTGAGGCCGTCGGCCTCATCCACCCAGAAGCCGCCGCCGTGCAGGGCGATCATGCGGCCAAAGGGCGATGCATGGCCTTCGGTGTCCACGCGCATGATGGCCACCTCGGCGCCCACGCCCGCCACCTGGCGCGGCAGCACATAGCGCTGCGTGCGCGCCGCCCCCACCTTGCGCACCTGGCCCGACTGGATCAGCGGTGCCAGCGCGCGCGACACCGTGGGCTGGCTCACGCCCAGCATCTGCTGCAACTCGCGTGCTGCCAGCGCACCGCCCTGGCGGCGCAGTGCTGCCAGCACCTGCAGGGAGAGGTCTTCAGTGGCCATGGGGAATCAATTCATGAATGGATGAAACAAGGGGTTAATTTATTGAAAATCAAGGATTTATGCAAATCCATGAATGGATATATGAATAGATAAAAAAACCGCGCCCAAGGGCGCGGCAAAGCTGGACGGGAAGGGCTTTTCAGAAGGAATGCGTGATACCCAGGCTGATGCCGCTGGCGCGTGTCTTGTTGCCTGCGCCCTGGTAACCGTTCTTCCACTTGGTCGTGTCCAGCTCCAGGAACAGGCTGGTGCGCTTGGACAGCTGGTAGTCCACGAAGCCGATCAGGCGCTGGAAGCCGTCGTCGCCCTGGCCCGTGCGCTCGCGGTCCACCTTGTAGTAGCCGCCGTTCAGGCCGATGACGGGCGTGACGGCATAGCGTGCGCCCACGGCCAGGATCTTGTTCGTGGTTTTCGCGGTGTCGCTGGTCTCGGCCTTGTTGCGGCCGTAGTTAAGCATCAGGCGCAGGTCGCCACGGCTCCAGGCGCCACCGATGTTGGCGGCGTCCAGCGTGCGGCCGCTGGCGTCGTGGAACTGGGTGTAGGCGCTGGTCAGCACCAGATCGTCCTGGCGCCAGTCCAGGCCCAGGCCGCGCGTGTCCAGGCGGGAGGCCGACACGCCGGTCTCGCCGAAGCTGTACATGGCGCGCGCCGTGAGGCCTCCAAAGCTGCCCGAGTACTTGATGGAGTTGTTGACGCGGTTGGAGCCCACCTTGGTGTTGGTGGCGCCCCATTCGTTGTTGAGGCCATGGCCCGTGAGGCTGGTGACCTGGATGTTGGGGTTCAGGCCCGCAAAGCGCAGGGCAATGGGATCGACCAGGCCCACGGAGTCGGAGATCAGCGTGTTCTGCCGGCCAGCCGTGACCGCGCCCCAGTGGCCGGCCAGGCCCACGATGGCCGCCCGGTCGAAGGTGCCGGCCACGCCGCCGATGCCGCCCACGTCGGCGCCCAGCGTGGATTCGAGGTTGAAGATGGCGCGCAGGCCGCCGCCCAGGTCCTCGCTGCCGCGTATGCCCCAGCGGCTGGTGGGACCCACTCCGCTGTTGACCGAGCCCATGCTGCCCGCAGCCGGCGCATTGGCGCCCGACAGGCCGCTTTGCGCGCGCACCGACACGTCGATGATGCCGTACAGGCTCACGCTGCTGGTGGACTGCGCCAGGGCGGGGCCGGCCGCGCAGCCTGTGGCCAGCAGGGCGAGGGCGATGTTCTTCTTCTTCATGGTGTCTCCTTGATTTCTTCTGGAAGGCGGGAACTTTGCGAGCGGCCGAGTTTCCGTATGGGAGCCGGTACTGCCTATGTCCGGCGGGCACTAGCTGCTATGTCGTTTCGTTCTCGAAGTGGCTGCGCGCAGGTGCCGGGCAACACCCACTGCAGGGACAGGGAATAGCCCCTGGCGGGACAATGTCGCTCTCAAAAAACATAGCGCCATGCGTATGGCATGCATGGCGCTTCAGGGTTTCGTGTCGGGCTTTCTGAGGCTTGTGCTGTCGTGATGAATCGCCGCTTTTTATTGATGGTCGTGGCAGCGGGCTGGAGCCTGGCCGCGACCGGATGTTCGGGAAAGTCCGGACCTGGGAATGTCTCGGTTTCGCGGCAAAGGCTGCAGGAGGTGGTGGCCCAGCGCTTTCCCCGGCAGTTCCCCGTGGCCGGCATGCTGCAGCTCAAGCTGCATTCGCCGGTGCTGGGATTGCTGCCCGAGCGCAACGCGCTCAATGCGGTGCTGCAGGCCGATCTGTCGGGGCCCGTGCTCAAGCAGGGCTATGGTGGCCATCTGAACCTGGACTTCGCGCTGCGCTACGAGCCCACGGACCGCACGCTGCGCGCCCACCAGATCAAGGTCAACAGCCTGGTCATCAATGATCTGGCGCCCGCCATGAGCGACATGCTCACCACCTACGCCAGCGCGCTGGCCGAGCAGGCGCTGGGCCAGCTCGTGCTCTACCAGCTGCAGGACAAGGAACTGGCCCTGATGGACTCGCTGAACATGGAGCCCGGCGCCATCACGGTGACGCCGGACGGCCTGAGCGTGGCCCTGGTCCAGAAGCCCGTCGCGCCGCGCTGAGCGCAGCGGCGCACCTTCGCCCGCGCCTCAGTCTGCGCGGATATTGGCGGCGCGAATCACCTCGCCCAGCTCGGCACTCTCGGCCTGAATGAAGGCGCCGAACTCGGCCGGCGTGCCGCCCATGGGCGATGCGCCGATGTCGGCCAGCTTCTGCAGCACGGCGGGCTGGGCCAGGCTCTTGTTCAAAGCCTGGTTCAGCGCCTGCACCACGGCCGGCGGCGTGCCGGCCGGCGCCACCAGGCCCCACCACACGGTGGCCTGCACATTCACTCCCAGCGAACGTGCCGTGGGCACGCCCGGCAGCAGGCGCGAACCATTGTGGTTGAGCACCGCCAGGGCGCGCAGCGCACCGCTGCCCACATGGCCTGCCACCTCCAGCGGGTTGATGGCCATGAAGTCCAGCCGCCCGCCCAGCAGGTCGGTCACGGCGGCCGAGCCGCCCTTGTAGGGGATGTGCACGGCCTGGAAGCCGCCTGCGCGCTCCAGCAGGGCGCTGGCCATGTGGCCCGAGCTGCCCACGCCAGCCGTGCCATAGGACAGGGCGCCGGCCTTGGCCTTGCCGGCGGCGATCAGCTCGGCCAGGTTCTTGTGGGGCGACTTGGCGTTCACCACCACGACCAGCGGCGCCTCGCCGATGCGGCCCACCGGGATGAGGTCCTTGAGCGGATCGAAATTGAGCTTGGCGTACAGCGCCTTGTTGGTGGTCAGCGTGTTGGACGCCGTCAGCAGCAGGTAGCCGTCGGCCGCGCCGCGTGCCACCGCGCCCATGCCGATGTTGGTGCCGCCGCCGGGCTTGTTGTCCACCACCAGGGACTGGCCCAGCAGCTCGGCCATGGGCGGCGTGACCAGGCGCGTGATGATGTCCACGCCGCCGCCGGGCGAGTAGGGCACGACCACGGTCACGGGGCGCTCGGGGTAGCCGGCCGCTGTGGCGACCAGGGGCAGGGCCGCCCAGGCGGCGGCGGTGGTGCCGAGCAGGGCCAGTGCGTGGCGGCGGGTGGAATGTCTTGTCATGCATGTCTCCGTTGATTGTTATGACCCGGCGGCAGGGCCGGGCCCGCCATTATTTAGCGTGCCAAGCATGGCTGGGCGCCGAACGTTACGATGCAGCGGCCATCGATTTCTTGGCGAACCCGTCCAGCCTTCAAGGTGCCCCATGACTCCAAAGAATCCGCTTTCCGCCTTTTCCGTCACGCGCAAGTGGCCGGCCACGCAGCCGGACCGCATCCAGCTGTATTCCCTGCCCACGCCCAACGGCGTCAAGGTGTCGATCGCTCTGGAGGAGATGGGCCTGCCGTATGAGGCGCACCGCGTGGGCTTCGAGAGCAATGACCAGCTCTCGTCCGAGTTCGTGGACACCTTTCCCAACAACAAGATCCCGGCCATCCTGGACCCGCAAGGCCCGGGCGGGAAGCCGCTGGCGCTGTTCGAGTCGGGCGCCATCCTGGTCTACCTGGCCGAGAAGTCCGGCAGCCCGCTGCTGCCCGCCGACCCGGCCGCGCGCTATGAAGCGCTGCAGTGGCTGATGTTCCAGATGGGTGGCGTCGGCCCCATGTTCGGCCAGCTGGGGTTCTTCCACAAATTCGCAGGCAAGGACTTCGAGGACAAGCGCCCGCGCGACCGCTACGTGAACGAGTCCGTGCGCCTGTTGGGCGTGCTGGAGCGCCGCCTCACAGGCCGCGCCTGGGTGATGGGCGAGCAGTTCACCATTGCCGACATCGCCCTGTGGCCCTGGGTGCGCAACATGGTGGTGGAGCAGGGCTACAACGCGGCCGAACTGCTGGGCTGGGAGCGCTTTCCCGAGCTGCAGCGCGTGCTGGCCGCCTTCGTGGCGCGCCCGGCCGTGCAAAAGGGCCTGGTGACGCCGCCGCGCAACTGACCCGGCGGGCGTTGCATTCCTGGGCCGCACTGTCCCAGCCATGGTGGCTTTCAAAACGGGCGCGGGGGCCGCATCTGTCCGAGAATGCAGCGCCCCCTTTTTTCTTGCGGGCGCAGCCTCACAGGAGCCACGATGACCGCAGCCACCACCCCCGTCCTCCAGAGCCAGCCGCTGGGCCCGCTGTGGCCCACCATGGACCCCTTCCTGTTCTGTGCCCACCATGACGATGCCTATCCGCCCAGCGATGGCCGCCTGGGCGTGCAGGCCGTGGACCTGGAGGGCCGCCAGATGGGCAGCGACTTCAGCCGCAAGGACGGTTTTTCCATGTACCACGGCGATGGCGTGCCGGGCTTTCCCGGCCATCCGCACCGCGGCTTCGAGACCGTGACCATGGTGCGCAAGGGCCTGATCGACCACTCCGATTCGCTGGGCGCGGCCGCGCGCTTTGGCGGCGGCGACGTGCAGTGGCTGACGGCCGGCAAGGGAATCCAGCATTCGGAGATGTTCCCGCTGCTCAACAGCGACGCGCCCAATCCGCTGGAGCTGTTCCAGATCTGGCTGAACCTGCCTGCGCGCTCCAAGATGGTGGAGCCGCACTTCACCATGTTCTGGAACGAGCGCATCCCGCGCCTGGAGCATGCAGACGCCGCAGGCCGCAGGACCGTGGTCACCGTGGTCGCAGGCAGCCTGCCCGGCACGGCGGCCGCCCTGCCGCCGCCGCCCGAATCCTGGGCCTCGCAACCCGAGGGCGACGTGGCCATCTGGACGCTGCGTCTGGAGCCCGGCGCGCGCTGGACGCTGCCGCGCGCAGCCGGCGTGGACACGCAGCGCATGCTGTATTTCTTTGCAGGCCAGGCACTGCAGGTCGGGCCCACGGCGCTGGCCGGGCATGCGGCCCTGCATGTGGATGCCACGCAGGACTGGGAGCTGCACAACAGCGGCGCCGACGCCGTGGAATGCCTGGTGCTGCAGGGCCGCCCCATTGGCGAGAGCGTGGCGCAGTACGGCCCCTTCGTGATGAACACGCAGCAGGAAATCATGCAGGCCATGCAGGACTACCGGCGCACCCAGTTCGGCGGATGGCCCTGGGCCGAGCAGGACCCGGTGCATGGCGCAGAGAACCGGCGCTTTGCGCGCTACCCGGGCGCTGCGGCCGAGGAACAGCCGCCGGCCGCCTGAGTCCGTTCAGGCCGCGTCAGGTCGCGTCAGGTCGCGTTTGTGGGTGGATGAAAGCTGGCCGGCGCGGGCGTGCGCCCCAGCTCCTTGAGGATCTTCAGCGTGATGGCCATGCCGGTGTTGCCTGCGGGCACGCCGGCATAGACGGCGGTCTGCAGCAGCACTTCGCGGATGGTGTCCAGATCCAGCGGCGCGGCCTCGGCATCGGCCGGGTCGGCCAGCAGGCCCGTGCGGATGTGCAGCTCGAACTCTTCCCAGCGGCCCATGGAGGCCGTGATGGCCAGCACCATGATGCGGCGCGTGCGGCGCTCCAGGCCGGGGCGGCTCCAGATGCCGTCCCAGGCATAGGCCGTGATCATGCGCTGGAACTCCACATTCAGTTCGTTGGCGCGCGCCACGGATTGGTCCACCCATTCATCGCCCAGCACGCGGCGGCGGTTGGCAAGGCCGCGCTGCAGGGCGTCGGCGGAAGGTTCGGTCATGGCGGGGGTTCCTGTATCAAGCATGGGAATGGGTATTGGCGTGGGTCTGCGGCGCTGCCAGCAGCGCCAGGCATGCATCATGCGATGCCTGCACGGCGCGGGCCGGGTCGCAGGCCCGGGCCAGCGCATCTTGCAGCGCTTGCAGGGCCGCTGCGTCCAGGCGGGGCGCGGCCCATTCGGCCAGCAGCAGGCGCAGCTCGCGCCCCTGCTCCAGCGCCTGCGGGGCCAGCAGCTCCACGGCGGCCAGGGCCTCGGGCTTGCCCGTCCAGGGTGCCATGGCGTGCACGCAAGCCTCTGAAAACACCAGTCCGTGCAGGCCCCGCACATGGCCCAGCATGCGCTGCGGATGCACCTGCAGCGACTGTGCGGCCTGGCGCAATGCGGCGGCGGCGCCATGCACATGGCGCCACAGGTCGGGCCAGTGCGCGACCTCGGCCTGCCACTCGCCCAGCGCGCGCTCATGGGCCTGGGCCATGCAGCCCAGCAGCAGGGCTGCGAGCGGGGGCACGGCCTGGGCCTGTGCCACCGCCTGCATCAGGTGCACGGGATTGCGCTTGTGCGGCATGGCGCTGGAGGTGCTGCCGCGCGGCGCCTCGCTGACCTCGCCCACCTCGTACTGCGACATCAGCGACCAGTCCTTGGCCAGCTTGGCCAGGCTGCCGCCGCATACGGCGGCCTCCATGGCCAGGCGCATCCAGTCGTCGCGCTGGGTATGCCAGCTGCGGCCGCAGGCCGACAGGCCCAGGCGCCGGGCCAGTGCCTGCTCCACCTCGGCACGGTGGCTTCCCAGCACGGCGCCATTGCCCACGGCGCCGCCCAATTGCACGCACAGCGCAGCGGTGGCAAGCCTTTCAAACTGTTCGATGCTGCGGCCCACGGCAGCAGCCGACTGCGCGCACTTGAAGCCGAAGCTGGTGATCTGCGCGGGCTGCAGCAAGCTGCGCGCCAGCATGGGCGTGGCCGCGTGCGTGCGGGCCAGGGCCTGCAGTGCGGACTGCAGCGCGCCCAGCTCGGCCAGCAGCGCCTGCAGGGCCTGCTGCGTGAGCAGGGCCTGCGCTGTGTCCACGGCGTCCTGCGTGGTCGCTCCCCAGTGCAGCCAGGGCAGGCCTTCGGGGGCGTGGGCCTGCAGCCACTGCTGCAGCGGCCGCACCACGGCCAGGCCCAGCGCGCCGCTGGCACGCGCCTGCTCCACCACGCCTTCGCACGTGAGCGGCGCCTGCGCGCAGGCGCGCGCAATGGCCTCGGCGGCCGGGCGGGGCACCAGGCCGCAGTCGGCCTGGGCCTGGGCCAGCGCGCTCTCGAAGCGCAGCAGCGCCTGCAGCCAGCGCGCGTCTGCAAACCAGTGGCCGCTGTCGGCGGGGCCCAGATAGTCCTTTACCAATGACATGCTGTCCTTGCCGGTCTCAGGCCGTGGCGCCCGAGGCCTTGATCACGGCGGCCCACTTGGCGCTCTCCACCTGGATGCGGGCCGCGTACTGCGCGCCATCGCCCAGCAGCGGCACGGCCCCCTCGATGCCCAGGCGCGACTGGAAGGACTCGGCAGACGCCACCTTGAGGATGTCGCGCCCCAGCGCGCGCACCGTCTCGGCAGGCGTGCCCTTGGGCGCGAGGATGCCGTAGGTCAGCGAGCTCTCGAAGTCGGCCAGCGCACGCACGCCGGACTCGGCCACCGTGGGCACGTCGGGCAGCTGTGGCTGGCGTTTGGCGCCGGTGACGGCCAGGGCGCGCAGCTTGCCGGCCTTGACCAGGGCCATGGCCGCAGGAATCACGCCGAAGCTGAAATCCACATTGCCGCCCACCAGGTCGGTCAGCGACGGTGCCGTGCCCTTGTATGGCACGTGGATGGCCTTGGCGCCCAGAGCGTGGGCAAACATCTCGCCCGTCAGGTGGCCGCCCGTGCCCGAGCCGCTGGAGGCGTAGTTCATCTCGCCGCTGCGCTTGCGCATCTGCTCGGCCAGATCGGCCACGCTGCGCGCGGGCGAGGAAGCCGGCACCACCAGCAGCAGGGCCGACGAGGCGAACATGGCCACCGGCTGCAGATCGGTGGCCGCATTGAACTTGAGGCCCGGATACAGCGAGGGATTGATGGACACCGTGCCCGTGTGGCCCAGCAGCCAGGTGCTGCCGTCGCCGGCCGCACGCACCACGGCTTCCGTGCCCAGGTTGCCGCCCGCGCCGGCCTTGTTCTCCACGATCATCCCGTAGCCGAAGGACTCGTTGAGGCCATGCGCCATCTGCCGCGCGAACACATCGTTGCCGCCGCCCGGCGCAAACGGCACCACCAGGCGGCTGCCGCGCTTCTGGGCCCAGGCCGGCAGCGCACAGGCGGCCAGCGCGGCGGCGGCGGTGGACAGCCACATCCGGCGCGGCAAAGAGGTCTGAGAGGTTTGAGCGGTTTGAGAGGTGGGCCGGGAATCCATGCGTCTGTCTCCTGAAATAGTCGTTGTCACGCAGTGTGGTGCAGCGCAGCCTGGGAAAACAGCAGTTGCATCTGCGTTGTGATTCAAGAAAATGTGTGAAATGGACGTGAGATACATACACAATTTCTTGAGAGTGGTGGACACCGGCTCCATGTCCGAGGCCGCTCGCCAGCTGGATCTGAGCCCCTCGGCCATTGCGCAGCAAATGCGCGTGCTGGAGGGCGAGCTGGGTGCGCCGCTGCTGGTGCGCCATGGCCGCAGCGTGCGCGCCACCGAGGCGGGCGAGCGGCTGTTCGAGCGTGGCCGCCAGTTGCTGCAGGACTTCGAGGGTCTGCGCGAATGGGTGGCCTCGGATGCGGACGGCGGCGAGCTGCGGCTGGGCACCGTGAACACGGCGCTGCACGGCTTTGTGCCCGCCGTGATGCGGGCCTTCGTGGCGCGCCACGCCGAGGTGCGCATCAGCGTGCGCGCCGGCCTTACGCCCGAGCTGTACACGGCCCTGGTCCAGTCCGAGCTGGACGTGCTGATCTGCCTGCAACCCTCGTTCGACCTGCCCAAGACCGTGTGCTGGGCCGAGCTGCGCCAGGAGCCTTTGGTCGTGCTGTGCCGCACCCGGGATGCGCAGCAGGACCCGCTGGCCCTGCTGCGCACCCGGCCCCTGGTGCGCTACGACCGTTCCCTGGCCGGTGGCCGGCTGGCCGACCGCTACCTGCGCGCCCAGGGCATTGCGCCGCTGGAGCGCATGGAACTGAACTCGGTGCTGGCCGTGGCCATGATGGTGGACCAGGGCCTGGGCGTGGGCCTGGTGCCCGACATCGGCCCCGTGCTCTCCCAGGGACGCGACGTGCGCGTGCTGGCGCTGCCCGAGCACGGCGCCGCTGCGGACGGCGCCGGCTCCCGCCCCGCCGATGCGCGCAAGGTCGGCCTGCTGTGGCTCAACACCTCGGCCCGCGCGCGCTGGGCGCGCAGCCTGCTCGAATGCGCGCGCGAGTGCCTGGCTTGAGGTTGGGCGGCCGGTGAACCCACGGCCGCGACGCTGGAATGCCCCAGGTCGCCGACAATGGCAGCTTTGCGCGGCGCGCCTTCTGCGCTGCGGTTTTCCAAGGCCTTTGCCATGAACATCACCAAAGACACCGCCGTCACCATCAACTACAAGATCACCGACAAGCTGGGCAAACTGCTCGACAAGGGCGACGTGGCCTATCTGCACGGCGGCTACGACAACATCTTCGCCAAGGTGGAAGCCGCCCTGGACGGCAAGGCCGTGGGCGACACGCTGACCGTGGACCTGGCCGTGGAAGACGCCTTCGGCGCGCGCGACGAGAGCCTGACGCGCACCATTCCCAAGGGCGAGTTCCCGCCCGGCGTGAAGGTCGGCGGCCAGCTGCGCGGCACGGATGACCAGGGCCAGCCCCAGATCTACCACGTGGTCAAGATCAAGGGCCCCGTGGTGGTGCTGGACGGCAACCACCCGCTGGCCGGCATGGCGCTGCACTTTGCCTGCAAGGTGACGGAAGTGCGCGCGGCCAAGCCCGAGGAAATCGAGCACCGCCACGTGCACGGCGGCCACGGCCACCACCATTGAGAGGCAGGGCCGGGATACACCCGGTCCGCACGGCCCCGCAAAGAACAAAGGCCGCCTGGCATGCCCGGCGGCCTTTGTGTTTTCCGACTAGACCGCCTCCAGCGCCAGCAGCGCCGTGGCGGTGTTGGAGATCGGTATGTGGTAGTTGCCGTGCACGCGGCGCACGCCGGGCGCAGCCGCGGACAGGGCGCCGCGCATGGCCAGCCACATCAGCAGTTCCACGCCCTGGGTGCCGGTCTTTTCCACCAGTTCATGCACGCTGAACTGCGTGGCCCATTCGGGATTGGTGGCCATGCTTTCAAGGAACTGCAGGTCGAAGGCCTTGTTGATGAAGCCCGCGCGCTCCCCATCGAGCTGGTGCGACAGGCCTCCTGAGGCAATGACGGCCACGCGCTGGTTGCTGTTCCAGCGCGCGATGGCCCGGCCCACGGCCTGCCCCAGCGCATAGCAGCGGCGCGCCGAGGGCAGCGGGAACTGCACGGTGTTGATGCACACCGGCACGACGGCCACCGGGCAGTCGCCCTCGGGCCAGAACAGCTTGAGCGGCAGCGTGCAGGCGTGGTCCACCAGCATCTCCTGGCAGCTGACCACGTCGAAATCCTCGCCCACCAGGGACTCGATCAGGTGCCATGACAGCTCCGTGTGGCCGCGCAGCGGTGCCAGCGTGGGAATGCCCCAGCCTTCGTCGGCGTTGCAGTAGCGCTCGGCCGCGCCCACGGCGAAGGTGGGCATCTTGTCGAGGAAGAAGTTCAGGCCGTGGTCGTTGTAGAACATCACCACCACGTCGGGGCGCTGGGCGGCCAGCCATTCGCGGATGGGCGGGAAGCCGTCGAAGAAGGGCTTCCAGTAGGGCTCGTTCTGCAGGCCCTTGTGGATGGCGTTGCCGATGGCGGGAATGTGCGAGGTGCCGAGGCCGCCGATGAGATGTGCCATGGTGGGTGTCTCCTGTGCTGTGTCTTGCGTGTGGTCTGCGGCGGGGCTCAGGCGTGCGAGCGCAGCAGGGCCTGGAATTCGGCCTTGGTCATGCCGGTCTGCTGGGCGCCTATGTCCTGCATGTCCAGGTGAAAGATGCCGGCCAGCTTGGCCAGGTAGTAGGCGTTGCCGCCGGCCGCGATCATTTGCAGCACGTTGCGGGCGCGCACGGCATCGGCCTGCTCCTGGTTCAGGCCGTAGCTGCGCATATAGGCCTCCTCGTCGGCCAGGAAGGCCTGGCGGTTGGCCAGCTCGTTGAAGGAAAAGCACATGCTGTTGAGCGCATAGCCCTTGCGGGCCTGCCTGCCATCGAACAGGGTGGTGCCGGGAATCTGCGGCTGATCGGCCATGTTTTGTCTCCGGTATTTGCGTTGGATCAGCGGCAGTGTCCGGCCCGCGTTGCCAAAGATAAAGCGGCGGCCAATCATGGAATGCATGAGACAAATCGATGGATCGCAGCTCGATGGCAGGCTGCTGCAATTGCTGCTGGCCGTGCTGGAGACCGGCAGCGTCACGGCGGCGGCGCAGCGCCTGGGCGTGACGCAATCGGCCGTCAGCCATCTGCTGGACAAGCTGCGCGCCATCACGGGCGACCGATTGTTCGTGCGGCAGGGGCGGGGCATTGCGCCCACGGCCCATGCACTGGCGCTGCAGGACCCGGCGCGCGAGCTGCTGCGGCAAATGCAGCAGTTCGGCCAGGGGCCCAGCTTTGACCCCGCGCACTGGCGTGCCGAGATCACCATTGCCGCCAACGACCTGCAGCGCGAGTTGCTGCTGCCCGCGCTGGCCCGGCGCCTGCGCACGCAAGCGCCCGCAGCCATGCTGCGCGTGATCGACAGCGGCGCGCCGGATGCCGAACTGCTGCGCTCGGACGCCTGCCTGCTGGCCATCAGCCCGCGCCCGCCCGATGCCACAGACATCGTGCAAAAGCGCTTGTTCAGCGATGAGTACGCAGTCTTCTATGACAGCGCCGTGCGACAGCCGCCGGTCAGCTTGGCCGACTATCTGCAGGGCGACCACGCCACCGTGGCCTATGCCGACCGCCAGGCGCTGGACCTGGACCTGCAACTGCAGGCGCGCGGGCTGGAGCGCCGCTTTGCCGTGCGCGTGCCGGGCTTTGCGGCGCTGGCCGCCTTTGTGCGCGGCACGCCGCTGCTGGCGACGGCGCCGTCGCTGCTGGGCCGCACGGCCCTGTCATCGCTGGCCAGCTTTGCCGTGCCCGTGGACTGTCCGCCGCTGCCCATGTTCATGATCTGGCACACGCGCCACCAGGCCGATCCCGCCCATGCGTGGCTGCGCGGGCAGTTGCAGCAGGTGGTGGCGCAGGCGCTTGGCGGCGCGGGGCCGTCAATGCCTGCGAAGCAAGGCGCGGCGCAACAGGCGTGCTGCGCGGTTGCGGATCTGGAACGGGCTGTGGCTCACGGCCGGGCTCACGCGGGCGCGTGAGCAGGCGGCCAGGAAGTCGCGCAGCAGCACGCTGTCATCCAGCGTGCTGGTGTCCGGGTTGCGGAACTGGAATTCGGGGTGCCACTGCGTGGCGGCGATATAGCTCTTGAGCGTGCCGGGCTTGCGGAAGATGGCCTCGGGAATGCGGTCGGGCAGGCTCCAGGCCTCCACATCGAACTCGGGCGCCACGTCCTTGATGCCCTGGTGGTGGATGCTGTTCACGCGTGCGCGGTCCAGCGTGGGGTACAGCGCCTCCAGCCGGCTGCCGGGCACGATGGCGATGTCGTGGTAGTGGCGGTCGTACTCGGTGGGATTGCGGTGCAGCTGCGAGCCGGGCACCTGGGTCTCGATGTCCTGATAGAGCGTTCCGCCGAAGGCCACGTTGATCAACTGCAGACCGCGGCAGACACCGAAGATGGGCTTGCCGGCCTGGGAAAACGCCTCGACCACGGCCAGGTCGTAGAGGTCGCGCACGCGGTCGCCCAGCCATTCGGGGCGCATGGGTTCCTCGCCATAGCTGCCGGGCCAGACATCGGCGCCGCCGTGCATGACCACGCCGTCCAGCCACTCGGCATAGTGTTCCAGCGTCACGTCGCCGCGCGCGGTCTCGCCTGTGGGGCAGGGCACCATCACCACCATGGCGCCGGCCGACATGATCCAGTGCGCTATCGATTGCTCCACGTACTGCAGCGTCTTGCCCGTGAAAAGCGGACGCTGCGGGTCCGCATGGGAGAAACAGGCCGAAAGGCCGATCTTGAGGCGGCGTGAGGCAAGTGGGCTCATGGGGTGGTGGGCAAGGGGAAAGTCCTGATGGTCACGTTGTAAGCCCAATCGTGCCTGCGACCTGTAGGAAGGGGTTGAACGCCCGCGACCGGCGCAGGGCCATCACTGCAAATAGGTGTAGGTGAATGCAAGAGTTGTCTTGAGGCATCTCAAGCTTTTTCCGTCCATTCGTGCAGGCGCCCCGCCCGCGGGTGTAGCCTGTAGGCAGGGGTTGGGGCTGCGGATGCTGCAGCGCGAAAAACCTGACGACGCAGGGTGCGACTTGCTGTGCAGGCAGCCCGCATGGCGTTACGATGGATTCGCCAGTTCATCAATGGCCCCGACAACCCCGCCGCGCCGGTGGTGCGGCTTTTGGCGACTAGGAGGATATGCATGCAAGTTCAGGTTCATGCCGACGATTCGATCCAGGGTGGCGAGTCCTTGGCGCAATGGGCGCAGGAAGAGATCAACGCCAAGCTGGCGAGATTCAAGGACTACGTGGTACGCGTGGAGGTTTTCCTCACCGGCGTCGATGCGCTCAAGACCTCCGGCGCTCCCGGCAAGCGCTGCGTTCTGGAGACCCGGGCCAATGGCCGCCCGCCGATCGCCGTGAACGCCGAGGCTGAAAAGGTCAAGGACGCCTTCAACGCGGCCATTGAAAAGCTGAAGCGGGCCGTGGAGACCGACCTGGGCAAGCTCAAGGACAAGAACGGCCGCGAGAGCGTTCGCGGCGTGGAAGACGGCACCGAGGTGGATGCGGCCAGCCCGGCCTGACCCTCGAAATTCCCGCAACACAAACGGCAAGGCGCCCCATTCGGGGCGCCTTTTGGTTGGGCAGTGCCATGGCTGCAGGTCGATCGCCGCAGCAAACGCGTTCAGCGCGAGGCGCGCAGCACCACGCCGTCCAGCGAAGGCGCATGCAGCGGCTTCAGTGGCGATGCCAGCGGCGGCCCGAAGCGGCGTGCCACACCTGCGGGCAGGGCCTGCGCATCCTGACCGGCCTCCGCTTCCCATTGCGCGCGGGCCTCGGCAATCTCTTCGCTGGTGCGGGCCACGAAGTTCCACCACAGCAAGATGGCTTCATCCATGGGCTCGCCGCCAATGACCAGCAGGCGGCTGCCGGGCGTGGTCTCGATGGCGACCGAGGCCGTGCCCAGGGGCAGGTAGAGCAGTTCCTCCACCGGCAGGGGCTGGCCGTTCACGCTCACGCTGCCTTCCAGGCTGAGCACGGCATGCTCGAAATCGGCACGCAGCGGCAGCGTGGCGACGGCATTGCCATTGCCCGCGCTGTCCGCATGCAGGTCCACGCTCATCAGGGGCGTGTGCACCTCGGCCGGCGATGTCAGGCCCAGCGCTTCGCCGGCCAGCACCGTGGCCGTGAAGTCGCCCACCGTGGTCCTGGGCAGCTCGGGGTAGTGCTGGAAGCGCGGCGGACCGTTGCGGTGCGACTCGGGCAGCGCAATCCACAGCTGCGCGGCGTGGATGTGCGAGGGCGTCTGGCTTTCCTCGGAATGGGCGATGCCGTGGCCGGCCGTCATCAGGTTGACCTGGCCGGGGCGGATGATCTGGGTGTGGCCCAGGCTGTCGCGGTGCAGCACTTCGCCGCGGATCATCCAGGTGAAGGTCTGCAGGCCGATGTGCGGATGCGGGCCGACCTGCATGCCCGGTGGCGCGGGGTCGGCAGGACCGGCGTGGTCGAGAAAGCACCAGGCGCCGACCTTGCGCAGGGCGCGCTGGGGAATGGCGCGCTGGATGGGAATGCCGCCCACATCGGCGGTGCGGGTGGGCAGGTGCTGGGGTTGGGAGTGGGGCTGGGACGTGTCGGACATGGTCGGATCGGCCTGTTTCGTGGGGGAAGCCACCAGTGTCGTGCAGCGCGGCGCAGCAGGCAAACGCGGCTCGCATCGATTGGGCCTGTTCGCTGACAGCGCGTTCTCAGGAACATTGTTTACATTCGAAGAACGGACCGGCGCCCGCCATTTTGGCGGGCGCCGGCCTCACTCTTACAGGAGAAAACGCCATGAATACATCCGTACAGACGCAAGCCGAAGCCGCTGAAGAGGCGGTCCAGAGCGCCGTGGAAGTCCAGCGATTCCCCGAGAAGTTCGAAGCCACGGTCACCGGCAATGTGCAGCACCGGGTAGGCGACGGCCCCCTGGAAGACATTCCGCGTGGCACCCGTGTGCAGGTGGCCACGGCCATCGGAAGCTATGTGCTGTCCTGGACCCAGGACGAGCAGCCGATCACCGTGTCGCTGGCCAAGCGCGAGTTCGAGCTCTATGTCGATACCGGGGAGATCGAGGTCAGCCAAGCCTGACGCCGGCCATGTCCCCATCCACTCCAAAAGCCCTGCGGCCTGACAGCTGCAGGGCTTTTTGCATGGTGGCCTGGCCCGCGCTCAGGCCGGCAACTGCAGCGCGGTCTGGATGTGCACCTCGCCGGCCAGCAGCTTGTGCACGGGGCAGGCCTCGGCCACCTGCAGCAGGCGCTGGCGCTGTTCGTCGTCCAGCTCGCCTTGCAGCGTGATCTGGCGTTCGATCAGGTTGCCGCTGGCGGGCGTGCCTTCGGGGTTCAGGCGCAGTTGCACGTCCACCTGCTCCAGCTTCCACTGCTTGCGCGCCGCGTACATCTGCAGCGTGACCGTGGTGCAGGCGCCCAGGGCCGACAGCAGCAGCTGCAGCGGGTTGGGCGCCGTGTCGCCGCCGCCCTTGTCCGCAGGCTCGTCCACATGCCAGCGGTGGCCTTGGGGGTCGCCGAGCGTGACGCGATAGGGAGTGTCCGTGCTGGTGGCGTGGGCGCTGTGGATCATGGAAGGTCCTTTGTCCTGGGGTGTCGCAAGAGGGGTGGGAGAGGCAACGGACGACTCTACGCCTGCTTTGCGTCCGCTGCCCGGGGCCGGTGCTTCATGCGCAGCGGGATTTTGAGGTAGTGCACGCCATTGGCCTCGGCCGCAGGCCAATGGCCTGCGTGCATGTTGACCTGGATGGCGGGCAGCAGCAGGGCGGGCGCGGACAGCGTGGCGTCTCGCTGGTTGCGCATGGCCACGAAGCTGGCCTCGTCCACGCCCGTGTGCACATGCACATTGCCGGCGCGTTGCGCATCCACCGTGGTTTCCCAGGCATGGCGGTCGCGGCCCGGTGCCTTGTAGTCATGGCACATGAACAATCGCGTTGCGGGCGGCAGGGCCAGCAGGCGCTGGATGGAGCGGAACAGCGTGCGCGCGTCGCCGCCGGGGAAGTCGGCGCGCGCCGTGCCGTAGTCGGGCATGAACAGCGTATCGCCCACGAAGACCGCGTCCGCGACTCGGTAGGACACGCAGGCCGGCGTATGGCCGGGCGTGTGCATCACCTCGATGCGCAGCCCGCCCAGCGGCAGGCTGTCGCCGTCGGCCAGCAGCCGGTCGAAGGGCTGGTCGCCGCCGGACGCGGGCAGGTTGAAGACGGGGCGGAAGATGCGCTGCACCTCGCGGATGTGCTCGCCCACGGCAACCGGTGCGCCCGTGCGCTCGCGCAGGTACGGGGCTGCGCTGAGGTGATCGGCATGGGCATGTGTTTCCAGAATCCAGCGCACTCGCAGGCCCTGGGCCTGCGCAGCGTCCAGCACGGCGTCGGCCGAGCCGGTGTGGGCCTGGCCGCTGGCGTGGTCGTAGTCGAGCACGGGGTCGATGACGGCGGCCTCGGCCGTGTCCGCGTCCCAGGCCAGGTAGGTCACGGTGTGGGTGTTGGCGTCGAAGAACGGTGCAATGCGCAGCGGTGATGTCATGGAGGCACTCCTGGTTCGATGGCTCATGTGCAGCCTGTTGGTAATTATATTAGAATTTGCTAAATTAGATTGTTCTTGATCAACCATGACCGAACCGACGCTCTCTCCCGAACAGGCCTTTTTGCAGCAGGGCGCTGCACGTGCCGCCGCGCTGCTGCGCGCCGTGGGCAACGAGAGGCGCCTGCTGGTGCTGTGCCTGCTGATCGAGCATGGCGAGCTGTCCGTGGGCGAATTGCTGCAGCAGATCCCGCTGAGCCAGTCGGCCCTGTCCCAGCACCTTGCCCGCATG
Source organism: Delftia acidovorans NBRC 14950 (assembly GCF_001598795.1). GTDB lineage: Bacteria > Pseudomonadota > Gammaproteobacteria > Burkholderiales > Burkholderiaceae_C > Comamonas > Comamonas acidovorans. The sequence continues at coordinate 21,401 of NZ_BCZP01000010.1, read as the reverse complement.
CGCGAAGAGGGTCTGGTCGCCTACCGCCGCGAGTCGCAGACGCTGTACTACCGCATCGCCAATCCCGATGTGCAAAAGCTGGTGGCCACGCTCAAGACCATCTTCTGCGCCTGAAATCCTCTGTTCCCAAGGAGCTGATCCATGTCTCTTTCCTCCGTCTCCTCCCAAGCCGCCCGCCAGATGCAGGAGCAGGGCGCCTGGCTCATCGACATCCGCGCGCCGGACGAACATGCGCGCGAACGCATAGGCGGCGCCCGCAGCATGCCCATGGACCGCCTGGCGGCGGGGGGCCTTGCCGGCGCGCCCGCCGCCGTGGTCTTTCACTGCCGCTCCGGCCACCGCACGCGCCTCAACGCCCAGGCCCTGGCGGCAGCCTTGCCGCCCGGCTGTGCCGGCCATGTGCTCGACGGCGGCCTGGACGCCTGGAAGGCACAAGGCCTGCCCGTGCTGCGCGACAGCCGCCAGCCGCTGGAGCTGCAGCGCCAGGTGCAACTGGGTGCGGGCGGGCTGGCGCTGCTGGGCGCCGTGCTTGGCGCCACGGTGTCCCCGTGGTGGCACCTGCTGTCGGCCTTCGTGGGCTGCGGCCTGATCGTGGCCGGTGCCACGGGCTTTTGCGGATTGGCGCGCGTTCTGATGAAGGCGCCCTGGAACCGGCGCGCCCTGGGGCAGTGACGGCGCCTGCACTGAATCCAGCCTGACGCCTGCTGTCCGACCCCCAAGTTCCCCTGTTCAGGGGACTGTGGAGAACCCCGGACGGCAGTACGATAGCTGTATGACATCTGTTTACGCTCAACGCCGCGCACGCTTGGCCGCCCAGTTGGGCGCTGGCGGCATCGCCATCATTCCCACCGCTCCCGAGCGCCAGCGCAACCGGGATACCGGCTACCTGTACCGCCACGACAGCTACTTCTACTACCTGACCGGCTTTGCCGAGCCCAATGCCTGCCTGGTGCTGGCCGCGGACGGCACCAGCGTGCTGTTCTGCCAGCCCAAGGACCTGGAGCGCGAAATCTGGGACGGCATCCGCCTGGGCCCCGAGGCCGCCGTGGCCACGCTGGGCGTGAGCCAGGCGTTCTCCAGCGCCGAGATCGATACGCGCCTGCCCCGCCTGCTGGAGAACCGGGGCCGCCTCTGGTATCCGTTCGCCACGCATGAAGGCCTGGCCGTGCGCGTGGAAGGCTGGCTGGGCCAGGTGCGCGCGCGCGTGCGCTTCGGCGCGCTGTGCCCGGCCGAGCAGGGCGACCTGTGCACGCTGCTGGACGAGATGCGCCTGGTCAAGGACGCGCATGAGCAGGACATCATGCGCCGCGCCGCCGCCATCAGCGCCCAGGCCCATATCCGCGCCATGCAGCGCTCGGCACGCATGCTGCGCGCAGGCCAGGAGGTGCGCGAATACCACCTGGACGCCGAACTGCTGCATGAATTCCGCCAGCAGGGCTCGCAGTACGTGGCCTACGGCTCCATCGTGGCGGCCGGCGCCAACGCCTGCGTGCTGCACTACCAGGCCGACAAGGCGCCCGTGCATGCGGGTGAGCTGGTGCTGATCGACGCGGGCTGCGAGCTCGACGGCTACGCCAGCGACATCACGCGCACCTTCCCCGCCGATGGCCGCTTCACCGGCCCGCAGCGCGCGCTCTACGAGCTGGTGCTGGAAAGCCAGAAGGCCGCCGTGGCGGCCACGCGCGCCGGTGCGCGTTTCAACGATCCGCACGACGCCACCGTGGCCGTGCTGGCGCAGGGCATGTTGGACCTGGGCCTGCTGGACAGAAAGGTCTATGGCAACGCCCAGGACGTGATCGAGCAGCGCGCCTTCTTCCAGTTCTACATGCACCGCACGGGCCACTGGCTGGGCATGGACGTGCACGACTGCGGCAGCTATGTGGAGCCCTCGGAGCTGGGCCAGTCGCACGAGCGCAAGGACCCGCTGTCGGGCGAGACCATCACCAACCGCCCCAGCCGCATCCTGCGCCCGGGAATGTGCACCACCATCGAGCCGGGCATCTACGTACGCCCTGCGCCCGGCGTGCCCGAGCAATTCCACAACATCGGCATCCGCATCGAGGACGATGCCATCGTCACCGAGACGGGCTGCGAGCTGATCACGCGCGGCGTGCCCGTTGAGCCCGATGAGATAGAAGCCTTGATGCGTGACTGACAACGCCAGCCTGCCCCCCACCGGCCCCGTGTCCACCCTCATGCCCGCCCCATCGGCCTATGTCCCACCCGCGCTGCCACGGCTGAGCTGGCGCATCTTCACGGTGCTCTGGCTGCTGGGCCTGCCCGGCGTGGCGGCCATGGCCTGGTTCGTGCTGCCCGACTGGATGCGCCTGCTGGGCCTGCCCGTGGAGCCGCTGGCCACGCCTCTGGCCGGCATTGGCGTGATGGCCGCGCTGCTGGCCCTGCCCGTGGGCGTCGGGGTGTGGTTGGGGCCAAGGCTGGGCCTGTCCGCACCGCTGCTGACCACCTGGGTGGCCGGGCGTTCGCCCCAGCGCGCCGTGCGCTACCTCACGTTGCCAGGGCTGGCCGGCGGCGTGGTCGGCGCGGCCTGGCTGGTGACCCTGGCCCTGGCCTGGCCCGACGACCTGACCCTGATCGACCCCGTCTACGCCATGCCGCTGGGCGCCAAGATCCTGTACGCGGGCATCACGGCCGAGCTGGTGATGCGCCTGGGCGGCATGACGCTGGTGATGTGGCTGCTGTGGCGGCTGAGCGGGCGCACCGACCGCCGCCCGGGCTGGATGCTGGGCTGGTGGTCTGTGATGCTGTCGGCCCTGCTCTGGGGCTTGCTGCAGCTGGCGCTGGCCTGGGGTACCTGGGGCGGCCTGTCGGACGCGCTGGTGCTGCAGCTGCTGCTGTTCGAAATCGTCAACGGCGCCGTGGGCGGCTTCCTGTTCTGGCGCTATGGCCTGGAGGCGGCCATGGTGGCCCATGCGATCACCTATCTGCTCTCGCACGGGCTGGTGTGAATCTAACCAAACCTCAGCGAGCCGAACAAGCCTTCGGTCTCATCCTTGGGGCCGGCCGCGAAGTACAGGGCATTGCTGTCGCCCAGGGCCACGCCGTTGCCGAACTGCAGCGCCCACAGGCCGGGTATGGCGACCGGGCGATCCTGGCCATCGCGCAGTTCGTCCACGTAGCTGCCGCTGTCCAGGTCGAAGGCGCAGATGCGGCCCGCGCCGCCGAAGTTGCCCACCAGCAACCGGCCCGATAGCGGCCCGAAGTCGTGCGGTGCGATGGCCACGCCCCAGGGCGCGTTGAGCCTGCCATCGTCTGAATAGATTCGCTGCAGGCGGCCGTCCAGATCGAACTCGGCCAGCTTGCCGCGCGCGGGGCGGTTGCCGGTTGCAGCCTCGCGCTCTGCATCCATGGCATCTTCCTCACCCGCGAAGAAGGCGCTGGCGTCCTCGGGGTCGGGCTGGCTCATGGCGTAGAGCACGAAGACGCGGTCTCTTGAGCCGTCGTTGACAACCTGAATATTGAACGGCACGGGATCACCGGGTCTGGCAACGCCGGCAGGGCCGCTGGCGAAGGGGTTGACGAAGCCCTGGGTGGGGGTGAGCTGCCACTGCGCGTCCAGTGTGCGGATCTGAGGCTGGTCGCCGAAATCGGCCAGCCACAGACGGTCCCAGCGGCCCGTATGCAGGGCCGCGCCGAAGAAGGCCATGCCCCGGCCCGTGCCATCGAAGACCTCGACGGCTGGGCCGTCCACGCGCACGATGGCGCCCGTCTCGGCGTCGCGCTCGGTCCAGGCACTGACGCTGCCGTCGTCGATCCGGGAGTCCGACTGGGGCACGGCCACCTTGCGAAGGCCGTCCTGGCGCAGTGTGCGCAGGCTTGGCTCGGACGAGCGCGAGACGTCACCCAGGAATTGCCAGGAAGTGCCACCGCCGCCAATCCAGAAATGGCCGCCTGCGCCGGCCGGGCGGATGGCAATGCCCCAGCCGTTGACGAAGTCGGGTTCCGTGAAGCGCGCGCCGTAGCCAGCATGGCTGGCGAGCAGGGGTGTCTGGAAGTAGCGGTTGGCGGGTGCGCCGCCGCCGCAGGCGGTCAGCGCCGAGGAAGCGAGGGCGCTCAGAACAAAATGTCTCCGGTCGAGCATGTTGGATTTTCTGGTGGCATGGCAAAGCGGTGGACGGGTTGGCTGAGCATGCGAAACCAAGCGGCACCGGATGTTCTGGCTGCTGCCTGCGAACCCTGGGGGGCCGCAGATATGAACGGGCGATGCTAGGGAGGGGCCGCCTGCCGGGTCAATGCGGCCCCGTCTGATTCTGCAGAGTGATGCAGGAGGACTCAGCGCAGCTGCCTGCGCAGAATCTTTCCGGTCACGGTCTTGGGCAGTTCCTCGCGCAGCTCGACGATGCGCGGCACCTTGTAGGCAGCCATGTGTGCCTTGCAATGGGCGATGAGTTCCTCGGGCGCGGCCTGCCGGCCCGCTTTCAGCGAGACCACGGCCTTGACGGTCTCGCCCCGGTAGTCGTCTGGCACGCCGATGACGGCGGCCTCGCGCACGGCGGGGTGGGTGTAGAGCACGTCCTCGACCTCGCGCGGCCAGACCTTGTAGCCGGCGGCGTTGATCATGTCCTTCTTGCGGTCCACCAGGTAGAACCAGCCGCGCTCGTCCATGAAGCCCACGTCGCCCGTGCGCAGCCCGCCCTCGAACATGGCGTCGGCCGTGGCTTCGGGCAGGTTCCAGTAGCCGGACATGATCTGCGGGCCGGCCGAGACGATCTCGCCGATCTCGCCCGGCGCGGCCTCGCGGTGCTGGTCGTCGATGATGCGCACCACCGTGCCATAGACCGGCACGCCGATGGACAGCGCACCCGATGCCGGGTCCACCGGCGCCCGCGCGCCCAGCGGAACGAAGTGCGTGGGCGAGCAGGTCTCGGTCATGCCGAAGGCGTTGTGGATGACCAGGCCCGACAGCTGCTCGAAGGCCTGGATCACGGCCGGCGCAATGGGCGCGCCGCCCGAGTACAAGGCCTTGAAGCTGCGGAAATCCTCGCGCGAGACGCCCGGGTGGTTCATCAGCGCCACGAAGGCGGTGATGGCGCCGATGGTGAAGCTGGGTCGGTGCTCGCGCATGGATTCGAGCATGGTCTCGGGATGGAAGCGGTGGCTGAGCACCAGCGGGCAGGGCACCAGCAGGGCCAGGGCCACATGGCCGACCAGGCCGGTGATGTGGAACAGCGGCGCCAGGCCCAGCACGCTGTCGTCCGCCGTGATGCCTATCCAGTCGCGGTAGGTCTGGGCGTTGAAGGCCAGGTTGCCATGCGTGTTCATGGCACCCTTGGGCTGGCCCGTGGTGCCCGATGTGTAGGTGATCACGGCCGTATCGCCTGCCGTGGGCCGGCGCGCCAGCGGCGCTGGCTGGCCGCCGGCCTGCACCAGCGCAAGCAGGTCCAGCGTGCCATCGGCCACGGGCAGGCGCGGACCGTCGCCGAGCACGCGCGCATCGCCGCGCGTCTGCCAGTCCAGCGCCGATGTGGTGACCACGGTGGCCAGCGGCAGGCCGCCGGCCGCATGCACTTCGCGGGCCACGTCCAGGTACAGCTGGTCCAGGCACAGCAGGACCTGGGCGCCCGCGTTGTGCAGGATGTAGTGCAGCTCGCGCTGCCGGTTCATGGGGTTGACCGGCACGGCGATACCGCCCAGCTTCCAGGCCGCCACCAGGCCGATGACGAAGGCCGGATTGTTCTGCGTATAGAGGGCCAGCCGGTCGCCGGCCGCAAAGCCCCGCGCCTGCAGCGCATGGGCCAGCGCGCTGGCGGCCTGGTCGAGTTCGCGCAGGTTCAACCCGCCGTCGAAGTAGCGCACGATGGCGCAGCCGGGTGCCGCAGCCAGCGAGGCTTCGAACAGGTCGAGCATGCTGCTGAACTGCGGCCGCATCTCGGCCGGCTGGCCCGGCGCGTAAAGGCCCAGCCAGGGCCTGTCGTGCGATGGGGCCGCGCTCATTTGATCACCACGGGATTGACGGGCGAGCCCGTGGCGCGGTGGATCTTCAGCGGCGCGGCCACGTACAGAAAGGTGTAGCGGCCGTCGCGCGCGCAGCTGTCGGCCAGGGCCTCCAGGTCGCAGATCTCGGTCAGCGTCACGCCCAGGTTGCGCATCAGCGCGCAGTGCAGCGGCAGGGCCACGCCGTGCACGGGGTCCATGGTGACTTCGTTGGCGATGGTGTCGGTGACCAGGTTGGGGATCTCCATCGCATGGAACCAGTCCACGAGTTCGGGCGAGTAGGTCAGGCCGGGCTCGCAGAAGTCGTTGTAGAAGCTCGCCTGGTCTTCGTAGAAGCCCGACAGGAAATTGGTGCGCACGATCAGGATGTCGTGCTTTTCTATGGTGTGTCCCTGGGCCTTGGCGCAGGCCATCAGGTCTTCGTGCGTAAAGGTCTCGGCACGCTCCAGCGCCACTTTGCCGCGGTGGCGCGCCATGTCCAGCAGCACGCCGCGCCCCACGATGCCGCGCGCGCCCAGCGCCTCCACGCTGGCCTTGTCCAGCCCGCCGATGGTGGTGCGTGCGTCATAGCCATTCCAGATGCGCCCGCCATACCAGACATGGCCCAGCGCGTCGTACTGGGTCGATCCCTGCAGGAAGGCGTCCAGCTTGTCATCGGCATAGTGCAGGCCGCCGGGGAACCGGGGTGCATCGGGGCCGTCCCAGCTGGACTCGTCAAACACCATGGTGCGCTCGGCCGGTGTGCGGCCCGGCCAGACCGGATCGCCGCGCGGGTCGCCGATCAGGCGCTGCAGCGTGAACGTCTCGCCCGAGCGGATGTGGGACACGCCGCGCAGCACCTCGGCGGGCGTGAGGAAGTTCAGCGCCCCGACCTCGTCGTCGGGTCCCCAGCGGCCCCAGTTGCTGGGGGCGTTCCTGAGCAGATCCTCCATCAGCGGGGCGTCGTCGTGCGTGTGTCCATGGTCGTGAGCATGTCCCATGTCTGTCTCCTGTCGTTGGTTTGTCGAACAAGGCGCGCAGGGCATTCAAACGCCAGGAGGGGCGCGAGGCTGTCGCGGGTTCGACACGCGGGCGGCAGGCATTGCGAACGTCCCGGGCAAAACTGCTTTCACAGGCGGCAGGCATGGCGGCGTGCCTGCGCCGGCGATGCTGCGCTGCAGCATCAAAACCCATAGCGGCAAAGGCCAGGCGCCACGGTGCTTTGCGATGCGCTGCGTGCCGCGCCTGCGCGATCTGCTGGGTGCCTGGGGCCTGGCTTTCAGCCCCTGGCCACATGCCGGAATGTTGCCTTCATGTAACCGCATTCGTGTGAGAATTGAAACCCGATTACAAACCCTGAGCGAGAGACATTCCATGCAAGTCCGCCGTGCCACCAAGATCGTCGCCACCCTGGGCCCCGCTTCCAGCGACCCGCAACTGCTGGAACAGATGGTGCGTGAAGGCGTCAACGTGGTGCGCCTGAATTTCAGCCACGGCAAGGCGCAGGACCACATCGACCGCGCCACCATGGTGCGCGAGGCGGCCCAGCGCGCAGGCCGCGAGGTGGCCATCATGGCCGACCTGCAGGGCCCCAAGATCCGCGTCGGCAAGTTCGCCGAAGGCAAGGTCATGCTGGAGCCCGGCGCGCGCTTCGTGCTCGACGCATCGCGCACAGCGCCCGGCGACCTGGGCGGCGTGGGCCTTGACTACAAGGAGCTGCCGCGCGACGTGAAGCCCGGCGATGTGCTGCTGCTCAACGACGGCCTGATCGTGCTCACCGTGGACCATGTGCGCGGTGACGAGGTGCACACCACCGTCAAGCTGGGTGGCGAGCTGTCCAACAACAAGGGCATCAACAAGCAGGGCGGCGGCCTGACGGCCCCGGCGCTGACGGCCAAGGACATGGAGGACATCAAGACCGCCATGAGCTTCCAGGCCGACTACGTGGCCGTGAGCTTTCCCAAGAACGCCACCGACATGGAGATGGCGCGCCAGCTGTGCAACGTGGCTGCGGCCCAGTACGGCCACAAGCCCGGCCTGATCGCCAAGATCGAGCGCGCCGAGGCCATTCCGCGCCTGGAAGAGATCCTGCATGTCTCCGACGGCATCATGGTCGCCCGTGGCGACCTGGCCGTGGAAGTGGGCAACGCGGCCGTGCCCGCGCTGCAAAAGAAGATGATCCGCATGGCGCGCGACATGGACAAGTTCGTGATCACCGCCACGCAGATGATGGAGAGCATGATCACCAACCCCGTGCCCACGCGCGCCGAGGTCAGCGACGTGGCCAACGCCGTGCTGGACGGCACGGACGCCGTCATGCTCAGCGCCGAGACCGCCGCCGGCAAGTACCCGCTGGAGACCGTGCAGGAAATGGCCAAGATCTGCGCCGCTGCAGAAGCCGCCGAAGACCCGGACAGCGATGCCGAGTTCACCGGCCGCCAGTTCTCGCGCATCGACCAGTCGATCGCCATCGGCGCGCTGTTCACGGCCCACCACCTGGGTGCCAAGGCCATCGTCGCCATGACGGACAGCGGCTCCACCGCGCTGTGGATGAGCCGCCACCGCATCCACATCCCCATCTACGCGCTCACGCCCAAGATCTCCACGCAGCGCAAGATGGCCATGTACCGCAACGTGCGCCCCCTGCTCATGGACACCAGCGCCGACCGCGACACCGCGCTGGACCAGGCCGAAGGCCATCTGCGCGCGCGCAACATCGTGCAAAGCGGCGATGTCTATGCCATCACCTGCGGCGAGCCCATGGGCCAGCCCGGTGGCACGAACATGCTCAAGATATGTCGCGTGAACTGATGCGCACGCATCCGCTGCGCGTCAGTGATTGAACCCACCCGGGACAGGCCCACAGGCCTTCCCGGGTTCTTTGTTTCAGAGCGTGCCTGAGCCCAGGCGTGCCAGCAGCGGCCCGCCTGCACGGCGGCGCCACAGCGCGGCATGCCAGACCAGGGTGGCGCTGCAGATGCCCACGATGGCGCCGCCGACCACATCGGACGGGAAGTGCACGCCCAGGTGCACGCGGCTCCAGGCCATGCCCAGGGCCAGCGACCAGGCTGACACCATGACCCAGCGGCGGTGGCGCGTGCAGCCCAGGGTCAGCGCCTGGGCCAGGGCAAAGGCGCCCGTGGCGTGCATGCTCGGAAAGCTGGACCGCAGCGCGTGTTCCACCCATTGCACGCCCATGCCCAGCTGGGCAGGACGCGGCGCCGGGAAGCCCCAGCGGATCAGCCGCGCCACGGCCCAGGCGGCCAGCATGGACAGCAGGGCCAGCACCAGGGTGCGGCGCAGGGCGGGCGAGCCGCGCAGCAGCCCGGCCATCACGGGAAGGGCGCACAGCGAGGGAAGCCAGGAGGAGATGGCGCGCGCCGCCTCGATCGAGATGGCGGGCGTTTGCGCGTTGGCGTTCAGCAGCGTGAACAGGGCGGGGTCCAGGGGCAGCATGGCAACGCTCGATCAGGGAGTGGAAGGCGGAAGACTGGCGGCGGGCCACAGGGAGTCGGGCGCGCTTTCCCGGGTGCGCAGCGCACGCGTGACCGCCAGGTCGAAGAGCCAGCCAGCCGTCCAGCACAGCCAGCCGGTCCACAGCGTGTGGCTCATGAAATGGGCGCCGCGCATCTGTTGGGCCAGGCCCATCGACAGCCCCGCGGCCAGCGAGACGGCCAGCCAGATCCAGGCTGCGCGCGGTGCATGGCGGCGCAGCGCGAAATAGCCGGCCAAAAAGGCAAAGCCTGCCGAGGCATGGCCTGCGGGAAAGCAGCGCCCTGGCCCGCCATCGGCCAGGCCCAGCGACCAGTGCGAGACATGGCGCGCCACGCCGCCGAACTCGGCCAGGTCCCAGGGGCAGCTGGTCGCGCTGGTGTACTTGAGCAGCGAGATCAGGGCCAGCGACAGCAAGATGCCCGCCACCAGCTGCACGCGCCGCCCATGAGGCAGCAGGCGCAGCGGGCCCACGGGCCGCCAGACGCACAGCGTCAGGCCCAGCACCACCAGCCAGGCCAGGCGGCGTACGCCTTCGTGGGCGATGTTCACGAAGAACCAGTCCGAACGCAGCGCAAAGCCATCGGCGTCGCCAAACCAGCGGGCCATGGCCAGGTCCAGGGCGCTGGCATCCCAGGCCAGGACCACGACCAGGGCCGCCAGGGTCCACAGCAGGGTGCGTTTGAAGGAGGGGCCCTGCGCGGGGGCTGCGGAGAAATCTCGGGGTTCAGGTGTCGGCATGGCCGGCAGCATGAGAAGCGCGGCTTAAACCCGTCTTAACGCATGCCCCGGCGTGCGGCCATCGTCTGGCGCCGCAGCCGGCAGCGGGCAGCGGGCATTGCACAATGCGCGCATGCGAATACTGGTCGTCGAAGACAACGCGGGCATTGCCGCAGGCCTGCAGGCCAATCTGCAACAGCGCCGCTATGCGGTCGATGTCTGCACCACCGTGGCCGAGGCTTGGCATGCGCTGGAGATGGAGCGCTTCGACGCCGTGCTGCTGGACCTGGGCCTGCCCGATGGCGACGGCAGCGAAATCCTGCGCCGCCTGCGGGGCCCGCGCCGCCCGGGTGGCGACAGCCAGGCCCTGCCGGACCCCAACACGCCCGTGCTCATCCTGACCGCGCGCGACCAGGTGCGCGAGCGCATCGCCGGGCTGGACCTGGGTGCCGACGACTACCTGGTCAAGCCCTTCGACATCGACGAGCTGGAGGCGCGGCTGCGCGCCATGCTGCGCCGCGCAGGCGGGCAGGCGGCACCCGTGATCCGCCATGGCGAGCTGGAGGTCGACCCGGCCGCGCGCACCGTGCGCCGCGACGGAAAGCTGGTGGAGATGTCGCCGCGCGAGTTCTCCGTACTCTGGGTGCTGCTGCAGGCGCGCGGGCGCGTGCTCTCGCGCCAGCAGATCGAAGAGCACCTCTACAGCTGGGGCACGGCCGTGGAAAGCAATGCCGTCGAAGTCCACATCCACCACCTGCGCAAGAAGCTGGGCAATGCCAGCATCGTCACCATGCGTGGCGTGGGCTACTTCCTGCCCGTGGAGAACACATGAGCACCGCGCCGGACCGCCGCCCATCGCTGATCTGGCATCTGATGGCCTGGATGCTGGGCGCGCTGGTCGTGGTCTGGGCCAGCTTCGTGGCACTGGGCTACCAGACCGGCGTGCACGAGGCCGACGAGCTGACCGACGGCCACCTGGCCGGCGTGGCTGCGCTGGTGCTCAACCTGGAAGTCGCAGGCGCCGTAGGCCAGGGAGCAGCCACGCCCGTGCATGAGCCCCCCGGCCTCATGGCCCACGACTACCAGCAGTCGCTGAGCGTGGCCCTGTGGGATGGCTCGGGCCGGCTCATCTCGCGCACGGGCGATGCCCCCGAACCCGCCTTCGACACCGAGCAGGGCTTTGCCACCCTGCGCCTGGGTCCCGAGCATCGGGCCTGGCGCAGCTTCACCCAATGGAGCCGCGACCATGCGCGCAAGGTCAGCGTGATGATCGAGCTGCAGGAGCGCGACGAACTGGCCGACGACATTGCGGGCCAGATGGTCGAGCCCGGCCTGTGGCTGCTGCCCGTGGTGGCGCTGGCGCTGGGGCTGGCGATTCGCCGGGGCATGCGGCCGCTCAACGAACTCTCGCGCGAGGTGGAGCGCCTGGACCTGGCCCAGGCCGAGCGCGTCTCGCACCGCCACGCGCTGCGGGAATTCATGCCCGTGGTGAACTCCATCAACACCTTGCTGGACCGCCAGCAGGAGGCGCTGGAGCGCGAGCGCAGCCTGGCCAACGAAGTGGCCCATGAACTGCGCACTCCGCTGGCCTCCATCGCCTTGCAGGCGCGGGCCCTGGGCGATGCGCCGGCCGGTGCCATGGACGCACCGGCCCAGCGCCAGGCGCTGGCGCAGATAGGCCAGGACGCGCTGCATGCCGGCCATGTGCTCAGCCAGCTGCTGGCACTGGCGCGCGCAGGCCGCGCCATGCTGGCCGAGCCGCCCGTGCCCGTGGACCTGGCCGCGCTGGCCCGGCAGGTGGGGGCCGCCCATGCGCAGGCGGCCTGGCAGCGCGACTGCAGCCTGTCCGTGCAGGCGCCTGAGGCACTGGGCGTGATGGGCAATGCCGTGCTGCTGGAGCTGGCGCTGCGCAACCTGGTGGAAAACGCCCTCAAGCACACGCCGCACGGCACGCAGATCGAAGTCCAGGCCGGGCGGGGGCCGGATGGCGAGGTCTGGCTGCAGGTCTGCGACGACGGCCGCCGCGATGGCGCAGAGCGCGCGGCAGCGCCCGTGGACAGCCTGCACCTGGGCCACGAGATCGTGGCGCGCGTGCTGCGCGCCCACCAGGGAAGCTTTGGCGAGGCCGCGCCGCCCGAAGGCTTCACGACCTGCTACCGCATGGGAATGCCCGGGACAGGGTTGGCGGCAGCTGGTTAAAATCGCCAGTTACCAAGCGGTTACTGCCGCGATCCCCCGGCCGTGGCCCCGCAGCGCACCCATGACGCAGCGGCGGCTGCCATGCGGCAGGGGCATCCCCCTCTCAACAACTTGATACGGACCCTACACATGCCTCTCGTTTCGATGCGCGAACTGCTGGACCACGCTGCCGAAAACGGCTACGGTCTTCCCGCCTTCAACGTCAACAACCTGGAGCAGGTGCAAGCCGTGATGTCGGCCGCCGACGAAGTGGGCGCGCCCGTCATCCTGCAGGCCAGCGCAGGCGCCCGCAAGTACGCTGGCGAGCCCTTCATCAAGCACCTGATCCAGGCCGCTGCCGAGCAGTATCCCCACATCCCCCTGGTCATGCACCAGGACCACGGCACCTCGCCTGCCATCTGCCAGGGCGCGCTGAACCTGGGCTTCGGCTCGGTGATGATGGACGGCTCGCTGATGGAAGACGGCAAGACGCCTTCCTCCTTCGAATACAACGTGGACGTGACCCGCAAGGTCGTGGAAATGGCCCACAGGCTGGGCGCCACCGTCGAAGGTGAGCTCGGCTGCCTGGGCTCGCTGGAAACCGGCATGGCCGGCGAGGAAGACGGCGTGGGCGCCGAAGGCGTGCTCGACCACTCGGCCCTGCTGACCGACCCCGAGGAAGCGGCCCAGTTCGTCAAGGCCACGCAGCTGGACGCGCTGGCCATTGCCATCGGCACCAGCCACGGCGCCTACAAGTTCACGCGCAAGCCCACGGGCGACATCCTGTCCATCCAGCGCGTCAAGGAAATCCACGCGCGCCTGCCCAACACCCACCTGGTCATGCACGGCTCCTCCTCCGTGCCCCAGGAACTGCTGGAAATCATCCGCCAGTACGGCGGCGCCATGAAGGAAACCTACGGCGTGCCCGTCGAGGAAATCCAGGAAGCCATCAAGCACGGCGTGCGCAAGATCAACATCGACACCGACATCCGCCTGGCGATGACCGGCGCCGTGCGCAAGTTCCTGGCCGAGAACCCCGAGAAGTTCGACGCCCGCGAATGGCTCAAGCCTGCCCGCGAAGCCGCCAAGCAGATCTGCAAGGCCCGCTACATCGAGTTCGGCTGCGAAGGCCAGGGCGCCAAGATCAAGGGCTACACGCTGGAGCAGATGGCTGCCAAGTACGCTGCCGGTTCGCTGCAGCAGGTCGTGAACTGATCGGTTCCTTCCCCTTCAAAGAAAGCCCGCCGGTCCGCCCGGTGGGCTTTTTTGTTGTCAGCGCGGCGCGGGGGCCGCAGCCTGGGACCGCTGGGGTACGGCCATGGCCATCTCGTCATCGGGCACCACGGGCTGGGGGTGGCTGGCGTTCCAGCCCGACACCAGCAGGCTGGTGCCCGACAGCACCAGCAGCAGGCAGACCATCCATTCGACCAGCCGCTTGGGCAGGGCGGGCGGATGGCGCATGTGCAGCCAGGTCACCACCGTCACCACGGGAAAGGCCAGGGCCGCCGCCAGCAGCACGCTGGCGGTGATCTCGCCCTCCCAGGCCACCATCACCAGGCGCAGCAGCGCGCAGGTGAGGAACATGGCAAACAGGCACTGGCGCACCACCAGGCGGTCCAGCGGCTGGCGGTACAGGTGGTAGACCATGGGCGGGCCCGGCGTGGCAAACAGCCCGCCCAGCACCCCCGATGCCACACCGGCCACCCACAGCGACACCGGCCCCGACACCTGCGCGTTGACCTGCTTTTGCAGCAACAGCAACAGCGCGCAGGCCACGATGGCCAGGCCCAGCAGCATGCGCAGCCCGCTCAGCGCATTGCCGCTGAGCCACTGCAGCAGCAGCACGCCGCCGATCACGCCGATGACGCTGCTGATCAGCATGGGCTTGAGCAGGGACCACTGCGGCACCTGGCGGTGGGCGCGCAGGTAGGCCACGCCGTTGACCACGGACAGCAGGCAGGCCACGTTGGCCGCATCGCCAATGCCCATCAGGTGCGTGGCACCGGCCACGCCCACGAAGATCAGCCCGAAGGCAAAGCCCGTCAGGTTCTGGCAAAACGTCGCCAAGCCCACCAGGGCCAGGAACATCACATACTGGATCACGCTCATCGAAAGGCTTTCTGGCGCGCCGCTGCGCCGAACCGGCGACGCTATCACGAAGCGCCCGCCGCTGCCTGCAGGTCCAGGGGGCAGGGCGCCAAGCCGCCGATCGCCAGGCCGCACTCACCTACGCGCGGTGTATCAGCCCGGCGCGTTGAGGCGTTCCAGCCGCTCGGGCGTGCCCACGTCGGTCCAGCGGCCCGTGTACAGGCTGGCCCCCACCTGGCCGGCCGCCATGGCGCGGCGCAGCAGCAGTACCAGCGGCACGCGCCATCCCTCGGGGTTGCCGGGCGGGATATCGCACCAGGGCGCGGCAAACAGCTCGGCGCGCAGCAGCGCAATGGTGCCGTAGGTCTGGCGCGGGCGGGCATCGCCCTCGGGCCAGTCGCAGGCCAGGCCCAGTTCGTCCACGCCGAAGTCGCCACGCCGATGGTGCTCGGGGTTGGGCACCAGCCACAGATGGGCCAGGCGGCCGCTGGCCGCGAATTCCCGGGCGGCCTCGAACGGAAAATCGAAGTCGGGCGCGTAGACGTCGCCGGCCGCCAGCCAGAACACATCGCCCAGCAGCGGCAGCGCGCGCGCAATGCCGCCGGCGGTCTCCAGCGCCTGCTCGGGCTCGGGGGAATAGGCCAACTGCAGCGGCTCGCCACCTGTGTCGGGCGCGAAGCGCGCGCCGAAGCGCGCGGGGATCTGCTCGCCCAGCCAGCCCGTATTGACCACCGCGCGGCGCACGCCCGCCCGGGCCAGCGCCTGCATGTGGTGCTGCAGCAGCGGCTGGCCCTGCACCTGCAGCAGGGGCTTGGGTGTGGTGTCGGTCAGCGGCCGCATGCGCTCGCCACGGCCTGCGGCCAGCAGCATGGCAGGCGGCTGTTCGGTGAGGGAAAGCGCCTTGGCGGCGGGGAACGGCGGGATGGGCTGGGCGGTCATGGAGGGCAACTGTAGACCATTGCCAGCGGCCATTGCCCCGCGCCCGGGAGCCGAAAACCCCAGTCCTTTAAAATGGCCGGCTTATTCTGATTACCCCCTCCTTCACGGAGCGCCCTGATGGCCAACACTCAACAAATGGCGAATGCGATCCGCGCACTCGCAATGGATGCCGTTCAACAAGCCAACTCCGGCCACCCCGGCGCCCCCATGGGCATGGCCGACATGGCCGTGGCACTGTGGAGCCGTCACCTCAAGCACAACCCCGTCAACCCGCAATGGGCTGACCGTGACCGCTTCATCCTGTCCAACGGCCACGGCTCCATGCTGATCTACGCGCTGCTGCACCTCACGGGCTACGCGCTGCCGATCGACGAGCTCAAGAACTTCCGCCAGCTGCACAGCAAGACGGCCGGCCACCCCGAAGTGGGCATCACCCCCGGCGTGGAAACCACCACCGGCCCGCTGGGCCAGGGCATCACCAATGCCGTGGGCTTCGCGCTGGCCGAAAAGCTGCTGGCTGCCGAGTTCAACCGTCCCGGCCACGCCATCGTCGACCACCACACCTACGTGTTCCTGGGTGACGGCTGCCTGATGGAAGGCATCAGCCACGAGGCCGCGGCCCTGGCCGGCGCCTGGAAGCTGGGCAAGCTGGTGGCGCTGTACGACGACAACGGCATCTCCATCGACGGCAAGGTCGCCCCCTGGTTCATCGACAACACGCCCGCCCGCTTCGAAGCCTATGGCTGGAACGTGATCCGCGACGTGGACGGCCACAACGTCCAGGCCCTCGATGCCGCCATCGCCGCTGCCAAGAAGAACAGCTCCAAGCCCACGCTGATCTGCTGCAAGACCAGCATTGGCAAGGGCTCGCCCAACCGCCAGGACACGGCCAAGGCCCACGGCGAGCCCCTGGGCGCCGAGGAAATCGCGCTGACCCGCGCGGCCCTGGGCTGGGAGCACGGCCCCTTCGACATCCCCGCCAGCGTCTACGGCGACTGGGATGCCAAGGCCGCCGGCGCCAAGGCCGAAGCGGCCTGGAACAAGAAGTTCGCCGCCTACGCCAAGGCCTTCCCCGAGCTGGCTGCCGACTTCACGCGCCGCATGGCCGGCGACCTGCCTGCCAACTTCGGCGAGATCGCCGCGCAGATCGCCTCCGACGCGCATGACGCAGGCGCCACCGTGGCCAGCCGCAAGGCCAGCCAGCTGGCCCTGGAAGGCCTGACCGCAGCCCTGCCCGAACTGCTGGGCGGCTCGGCTGACCTGACCGGCTCCAACCTGACCAACACCAAGAGCACGCCTTCGCTGCGCGTGGACGACAAGGGTGCCGTGGTCCTGACCGAAGACGGCAAGATCGGCCGCCACATCAACTACGGTGTGCGCGAGTTCGGCATGGCCGCCATCATGAACGGCATCGCCCTGCATGGCGGCTACATCCCCTACGCAGGCACCTTCCTGACCTTCAGCGACTACAGCCGCAACGCCATCCGCATGGCCGCGCTGATGAAGCAGCGCGTGGTCCACGTCTTCACGCACGACTCCATCGGCCTGGGCGAAGACGGCCCCACCCACCAGTCCATCGAGCACGCCGCCTCGCTGCGCCTGATCCCGGGCCTGGATGTCTGGCGCCCTGCCGACACCACGGAAACCGCCGTCGCCTGGACCGTGGCCCTGAGCCAGAAGAACAAGCCCACGGCCCTGCTGCTGTCGCGCCAGAACCTGGCCTACGCAGCCAAGACCGAAGACGCGCTGGACGACATCGCCTGCGGCGCCTACGTGCTGTCCGAGCCCAAGGCCGTCGGCCTGAACAAGAAGGCCCAGGCCGTCATCATCGCCACCGGCTCCGAAGTGCAGCTGGCCCTGGCAGCCCAGAAGCTGCTGGCCGAGCGCAAGGTCGCCGTGCGCGTGGTCTCCATGCCCAGCACCACCACCTTCGACAAGCAGGACGCCAAGTACAAGAGCCAGGTGCTGCCGGCCAACCTGCCGCGCATCGCCGTGGAAATGGGCGTGACCGACTTCTGGTGGAAGTACGGCTGCGCCGCCGTCGTCGGCATCGACACCTACGGCGAATCGGCCCCAGCGCCCGTGCTGTTCAAGCACTTCGGCTTCACGGCCGAGAACGTGGCCGACACCGTGCAGGCTGCGCTGCAGCGCGCCGGCAAGTAAAGCTGCGAGAAGGGGCCTGTGGCCCCTTTTTGCCGCCCGCCAGGCCCGGCCTGGCCCTCACCGTTTCAGTTTTTCCGTTTTTCGCAATCCGTCAATCCAAGAGGCAAATATGACGATCAAGATCGGTATCAACGGCTTCGGCCGCATCGGCCGCATGGTGTTCCGCGCTGCCGTGCAGAACTTCAGCGACATCGAAGTCGTGGGCATCAACGACCTGCTCGAGCCCGACTACCTGGCCTACATGCTCAAGTACGACAGCGTGCACGGCCGCTTCAAGGGCGAGGTCTCGGTGGAGGGCTCCAACCTGATCGTCAACGGCAAGACCATCCGCCTGACGCAGGAGCGCGACCCCGCCAACCTGAAGTGGAACGAAGTCGGCGCCGACATCGTGATCGAGGCCACCGGCCTGTTCCTGACCGACGAGACCGCACGCAAGCACCTGGCTGCCGGCGCCAAGAAGGTCATCATGTCCGCGCCTTCCAAGGACAGCACCCCGATGTTCGTCTTCGGCGTGAACTGCAAGACCTACGCCGGCCAGGACGTGATCTCCAACGCCTCCTGCACCACCAACTGCCTGGCTCCCGTGGCCAAGGTGCTCAACGACAAGTGGGGCATCAAGCGCGGCCTGATGACCACCGTGCACGCTGCCACCGCCACGCAAAAGACTGTGGACGGCCCCAGCAACAAGGACTGGCGCGGCGGCCGCGGCATCCTGGAAAACATCATTCCCTCCAGCACGGGCGCAGCCAAGGCCGTGGGCGTGGTGATTCCCGAGCTCAACAAGAAGCTGACCGGCATGTCCTTCCGCGTGCCCACCTCCGACGTGTCGGTGGTGGACCTGACGGTGGAGCTGAACAGCGAAGCCAGCTACGAAGAGATCTGCGCCGAAATGAAGGCCCAGTCGCAAGGCGCGCTCAAGGGCGTGCTGGGCTACACCGAAGACAAGGTCGTGGCCACGGACTTCCGCGGCGAGTCCTGCACCTCGGTGTTCGATGCCGAAGCCGGCATCGCCCTGGACAAGACCTTCGTGAAGGTCGTGTCCTGGTACGACAACGAGTGGGGCTACTCGAACAAGTGCCTGGAAATGGTGCGCGTGGTCGCCGCCAAGTAATCCTGGCGCGAACCGCTGCGGGGCCTGTCGAGGGCCCCGCACCAGGCCGGCATCGGACGCGATGCCGGCCTTTTTCATGGCGGGCAGTGTGCCCTGGCACTGCAAGCGTTGCTCGACAAAGCCGGCACCGGCGGCGCGGCATCATGGCCGCATGACTACTTCATCCGCATTGCACGAGACCATTGGCTTTGACGACTTCCTCAAGGTGGAGTTGCGCGTGGGCCGCATCGTGGACGCCCAGGTGTTCAAGGAGGCGCGCCGACCCGCCTATGTGCTGCAGGTCGATTTCGGCCCCGAACTGGGCGTGCGCAAGTCCAGCGCCCAGATCACGGCGCTGTACCGGCCCGAGGAACTGATCGGCCGCCAGGTGGTGGCCGTGCTGAACTTTCCCAGCAAGCAGATCGGTCCCATGCGCTCGGAATGCCTGGTCACGGGATTCCACAACGAGAACGGCGAGGTGGCGCTGTGCGTGCCCGACCGCGAGGTGCCGCTGGGCACCAAGCTGCTGTGACGGCCTGGGTGACTATTCGATGCGCACGTCGGCCGCCTTGACGATGCGCCCGGACGCTTCCCAGTCGTCCTTGAGCAGGCGCTGGAATTCGGCGGCCGGCAGGGTGGCGGCTTCCACGCCCACGCGGGCCAGGCGCTCCTGGACCACGGGCTCGGCCAGCACCTTGCGCACGGCGGCGTTGATGCGCTCCACTTCGGCGGGCGGCGTGCCGGCCGGTGCCAGCAGGCCCAGCCAGGAGTCGAAGGCATAGCCGGGCACGCCGGACTCGGCCACCGTGGGCAGATCGGGCAGGAAGCGCGACCGTTGCTGGCCCGAGTAGGCCAGCAGCTTCACGCGTAGATCCTTCTGGAAGGCCAGCATGCCGATGGTGGCGCCCGTGACCAGCTGCACGCGGCCGGCCAGCAGTTCGGTCGTGGCGTCGCCCGTGGATTTCATGGGGATGTGCTGCAGCTTGACGCCCGCCTGCGCGGCCAGCGAGGCCGAGGCCAGGTGCGAGGCGCTGCCATTGCCGGCCGACGCATAGTTGAGCTGGCCGGGCTGGGCCCTGGCGCGCTGCAGCAGCTCGCCCAGGGTCTGCACGCCCGAGGCGGCCGGCACGCCCACCACATAGCCCGTGCGGCCCAGGAAGGACACGCCCACGAAGTCCTTGAGCGGGTCATAGGGCAGCTTCGCATACAGATGGCCGGCCAGGTTGTGGCTGGCCGCAGCCAGCACCAGGGTGTTGCCGTCCGGTGCGGACTTGGCCACCTGGGCCGTGCCCACGCTGCCACCCGCGCCCGCCCGGTTTTCCACCACCACGGTGGCGCCCAGGGCCTGGCCCAGCTCATTGCTGAAGGTGCGTGCCACCGTGTCCTGCGTGGCGCCTGCGCCGAAGGGCACGACGATACGGATCACGCGTTCGGCATGCACGGCCGGTGCCAGTCCCAAGGCCAGGGCTGCTGCCAGCAGAACGCGGCGGGTGACGGGAGAAGGATGAGAGGTTTTCATGGGGAAGTTTTCTGGGGGACGGCAAGCCACCGCTCCACCAGCCGCACGAAGTAGCTGGCGCCGATGGCAAGGATGTCGTCGTTGAAGTCGTAGGAGCGGTTGTGGATCAGGCAGGGGCCGTCGCCATGGCCGGGCAGTCGGTGATCGCCCTGGCCGTTGCCGATGAAGGCGTAGCAGCCGGGCCGCGCCTGCAGCATGTGGGCGAAGTCCTCGGCCGCCAGCACGCCGGGGAACTGCGTGTCCACGGCGTCGTCGCCCGCGATCTCGCGCATCACGGCGGCGGCGAAGGCGGCCTCGGCCGCGTGGTTGACCAGGGGCGGCGAGGCGCGGCGGAAATGGATCTCGGCCCTGCAGCCATGGGCCAGGGCCGTGTGCTCGGCCTGGCGGCGCAAGGCGGCTTCGAGGATGTCCAGCGCCGCCACGGAGAAGGTGCGCACCGTGCCGCCCACCCAGGCGCTGTCGGGAATCACGTTGGGCGCGTCCGAGCCCTGGATCTGCGTCACCGCCAGCAGCGCGCGTTCGCGCGAATCCACATGGCGCGCGACCAGGGTCTGCAGCTGCTGGGCCAGGTCAATGGTGGCGGCCACCGGATCGATGCCCGTGTGCGGCAGCGAGGCATGCGTGCCCTGCCCATGCAGCACGATGCGGAAGGTGTTGCTGGAGGCCATGAGCGCGCCCGGGTTGAGCGCGAAGCTGCCCACGCGGTCCAGCGCGAAGTTGTGCAGTGCGAAGACCGCATCGCAGGGGAAGCGCTCGAACAGGCCTTCGTCGATCATCCTGCGTGCGCCGGCCTTGCCCATCTCTTCGGCCGGCTGAAAGATCAGGTGCACCGTGCCCGCGAAGTCGCGCGTGCGCGCCAGATGCCAGGCCGCGGCCAGCAGCATGGTGGTGTGGCCGTCATGGCCGCAGGCATGCATGCGGCCTGCATGCTGCGAGCGGTGGGCAAACCGGTTTTCTTCCTGCAGCGGCAGCGCATCCAGGTCGGCGCGCAGGCCGATGGTGCGCGTGCCGTGGCGTGCGTCCGTATGCCTGCCGCGCACCACGCCCACCACGCCCGTGCCGGCCAGGCCGGTGTGCACCTCCACGCCCCAGGCGGCCAGGCGTTCGGCCACGATGGCCGAGGTGCGGTGTTCCTCGAAGCCCAGCTCGGGGTGGGCATGCAGGTCGCGCCGCAGGGCCACGAAGGGCGCCATGTCGGCAAAGCTTTCGATCAGGTGGGGCAAGACGGTCTCCGGCCGCAGCCGGCCCATGCCTGCTGCGGCGAATCCCGGATTCTGTAAA